>CAYTEA010000001.1:0-56260 GCA_964436695.1 uncultured Leptospiraceae bacterium
TTAGCTCGCTTGCGAGCGCAAAATGGTGTGGGGCACTGTATCCTTTTCAAGATACAAAAAAATTTCTTATTTTCCCAGCACCTCGGCAGAGATGCTGGGTTGATGTCGTCCCTCACCATTTAGCCTGCTCGCGGGTATTCCGCTTGCAGGCGTAAAATGGTGAGGGATATATTGTTATATATGTTGTAAAAGATCGACTATTCGCCCGTTAAAATCCTTGCAAGGAGAACTTTCTCGTTTTAGGGACTTTCCTAAAGGCTTTCTACCGGTTACGTAATCTAGCCGAATACGCCGACCGGAAATTCCATACTATTTTTAGACGCTTCCACGTCAAGAATTTTGATTATTTTTGCTTTCGCTTTTCTCAAAAAACTTGTGGTTTTAGGAGAAGGAGGGAATTATGCACTAAAATACGGGCGAAAACAAAAGTAACCTCTGGCTGAATAAGCCACTGCCTTTGTGGCCAAATCATTCGTTTTCACGCATAAATCTAATGGGTGGGTTTTCAGAGTTAGCAGATTTTGTTTTTTTTCAAAAAGGGCTTTTTGCTAAACGCTTAAATGATAAAATAGTTTTAATGAACAAGGAAAAAAACTTTGAAAAACTGTATTCAGAAAATTACCAGTCTGTGTATAGATATCTTCTGAAAATGTCATCAAATCCGGAATTGGCGGATGACCTCACCCAGGATTCATTTATTAATATCTATAAAGCGCTTGAGTCCTACTCTGCCGAAAAAGGGAATTTCAAAACTTGGGCTTTTACAATTGCCCGAAACGTTTTTTATATGCATTTGAGAAAAAAAAGAATAGATTCCGAATCTCTGGATGAAAATAAAACCCAGAATCTGGCAAAAGGCGACTTTGATCCGGCAGAAATTGTAGATAAAAAATTTACAGAAAATGAAATAATTTTAGCAATTCAGTGTCTACCTGAGCCGGAAAAAAGCATATTAATATTCAAGAAGATAAAAAATAAAACTTTGGAGGAAACGGCTTATTTGATGAATTTGTCGGAAAGAACAATTCGAAGAAGGCTCCTTAGCGCCTTTGAGAAACTAAAGACAGAGCTTGTCCGAAGAAATATTCTTCCTCCAGATAACCCATAAAAAACTATGAAAAAAACAAGAAATCCATTCAAAGAACATTTTCAAAAATACATTACCGGCGAAATGACCGTTAGTGAAAAATTAAAATTTGCGGAAAATCTGAAATCGTCCAGAACGCATGAAAAAGATTTCCAGGATTTTGAAAAAATAAACTCCTTTTTGGAAAATCTTGAACGCAAAAATTTACAGACGGAAATTTTTGATGAAAGCATTTCCGTATCAGAATTCGAAAAAGCGCAATTTCTAAAGAAATTCAAAAAACCAAGCAAGTTTTCCGAAAATCTTTCCATTTTTCTGAAACTCGCAGCAACTATTTTGCTGGCCGTGGGAGTTTACCAGGTTTCCTATTTTGATTTTTCACAAAACCTGAGCAATCTATTTCAGCAGAATGCAAAATACGTTATAAAAGATATGAGCGGCAGATGCTATTCAAACGGCGTTCTTCTGAAAAAAGGAGATATTTTTGAAAACAGCCTCATCCAAAGCGCAAAAAAATCATCCTGCTTAATTGCCATTGCAAATGGAAAAAAAGATTTTTCTATTCAGATTTTCCCGGAAACGGAACTAGTGAATATCCAAAGCGAAGGCAGGGAAATCTGGCGCTTAAATCAGGGCAAAATCTATACTGAATCAAATCAAAAAAATATCCGATTCCTAGTAAAAGATCATCTGATCAGTCTTGATTCCGGGGCAACTTTCCTTGAATTCGAAAAAAGCAGACTAAATGTGGAAGCTATCCGGGGAAAGACACAGGTTGCACAGAACTCTTCTTACCTATTCGGCAATGGATCGAGAAGGATAATCACTCGCAAAGAAAGCAAAACTTTTGAGGAAAAATTTCCCCAGATTTTTGGAGACTTAAAAAGTGAAGTAGATCAGGGCACAGCCTATATTCTCAACTATGACTTGGATAAACTGAATCAGAAAGAATCAATCCTTCAAGAGATGGAAAGCATGCTGTTTTCCGATAAAAAGGAAATTTCCATAAGCGCCTTCGGAGAAATTGAGTCCTTCCTCAAAGTTAGTGGCCCCAAAATTCAAGCTGCACTGGCCTACATTCCGGAAGCCGATTTTCCATTTCTTAAAGACAATCGAGAAAAAAAACTCTCAGAGGAATTATTGGCATTTTCTTCTGCGCAAAGCGATAAGATAAATGAAAAAATCGCTCTGCAAAGCAAAGAAGAGGTAAATGAATTTGCAAAAGAGGAAGAAGAATACTACAAACTCGCACAAGAGAATTTCAACAAAAAGCCTGCTCTTGTATTTACGCTCAGCCTCAAAGATTCCACATCTCTAATCGGTGAACTTAGCCGGAAAGATGGCCTCTATGTAATCAAAACTTCTGAAGGTCGTGAAATGGAAATTCCGCGAGAGCAGGTTGCGTTAATAGAACTGAAATAAAAAACCCCCAAGAATCATTCTCTTAGGGGTTTACCTAAAAATAGAAATTTAAAATTCTATCGAAGTGAGAAATAACTCCTTTTCTTCCACTTTAAACACTCTGGATGCGAGTTGTTTAAAGTCTTCAGGCGGTTCCAACAAACCAAGCTCAACTTTTGACAAAAATGGCGTGGACACCTTCAGTTTTTTTGCCATGTCATACTGTTTTATTCCCAACTGGCGTCTCTTAGCCCAAAGTGTATTTGTTAAACCTTGCGAAAACTCCGGGAAAACTTCCTCAACAGGAAATTCATTGAAAAGTTTTTCTACCGATAACTTCAAATATTTGGCGCAGTTAATTTTGAATTTTTCTGTCGGCTCTTGACTTCCGGTTTCAATTTTTGATAAATAGCTCGGCGAAACACCAAGCGCTCTGGCCATATCGTACTGCTTTATCGCCCTTTTCTTCCGAAGCATATAAATGTGGTTTTTCATCGATTAGTCCTCTATTTTTCACTTATCCTGAAAAAGTAAAAAATTTATTCAAGAAAAAATTAACCAAACAGTTATTAAATTTCACCTACTGAAAACCGTTCAGAAAACACTTTCAAATGATAATCATTTTTGTATCTGTTAATGATTTTGTCATATTCGGATTTTTTTTTGGAATTTTCCACTTCAGCCACAATTCGATCTCTTACGGAAGCAAACGGAAGCGGGTCTCTCTTTTTAGGATCACTCTTTGATGGAGTGGAATAAGCATACATTTTGCCGATTTCATAAGTGTCTTTTAGTTCTTTTTCAGTAGTCGGATAATCTTTGTTCTGAATTTCGCTTTGAACTAATGCAAATGCAATGGAGCGACGCGCAAACTCCAGATTCTTTATAAATTTTTCTGACTTCCGGATTTCTTCGGCTTCTTTCTTCTCGTTTAAAATTATCGAAGGGAAAACCACTTGATGGAAAAACGCCATCTTCTCTTTTAGCTCATCTTGTTTGGAAAATTTTCCCTTTCGCTTAAAAATATTCACCTTCTCATAATAATCATCTAAATTTTGAAATGTGAATTTGGAATTATCTTTTCGGGTAAAAATAACAGTTTCAGGTTTAAATTCGCTAAAAGAATTTTCTTTGCTTTGGGGAAGCATCACTGGCGATAGCGTAAGGCCGCTTTCCTGCTTAAGCTTTGAATATTCTTCATTCCATTGAAAATTATCGAACTGTTTCAAAACATGCTCGGCTGTCATTTTAGCCTTTTCATTTGCCTTGTCATCCGCATAATAGGCTGCACTTTTTTTCTCATCCTCAGTTTTAGCGGAATTTTTAAAATTATCAGCCATCGCTTTGAATTCATTAAATGCCTTTAGAAAATATTTTTCCAATTTAGCAGGTTTGATTTTTCTGATTTCTAAGATTCGGACAATGTAAAAATTACCATCGATTTCTCGCTTGAAAAACTGGCCTTTGGGATTTTCTGTATGATTGCCGAATAAAATTTCCGTAACCGGATCTTTCCCGCAATTGATGCAATGAGGCTCCAATAACCCCCCAAGTGGCTTTCTACTGTCCTCCTCTGTATTTTTGGAGATGAAATCGGAAATTTCTTTCTCGGATTTCAGGGCTTTCAGAGAATTCAAAACATTCTCGGATTTTTCTATTCCCAGTTGAGCCGGATTCGTTTTTCTTACAACCGCAAGTTGCGCTTCCACAAGTTCGACGTCAGAATTGTTTCTCATTCTTTCCAGAGAGTTTTTCTTCCAGATGGATGCCATAAGCTGTTTTTCTACAACTTCCAGTATATTATCGAATTTTGGATTTGAGTTAGGGTTATTCTTCTTGAATTCAATTTCACAAATCATTTGGATTGAAATATCTTCAACGATACCGGTTTGATTCTGTACCGAGGTAGTATTCGGATTTACAGGAATCTCTTTCAGTTCATAAAAAGACCTTATGTCAGAGCGCAATACTTTCCCGTTGTCAAACGTTGCCAAAACATCACTATCCCTTTTGCAATCAGAAAATATGGAAAGCAATCCAATCAGAATGAGAATTAATTTTTTCATTTTACTTTAATACCTATGTACCTGTTTTTTTATTTCATTTTTTTTATCTTGAGGCGTAACCGGTTCTATCGTGATTGTTTTTGAACTGAGTTCCTTTTCCTGCATGCTATAAAGGTTTTTTGCTTCATCCGGTTCGTTTTTCTTTTGTTTTTGCAGGTCAATCGGGGCTCCAATAATTTTCAAAGACAGCATTTCCTTCTTTTGGTTTTCCAATTTGGAAATTTCGAGATCGAATGAATTTTTCAGAAAATCAGAATAATCTCTTTCAGCCGAAATCCTGCTTTTTGTATTTCTCAATTCGGTAATATCCCGGTCAATTGTTTCCAGTTTCTTGTAAAGATTTGCGACTTTGACTTTCAATAGCTCCTCCAATTGCCTTTTTCTCCAATACAATACGAATGAAAGAAAATACAATAAAAATAGTAAACGAGAAGTCTGAAAACTCAAATTGGCACAGAAAAAACAGAACAAGGGAAACTGTGAGTAATATTCCATTCGGTATCTGTTCAAAAATATTCGCCCACGAATACTTTGTTAGGCGAATTTTATTCCTTTCCGTTGGTTCTTGAGACAAAGTCCCGGAAGGAATTATTGTTTTGTGCATTTTAAAAAATTGTTTTTCACTGGTGTTCAATAGGAGAAGTCCGAATGGAGTCAAGAAAAATAATATAATAGTATATTTATCCATGATCCCGGAGTCCCCATTCAAGAATTTCAATACTAGACTATTTTTTCCCATAGAAAAAATGCCGAGCCTGACAATAGAAGTGATTACTAGAATTGTATTCAAATAAATGAATAGTCTTCTAATCAGGGAGTATTTTAATCCACTCCCATATATCGCCAGGAATGTAACCGGAAAGACCATTGCCCAAAAGCTCCCCTCAAGCAATACATTGGAAAGTATGACAAATATCTCCAGACAAAGCAAGATCAAAAACTCAAAATCCGGAGAATTGAACCTTTCTTTTTTTGTGTGGATATCAAAGAGACAAATCAGGGAAATCGCAAGAAAATTTATCAACTCTTGGGGCGTTTTTCCATCGACGACAGAAAGAATCAAAAAAATGACAAAAAATAAACTTACAATTAAACTATTTTTGTCATAACGTAGATGAATCCCATCTTGAATGTTTTTCCTGTCCCCAAAAAGGAAAAATCCCAAACATATTGCCCCGGAAAACTGTATTTCGTAGGAATAAAAAATAAAAAAAATAAGGAAAGTAATCGTAAATAACATTTGAACTAAAGCGCCTCTAAATTCAGAATAGCTTTCGTGAGTTTCATGGAAATAAATTTTTCTGTCGAAAGGATAGAAAACATATTTGTGATAAGAGTTGATGGTGCAATCAATTCTTTTACAAAAGAAAGATTCACCGAAGAAGTGAAAAACTACAACAAAAAAGGCGCTTTAATTCTGGACATGGAAGAAGTGATACTGGTTTCCTCTAGTGGAATTTCTGCTCTCAAGGATGTAAGTGATTTCAGCTTTAGTTCTGGGAACAAGATAATCCTTTTAAATCCATCCCCACAGATCAAACAGGTATTTGAAATGGGTGGAATCAAGAACTTATTCAGTGTTGCGGCAAATGAAGAGTTGGCTATGAAACTCGCATCAAGATCTTCAAGGAGAATCTAGCTTGGCTGACGAAAAATTTAATCATTATAGAAAACTCTGGCACCTTTTAGGTCTAGTTATTCCACTAGCCCTTTTTTACGATATTTTTAGCGGAGCGCTGGGTTTAAAACATGCAACACGGGCAATTATATTCTCCGGCCTGGCTTTTGTGAATGTAGTCTTTATACTCATCGAAACCTTTCGCTTGCAGATCCCCGCATTTAATGACTTTTTCTGGAAATATTTCGGATTTCTGATGAAAGAAAAAGAGCGAAACAGAATTACTGCGACACTCCCCTATTTTTTATCAAATGCCTTCGTTGTCGCGATTTATCCTCCGGAAATTGCTTTTCTCTCCATGTTTTTTCTTTTAGTAGGAGACCCTTTTGCCGCTTTTTTTGGCTTCCGTTATGGAAAGTATAGATTCAAAAACGGGAAGTCTCTTGTAGGAGTTTTGGCATTTTTCACTGTAAGCCTTGTTGGAGGGTTTTGCGCCTTGGCTTTATTCTCAATCACAAACGCATCTCCGGAATTCCGGCTTTTCTTGAACAATTCAATCAACTTCCCAGCCGTTTTGATTTTACTTTTTGGCGCAACCACTGCTGCTGCTGCTGAATTCTACTCATCCAATGCGTGGAAAGGATTTCTGGATGACAATCTTACAATTCCGGTAATTTCCTCTGCGACTATGGCCATTGTAACACTAGCCTGCATCAGAGATTCATCTACCACCAAAATCCTATTTCCACTAAACGAATTGTTTCATTGATTCGACATTGAATTGTAATGGCCGCAAAAAAAACGCCGTTACAATTCCGGAAACCGAAGGCGAGTATATACTAAAACTCTTAATACATTCTATACAGGCCGATTAATTTTCCAACAACTGAAGCTTTCTTCGTTTTTATTGGCTTATAAGTGTTGTTACTTGGTTCCAGGCGAATGTGATCTGACTCCTTGTAAAAAGTCTTCAAGGTCGCTTCATCTTCTACCAGAGCAACAACTATCTCCCCATTTTTGGCAACTTCCTTTTTCTGAACAATGGCGATATCACCATCCAGTATTCCCGATCCTGTCATCGAGTCCCCGACCACTCTGAGTGCAAATGTTACGCCTTTTTTTGCCAGCTCATCCGGAACCGGAATATAGTCCTCTATATTCTCCTCTGCAAGTATAGGCAATCCAGCTGCCACCCTCCCAACAAGCGGGATACTCATGACTCTAACTGGAAGCATATCTTCTGCATTTGGCCGAAGTAGCTCGATTGCCCTAGATTGATTCTTGGAAGTTCGAATATACCCTTTTTTTTCGATAGCTTTCAGGTGATCATATGCGCCTTTTGCAGTAATCCCAAACTCATCACCAATTTCCCGAATAGTCGGCGGAAGGCCCCGATCCTTTATCGTATTGGTTATAAAACCCAGCACTTCAACTTGTTTATCTGTAAGTTCTTTCATACTATACAAAGAAAAAGTGAATATATGTTACGTCAATAAATAATTTTTATATTGCAGAAAAAAAAAGCATCCGACCCTTTTTTAGAGCCGAATGCCTTTGATTTTCAGAAGTTAACTACTTACTAATTTGACGGTGCATTAAAGAAGGTATTCACGCTACATCCTGTGGTACCAGCATCAATTATGCCCATACTAGGAGTTAAGCAGAATAACTGCCACCATCTACCCACTTGATTCGCGCCGACAGAGTAAGATCTCACAAGCCCTTGAGATTTGAAAACTCTTACAGTCGCCCCGGATGTAGCCATAACAGCCTCATTACTCCAGTTATATACACTGTAACCAAGTCTTGGCTGGGTCCAGCTGGAGCCTTTCACCGTAACAGTTTCGGGGCCATAACCGGTTGTAATATCGTAATCCAGAGTAAGATCACCACTCAATTTTGTTTTATCATTCCAAACTGCCTGGCATTTTTTTCCGCCACTCGTGCAAGTTGAATTTCCAAACTCCAGGTGAGAATCCAAATCCCTTGGAGTCGCGTTCCAAGAAAGAACAATTCTCATCTCATTATTTACGAGAACCGGGCTAACCAGAATATTCTGATTTGCAGGAGTGTCTGTTCCGGCAGAGATCACCGTTCTATAGGCAGTCTCAAAATTGGTTCCCGAAACTTCAAGTGTGTAATTTCCAGGCGGCACTCCAGGAACTGCAAAGGACCCATCTGAACCTGTTGTTATCGCAGGGATCGTCGTATTGTTAATATCTGTTGCATACGCACCATTCACAACATTAATCCCCGGTCTAAGGCGAATAGTCAAGTTTGCAATTCCTTGATTATTCAGGGCGTTTAATGCTCGTCCAGAAACAGCTGCAGGGCCATGAGATCCCGGCACCATAGTAATAATATCAAAATTGGTTGTTGCATCCTTCTGAATATTTACTAAACCTTCAACAGTCTTATACCCAGCAGCCACAAATCTAAGTTTCCACTGGCCTGCATTAATCTGGAATACGTCATATTTTGGCGCATTCGTAAAGGCAGTTGTTCCGCTTGAGAGCGAAGATGGTTGGATTCCATTAGTTGGCCTTGCGCCGGATACCGGATGCACCAATTCCAAACTATAAGACCCTGTGAACTGAAACCCTCCAGGAAGCTTTACATAACCGCTTAAATTGCCAAAACCGGTATTTTCTACAAGCTGCGAGTTAATCGCCACATCGGATGTTGATGTAACAGAAACAGGCACAAAAGAATCCCCAAATCCAGGCTTGGAAATTTTCAGCACATATTCACCCGGATCAATATTCTCAATTGAATACAATCCCGTTGAATCAGTGGCAACGGACCCAATCAATTGATCGGAACCCGCAATCAATCTCGAAGTTGAAGGAATCAGGTCATAGTCTTTGCGTACATTTGCAATAAAATCCACAATGTTCGGGTCAGGGTTGTTGTCCCTTCCCAAAGAAACCGTAGCGCCATTTAAATTTTCCGTTGTAATGGCATTAGAAATGTTACCGGAAATTTTCCTTCTGGGTAAATGTAGAACGGTTGAAACAACGGTATTTACACCATACAAAGCAATTGATCCGTTATCTGCCCTTGTAGAAGATGCATTCAGGTGTCCCATTGGATCCACCACAAATACCGCATAGGAACCTTGTTTGAACTGGTATTGTCCTGCCAAAATCTGAACCGAATCAGATGTAGAACTTCCGGCAACGGTCGGAGTAGAACTTAAATATGTCCCCGATGCGTAGTTTTGAATCGCATAACCGACTCTTTGGGTGTCGCTCGTAAATGAGTTGGATAATTGGACTACTTTTGAATTTCCATCAAATGCATATTGGCCGCTTGCATTGGTTACCGTGATGTGAGCCACAGGCACATTTGAGTTATTGGTGTTTCCAAGCATTACTACAAATAATCCGGGTAAACTGGTTCCGGCATTTGTGTAAGTAGGAACTGCTCCCTGATAGGCTCTTTTTGTTCCGTTTACTAGACTATCCAATACGATTGCAGCACCTGCAATTTGAGTTCTGTGGGTACTTGGAGTTAATGTTACAGAAGAAACAGTTACATTGGAGCCATTCAATGTAATCGTAGAAGGAGTTGTGCTTAAATATCCAGGAGCGGAAACGTAATACTGCCAGACCCCGGCTGCAGCAGTGAAGACCACATTCGACCCGCTGATTTCATAAACTTTATTCTGATAGGTTTGATAGTTGCAATAGGCACCCGCTGTTCCATTACACTGCCCTGCATTGGTTCCAATACAAGAGGCAATCCCCGCAGAAGTTCCATTCCAAGCTGGACAAACTTCTCTGATCCATAAATTCGCGAGGTTTCTCAATCTGTCATCAGACCCCAAAAGCATGTATGCCAGCTGCGCCGGAGTAGTAGTTTTATCAGGCCTGAAGTTGATAACAGCCCCAGGAATCGGGGATACCAAGCCGTCTGTTACTCCACCGGTAATTGTTGATGGCATTGGAACAACTTTGATTGCAGCAAGAGTCACATTTTTGACATTTGAACCACCGGACGGATGAGCTGCAAAAAGAAATGAGGTCACGTTAGTCAAAAAGTTTGCCCTGGCTACTTCGACATAATATACACCGTCATTCAAAGTATTTGAAAAGCTGAAGTTTCCACTTCCATCCGGAGTAACAGTCGCAACTAAATTTCCACTGGAATCTTTTAGTGCAACTGAATAGGATGTATAAACATCTCCACCAGGAATTGCGGCATTCGATACCGAACCGGAAATCAGGCTCGAACTGGTTGTCGATGCATTCCATGCAAGATAAGATACCGGAATAGATACGTTAGTCGCTAGCGAGGGATTATTTCCGGCAAAAATGAATCGGAATGGAATGGACTGGTTTACGAATGGCCTGCCACTCATAGATACTGAATCTCCGGAAACAAGTACTGTATAATTTCCATTTGGTAAGTTCACCAAAGAGAAAGAATAATTGCCGCTGGCATCCGTTGTTGTGGTTGCAGCAATATTTCCATTGGAATCCAGAATTTTCACCGTAACTCCATCCAATCCCGAAGCAGGTATTACTACGATGTTGTTATAACCAGATGCCCGGACAGATCCGGAAATATTGGTTGGCCCACTAGTATAAAACAATCTCTCGGAATGCAATGTAGGAAGAACGACAGCAGTATAGGATCCTGAAGAAGGATTGAATGTATAATTGAAGTCCTGATAGGCGTAATTGACTCCAAGGCCAGATTGAATCAAAACACGGTAATTTTCATTCTGAAGGTTCGATATATCAAATGTGTAATTACCGAGGCTATCCAGATTCGTTGTGCTGACGACGGTTCCATCCGGGGATACCAATTGAACTTGAATCGTTGTAAGATCCACATCATTTCCTGCGTCAAGGTCGGTATTTACGTTAACATCACCGACCAAAACATCTATACTTCCTGTTATTCTAGCAGGGCCAGAGGTTGGATTCTCCTGCTCATTTGCAGCTGAAGAAGTGCTATTCGTTGAGGATGTACTCGTTGATGCATTGCCAGAAGAAGCTGTCGGGGGGAGCGGTACTCCGTTTGCATCTGTTTGTGTGCCTGTTGCACTTGATGACTCCCCACCCATTAAAAGCAGAGGCCATAATGGCATCCCTTTCTTTTTTCCACCGCACCCGACGATACCAAAGATTAGCGCAAGTGAAAAAATAAAGACTCTATAGGATCGCCCTATCGATTTTGTTTTCATATAATTTTCCTCTTTTCATATACTTTTTTAGCATTTTAATTAAATTTGACCAATTTTATAATATAATAAAAATTTTGTCAATCTTTTCCTTTTTTGAGACAATTTTATAAAAAGCCATCAACAGAAACATTCTTCGAGGAAAATGACCATGACTAAATCCGATAAATTTCTTGATTTCTGGGTTATTTTCCGATTATGTCTCGAAGATTTTCCCAATATTCCGGAAATTCGCTCAAATCGTTATGACCTCCGTGACTGATTCTGAGGAATTTTACCTTGCCAGGGTTCATTTTTGCGAGATTTTCACCAAACCGGATTGGTATAATCGCATCCTCTGTTCCATGAAATAGATATGCCGGGCACTGAATGTTCCCAATCCATTCATTCGAGAAAAAACGGAATTTCAGCAAAAAGGATGGTAGAAAAGGATAGTGAAATTTCGCAATTTCGACCAAACTGGTAAATGGACTTTCCAAAATCAACATCCTTGGATTTGTTCTGGTTGCGAGATAAACAGCAACTCCCGTCCCGATTGAACGACCGTAGATAATGATTTTTTTTTCATCCACTTTAGATTTTAGAAAATCATAGGCAGTTTGTGAATCCCGAAGTAAATTTTTTTCGGAAAGGCTCCCGGAGCTTTTCCCATAACCCCGGTAATCCATGATTAGTATTGAATACCCGAATGGCAAAAAATTTTCAGAAATCTGCCCCCAGGTTCGAAGACTGCCGGCATTTCCATGAAAATACAGTACCACACCTTTCGGTTTTTTTGCATGAAAAAATAAACCATGTATTTCGGAATCGTCCTCAGTCTTCAAAAAAATTTCTTCGAAGGGATACTTGAAAGTAAAAACAAAATCCCTTGGGAGCACTTCCGGGAAAAAAATGAGCTTGTGTTGATACTTATAAATAATCAGCGACATTAAAGATAATACCAGCGCTATCAAGAAAAAGATTTTCATAATAGAATGATGGTAAGTTGAATTCTTTTTGTCCACTAAGATTCAATCTTTATCCTGAACGCTGAAAAATGCTTGGAACGGCCTGTAAAGTCGCTCCGATACACCCGGCCTGTGCGCAGGTCGTCGGTTACTCAAGGGCCAAGTTCCAAAAAAGCTCTCAGAAAAAAATATTGCTATAGCCCAACTTGGATTAATTTGTTTTGTGAACATTCACAGAAATAACTCTTTGATTTGTGAAAAAGGAATGAATTCCTGTTGATTTTCCTTCATTGTAAATAACGTCGCTCAAAAGAAATATTCCAATGCTGACAGCAATTCCAAGAGAAGCCAGCATAACGTCCTTTCCGACTTTCTTAAAAGTATCGAGATAAGGATTGTCTTTGAAGGTAACTATATGCAAAATAATTTCCCTGCCCGCCAAAAGTCCCAGAAAAACCCAAGTGGTTGACATCGGCATCTTACTCCACTTCTGGAAAACCAATAAAATCGTTGCGTAGACAATATCTACCACTGTTGCGGCTTTTGACCATTTGATATCTGATTTTTCACTGACTACTTCTTGAATAGTCCCACCATTTGTTTTAATAATAATTCCCAGAGCAATTACTAAGAGTCCGACAGCCCCACAAAATTCCGGGATGCTCAATTTGCGAGGCAAGAATACCGCGATGTTTGCAGTATCCTGAAGTAACCATGCCCCCCAAAGATAGATTGTAGAAAACCATTGCAAGGTTGCCCATCTTTTTTCTGATTTCGGATCCGGGACATGATCTTCAGTATATTCATGGGGGTCTAATTTAGCTAATATCCCCCAAACGATAAATGCAGAAATAAAAGCAATTCCGTATCCAACAAAAGATTTAGTAAGCATTTTATTTATGTTTTGAGAACCGAATAACCCAAGAACCATGAAAGTTGTGGAAACCGGAGCCTTCATCCTTGTAATAATTACTAGGATAATTGGAGCTAGAAGTTGTAATAGGTTAAATGCCTTTGGTTCCTGAAAAGAGTCCAACCGATGAAAGTGGATTTCCCCCCCATCCATATACCATCCCACTGCATGCACTGCAATGAGTGACAAACCAAAAACAAAAAGTTTTGGCGCCCAATGAATTCCGGATTTACTTTCGATAAAGGTTCCAATGGTTTGAATCGCGTCGTTCCCTGCCACTGAAAATGCCGCAACGGCAAATGCCATCCAGCCTAGCCAATAAGAAGGCAGTCCGCCAAAATACCCGACTGTAATTACCAGTGCAGCAATGAATGTAATTGAGTAAAACCGGATTTGATCCTTTTTACTTGGGTTTTTGTAGTCTATAATTTCTGGTTCTTTCATGATTTCACCGTATTCAAATTTATGCAAAAATATTGCAAAATTTTTAATTTTTATAGTGAAAGTTTAGCGCAGGAATATTACAATTTGATTACAATTTCGTATAAATTCGATATATTTCCTGATATAGCAATTCGTGTCTAAAAATAGTCTCATCCGGAATATATCTTCACACGTTCGTCCCGTGTTTCCGGACATCCGGCTTAAATAGCAGAGGAGCGAATACGGATTAGCGTTTCATTCCCAAAAACACATGATTTGTAACGGAATAAACAAATTCTTCCATTTCAAATTCAGAACTCTTTGCTTTCAACCTGCCTTCCAAAAGCAACATAGCAATTCCGTGTATCATTGCCCAGGAAGCGAGAGTCTTTTCCCTAGTATTTCCTTTCGCGATTGCTCCGATTCGCTGGCCCATTCGAACGATTTCGTGCAACTGCCTGTATGTCCGCCTAGAAACTGATGAAAGCCTCGGGTGTTCACTTAGATCGAGCCCTGCCCCACCAAACATTATCCTCGAATATTCCCGATAGCTCATCGTAAATTTCACATAAGTCCAGCCCAAGGCTCGAAAACGGATGTAGAACTCTCCGGATTCTCCAAAGAAAGATACTGGATAATTTTCCTTAGCAGAATTGATTTTCCGGGATATTTTCCCTAGTTCCTGTTTATAGGATTGAAAATATTTCTGAAACCCAACTTCAGCAATGGAAGCCAAAAGGGCATTTTTATTTTGAAAATGGTGGTAGGTTGCAACGTGGCTGACCCCGGCCAATGAAGCGACTTTTCGGAGAGAAAGTTCCTCCAGAGAAGAATTCTTGAGCAATTCAGCCCCGGCCAAAATTAAATCCTCTCTGACCGAATGCCCTTCCTTTTTGTAAGGCCTCCCCTTTTTCGGTATTTTGGTTTTGTTCTTTTTTCCTTTCACCACACAAGAAAACTAATTTGAGGAGCCAATTAAGTCAAGAATTATATTACCATTGGTAAATTAAAGCTTGCAGGAAATTCAGCAGATTTTACCATTGGTAAATTATGGAGACTATCATGAATAAAGCTTTTGAATCTATCAAAATAGGAAATTTAACACTCCCGAACCGTTTTATTATGGGTTCCATGCATCTTGGAATCGAGGGAGAAGAAGGGAGTGCCGGAAGAATGGCCGCTTTTTATGGAAAGCGCTTGGATGGAGGAGTCGGCCTCATTGTAACCGGTGGTGTCGCCGTCAACGAAGAAGCGAAGGGTTCAAAGCATTTTTTTAATTTCAATATAGAAAAAGATGCGCAAGAACTAAAAAATATGAACGATCTTTTGAAAAATAAAGGTGTGATGTGCTCCCAGCTATTTCATGCAGGACGTTATGCGTTCGATAGAAATTGTGTCGCCCCTTCTGCCATTCGTGCTCCGATAAATCGATATGTTCCAAAGGCTTTGACGGAAGATGAATGCTGGAAAACCGTAGAAGACTTTGGAAAATCCGCAAAGCTCGCAGTTGAATGCGGATTCGGAGCTGTCGAGATTATGGGCAGTGAGGGGTATCTGATCAATCAGTTTTTTTCAGGTGTGACAAATCATAGAGATGATTATTTCGGAGGAAACCCTGAGAAGCGAATGAACATGTCGATTGAAGTTCTGCGATCTGTAATCAAGAATGTACCCAAAGGTTTTCCGGTAATTTTCAGAATGTCAGGAATAGATTTAATTCCAGGCAATCCATCGTTTGAGGAAGTATGTGCGTTAGCCGCAAGACTCAAAAGTGAAGGCGTGTCGGCGTTGAACATTGGAATCGGGTGGCATGAGTCCAGAATTCCAACCATCAGCCAACTGGTTCCCAGGGGCGCCTGGGCTAAAATTGCCAAAATGGTGAAGGACAAAACCCCGGGTATTCCGATCATTGCTTCCAATCGGGTGAATTCTCCGGATACAATGCAAAGAATTTTTGACAATGACGAGGCGGATATCATTTCGATGGCAAGGCCATTTCTGGCTGATCCTTCCATCGTAAACAAAATAAAAACAGGAAAAGCTTCTTTAGTCAATACCTGCATCGCCTGTAACCAAGCTTGCCTCGATCACGTTTTCGGAGAAAAGTCAGTCTCCTGCATTGTCAATCCGGAAGCGGTCAATGAAGAATGCTATCCCAACGCAAAAGTCAACTCTCCCAAAAAAGTTGTCGTCATCGGTTCCGGCCCGGGTGGACTTGAGGCCGCAAAAGCCTCTGCAAATCTCGGCCACAATGTAGTTTTAATCGAAAAATCAGATTCGATCGGAGGACAGTTGAAAATCGCAGCGGAAATTCCCGGAAAATCGGAATTCAAAGAAACAATCCGATATTTTCAAAACGAGTTAGCGGAACTCGGGGTGGATATTCGTCTAAATACTACTTGCGACAAAGATCTTTTGGATTCGATAAATCCGGATGCAATCATTTTTGCGACAGGGGTCAAACCGAGAAATTTTCAAATAAAAGGGCTGGATTCTATTCCCAATGGTAACTACGTCGATTATATCACAGGTAAATTCAAGCCCGGCAAAAAAGTTGCAGTAATCGGTGGAGGGGGTATTGGTGTAGACGTTGCCCACAAATTGACAGAAGAGCACGACCCAACCCTCAGCTCGTATTACAATAGATACAACATCGACTCTTACACAAATGCAGTTGTGCAAAATCATAAACCCGACAGGGAAGTCGCGGTATTCAAAAGGTCCGGAAAGCCGGGAGCAGGCCTGGGGCCAACTACATTCTGGGCACTCAGGCAAGAATTGGAAACCAGTGGAGTGAACTTCTTTTACGGGCTGAATTACAATGAGGTCACAAAATCGGGGCTGAAATTTACCATGAAAAACGGTGAAGAAATGACCTATGATTGTGATTCCATAATCCATTGCACTGGCCAAGATGAAGAAAATTCTTTGTATGAAGCCTGCAAAAACCTTTACCCGGAGAAAAAGATTTTTCTAGTCGGTGGGGCAAAAGACGCAAGGGGAATAGATGCAAAGCGGGCGTTTTCGGAGGGGCTACAGGCGGCCTATTCCATTTAGGAGAATGCAAAAATGGAAAGGGAACCCGGTGAGGCTGTTTATTCAGTGATAACCTTATAAGTATCGCGTTTGCCCTTTCCGATTTCGTCATCGGAAATTTGGTATTGCTGCTGGAGGAATTCCCGAAAGTCCATCGATTTCATGTGATCCCTTTCTCCGTCGCACATCCTGCTTCCAGGCACGCCTCTGTACTGGCCAGCAATCACGACAGGCTTCAGGGAAAGGGAAGAGATCAGAGGGCAAACACCCGGCTTAGGCGCAAGTCCATTATTTGCGCACGTAGCTCCATTGACAACGCCTTCGGGAATAGGATCCTGTCCGAATTCGTTATTGAAGGAAGGATAATTTTTGCCGTCATAAAATCTTCTGTAAATTCTTCCCCACGGAGGAACTGCAATTCCTCCTGCGGTCTGGTTTCGACCGAGTGAAATGGTATTCTTATCAAATCCCATCCATAGTACAGTGGTATATTTCGGGTCAAATCCACAATACCATGCGTTAGTGTACGAGGATGTGGAACCTGTTTTTCCGGCAGCCACTCCTTGATAATCGCCCTTATCCTTCTCCCTTAAGCCTCCGGCCGGTGTGCCAATTCGGTTAACTTCCATAAGCATTCTTCTAAGAATGTATGCAGTTGACTCAGGAATTACCTGAATGCTTCCGTCCTTTGTTTCCAAAGCGAGTTTTCTTTGGATCTCGATTTCCTTATTGATAACTGTATTCCCGCTTTGGTCTATCACATAACGCACGGTAAATGGAATAACATCCCTGCCCTTGTTTGCAACGATTGCATACCCAAGAGCCATTTCGTATGGGGTAAGTTCCGGAACACCCAGAGAAAGTGCAGGGCCTGCAGGGAGCCTGTTCTTATTGATTTTGGTAAGCTTGGAAACAAAATCGATGATTGGGTCCGGGCCAACTTTAAAATATACCTGGACAGAGACTATGTTGATGGACATAGCTAACGCCCTCGATAATGGGATCATCCCTTTAAAACTTCCTTCAATATCTTCCGGCGCCCACCCCTGCCCGTCATCAGTCAGAGTCATGAGAGGCGCATCCATCATTCCAGTCCCGCTAGCAACAACCCTTTCATTGATCGCTGCCCCGTAAACAAAAGGCTTGAATGCCGAACCTGTCTGCCTTCTGGCCTGCATTGCTCTATTGAATTGATTTTTGGGTGTAAACTTGGATCCTCCAACCATAACCTGAATGTAACCGGTAGACGGTTCAATCGTAATTACAGCCCCTTCCACATGGAGGTTTTCGCTGAACACGGCAGACTGCCTTCTAAATTCCATCATCGCAGCAGATTCATTTTCTGTCGGGGTCAGAATTGTCAAAAGGTCTCCAGCATCCGAAAGCTCTTTTTCGAACTGCGCACGAAAATTTGCCCGGTCATCCAACCTCGTAATATCCAGATCGGCTACGGGAAAAATTCTTCCCATGGTTCGGTATATGTCCACCAGTTCCCGGTCAACACCACCTACATAATTTTTATTTGCGCCGTAAGCGATTTTATCCTGGCGAATTAAAGCTGCTCTCAATTCTTCATCAGCGACTTCCTGCTTACGAATATCCAGAGTAGTGTATATTTTCAGGCCAGCAGTATACAGTGTCTCCTCACCTAATTCCTTTTCCAGTTGTTGCCTAACGTGCTCGGTAAAATAAGGAGCCCGATCTAGGCGATTTCCCCAGGTTGAACTGGAAGGAGACTGGGTAATTACAATCGGCCAATACCTAGCCCAAAAATCCGTATGGAGCTTTTCGACAGATTTTTTCGGAAGGTATCCGTTTTCAGCCATCTGCTTGAGCACTTCGAGGTGAGCATTTTTAGAGATTTCCGGATTCTTGAACGGGGAATATTTTACAGGAGCCTTGGGAAGCCTAGCCAAAAGCGCGCCTTCCGCTAAATCAAGATCCCTAACGTCTTTTTGAAAATATACGGACGCGGCAGAAGAAAGGCCAGTCGAACCATGCCCAAGATAAATCAAGTTGAAATAAATCTCGAGGATTTCCTCTTTTGAATACTCCTCTTCAATCTGAAGAGTAAGTAGCGCCTCAATAAATTTTCTCGTAAAATTTCTTTTGCTGTTCTGGAGTACTGCCTTCGAAAGCTGCTGGGTCAAGGTTGACCCACCCTGTTTTATTTTAAAATGTATTAGGTTTACAAACGCGGCTCTTGCAATAGCGATAAAATCGATACCAAAGTGATTAAAAAAATTATTATCTTCCACCGAAAGAAATGCTTTGATTACATGCGGGGGAATATCCTGGTATTTGAGTAGTTCCTGCTTGTGGCGGAATAGCTCGGCAAACGCGATCCCGTTAATATCATAAAGTCTTGTCGGAGTAGTCGGCTGATAAGTGGAAAGCCTTGCTAGCTCTTCACCCTTGTCAACTTCCGAAAGTATGTACCCGAAAAATCCGCCTCCCAAAAAAGAAACAAATATAAAAAATGCTATTACGGTGTTTTTTGTCTTATCCATAATTTCACTCTACAAATGGAACTGTAGGCCTTCTCTTGCTAAATGGATGTTTAATTTCGAACCACCCAAATTTCTTTTGTGCTCAATCGCATCTTCCAAAATATCGAATATTTTTTTGTCGCTATATGCCGGTTCGTGATGAGTCAATACCAGATTTTTTACTTCCCAGATTGTGGCGCAATTTACAGCCATAGTATAGGATGTATGGCCCCAGTCGAATTTTGCAAATGACTCATCTAAAGTGTATTGTGAATCTATTACGAGTAAGTCAGCTCCACCGAAAAAGTTCGACTTATTCTTAATTTCCGGCATGTCCTCTCCGGTAAACTCTGCATCTGTAGCGAATACGAAAGTTTTTCCGTCTTCGCGAAATCGATACGCATAAGACCCTCCGGGATGTTTCAGCGGATGAATATCTACCACAAGCCCGTCAGGAAAAGTAATTTCTTCCCCTTCTTTTATATTGATGAAATTCTTTTTCGAGGCAGTGCCATGAAACGGCATTGGAAAAAATTCCTTTTCCTGTTGAATCACGAGCCTTCTCTCTAGATCCTCGAATGGGGAATGAAAATTCAAAACATTTCCGGGAATGTACATAGGCTTAAAAAACGGAAAGCCTTGTATATGATCCCAGTGGGTGTGGGTAATGAAAAAATTCAGGATCCCTTTACCGTTTCCAAGATCGGTTTTTAGAAGTTCATCGCCCAGAACTCTTCCACCGGTTCCACAATCAATTATATAAGTATTTCCTGCCTTCGAAGTAACTGTAACGCAGGTAGTATCTCCACCGGCGGTAAATTTCAAATATTCCGGTAGAGACTGAAAAAAATCCGGGATTGTATCTTTAGAAAATTCAGCGCGGTCTACAAAGTTTTCCAGAATTTCAATAACCTTGCTTTTATAGTCCTGATTTTTCAAAGGCGCAGCGATCGACCCGCGCGTTCCGTAAAGCTTTATATTCAAAACGATTCCTAGAGATTTTTTTCCCGTTAACTGTTGCCAATTTAAAATTCCTTCTACTTTTTACAACTGATAATAACCGGATAAAAACGGCAAAAAAGTATATTTTTCACTAAAAAAATTCACTTTTTTTTGAATGGGAATTTAATATAATGGCATTATGAGCTATACTGGAAATTCATACGGCTATCAGGTAAGATTTGGCCCACCCGCGACGCCTACCGTAAAAGCAATCATTGCCGCAAATATCGGGGTTTTCATCATTCAGAGCATAAACCACCTGTTTCAAAACAAAATACTTGAATACACTTTTGCGCTTACTCCCCAACTTGTAAACGAATTCTATATCTGGCAATTGATAACCTACTCATTCTTACATGCTGATTTTTTCCATATTCTATTCAACATGCTAACGCTCTGGATGTTCGGAGGGGAGCTGGAAATACTTTGGGGTTCAAAACGATTTTTTAGTTTCTACCTTTTCAGTTGTCTCATGGGTGGAATACTCACCTATCTGATAGATACTTTTACGGGCTTCAAGCAGGGAACGGTTCTCGGAGCATCTGGGGGAATTTACGGACTTCTGGCAGCTTATGCGATTATTTGGCCGAACAGGGAAGTTTTGTTCATGATGATTTTCCCTATTAAAATCAAGTATATGGTTTTATTCCTCATGCTGATGATTGCATTTTCTCAAGGCCAGAATATTGCCCACATGGCTCATTTGGGAGGGGTGATCGGAGGCCTCATCTATTTATACTTCATCAAAAAATCCAATACTGCATTCAGCTTCAAATTTTCATTTAAGGATTATCTTCACAAAAGAAAGATGAAAAGGCTTCAGGAAGAATTGGACAAAAGAGTTAATGTAAAAGAGAAAGTAGATGAACTCTTGGAAAAAATTTCCCAAAAGGGAATGAAATCCCTGACTCGTAAAGAAAAACAATTTTTAAACGAAGCGTCGAGTAAATACTATCACGAATAATTCCTTGAATCTTTTTTTCTTCGATCAAAATTCGAAAAGAAATATATATTATAACCTTGCACTAGAAGAATCCATATCATTAAATCTGGTGCAATCCGGATATGCAGGAGGGCTTAGGTTCTGGAAAAATGAAGACTCTATAGTCCTGGGCTTATCCGAAAAAATTAAAGACTGCGTAAAAGAAAAAACCATTGATAGCTTTTCAAGTAATTTCGAAAGGATCGATCCAAAAAAACATAATAAAAATCTAGAACCGTATATCGCAAGGCGCTCTTCCGGTGGGGGGACTGTTTACCACGACCTGAATTCGAACATCAACTATTCGGTTTTTATTTCACTGGAAAAAAAAAGCGAGCTCTACCCGATTCAACATTCCTATGAGATCATACTTTCCCTTGTGGCAAACACCTTTAAACAACAAGAAATAGAAGTATTTTGGGAGGGAAAATCCGACCTTGCAATTCTATCCGACGGGATAAAAAAGAAAATTTCCGGAAATGCTCAGTTCAGAAAAAAAAACTGCCTGGTCCACCACGGCACGATTCTTTTCAACACGGATATTATTGAAAAAATAAATCGATTTTTACCCCACCCGAAAGAAGAGCCCGGATACAGAGAAAAAAGACACCACGATAAATTCATCTCATCTCTTCCTGAAACATTTTCCATAGAAAAATTTAAAACGGACTTCTTTCTATTGTTTACCGAATTTATGGGTAATAAAATTAAAGATTATGATGATAGAAATTCATTTAAATTAGAGAAAAAATTCCGTGATCCGGTTTTCAAAGATTCAAAAAGATTGTTTAAAGAAAAATATTTTGTAAAAGATTTCATTTTTGGAGAGGCTACATGAAACACATTAAATCGCAGGACATAGAGGTCTACAACGCATTAAAAAAAGAGGATGAGAGGCAAGAGAATTCGCTGGAACTGATTGCTTCGGAGAATTTCGTTTCTCAGGCTGTTCTGGAAGCATATCATTCTACATTAACCAACAAATACGCCGAAGGCTACCCTAAAAAAAGATATTATAACGGATGTGAAAACGCGGATACTATTGAGCAAATAGCAATTGACCGTGCAAAAAAAATGTTCGGTTGCGAATATGCGAATGTCCAGCCGCATAGCGGGGCCCAGGCGAATATGGCGGTTTTTCTGTCGTGCCTCGAACCCGGAGATACATTTCTGGGCATGAACCTTGCCCACGGAGGACACCTAACGCACGGTTCTCCTGTGAATTTTAGCGGAAGAACCTATAAAGTTGTGCCATACGGAGTTACAAAGGATAGCCAAAGAATCGATTACGATGAAGTTGCAAGGCTGGCAAAAGAGAGTAAGCCGAAACTAATCGTAGTCGGCGCATCAGCCTATCCCAGGCAGATCGATTTTAGCAAGTTTGCAGAAATCGCGAAATCAGTCGGTTCGAAATTGATGGCTGACATTGCGCATATCGCAGGCCTTGTAGTCACCGGCCACCACCCCACCCCAGTCGGCCATTGCGACTTTATTACAAGCACCACGCACAAGACTCTTCGTGGACCCAGAGGCGGGCTGATTCTTTCCTCGAACGAAAACGAAAAAGTATTGAACTCTCGTGTTTTCCCTGGGGTTCAGGGCGGGCCGCTTATGCACGTAATCGCAAGTAAGGCAGTCGCATTCGGAGAATCCCTTCAGCCGTCTTTCAAAACCTATATTTCGAATGTAATCGCAAATGCTAAAATAATGGCGGATGTTTTCATGAAACGCGGGTTTAGAGTGATCAGTGGAGGAACGGACAATCATCTGATTCTAGTGGATGTCTCCGTTAAAAATCTCACAGGAGCTGATGCAGCAAATGCGTTAGACGAAATCGGCATCACCGTAAACAAGAACGGAATACCTTTTGACGAAAAACCCCCCGCAATAACTTCAGGCATCAGGCTTGGAACTCCTGCTCTTACTACTAGAGGGCTTGGCGCAAAAGAGATAGAAATGGTGACAAATACGATTTGTGATTTTCTGGAAAATATAAATGACTCCAAGACCCATGACAAATGCAAGAACTCTGTAAAGGAAATAACTTCTCATTTCCCGATGAAAAATTTTCGACTGGAAGACTAACGTCGAATCATTTCAGTCTAAAAGTTAATTGAATAAGAAGGAGAAATTTGTTGCATAGAGTAATGAGCGTAGGCCAATGCAATCCCGATCATTTTTCGCTAAAATCTTTTCTCGAAAAGAATTTTATTTGTGAGATAATCAGAATCGATTCGACAAATGAAGCTCTAGAAGAATTACGAAAGAATCATTACGATCTGGTAATCGTAAATAGAAAATTGGATATCGATTATTCAGACGGACTCCTGCTCATTCAAAAGATGCAAGAAAATTCGGATTTATCCAAAATCCCGGCAATGCTACTTTCCAATTATCCGGAAGCTCAAAAAGAAGCGACTGAAAATGGCGGAATATTAGGTTTTGGAAAACTGGATTATGGAAAACCCGAAACAGTCGAAAAAATAAAAGGTTTCTTGCCGGTATTAAATTTTAGATAAAATCTCTTCCCGTAATTTGATTGCCTCGGTGAAATTGGGACTAAGCGAAATAGCCTTGTGGAGATATTGCAAAGACCTCTCCGGCCTATTCCAGATTTTGTAGAGCGTCGCAAGATTGTAAAGAGGAATGTGTAGAGCTTCATTGGTTTTGCACCGAACGGATTTTTTCAGCCAAAAGATGGACTCCCTGTCTTTTCCCATTCTGAGGAGGATAACTCCGATTTCATTGCACGGACTCCCGTAGTCAGGATTTTTTTCAACGGAGCGATAAAAATTCAAAAGAGCTTTTTCATATTGCAATTTCTGATTTGCAATAAGCCCGAGATAAAAATAGCTTTCCGAATCTTCAGAAAATTCAAGCAAATTTAAAAATAAATATTCGGATCTGTCCAGATCCCCAGCTTGGAATAATAATTTTGCTTTCTTAAAAGTTCTATCTCTATCTAAACCTATTTCCACTGCAATTCCTCTTAATAATACAATTTTCGGAATCCAGCTCATTGCACTTTAGCATTAACAGGCGCTTGATCCCGTTTTGAGGAGTGTGTCTAAGCGAGAGCTTGAACGATTTGCTTGGAAATCAATTCTTCATCCAATCCGTAAGACTCCAATATTTTGGATCTTTCTCCGTGAATTATAGGTTCCGGAGGAAATGCGAATGTCTTACAGAATTTGTTTAGCAAATTTCCGTTTACTCTATTTAAAATATAACCGGAAACCCCGCTATCCAGATAGCTTTCGTCTAGAATTATGAACTTTTTTGTTAAGGAAATTTCTTCCTCTATTGTATTGAGGTCAAGCGGGCGAATCCACAAAAGATCCACAATGGTACAGGAAATATTTTTTGTATCGAGCAGATTCTTCACACCCAGAGCAAGGTCAAACATCGATCCTGCGGAGAGGATTGTTACATCCTTTCCTCTACAGACCACTCTGGATTTTCCGATTTCTTTCTCGGAAAATTGAGCCTCAAGATTCAACTTCTCCAGATCCACAGTAGATTTTGGATAACGGACAGCAATCGGGCCTTTCTCGAATTTTTCCATGTACCTCATGGACCGGACCAAATCCTCTCCAGTCCCTGGAGAAAGCACTGTCATGTTCGGAAGAGCGCAAAAGAAACCGAGGTCAAAAAGCCCCTGGTGAGTTTCTCCATCCGGGCCAACGCAACCTGCCCTATCCACTAAGAATCGAACCGGCAGATTCATTAGGGAAATTTCTTCGATCACCTGGTCCAATGCTCTGGTTAAAAAGGTGGAATAAATGCTAAGAAATGGAACGATCCCGGCTGAAACAAGCCCTGCAGCAAATCCGACCGAATGCTGTTCCGCAATTCCGACATCGAAAGTATTTTTGGGAAATTTCTCAGAGTATTCTTTTAGCCCGCTACCTTCAATCATTGCTGGAGTGATTACTGTAAGTTTTGGATTTTTTTCCGTCAAGAGACAAAGAACTTTTCCGACCAATTGACTAAAGCCAATCTTATGCGAAGGAGCCGACTCCATAAATCCGTCCATTTTATTAAATGGAGTAACGCCGTGGTATTTGATTGGGTCATTTTCTGCAGGAGTATACCCTTTTCCTTTTTGAGTAATAATGTGTAAAAGAATCGGGCCTTCAATATCTTTGATTTTTTTCAGGATCGTGACTAGCCTTTCCACATCGTGCCCGTCAATGGGTCCAATGTAATGAAATCCCAGGTCTTCGAAAAGCGCCCCTGGCATAAGCACATCCTTAAAACCCTTTTCCACTTTTTTGAAAAAACTTTCCAGTGCAGGTCCGATCAGTGGCAGCCATTTCAAAAACGTATAGGAAAGCTTCTTGTAGTAATTGTAAAAATGAGAACTGATAATATTATTCAGGTAGGTTGAAATGGAACCCACATTTTTTGAAATCGACATGTAGTTGTCGTTCAGCACAACCAGACAGTCAGGCTTTATATGTCCCCCATGATTCAAAGCCTCAAGCGCCATACCAGTGGCGATTGACGCATCACCGATAACGGCAATGCACTTGTGCTTTTTCCCAAGCATGTCCCGCGCAATCGCCTCTCCGAGTAGTTGGGATATGGAAGTTCCTGCATGGCCTGTGTTGTACAGATCATATTCGGACTCTTCCCTTTTTGGAAATCCGGATATGCCCCCGAATTTTCTAACAGTTTTCAAAAGTTCTTTTCGTCCCGTAAGAATTTTATGAGGATAGGTTTGATGCCCGACGTCCCAGATCAGCCTGTCAACCGGCGTGTTGAAAACATAGTGCAAAGCAACTGTAAGTTCGACAACCCCAAGGTTACTGGAAAAATGCCCGCCAATTCCGGAAAGAGTGTCGATTATATATTCTCGAATTTCTTTGCATAGAACCTGCAATTCCTTTGCATTCAAATTCCGTATATCTGCCGGAAAATTGACTTTAGATAAATTCGGGTACTCATTCATAAGAAACTATCGTGCAAATACCAAGGGATTTCAAGTTTGATTTTTTGCAACTGAATTGGATACACAAAACAGCGTCTCGATTTCGCTCGACGACCTTTTGCCTAGGTTCCCCTGCAACCAAAATGGAAGTATCAACCCTTATAGGCATTTCCAGTTTTGGTCGAGGCGCTCCCGGAGCCTAGTCGAGGGAAGACTAAACTTAGTGCAATGGCCTTTTGAATTTTTCAAAATCTGAGTCGTTCACAAGCCCGATGAGTTCGTAAATTCTGACCGGTTGAGTTTTTCCTTTTACCTGAACCAGATCCAGCTCTCTCGCATATACACGATCCTTTACCTTTTCGTAGGTATATTCACTCATGATGATGTTGGTGCCATAGGTTTTATTCGAGCCTTCCAGCCTGGAACCTAAATTGATTGTGTCTCCCATGCATGTATAGTCCATCCTGTGGGAACTCCCCATGTTTCCGACAACCGCACTTCCGGTGTTCAAACCGATTCCTATGTCGATGGAAGGAACTTTTCGTTTTTTCCACTCGTCCTGGAGTTTATTCAAGTGCTGCATCTGGTACAAAGAGGCCAGACAGGCAAAGTAAGCATGATCCTCCAATGGAACTGGAGCCCCCCAGAACGCCATGATCGCATCCCCCATGTATTTATCAATAGTGCCTTTGTATTCGATGATTATCTCCGTCATAGCGGACAGGTATTCGTTCAGGAGCGTAACCAAATCTTCCGGGCCTAGAGCTTCTGAAATTGTGGTAAATCCCCGGATATCCGAGAAGAAAATCGTAATTTCCCTTTTTGCTCCACCGAGCGCAATACTCTCCGGATTCTTCAACAATTCATCCACAACGTCTTTGGATACGAATTTGGAGAAAGTGTTCCGGATATATTTGACGTTTTCCTCTTCGGTCAAAATTTTAAATCCAATGATACCGACAAAAATAACGAGTTGTTCAAATAGTACTGTTGGGAAAATATTTATGAAATTAAAGTAATGGAAGTTGAACAGGGTAACAGCAAAGTAGACAATAGCTACAAGAATGATCAAAATAAATCCGAGCCATGTTTTTACTCTGGGCTGCACAAATCCGATCAAAAGCCCCATAAACACATAAATCAAGAAGCTTGCCCATGTAGACTGGCTTTTTAGAAAATCCTGATTCAAAATCGTATTTAGCGCGTGGGCGTGGTGTTCAATCCCGCTCATCTCGCCAAAAGGCGAAAGATGCGAGTCCTTGGAAGCTCCACGGCCTGTAGCATAGTACATAGCCACCAGAAAAATCGTATTATTGAACTGGGAAGCAGTTTCATTATTCCATTCGGTTGAAGCCTCAAACAGTTCGTGAGAACGGAATGAATACCTTCCACCTACGAAATTGATCTCCATCTGTCCTTCGTGATCGATCGGGATTCTGATTTCCCGATTTTCGTTTGGAACGTGCATAATATCTTTGGTTTCATTTTTCAAGGTCTGTCTATTAAATGTTGTAATTTCTTTTTTAGGAATATTTTTAATCTTAACATATTCGCCCAGCACCACCTCCGTATCTTTGACTACATCAACTCCGAGATATTTGCAGGCTATCATCAGGTCGATTGAAGGGTAGTATTCTGTTTCTTTATTCGGGCCGTGGTGGTTCAATTTCACGAGCATCGGCATTTTCCGGTTGAGGCCACTCTCGTCTTTTTTGATATTTGCAAATCCAAGCCCCGCAGAAAGGGAAGAAATCTGCTCTATCGGAGGAACTGGAAATTTCACCCATCCCGGCAAAGTTTCACTTTTATCGATTACATTTTTCAGTTTGAATCGACTAAGGATCTTAATTCGGTCTTGCAGATTTATGACCTCATCCCTGGATTCCGCGCTAGTTTCCATCGGATAGTCAAAAAGAACATTGCGATTTCCTTGTAATGAAGAAACCATAGGCTCAATCTGGCCCTGTTTGTAATCTACGAAGAAAATGTCAAACATCAGCCAGTTGTTATTCGTATTCTGAAAAATTTTTATGATATTCGCATAATTTCCCCACGGCAAAGGCCAGGTTCCGTGAAGCTTTTCCAGAGTATTGGTGGTGATACCGATAATTTGAATGTCCTGTCTGGCACCCGGTGGAGGGCTGTATCTGGTATATTCAATTTTTCCGGTATCCGACTCTTTTTCACTTTTTGCTGTCCCGCCCTTCAAGAGCGTAAATCTCCAAGAAACAGAGCTTTCCTCCAAAGCCGACATGGGAGTAAAAAAGTTTGTAAGGACGAACATTGCAATCGAGATGATGTAGCCGATGAGGATGGCTCCGAAATACTGCTTTGTTTTCGAGAAAACTCTTTCGAAAAATTTATAAACAAAATAGGACGATGCCAATAATGCCAAACAACCGATCCCCGCAAATAGCGCAAAATTTTCAGATTGGGGTACAAACGCCGAATATACAACCATTACGGATGCAATTCCCGCAACGGAAAGGCTAATTAGGTCGATTATGGTAAATTTTACTGTTTCCTTTTTTTCAGTCATGCATCCCCCTCTGAAATCGCGAAAAACCTGTTTTTAGTCTTCTGAAAACTTTTCGCAAAAATCAACTTAACCGACTGCTAAATTCAAGTCAAGAAATTCAAGTGCAAAACCGGATGGCCCGATCGGTTTTCTCTTTATCCAACTTCCATCTTATTGCGAGCTTACGGCCTTTTTGCCCCGTGTCGGCTTACCGCTGCCAAGAGACGATCACAAGGCGAGAGGCGCTTTTTCATTTCCCTGACTAAAAATGCAGACTAGAACTGGAAAATGTCAATTTACGATGGGTGGGATAACACGAAAAAAGAGCTGGAGAAAAGGGCCTTATCTCATCACCTAGCTCCCCTATTTCAAAATTTCGAGGGGCTTAGGTGGTGGGGAATTGCCCTATTTTTGGCTTTGCCGAAATCTGATTAACTCGAATACCTTTGTTGCAGGAAAGCCAATTATTGCGATTTAGAAATCAATTTATCCAATTCTTTTAGTGTTAGGCCGTAAATTGGATGAGAGCTGAGACCCCAGAATTTTCTGTATGCGTGGATAAAACCTCTGTGGTGAATTTCATGCTCAGGCGCAAGCATTAGCCACCGGGACAATCGGATTTTATCACCGGTCGGTGTTATGATATCCGAATTCAAATGCTCCGGAGTGAGATTTTTCCAATATTCTTCATCTTCCTTTCGAATCTTCCCTGCAAACTGAATGGCTCCTTTTAAAGAAGATTTTTCCTCGTTCGAAGGCTCGATAAATGGCCCAGGTTTTCCGTTTCGTAGAGAACTTCCCCATATAGCCTGCTCAACTTGCGCAATATGAATGACAATTTCGATCACGCTCATTCCATCACCTAATCTCCATTGCTCTTTCTCCGGAGGGACTTCGGCGCATACGCTGAGCGTCCTTTTTCTTACGCCTTTCATATATGCGCAGAATTTTTTTGGGTCGATAACTTCCATATATGCAACACTCCTTCCAATGATATCTTATTCAATCAAAAAATTCATTTTCTGGTTGACATTGTATACTTTCTTACTTGCGAAAACAGTTAGAATAAACAAGAAACACATCGAAAACGGAAATTCGGCTGTCGGAAAAGTTAACGAAAGAATACTATCATCTGAACTGAGCTCTTTTGAACTGGAGAAAAAGTCAAAGAGCCTTGAAGGCCTGAGCGAACTTTATCAATCAAACACGAGAAGTTTTCAGACAAATTCTCTACGAGCCTAGACATTAAGCCGAAGCGACTTACACCATTAATTTTGTTTGAATAATTTCCCGCATGATGTCTGTCGAATTTTTGTTGTATTTGAAACTTTTTTTCATATACTCAGAAATACCGTTCAATTCCCCGACCGAAGCACCTATATGTGCATAGAAAACAAATAAGGTGAAATCCATCGGGTCTTGCCCTTTTAATAATCCGAATTTCTGCATTTGAATTACATATCCCAAAAAATACTCAAGTGATTTATTGAATGATGTGAAAATTTCATCTGTCTTTACATTTTTGTAAATAAAAGGATTTATAATGAAGTTGTATAATTCAGGATAGTTCTTTACGAATTTTCGCTGGTTTTCAGTAAATTTCGTATACCCCTTAATGCAGTCTTTCTTATTTTGCGGCGGACTGACTCCTTTAAACAGGTTATCCTGCAAAAGTTCTAGCCCCATTTTTCCAAGCTCAAGAATAATCTCTTCTTTATTCTGAAAATGACGGTAAGGTGCTCCATGAGATACATTCAATCGCCTTGCAACATCCCGCATACTCAGTGCCCCAACCCCTTCGTAGGAAATGATTTTCAAACTTTCTTCCAGAATTTTACTTTTCAAATCCTTATGTTTCTTACCGCTTGGCTTTTCTGTTTTTTGCAATTTCTTGCTTTGCGTTATCACTTTTCTTTTCATAATAGAGTTTTTATCTATATTTTCATACTGAATTAATTTCAACCGTTTTCTGTTTTTATCCCAAAAATATTTTTACTTAACTTAGAGAATGATGTCCTAAAACTAGCACAAAGACCTCACCCGCTAGATCATTTGACGGAACAATGTGATGAAATATAAAAAAATTGGCTCTGTTTTGCAATTGCAAAAAGGACATTCTTGGAAAAAAATAAGCGCAGGAAATCGTCATTTACTATCAATGCCCAGCTCATCCATTGCAAGGGATGGGTGCTGCCCAGATTTTGCTTAAAATTTGAAGAGCATCTCTGGCCTAGCTCATCGCTCTTCGGATCATTTTGATATAGCTACTGAGTCTCATTTTACATTCCTCCGGATTTCCGGAAAATTCTTCTATGATTTTCTGGATGGCAGAACCGATGATTACGCCATCGCTATATTCGGATATTTCTCCAGCCTGTTCTTCCGTAGAGATCCCAAAACCGGCACAGATCGGGAGATGGATCTCCTTTTTTAACAAGGAAATCCTCTCTTTCAAATTCTTCGAAATCGAGCTTCTTTCCCCGGTAACACCAAAAGATGTAACATAATAAATAAATCCTGAGCATATTTTCCGGATCTCACGGATTCTTTTCAAAGATGTAGATGGTGTAATCAACTGGATAAGATCGATTCCAAATCTATTTCCTAACGAAAAATAATGGCTTGAATCCATTACATCATAAGGCAAATCGGGTATAACACATCCCAATACTCCGTTTTCCCTACATTTCCGAAAAAATTTTTCCGGCCCATAAGCATGGATCGGATTCAAATAAGTCAAAAAAATCAAAGGGAAATCTTTTTTATAATCCTGGATTTTTGATACAACTTCAAATATTTTTTCCATTGAAAAAGCGTTATTTTCCAATGCTCTTTTATAGGATTTCTGAATGACTCCACCATCCGCAACAGGGTCGGAAAATGGAATGCCTAGCTCCAAAATATCCGCGCCTGAGTCGATAATCGCCTTCGCCCATTCTACACTTAAATTGTAATTCGGATCACCGAGAGAAATATACGGAATAAATTTTGATTTTGGAGGAGTTTTTGCGAATATTTCTTTCAGAGTAATCAAACCTTTTCCCCCCTCAATCGGAATACTTCCGCAACATCCTTGTCTCCCCTGCCCGAAAGCGTAACCACCAAATCCTTGTTTTTACCGAGTTTCTTTGAGAGTTTTTTGGCAAACGCAAAAGCATGAGCGGTCTCTAGGGCAGGAATAATCCCTTCTAATTTAGAAACTTCTAGGAAGGCGTCTAACGCACTCTCATCCGTCTCGCTGACATATGATACTCTTCCTGTTTGAGAAAGATGGGCGTGTTCGGGGCCGACTCCTGGGTAATCCAGGCCTGCAGAAACAGAGTGAGCAGGAACAATTTGCCCCGCATCATCCTGAATTATCAAAGTCTTTGTTCCGTGCAAGAATCCGGTTTTACCGAATTGAATAGTTGAAGAGTGGTCGCCAGGACTACTTCCCTTGCCACCCGCCTCGACTCCATACATTTTTACTTTCTTGTCTTTCAGAAAACCATAGAACATTCCGATTGCGTTTGATCCGCCACCAACGCAGGCAATTACCGCATCCGGCAATTTCTTTTTTGCTTTTTGCATCTGCTGCTTTGTTTCAATTCCGATAACACTCTGAAAATCCCGCACAATTGTCGGAAATGGATGAGGGCCGATAGATGAGCCTACGATATAATGAGTTGACTCTACATTTAAAGCCCAATCCCTCATTGCTTCACTTGTCGCATCTTTCAAGGTTGCAGTACCACTTTTGACACCAACCACTGTTGCGCCAAGCATCTTCATCCGAATCGCATTTAATTCTTGCCGCCTGAGATCTTCTTCTCCCATATACACAACAGTTGTCAGTTCAAACAAAGCGCCGACTGTTGCAGTTGCAACTCCATGCTGGCCTGCCCCGGTTTCTGCAATGATTCTTTTTTTCCCCATTGCCTTGGTTATGAGAGCCTGGCCGATTGTGTTATTGATTTTATGAGCTCCGGTATGATTCAAATCTTCTCGCTTGAGCCAGATGTTTGCGCCACCCCAATTTTTTGTCAGCCTTTCTGCAAATGTCAAGAGCGACGGCCTTCCGATATAATTCTTGCGGTAATACTCCAAATCTTTTTTGAACTTAGGGCTATTCTTTAACTTGAGGTATGTATCCTCTAAATGCGAAAGGGCACCGATAAGGACCTCTGGCGAATAACGTCCTCCAAACTCTCCGAAGTAGCCAGGCTGACTATTGCTCTTCATTTGCCGTATCCTCTAATCCTGAATATAGCGAATTTCTTAAATCAGAAATAATTTTTATAATTTGTTCAATCGATATGTATTTATATTTTTTTTCTTCCATTGTCTTTCGGCTCATGACCGCGAATTCATTATTGGCAAAAAAATCCTTTCCGAGCGTTAGGCGAATTGGAAAACCGATTAGTTCGGAATCTTTGAATTTGAACCCCGGACTAACGTCCCGGTCATCCCAGAATACCTCCAACCCTGCCCCGACTAGAGCCGAATAAATCGAAAGAGCCTTTTCTATATCGGCGCTGTCTTTTGCAATACTAATTAGGGAAATCTCGAACGGAGCGACGCTAATCGGCCAGAGAATTCCTCCCTGGTCATTTGCTTGTTCGATAATTGTAGCCATTGTCCTGTTCACACCGATACCGTAGCAACCCATTGTGGGTATTTTCGGCTTCCCGTCCTTGTCAGAAACTTTCAGGTCAAATGCAGTCGTATATTTATTTCCGAGCTTGAATATATGCCCGACCTCGATCCCTTTTTCAGTGATGAGCGGTTTTCCGCATGTGGGGCACTCGTCTCCTGCGACACTTTTTGATAAATCCATGTAGTGAATAGATTGCGGATAATCCCTCGAAAAAACAAAATTCTTCAAGTGGAAATTCTTTTCATTTGCTCCAACTATATAAGCATGATTCCCATCGATACTATTGTCAAACAATACTACCAACCCGTCTTTCTCCCCGAATCCCGGGCCGGTAAAACCAGGCTCCAAAGCATTGTCCTTGCATTCGCCTAAGCTCATTGGCCTCACTACAAGCGCCTTTAAGTGGTTTAGTAGTTTCACCTCATTTAGCTCTCTGTCCCCGCGAAGAAAAACCACAACCCTCCGTCCGTCATCGCTCACTAGTAATACGGACTTAACCGTATCCTCTTCCTTGCAATGAAGATACTCGGAAACTTCCTGTATGCTCTTTCTTTCAGGGGTGGCTACCTTTTCAACTAACGCATGGTCCGCCTTTTTCGTTTTTCTGTTGTAGGTTACGGGGGTTTTTTCCACATTACCCGAATACCCGCAGGAATTGCAGAGGGTTAGCGTTTCTTCGCCTATTGGTGAAACGACCATAAATTCTTCCGACCCTGAGCCCCCCATACTTCCCGAATCTGCCTGAACTGGTATTGTTTTTAATCCACACCTCTGAAAAATTTTCCTGTAGGTCTTTCGCATAACTTCGTAGGTATCATTCAAAGATGCATTATCCAAATGAAATGAATAGGCATCCTTCATTGTAAATTCCCTCGACCGAATCACTCCGAACCTAGGGCGAATCTCATCCCGAAATTTTGTGTGCATCTGGTAAACATTCAATGGAAGGTCTTTGTAGGATTTCAGTAATGGTTTCAACAAACTGGTAAACGCTTCTTCATGAGTAGGCCCAAGGCAGTAGTCCACATCGTGACGGTCTTTGATCCGAAACATTTCCTTTCCCATTCTCTCCCATCTTCCGCTAATGGTCCAGATTTCTTCCGGGGTAAGAATTGGAAGTTCAAACTCAAGAGCACCGGAGGCATCCATTTCCTCTCGGATAATTTTTTCTATTTTTTTCAGAACACGAAGCCCCATAGGAAGATAGTTGTACAACCCCGAAGAAGCTTTTCTGACTAGGCCTGCGCGTATCATCAGCCGATGAGATGCAACTACCGCATCCGCAGGATCTTCTTTAGTTGTTGGAATAAAATATTTACTTGCTCTCATAAATTACAGAATTCTTGCAATATCATTAAAGGAAACAAAAATTCCTAGCATCAGTAAAAATGCAAATCCGACTCTGAATATCATGTCGATGGCTTTTCGGGGAAGGGGCCTTCCAGTAATCGCTTCAAACAAATACAAAACTAAATGCCCCCCGTCGGCAACGGGAATTGGAAGCAAATTCATAATCATTAACGCAATCGAGATCTTTGCAACAAAATCCAGATATGTCTCCCATCCGTATTCCAAGCTTATCCCGGCAAACTGCACAATTCCTATGGGGCCGGAAAGGTTGTCCTTAGCGGAAATCAGGCCAGTAAAAATCATTTTGATTCCCTGTAGAGTTGTGCCGATATATTGCGCGACTTTAGACGCTGATTTTACAAAAGCCTCTCCGGGTCCGACAGTCTTTCTGTCCACCTCCGGCTCAAATTTCATCGACGGACGAAACCCTAATAGTCCGATCGCTCTCATTTGAACCTCAGCTTTGTATTCATCTTCTCCAACCTGAACAATTACCTCTCTTTCCGAATGAGTATTCAGGTAGTTTTTAATTTCTTCAAATCCTGAAAACCGCTTTCCATCGATTTTCAGATTGGATAATTTTACGGATATTTTCGGATCAAAGCTGGAAAGCGAAAAACTCTTAATCGCAAAATCTTCCAGTTTCGAGTCCTTTATATTTCTTAATTCCAGAATATCGGCTCCGAGAACCGGAATTTCAACCGTGATATTTTCCGTAACCCAGGGGGTTACAAGTGGATAGACCTTCCTATCCAGATTAACCTTAACCATCTTACTCTGAAAACCGCCCAGAACCTTTTGCAGTTCATTGACAGTGAATACATTTATTCCCTCCACTGTCTTGATTACGTCTCCGTCTTTCAGATACGTTATCGCTCTGGACCTCAGTTTTTTTTCAATCTCAGATTCCGTTTTTTGAGCCTTTGCTCTGGGGTCATCAGGATCTATATCCCGGATAATGGATTTTTCGCGAAAAAATTTCTCTGACTTATTTTCCTTATCGAGTATGGAGGACAGATAGTGCCTTATCTGTTCTCCATAGGTAAATGTTGCCACAACCCTTCTCTCTCCATACGGCTCTATTCCAATCGTAGGCCTTCCCCCGGAAGTGTAAACATCCGGAGTAATTTTCATTTTCTGAATTTTTCCTTCGCGTTCAACTTCCACGTCGAGGTCATTGCCCACCGACAAGCCGACTCTAGTGAAAATGTCCTCAAAGTTTTCAGTTTTGACACCATTGATCGAAAGGATTCTATCCTTTGAACGGAGGCCCGCAGAGTAAGCAGGCGAGTTTTCTTCAATGGCGCTGTCAATGAAGATCTTATTCGAAGGGGAACGGTCGCCAAATAAAGCCAAAACAAACAGAATCAAAAAACCCATTATCAGGTTAAATAAAGGCCCGCCCAAAACCGGAATCATTCTTTTAAAAGGAGGAGTAGACAGTAGCTCCCCCTTTTCCCCTTTCAGTCCATCACCGTATTCGTCACCTTTGAATAGGACATACCCACCGAGAGGAAGAGCGGTAATCTGATAAACAGTTTCGCCTATCTTCTTTTTCCAGATTCCCCGGCCATATCCCATTGAAAATACTCTGGCCTTCACTCCCACAAGCATCCCGCAAAGCAGGTGGCCTAATTCGTGAATAAAAATAGAAACTGCAAGCATAAATACTGAACCTAGAATGAGTATCAACATGAATTATTATCCTTTTTGAATTCTGTCCCGAACGATTTCCCTTGCGCTTCTATCTGCGTCCAGGTATCCCTCTAGATCAATTGAATTTTTTATTGGTATTTGATTTAATGCAGTATCAATCATTTCCGGAATTTCGGTAAAACCGATCCGGCTAGAAAGAAATCCTGCGACCGCCTCTTCATTGGCCGCATTAAAAATTCCAGGTGCTGTTCCACCCATTTTTCCTGCGTTATACGCCATCCCCAGAGCCGGGTACCTCTTGATATCCGGTTCCAGAAAATTCAGGCTCTTCCAGGAGAACGGTTTTCTTTCCTTCAAAAGCTTGGTTGTTTTCCTGGGGTAAAAAAGCGAATGCGCAACAGGAAAAATCATGTCAGGCTCCGACGAATATGAAATAGTTGCCCCATCTACGGTTTCAATTAACCCGTGAACGATACTTTCCGGGTGAATTACCACCTCTATATTATCATAGGGAAAACCGAATAGAAAATGAGCCTCAATGACTTCCAGACCCTTGTTTACAAGCCCAGCCGAGTCCACTGTTATCTTTGGCCCCATTTTCCAAGTGGGGTGATTCAGCGTTTCTTCGATCGTAACACCTTTCAATTTTTCAACCGGAAGATTTCTGAATGAACCGCCGGATGCTGTTAATATCACAGACCTGACATTTTTTCTTTCCTGTCCTTCTAAAAGCTGAAATAATGCGTTATGCTCGGAGTCAACTGGAATCAGGCTCGTATTATATTTTTTTACTAGATCGTTGATATAAGGCCCGAATGTTACTAGAGTTTCCTTGTTCGCAATAGCGATTTTCTTGCCGCTTTTAATCGCCTCAACCGTCGGAAATAAACCGATCACTCCGACCACTGCCGTGACAACCGTGTCAACTTCACTCTGCCTGACAATCTCCAGTAAGCCTTCCATTCCATACAAAATTTCCGTCGAATGAAATTTGTTTTTTAAGACTGACCTGTCTGTTTTTTCGGATGCAACAACAGCGTATTTAGGAGAAAATTCCTCAATTATGAATTTTGCTTTTTCCAAATTTTCATTTACGCTGAAAGAAAAAAGAGTGAAGTCCTCCGGAAATGTTCTTAAAACCTTGAGTGTTGACTCTCCAACAGATCCTGACGCGCCTAAAAGGCATACATTCTGCATTTTTCGAACTAGAGTAAAGCTTCCTGAATCTTTACAAAGTAGTACATGGATGGAAAAGTCAGAAGGAGAGCATCGATCAAATCCAGAATCCCGCCATGCCCAGGGATCAGGGATGCAGAGTCCTTCATTTTCGCATCTCTTTTCATTGCCGATTCGGATAAGTCCCCAAGAACGCTGATTACGGAAAATCCCAGAGCAATAAAAAAAGATTCAACCATTCCGAACGCCGGCTCTTCACCGGAAAATTTTCCCCAAAAGAAATTCAGCACATACAAAAATAGAATAGCTGAAATCACTCCTGAAACATACCCCTCCCAGGTTTTTTTGGGAGAAATTTTTAAACCGGCAGGGTGGCGACCCAAAAGTCTGCCCCCGAAATAGGCTCCCGTGTCAGTGAAAATCGTAATCCCGGAAACAGCCCAGATATAATAAACACCCTTAGGGAAAGATACCAATAGAATAAAATGGCCAAAAGGAACCGCCACGTACAATACTCCAAGAATTGTTGCAGCAACAGAGAATATGGCTCCATCCAAGGGCCTTTTGATAATTTGGAGAGCAAAACTTACCAGAAATAAAGCGAAAAAAGAAAGTATCACCAGATCAAATCCCGGACTTAAGAAATTCACCAATCCCTTCATCGCATCCGGAAGATCGAAAATTCTTTGAGCCTTTAGAAAATTCGTGTAATACAAAAATATTATAAGAAAAGCGAAAAAATAACCCGTTCCCCTGAACGGCCGGCCATCTTCCTGCCTGTCGGAAAAAATATAAAATTCACGAATAGCCAGAAATGCGAAAAAAAACGCGACACATAAGAGTTGAATATAAAAAATCCCGCTATAAGAAAAAGCGAATATGTACATCGGAACAAGAACAGCCGCAGAAAGAATCCTCTTTGTAGTTTCACTCATTTTCCTTGCAAACCCCCAAAATTTCTCACTCTTTTATCGTAAAAATCCAACGCTTCAAAAAGCGTTTCTCTATTAAAATCAGGCCATAGGATTTCCGTAAAATACAATTCTGCGTAAGCCGACTGCCAAAGTAAAAAATTTGACAACCTAAGCTCTCCTCCAGTGCGGATCATGAGATCTACCGGAGGAAGAGACTTCGTATAAAGGTGAGCCTCAATGTCTTTTTCACGGATCTCTTTAAACGGATCCCTATTCTCTTTTTTGCGATTTGCAAGAATTTCGTTTACGGAATGAAGAATCTCATCCTTCGAGCCGTAATTCAGACAAAAGTTGAGGTAAATCCCGGTATTTTTTTTGGTGGCCTCTATTGCTTTGTCAATTTTTTCCAAACTTCTTCCGGGAATGCGCTTCCTAGAACCTGAATGAAAAATCCGGATATTGTTTTTCTGGAGTTTGTCTAGTTTTTTTTCAATAAACTCATCTAGAAGTGAGAAAATAGCCCGAATTTCGGTAACAGGCCTTTTCCAATTTTCAGTAGAGAACGCATAAACGGAAATATTTTTCAGGCCAGCTTCAATTCCGGCATCCATCAGGCGGTCGATCGCATCACTGCCTTTTTTGTGGCCCTCCGATCTGGAAAGCCCTCTGGAAGTTGCCCATCTTCCGTTCCCGTCCATAATTACCGCTACGTGTCCCGGAAGATTTCGTTTGATTTTTTTTGTCAAGGATTTAGACTGTTGTGATTTCCTTTTCTTTTTCGTCTGTTAGAGCGCCAATCTTGGAAATATAAGAATCGGTCGTCTTCTGAATATCATCCTGATGAGCCTTCTGTTCATCCTGCGATATTTCTGCAGAAGATTTTTTCAGGTCGTCGTTTGCATCTCTTCGAATATTTCGAATGGCAACCTTTTTTTCTTCTGCTTTCTGCTTTACAAGCTTGACAAGTTCTTTTCTTCTCTCACCTGTCAATTCCGGAAGAGGGATCCGGACAACGCTTCCGTCATTGTTTGGAGAAAATCCAAGCCCGGATGCCTGAATAGCTTTTTCAATATTCTTAATTGCTGATTTGTCGTAAGGATTGATCACAAGAAGCCGTGGTTCCGGAGCAGTTACATTGCCCATTTGGTTCATCGGAGTCATAGCTCCATAGTATTCTACTTTTATATCCTCAACCATGGCCGGGTTTGCGCGGCCAGAGCGAATTTGTGCAAAATCTTTTTTCAGTGCATCGATGGTCTTATCCATCTTAACTTTCATATGACGAATGACTTCACTTGCCATCAAAAACTACATCCTCCGAATTTGAGATCAATGTTCCAATTTCACTTCCTGAAATCAACTCTCTTAAATTCCCTTTTTTAAAAATATCGAATACAACAACCGGAATATTATTCTCAGAGCACATCGTCAGCGCCGTCTGGTCCATGACCTTTAATTTTCTAGCCATAGATTCATTGAACGAAACCTTAGTGAATCTTTTTGCAGTTGGATCCTTCTTTGGATCGGAAGAATACACACCATCCACTTTTGTTGCTTTGAGGATTACTTCACATCCAACTTCCACAGCGCGCAGGGAGGCAGTTGTGTCCGTAGTGAAATAAGGATTACCAGTCCCTCCTGCAAAAATCACAATCCTTTTTTTCTCAAGGTGACGAACTGCTCTTCTGCGAATGTAAGGCTCTGCAATGGAATGCATCTCGATCGCAGATTGCACCCTTGTAAAAAGTCCGACCTTTTCGCAAGCAGATTGAAGAGCCAGAGCATTGATTATGGTTGCGAGCATCCCCATATAATCGGCTGTTGCCCGCTCAATCCCTTTTTCTGCTCCTTTCATTCCGCGGAAGATATTTCCTCCACCGACTACTATCGCAATTTCCATGCCAAAATTGTGGATTTCAAGCACTTCATTTGCTAGAGAAAAAACTCTCTCAGAATCAATTCCATACTCTCCCTCTCCGGCAAGGGCCTCGCCGGAAAGTTTGATCAAAATTCGTTTGTAGCGGTTGCTACCAACCGCATTCTTATCAGCCACCGATCTGGTAGCGTGTGAATCTACCGACTGTGATATTTTCACCGAATTTTGCAATTGCCTCCTGAATAATTTCATTAATGGTTTTTTTGGTTTCTTTTATATGAACCTGATCCAAAAGACAGACTTCAGAGAAATAGGATTTCAATTTTCCAGGAATGATTTTCTCAATTTGATCGTCTTTTTTCCCTTCTTCTTTCAGCTGAGACTTCAAGATTCTGGATTCGTTATCGATTTCCGATTGAGGGACATCTTCCTGCTTTAGGTATAATGGATTGGTAGCCGCAATTTGAAGGCAAAGCTCTTTTCCAAGCGCGCCAAAATCCTCATTTTTTGCGACAAAGTCCGTCTCACAGTTGAGTTCCAGTAGAACGCCGATTTTTCCATTGGAATGGACATAAGTAAGAACTCGGCCTTCTTTGGTTTCTCTGTCTCCCCTCTTAGCAGCTTTTGCCATTCCTTTCTCGCGGAGAAAGTCAATTGCTTTGTCAATATTGCCGTCATTATCCGTGAGAGCCTTTTTGCAATCAAGAAGCCCAGCACCCGTTCTCTCACGCAATTCTTTAATTAGATCATTTGATATTGTTACGCTCATTTCTATCCCTTTTTGTCTATTTCAACGGTCACTTCACTGGTCAATAAAGGTGCAGAAGGGGTGGCATTCTTGTCATAAGGAGTATCTTCGTCCATGATAAACCTGCCCTCTTCGTCGTATTCTCCCCGGTAATCCATGCTGTCCATAGTTTCAGCGTCAAAATCATCGCTGAATTTCGGTTGAACTACAACACCACCGGTTCCTTCAATTACTGCATTTGACATAGTTTCCAGAAACAGACTGATTGCACGAATTGCATCGTCATTTCCAGGAATCGCATAATCGATAAGATCCGGATCGCAATTGGTATCAATCACTGCAAAAACTTTTAATCCAAGTGTTCTAGCTTCTTTTACCGCAATTTCTTCTTTTTTAGGATCAATTACAAACATGATTTCAGGAATCGAATTCATATCTTTGATTCCACCGAGAGTTTTTCTTAATTTTTCCAGCTCTCTTTTCAGTCCCAAAGTTTCTTTTTTAGTTCCAGCTTCCTGAGCAAAAGTATCGTTTTCCAACATTTGCTCCAATTTTTTCAGCCTGGCAATACTTTTTTTCACTGTATTCCAGTTTGTCAAAAGCCCGCCGAGCCATCTATTGGATATATAATACATATTGCAGCGTTTGGCTTCTCTTTCTACAGCGCCTCTCGCTTGCTTCTTCGTGCCAACAAAAAGGACTTTTTTCCCGTCTGCGGTCATTCGCTTCAGGGCATCATAGGCCTCTTTGGCTTTCTGGACGGTTTTCTGTAGATCGATGATATGGATTCCATTTCTTGCAGTAAATATATACTGATTCATTTTTGGATTCCATCTTCTTGTCTGGTGGCCGAAATGCACCCCTGCTTCCAGCAGGTTTTTCATGGAAATTACTGACATATTACCCCTTTTTTAGTACGAGGTATCCTGTGACTACAAGCCCGATAAGACTTGCAGGGGTTAGTTGAACCTCGACCTTAATTATATAAAGTTCTAAAAGGACAGGGTCTTTAAAAAGATTCATTGAAAAAATAACAGTTCCCAGAACTTTGTCGAGAATCGCGCCTGCTACCGCTCCGATGAATAATCCGAGAACCAGCGCGATAATAAGATTTCCTATCGACACTTTGTTCATACGGACTCTATAAAACCATGAACATTTTAGACTAATTAACCAAATATTTTTTCAGAACGCCAAGGTCAAGAGATTGACTAAATCATTTCACAATTTCCGTCAAAAATCACCCCGTCTGCAATCTGGAGCTTTGCGGTTTTGATATTTCCGTTTACCTTGCCCGTCGTAAGCATTTCCAGCCTATTCAGCGCGATAATATTGCCAGTGATTTCTCCTCCGACAACAACAGTCCTGGCTTTGATATTTGCCTTGACTTTTGCGCCTTCGCTAATGTAAAGATAGCTCTCCGACTGAATTTCTCCTTCAAACTCCCCGGAAATCTGCAAAGGCTTTTTGAAGGTCAATATCCCGTTAAATGATGTTTCTTTTCCGAGTACGGTCGCAATCGGGCCTTCCTCAGTTAAAATTGGTTGTGTCTGTTTTTTGCTCATAGTTATTTTGTCTTCATGATATAAACGCCATCCCAATCCGGTGGTGGAGGGCTCGAAATGAATTCCAGGCATCTTTTTTCATACATTTTCGACGGGCCGTCATCAGGAATTATCTGTAATGCTTCACGAAATAATTTTAGAGCTTCGTCAAATTTTCTGTCCTTGTAGCATTGAAGCCCTGCATTGTAATGTTTCACGACTTTTTCCATTTCCTGAGTTATCATATCTACCCCCTGTATAAAATAACAATAGCTGTTGAATACTCTTTAACGTGACTTATCGAAACAGATATCGAGTCAAATCCCTTATTTTGAAACATTTCTTTCGCTCTGCCGTGAATGACCAGCTTTTTTTTGCCAAAATCTCTGCCATAAAGCTCAATTTCCCGCAAATCCAGAACCTCGCTTTTTTCCAATTGAATCGCTTTGATAAACGCTTCCTTGCAAGCAAACCGTCCGCTCAAGAATGGAACCGGATCGGCTTTTTTCATGCAGTAGTCAATCTCCGATTCCGAAAAAATTCTTTTTAAAAACCTGTCTCCAAATTTTCCCAATAGATTCCGGATTCTTGCATTATCCACAATATCGTTTCCAACTGAAATTTTTTCCAAATTGGGTTTACCTTAAGGCTCGATTTCCGGTGGTTCCGGAGCTGTTTCCTCTTCAGAATTTTCCGGGTTTTCGGTCTTTTCGTCTCCTGCAGATTTGATTCTATAGGAAATTTTTATTTTTTCCGGCATTACGCTCAAGATTTCTATATTTTTCATCTGAGGAGATTTTAAAACCCTGACTTTTGAAATTACCGGAGTGCTATTTGGGAGGATTTTTTTCAGGGCCTTATCGTAGGTGTAGTTGCAGGGAACAGATGCAGTAATTCCTTTGATTACGTCGAGGCTCTTTAGGGGAGTCTGGGAATAAAACTTCAAAGAAATTTCCTCATCGCTCAATTCTGCCTCAAGAGCATCATCCAACCCTAAGCATTTAACTGGAATTCCGGAAACTATTTGTTCTCCAACGCCGGATGATGTGGCAGTAATATTTACCCTGACTTGAATTTCTTTTATTTTCGCGCTTAGAATCACATTCTTTCCTAGATCCGGAACCTTAAACGTTCTGGTAAAGGGTTCTTTTTTATCTTTTAGGGATATTACAGGCAAACTGACCTTATTCAATTTTTCGAGAGAACTTTGAGTGCCATTCACAGTAATCCTTGCAGGCTTAATTGTGTGAGAAACTTTGATGTAATTTTCACGCGGCTCATCTTCGAAATACACTTCCAGGGGAATAGTTTTTGAAATTTTGGATTCCAGGTGAACAACAATACTGTCACTCATCTTGGTTACCTTGATCCCGTTAGGAACATTAGAAATTCTTTTTACCTGAGCCGTATTCTCGCCTGAGGTCGGCTCCGGAAAATCGATTATTGCCTTCATGAATTGAGAATGATAGTTTACCAGATCCCGAACGCCCTCGATCTTAACCGGAATTGCCCTTTCATTGTTTTTAGAATAAACCAGATTCTCCGGAAGCTTCGGGTATTCGATCGGCACATTCATTGTCTTAACAAGTATTTTGGAATTCTGTAAATTCACATAAAACAGAATGCTCAATAAGACCGAACCTATCTTCACCTGCCAGTGGTCAAATATTCTCATTTTCCCTTGCCCCTAGGTTTAAGCTTCTTCTCGTGGGACGGATCGGCCTTTTTTTCTTTCTCTTGATTTTTCTTCTTGCCGCTCAAAAAATTCAAAAGCTGACTCTTCAATTCAAAGGGTTTGATCGGATGAATCATCTGCCCGTCACAGCAAATAGAAATTTCTCCGGTTTCTTCAGAGGTAACAAGAACTATTGCGTCAGTTTCTTCCGAAAGCCCAAGAGCCGACCTATGTCTCGCGCCCCAAGTGGTATTCTCAAGGCTTTTACTCATCGGAAGATAAGAAGAAGCCGAAACAATTCTATTTTGTTCAATAATTACTGCTCCGTCATGGAGAGGAGAATTTTTCTTGAATATAGTCAATAACAAGCTAGACGAAATTATTGCATCCAATTGAACAGATCTTTCTATGATATCTTTGAGACTGATTTCTTTTACAAAGACGATAATAGAGCCAGTCTTGGTTGAAGCCATCGAGCTAACCGCATCTACGACCTCATCCAGCTCGTAAGAAGGTTTCAAAATAAAATATTTGAAGATTTTGAAATTTGCCAATTCACCTGTCATCCTTCGAAGCTCCGGCTGCAATAACACGATGATTGCAAATACAAGCGCCGGCCGAATATTGGTTACAAGCCAATCCAACAACTCTAGCTCTAAATAACTTGCCAGAATTCCCGTTCCCCAGATCAATCCGACTCCAAACAAAAGCTGAATTCCCCGTGTTCTACGGAGCATCATATAGAATTTATAGATTAAGAAGCTTACAATCAGAATATCCAGAACAATGAACGCCGGACTCTGAAAAGGTTGAAAATCAAAGATATTCTTAATAAAATCCAATACGTTAAATTCCCAACACATCGAACATATCAAAAAAACCCTTTTCTTTTCCTACGAGAAATTCAGCAGCCCGAACAGCACCCACTGCAAAGGTTTTCCTGTCTTTTGCGCTGTGTTTTATATCAATTATTTCTTCTGCGCTAAAAAAACTGACCGTATGGTCACCAACTACTTCACCAGCCCTCATCGTATGAATCGCGATTTCTTTGCGGTCTCTCTCTTCGTAAATTCCTTCCCTGCCGTAGATCACGTTTTCTTCCGTCCTGCCAAGTTTAGTGAGGAGAATTTCTTTCAGTTTCTGAGCCGTGCCAGAAGGAGAATCCTTTTTATGCCTGTGGTGAATATCCAAAATCTCAATATCAAACTCATCTTGAAGGACACCTGCGGCTAGCTCGACGAGTTTAAAAAGCAGATTCACCCCGATAGACATATTCGGGGAAAATAAAACAGGGATAGAGCCCGATGCGCTTCTTAATTCCACCTTCTGGGCATCCGTAAGTCCCGTCACTCCAACAACCACAGGCTTGTTGAATTTTAAACAGGATGAAATAACTTCTTTCAGGTTTGCGCTAGCGCTAAAGTCGATTACCACATCTGAATTCTTTACTCCTTCTTCAATGCTGGAAGAATAATTCACTCCATTCGATTTCATTCCGGAATATAGCCCGCTGTCCATTCCGATAAACACAGCATCCGGGCGATCAATGGCATATTTCAAAGATGCGTCATGCGAAACGGACAACCTCTCCGTAATCGCCCTTCCCATTCTTCCACCCGCTCCGATTAAACAAACACCAGACTTATTCAAATCCATTATCCTTTAAAAGAAAAACTTGTTTTTTTAGTTCGTCGGAACTTTTGCCTGAGGAAAGAACCGTTAGTGGCAAACGAATTTCATCCGAAATAACTCCAAACCAGTTAAGACAGGCTTTCACTGGAATCGGATTCGTCTCACAAAAAGCCAAATGAAAAATCGGCAAAAGGTCAAAATATAATTTTCTGGATTCCTGGATTTTGCCAGAAAGAAAGAAATCCACCATCTTTTTGATTGATTTAGGAAATAAATTGGAAACAACAGAAACTACACCCACACCACCGATTGCCAGAAGGGGAAGTGTCAGGCTGTCGTCGCCGGACAATACTGTCATCTTAGGTGAACAAAGCTGCAACACTTTTGCCATCTGCGAAAGATCACCACTGGCTTCCTTGATCGATACAATATTTTTTTCATTGGAAAGCCGCTGAACCGTTTCCGGCAGCAAGTTCACAGAAGTTCTGCCAGGTATGTTGTATAGCATTACCGGTTTTTCGGAGTTCTTTGCAATTTCTGAAAAATGCTGAAACAATCCTTCCTGAGTGGGTTTGTTATAATAGGGATTTACAGAAAGAACTCCGTCCACTCTATCGTGAACGGCTTTTCTTGTAAGGTGGATTGCTTCAGCCGTTGAGTTGGAACCGGTTCCCGCGACTACTAATATCCTGCCTTTGACGAACTCTACTGTTTTCTGAATGATCTCGCTATGCTCCTCATTTGTGAGGGTGGGCGACTCGCCTGTTGTTCCGCAGGGAACTACTCCCGATATTTGTGAGTCGATCTGGATTTGCAAAAGACGGAAATAGGCATCGTAGTCTATCTTCCCGTTTTTGAAAGGGGTTACAATTGCAGTAAAAACTCCGTTAAACATACTTTAGATGTTTTTTTCTATGATTATATTTGCAATAAATTTTCCCTCGCTCCACAGCGAAAATTCACTTTACGAATTAACTCCTGTTCAGGCATTTTCCGAATAGGGTACGAATTCAAATTGTTCACTGTCATCTCTTGCTTATTTAGCTTCCTGCTAAATATCATATTCTTCCAAATCTACTACAAAAGCGGAAAATTCGGTATTCAGGATGTACCAAACGAAAGAAGCATGCATTCCAAAACCACAAAAAAATCTGCAGGGATCATTTTTACAACAATCGCGATTATTTTCCTAACAATTTTGAAAATAATCAGCAATTTGGAAATCACCCATTACTTTGCGCTTGTGGCGGGAACGAGTTTTCTTGCACTAATCGGACTATTAGATGATATCTACCGGCTCCCCTCCTCTTTCAGATTCATATCGGAATTGATTTTTTTCTTTTCATTAAGTTACTACTTTCTACCAGAATTTCAGATTTTCGGCCTGAGGATTTTTCAGAATTCCATTTTCGGCTCCCTAATTCTATCCGTATATTTTGTATTCATAATCAACCTAACGAATTTCATGGACGGAATAGATATGTATCTTGCCCTGACTCTGTTGATTACAGTTGTGAATTTTGTTTTCATTAGAAATGGTTTTTTTTTGCAAAACGAATATTTTTATCTTATGATTCTTTCCGGAGTAGCTGCATTTATGTTTTATAACTATCCTCCGGCAAAACTTTTTATGGGGGACAGCGGATCTCTCCCTTTGGGTTTTCTAATCGCAATGCTTCCTTTTGTTCATTCAAATTCGAATGCGGCTGAGTTGGCAGAAATCGGATTTTTAATTCCAGTATTCTTGACTGACGGAACAATAACGATCATCAAAAGAATCTTTGCCAAAAAAAATATTTTTTCCGCGCACAGAGAACACCTGTTTCAAAGAATCTCGGATTCGGTTCTTACAAAAAAACAAACCGCATTCCTTTTTAGTTTGGTAAATTTGGGAGGAGGAATTTGTTTTTTTCTGCTCTCCGGAAAATCGTTGCCCATATATTTGCTTTTTGCGATAAATCTTTTAGCCTTCCTAATCCCTTACGTTTATCTGGAAAGAATGTGCGATAAGGTTAAAACAGCATGAACAAAATTCTGGTTCTAGATGATGACGAGGTAACAAGGCTCTACCTGGAAAGTATTTTAACAGCAAACGGTTTTTATGTAATCTTGTCAAAAAACTCTTCTGACTTATTTCAGAAATTGGAATCCGGCAACATCGCAATGATTCTACTGGATTATTATCTCGGAGAAGAAGAAGGCCTTGGAATTTTGAAGACGCTAAAAAGTAATGAAAAATTTTCATCGATTCCTGTGATTATGCTTACGGGTGAAAATGATCCCGGAATTTTTGAGAAATGCTTTGACCATGGAGCAATAGACTTCATCAGCAAACCTGTCGTAACCAAGGTTCTTCTTTCGAGAATAAAAACCGTAATCGCAAATCAAAACTACATTAGCCAGATCAAAGCACAAAAAAAAATTCTTCTGGAATCCGAAGAAAAAATCCGCGCCCTTTACACTTCTTTACAGAAACAGCTTGAAGAAGCAAAATCCAAGCAAAGGAAATCCTCTTTTGCTTTTTCCGGATATTGTCACAAAGAAGTTTGAAATAAGTGTTTCTCCAAAGGATAGGGTGCTTTTATATTCAGATGGGCTCTATGAATTCTTTTCCAAAAATGGAGATTTTTTTGGACACGAACAATTTTTTGAAATTTCCAAGAATCATACCCATCTATCAAGCGAAGTATTATTGGAAAGCCTCGCTTTGAAAACAGAAGAACTTTCAGACGGGAAGCACCAAGACGACAAAACAATGCTATTACTGCAATTCCACTGAAAAATGAATTTTTGAATGGACATTAATGCAATACAAAAAAAATTTATGCAATGCCATACGAAGATGATCTTGCTTCTTATTCAGAAATTCTAGATACAGAAATCAATTTAGCATTAAAAAAAACAAGCCTCTACACTTCCATTATGGGGCTTTTTTCAGGGATTTCTATAGTTATCATGCAATTCGCGGGAATAGTAACAAAAATGGAAATTCCGATCGCATGGGCTTTTTTTGGCGGAATCTCGGCCTTTTTCTGTTACATTCTGGCCAAAAAGAAATTGGCAAAAAAAGGACTGATCTATCTGATTATTTTTGTTTTCAGCGTTCTACCCACATCACTCTATGTATTCAGTTTTTATCTGCCATCTGGCCCGGCTACCTATATTACCGGTCCAGCATCCTATCTCTACTTTTTTATGGTACTGGTAAGCGGATTCACATTTAATGAAAAACTTTCTCTCGCCACCGGTATTTTCTGCGGAATCCAGTATTTTATAATTTTTCTTTTCAGTATGGAGGGACTCGAAAAAATTTCCACCCCCGACATCTTACAGCTAAATGATTTGAAAGACCCTCCGATTTATTTTTTCAAATCAATGATGATGGCTTTCGGTGGACTCATTGTCGGAATTATCACAAAGAATACAAAAAAATTTTTAAATGAAATTCTAATCAAAGAAAAGGAAAAATCTACAATTTCAAGACTATTCGGACAATTCGTATCGGAAGAAGTAAAAGAGAAAATTCTGAATCAAAAAAATATTTTGAGCACGGAAAGAAAGAAGGTGGCAATATTATTCTCCGATATTCGAAACTTCACATCCTATAGCGAAAAAAAATCTCCGGAAGAAATTGTGAATCAACTGAATGCCTATTTTGACCGTATGGTAGAATGTATAATCAATAACGGGGGGACGATTGATAAATTTATCGGAGACGCCGTGATGGCCGTGTTCGGAGGGATTTTGGAATTGGAAAGCCCGTGCAGAAATGCACTAAACGCTGCTGCATCTATGTGTGAAGAATTAAAACAACTGAATGCTGAGTGGCAAACAGGTAATTTTCCTATTTTTGAAATTGGAATCGGCATCCATTATGGAGAAGTTTTGCAAGGCGCAATCGGCAGTAAAGATAGACTGGATTTCACAGTTATTGGAGACACGGTAAATGCCGCTTCCAGAATTGAAGGCCTATGCAAAGAATTTCAAAAGAAAATTCTTTTTTCTCGGGATGTTTTTGATCAATTGGGAAATGACGTCAAGGACAACTCTATTTTCCTGGGACAGGCTAAATTAAAAGGCAAAGAAAACGAACTAAATATCTATACTCTAAAAGAAAATTAAATCAGGCGTCGCCCGGATTCGAACCGGGGATCAAGCTTTTGCAGAGCCATGCCTTAGCCACTTGGCCACGACGCCATCTACTTGTTATGATTTTTTTTCACACCTAGTTGTCAAGAATAGAAACTTGCACAAGCCTCTAGAAATTGGCAGATTTGTCCGGATTACTTTTGCTAGTTTTAGTTTGTCTGAATAGTGTTGTTTGGCACTACGGTCTCAGTTTATACCGTATATGCCTGTCCGCCCGGACTGTTTTTCTCCTTGCGATGTAGGTTCCCACCCTTACCGCCGTAATGTTTGGTGGAACTCCATTGTCGAAGAATTTTTCAGGGAGGATTTTATCCCAACCAGCGATGTCGAGTGTTAAAAACAGGGTGAAGAGAGCCGTACGGGAAATGCCGAGCCAGTTTGCGAGAATACCAAATTCGATCCAATCGTCGTTCTGGGGATAAAAATTCTTTTTGATTAGATTTTGCCCTTCGTCTTGGTAGAGGGTCTTGACTTTGCCCGACTTAGCGAAAGTTTTCCAGAGAACTACAGGACGGTATCGTTTCAGAAGACCGTGGAAATAATCTTCCCGCGAGAGATTTTCTGTCCTTTCCAGAAAATCTTCCAAAAACTTTTCCGGGATGAGTAGGCTGGACTGGGTGCATTCTTGCGAAAGTGGGTTCATCTTTTTTCTCCACTTCTTAAGGTAAAAAAACTCATCCAGAAACAAAATTTTTTCCACTGAACCAGAAAATTTTTGCCGCGCTCACCTGGTTCAAAATGGTCGATACCACTCACTTTTCCCGCCTCAAAGCTGGTCAGTTAATCAAAAATAAAAAAACTCTTGACTGATTTCGGATTATTCATAAATTCAATGTTTTTCTGGAACTCTTATTTACTGTAGAAGTTGCATCAAGGTTAGCACGAAATCCGACATAATAATTAAATGGAAAATAACAGAATTATAAGAATTTTATTTATTGAAGACTCTGAAGATGACGTAGAGCTTATCTTGCGGCTACTGAGGAAGAATAATTTTCTTCCTCAATTTGAAAATGTCGATAATCCGGAAGCCCTAAAGAATACTTTGTCTGAAAAAAAATTTGATTTGATTCTCGCCGACTATTCAATGCCCAGCTACAATGGGTTGCAAGCGCTGGAATTTATTAAATCCGAAGGGATAGATGTTCCATTTATTCTGCTTTCGGGAAGTATTGGCGAGGAAATTGCCGTGGAAGCCATGAGGAAAGGCGCCGCCGATTACATAATGAAAAACAATATGACCCGGCTTCTACCCGCCATTGAAAGAGAAATTCGAGAATACAAAATCAGGATTCACAGGGAACAGATCCAGGAAATTCTGAAAGAAAAAAACGAGCAGCTAAAAATCGCGAAAATTATTCAGCGAGGACTGTTTCCTCAAAACCCACCGGATCTAAAACACTTTGACGTCGGCGGAAATTCTTATCCGGCAGAAGAGACCGGTGGAGATTATTTTGATTTCATACCAATGCTGGACCAAACGCTGGGACTTGTTGTCGGGGACGTTAGTGGGCATGGTCTCGGCCCTTCACTCTTGATGTCGTCAACAAGAGCATATCTTCGAGCATTTTGTTTGAACTTTATAGATCTCGGAAAAATTCTTGAAAATGTAAACAAGGTATTGTTTGAAGATATATCCGACGGAAAAAGATTCGTGACGCTTTTTTTTGCAAGTTTAGACCCGATCGAAAAATCGATTATATTTTCAAACGCTGGTCACACATCCGGTTATGTCCTCGATAAATCCGGCAGGATAAAGCATGAGTTAAAAAGCATGAACCTGCCCCTTGGAATACAAAAATCGACAGAGTATACAAACTCTTCAAAAATACTTCTGGAAACCGGTGATATTTGTCTCTTTGCAACCGATGGACTTTTTGAAGCAAAAAATAGTTCCGATGAAAAATTCGGTATCGAAAAAGCTATCCAGCTTGTTCACGATAATAGGAACTTGGATGCAGACAAAATCGTTGAACTTTTGTACAAATCCACAATCGAATTTCGGGAAAATAATATCCAAGAGGACGATATCACAGCCATTGTAGTGAAAACAAAGTAAGATTAACATCTCCAAAATATGCGATTCTATGGATTGCGCGAGCCAAATTCACCTACCTCCTGGTAACCTCAGATCTCACATTTGTTGGAGTTCCTACAAAGTGTTTAATTTATCAGATTCTGTATTTTTTCTGAATTTGAGAAGATTAGTTGAAGGGTTATCGTAGCGAAATGAATTCAAGCCAATAGAATTCTAATTCTTTGTCATTGAATTCTTTCAAAAGTCAGATTGCAATGGCGGCCCCATTTCTTTTTTATAGCGGGTGAAAAAATGGTCCTAAGCATATTTTTGAATATAGCTAAGTTGTAATTTGAATTTTCATCCGACTAAATAAATGGATTTTTTCCCATTTTTACATCTCTATTTTTTTCAGATGGAACAGCAGAAGAAATCGATGTCAAATTTCCAAAAATCCAAAAAAATTCCCAGAAAACATGAAAAAATACCTAATTTGTGGTATTTACATTTTTTTACCAATGTGATACATTGCCAGACAATCCAAAACCAAAGAGCGACTACATTGAAAGCAAGTAAAATAATTTTAACAATCATTCTAATTTACTCCTTTGAAGTGCAGGCTGACATAGTGACATTCCGTAGCGGCAAAGTAGTGGAAAACGTGAAGACCACGATTCAAAAAGAAAGTGTCGTGATTCAGTATGAGGAAGGCCGTAAAGAGACCCGGCCTAAAGCTGAGATCAAGAGTCTGAAAGTTCGTCCTGTGGTTTGGAAGCTGAATTTTTCGCAGATGCTGAAAAGAGCCAAAGAGGAAAAAGCCTCAGCCGATGAGAGAAAAAAAGCTGAAGCTGAAGCGCTTGCTAAAGCAGAAGCGGAAGAAAAAGAACGTATCGCGAGGGCATCTGAAAAAGGAACAGACTTTGAAACAAGAGCGGAAGAAGACAAGATTAGTCCCATTGGAAATTTTGGAATGGGTTTAATTCCGGGTTATAGCGGTTTGTATCGTACAAAAAATACCGGAGCCGCAATTACGTTCACTGTGCTGGAATCAATAGCATTACTGAATCTTGCAGACATTGCTACAGCTAAACGCACACGAGAAAGTAAGTTTGAATATGTTCCGCTCTATTTGTACCAACAGGCCCAAACAGTTCCAGCTGGTCAGTTTAATATGCTTTCAGCTTTTGCAAATCAAGAAACTGCTTTGGCGGCTTCCTGGTTCATAAAAACTGGAACTGCCACTATCGGAACAGAAAAGGGAGGAATCACCGGCAGGGTATTAGCTGGAGAGCAGGCATCTGCAGGACGACAAGATTCTGTTCACAAATTGAATTTAGGTCTTTCTGCCGGAGCTTTATTAACATTTATGCTTTTTGACGGAATTTTTTCTTATCTTTCTGCAAACGACTGGAACGAGGGTTCTTATTCGGGAGAAAAATCTCCAGGGTTTATAAAACCAACCACTGGCTGGAGTAGAGGTGTTAGATCAGCTTTTTTCCCCGGTTATGGACAAATTTATGCGGGTGATAAATTGAAGGGAGGTATTTATCTCTTTATTGGAGCGGCTCTATTAATCGGAGCCATCAGCGCTGAATCAGAATACAGCCAGGCAAAAAAATTCTATGTGAGAGAGGCGTTTCCACTGTCTTACAACTCAGGCATGATGGACTCATTGACGGGTGGCAAAGTAAATTCTCTCTTGATAGCTTCATCCTATATCAAACCTCGAAGAGACAAGGTTGAAGAAACAGAGCAAAAAACCAACGTTCTAATCAACTCACTTATCTGTTTTTGGGTATTCAATGTATTTGATGCTGTATTTTTCAGCGGAGTGGACAAACCCAAAATTTCTTTCCGTCCCGACTTTAGACTTGGTACCGCTCAGAATAATGGAGTCCTTGTCTACGAACCGAAAATCGGCGCGACCTTAACCTACTCTTTTTAGGAGATAATTATGAAATATTTTATATCGCTATTAATTGCTTTATCTGCATTCGGCTGTAACCAAAATTACGAATACGGGAAAAATATCGGGGATATCTATTCCAAAGAAGGACAATTCTATTACCTGTTGCTTCGAAGTTTTAGCTGGGGCGGTAGTGACTCATCCTCAGCGCAACCACGACAGATTTTTTCCTACTCGGACAGGATCATTCTTTCTGGAGAATCCTATTCCTCAACGGCTCCGTATATTTGGGTAAGCACAGACGGGACAACATTTACAAAATACAGCGTGAAGTTGGGAGACTGCGTAGGCACTAGCGGAACGAATAATTATGGTTGCATAATTTCTTATGTAGGCTATGAAAATGGAACCTATGCAGTGTTCGGTTACAAAACTCAAAACTCAACAGGCTCGTCTTCCACGATGGCAAATTATTTCGGCAAAGGAGCAGATTTGAGTTCGATAACCGTAAATTCCACAAGCCCGGGAGCAACGATTGGCTATAATTCACCGACTATTTTTTCATCTGGAAAGTTTCATGCATCTAAGAGTGGAACAACAAATTCCATATACTCGACTACGGACGGTACCTCGTGGACATCCGTAACAACTACAAACTCATGCAACTCTATGTATCTTGCGGACAGCGGAACTTTGGCATGTAGCCTTGCAAATTATTACAACGGAACTACTTGGGCAACTGCTGGAACCATCACCGGAGGGGGAGGGATTATTTTTTCTTATGCCTATACAACGTATATGGATGGAGTGTTTCGATCCTGGACAAATAGCTCAGGAACTTTGAAAATTTTTAAATCTACGTCAGGCGCTATCGCAACGGGTGTGACTTTTCCTGCAAGTCCTGACTCAAGCGTGACAATGTCCTCCTCAATTATGAACCCTCAAAAAATTTACAAAACATCCGGAGGGGTTTATTTGACCTACGCATCCTACACTAGTAATAGCGGCACTACTACGGATTGGATCAAATCTTCAGACGGAGCGAGCTGGTCAAAAATCAGTCCAACATTTCCAACAGACCTTGGAACCTTAAGTTCCATCTATGGACTCGGAGCGCTGGGAAATAATTTTTATGCAATTGCATCATTCAAAACCAGCTCAAACTTTACAAATACCTACCTCCTGCAATCCGCAGATGGTCAAACTTGGACTAAGGTAGATTTGTGAAAAAATATTTCTTGACTTTTCCTTTGAACATGACCATATATAGTCATTATGAAAAAAAATGAAATGAATGTGTCCAGTTTAAAAGCGCATGCAAGTTCTGCTTTGAAGGAAATTCGGGAAAAGGGGAAAAGCTTTCTGATTTACGATCGAGATATTCCTATTGCAAGGATGATTCCCTATACCCAGAAGGACTTAGTAGTCACTAAACCGACCAGGAAATTCAGTGTCCCGAAAAATCCGGTTCAGGTAAAAGTAGATCCTCTGGATTTTCTTTTGGAGGACAGAAAAAGTAGATGAATTGTTACATCGATTCTTCCATCGCTTTGGACTGGATTTTGCATTTCAAAAATGTAAAGCCTATTCGCTTAAAAAAAGTCGAGAATATAGCTTCAAGCGAACTATTGGAAATAGAATGTAACCGCGTTTTAGATAGGTATAGATTGCAGGGATTTTTAAACGACGACAGCCTCGGTGAATCTAAAAAGAAATTAAAGTCTCTAATTGAAAGCATTGGGCTTATTGAAATTACCGAAAAAATCAAAAAACGCGCGAAAGAAAGTTTTCCCACGATAATCGGAACTTTGGATGCAATTCATTTGTCGTCGGCACTACTTTGGGCGCAGGAACTCGGTAAGCCTTTGATTCTTCTTACAAGGGATAGAGAGATGAAATTATGTTCTGAGGCTATGGGGATTGATGTTCTTGGAATGTAGGATGATAGAGCGGGATGCTATTATGGAAAAAAGTCTATATGGTTTATCGGATGAACTTGATCGCAGAAACTAGAATTCCTGTCTGGGCGATGAACATTCCTGCGACCCATTTGATTAATTCTACTTTAGTATCCTGGATTTTCAGTTCGGTCTCTTTTATTTTAATTTCAACAAAGGAGATTAACTCTTTATTTTTCATATCCATTTTGTGCTCCAGATTATTTACATGCCGCTTTGTTGCCTCTTCAGATTCTTTTATTCGAGCGTTAGTCGAAAGCTCCAGTTCTTTGATATCGCGCTTCAATGCCTCTTCGGATTCTTTCATTCGAGCGTTAGTCGAAAGCTCCAGTTCTTTGATATCGCGTTTCAATGCTTCTTCAGATTCTTTCATTCGAGCGTTAGTCGAAAGCTCCAGTTCTTTGATATCGCGCTTCA
>CAYTEA010000001.1:56360-270731 GCA_964436695.1 uncultured Leptospiraceae bacterium
ATTCGAGCGTTAGTCGAAAGCTCCAGTTCTTTGATATCGCGCTTCAATGCCTCTTCGGATTCTTTCATTCGAGCGTTAGTCGAAAGCTCCAGTTCTTTGATATCGCGCCTCAAAGATTGCTCTGACAATTTTAATTGCCTGTCCATTGTAAGTTCCGATTCCTTGATCCGAGCGTCCGTAACTAGTTCCAATTCTTTAATATCACGCCTTAAAGATTGTTCTGATAATTTTATTTGTTTGTCCATAGTAAGTTCCGATTCCTTGATCCGAGCGTCCGTAACTAGCTCCAATTCTTTAATATCACGCCTTAAAGATTGTTCCGATATTTTCATTTGGTTGTCCAAAGTTATTTCTAATTCCTTTATGTCCCGTTTGGAGGCAAGTTGGGTTTCTACAACATCTGAGAAAACAGACGCAATTTCCTTGGCGGCTTTTTCGTTGATTTCAGCACTTTTTAGTCGTTCATATATTTTTAGAGAATCAATCAGAACATCTGCAATCATAGGAACATTATAGCATCAGAATAAATAGCAATCAAGAATTATTTTTTACATAAGGACTATACAAATTAGATAAAAAGGACATTTCAGGTATAAAAGGAAGAAAAAAATGGAAAAAAAAATCTGGATTCAGGCAATCTCAGCAATAATGGTAGTCGGAGGACTATTGTTTTGCAAAGAAAAAAAACAAGTGCAAACAGTTCAAGATAAAGTTCCTGCTTCAGGAATCATTCTTTTTGCAGTTGGCGAAGTTTTTGTGGGACAAAAGAAGCTGGCCCCCGGAGACACTTTAAACGAAGAAGAAGTTTTAAAGACCGGAAAAAAATCGACTTGTGATATTCAGGTACGTGAATCAGAGGGGGAAGTAATTATCCGCTTGAAAAGCGATTCAGAATTTTCGCTTCGCGGACAGAAAGTGGCAGACGGAGAACTTCGACAAGGAGTGCTGAAAGCAGGCCTGGCGCTTGTGAATGTTCCGAAAAAATTAAAGACGAAAGAGCGATTTGAAATTGCAACTCCGACGGCACTTGCAGGAGTTCGCGGGACAAAATTTGAAATGAGTGTGTCGCCTGACGGATCCTCTACTCTCAATGTTTACGAGGGGAAAGTCGCTACAAGGCCCAGAATTGCCGAAGTCGAAGATCTTCCAAAAGAAATTTTGCAGAAAAACGAAATTCTAAATACTGCAATTGCATCGGTAGAAACAATAGAACAAGTCGTTGAGCAGGGCCAGAAAGTGTCCGTAAGTAAAGCGGACACGGCTAAAATTCTCAAAGAAACCGGAGTATCGGAAATTGTCGCAAAAATCAAACCGGACATCAAAATCGGAATGAGCCCAGAAGAGATTCAAAAAGCCATCGAAAAGGTAGAAAAAGAAGTTGAGGCCTCAGAAAAAAAAGAAGAGCTAAAAAAGAAAAAGGAAATTAAGACAGTTCCGAAAATCGAAAAAATCCAAAACAAAGAACTCGATCAAAAAATAAAAGAAATCGAAGAATTAATTTCCATTGAAAAGAAGAAATTTGAAACAGAAGATACAACAAAAAAAGCAATAAAGGAAAGAAACGCTAAAGACAAGGCGATACTGATGAAGCGTATCGAAGAGATCGTGGGCAAATCGGCAGAGACTCTCGTATTGAAAGACGGACGAAAAATTCAAGGGGTTATCTTTCAGGACGCGGGCAACTATATCGTTCTAACGCCGGATGGAAAAGAGATTTTCACCGAAGAACAGGTAGAAGGAATGGATCTGTAATTTGCTTATGCCCCACTATGAAAAATGGCTGGGGCAATTTTTCAACTCATTGGCTAGCTTTCCGGTAAAGTATTAATATCAAAATTTCATAATCCGAATACAAAATCCAGCAGAACTATTGAGGTAAGCAAGGCAAGCCTTACCTGGGTGGTAATGACTGGCCATAGATAATCAGTCCGATTAATTGAAGTGGCGAGGTAATAACATCTAGTACGATTGAAAACGGAAATAGTACTCCATATAAATAATTCGTTTCCTCAACAAGTCCTTGAATATCAAGATAATAAACGTTATGCGACGTCTCTAGTTGACTCTTACCGGAAGCCAAATAATGAATTTTTTCTTTTTGCGAAAAATCCATAACTAATAAAAAATCTTGATTGGATTGTTTCTTGATTTCGACCAGCTTTTTTTTATTTTCAGGGACTTTACATTCGGACTTATGAATGGGCCACTTAAATTCGGCCCAGTATTCTCCTACTTTATCCCCGTATTCATTTCTTTTCAATACCATGCACATATCATTTTTTCCGAATAAGAATATCTTATGCTCTTCCGGATAATAATAAACTGATTCAAGTGAAAAATCAAAAAGATTTTCAACCGAATATTTATAATAGCTTTTCTTATCAATTCCACCTAAATCCAATATATAGTTTTTAGAGTCGAGAACAGGTAGGGTGTTTTGTGCAGGAATTTCAGATTTTTTCATTTCTCTAAATTTTGACGGATCACCCTTACATTCTCCGAATGAATATGAGTAAACATTCACATGATATTCGAACATCGGCAATCGAATGCAAACGGCTTTCCTGAAAAGGAAAGTTTTCAAGTGCATTTTCACAATGTCCGGTTCAAGAAATTCTACTTTTTCAATTTGCTCTGACTTTGGGTTTTTCTCGCCTGGAAACATTGAATTATAAACTTTCATGGTAAGGCACGATTCAAACGAAAACAAAAAAAGCCCCAAAAATAAAATCCGTTTGGAAGTAAAAATGAAAATTATGGAGACATTGAGTTTCGGTATCATAGGGAAAAAAGAAATCCGGATATATCCAAAACCACAATTTTCACGGTAAAATTCAAACAAAAATTATGCACTTTCTTTTCCTTTATCAAATTTTCTTCTTTTCAATATTTCGCTTCCTATTAGTTTAACAATGTATCATCGGGTTGAAATACTCATAGATAGGCAGCCGATGACTTACAAGAATATTAATTTCCCAAGGAGTTCCCAATGAAATTAAATCCCGGGTTTTTCGAAACCTCCATAGGAAAAAAATTCCTAATGGCTGGAACCGGAGTTTTACTTCTCGGATTTGTATTAGCGCACATGGCGGGGCATCTACAGATGTTCCTGGGACAAAACGCATACAACCACTACGCCCATACCTTAAAAAGTCTCGGGCCGATCTTATGGATAATGCGAATTGGTCTCTTTCTAATTTTCATCATCCATGTTAGAACCGCCGCAGTCCTGACCAGAGAAAACCGGCAGGCCCGCCCCATCGGTTATACTTTTTCGCAGACAATCAAAGCAAGTCTTGCATCCAGAACTATGATCTACACTGGATTATTGGTTCTAGTTTTCGTGATCTATCATTTATTGCATTTTACCCTGGGGGTTATTCACCCAGACCATTTTCGGATGACAGATTCCGATGGAAGGCCGGACGTTTATTCCATGATGATATTAGGCTTTCGGAATTATGCTATCAGCTTCTCGTATTTTGTGGCAATGGCAGTGCTTGCATTTCACCTCAGTCACGGATTTTTTAGCGCATTTCAAACATTTGGAATCAATAAACCGGAATATGATTCAAAAATCAAGCTGGTAAGTAACCTGCTTGCGCTATTCATTTTTCTAGGATTTATTTCCGTTCCTGTCAGTATTCTGGCGGGAATTATTCAGCCATTGTAAAGGAGTCATGAATGAAACTGAATTCAAAAATACCATCAGGACCGATTGAACAAAAATGGGACAAGCACAAGTTTGAAATGAAACTTGTGAATCCTGCAAACAAAAGAAAATTTGATGTAATCGTCGTAGGTTCCGGACTTGCAGGAGCATCTGCGTCGGCAACTTTGGCAGAGCTGGGTTACAATGTTAAATGCTTCTGTTACCAGGACAGCCCTAGACGCGCGCACAGCATTGCGGCTCAAGGGGGTATCAATGCGGCAAAAAACTACCAGAACGACGGCGATAGCGTACAACGTCTTTTTTACGACACAGTAAAGGGAGGGGACTTCCGCGCAAGAGAAGGAAATGTTTACAGACTTGCACAGGTTTCTGCACAGATTATCGACCAGTGCGTTGCGCAGGGAGTTCCATTTGCAAGGGAATACGGAGGGCATCTCGCAAACAGATCGTTCGGTGGAGCCCAAGTTTCCCGAACCTTTTATGCTAAGGGGCAAACAGGCCAGCAGTTGTTGCTTGGAGCCTACTCTGCTCTATCCAGACAAATCGGGCTTGGAACCGTGAAAATGTACAACAGGACAGAAATGCTCGACGTTGTGCTTATCGACGGACACGCAAAAGGAATCGTAGTCAGAGACATGGTTACGGGAGAAATTTCTTCTCACGCCGGAGACGCAGTAGTTCTTGCAACCGGAGGATACGGAAATGTGTTCTACCTTTCGACAAACGCAAAAGGCTGTAATGTAACCGCGACATACCGCGCTTATAAAAAAGGTGCGTTATTCGCCAACCCATGTTATACCCAAATTCACCCGACCTGCATCCCTGTAAGTGGGGACTACCAGTCAAAACTAACGCTTATGAGCGAGTCTCTTCGTAACGACGGAAGAGTATGGGTTCCAAAGAAGAAAGGGGATACCCGCCCATCTTACGAAATTCCTGAGAACGAAAGGGATTACTACCTCGAAAGAAAATACCCCAGTTATGGAAACCTGGCGCCAAGAGATATTTCTTCCAGAAGCGCGAAAGAGGCCTGCGATGCAGGACTAGGAATCGGGCCTTCCGGGCTTGGGGTATATCTGGATTTTGAAGCTGCAATCAAGAGGCTTGGCGAGGACGTTATCCGCGACCGCTATGGTAATCTTTTTGATATGTATGCAAAAATCACGAACGAAAATCCTTACAAGACACCGATGAGAATTTATCCTGCGGTTCATTACACCATGGGCGGGCTCTGGGTTGATTACAATTTGATGAGTAATATTCCCGGCCTTCATGTGATCGGAGAAGCAAATTTTTCCGACCACGGAGCAAACAGGCTCGGAGCGAGCGCTCTGATGCAGGGGCTTGCAGACGGATACTTTATTCTGCCCTATACAATCGGGGATTACTTTGCCACTAGCGGCACAAAAAAACCAACGGCAGACCATCCTGAATTCAAAAAGTGCGAAACAGAAGTGAAAGAAAAAACTAACAAGCTTCTGTCTATCAAGGGGAAAAGAAGCGTAGATTCATTTCACAGGGAACTCGGAAAAATCATGTGGGATAAATGTGGTATGGCGCGTAACGCATCTGGCCTGAAAGAAGCACTGAAAAGAATTCCGGAACTAAGAGAAGAATTCTGGAAAAACGTTAACGTACCGGGAGAAAACGGAGAATTGAACCAGTCTTTGGAAAGAGCCGGAAGAGTTGCTGATTTTCTGGAATTCGGCGAGCTTCTGTGCCTGGATGCACTGACAAGAGAAGAATCTTGCGGGGGGCATTTCCGGGAAGAATACCAGACTGAGGATGGAGAAGCAAAGCGCAATGACGATAAATTCTGTCACGCAACCGCCTGGGAATTTCAGGGAACCGATAAAAAACCGACCGAACACAGAGAAGAGCTTACCTATGAAAATGTTCACTTAGCTACAAGGAGTTATAAATAATGGGCTTATTGAATCTGAAACTTAAAATCTGGCGCCAAAAAAACAAAAACGATAAAGGCAAAATTGTTGAATACGAAGCCAAAGACATTAGCGAGCATGCATCCTTTCTGGAAATGATGGATGTAGTGAATGAAGACCTCACGAATAAAGGGGAAGAACCTATCGCATTCGACCACGACTGTAGAGAAGGAATCTGCGGAATGTGCTCAATGGTGATAAACGGAGTGCCACACGGAAAACTGGAAGGAACTACTGCCTGCCAGCTCCACATGTACAACTTCAAAAACGGAGAAACTGTGCATGTCGAACCCTGGAGAGCAAAGGCTTTTCCTGTAATTAGGGATCTGGTCGTTGACAGAGGGGCTTATGACAGAATCATGCAAGCCGGGGGATTTGTTTCCGTAAACACCGGTGGTGCGCCGGATGCGAATGCGCTTCCTATCCCGAAAGTAGACGCTGACCTGGCAATGGATGCGGCCACTTGTATCGGTTGTGGGGCCTGCGCGGCCGCCTGCAAGAATGCGTCTGCTATGCTATTTGTTGCTGCAAAAGTATCTCACCTGGCTCTACTCCCGCAGGGACAAGTCGAAAAGAAAGAACGCGTAAAAAAAATGCTAAACGCAATGGAAAAAGAAGGATTCGGAAATTGTACAAACCAGTATGAATGCGAAGCCGCTTGTCCTAAAAACATCAGCGTTTCATTCATAGCGAAAATGAATAGGGAGTATCTCTCTTCTTAATATTCCAGAATGAACGGGCGTTAGGCGAATTGTAAAGGAACCCCTACGCCTGTTTATTTCAGGATTACCGTAAAACGCCTACAGTAAATCCAACACCATTTTTCCGTCGTATTTCGGATTGCCTTCGAGAATTTGTTTATTCGGATTAGGGTAAAGGTCCAGAGACTCTAAAGCCAAATACCCTAATAATGGTGGCACGCCTTCCGGAAGTTCCATGACATTCAATTCCACTTCTCGGTCAAAAATCCTTATTTGCACTGGACTATAGATCATGAGCTCCACTTTGCCAGTAGCAGTCATTACATCTCTTTTGTGCCGCTGTTTCAATCCCAAACACTGAATTTTATCAATATGTAATTCCCGTTTTTTCAATCATTCGCAAATCCTGCCAAGCCCACCCTCAAAAATCTCCTAATAGCAATTTTTTTGGTTGCGTCATTCGGAAAATTGAAATAAAATACGACACAAATCGAAGCAATAAATTCCAATCAATGACGCAACTGCAAAAAGCGCTTTCTTAGAAAAAATTAATTGCAGAAAATCAATAAAATCGTCATTTACTAGAACTATCCAGCTCATGCAAAGCTTTGGCTGGGAAGTGGTTAGAAATTTATACTTAAGCTCTCGATTTAAGGAGAAAAAGTGAAATACGAAAAATACTTTTTTTTCATTTTCGGTGCGTCTGTTTTAATTTTTTTTATCCTAATTTTCTCAATCTATTCTTCTATCAAAGAGCTCACAATCAAGGAACAAAACGAAAGCCAAAGAATTTATGCAAAACAGGCATCCTACGGAATTCAGGAATACATTTACGGTGTCGCAAGCACACTCGAACTTCTTTCAAAATCTGATGATATTATTCAAATGAGCCCTGAAGGAAAGCGAACCCTCGGAGATTACCAAAAAATAAAGTCGGAAAAAATCAAAGGTATCTCCCGAGTAAATTCGAATGGAAAAATCATATATACATTTCCTTCCAAGCAGTCAGTCGGTGAGGATATTTCTGCTCAGGAACACTTTCAGTTAAGCGTTTCCACAAAAAAGCTAGTTATTAGCGATGTGTTTCAAGCCGTTCAGGGTTTTCGAACAATAGCTGTGCACGTTCCTGTTTTCAAAGACGGAATTTATGACGGAACTCTCGCGGCTCTTTTGTCCTATGATAAAATCGCTTCGATGTATGTAGAGAATATTCGTATCGGCGAGAATGGTTCTGCCTGGGTAATGAGTGCAAAAGGAATCATACTTAGCAGTCTAGAAAAGGACACGATCGCAAAACACTATGAGGAAGCTTTCCGCTCACTTCCCGAAAAAAAAGCCATCGCGCAAAAGATGGTTCAAGGAAAAGCAGGCGAATCTTTCTATTACGACCAACATCCCTCAGATTCTTCAGGAAAAATTCTGAAACACTCAGTTTATATGCCGGTTCAGATCGGAAATAGTTTCTGGGCAATAGCCGTTGCAACTCCTGAGAGCCAAATTCTTTCCTCCATCTGGGGCTTAAGAACCAGAATGATCATCGTCACTGTAATTTTATTCGCACTTTGCCTACTTTTTTTATACTTCATCGTACGTTTTCGCATCATTCAAAATGAAAGGAGACGAAGAGAGAATGTATCCAAAGCTCTTTTCAAAAGCGAGGAGCGTTACCGTAATCTTCTTTTCCAGATCAGTGACGGATTTGTCGCATTTGATAAAAGTATGAATTACACTTATGTAAATCAAAAAGCCGGGGAATTTTTGGGAAAAAAACCGGAAGACCTGATCGGCAAAAATTACTGGAAAGAATATCCGGAAGCCAAAGGCACTCCGTTTGCCGATGCCTATGTCCGGGCATTTGAGAAACAAGAGACGATTATTTTTGAGGACTATTACCAACCCTGGAACAGGTGGTTCGAAAACCGTATTTACCCTTTCCCCGAAGGACTCGGCGTTTTCTTTACTGAGATTACAGAAAGAAAACTTCTGGAAAAGGAAATAACGACGCTAAACAAAGATCTAGAAGAGCGGGTAAAAGACAGAACGCGACTTCTGGAAATTGCAAATAAGGAGCTGGAATCGTTTTCGTATTCGGTATCACACGATCTACGCGCGCCACTCAGGGCAATAAAAGGATTTTCCGAAATCATAAACCGCCGATACCGAAACGAGATGAAAGAAGAAACATCTCATTACTTCGATAATATCATTCAGGCAAGCGGGACTATGGAACTGCTGATTGACGACCTGTTGAATTATTCACGAATAGGAAAATCAGCTGTTCAGTGCGACACTGTCTCCATGAACCAACTGCTTCAATCGCTAAAGAATACTTTTTCGGAGCAATTAAAAAGAAATGGCGGAAAAATTGAAATTCCTGAAAATATTCCCGATATTTATTCAGACAAAAGTTTACTTTTTCAAATTTTTACAAACCTGATAGATAACGCACTCAAATTTACAAAATCGGGTGTGAAACCGATAGTAAAAATTGATTGCCATACCGACGAAAACAATATTTACTTTCAAATATCGGATAATGGAATTGGTGTACCTGTTGAGCACCACGAAAAAATATTCCAGATTTTTCAAAGACTGCACAATCAGGATGACTATCCCGGAACCGGTATCGGACTTGCGAGTGTAAAGAAATCCCTGACACTTCTCGGAGGTTCAATTATGCTTGCCTCAGAACCGGACAAAGGAAGCACATTTTCCATTCGTTTGCCGAAAACAGACAAACAAAATAAGAGTGGGAAATAGAGAGGGTAAATGGAAAAATCAGCCACTATTCTTTTGGTGGAAGACAATAGAATGGATATCGAACTCACCCTCGACGCTTTTAAAGAGGCAAAGATGACCAATTCCATTACTGTCGTGACCAATGGACAGGACGCTCTGGATTATCTTTTCAGGAAAGGAAAGTTCTCAGATAAAAAAAAACACGCCATGCCGGATCTTATCCTGCTAGATCTGAAAATGCCCGGAATTGACGGTTTTGAAGTTTTGCGCCAAGTAAAGTCGACCCCCATTTTGAAAAGGATTCCCATAATTATTTTGACCTCTTCAAAAGAAGAGGGCGACCGCGCTCTTTCCTACGATATCGGCGCAAACAGTTACCTTGTAAAACCGGTTTCGTTTGAAGGTTTTTTGGAAGTGGTAAGAAAAATCGAAGGCTACTGGCTTGTTTTAAATACGGAACCTCCGGAAAATAACTTATGAAAAATCCCATCAGGATCCTCCATGTAGATGACAACATTTTAGACCGAGAACTCACCCGCGATGCTTTGATTCTGGAGAGTTCGGGTTTTGAACTTACGGAGGCAAAAACACACGAGGAATTCCTGGAAAAAATCGAATCCGAAAGTTTCGATGTTGTGCTGACCGATTTTAATATCCTCGGCTTTCTCGGATTTGAGGTAATGGAGAAAGTAAAATCCAAAAACAAAGATACTCCCGTTATCATTGTTACTGGAACCGGATCGGAAGAAATCGCTGTTGAAGCAATGAGGAAAGGCGCATCCGACTACGTTATTAAAACTGAAAAGCATATCCGCAGATTGCCGGAAACCATCAGGCAGGTTTTAGAAAAAGAAGAACTAAAACGGGAAAACAAGAGGCTTGAAGAAAGAATTTTTCATATCCAAAAACTGGAATCTTTGGGGCTTCTTGCCGGTGGAATCGCTCATGATTTCAATAATCTTCTAGGGGGAATTTTTGGTTTTATTGAAATCGCTATGACTGAAGTCGGCACAAAAAAGAGTTTAGAGTATCTTGCAAAAGCAATGGCGTCCATTGAAAGAGCGAGAGCCCTTACTATACAGTTGCTCACATTTGCAAAGGGAGGCACTCCGATAAAAAAGGTTTGGAATTTCAGCCCGTTTTTGCAAGATACAGTGCAATTTGCGCTAAGCGGTTCAAAGATATCTGCAAACTTTTTAATTCCAGATGATATATGGCAATGTGAATTCGATAAAAATCAGATAGCTCAGGTGATCGATAATATCGTAATCAACGCCGTACATGCAATGCCAGAAGGAGGTATAATCGAAGTTCAGGCAAAAAATGTACCAGTGACCAATAGAGACCACCTCTTCTTAAAGCCGGGAAATTACGTGAAAATTTCCTTAATAGACCACGGAATCGGCATTCCGAAAGAATATTTACCGAAAATATTCGATCCTTTTTACACTACAAAACCTAACGGCCATGGACTGGGGCTCTCGTCCTCTTTTTCCATCATCAACCGCCACGAAGGGTGCATTGACGTGGAATCCGAGCCTGGCAAAGGTTCAGCATTCCATATTTTTCTTCCAACTACATTCTCTGCTGAAAATCCGGCTCATAAAGAAAAATCAGAAACTCACGAGGGTGAGGGAATTTTTCTAGTTATGGATGATGAAAGTACTCTTCGGGAGGCAATAAGTATCATGCTAGAGTCTTTCGGATATTCTGTAATTCTGACCGCAAATGGAGAAGAAGTTCTCAATTGTTATAATGCAACTCAAAGAGAAGGCCGGGAAATTGCTGGAATGATCTTTGACCTTACAGTCCCCGGTGGCATGGGTGGAATCGATACTCTTTCCGAAATCAGAAAACTCGGGTATAAAAATCCGGTGTTTGTGACAAGTGGTTATTCGGAAGATCCGATCATTGCAAAGCCGGCTTCTTACGGATTTGACGGCAGCATATCGAAGCCTTTCACAAGAGCAGATTTGATAAAATTGCTAAATGAAAAAAAATAGCCTGAGGCTCATAGATTCAATTCGCATTTGTCGGAGGAAAAAAGAAAATGATTGTCTCATCTCCCACCACCTCAAAAGACCAGTTTGAACCTCTTCGAAAATTTATCGAATCTCTTGTTCCCTGCACAGAGAAAGAATGGGAAGCTTTAAAATCTTGCGTTTCTCTGAAAGAATTTGAAGCCGGAAAATTCATCGTAAATATGGGAGACTTTCCAGATGAAGCGTATTTTATCTTGTCGGGTTTTATCAGACACGTCTACATAACAGAGGACGGCAAGGAATTCAACAACACATTCTGTTCGGAAAAAATGCTTGCGGGATCTTATTGTTCCCTCTTGACCCGCTCCAAATCCCGTTTAGCCGTTCAGGCTCTCGAACAAACAAAGACTATCTGTATTAATTTTTCAGAATTTCAAAGACTAGCAGCTAGCAATGAAAAATGGAATTTACTCGGACGAAAAATTGCGGAATACCATTATCTAGAAAAAGCCCGCAAAGAATACGAATTTTTAATGTTTGCTCCAGAGAAAAGATACAGCCGGCTCATAAAGAAATTTCCGGAAATTGAAAGCCGCCTCCCCCAATACCAAATCGCTTCGTATCTGGGTATCACACCTGTTGCCCTCAGTCGGATTCGAAAAAGAAAAAGGAATGGATAATTTCATCATATAATTCTAAAAAATTAACCGAGGTTAATGCAAAAAAACGGGCAAAATCATCCAGCGAACTTTTCAAAAGAAAGAAAAATCCGTTTCTCCATTATTTTCCTTGAATAACTAGTCGGACAAATTGACCGTTAAATTATTCGAGGTTTTCAGAAATGCAACAAGAAGAATATGATTGGATAATTATCGGTTCCGGATTTGGCGGTTCAGTATCTGCCATGAGACTTGCCCAGAAAGGTTACAAGGTAGCTGTTTTGGAAGCAGGAAAAAGGCTAAAACCGGATGATTTTCCGAAAACAAACTGGAGCGTCAGAAAATTTCTCTGGATGCCAAGAATGTTCTGCTTCGGAATTCAGCGTATCAATCTTTTGAATGACGTGATGATTCTCAGTGGAGCCGGTGTCGGTGGCGGAAGTCTAGTGTATGCGAACACATTGTACATTCCCAATAAAGATGTTTTTGAAAAGCCGATCATGCAAAAGCTCGGTGGAGAAAAGAGCATGCTCCCATTTTATAAAACAGCCCAGAAAATGCTCGGAGTAAATCTGAATCCGGACTTGACGGAGGCCGACCGCTTAATGAAAGAGACAGCCGAGGAATTCGGAAAGGGAGATACGTTCACTGCGACCCCGGTTGCGATTTATTTTGGGAAATCTGGAGTAACAGTTCCGGATCCTTTTTTTCAAGGTGAAGGACCGGAAAGAACCGGATGCAGTTTTTGTGGAGGCTGCATAGTAGGCTGTCGATTTGACGCGAAAAATACACTGGACAAAAACTATTTGTATTTTGCAGAAAAGCTTGGAGTAAAAGTTTTTCCCGAAACAAGAGTATTCGATGTGATCCCGCTTTCCAACGACGGATCAGCAGGATATGAAATCAGAACAAATTCTCCCACCGGATTATTCGGCTCTCCCAAAAAAACCTTCCGAGCAAAAGGAATTATTTTTTCTGCGGGAGTAATCGGAACAATGAAGCTCCTATTCAAATTGAAAGAAAAGGGACGACTCCCGAATCTTTCAGGCCAGGTTGGGGACCTTGTTCGAACAAATAGTGAAGCAATTGTAGGTGTGACATCCACGAATAAAAGTGCGGATTTCTCCAGAGGAATTGCCATCACATCCAGTGTGCATCCGGATGGACACACGCATATCGAGCCTGTTAGATATTCCCGCGGGTCGGATCTAATGGGATTACTCGCGACGATTCTAACCGATGGAGGTGGAAAAATTCCGCGGCAGCTTCGTTTTATTCTGAATATTTTTATGAAACCGATTCAGTTTCTTAGAACTCTAAACCCTTTCGGATTTGCTAGAAAAACAATTCTACTTTTGGTCATGCAGACATTAGACAACCACATTAAAATCGTGCACAAAAGGCGTTTGATTTGGCCTTTTGAAAAGTCGCTCACCTCCGTTCAAGCCGGGTCTGAAAAAATCCCGACCTATATTCCGGTGGCAAATGAATTTGCAAGAAAGCTCGCAAAAAAAGTAAAAGGTTATGCCATAAGCGCCTACAACGAAGTTCTTTTTGACGTGCCTACAACAGCTCATATTCTGGGTGGAGCCTGTATCGCTGATGATCCCAAAGAGGGCGTCATCGACATGGAAAATAAAGTATTCGGCTACAAAAATATGATGGTTTGCGACGGTTCGATGGTTCCCGTAAACCTGGGAGTAAATCCTAGTCTGACCATTGCCGCGCTAACGGAAAGAGCGATGAGTTTTATTCCGGCAAAAAATGGAGAAGTCCATAAGTTCTCTTTTGAAAAATAGAAAAGCGAATTCAAAAAATTCGCTTCCGGTAAAGTCTCGGCGGGTAGAAAAATTCTCTTTCTATCCGAAAACAATTCTTATAACTCTGGAAAACAGGTTGTAAATTTTTCTCGAATACGGGTACCACCAGATCGCCTTATCCGGATCACTAGTCCAAACGGATGCGTTAAGTCCATAGGCAGAATCATTTGCAAGTCCGATCGCTGTATTCCATCAGAAAAAGGCATGACTGAAATTTCCGGCCCGAATGTTTCTTCCTGCATAATAATCATGTCATGGTTTACATCAATTAAAAAAGACGGCTCGTGAAAAAGGCCTTCTTGGTCGGTTTTTCGAATTCCGCCAACCAGAATTTTTGCTCCTCTGTTCTTGGCATCCAAGTAAGGAGATTCTACAATTTCCACTTGCTTTTCAAAAGTCATAGAGCCTACGCTTGGAAACTCCTCACCCTGCCCTTGCCTGATATTGCGATATTTGTCCTTCAATAAATCGAGGAATGCATTATACTAGGTTAAGAAGTCTAAAAAAAGCTTTCGTGATCCTTAATGGAAAAAAATCCTTACATTTACGAGAATAAAACCGCGCGAAATAAGATTTGATCCACTTAAAAAATAAAGCTGAAATAGAGAGAATGCGTGCAGCCGGCAGGCTTGCCGCTCAAATAATGCGTTATATCGAACCGTTTGTGAAAGCCGGAGTCAACACCCTGGAATTGAACAATCTCTGCAACGAATATACCCTGAAACACGGAGCAATTTCCGCCCCTCTAAATTACAAAGGCTTTCCCAGGGCAATATGCACATCTGTAAACAATGTAGTTTGCCATGGAATCCCAAAAGCGTCAGAGATACTAAAGAATGGCGACATCATAAATATAGACGTTACTCCAATTCTGAACGGGTACCACGGAGACACGTCCAAGACATTTATCGTAGGTGGAAAAACCAATCCCGAAGCCGAAAATCTAATCAAAGACACAGAAAAGGCCATGTGGATCGGAATCGAGCAGGTCCGCCCCGGAAATCGTGTAAGTGATATTGCAAATGCGATAGACGACTTTTTGACATCGAGAAAATATGGGATAGTAAGAGAACTCATGGGACACGGAATCGGTAGGGAGTTTCACGAAGAACCGCAGATTCCCCATTTTCGCCAGAATAGATTACTTGCGAAACTGGAACCAGGGATGACATTTACGATAGAACCTATGGTAAATTTGGGCACACACGAAGTTTTGTTTTCCAAAGAAGACAAATGGACAGTCCGCACCAAAGATGGAAAATGGTCGGCCCAATTTGAACATACAGTGCTTGTCACTCAGAGTGGATATGAGATTTTAACTCTACCGGAATAGGATATGAATGAACTATTTTCAAATTTTTTTGCACAAACAACTCACGGAATTGTGTTTATCACGATTGGGTTAGTTATTTTCTCGGTTGGTAAGGTAATTAAGGATCTTATCGAACCCAGTAGCATAGATGAACACCTAACGTCCAAAGATAATTTTGCAGTCGCTGTCTCCATGACCGGCTACTATTTCGGGATCATGATCATTTTCCTGGCCATTATTTCATCACCGGGAAGGGGATTTTTCACCGACATTCTGATGGTATTGTATTTTTCAATCGTTGGAATACTCTTCCTGAATCTTTCCCATTTCGTTAACGAAAAATTTATTTTCCACAAGTTGGACATACTAAAAGAAATTTACGACGACAGGAATAATGCAGCAGCGATTGCCGTTTTCGGAAATTATATTTCCAATTCCATATTTTTAGCTATTGCCCTGACCGGAGAGCCGGGAAAAGAAAACCTCATCGGTTTCAAGTCTTTCGATTTAGATAGCGACTTGGCAATTATCCTTGAAGGAACCGTTGTTTCCATTTGCTTTTTTGTGATTGGGCAATTGGCGCAAATCGCGTTCGTATATTACTATTCTAAAATAACACCTTATGATTACCAGGCGGAAATCCGGGAAAAAAATAATACCGCAGCCGGAATTTCTCTGGCTGGTGCGTTAGTTGCTATCGGTATAATCGTAGCCAGGTCTTTACGACAGGATTTTGTATCATTTGCCGAAACTGGAATTCTGGTTGCGATGGAATTTCTCCTTTCACTTTTGCTTTTGCCGATGCTACGTTTTTTTACCGATAAAATCATAATGAAAGGAACCCTTTCAAAAGAAATCGTTGAGGACAAGAATATAGGAGCAGCAATCATCGAGGCCTGCGTATTCATCAGTTTCGCCGGAGTTATTTTTTACTCACTCTGAGATCAGATCTTCCAAGTGGCCGAGAATTTCGCTGTTAGATGGAAGGAAATAAAGTGCCTTTTTCAAAGCCCGAACCGCGGCTTCTTTATTTCCTTTCTTTTTTAGCAAAACCCCGAATGAATCCAAGTATGCAGGGTTTTCCGGAGAAATCTGAATCGCTCTTTTCAAGCATTCCGTAGCTTCAACAATATCTTTTTCGTTGGGGTGTTTTTTTGAAATGAGGAGATAGCCGAGTGAATTCAGACTGTTTTTATAATCGGGATTCATCCTCAAAATCTGCCTGTGTGTATCAATGGCCTCAAGGGTCTTTCCGGTCTTTTCAAATATATGAGCTTTAAAAGAATGAAGCCTGGCATCACCGACATTCAGCTTTAATCTCTCATTTGTAATTTCTAGAGCCTTGTCAAACTCTTTCATGTTGATATAAGAGAAAATGATGATTCTGTAAATATTATCCCTTTCTATAAACCGAGGAAATTTCTCCAGTAGAGATTCCATCACAATAGCGCATTTTTTGTGGTTTCCGGTTCGCGAACAGCACACACCGAAATTGTACAATAATTCAGGATCTTCGGGATTCTCCTCTATTGCGTGATCGATCAGAGTCAGAGCCAGAGCGTAATTTTTCTGCCGAATTTCTTTGATGATTTTTTCTTTTTTAGGAGTGAGCATCTAATACCGATTTTAGATTCAAATTTTCTTCTTCATCCGTCGAATTTAATGCGATAGCAGTAATCGGGATTTTTTTTCTTGAATATACATCGAAATCGGAATTTTTTTCGGCAATATGCCCAAGCTCCGATCCTCCCAGAAAGAACTCAGACACTCCCCCAATAATGGAAGTTTTGGTATAAGTGTCAAAATAAGTTCTTTTCCCGAGGTTTGCGACAACGATCGAGGAGAGATCCTTTTGAAAGCCCAAAGGAAAATTCATAGAATACACGACTCCTTTTTTTAGCTTCGAAAAATATTTTTCCAGAAACTCTAGAACCATCTCGGCCTCATCTGAAAAGTCCGCATCAACTTCTGCCTTCCCGGAACTGATTGCCAACCCGTAATAACCGTGCACAGCGGCATGGCGCGCAGCACCGACAGTTCCGGAATACAATACGTCATGTCCCATGTTAACGCCTTTGTTTACACCGGACAAAACAAGATCGATTTTCGGAAAAATCTCCCCGTGTAATCCGATATTCACGCAATCCACAGGATATCCATCTACGATATAATGATCCTCATACACTTTTTCAACCCGCATCCTGTCAAATACGGTAAGAGCCATAGATGTAGCAGACCTTTCTTTTAGGGGTGCGATCAAAAAAGTATTGTGCTTTTTCTTGAAAGCCTTCTCGAGAGCAAGAATTCCGTTGCAGGAAATTCCATCGTCATTCGTGATTAATATATTCAAGATATTACCCGATTATACTGAATATGGAAGAAGTAAAAAATATCCCGAAAACCAAAGGAACTACGGAGACGATCACAAAAGACAGAAAAACAATCCGCATAGAATCTTTATCTTTCAATTCATAAATATATTTTGCGCCTCTGGTCAAATTCAAAAGATAAAAAATAGTCAGGATCAATAGCAAGAGTATATAGGCTCCTACTCCGAAGATTCCGACCTCTCCCAAAATAACCGCAATAGGACAGAACAGAAGATAAATCAATACGGAAAAATCGCTGAACAAAACCATCAATCTGACTCTGCCAGGCCTTTCCTTATTTTGGGCGAAATAGTCTACCAACGAACCTATGATAAACGGCAAAATCGTAAGCAAAAGAAAATCCGCAAAGGTTCCAAAAACTATAGCGCCAAAAAAACCTTTCGTGTAAGGCGGGTTCAAAAAAACCGATCCGACACTAATACTAAACGCTGCAAGAAAACGAATGATCCCGGATGCAAACTGAGGCTTCAGAAACAATTTATCGATTTCTTCTATGAATTTGATCTGATTAACAAGGGTGTATTCGAGGGATGCAAAAAAATGTTGTATATTTCTATTCATTCTCTACAACCTGATCGATGAGGGTAGAACATACAAAATCGGTGAATGGGATTTTTCCAGCAATAGAATCTTTTCAAATTTAGCCTTCCCGTCAAAATTCAACTTTGCTCCCAGAATCTGAAAAAACCTGTCAAATGGAGACTCTTCTTCTTCCATGATAGGAATATCCCCTTCATACATGCAAAGTTCTGAAAGTTTTTTGGCAGCCTCCCTCCTTCCCCCCAAATCATCTACCAGCTTATTTCGGAAAGCATCCTCTCCGGAATAAATTTTGCCCTGCGCAAGCTCCTCAATTGAGGCAACGGTCTTATTCCTACCCTTTGCCACATCCTCTACGAATTGGCGATAGGTATCGCCTAACGTCTTCTGAATGATTGCGTCTTCTTCCGGGGTAGAGTCCCTGAACATGGAAAGAATATCCTTGTATTTTCCTTCCTTGTAGGTTTTGATCTTTACTCCGTATTTTTCCAATAACCCTTTGATGTTTGGACTAACCGCAATCACTCCTATTGAACCAGTCAGAGTACCGTGTTCTGCAAATATATAATCTGCCGCAGCAGCGATATAATATCCCCCGGACGCGGCAACATCCTTCATGGAAACTACGATTTTTTTCGTCTTGCGAAGATGCATAAGTTCCTGAAAGATTTCTTGGGATGCGCCTACCGTCCCTCCCGGTGAATTGACTTCGATTAATATTCCTTTTATTTCTGGCTGATCTCCGATCTCTCTTAATCTGGCAAGAACCGTATCCGACCCAACAGAGTCATAGCTTGACCGGCCGGAATGAATCGCCCCTTCAATTTTTACCAGCGCTGCGCCGATTCCAGCATCTTTCAAAAAGGGCTTGCCTGTGGACTTGGAAAATTTTGCCTTTGATGAACTCATGCTCAAATTTACGATTCCAATGACTGTCGATACTAACATCAGAACTAATGAAACTGCGAGAATTGCCTTATTCTTATCCATCTCTTATTTCCTAGAATTTATTTTTTGCCGGGTAATAAATTACGCTGATACCTTTATTCAAAGTCCCAATCCAAACATAGTCGCCCTCAAACTCAATATGATTGATGTCGTTGGAAAGAAGCCCCTGCACAACCGTATATTTTTCCCATTCATTTTTTTCTTGCCTGTAGATTCGAAGCCCGCCGTCAACGGTACCCACCCAGATTTCTGAACCTCTTTTGGCGATACAAACAGGGTATGTCAAATTTAGTTTTTCGTCATCCCCTAAAAATTCGATTTTCCCGGTATCAATGTCGATTTTATTTAATCCTTTCCCGTGAATACCCGCCCAGATAAATCTCCCGTCCAGTATTGCGTCCCTTACGTCGTTACCGGCAAGGCCTGTTTCCTTATTATAACTTCTGTAAGTATTTGTTTTTTTATCAAATAAAACCACTCCTGCCCCAAGTGTCGAAAACACGATTCGATTATCGTCCCCGTGAATACTCGGAACCAAATCCGAATTGATTGGGCTGGACTTGCCTAGAACCGTCATTTCCTGACTTATCTTATCGTATTTTTTCACGCCTCCTCCGAGGCTTCCAAAATACAAAAAGCGGTCATCCTGATAAACTCTTTGCAGACGAAAATTTTTGCTGGAGGAATTTTTAAAATAAGTTTTAAACATTGAATCTTTTTTTGTATACCTTGTAACTCCTTCCAACGTCGATATCCATACGTAGTCGCCGTCCACCAGAATGTCTCTCACCTCATTGGACAAAAGCCCGTCCTCCGTGGTAAATGTAACGAATTTATTCGATGAGCGCGTATAACGCACAAGGCCCGACATAAAAGTCCCAATCCATATATCATCCCGATCAAATTTTATCGAAGTCACAGTCTCTTCCGGCAGACCGTTCGACTCTCGAATTGCAAAATTCATGATTTGCTTTTTTAGCCTAACAAGCTCCGGATTTGTCAGAAGATATTTATCCGACATTAAGTGGTAAAATTTATACGCCTCCGGAATATTTCCCTCGTCATAGGAATACTTCGAGGCCAGATAGTAGCATTCATCCAACAGTTCTTTCTCGACAATCTGAATTTCTTTTGCAATAGAAACAGCATACTTCATCTGTTTCAGAGCATCTTTTCTTTTCTTTCTTTTGGCTTCTATTTTTCCCAAATAGAATCTCGCAAGAAAAAGAAATTCGTGGGGCTTTTTATTATTCTTCGCATAGTCCGAAAAAATATCCTCAGACTTCTGCAGAAGGTTCATGTGAAAATAGGCTCTACCAAGAGTAAGCTTAACTTCTGATGTATATTTTATCGTCTTATAATTCTTTAAAAGCCTTTCGAATAAAGTAATCGAATCCGGGTAGGATTTTTCCTCAAATCGGATTTTCCCCATTCTAAAGAGAGCATCTCTCACCTCATATTCGTAAGGCGAATCCTTAATGAAAGTTTCATACTCGTGAAAAGATTCCCGGTATAACCCCTTTTTAAAAAGACTCTCCCCTTTTTTAAAATGAAATAAAGGATCGTCATTTTTGGATTGAATTGCCCCGTAAGAAAATCCGACAGCAAGAATCAGAATGAATAACTTGCAAAACGTTGATGGAAATTTACCGGAATGAACTCGAAAAATCAACTATTCCTCCTGCGTCCAGGAATAATGAAGAATCTTATAAAAATCTTCGATCGTTTTACCCAGATTTTTGGGGCGCAGATCCTTGTTTTTTTCAATTGTGATCTGGACATCATAAACAACCGAGCGAATAAACGCTGTTCTATCCGACCTAGATCTTGCGTTAATAGCTTCCATCGTAAGATTTTTTGATGCTAGTTGCTTCTTCAGAGAAGTAATTACGATCTGCATGGCCTCTTCCTGCGTCAGTAGAATATCCTTCATTAGAAGTTTTGCAGATTCCTGAATCAACTCCATTTGCCTATCGCTAATCGACATATATTTAGCTCCTTAAATTCCGTCTCCGTGAATAAAATCCTGCACGTATTTTTCATCCTGTTCCCTATTTACGCTTCCGGAATCCGGATGCTTGATTTCCCGAATCTCTCTTTGAAGGTTATCAATCTTATCGTGCAAAATGGAAAATACTCTTGCGACCGGATCCGGCATCTGATTATGATCGAGCATGTGCTCTTTGGAGTGAGAACTTTCTCTAACGATTCTGCCAGGTATCCCGACTACGGTTGAATCAGGAGGGACATCCCGCATTACCACGGAACCTGCTCCGATGCGGACGTTATCTCCCACTGTAATATTACCTAGGATTTTTGCACCGGCTCCAACGACTACATTCTTTTGCAATGTCGGATGACGCTTCCCTTTTTCCTTTCCTGTTCCCCCAAGGGTTACACCTTGATAGATCAGACATCCCTCGCCGATTTCAGATGTCTCACCTATCACAACACCCATTCCGTGGTCGATCATAATTCCCCCTGCAAGTTTTGCACCGGGATGAATGTCTATTCCGGTAATGAATCTACTGAATGAATTCAGTAGTCGAGCGATTAAATACAACCTGCACTTGTAAAAAAAATGCGCAAATCCATGAAGCCAGATTGCGTGCAATCCGGGATAACATAGGATCACCTCTAGGTAGGATTTTGCAGCAGGGTCATTCTGCCTGATTTTTCTTACATTTTCAAACATGATCCCATTGTATTCGAGTTTCGGATTTCTGTCGAAACTAATTCACTTTAAATGAACCGATGAGTCCTCTGAGTTTTTCCGATTGAGACGCAAGCTCAGCTGTGGATGCAGCCATTTCTTCCGCCGAGGCCGCAGTATTCTGCGCGACTCCATTTACCTGCTCGATTGCATTGGCCATCTCTCTGGTCGAAATTCCCTGCTCATCGGTAGCCTTTGAAATGGATTGAGCCATATTGGACAATGTCATAACCGATATCATAACTTTACTGCTGCCCTCGCTCTGGCTTCTCGTGGCCTGTGAAATTTTATCCGACAGACGGGCTGCTTGATTACTCTTATCAAGAATTTTATTCAGAGACTCAACAACCTGCATTACGATGGATTTTCCATCTCCCACCTTCACTAGACTCTCGGAAATCAGTTCGGCGATTTCCCTAGTCGCTTTTTGTGATCTGGATGCAAGCTTGGAAATCTCTTCCGCTACGACCGCGAATCCTCTTCCAGACTCCCCGGCCCTCGCGGCTTCAATTGCAGCGTTTAGAGCAAGCAAATTTGTCTGTTCAGAAATATCGTTGATTACATTGATGATTTCGGAAATTTTTTCAGAACTTTCTTCGATTGCCGCCATTCTCATTGTTGCTTCTGCAACTTTCGATTGCCCTTCTTTTGCCTCGGCAAGTGCGGATTGAGATCCTTCGTTTACCACATTTGAAATTTCCGTAATATCTTTAATGGACTGCGAAAGCTCCTTCATCAGAACGTTAGTATCCACGACTTCTTTTTCCTGATCCTTTGCGCTCTTGGAAACATATTCTACGGATTCAGAAATTTCCGTAATTGCAGATGCGGTTTCTTCAAGAGAAGCCGCCTGGTTGGAAGCCCCATCCGCAAGATTTCTGGAAGTTGCAGACAATTCTTCTGCCGATGAAGCTAGCTGATCCGAAGTATGGCCGATCTGGTTAATCAGAATCTTGAAATTTTCCGATGCGCGATTTAACGCCTGCAATAGTTTTCCGATTTCATCCTGAGATGGATAGGAAGCCGAAACAGTCAAATCACCCTCAGCAAATTTATTTGCCATATTTTCTATCATAATAATCGGAGTGGCAATTCTTTTCACTAGAAGAGTAGTAATGATAAAAACAATCAGCGCGGATACGAAATATCCGATCCAAAGAATTGCTTTTACATTCGTCGATGTAGTGACCATCTGAACATGAGTATCCCCCATTCCCTTTGCAAGGCCTGTGTTCAAATACGATATTTTTTCGAGAAGAGCATGATATTTCTTTGATTTATCCAGAAATATGTTTATATTTTCCGTGCGAATCTGCTGGCGTTTCAGCGGAGTCACATTTGGTAAGAACATTTCAGCAGAATTTTTCGTGAGCTGTTTGGATACATCAAAGAACTCATCTACCATAACCTGAATATCTGCAAGGCCCGAAATTAAGTCCTGGGTCGTGGACTGATTTCCTTTTTTATTTTTATTGGAAATAAGAAAATTCATCTCTTTTAGATTTGTAGAGATTGACGCTTCCGTGTCCTGGATTTCTTTCGAATATTTTTTAAAATCCTCTTCGTTAAGAGCGCTGATCATTAAAAACATCGAATTTCTTCTCTTGTCCAGAGAAAATCCCATATAAGAAGCCTTCTGGTACATCGACCCGACTGAAAACATTCTGTCTATTGAGCCTTCCATCCGGTACAACCCGACAGTACCTAGAATTGTGATCAAAAGAGCTAATAGCTGAAAAATAGTTATGGAACCATAAATTTTAGTGCGGATTTTTAAGTTTTTAATACTGAACATAGTACAATTATCGAAAAATCTCCCCTATTTTTCTACTATTTTGTACAATCTTTTAAAAATATTTGCCCGATTATAGTCTGGAAAATTAAGCTAAACGCCATTGGGAATGTAATAGTATCGCTGATTTTTCCATTTGATATAATTTTTTATAAAATTCAGGGGTTTTTCTGTGCTTTTCAACATTTTCTGAAAAGTTTCCTCTGAGAACTGAACAGACAATCCCATTTCATCCACGTGAAAACACCTATAGCCGGACTCGGTTTTCAGAATCAATAAATCGCAAAATTCATCAAAGATACGCTCATCACTATCCAGGCCGAACCCCTGCGAAGGGTAGATCGGATATGCTTTTCCTTCTATTCTACACTTGGTTTTGCTTTTTTCCACATTCCGAATGATTTTTTTTGGGGCGTTTTCGACAATAAAATTCACGGATTGAAATCTGAATGTAAGATATTTGCACTTGTAAACGACCTTTTTGCCGCTATCAAATTGCTCCTGTTTGAAGTGTATTTCGGAAATCTTATCCAGCCTGTTTTTCAATGAGTCATCCAAAAGCTCTATGCTGTCCGTTTTCTTTATTTTGCCGATTGAATGAAAAATCAGGTCAAATTCTTTTTTGTCATAACCCTTCTTGGAAAGAAAAGTTTTCATTAAGCTGATAACCTTCGAAATCCTCTTTTGAAAATAGATCGAGCCGCTTTTTTTCGCAACAGAATTCATCTTTACAAGGATTTCTTCCAACTGGTGGATTTTTGAATTTTGCTCAAAAATTTCTTTCTCTACCTCAGAGATTTTTTCTATAAACATCTCTTTCAAATCAAAAAGCAGGATTGCATCCTGAGAAATAGATTTCTTTTTATGGACGTTAGTTGGCATGCTTTCGTATTTTGATCGAAATGATAATTCCGACGGCAGTCATCGACATCACCAGATGAGAACCGCCATAACTCATGAATGATAACGGAATTCCTGTGATAGGCAAAAGCCCGATTACGATTCCCACATTGATTGCCATGTGGAAAAAAATCAATGCCACAATTCCGGAAGCAAGGAGAGACCCGAATCTATCTTTACTTTCAAAACTTATCTGAAGGCCTCTAAGAGGAATGGCTAGAAGAAAAAACAATAGCACTACAGATCCGATAAATCCGGTTTGCTCTGCCCAGGATGCAAAAATAAAATCCGTCCCGCTTTCAGGTACATGTGGAATTTTTCCCTCCGTCATTTCGCCATTGAAAAGCCCTTTCCCCAGAAATCTTCCTGAACCCACAGCAGGCTTGGACGCCCTCAACTGATACCCAGCCCCTTGTTTGAACTGTTCCGGATTGATAAAAGCAGTCAGTCGGATTACCTGATTTTCCCGAAACGGAATTGTTTTATAAACCGCAACGGATGCAATTATACTTATCCCCAGTATTCCGACAGGAATGTAATATTTTCTTAAATTCTCCACCCCTCTGGACACTCGAATAATGATCATTACAGCGCTTGCAAGAACCAAAATTGTGCCGAGAGTAAGCATGAAAGACTGGTTCGCCAGAATTTTAAAGAAAATACTTGCGTGCTCTTCTTTCACTACCTCGACCGAATCCTTCAGGATTTGCATATTTTTTGCATTGATTAGCCCGGATGCATCTTTAGCGGAAACCTTTCCCCCTTCCAGGATCGGCCAGATTTTTCCTCCCATCTGATTCACCACGGAGAGTATTTCAGTCTTTTCTCCCTTCTGCAGCAACTCAACAAGATGAGGAAGAAGGGTCAGCTTGGTGTATTCCAGATACATTGGAATCGAAAGCGAAACTCCCCCCAAAATTAACAAAGAACCTATGTGAAAAATATCCGCCCCACCAAGGTAAAGCATTGTAAACAAAATCGGCAGAAACGAAACTGCTGTTCCAAAGTCCGGCTGCAAAATGATAAATAGCATCGGGACAATTACGATGATAAACGGGATAATCAAGACAGTGATTTTTTTCATCTCTCTCTCTTTCAGAACAAGATATTGCCCCAGTAAAATCACTGTAGATAGTTTCGCAAATTCGCTTGCCTGAACTCCGATCGGCCCAAGTTTTAACCAGGACCTTGCTCCGCGACCGCTCGGAAGATATCCGATTCCGGGTATCAGAGTAAGGATTAATAGAAAAATCGTGAAAGCATAAATTGCAAGAGCGTAAGAACCGATCAATTGGTAATTGATTCTTGTCATCGAATACATTGCAACAAACCCGATTAGAAAATAAATAAATTGCTTGTACCATCTTCCGGACCCATCCGAAATATTCGCTTCTTGGGTATATAGAGTAAGTATCCCGCATAGAACGGATAATACTACGGAGATCACAAGAAAATAGTCGATTTTGTCCAAATTCTTATCTGCCATTTTATAATGCCTCCTCTTGCGGCGCTTCTTCGTCCATCCTGTAATTGGACGGAGCCTCTGTTCTTTTAAATGTTCCAGAAGGGAATGCAGCCTTGAAGACCTCTCTGGCTACGGGGCCTGCGCCGGCTGCGCCCCCGATTCCGTATTCCAAAAACACTGCTACTAGCACCTGCTCCTCTGGCATCCCGTTAAATGGGGCATAGCCGATAAACCAAGCGTGGTTCGAACCTGAAGTCCCGCGTCTCTTGGTTTGCGCTGTTCCGGTCTTTCCGGCAATTTCTGGGAGATTCGGCAGATTCAGGATTCTTGAAGCAGTTCCTGTTTTTCCAACAGCTCTAAGTCCCAACTTAATCGCATCAATAGTGGATCGCTTCAAAGGAATATCCCGCAAAACTTTCGGAATATTTCTTTGAATAACCGAGTTGTCTATCGGATTTCGGATTTCTCCCACAAGATAAGGCTCGTAAATTTTTCCCCCATTTACAATACCCGCATAAAATAAGGCCATGCCCATCGGGGTTGAAGAAATAAACCCCTGTCCTATAGACAGGTTGACAGTGTCTCCATCAAACCACTTTGTGCCATAAGTTCTTTTTTTCCATTCGTTTGACGGAATAAATCCGACGACCTCACCTGGAAGGTCGATATTGCTTTTTTTATCCAGGCCAAAAAGCCTTGCGTATGATAAGATGGACTCGGAACCAAGTTTGTACCCAAGATTGTAAAAATAAACCGAGCAGGATTTTTCCAGTGCATGAATCAGATCATTCGTGCCATGACCTTTTTTATCCCAACACAAAAACTCCTGATCCGGAAATCCGGCAAACGAACTTTTTAGTACCCATCTTCCGTTACAAGGGTAGGAAATGGAAGGATTGTAATCGATCTTATGCTCACTCTCCAGCGCTGCCAGAGCCACCAGAGTTTTGAAAGTGGAGGCAGGAGGAAATTTAGACTGGATAGCGAGATTTAAAAATCCTTTATTTTTTTTGACACGGTTAAAATGTAGCAGCCTCTCCTGTTTGTTTTTTCCGGAAAGAATGTTGGGATCAAAACTGGGGTTGGAGGCAATCGCAAGAATCTCCCCAGTTGCGGGCTTCATCGCAATGACGGTTCCCCGGATATTTTTTAATGCTCTGTATGCGGCAATCTGAATATTTTTATCGATTGTTAAAATCAGGTTACTCCCGGATTTTGCGTGCTCAACAACCCTCTCTTCTTCTATATTTCCCTCCGAATTTCTTTTTTGAATTCGAAACCCGTCGTTTCCGCGCAAAATCGAATCATACTGAATTTCAATCCCACCCTTGCCGACAAGCTGATAGGACTTGATTTCTCTGGAAAGAAGGTCTTCCCTGTTCGGTTTTCCAACATAGCCGCTAATGTGAGCAAGCGCCGGCCCCATATGATAAATTCTTCTGGGAGAAGGCACAAACACGATGTATTTGGCAACATTGTCAAATACTGAAATTCTTTCGTGCTGTTCCTTGGAAATCCCTTCCAGCAAAATGATCGGTTGCTTGGAACGAACTTTTTTTGTAAATTTCGGCTCTGCAATTTCTTCCGCATAATATTCAGGGGGAATTGACAGGACTTTATAGAATAGTGTCAGATATTCTTTGATTTTTTCGGGATTGTTCTTTAAAAGAGCGCTATTCACAACCGCATCCAACGAAGCTGTGTTGGAAATAATAGGGCTGGAAATTTCCGGAGTCAGGAAGTTACGGTCGAATATCTGGCCTCGTGAAGCAGGAAGCGACTCGCTTTTTCTGACGAACCTTTCCGCTTTCAGGGAATTTTCGGAGCCCTGGATCAACTGTAAATTCACTAATTGCGCGATAAAAGCCAGAAGAGTAAAAACGATAACTCCTGTAAAAATATAAAGCCTTTGCTTGAAACTTTTCTCCAGCCTGTATTCCGTAGCGGAAGAAGACTGCCTCATATATTCGAGCCTTCAGTTGGTTCCAGGCGATACGCCCATGTTAGAATAAAAAATACGATAGGCGCAATCGCACCGTTGTATACGGACGTTGCCAGAAACCCGTAAGTCTGATTGGAATGAAAAAACATAACAAAAAGCGCGTAGGTGAAAATCCTGGAAAGTAAAGTGACTGCAAAATTCACGACGCAAACGGATAATAGATTTTCACTGTAAGCCGAACGGCCGAATTTTCCGATCAGATAACCGATGATTGAAAAACTCATGCTGTGCAGCCCTACTTTGTAATGGATAGCTCCACCGACTCCTACCTCTCCTCCAAGGCCTGCATCGCTCAACAATCCTCCAAAAAAACCTATCCAAAGCCCACTCAATGCGCCTTTTCGAAGGGCAAAGAAAGTGACTAGAAGAATCATGAAGTCGGGCTTTATACTCTTGCCCAGTTCAAATATATTCGAGCCGTTTAGAAAATAAGCTACCAGGATTCCGGAAAATATGACTATCTTTTCTAATATCATTCTGTTACCGCGGGAATTTTATTATTTTCCTCGTCATTTGACTCCGGCTCCTCTTTAGGTTTCTCCGGCCCAGGTTCGGATTTTTTCTTATCCGTTTTAATAATAGGAACGGAGGTTTTCTCTTTTTCTGTTTTCTTGGTTCTATCTTCCTTCTCTTCTCCGGGAAAATTCAACTCCCCAAAAAACGGATTCTCAATTGATATACTTTTTTCTTCCGGCCAGGCCTGAGCCCATTTCTCCGGAAGCTTCAAAATCACCGTAACGTACCTAAGCTCTTCAAATTTTACAAACGGCCTGACAAAAGCTGTTTTAAAATACCCGTTCCTTGGCCCTTCTTCGGTAATAGTGCCGACCGGAATTCCTGGAGGAAAAATTCCGCTTCCACCGGATGTAAAGACTGGCTTTCCTATTTTACTGAATGAATTCATATCCGCCCCTTCTTTTCCCTGAGGAGGCTGAGGCCCCATTTGAAACGAACTGAAAGTCCTGGGGTCTATGATAATTCCGCTATCGATAAAATTGAGAATTGCCTCAGATCCTCTTCCGGAATTTCCGGATAGATTCGCCCAAAGGTTCGTTCCGGGAATACCGACTCCCATATTAAAATTTGAATTGATCAGGGGCTGAACTATGCACGAAGATGAGGAGACAGCGACTACTTTTCCGACAATCGCATGAATGACCTCACCCTTGTCGTCTAACGCACGAGCCAGGACTGGCATATAGGGTTTAATCCCGGACTCGGAACCCTTATCGAGTAGGATCGTTCTGTAAATAGAATTCAGGCGGATAGACACTACCTCTGCCTTTATCCACGGAGACTGAACGCTGGGAGTAAATTTTAGCTCCCGCCGGAGGGAATCATTTTCACTTTTCAGTTTTTCCAGATCGTGGGGCAAAAGCTTGTATTCATCGGCCAGCTTCTTGTAAAAATCACGTTCCTTCCTGACAGTCTCGAAACTTTCGATTTTGTTGTAGGTGCTTTTTAAAAGGTCACCCAAAGAATCTATAGAACTGGAAACAGTATCACCGATTTTTGCGGTACCAACGACACCCTTGACAAAAAAATTTCCACTCCAGATCAAGGAGAAGAGCGAAAACAAAAAACAAAAACTGACCGAGCTTAATTCTTTGTACTGGTAAATTTTTGCCCAGAGCATAAGATCATGAGATGTCTGTTATCTCACTCCCGGTTTTATGTATTTTAATTCATCCAGATATTTTCCTGTTCCAAGCACAACGCAGGTTAAAGGATTTTCAGCTCGGAAAACCGGAACGCCGGTTTCTTTTGCAAGATACAGTTCCAATCCTCTTAGGAGGCACCCGCCCCCCGTCAGCACAATTCCTCTCTCTACAATATCAGCCGCAAGTTCAGGAGGTGTCCTCTCCAATACTCTTTTGATTCCATCCAGAATCTGATCCGTTGGCTCTTTTAAGGCCTTACGCACTTCGTTTGAATCCAGCTCCAATGTTCTTGGCAAGCCGGATATTGCATCCCGGCCTTTTACTTCCATTGTATCAACTTTTTTTTCGGTGAAAGCATTTCCGATCGTTAGCTTAATATCTTCCGCAGTTCTGTCCCCAATCACAAGATTGTACTGGTTTCTAAGGTGTTTGATGATTGCCTCATCAAACTCATCCCCACCAGTCCGGATAGAATCTGCAATTACCATTCCACCGAGAGAAATCACTGCAATTTCAGTCGTCCCGCCACCGATATCCACGATCATATTTCCGGCAGGCTCATGAATCGGAATATTCGCACCGATTGCCGCAGCAAGAGCTTCTTCTATCAAAAAAATCTCTCTTGCACCTGCCTGCTCGGCAGATTCCCTCACGGCTCGTCTCTCCACTTCAGTAATGCCGGATGGAACTCCAATTACAATTCTGGGTTTCACAAAAGTCGTGCGATTATGAACTTTTGCGATAAAATAACGAATCATTTTTTCAACGGTCTCGAAATCCGCAATGACGCCGTCCTTCATTGGACGGATGGCAACTATATCACCAGGAGTTCTTCCAAGCATTCTCTTTGCTTCCTGGCCAACAGCCAGTACCCTTCCGGTAGAGGCCTGAACCGCGACCACGCTGGGTTCTGAAAGAACAATCCCCTGCCCTTTTACATGAACAAGAGTGTTAGCAGTTCCCAAATCGATTCCCATATCGTTTGAAAACAAAGCATACAAATTATCAAAAATCATATTTTAGTCCCCGAAAAAAAGTAAATATCCAATAAAACCTAAAAATCTTACTCAAATTATCGGAAATGCCCGGAATTTCCGTCAAAGAATAAGTATTTATAACGCCACTGAAATCAATATTTTTAGAGCACATCCAACACGCAACTTGAAAACCTATTTACGAATTCTGAAAGAGAACTTGTGAAATATTTTCAAATCCCTGCAAAAATGCTAGAGGTGAACAGGTCAAAGGAACAATATGGCAATAAGGAAAAATCTGTAGAAATATGAAAGAAAGAAATCTTGCGGCAATCGACCTGGGCACAAACTCCTTCCATATCGTAATCGTAAAAGTAAAACCCAATTCATCCTTTGAAATACTAGGCAAAGACAAGGAATCGGTAAGGCTAGGTAGCGGGTCAGGGATCAACGAAATCATTACACCGGAGGCTATGGAAAGGGGAATTGCCTGCCTCAAAAGATTCAAATTGCAGGCAGACAGACAGGACGCCGACGTAAGGGCAATTGCAACGAGCGCTCTCCGAGAGGCCAAAAACAGGGCAGATTTTTTGAAAAGAGCAAAATCCGAAGTCGGAATCGACATCGAAGTAGTAAGCGGGGTTGAAGAGGCAAGGCTCATATATTTCGGGATTCTTCAAGGACTTCCCGTATTTGATAAAAAAATACTGATGATCGATATTGGGGGCGGAAGCACAGAAATTTTGATTGGCCACAGGGGAGATATTTTATTTTCCCAAAGCCTGAAACTGGGGGCGATCCGGTTAACGGATAAATTTTTCATAGGAGACCCAATTTCCAATTCGGATATATCCCATTGCAAAATGCACATAGAGGGAATGATTTCTCCTTTCCGCAGAGAGATCGAAAAGCACAAACCCGAAATTGTAGTCGGATCGTCCGGAACGGTCCAGTCGATAGCCCAGATGAACATAGCGGCCAAATCGGAAGAGGCCCAAAGAAGCCTGAACAATTATGTATTCTCCATAGAAGAATTAAAAAAGGTGAGATCCATTCTGAATTCCGCGGACACTCTGAAAAAAAGGACAAAGGTTCCCGGACTAGACGTCAGAAGGGCAGATATCATAGTCGCGGGCAGTATAATTCTGGAAGAAATTTTCGATGTGTTTCAATTGAACGAGCTTACAGTTTCCGACTTTGCTCTCCGCGAAGGAATTATCTTTGACACGATTAAAAAGTGGGAAGGAGTCGAGGAGTCCCCTCTTCACAATCTTAGCAATATCCGCCTGACCGCGATAACTAACGTCTCAAACTCATTCCCATTCGAACAGGACCATTCCATTCACGTAAAAAAGCTGGCCCTAAAAATTTTCGACTGCCTGCAAGATCTCCACAAATGCAACGGGGAGGAAAGGGAGTATCTGGAAGCGGCCTCAATCCTCCACGAAGTGGGGCTGGGGATTTCCCACAGTTCCCACCACAAACACAGCTACTACATAATCAGAAATGCAGAAGCCATGCTTGGTTTCAATTTTACCGAGATAGAAATTATCGCGCTGATTGCGAGATACCACAGAAAAAGCTCTCCAAAGCCAAAGCACGTGGAATTTCAGAAAATTTCCCCAGAACACCAATTGCTTGTAAGGAAGTTAGCCGGAATGCTCAGGATTGCGGACGGACTGGACAGGAATCACAAACAGAATATCGAGGATATCAGTTGCGATATCCAATCCGAAATCGTGTTGTTCAAACTCAAAGCGAAACAGGGAGCCGACCCCCACCTGGAAATCTGGTCGGCCCAACAGAAGAAAGAGCTTTTTGAAGAAGTGTTTAACGTGAAAGCCGGTTTCGTTGTCGTCTAACGCATTATTTGGTTGATAAAATCTCAGCCAGCTCGATAAGAAGCCTGACTCCAAACCCAGTCGGCCCGGCTGACTGGGTTCCGGAAGCCTTTGTTCTCCATGCAGTTCCAGCGATATCCAGGTGAGCCCATCGGATTTCCGGATTAACGAACTTTGCCAAAAACTGAGTTGCGGATAACGTCCCGGCCCCTTTTCCTCCTGTGATATTTCTGACATCGGCGATATCGGATTTCAAGTCCTCTCCGAATTCCTCCCAGAACGGCATTTCCCAAACACGGTCATGAGAAATATGAGAGGCTTTTTTGATTTTGTCGGCAAGGTCATCCGAATTGGATATTAGCGCGGCAGCTTCGCTCCCCAATGCTACCACCACGGCTCCAGTCAAAGTGGCCAGATCCACCATATACTCCGGATTGTATTTTTCGCATACGTAAGATAGGACATCCCCAAGAACCAGTCGGCCTTCAGCATCGGTATTTTGAACCTCGACCGTTATCCCGTTGTAGGCAGTATAAACATCACCGGGTTTAATTGCCTTCCCGTCCGGCATATTTTCCACTACTCCAATTGCTGCAACTACGGAAAGATCTATTCCGAGTTTCGCAATAGCGCCTAACGCATGAATCGTAGTCGCAGCCCCGGACATATCGTACTTCATTTCGTGCATATCTGCTGAAGGCTTTAAACTAATACCTCCTGCGTCAAAGGTTAGGCCTTTTCCCACAATTGCAAGTTTTGGGCAATTCATTTTCCCTTTTGGCGAATACTCCAGGATAATCATCTTCGGGCGTATCGGAGAGCCTTGGCTAACTGCAAGAATTCCACCGAATTTTTCTTTCTTCAACCTGTCTTCATCAAAGACCGTAATTTTTAATCGACCTTCTTTCGCAATTTCCTTTGCCCTTTCTACGAATTCTTCCGGAGTAAAATAGTTTGCGGGTAAATGCTGGATAAACCTGGTCTCATTGATATAACGTCCGACAACCTCGGCTTTGCCCAGAATTTTCTTCGCCTTGGAATTGAACTTCTCGTCTTCAAATACGAAATGCACAAAACTAGCATCTCTTTTCTTTTTTGCAAATGTTTTAGAAAGAGAATCCAATTCATACGCGCCGATTTCCAGTGATACAGCAATATTGTAAACCAGCTCTTCATAAGAAAAAAGCGAAGTGAGTTTTTTGGACAGATGAATCTCCAGGCCTACTCCGGCCCATTTGGAAATTTCTCCACCCAGCTTGACATATAATGCGGCAATTTTTCGAATTTGAATTTTACCTTCCTCACCTAGGCCAAGATATAGAGTATTCTCGTTTTGGGAATCCAACCTCTGCCCGACATCGCCCGTGAATATATTCCCTTCAAACTGCAAATTGAATTTTTTCTTAAACGCAGGCTCTAAAGAATTTTTAAACACATGAAATACTTTCAAGTACTTGTGAGAATCTTTTTGTTTCCCTGTTGCAAACTTCAGCTTCGATTCGTGAATTTTCATTTTGTTAGTTCCAATATATCTTTTTTGATTTGCTCAACATGAGCTTTTACTTTTACTTCGTCATAAATTTTTAATATTTTCATATTTTTATCCAGAAGAATTGTTGTCCTGACAATTCCTTTCCCTACTCTGCCCATAAATTTTTTATCCCGATAGACTCCATATTTTTTGCAGATACTGAATTCCGGGTCTGGAATCAATGTGAACGGCAAAGAATACTTAGCCCTGAATTTTTCGTGAGACTTTGAATCGTCTCTGGAAATTCCCGCAACATTGAAACCCATTTTCTTTAATGCTGAAAAATTGTCCCGGAAATCACAAGCTTCCGTTGTGCATCCCGGTGTCATATCTTTAGGATAAAAATACAGCACTAGACCTTTTTCTCCGACAAGGCCTGAAAGATTTTCTTTCTCGCCACTTTCGTTTACAAAATTGAAAAGCGGAGATTTTTTTCCGATAGTAATTTCTGGCATAATTCAATTGAAATTTCATTAATGATATTGTAAATTTGATTTTTTTCTGAAAGCCCCCAATGCGATCTTTTTCCAAAATCTCTAAGCAATGATTCAAAAAAACTACTTCTTGCAGTTTATTTTTGGTAAAATGAATATTGTCTGCATTTGTCAGAATTAAAATATTGGTTTAAATTCTACTCAGGAAATTTCAAAATCAGCCGAAACTGAAAATATGGATCCGAAAGAAAGAGCCGAAAAAATCCGGGAAGGAAATCGGGCATTCAACGAAGGAGATTTTCCCAAGGCTCGAACCCTCTATCTCGAGACTGATTATAAAGACGGGCTTATCCGAATGGGCGACTATTATATGTATGAAAAAAGGCTCCCAATTCTCGCTTTCGGATACTACAAAAAAGCCGGTTACCAGAAAAAAGTAGACGAGATCTATCAAAGGATGCTATTTGCCTTAGGCCAATGGATCGGCATGGATAAAATAAAAATCAAACAGGTAGAACCCAAACCTCCCTCTCGCCTAACTCCAGATGATTTCATTGTTCATCCAATACTCAGAAAAAAGGCCTTGGAAATACTTTCCAAGAGTTCTTAGCTACCAGATTTTTCAAAAAAACATTTTTTTTTCTGGACTTTTTTTGTTCACTTTAGGCAAAGTTCTAGGAAAAGCATCAAATGAATTTCAGCGTAAGAGAAATGAATAAAATCCAGGTACTAGATATTCAAGGGAATATCGACCTGTACAATGTGAAGCAACTAAAAGATATGGTTGATTCCATGATTGCTGAAAACAAATCCAAGATTGTTCTCAACTTAGATAACGTCCCGTTTATCGATTCATCCGGCCTCGGAGCAATATTCTACATCATCAATAAAATCAAAAAAAGTGGCGGGATTATGAAAGTATCCAAGTCTACAAATACTCTGACAAATTCGATCGAGATGATTCTAAAAGACACGAATATTCAATTCTGCCATTCCATTGAAGAAGCCGTGCAATTATTTTAACCGTAATCAAATGCAACGGATGAATTTTGGTAATCTGCAATATTTCTCCCTACAAAAAAATCCTGTTTGAAATCACGAAAATGGATGCATAGCTCGATATTCTGCCGAGTATTGAAATCGCTTTGAAAAATTAAGAACCATCTTGGAACCTCGCGAATTTTTTATTGAAGACAGGCTTGAAAAATACCGGTTAAATTCCTTTAGTAATCTGGGTGAAAGCGGGATAAAAAACAAAAATTTACAAACCTTTTTTCAGGATATTGATTTTGATTTTCGGGAATTTTCCAAAATCACTCTGGACGATTCTCCAAACAAAGGCCGCCGGGATTTGAGAGAGACAGTAGCATCCCTTTATTCGAATGTCCATCCGGACGAAGTACTGATTACAACAGGCACAAGTGAAGCTCTATATATTGCATTTCATCTAACTTGCAAAAAGAAAACAAAAGTGGGATTATTCATGCCTGCATTTCAGGCGTTATACGAAATCCCCTTAATGCTGGGGTGCAGGATTGCCGATATGAAAACCGGAAAATCCCTGGATGTTCGCTCTTTTTTTCAGTCAGGCTCCGATATTCTCGTCATAAATCACCCTCATAACCCGACTGGAAAAATCCTGAGCGAGAAAGATATTGCTTATCTAAAAACCGAAGTTCCAAAATTTCCGGGCTATATCATCTTCGACGAGCACTATCGATTTCTGCATCCAACCGAGGATTTATTTTTTAGCGGGGCAAATCTTTCCCCAAAAACTCTAGCAACCGGTTCTGTCACAAAATGCTTCGGAGTAATGGGATTAAAAATCGGTTGGCTAATCGGAAATAGAAAATTTTTGGAAAGAGCCAGGTCGTTCAAAGACTATCTAACCCATACCGTAAGCCCCGTCACTGAACTGTTAACTCTAAGGTTATTGCAAAATAGAAAAAAGTTAATTTCTCCGATAAAATCCAATCTGCAAAAAAATATCCAATACCTAACAAGCCAGGTCTCCAAAATCCACTCTATCTCCGATTTTTCTCCTCCGATGGGTGGGGTAGTTTGTTTCGCAAAATTAAAAAAGGATATCATAAGCGAAAAATACTGTGACGATCTCTACGAAAATACTGGAGTATTTGTTCTTCCCGGAAAAAATTTTGAAGAAGAAGGATTTATTCGAATTGGCTTCGGGGAAGACCCGGCTACTTTTCGAGAGGGGATTCAAAGATGGGTCGATTTTGAAAAAAACTATGATCCGAAAGCGACAAAAAAATTGTATCCCAAAAAACCGGTTAAAAAAAATCTTTCTTAAGAATACAAATATAAAGGTTTTAATATGATACAAAGTAATTATTTCACAGACAATGAAGACATCCAGCTCCAATTTCAGGAAATAGTAGACTGGAACGAAGTCGTAAACACTTACGAAGGCGGCTTTGAAGACGCAAAGAAATACAAAGAAACCGGAGACGAGAAATATTCTATGGCTCCATCTACTAAAGAAGAAGCAATGGAATATTACAAATCCGTTCTGGACTCTTTGGGAGAAATCTCAGGCATTGAAATTTCGCAGAGGGCTAAGGCCATGGACAATACCGGCCTCAAATACAAAGATGGGAAAGTAACCTTCCCTGCCGAAATGATTGAATGCTACAAAATGATCGTTGATGCGGGATTACAATCATTTTCGGTCAGCCGAAAATATGGCGGGCTTGCCATACCACTCGCGGTTCAGGTATTTGCAATGGAAATCGTTTCCAGAGCCGATGCGGCTTTATACATTGCATTGAGCTGTGTGAGCCTTGCGGAGACAATTGAAAGATACGGCTCGGAAAAAATGAAAGAGGAATGGGTAACCAAAATGGCGCAAGGCAAGGTAACCGGTGCAATGGCCCTCACCGAACCTAATTTTGGTTCCGACCTTCCATCCGTTCAGACCAAAGCCGTAAAAATGGAAGATGGAACCTACCGTTTGAATGGGACAAAGAGATTCATCACACATGCCTGCGGATTTGCGGATATTCCATCGGTTATACTAACTCTTGCCAGAACCGGAAGCCCGACAAGCGGAGCTAGAGGCCTCTCCTTTTTCTTAGTTGAAAGTAAAGATGTTCAAATTGCTGGAATTGAAAAAAAGATGGGGCTACACTGTTCTCCCACCTGCGAAGTAGTCTATGAAAACTCCAAAGGAATTCTCATCGGTGACGAAGGTAGCGGGCTTGTAAAATATGCAATGGGTATGATGAATACCGCAAGAATGAGTATCGCAGGACAATCTCTGGGTATCGCAACTGCGGCAGCTTTTGAAGCAAAAAAATACGCTAGCGAACGAGTCCAGTTTGGAAAACCTCTAAACAGCATCCCTGCCGTAAAGAAAATGATTGACCGGATGGATAGAGAAATTGCAGCAGGAAGGTGCCTGTTACTGGAAGCCGCAAGAAGTGTGGATAAGTATCTTTGGAAAATGGAAAGACTGGAATCCAAAGGTGTGAGCGAAAAGGAAATCCGCAAAGACGAAGAAATCCGTAAATGGGAGAAGCTTGCTAACTATTTCACACCACTTGCAAAATACTATTTATCCGAACTATGCAACTCAATAGCATTTGATGCAATTCAAATTCACGGTGGTGCCGGTTATACGGAAGATTACGATGTAGCAAAAATCTACAAAGACGCTAGGATTACGAATATCTATGAAGGAACGACGCAACTACAGGTGGTTGCGGCAATCGGTGGTGTGGTATCCGGAATGGCTCCAAGTGGACAGCTCAGAACCTATATCCAGGAAATCACTTCCAGCTTTTCGATTTCGACTGAGCTTGCAAAAGTTCAGGAAATTTTTGAAACTGTGGTTTCTTCATTCAAAGAGATCAAAGACGGCGAGAAAAAAGATATATGCTCATTTGAAGTTGTAGAAACCTCAGCAAGATTTATCACTGGGTTACTGTTTGAAAAATCAGCATCTAAATTGAGTGGTGAAAAGAAAGAGAAACGACTCAATATGGCCAAAGCTTACAATCAGGAAAGTATAGCAATCTGCGAGGCAAACAAAATCAAGATTTCATTCAATTGAAATCAATAGGCTCCGATAAAATCGGTTGACAGATTTTTTTTTCCAAAAGAACCATTCCTTATGGCAATCCTGGTTAAATCAATCCCTCTTCCGATTTTTTTTATTTCAGTATTCTTCTTCTTTATTCCTCCCATTAGCTATTTTATGACTGCCTACAGTTTCCGAATTCCTGTGCAGCAGCCACTTATGGTAATCGCAAGATTCAACTGGGTAACCTATTTGTTTTTTTTCCTCTCCATCTGTATCAGCTTCGGACTCCTCAAGGCGAAAAAGTGGGCGTTCTATCTTTTCATAGGATTCTCTTCCATAATTCTTTTGTACAACTTTTTTACTCTTGGAAAAGTTCTTTTTTTTGCAGGGCACTCTTCGCATTTCACAATCCAGGGGATCGTAATGAACACACTCGTTACACTTTTGGTTTTGGGAGGAATTTTTTATTTTCTACAAGAAGAAATTTCCGCTCCTTATTTAAGCATACTTCCAAGAGGGTGGAGAAATAATATTCGTGATACCATTCCACTTCCAATTAAAATCACCAACCAAAGAGGGGAATCTATCACTCTTGCCACGGAAAATATTTCCGTAAACGGAGTTTTTGTAAAGCTCCCTGATTACAATTTGATCAACGCAGGCGACAAAGTTGAAATCGTAATTTTTCCGGAAGAGAAACAACCTATTCCCCTGAACTTTTCCGGCGAAATAACAAGAACTATTGATTCCAGTGAAGGAAGCCCTGGCGCAGGGATCCGATTTATTAAAGATCATAAATTCAACGAATCCAAAAAGTCCCTGCAAACATTTTTAGAAGAAGAATACGCCCCCAGATATGAAATCCGTGGTTCAGCTTCATTTGAGATAGAAGGAAAGCCGGAAAATTATTCGGGAGAGTTATACAACCTTTCCTCAAACGGTTTTTTTCTGGAATCAGATACTTTGCCTGAAAGAGGGCAGAATATTTCCTTGTCCCTGAGTAGTCTCGCAATTAACAGAAAAATTCCCGCAAAAGTAGTCTGGGTTCACTCCGAAAAAACCAAGAGTAAGCCGAAAGGTTTCGGTGGGAAATTTGAAAAGAACGCATTTTTTGCCCTATTTCCCTTACTTTTAAAACTGGCGATCAAGGGGTCGATCCGGCGATAATTCCTCGCAAGTCTTTTATTTGACAATAATTATATGTTTTCTGGAAAATGAATTCATTGCCTCAAAAAAACAATAAAACTCATCTAATGGAGAATGTATGAAAAAAATTTTTAGCTTAGCAGTTGCGGTTGTATTTTTCTTGTCTTTACCGGCTTTCGGTGATGTAAAAGTAATGGAGCCAGAAGTTATCCAAGTGGCAAAAAAGACCAAGGCGGATAACGAAGAAAAATCGGACAAAAAAGAAAAGAAAGAGAAAAAAAGCAAAAAAGAAGATAAAGACGAGGACAAAGAAGAAAAATCCAAAAAGAAATCCAAAAAAGACAAAGACGACGCCAAGGACGATAAAAAAGAGAAAAAGTCAAAAAAAGAAAAAGATTCTGACGACGAGTCCAAAGAAAAAAAATCCAAGAAAGAAAAAGACTCAAGCGACGATGACCACAAAAAGCACAAAACCTCTGATAAATCCAATAAATCCGGAAAGTGTACGGTATTTTGCGATAAGGGAAAACCATGTGGAGACGCATGCATCCCTCAAGACAGAGAATGCCACAAAGAACCAGGAACTGCCTGTAAGAAATAATTTACATAATGCGATTGCTGTTACAAATCCGATGGCAATCGCAACAATTCCCGCGACTCACGTTAAAACACAAAGTGCCGGATAGCCCTTACCTGATTTTCCAGTTCCTTTTTGAAATCTGGGTGGGAAATCGAAATCAAGGCTTTAGCCCTCTCCCGTAGGGTTTTCCCGTGAAGATTCACTGCCCCAAATTCTGTTGCAATCCAATGGACATGGCCACGGGTAGTAACAACCCCTGCTCCTGGATTTAGCTCAGGGACAATCCGAGAAATTTTTCCTTTTGCGGCAGTGGAAGGAAGAGCAAGTATTGGCTTTCCGCCTTTGGAAAGAGCTGCTCCCCGTATGAAGTCCATTTGCCCACCGATTCCGGAAAAAATTTTATGCCCCATGGAATCTGCGCAAACCTGCCCTGTCAGATCGATCTGAATTGCTGAATTGATGGCAACTACCTTTTCATTCTTGCGAATCAAGTGAGTGTCATTGGTTCTGTCACATGGGTGAAATTCTACAATAGGATTATCATCAATGAACTCAAAAAGTTTTTTGGTTCCAGCGACAAAACTTGTGACAATTCTTCCCGGATGAATGCTTTTGAATTTATTTGTAATTGCGCCAACCTGATAGAGATCCACTACTCTGTCCGAAAACATTTCCGTGTGAATTCCAAGATCCCTCTTATTTTTCAAACGGGAAAGCACGGCGTCTGGAATTCCACCAATCCCCATTTGCAGAGTTGACCCGTCCTCAACGAGGTCTGCAACGATTTGTCCGATTCTAGCCTCGATATCGGTTTCCGGCTCAGCTGGGTGCTCTACGACTGGACGCTTTGTATGGATAAAAGAATGGATTTTCTCGAAAGGAATCGCCGAATTTCCGTGAGTCCGAGGAAATTCTTCATTGATTTCAGCAATGATGATTTTTGCAGAATCTGACGCAGCTTTAGCCGTGTCAATCGAAGTCCCGAGCGAACACATCCCGTGTGAATCCGGAGGAGAAAGCTGCAAAAACGCAACATCCAATGGAACGCTTCCGGATATAAAAAGGCTAGGTATATCTGAAAGAAAAATGGGCATGAAATCAGCCCTGCCTTCTTCAACCGGCTTTCGAAGTGAAGGGCCGGTAAATAGGGAAACAGAAAAAAACTGATCCTTGTACTCCGGTTGGGCAAAAGCGACATCTCCTGCAAGATGGAGGTGATACAACTTCACATTTTCTAGATCCTTCCTTTTTACCATTGCATCTAATAAGGGAGTCGGTGTTGCAGATGCTCCATGCACAAATACTCGGTTTCCACTTTTCAAAGGCTTTAGTGCATCTTCAGGACTTTGGGCTTTTTCTTTCCAGTTAGAATAGTTCATAATTCCAATTCTCAAAATTAGAGTTCCCTTATTCAACAATAATTTCCTATGCAAGGGCCTGTATTCTTAAAATTGCCAGAATTTTCAATTGCCCGTTCGGAATGGAGGAAAATAGTGGACGAGAGGAAACTATGAAAATCAAAACCGCAATCACAGAAATGTTAAAGATCGACTTGCCTATAATTGCTGCTCCGATGTTTTTAGTTTCCTATCCGGATTTAGTGGTGGCCGTTTCGGATGCCGGAGGGATAGGATGTTTCCCATCTCTAAATTACAGAACCCCGGAACAGTTGAAAGATGGAATCGCTGAGATTAGAAGTAGAACAAAAAAGCCGATCGGCGTAAATTTAATTCTGCACAAAGGACACAACCCAAACTGGGCAAAGCAGTTCGATGTGTGTATGCAGGCTAAAGTCGAACTCATTATTACCAGCCTAGGCACTCCGCGCACTATTGCAAAAGAAATCAAGTCGTCCGGGGCTCACCTATTTTGTGATGTGACCACACTGAAACACGCAAACATAGTGGCGAAATCCGGAGCCGATGCTTTAATTGCAGTAGCGGCTGGAGCCGGAGGCCACGCGGGCGTAATTACTCCATTCAGTTTATTCTCGTATTTAAAAGAAGAAACCGGATTGCCGATTGTTGCATCCGGCGCGATTAGTAGCGGAAAACAAATGGCGGCTGCACTATCGCTCGGAGCAGATGCAGTCTACGTTGGAACAAGGCTCATCGCTACCCCAGAAGCAAAATCCTCGGAAGAGTATAAGCAAATGCTCATTGATTCACACCCGGAAGAAATCGTTTATACGGAAAAAATTTCCGGAATTCCCGCAAACTGGCTAGAAAAAAGTTTGGAAAAAGCAAAGCACCTACTAGCCGGTGAAGAATCCAAATCGCTGGATGAATACAAAAGATGGAAGGATATCTGGTCTGCCGGGCACGGAGTTGCTCAAATTCATGATATTCAACCCGCAGGAAAAATTATTCAGGATATGGCAAGGGATTACTGGAAAACCGTCGAAAGCCTGCCAAAACCCATATACTAAGAGAGAAAGCAAATGAATTACCCGTTTTTTGAAGTCCAAAAATTCCCTGAAAAAAAAATCGCAGTCGTCAGACTCAATCGGCCGGAAAAAAGAAATGCGATGAATTGGCCTTTCTGGAAAGATCTGCCAAATGTTGTAAACGATTTGGAAAAAGACAAAGCAATCCGATCCGTTGTGATACTGGGTAATGGAAAGTCTTTTTCGACCGGCCTGGATATTGAAGATTTTTTCACTCAATTCGGAGACTCACTTACAGGAGCAATTGCCGACAAAAGAGAAGAGCTTTTTCAGCTGATATTAACCCTCCAGGAAGGGTTCAAAAGAATTAATGCTAGCGAGAAGGTTTACATCTGCGGAGTCCACAAACACTGCATTGGAGGAGGCCTGGACCTTATGGTGGCTTGCGACATCCGGCTGGCCACAAAGGATGCGAGTATCTCACTTAGAGAAACCAGAGTGGCAATCGTTGCAGACATGGGAAGTTTAAACCGTCTTCCTCAAATTATTGGAATGGGAAACACCAGAATGCTAGCATTTACGGGACGGGATATTTCGGGTGAAGAAGCCCACAGAATGGGCCTTGTCAGTGAAATTTATGACACATTTGAAGAGTTGGAAAAAAAATCCATTGATCTCGCTACAGAAATTGCCGCAAATCCTTCCATTGCAGTAAGAGGAACTAAAGCAATACTAAATTACATGGAAGACCACGGGCCGAAAGACGGAATGGATTATGTTTCAGTTTGGAACTCTGCATTTTTGGACAGTGAAGACCTTCGCGAAATAGCAAATGCATTCAAGGAAAAAAGAAAACCCAATTTTAAATAATTTTTTTTCGATAGATTAAAAAATTTCTTGAAAGGTTTCCGGTAGGCAATATTATCCATTGCCATGACCAATACCCCAAAATATTTCTATGATTTAGTATCCAACATTGCCAACAAATTTCCGGACAAGGAAAGTTTCCGGAAAAGGGATTCATCCGGAAAATTTACCGGAAAGACTTTCAAAACTATTTTGAAAGAAGTCGATGAATTAACCGCAGGGTTAATTGCCTCGAAAGTCGCGATCGGCGATAGAATAGCTTTCTTGTGTGACGCCTCACCGAACTGGATTGTAATCGATTGCGCAATCGTAACAGCCGGAGCTGTCAGCGTTCCAAGAGGAACAGATGTGACCGATGAGGACATCATTTACATCCTCAGCCACTCAGAGAGCAAATTTGCTATAGTTCAGAGAGAAAAAGACCGCGCAAGGTTAATGAAGCTGAAGCGTAAATTTCCGAAATTAAAAGATATTTTTGTGATAGAAAAGGAAAATTTCAACCTCGCTACTGGAAAAAATACCATAACAGAAGTTATGAAAAAGGGCGAGCAAGCGCTAAAAAAAGATCCCAAAACCATTCAGACTAGAAAGAATAAAACAAACCCCAAAAACATGGCAACGCTGATTTACACAAGCGGAACGACGGGTGCTCCAAAAGGCGTAATGCTGAACCAAATGAACTGGATAGATGCGGTTCATAAAGTATTGAATAGGATTGAGGTAACGGAAAAAGACAGATTTGTAAGTCTCCTTCCTCCTTGGCACGCGCTGGAAAGAGCAATCGAATATGCGGTTGTGACAACTGGTTGTGATTTTCTTGTGTCAGACTCTGCAAAAATCAAAGATGATTTGCGTGAATTCCGACCGACCATGTTCCCTTCAGTTCCGAGAATCTGGGAATCGGTATACAACGGAATCATGGCGAAAATCAAAAAAGAAAAACCCGCAAAACAAAAGATCTTCGGATTTGCTCTCAAGGTTGGAGAAATTTTTGCAAGAGAAAAGGCCTTTCTTCTTGGTTACGATCCCTCAATAGAAAAACCGAATCCTGCATGGAGCCTGATCCGGAAGACAGGAGCAGCCATCGCTTTACTATTTTTGTTTCCGCTAAGGCTTTTGGCTGGAAAAATTTTCGCACCGATCCATGGGGCTGTCGGCGGGCAACTCAGGATCTCCGTCTCAGGAGGGAGCGCGCTTCCTAGCGTCGTAGACAGATTCCTGACATCAATCGGAATCAAGGTTCTGGAAGGTTACGGGATGACGGAAACAGCGGCAGTGATTTCTGTAAGAAACAGTTCAAAACCAACATCCGGAACTCTGGGAGACCCTTTGGTCGGGTATCAAATCAAAATCAAAGACGAAAGGGGAAATGACATATCAGACATCCCTGGAAAGAGGGGGGTTCTTTGGGTAAAAAGCGACCAGATTCTAATGGGTTACTACAAGAGGCCAGAACTAAACAAGGTGGTTTTTGACTCGGATGGTTTTTTTGATACAGGAGATATAATGACTTTGAACTACCGAGGGGAACTTGTGTTTGCAGGGAGGGCAAAAGATACAATTGCGCTTGCGGGTGGAGAAAACGTAGAACCCGGACCGATCGAAGACAAGTTACTGGTAAGCGAATTTGTGGATCAAGTTATGGTCGTAGGTGACGACAAAAAGACGTTAGGCGCTCTCATTGTGCCGAATTTTGAGAGAATCAAATCCGATCTGCATGTGAAAGAAGATCCGAAAAAGTGGAATGAAAACAAACAGGTGAGAGAACTCTACAAAAAAGAGATTCTGCGCCTAATTTCCAAAGACACTGGGTTCAAATCATTTGAAATGATTCCCGGCAATTGTTTTTATATCGTTCCCAGAAATTTCGACCCAGACACGGAGATGACAAGAACACTGAAAATGAAACGACCGGTGATTAAGGAACACTTCAAAAAAGAAATCGACTCAATGTACAAATAGGGTCGTTAATTGATAGAAGACAGTCAATAGAGTTGTCCCACCCATGCGCATTATGAGTTGGACAACTCTAAAAATGAACTGTTGTATTGGATTTTTAACACTTTAGAACTAGTTTTGGGACTTGCTCTTAGTTGATTATCCTTCATCTTGGGGGCGAGTTTTGGCTCTGGTTACTTTCGCAAAATTCTTTCAATAAACCAAACATCTTTGATTTCAGAAAGAAATTTCCGAATTTTTGATGTCCCGAAAAAATTTTTCATTTGGTACTGTTCCCTCCAGAAGATGCTTTTGAAAATACTTTGCAATTCTATTTGCAAGATTTTCGATCTGTTCATTCATACAACTCTGTTCCGTTTATTTTTTCAAGAGTTTGAATGCATGAAACCAATCGTTTCGCAAAAATCCGGGAATGCACCAGAGCATACATAATGGCTCAATCGCCCTTGCCGCCTCTGCTTGCCCCATGTCCTCTGTTTCCCATCCAAATTGACCGAGAATTTCCGTTACTTTTTTCTTCGAGTCTAAATTGTTCCCGCAAATAAACATCGTAGGCTTTCCATCTTTTAAATCAGGGTTTACCATTAACGCGCTTCCCACGCTGGAAAATGCCTTAACGAAGTTTGAGCTAGGAGAGAGTTTCTGTAGCTTTTCCATTAATGATTGATTCTTTTCTGTAAAGAATTGCAGAACCCCATTTATTGGAGGCAATTCCGCAATTGGATTGGTTGCATCGATGACAGTTTTTCCTGCCAGATTTTCAATTCCGGCCAATTGTATTGCAGATTCAGCCGCAACTCCCTTTATTGCCAACACAAGCAATTCGCCATATTTTGCGGTTTCACTAAAAGTCCCAATTTGAGCCTTTGAACCGGCAGTCGATTTCCAATTGGTTAGCTTGCCAACTTCTCTGGACCCTCTCATCACATCATACCCATGCTTCAAGAATCCATTGGCAAGCGTTTCTCCCACGATACCTGAACCCAATATTCCTATCTTCATTGACGACTCCTTAAATTTTATTGTTGCATATACAATTGCTTATACAACATTATATTTGACAAGACTTTTTTCAGAAAAAATTTCACTTGAGAAGTGAAAAATAAAAGAAACGGACAAATGAGTATCCATATACTCACATTAAAAATAATATTCTTATCTTCTGTTTTTTTCTTTACTGTTTTAGGGTAATTTCACCATCTTAAAAAGGATAGCTCCAAGGTTCAAATCAAAGGAGAGTTCATTTTTGCAAAACCCAAGCGGAATTAAAAAAAAAGATTCCCAAGCTCGCATGACAGATTGTTTCAGTGGTTGTCTGTATTTTACCGTAGGCAGACTTTATCGCAGTATTGAAAGATTGGCGGTTGAAGCATTTAGCCCGTTAGGTATTTCGCCTTCGCATGCGTTCCTGTTAATGGCTTTAAATGAAACAGCCGATAAAATGGCATCTCCAACCGAATTATCGGAGGCGATGAATTTGGAAAAATCGACAATTACTAGATTGATTGATTCACTAGAAAAAAAAAGTTATGTCAAATCGCACACAAAAGGAAAATTTAAACAAATTCAACTCACGCCTCAAGGGAGACATCTACTCCCTGAAATTCGAAAATCATGGGGGCAACTCTACAAACTCTACTCAGAGAAAATAGGAAGTAAGAATTCCAAGGCAATTAACTCCTGTATCAAAAAGAATCTATATTAAAACACCATCACGGGTCGCCTTCCGTAAGAATGAGTTATTGATAAACGGACCTAATAGAAAATAGAAATACAGAAGAAAGAAATAAAAAAAAATAAACCCTTAAAAAAAAAAGGTTTGCGCCAAAATATAACAACGCATATAATTTCTCATTTGGGTGCCTACAAAGATTGACAGGAAATTCGTAACCTATGAGAAATATAAACTTATTGTTTTTCGGTGATAGGCCAGAAATACTTTGGCTCAAAAATTTGACCGGTAAAACTGCACCCGATATTCACATCCAGCAAATCTCACAGAGCGAATTGAATAACAATCTCCATCGAATTCAGAATATCGATTCTATCGTATTCTCCGCGTTTGAGATCCCCGAAATCGCTAATCCATCTTTTAGCGAAATTTTGAACAACTCTTGCACATTGACGTTATTTCTACCGAAAGATTTTCCGGACGAAAAGAAACAGTTTCTAAGAACTCTGCAAATAGACTATGTATTGACGGCAGGTACAGTAGAATTGGAAATTGACATTTATCTGAAGAGCCTCTCTAAATTAAAAAAACTCAAAGAGGAACTGCATGAAAGCAAATCCAATGAATCAAAGTACAAGCTATTATTTGAAGAGTCCCCGGGCGGAATATTATTAATTGAAGAAAACGGTAAAACAATTGAAGCCAATCCAAAGGCGGCCGAACAGCTCGGATATGATCTTTCAGAATTCAAAAAATTGAACATTTCAGATTACGAAGCAAAAGAAACTTCAAAGGAAACAGAAAACCATCTACAGAATATTATCCAAAATAAACAAGAAGAATTCGAAACGCTCCACAAAACCAAAGGAGGTGAAATTCGAAATGTTCATGTTTCGACAAAATTTATCAGCTTGGATCATAAAAACTATTTCTTATCCATTTTTCAAGATATAACTGATAGAAAAAGAGATGAAGAGGAAATTCTGCACGAAAAAGTTTTTAATGAAGCGGCAATGAACAGCCTTCCGGGATTGTTTTATCTTTTTGATGACCAGGGAAAATTTCTGCGCTGGAATAAAAATTTTGAAATAATTTCCGGATATTCTGCTGAAGAGATTTCAAAAATCTCACCTGTGGATCTATTTCGCGGAAATGAAAAAGAATATATTTACGGCCAAATTCTCGAAGTTTTTGAAAAAGGGGAATCTGACGCAGTAGCGCATTTTACTTCAAAAGATGAAACTAGCCGACTGCATTATTTCACCGGAAAGAAACTGAGGTTTCAAGGGAAATTGTGCCTTGTCGGAATGGGGATTGATATTACGCAAAAAAAGGCTGCGGAGGACGAACTTGCATTTAGAAACATCGAGCTTTCCACCCTAAACGAATTATCAAAAGAGGTTTCGGCTAACGTATCTCTAGGAGATAGAATTCAAATTATCATTGAGCAAATATCCAACCCTTTATCTTCCGATGTCACACTTTTATTTTTGAAAGAAGGGCCAATTTTAAAATTAGCTGGAAAAGGACCAAAAAATTCTAAATATCCTCACGAAGTTGCAAACCTCCATAAAGTCGGCGAATGTTTATGCGGGATCGCCGCGCATACAAAAAAACCGGTGTATTCCATGGATATTCTAAGTGACTTTCGATGCACATACGAAGAATGCAAAAAAGCAGGCCTAGTATCATTCGCATCTATTCCTCTACTGGAAGGAGATGAAGTCATTGGGGTAATTGGTGTGGGTACCGGAGCCCCGAAAGATTTTCAAAAATCATCTTCATTTCTGGAAACTGCCGCAAAGGAAATCGTGCTATCCCTAAAGAATGCCAGGCTTTTTGAAGAGATCAAGGAGTTAAACAAGGATTTAGAAGCGAGAGTGCAAGCGAGAACCAGGCAATTGGAAGAAACAAACAAAGAAATCGAATCGTTCTCCTTTTCTGTATCCCACGACCTGCGCGCTCCCCTGAGAGCAATTGACGGGTGGAGCGAAGCCCTTTTTGAAGATTACTTTGGAAAACTAGACGAGAAAGCTCAGAAGTATTTACAAAGGATTCGCTCGGAAACCAATCGAATGGGAATACTCATCGAGGACCTCCTAAGACTCTCCAAACTTACAAGAACTGAAATGCACAAGACGAATACGAATTTAAGCCAAATGGCAAAGAAAATTTCCGAAAGATTACTTGAAACTCAGAAAGGCAGACAAATTGAATTTATTTCCGGAGAAAATATTACGGCAAATGTCGACCCAAATCTCTTGGATGTGGCGTTAACAAATCTTATTGATAATGCATTCAAATTTACCGGAAAAATTGATAACCCAAAGATTGAATTCGGAAAATATGAACAAGCCGGAGAAGAAGTTTTTTTCGTTCGCGACAACGGCTCAGGTTTCAACATGATTTATTCAGAAAAATTATTCGGTCCATTTCAAAGAATGCACAAGACTTCGGAATTTCCTGGAACCGGAATCGGTTTGACAATCGTTCAAAGAATTATCCACAAACATGGTGGACGAATCTGGGCAGAGTCAGAAATACGAAAAGGAACCACTTTTTATTTTACCTTGGAAGAAAGGATTTAAGAAAACATGAACCCTGCTAAAACCCCCAAACCCCCTTATTACGCAGTCATATTTACATCTATTCGTACCCCATCTGACGACGGATATTCGGATATGTCACAAAGAATGGTAGAACTAGCCTCCAAACAAAAAGGCTTTTTAGGATTAGAAACTGTGAGAAATGAACTTGGAATTACTGTATCCTATTGGGATTCTTTAGAATCGATTAGCGCCTGGAAAGAAAATCTATTTCACAAAGAAGCGCAAAATAGAGCCAAAGATTGGTACCAAACTTTCCGCGTTCGAGTTTGCTTGGTGGAAAAAGAATACGGCTTTTAGATGCAATAGTAGATCCATCACAAATTAAATCTGCCGAGGCTCTGGAAACTGTCAGTGCAACAACCTCTACTGAACCACGGCAGAAATCTTTTCTAAACGAAGAGGCCATCCATGGATAGGTATCGTTCTCCGGTATCATAGTTAAAGGTAAGAATTCTTGCACCCTTAGGAATTTCGCCTAACTTCTTCGAAACTGCAGCAAGAGAAGCGCCGGATGAAACTCCGATAAATAAGCCCTCTTCTTTGGCGGCTTTTACTGCAAATTCAAACGCCTCTTCCTTCGAAATCTGAATTGTTCCGTCCAGTAAATTCGTATGTAGGTTTTTTGGAATAAATCCCGCTCCAATTCCCTGTATTGGATGCGGTCCTGGTTTTCCCCCACTTATCACTGGTGATGCCGACGGCTCCACTGCAAATACCTTCAATTTAGGAAATTTTGGTTTCAATATTGAAGCAACTCCAGTGATATGCCCTCCGGTTCCAACCCCAGTAATCAAAACGTCTATTCCTTCCGGAAAATCCGCCAGAATTTCTTTTGCGGTAGTCTCCTGGTGAACTTTAATATTTGCCTCATTCTCGAATTGCTGGGGCATCCAAGCATTTTTTCTTTCAGCTACCATTTCTTTCGCCCTTTCGATGGCTCCAGGCATTCCTTTTTCTCTAGGGGTCAATTCAAAAGTTGCTCCAAATGCGGACATGATTCTTCTTCTCTCAAGGGTCATTGATTCCGGCATAACCAGAATCAGAGGATACTTTTTCACAGCCGCAACCATAGCAAGCCCAACCCCGGTGTTTCCTGATGTTGGCTCTATGATAATGCTATCTTTTGTTAAAATTCCTCTTTTCTCTGCGTCTTCGATCATCGCTAAAGCGATTCTGTCCTTAATGCTTCCGCCAGGATTTGCCTTTTCAAGTTTCACCCAAACTTCGTGATCTTTTCCAAATAGAGTATTTACTCTAAGGTGTGGAGTATTTCCAATTGTCTGTAGAATATTTTCTGCTCTCATACGCTAGTCCTCTTTTTTACGGAACCTGCAAGGCCCCGGAATGTCTCTTGTAAGTGCTAATATTTGCCCATTTTCGAAATTGTCAACGAAATATCCAATAAATTAAACAATTTTTTTGTTTTATTGGATATTGCAATCTAAATTTCTGCTAAAACAGAGAATTTTCAGAAAATGAATACATTTTTTTCAAAGGAAATGCTTAAAAAGTTTGGGTAGGATTCTCAAATTTAAAATCAAGGTGGCTCCAATTTTCCTTATTGGAATTTTCAGGGAAAAATAGAAATCCAAGTAATGTTGAAATTTTGAAAAACTCTTGTGGGAAATAAATTGAAAGTCCAACGAAATGCACGGCTTCCCAAATTTCGACAAAACCGAGGGCTTCTTACCTACCGCACTAATTTAAAAAGTATTAGGATTCAAAGCCGGACTTGATTTTGTCCGTGATTCAAGGCATTAGGCAGGGATTCTCTTCAAGCTTCTTGGGAAATAAAAAATTTTCTTAAGAGCATGTCCTAAGTTTCAAATTTCAGAAACTGCCCCTCTCTAAGATAATTGTCCTTATACCCTGAATAGTTTTTTGCCGTGCGAGTGATGATTTCCCTATCCTCATCCGTAATATCCCGAATGATCTTTCCTGGGCTACCCATTACCAATACTCCCGGAGGGATTTTTTTCCCTGGGGGAATCAGCGTGCCTGCCGCAACAAATGCATATTCCCCGAGTTCTACTCCATCCATGAGTGTCGCGCCCATTCCGACAAAAGAGAAATTGTTTAAAATGCACCCGTGAATAATCGCCCGGTGTCCAATGGAAACATTGTCACCGATCAAAGTCGGAAACTTATCTCTGGCTACGTGAACCACCGACATATCCTGAATATTCACATTCTCACCGATTTTGATGTAATTCACATCGCCTCTAACAAGAGTTTGGAACCAAATGGAAGAATTTTTCCCAACGGTAACATTCCCAATAACCTCTGCGCTTGGAGCGATAAATGCAGTTTCGTGAATATTCGGTCTGACTCCCTTGAATTCGTAAATCATTCTATCTCCCTTTCACTGTTTCATAGTCGTCTTCATTTTTGACCAGCGTCCCCAGAAAAGGAATACTGGAATTTTTCCAGTCAGCTCCCTGGTGCAACAAAATATGAATCCAGTCTATAAGCTCGCTTGTAGAAGGTTTCTTCTTCAGATCATAATTTTTTCGCAATGTATAAAATGTTTCAATCGCTTTTTTCAAAATTTCCCTGTCGATTTCCGGGAAATGGGATTTGACAATGGAATCCATGAATTCTTTTGAAGGAAAATCTATATAATGGAATATGCACCTCCGAAGAAAAGCATCTGGAAGCTCCTTTTCATTATTAGAAGTAATAATAATCAAAGGCCTGTGCCTAGCCGTTACTTTGCGGCTGGTTTCTGTTATGAAAAACTCCATACTATCCAATTCCAATAGAAGATCGTTCGGAAATTCTATATCGGCTTTGTCTATCTCATCAATCAAAACGACCGGCCTGACCTCGGACTCAAATGCTTGTCCGAGCGCCCCCAACCGAATATAGTTTTCGATATTGTGTACGTCTTTTTTGGAATCCAGATCCGCAAACCGTGAATCGTTCAACCTTGCCACTGCGTCATAAAAATACAAACCTTCCTTGGCCTCGCTGGTAGATTTCACATGCCATCGGAATAGAGGCATATTTTTATCTTTTGCAACATAATGGGCTAGAAGAGTTTTTCCGGTTCCAGGCTCACCTTTCACCAAGAGAGGCCTTTGAGTGATTTCTGCGATTTTTACAGCTTCACTTAGCTCTGGAGATAAGATATATTTTTCAAAATCTTCCCGGTGAGAGGCCATCTAAGTTGCACTCGCAAGAATGGAAACAGTACTCTGCCGCTTATAAAAATCAGCCCCTTCCCTATCCAGAAATTCTTCATAGGTTCCCTTGAAATCTTTTACTCCCTCAGGGGTTACCTCCAGAATTCTAGTTGCAAGAGAAGATACAAATTCACGGTCATGGGATACGAAAATCACCGTACCTTCGTAAATAGAAAGTGCATAGTTTAAGGCCTCAATGGATTCCAAATCCAGATGGTTCGTAGGCTCATCCAGCGCCAGAAGATTGTCCTCTGCCATTATCATCCTGGCAATGATCAACCTAGATTTTTCCCCTCCAGATAAAACTTCCGTACTCTTTTGAGCCATCTCTCCACTGAATAACATTCGGCCCAAAAGCCCGCGAATCACTGTTGTGTCTGTGCCGGGTGGAGCATAACCGTACAGCCATTCAATTAATGTAGGCTTATCCTTTTCGATCCCCTCTCTGTGATCCTGCGGAAAATAAGAAGCATAAACACTCATCCCCCATTCTACTTTTCCCGAATCCGGCTCCAATTTTTTCATGAGACATTTCAGTAGAGTCGTTTTTCCCACTCCGTTTGTTCCTATGATCGCAACTTTTTCACCCTTACCAATAGAAATATTCACATCTTTGAAAATCTGAACCGCATATTTTTTGGAAATATCTACCGCATCGATCACATCTTTTCCCAATGGCTTGCCAACTTTAAAACGGATATACGGAGAAACCCTGGACGAAGGTTTCATTTCCTCCACCTTGATTTTTTCGATCAGCTTTGCCCGTGACGTTGCTTGCTTTGCCTTACTCGCATTCGCGCTGAAACGATTCACGAATTCCTGTAGATCGGCTATCTTTTCTTTTTTCCTTTTGTTCTCAGATATCAACTGCTCTCTCGCTAGAGTTGACGCTTCCATAAAATCATCATAATTTCCGGGATATACTTTGATCGCACTATAATCCAAATCAGCAATATCCGTTGCAATTGAATTGATAAAATGCCTGTCGTGAGAAATTACGATTACAACTCCGGTATAGGCTTTCAGAAAGTTTTCCAGCCATGTAATCGTCCGAATATCCAAATGGTTCGTAGGCTCATCGAGTAATAATACATCAGGTTTCAAAAACAAAACCTGTGCAAGAAGCACTCTTAATTTGAAGCCCCCGGTGATTTTGGACATGGTCTCATTCTGGATATTCGAAGGAATCCCAAGCCCTTCCAGAAGTTCGCCCGCTACACTCTCTGCTTCGTACCCTCCCAAGTCCGCATATTTTTCTTCCAGTTCGCTTGCTCTGATCCCCTCCTCTTCGCTCATTTCCGGAAGCGCATATAACCTGTCCCTTTCTTGGGAAATCTCCCATAGCTCTTTATTGCCCCGAATAACAGTATTCATTATCGTTTCATTTTCATACTCGTAATGATCCTGCTTTAAATACCCAATAATGGCCCCTTTGTCCACAGAAACAACCCCCTGATGAGGCTGCTCGATTCCTGCAAGGATTTTCATGAAGGTAGATTTACCGGTCCCATTCGCCCCGATAAGGCCATACCTCGCCCCCGGCTTGAATTTAATGTTTACATTCTCAAATAAAGTTTTTTTGCCAAAACGTACTGCAAGACCAGATACACTTATCATAATTCCCCGTAGAACTTTGTAATATAGTCAGAATTTTTCTTCCATTTCTTTCGCCAAGCCGAAATGATCCGATATAAATCTTCAATGCATATGATTTATTTTATTCACATTCCGATTTTTTTCATTCCTGTTTCAATTTTTTTTACCTGAACATTCAGGAGAGTATTATGAAATTGCAAAATACCCAAATAACCGATTCCAGCCTTCTTATACCAAAAAAATTCCTGGATGTTTATGAGAAAAAAACTGCTGAATTGTCTCGTAAAGATTATTTTCATATTGTTCTTCATCGATACAAAGAATTAATTTTCTCCGGTCTTCACCCTCAGTCAAAAAAACCGAAGACCCTCTACCAGGATACAGGCCAAAACCTCGTCAAAATCAATTTCAAACCCTCAAATGAAGATTGGTTGGAATTCGGCATTCTCGCTTCTTTCCTAGGCATTTCCCGCACGCGTCTTTTTAACTGGTTTCTGATGCTCGAACTCGCTGGTTGGGAAAAAATAACTGAAATGTTCTTTGATTCTGGAGTTCCCACCAACTTTAGCACAATCATGGGTAAAAACTCTCTTTCAAGGCACTTCCATGGTATCTGGAAGAGAAAAATATACTATAAGATCAGAATATAGACAGAAAAAACGAAAAAACCCCTAAAAACCAAACCAAAAAAAAATTGCCTAGGGCTACCTATGCAGAATGAGCTACGGCTATTAAGGGGTTCTTTTTTTTTACCGAAGCTTAGAATATGAAAGCTATTTTGGTTCCGTCCATCTTTTTTCTATTCCAGTCAACATTGCTTGCAAAAGAAATCGTGCAAACAGGTGAAATTATCGGAGGTGGAAAATTTTTCAGATCGAAAGAAATCAACTGCGAACTGTCCGCAAATGAATTATCTAACGAACTCGCAGAAATTTCCGGAAATCAGGTTCGCGCTCTAATTCATACAACCGGGAAAACTTGCGAAATCAAGCGATACGAAATAGCCCCCTTTGCAACTGAAACGAAATTGGCTCCTTGGACATTAAAGCAAATCCCAAAATACGTTCACAGGAAAATGACTGCATTCAATCCTAAAGTAACACCTGACGGAAACCAGATGTTCTGGACTACTCTCGTAGAAAAAAGAAAACATTCCACTCAAAAAATCTGGTATTCGGAACTAGATGAACACGGCTTCTGGAAACCTGGTATTCAGCTTACAGAACCATTGAATAACGAAACTCCCTCGGCCGTAATTTCGGCTTTACCGGGGGGAAACGAACTTTTTGTTTTTGGAAGTTTTTCTGAAGACGAGATCATAAAGAGCCTCGAAAAAGAAATGGATATTGAGCATAAAAAAATTATCAAAGATTCGAAAAGCGAACGCGAATACAAAATGAGATTCGCCGATCTTCAAATCATCTTTCAAAGAAGGTTGGATAGAATTTACAATAGAGTTCCATTGTATAAAACTTTTAAATCCGGACAAAACTGGACATCACCAAAACCTATTTCATTTCCAGACTTCTACAATTTGTACAAAAAAGAAGACAATCCGAATCAGCAGGTATTCGGAGGGTCTGCGTTATCCGGCAGTGGGAAAGTTTTAATCTATTCGGTCATGCAATCTGACTCGCTTGGAAAACTGGATCTGTACATTTCTATCGCCGATAAATTTGGGAATTTTCCTTTGGGCAGAAATCTGGGAAGAACCATCAATACGAAGGAAGAAGAGATGGCTCCCTTCCTTGCGGCAGACGACCGTACATTATACTTTTCCAGTAACGGCCATAACGGGCTTTCGATTTATTTTACCCAAAGAGTAGGAGAAGGATGGAATAACTGGACAAACCCCCTTGAGATTTCCAAAAAACTTCAGGGAGTAAATTTTTTCACGATCCCAGCTTCCGGCAACTGGGCTTACATTAGTAAGAACGGACTATTGTATATGGCTTATCTTCCGATTGAATTTCGCCCAAGGCCGGTCGTGCTTGTAAAAGGAAAAGTGAAAAATGAAAAAGGCGAGCCCATTGACGCGGATATTATCTTTGAGTCCCTGAAAAATAACGAGCAACTTGGAACGACAATATCTGAATCGGAGAAAGGCAAGTTTTCAATAATAGTTCCTCATGGAGAAAGATACGGATTCGTAGCGAAAAAGAATGGATACATTCCCGTTCACAAAAATATCGATCTCAGAAATTCGGACAATGTATACAAAGAAATTGATGTAGACATCGTCCTCCCCGAAATCAAAAAAGGAAAAGAAATCGTAATCAATAACCTATTTTTCGATACGAAAAAATTCGAAATTACAAAAGACTCCGAACCCGAGCTAGATAGGCTTGCTGAAATTATTAAAGAAAATAAGAATATAAAAATTTCAATCGAGGGGCACACGGATAATGTCGGTGGAGAGAAGGATAACCTGGAATTATCTCGCGCAAGGGCAAATTCAGTCTTGGAATATCTTCACAATAAACATAAAATCCCAAAGGAAAGACTAGGCTCAAAAGGATTTGGTGAGAAAAATCCGGTAACAGACAATTTAACTCCTGAATCCAGGGCAAAAAATCGAAGAGTGATTTTTAGAATATCGGATTAGATTTTGACGAGATAATTTCGCCTAACGCATTAAATCATATTTCCAAAGTTTTTTCAACCCCAATATCCCCAACACCAGAAATATTATGAGTATTCCCCCGGCTCCCATTAGAGCCTCGTTTACGGGAAGCTTTACTAACACTAACCCGGAAAGGAACCCGGAGAATGCCGGGATCACTTGGCTCGTAATCGTATACAAGCTCATTAGCCGTCCCCGGTATTCAGGCTTACTCTCAGATTGCAAAAGAGCGACTATGAGGCTAATAGAAACTCCGGCTCCGGCTCCACTAAAAAGCAGAAATACCGCGGACATCTCAACTGATGAACTTGCGCCTAACGCACAAATCGCCATACCGCTCGTCATTCCCGAAACCAGAATCATTTTACCAAATCCGAATTTTTTTGCAATTCCTAGAGATACTCCACCTCCGACAAGCAATGCCAGTGCCATGGCTCCGAGAAAGAGGCCTCTCCCTATTTCAGAAAGAGCCAGAACATTTGTCGCAAATCTAGGAAGCATAACCTGAACCGGCCCCATAGAAAGGTAGACAATGATCGCAAAAAGAATAGCTTCTTTTAGTAGAGGAGTTTTTGCTACATACCCTACACCCTGTCGGATTCTGTCGATTGCTGAGGACTCGTGCCCTAGGCCAACTGCCTTTAATCCAATCAGTGCCACCATAGATAACATAAAAAGCCCCATCCCGGAATAGTGAACAATTTCCCAGCCACCGATTTTTTTGCATAGAGACAGCAGGGGTGGGGCAGCACCAAATCCCAGCATGACCAGAATATTGAATATCACTGCAAGCTTTGCCTGTTTATTTTCAGCAAGCCGTCCAAGTAATGCCATTCGTGCCGGTGCAAGCACTGCCCATCCAATTCCTGCAAATGTTGCTCCCGTTAAAAAAACATAGCGACTAACGTCCTCGCTGACTATTGGAGTAACGCTCAAAAGAGAGAGTGAAATCAAAAAAGAGATATGGGCGAGTTGGGCTATTTTCTGCGGGCTGTGAGAATCGCACCATGCCCCACCGAACCAGCCGAGAATTAACGGGGTTCCGAAACAAAGGCCAAAGCCGATTCCGGCAAGCATGTCAGAATTCCAGACATCCTGAGCATATAGAATCACGCTATAATTTGTGAGATGTCCGCCTAAAAAGCCTGTAAATGAAGCAAATAGAAATCTGGATATATCAAAAATTTTTGCTTTCTCTGGATTTTTCATTTGCTGGCGACCACTTCAATGAGAGTCGGCCTCCCGTCTTCAATGTGCCAACTAGGAAATGCCCCGTTACAGGTATAAGCCTTTCCTTCAGGCGAAAATTCAACATCCCTTGTAAACGAGACTCTTCTGGGCAGAGGATAAACTCTCCATTTCTCTGATTTTATATCCAGAGTCAATAGGTTGTCGGATGACGTCCCGGTCACCCATACAAGGTTGTGAGGCCTGTCAACATTCAATGAATATGGAGTTTCGACACCATCAACAGCAGTCGGCATCAGAAATGTTTTGAATTTTCCGTCGTTTGGAGTATATTTTACGATTGAAGCCTCCGAGAATGCCGCAATCCATACGTTATTCTCAGAGTCAACTCGAAGTCTTCTCGGACTTTGAAACGGAGTGTCAATGACCTTGACAGAATCCGTTTTCGGATCGATTACTCCGATCGAGTCTGCATGAAGCCTCGCAAACCAGACAAGTCCGTTAGGCGCAACATCAATCCCGTAAGGAAGAGGCATTCCGGAAACTCTGTCATCAACAGGAAGATAGTGCATTGGAAAACCCCAATTCATCAGACGCAAAATGATCCCGCTGATAAAAAGGCTAAACGTCTCTTTTCCGCTTCTCGACGGAAGATTGTAAACCTTGTATGTTTTTGTTTTTCGATCAAATTTTCCTATCTGATTGGAAAGCGCAAGAGTAAACCATACCCTGTCCTCCGAATCAATCCGGATGGTATGCGGATAAAGCCCGTTTTCAAAATTGTGGTCAGTGAATTTTCTAGTGATTGGATCAAATTCAATTAATCTTTTCTGTAGAGATGGAGTGATGAATATATGCCCGTCTTTCGGCGATTCGGCCAAAGAATGAACCCCGACAAAAGTTTCGTGTTTGGGAAAAGTCTTTAACCTTCCGGACAGGAGGCCGCCTAACGCATCATTGTCTGAGTGTGGAACTTTGTGTACGACAGTCTTCCCCGTTCGAGGATCGATTTCCCAAATTCTATCCTGCAGGTTATCTCCGACATAAACCTTCCCGTTAGAATGATAAAGAAGGTCATGCATCTGAGAAAAACTGTCTCCAATTGGCCATTCTCTTATTGTTGTATTGAACAGTTCACCTCCCCAATTCCTGGGCGCTGTAACTCTCTTAGGATTCTCGATGAGATCCTTGTAGGCTTTCGAAAGTATTTTTGGCATTCTTTTCTGTGCTTTGCTATTCGGCCTGGAACCGTATCCGATCATTCTGTGTATTATCGTATCCCAGTCTTTCTCGGAATATGGCCTACGCATAAAAAAACTTCCCTGCTGGTGACAGAATCCGCACTGCTCCATATACACTTTTCTGAAATGTTTCTCTTCACCCCAGTCAAGTGCTGCGACCCAGTTATTGGAAGGATATTGCGCGACTAGCTCATTAGGATCGGTGAGAATTTCCATTCTTACATGGATGGATGCGTTAGACGAATTAGCTTGAAGGTTTTCGTCCCTGTACCCGATTTTGCGGACCCGGATCAGAACCTTATCGGGATAAGGAAAAAACAGGTTTAAATTGCCGGATTGGCTTGTAAAAGATGTAACCTCAGGCGTGATAAGCTCTTCTCTTCCCGGAAAAGGATAGCCCTTGTCGTCTTTGGATGCGAGATGGGGCCTCTCCGACTTTGCAGTGACCATCGCAAGCTCCAGAGGCTTACCCGACTTATCCGTGACCCGGATACTGATTGCACTAGATTCTGAATGAGTTATGATGAATAATGCCAAAACCAAAAATTTGCAGAACTTATATTTCATGGAAATTTACTCCCTTTGATCTCAAGAATGAATAAAACGCTTCTTTGGATGTGTATTTGGGTTTATAACCGAAATTTTTCTTTAAAGATGAATTATCCAAAACCGGCCTGTAACGCAAAAAATCCAACTGCTCCGGCCCGTATTGAGACAATCCCAATGGCTTTAAAATTCCTAGAATTGTCTTTAACAACCAGGCAGGCTTGGGGCTGTAAGGCTTTCCCAGAATCTCTGCAATATCAGACATCGGAACAGCTCCGTCTCCGGCAAGATTGAATATTCCGGATTTTTTCTTTTCAATTCCCAGAAGAATGATATTCATAACGTCCTCATCCCAGATAAATACAAACGGACTCTTGCTTCCTGTAATCCCTAAAATACTTTTTTTCTTGAACAAATCCGTAATCAGATTGTTCACAGTTGGCCCCAGAACGGTTCCGGGGCGCAAAATCAACTGGGTAAGTTTCGGATGAAGCTTTCTGTAAGTCGCAAGCATATCCTCTACTTCTTTTTTGTGGCGAGAATAGGCAAAATGTTTATGGCCCCGGACCGGATCTGTTTCTTTTAACCATTCCGGATTGTCCTTATGATACCCGTAAGCCGCACCGGAACTTGTAATGATAATTTGTTTTGTCTTTGCAAGTAACGCCCCATCCAGAACATTTCTAGTGCCTTCCACATCGATGAGTCTTTGGGTCTCCTCGGTCATGGAAGGTGGGGGATTTATAATGGATGCGAGATGAACTATGGAATCCGGCTTGAATTTTTTGATTTCGCCTAACGTATCAATTCGATTGCTGATGTCCAGTATTCTGGCCTTCACCTTTTTTAATTTTTTAAACTCTTCCGTCGAACGTATATCCGTGGAAAGTATCTCCCAGCCCGGGTGCTTTTTCGCAAGGGTCTTGACTAGATTACATCCGATATAACCGGAACCCCCGGTGACCAGAATTTTCATGAATGACTCTCCTCTTGAAGAGGCTGTCTTCTCCATATCGCTACCAGTAATAACCCGGAAACGATGTGCCAAATTCCCCAGAAAGCCGCGACCAGTGCCATATTCGGCTCTGCCTTAAACTGGGTCAGAATAAGCCCAAGAGCCAAACCGGAATTCTGCATTCCGACTTCAATAGTGATCGCTCGTCGATTACTGTCATCTTGCTGAAATACCCTTGCAATTAAATTTCCAATTGCAAGCGCAATAAAATTGTGAAAAACCACAATAACCAGGATGAACCCCAGATTATCGGCAAACATTTTCCAATTGCTTCCAACCGCTACGACCAGAAACCCCAGAAATGCGACGGACGAGAATTTCTTGAATGCTGGAGTGATCTTGTGAGCAAAACCCGTTGCGAGATTTCCAACGAGCATGCCAAGCGTAATCGGGACAACCAAAAGAACGATCAGGCTTTTGATAATTTCCACTCCATCCACCTGCAACTCTCCCCCGCTAGCAATTAACGCTTTTGTGACTGGGTTCAGGTTTGCGGTTAAGGCAAAATTTAACGGAAGAGTAAAAACGGACATGACACTGGATACGGCAGTCATACTTACCGATAGAGCCGTGTTTCCCTTTGCCATGTGAGTCACGATGTTCGATAAATTTCCACCGGGGCTTGCGGCAACCAAAAGCATCCCAAGTTCAACACCGGGTGGGAGGTCCAACACCAATGTCGCAACCAAAGTAATCCAGGGAAGAAGGAGTACCTGCCCGACCATCCCAGAAAGAACCGCAATCGGCCGTTGCAAAACGGATTTGAAAGCAATGACCCGTAGCTCAAGAGAAACCCCGAAAATCATGCAGGCAAGAACTAAGCCGAGCACCATTTGATAATCTGTGTTGTAATTCATAAAGCCCCTTATCCAACTAACAAATTAACACTGTTCAATACTGACAAATTTCTAGCAATGAATTATTGAACTTCTGACACAATTTGCGAAGAATGTTAACTGGATAAAATTTTTAGAAGATGGCTATCGTGTAACAAATTACAGACAATTTTGAAAAGGGGCATAATGGAAAAAGTCCCTCACTGGTTAACAATGAGGGACATCTTGTAGATCCTTTGACATGTTGATATTTGTTTAAACGGCTTCTTTCCTAAGTCTATAATTTCTGACCAGAAATGCTAGGCCGAGTAGAGTAACTAGCCCCGCGATAAGCCCGATTCTGCCACCCGTAGTATAAAAAGCCATATACGCTGCCAGATTCGAGCCTTCCAAGTCCCCAGTCCTTTCAATGCTTACTTCATCGTATTCAATTGCCGCAGCTTTTGTATCGCTGACATAAGAATCGTTTAACCAGGTTAGGGATAATTTTGAGGTATCGGTCATGATATTCATTGTAACATATCCGTCCTTTAATTCCTCATAAGAAGCAGGAACCAAAGCGATTTGGCTATCATTTCCGGAATCTACTTGAACCTTAAATGCTGCATAACCATCCGGTAGATTTTTAAAATTCTTTGCTCTCAAATTCACTTTGTATTTTCCCGGTTTTGTGTCCCCAAAGCAATAGGAAAGAGATTTCCCAGAGTAAAATGCGACTACCTTATTGTTTCCCGGAAAATAAAAACTTCCCTCCGTCGAGCAAATATCCGAATCTGCTTTCTTGGTCAAACCCTTATTGCTGGCAACGCTGGATGCTAGAGAAAGTGTTGCCTTGTTGATATGCAAGTTAGCGTCGTAACTGCCTTCTTTATAAGCCTCGTTTGTCCAGACAAGGGAAATATCAGTATCCCCCGATTCCAAATACAATTGTACGGTTCCGTCATTATATTTTTTATCGCTTGCATCAATTTGTAATGCATAGGTTTTGCCTGTTTTCTCGTTTGTTACATTAAAAATATATTTTGTGTAGAAACTTGGAAGATTGCCGAACTGATTTTTTGCACGAAGAGTTAGGTCATAGGTTCCGGAAGCACATAGCCCGGTAGCCTTTATGTAAAGTTTTTCCCCTCCCCAGAAAGTATGGATTCCGGAAACTTTATATTTTTTCCCATGCTCATCCGATTCATCGCTTTCCGGTGTTTCATACCATTTCCCTTTGGTTGTATCCATAGAGGCTTTTTTAGTTTTGCATTTTGCATCAGCCTGCGCGGCCCCTTGGGAATTTTCCGGATTGGATCCATAATTTCCATTACTGCTATTTGAGGAATTGGAGCTATTTGCAGAATTCGAGCTATTGCCGGAATTATTGGAGGTAGAGTCGGTATTCGAAGAATTTGAACTGCTGCCAGTATTGGAATTATTTCCGGTTGTAGAACTATTTCCGGATGTGGAATCCGAACTGGAATTATTTGTTGTGGAAGTAGAATTGTTCGAATTGCTAGATGAGCTGGACGACGAATCGGATGTATTCGAATTAGTGGAAGAAGTAGCATTATTGGAATCACTGGAGGAGGAATTGTTCGATTCATTCGATGTTGAGCTAGAGGTGGTGGTCGAATTTGAAGAGTTTGAAGAATCAGTCGATGAGCTGGATGAAGAATCGGTTGTTGAACCGGAATTGGATGAAGTATTGCTGTCGCCGGTCGTTGAGGCCGTGGTGCTGGGAGTAGAAACAGCCTGCTCGCTTTGGGCAACAGTTGTCGTTCCCGCAGTCTCCGCGGCATTCGCAGGGCTACTGGATGATGTCGTCGATGTTCCAGTGCTGGTACCAGATGCAGAGCTGGTAGAATTTGTGGAACCAGAATTTCCCTGAGTCAAAGCCAGCAAAGGCAACAGACCCTTTTTTTTGCCTGAATTCCCGCAATTGAAAATTGCAGCCGAAAGGATAAATAAAACAACGAATATCTGAATTCTTTTCATAGTCGGTAAAACTCCTGATTTGATTTGACGAACTTTCTTAGGAAATATATTCTGAAATTGGGAAAATCCGGAATGAAGTCGAAATTTTTTTTGCAATTTTTTTTCAAGAATTCTCGTGGATGCGCAAAATATTCGCAAAGTTCTGTCATTTTGTCATTTGCCAAACTACTGTTTTTTAGTTTTGTTTTCTCCCAAACCGCAATTCATTGCAAAACAGTGGATTATGCCTATCGCCATGAAATTGCGGGGAAAATCGTAGATTTCAATGGCAGAGAAATTCCCGGCGCCGTTGTATGCAAAATCGAATCTGTAGAGGAAAAATGTACCGAAAGGGAAATTTACACTCGCATAACGGACAGAAAAGGAAATTTTCAATTCATTTACTCAGGGCTTGGCGGAAAGCCTGAGCCAAAAATGATCTGGATCTTACTCGTCAAGCACCCTAAATTCAATCCACTGATCGACAAGTTCAATATAGAATGGATTCCATTTCAAAATTCTCCGGAATATGGGTATATCAAGAAAGACGTACTATTGGAAATGCAAAATAGCAATGACACTGAAAATAAAAAATAGCATTCACATCTATGTTCTATCCATTTTCACCGGCCTTGTCACCGGATGTTTTGTAATATTATTCTCAAAATTCCTTTCCTTTACCGAATCCATTTTTCCGTTTTTCCACTTCTCGCAAAATTCAATCATTTCTTCCGGATTCCATTTACAAGTGTTTGCCTTGCCGATAATCGGTGGTTTATTGGTCGGGTTAATTACTCACTATTTCTGTCCCGAGGCAAAAGGAAACGGAATTGATAACGTATTGGAAGCATTCCACGATAAAGAAGGAGAAATGAGAGGAAGAATCTCGATCTTTAAAGCCATTGTAACAATTCTAACACTTTCATCAGGCGGGAGCGCGGGAAAAGAAGGGCCTGCAGCGCAAATCGGTGCAAGCATAGGTTCAAAAATCAGTGACCTCTTTGGAGGAGGAGCGAGAGCCAGACGAGCAATGCTCCTTGCAGGGGCGAGCGCATCACTTGGAACGATTTTTCAAGCACCTTTAGGAGGCGCAATAACTGCAATCGAAATGGTCTATAAAGAAGACATCGAAAGCGATGCTTTAATCCCTTCCATTATTTCCTCTATATCTGCGTATTTTCTTCTCAGTTTTTTTGGAATCATCCACCGAGATTTTTTTTCGTTGAAAGAACTTTCTGTAGTATATTTGCCAATTTATCCGTTACTTGGATTTATTTGCTTTATCGTAGGTTTCATTCTTGTAAAATCCATAAAAACTCTAAAAAAGCAATTTCAGAATTGGAAAATCTATCCGCCATTCAAGCCAGCCATTGGGGGCCTAATTTGCGGTTTAATCTATCTATTTTTTCCTGTGGTTTCCGGAACCGGAGAAAATTACGTCCATTCTTTTTTGTTGGAACCAATTATAAGGTCTTCGATGCCTCAAAATGATTTAATGTTTTTTATTTTTGCGGTCATCGGCTTGAAAGTCATTGCTACCGGCTTCACGATTGCCTCCGGAGGATCGGGAGGAATTTTTGGCCCGTCTATTTTTCTGGGTGGAACTATCGGGATGCTTGTGGCCGAATTCGCAAGCTTGTACTACAGAGTAGATCCACTGCACTACCAGAGCTTTATTCTTGTCGGAATGGGTGCATTCTATGCAGGTGTTGCAAGCGCACCGATCGCCGCAATGATAATGGTTTGTGAAATGACAGGAAGTTATGTCCTACTCCCACCTCTCATGATCTGTTCCATACTCGTAGTCCTACTTTCAAAAAAATTAAACTTATATCAATCGCAGACCCGCGACAGATTTCATTCTCCGGCCCATTCATGGGATATTCAGACAGACTTACTTAAATCGATGGAAGTATTCCGCTACAAGAAATATTTTCACCACACATCCGTATTTTCCGTAAATACTCATTTTAGCAAAATTCACAAGTTGGCAGGAGAATTGGACGAAAAAGATTTTATCCTGGTAAATGAAGACAACGTCTACCTAGGAATGATTTCTTCGCACAAATTACTCAAAATCAACAGCAAGAAAATTCTCCTTGCGTCAATTTCGGCAATAACTCCGATTCGGATAAATCAACATATAGGGGATGTATTGAGCCTACTAAAGGAAAAGAATTTGGATAAAGCCCCGGTCGTAAATGAAGAAGGAGTCTTTATCGGGTATCTCAGATACCACGAAATCCTGGAACTGTATTATGCTAAAAATTAACTCTCACTACTTCCAGCCAAGAAAAATTCCGTTTTCAAAAAGGCCCTTTTGTGTCCTACCATCATAACAAATCTTTTGGAACTGTGAAATAGGGCAAGAGAAGCTCCTCAAATGTATAAAAACCCTTGCGTTTACCGTTCAAATTTTCGGCAACAAAAATGACACCGTTTCCAAATGCCTCTCTGGCTATCGATTCATGGATTAAGCGCACAGTCTGAAACGGAAAACCGCAAATAACTTCATGCCTTCCGATAATTCCACCAGCTCTAGTAGATTTGATTTCCGCCGGATCGATATTCAAATTATCTGCAATGACTTTCGCCGTTGCGGATACTCCTGGTTTTTCCTTAAAGTGTTCTTCCAAAATAACCATGTCGATATCCGGCGCAATTCTTCGTAAAAATTTTGCCGCGATCATAAGATAATTCACCCCTATCGTAATATTCGGAGACCAGAAAACCGTAGTCCTCTCTGAATAGGTCTTTAACCTGGAAATAATTTCTTCATCATAATGGGAAACTGCGCTGATAATCTTGATCTGCCTATTTGCCGCTTCTTCTCCATAATAATCAATTCCACTTTCGGATGAAAAATCTATAATCAAATCAACAGGATGTATATCCAGTAAGTCAGAAGCCGAAATTTTTGAACTCGAGTAAATCAATCCTGGTTCATTGGACTGTTCACCGAGAAATTCCGGAACAGACCTGTGTTGAAGTGATTCCGTTTTTCGGACAACCCATTCCAAACATAAATTTTTATTCCGCAGTATAACTGTTGCTACTGCTTTTCCTGTTTTGCCAAAACCTATTAATCCCACTTTCATCAGATAATCCTTTTCAAAATATCAAGCAATCTCGCGACCGAAAAATCCATTAGTCACAATGGATAAGAACAGAAGCATTATTTTTCACACTGAAATCAGGTAGCTTTTGGTGGAGGAATATCGGAGAACTGATAAAATTTTTTAAACTGAATAGAACTGATAAAATCTGTTATAAAAGTGCTTAATACAAAGATTTCTTTCTTAATCGTACCGAAATCTTTTGCGAATAACATATCTATGCTTTGAAAAATATAAATATGTTTCGACTTTTGCACCTGAAGCAACAGATAAGGTTTTTTATTTTTCTTTGAAGATGTGGATTTTATTCGATCCAGTCTCGCATTCACCATGCAATACGGGAACAAGAGGATTAGTAATAATGCGAAAGCCTTAAGCGCCATTGATTGCGTGCTTGTAATCCTATTGAACATTTGTAAAATAGACCTTATTTATTAGGTAGTCCCACCCTACTTTTCTCCACCCTGCTGAAGCCTTAGCGCCAAATTCGCAATCATAGTTTCTATCCCGGAGATTTTCTTTTTTAAAACAGTTATCTCTTTCTCTATACGATGTATTCTGGAATCAGAACGATTTAATTGAGAAATTTCATCGTTATCGGTTATGGATGACTGATCGACGGATTTACAAGTCTTCACAATAAGCGTTTTTCGACTAGCCGTAAAAAATATCGTCGTCAAGATCGAAATCAGCTTGTCGTCTAACGTATTTTTTTGCTCGACCCTGTAAGTATGATCCGAAGACGGAAAAAGTTCCTTCTCATCCAAATCACTTATTGGATACCTACCATAAAGCACATACCATACTTTCTTTTTCTCCGAAATTCCGCAAAAGGCATTTTTCTCTTCAGCGAAAATATCTTTCTCAGGAAAAGGGTTAGTAATTTCAAGCTGGTGGGATTTTGAGCAGGACGATGCGACGACAGCCAGTAATAAGATTATTCCCGCCTTGATAATCCAGATCATGGTTCTTGTTTTTTCCGGAAAAATATCCCGCTTTGACAAATGATCTATTTGATTTTTTTTTGTTAATCCGGATCTACTCTTACTTTTATTATATAATAATTTCATTTATATTCCTCCATTCGGTAAATTTAAAAATTTTCCTTGATTCTCCTTCTCAAAGAAAAGGTATTTTTTCAATGATCAGACTTGAGAAGGTGGGGGAAGACTGGAATATCTAAAGAACTTCTTGATTTGAACCGTGGATATGAATTCTGAAACAAAATCCGATACTTCAAATAAATAATTCAAGATACTTAGAGGATTTTGAATTTTAAGAATCTCAAAATTTTGGTGAACATGCACTTGCTTCGATTTTTGTACATGCAAAATAAGAAAGGCCTTCTTGGCTTTTTTCGCTGATTGGCCTTGAATTCTATCCAATCTCGCATCTATCATACAATACGGGAACAAAAGTATCAAAAATACAATAAATCCTTTGAACAGTATTGAGAATCTGCTTTTCATCAATTGGCTCTACTACTTGAGACGAGAATTTATTTAAATATCTGCAAATAAAGAAGAAAAAAAATAATTGATTTTTCAGGAAAGTAATTGAAAAAAATTTTACTAATTCTAAAAATCAACTTATGCAAACAAAAACACAAAGCTGGACGATTTCCGACAAAATTAAAAGATTACAAAATGAATATGAATCTGAAAAAGTTACCATAGGTGCGGAGAGGGCAATTCATTATACTGATTTTTTCCGTAAGAAGGCCAAGCTATACCCATCCAATTACTTAAAAATGGCTCAGGCTCTATCCTACCACCTGGAAAACCGGACGATTCAGATTTATCCGGATGAAATTCTTGTAGGAACTCATACGGAGAACCGGCTTGGAGCGATATGCCAACCGGAACTTGCCGGAAGTTTCATGCTGGAAGACCTATTCCGATTTGAAAAAAGAAAAATCAATCCGATCCAGATTCCTAAAGGGAAAAAATGGAAACTTTTTTTTGTAATGGTCTACTGGAATACCAAGAGCCTGGCATTCAAAGCATTTCCATTCTGGAAAAGATTAAAATACATTATAGACCAGTTAAACGCAGTGAAATATATCATTAACGAGGCCGGTGGGATTGCCCATTTTTTGCCGGACTATGAGAGCATAGTAAAAAAAGGCACAACCGGAATCAAAGACGAAATTCAAAGTAAAATGAAAACCTCTGGCCTATCCCAAAAACAGTTGGAGTTCCTACAATCCCAGATTGTAGTCTTGGAAGCCCTGGAAAATTTTGCTGGCCGATACAAAAAGCTCGCACAGGAAAAAGGCTATTCAGAAATCGCAAAAATATTGGAAAATTCCCCAAGAAATCCGGCAACCAATCTAACCGAAGCCCTCCAAACTATATGGTTTTTTCAGATGGTCATACAGATAGAATCTTTGGATCAGGGCATTAGTTTGGGAAGGATCGATCAGTATCTTTATCCAATTTATCTTGCTGAAAAAAAATCGGGCAACTTTGACGAAAATGGATTCATGGATACGTTATGCGCATTCTGCCTGAAACTCTCAGAAGTATTTCCACTTTTTTCGACCCGAATCACGGAGTATTTCGGCGGCTTTCCCATCGGCCAAGCTATTACTCTTGGAGGATCCGATGCAACCGGAAATGATACAACAAATGAACTAACGTCCCTATTCCTGGAAGTTTTGGACAAATTTCCGACAAGGCAACCGAACTGGCATGTCCGGATGGGTGAAAAATCAAACCCGGATTACAAGGAAAAGGCATTCTCAGCGCTGAAAAAAGGAAGCGGATCGCCGGCAATCTACAACGACGACGTGATCATTCCCGCTCTGGAAAAGCGTGGATTCCCAAAAGAAAGAACTTGGAACTACTCCACAGTCGGTTGCGTAGAGCCAGCACTAAGTGGGGAATCGATCACTTCATCGGATGCGGCAATATTCAATCTTCCACTTTCGCTGGAAATTGTTTTGGGCGAAGGCAAAAGATTGGAATCGGGGATTTTTTCGCAAGGACTGGCAAACTCGAAAAAGCTTAAGCAGATTTCAACTTTTGAAGAGCTTATAAATGAAGTGGAATCGGTGATGGGACAATTGATTGTAGGCTTAAAAGAAGACCTGGAATACATAGAAAAAGCAAATGCTAAATACCATCCGGTTCCTTTTTCATCTGCAACTGTCGCGGGGTGCGTGGAAAAAGGCATGGACTTGACAGAAGGGGGGGCTAAGTTCAACGCCTCAGGAATTCAGGGAGTAGGACTCGCCGACCTAGCGGATTCTCTTTACGCAATTTCCGAATTTGTATTCAAGAGAAAAGAATTTACGTTAGGCGACATCGCTAAAGCCTGCAGAAAAAATTTCAAAGGATATGAGAAGCTGAGAGCAAAAATCCAGCAGCTCCCGAAATTCGGCAATGATCACAAGGAAGCGGACGATATTGCAAAGACGGTTGCGGCCATGTTCGACAAGCTGATTTCTGCGAACCAAAATACGCGTGGAGGAAATTGGATGCCTGGCCTATACTCAATGACCTGCCACCGTGCTTACGGAAAAAGGATGCCAGCTCTTCCCTCCGGTAGACTTGCCGGGGAGTCTCTTTCCAATGGGATCGCCCCATCCGACGGGAACGACAGGCTGGGCCCGACAGCGATGTTTCACTCGGTTACCTCCGTCGATCACTCTATATTTGCAAACGGGGTGAACCTGAACGTAAAATTTGATTACGATATTATCCATGAAAACCCTGCGATTCTAAGTTCGCTCATTGAAGGATACTTCAAATCCGGTGGAATGCAGTTACAGGTAAACATTCTGAAACCCGAAATTTTACAGGATGCTATTCTTCACCCGGAAAAACATAAAAATCTGATTGTGAGGATTTCAGGATATTGTTCTTATTTTGTGGATTTAAGCCCAGAGATGCAAAAGGAGATATTAAACAGAACCCTTCAGAAACTGCGTTAGACGACATGGACGGGCGGATTTTCGATATTCAGAGATTTTCCGTCCACGATGGCCCTGGAATTAGAACTCTGGTTTTCCTGAAAGGTTGCAATATGAGCTGCTTTTGGTGCCAAAATCCGGAAAGCCAGAAAAAAGAAACTCAAGTAATGTTTCTCGCAAATTCCTGCAAAGAATTCGACGACTGTATTTCCTCCTGCCCGAAGGGAGCAATTTCGGCGAATAAACTGAATAAAATCGACTTTGAGAAATGCGATTCCTGTGGCATTTGTGTAAACACCTGCTCCTCAGGCGCTATCAAATTGGTGGGAAAAAATTTTTCCGCAAAAGAAGTATTTGAGGAAATAAAAAAAGATATTCCATATTATGGAGAAACCGGTGGAGTTACCTTTTCCGGTGGGGAGGCTACAACACAGATTGATTTTCTGGATACTTTGCTTGGCCTCTGCTTACAACATAACATTCACACAAACCTGGAAACAAACGGACTTTTTTCATTTGAGAGAATCGAAAATGTTTTAAGAAAGTTCCACCTGATTTATTTTGACCTGAAAATTTTTCAACCAGAGATTCACAAAAAATATACGGGAGTGGACAATCAAGTCATTCAATCGAACGCGAGAATTTTGTCCGAAAGAAAATTCCCGGTCAGATTCAGAATCCCATTGGTTCAAAATATTTCGGATACAAAAGAAAACCTTGGCAATTTCATAGACTTTCTGAAAGATATAAAAATTACAGAAATCTCTCTTTTAAAATACCACAATCTTTATGAAAGTAAGTTAGACGGAATAGGAAGATCGTCCGAAAAACTGGGGATTTCTTCCTACTCTGATTCGGACTTTGATAAAGCCAAACAGTTATTCGAAGAATACCAAATACGGGTACTTTGAAAGATTTTTGAGTTTGGCTCTAATTCAATCCATCATCTTTCAGCCTGAAAATTCGGGGTGAGTTCTACACCCCGAACCCAATTTTACATAAAGTCCTAAATCGCGGATGAACCTCTTTCGCCGGTCCGGATTCGAATAACTTCTTCAATCGGCATGATGAATATTTTGCCATCTCCGATTTTTCCTTCTCCGGTTTTCGCAGACTTTAATATCGCATCCACCGTAGGTTTCACAAATTCATCGTTCACCGCAATTTCCAGGCGGACTTTCGGCAATAAATTGATATTGTATTCATGTCCTCTGTAAATTGCTGTCTTGCCTTTCTGTTGTCCATAACCTTGGACATCGCTGACTGTTAAACGAAAGATTTCGTTTTTAGTCAACTCTGCCTTCACTTCTTCTAGTTTGTGCGGTTGAATAATCGCTATGATTAATTTCATACATCCCCCTTTTAAATGCTGTAGCCTTTCTCGCCGTGAATCTCTTCGTCGAGGCCGTTAATCTCTTTGACTTCATCAATTCTGAAGCCTATTGTTTTTTCAATTGCAAATGCCAGAATATAAGACAGTACAAAAGAATAAATTCCAGTAACAAGAACGCTGATAAACTGAATGTAAATTTGCTGGCCGACTGAAGTAACACCTGTAGCCAACGCAATCGCAAATACCCCGGTAAAAATGGCCCCTAATGCTCCACCCACACCGTGAATTCCAAAAGCGTCTAACGCATCATCGTATTTCAACTTTCCTTTCAATAGAATTGCTCCGTAGCATACGGGAGAAACAAGCAAGCCCATGATCATCGCGCTACCCACACCAACAAAACCTGATGCAGGTGTAATCACAACAAGACCCGCAACGATTCCCGAAGCCGCTCCAAGGGCTGTAGCTTTTTTGGTGTGAATATACTCCAGTACTAGCCAGGATATACCTGCAAATGCAGGGGCAATCAAAGTCACCACAAATGCTCTCGCTGCAACCCCATTCAACATAAGCCCAGACCCAGCATTAAATCCAAACCATCCGAACCAAAGTAACCCTGCGCCGATAAGAGTGTAAGTCATATTGTTAGGATTTGCCAAACTTCCCGGCTCGCCTTTTCTTTTCCCGATGACCATTGCCGCTGCAAGGCCAGCCACACCGGAAATCAAATGAACCACAGTCCCTCCTGCAAAATCCAGAGCTCCTTTTTTCAATAGCCAGCCATCGGAGGCCCAGACCCAATGAGCAACCGGATCATAAACGAAAGTGGCCCAAAGAAAAATAAATACAATGTATCCAGAAAGTTTCACCCTCTCTGCAATTGCACCGGAAATCAATGCTGGAGTGATCAGAGCAAACATTCCCTGAAATAGAAAGTGCACATATTTAGGAATTGTACCCTCTAATGTGTTTTCTGTAATCCCATTCAAAAATATAAGCTTGAAGTCCCCAAAATAGGGAGAAGCGCCAGAGAATGAGAAACTGTACCCAAAAACCGTCCACTGCACAGTTATTACAAGAATTGCTATAAAACTATGCATCATGGTTGAAAGTACGTTTTTAGAACGTACAATTCCACCATAGAATAATGCAAGTCCTGGTATCATAAAGAATACCATTGCTGAAGAAATAATCAACCATGCAGTATCTCCTTTATCCATGCTAGGCACTGGTGCTGGAGGTTGCACTTGCCCAACTGTATCCTGTCCAAATAATAGCCCTGGTAAAACCCACCAGAAGACCATAAAAATCAAATAAAATTGGCTTTTCAATTTCATACTGTCCTTCCCGAAAAATTATTTACTAAACATATCTTCTGCAATAATCGTACCATTTTAAAAAAAAGGACAGAAAAGAAGGGGCAAGATATATTTGGAGTGGATTTTTATCGGCAGAAACCAAGAAAAAATACCTCAAAAATACAACCGATTCCAAGAAAAATACATACTTTAAGAAATTTACTAGACATTGAAAAAGATTTGACAAACTTTCGTTAGAATGGCCGGATTTCTTCGTCCAATTCCTCAGGTTATGCAGATACAAATCCTAAAGAAACGTAATAAATTTTGGAATTGTTGCTTTTTTCTCCAAATAGTCTTCTCCCTATTTTTCGCCAATTGTGAGGCCGCAAAACTTCCAGAAGTCAAAATGATTCCCGAATTTCTTGCCGCTGTGTCCACTATAGTCAATTCAAACTTACCGACTGGGACTGGAACAGGAACAGGAACTGGATCGAGTACTGGAACCACGACGGTGCCTACAGTCGAAACACCTGCTTTTAATCCATCCCCAGAGCACTACACCTCCATGCAATCAATCACTATCAGTTCCACAACCTCTGGAGCACAAATTTATTACACCACGAACGGTACAACGCCAACAACAAGCTCCACTCTTTATTCATCCGGGCTGAATATCTGGAAATATGCCGGGAAAACGATAAAGGCGATTGCCGTAAAAGCCGGATTGAACGATAGCGCTGTGGCATCCGGCCGATTCAGTTATTCTACGCTCAAAACCGGCCAGGTCACACTCTACGACTCAGGAGACGATGGTGACTTCGAAATGGGGGTGATTCGAAGCTATTCAGGCCCGACGCAACACTCGACTTTTACATCCGATTACACTACGACGGACAATAGCACTGGCCTTATTTGGAAAACCTGTTCAGAAGGAAAAAGCGGTCCAACCTGCGGCACTGGCTCCTGTAATTCCGGCAATTTAAGCAGCGTTACGAGTTGGTGCGATGCCCTCAATTCAGCAAATAGCGGGAGTGGATATGCGGGTATCACCACTTGGAGGTTGCCTTCCATTCAAGAGCTGGATACTCTAATCGATGCCAGTATATCTACTCCGCCAACAATAAACCAAGGCGCATTTCCCAATTCTTGCTCAAATGATTATTGGAGCTCTACCCTATATGCACCAATCGCAACGTGGGCGTGGAATGGCCTTTTCGGTATAGGGGATATTAACTATAGTGGCACTGGAGTCAGCAAATTTGCCCGGTGCGTTTCCGGACAACAGAGGGACAATGCAATCCTCCTCGCCGATAATGGGGACGGGACAGTCACCGACAAAACAACCGGCCTAGTCTGGCAAAGGTGCAATAGTGGGCAAACAAATGATGCAACTTGTTCAGGAGCTGCAAGTACAGTTAACTGGTCATCATCGATTATTTATTGCAACGGCCTTGGGCTTGCTGGAAGAACCTGGAGGCTTCCAAACAGGAATGAACTAATGAGCATTGTGGATTTAACCCTTGCCGCCAGTCCGGCAATAAATACAACCTATTTCCCTAACACAGGAGCATTTGACTATTGGACTTCCACTACATCCGGGCCATTTTCTCCAGGCGATGCTTGGTTTGTCCGCGTAGGTGGAACAGACCCTATTGGACAAGTTACACATGTTAATAAAGGTGCACCCAAGTTTACAAGATGCGTGTCAGGTCCGCCGTAGTTTTTGGGTATCACAAAACATCCCCGTAACGTTCGATCCATCCGATACTAATTACGGAAGGTTCTTCAAAAATTCCTAGGCAATCGTTGCCAGTATCCTCTCCAAGAAAATTTTTAAAGATTTCTGACTTTACGCAGAAAATAGAAATTGGCAAAACCTTGGAATACCCAAAAAAAACGTTTGCCGGATTTTTAGACTAAGCGATCCTTTGTAACTTGCAACAATAACCCCTTTTTTAGATTCCATGCGAAAGTTTTTTCGAAAAAAATTAATTGGAGATCCTGGATCTTGCAATGATAAATAAATGTCTTTTCGCGAAAAAAGTTTGGATATTCTATATATTTTTTATCGTCGGCCTGGCTTTTCTATATTCAAATCCTGTGTTATCCGATAGCCCGGCATCGCAAAAAACGATAATATTAAATCAATTCAGTCCTTATAAATCCAAAAAGTCTCAATCAATAGAAGAGAAAATTCGTATGAAACTTAAAAGACGTTTCAATGAACAAGGATTTGATGTAAAAGAAACTTCTGAGGATGTGAAATTTCTTTTGCCGCAAGCAAAAAAAAATGGAGCCTTTCTGGTAATCACAGGCTTTTATAGATTCAACGAAAGCGCAGGAATTAATATTTATTGCCAGATCTATAACCCAGAGACCGGATTTTTAATCGACGCATTGAATGCGACAGATGAGATTTCCGGAATCGAGGGCGTAAGTATGGACCCCAGCGAATCAAAAAAATCCACCGATGAGACGATTGCAGAATTCCAGAAAAAAATTTTATTACGGATTCTTTCGAATAAAAAAAGAGCCGAGCGAAGAGAAAATATTCATGAATCGATTACTTCCACTTATCTAGGCTCAGATAAAGAGCTAAAATTCCCGATTGCTGAAGAAAATATTTCCACTGCTTCCGCTGAGGTGTTCAAAATTATCGAAGAAAGCCAAACAGTCACAGTTGCGTCTAACGTTGTCAAAGAAGCAGAGAAACAGCCTGCGTCTGTAACAGTTATTTCCAAAGACCAAATCCAATTAAGTGGCGCAAGAAGCGTGAACGAACTACTAACAATTTTCGTCCCTGGTTATTTCACTGTAGAAGATCAAGATGACACAATTGCAGGTTTTCGCGGTTTTGCCTCCGACAACAATGCAAAAGTATTGCTTTTGATAAACGGACACAATATGAATACGGAATATTTCTGGGGGCCTCCCGATTCCATCATAAACGGAATGAACATGGATTTTATCGAAAAAATCGAGATTATCCGCGGGCCCGGTTCCGTGACCCTGGGACAGGGCGCGCTCCTCGGCGTGGTAAATATTGTGACCAAAAATGGATCCACAGTGAAGAGTGGATCGATTTCTGCCAAGGGTGGCGAAAACAATTTCTCATCCTTTACCCTTCAAGGCGGTAGCACTGGAAAGGAAAATCCCGATTTGAAAACTTTTTTTCAGGCTTCCACAATTCGGTACAATGGCCAGGAACTAAGAAGTGAAGGTTGGGCTAAATCCCAGCAATACGCTGGCACCGAAGGTTTTTATGATTTTAAAAAGGGAATCACCGAAATTATCACACCTGCAAATTCCTCCTCCTACTCAAATGGAGTAACCCTATTCGAAACTCCAGGGGAACCAGGGAATCCTTACTCGGTCCAAACATTCAAGAATGTGGCAACAAGCAAAGCAAGGCTTAAAAAATCGGATTCTGATTCGATAGTTGGAGTTGTAAATTACAAAAATCTGGAGTTGAACCTTTTCTACACCAATCAGCTCCGAGATCTTTACAATTTCTATCGGGACAGAAATCGCCTTCAAAACACAATCAAAAATATCGCCTCGACTTATCAGTTCGACATTACAGATAAGATTTCTCTCAAATTAAAAAATTATTACACAGTTGATGACGTATTCCTCAGGAGCCAGAATGGACTCACACTCGGAGGGACTAGAGAATACCGTTACGGAGGTTCTTTGATCTTATCATTAAATGAAATTGTGAAAAACAACCGGACTGCAATCGGAATAGAATACAGAAAATACGATATGGGACAAGCAAATTCGGAAGGGAACAATTTTCTTCTGAATTATTCAAAAAACTCGAACGACAATAAAATTTTACTCGATGAAAATTTCCAAGGCCCTAATGAACGAAACCGTTATGTTTACCCCGGAAGCATTGCTGTAAAAAGTTTTTTTGTGGAAGATTTCTTTAAATTATCCGACCAAGTTGATTTGTTCGGGGCATTTCGCTATGACAAACACCCCTATTGGGGGAGCAATTTTGCGCCTAGGGTCGGATCACTTTTCGGCTTTTCCAAAAACCTTCGGTTTCGCCTATCGTACCAAGAAGGGTTTCGCGGGGTAGTCGGCCTTTCTTATACCGGTGGTTTTGAAGGGGATGGACATTTACGAATTCAGAATTTCCCCTATATCCAATCTTCCAACATTCCCTCCTCATTTGACAAAAATGGATATCCAAGCAGTTATTACCAGGATGTTCCTAAGACCAAACCGGAGAAAATGAGAAGCTTTGAAGTTGCGGCAAATTATAATTTTACTTCAAATCTTTCAATGGAAAATATTCTCTTTTTTAATAAAGTGGAAAAAGTCATAGATGTTGGAGTTTTGTATTGCGATAAACCCTCCGTAGGCACTGCAAGCATACCAGGCCCGAATGGATGCGATATGCCCCGGCTCGGAACGGATATTCCCGGTAATTGGAACGGCTATTGGTTTTATAAAAATAATCCAGGTGAGATCCGTCAGGGGGGTGCTGAAATTTCTGTCAGTTATAAAACCAGAAGGATTTCTTCCACCATTAGCCATTCGATCGTAAAGTTGATAACTGCTTCGCCCGGACAGACCGATAGTATATATTTAACCAGTGATAGTAATAACCGTCAATTTAGGGGATATCCTGCGAACGTCAGTAGATGGAATTCTATTGTGCATCCTACGGACAAACTATCTATTTCGTTTACTTATCTCTACTACCCCTACTGGTATTCTCCCAAAAACGAAAGAGTCGAAGGAAATCACCTGGGAAATTTTGGACTCCAATTTAAGTTTTTGGAAAACATGAACGCAGAGTTTGTTGTGAAAAATATTTTTGCATCTGGGAATCTTTATCCAATGATAAATAATGCTGGGGGTCCGGATCTATCCAATGGAACCCCTTCAGTGGAAAAAAGAACATATTGGGCAGGACTTCAATATACTTTTTAAAATCCGCCTTGAAATAGCCCCCCTCCTCCAAAAAAATCTTTCGGGGATACATTGCAGGAAAAAAGAACCGAATCATTGCAAGATAAAAACAAAATATTCGATACGCAAGCATCAATATCTTTCGTTGCGTAAAATGCGCCATCTAAATTTTTTCGATCACTGACATTGTATCTCTTGGTAAGAAACAAAACATTCGTTTGGTTAAAACCGCAGGATGCAAATTTGACCAGGTAGGCATCATTGATTTTAGAAACAGCCTCAGAGCGAGAAATCACGTCCGGCCCGTCAATTCCATAGTACACTCCCGAACATTGAAAAGTAAAAATCGCAATAAAAAAAATATTAATCAATGAACGCATAAGTATTCGGTACGTAAAGGTTCCTTTTTCGTAAATTTTGATTCACAATCTCTTTGTGGCAAATTCTTTTTTAAAAAAATTCATTAGAACGTGTCCTATAACCAACTTTTGAAAATGTTTTAGGACATGCTCTTCATACATTTGTGTTCACTGTATCTTACAAAAAAAACTACAGATTCAAATCGGCTAGAAAATCTCCGATCTGCGCGTCATACTCTTTTCGGTTTATTATAACAGATTTTGAGTGGTCAGCTTCGGGGCATATCCAGATTTTTTTTCGCGCTTTTGCCTTTTCATACAATCGCTTTGAATGGTCGCTTGAGATGTAATTGTCCGATCCGCCGTGGATGAAAAACAACGGTGAACTGATTTTATCGATTGTTTTCCCCGGGGAAATATCGGAGAAAGCTACTCCTGTTCGGATTTTGCTGAATCCACTCGCCAATCCCACAAGTGGAAACTCAGGAAGCAAAAAATCCTTTTTAAGGCGATCACTCAAAAGCTCGGTCAAATCATATATCGCGCCGTCTAGAATGTAAAAAGCAGGCCTTGGGTCAAATTCTGCGTGGAGTAAACAAATACTCGATCCGAGAGATTCTCCGTGAAAGCCCAAGACGCTATCTTTTCCATTTCTTTGAATAACCCAGTCCACAAGCGCTTTCAAGTCGTGTTTTTCATAAAACCCGAATGTGGAATTTTTGCCCCCGGACTTACCGTGAAATCGATTGTCAGCAAGTAAACAATTGAAACCTCGCTTCCTGAAAATTTCCACATATTTGAAAGAGCCCATTAAAGAAAAAGTTTGGCCATGAATGAATATAACTGTTTTTTTAGAGTTTTTCACAGGAATATAAATTGAGTGAATAGAATAACCAAAAGGAGAAAGGACATTCACTTCTTCCTTTGGAAGAGAGTTGTAGAAGTTTTCAGTGAATCGTTTATTCTTGATTTCGATTTGGTAAGTTTCATCATAACCTTTCACTTTTGGAGTAACTACCAACCCGGAGAAGTAATTCCCCAGAAAACCCACACCGATAAAAGTAATGAATAAGGAGGAGAGAATAATTTTGATTTTTTTTGCCATGATCCTCCAATGTTGGGAGTTTGAATTTCTTGGAAAGATTTTTTATTGACTCAAATAATGCAAGGGAATTTTTCTCCATCTCTTAAATGGCATAGCGGTTTGCCAGATGCGGCTGGATTCGCTCAATTATTTTTTTGTATTTGATTTTTCTACCCATTCCCAAGAAATTAAATAGTTACAGAAAACAGGTCTAAGAAATAAAAGAACAATCTCGCAAATTCTAAAAAAATAAACGGCAATCGGAATAACCAAATTGACTGTAAACGGAAAAACAATCGATTTAACTGCAACTAACGTTAAAACGCTGGATGAACTACTGGATTATTTGAACCTATCTCCCAATAGCGTTGCAATCGAAAAGAACGGCTCCATCGTGGAAAAAGGATTCTGGTCAAAAGAGAATCTGTCTTCGTCGGATTCAGTTGAAATCATCAAGTTTGTAGGAGGCGGATAAAACTGCTTTGAAGATTTTTCCAAAGCCTTTTGGACTTTACCCAATCCTCGACCTGGACCATTGCAAAATGAAGTCCATCCACCCGAAAAGCCTCATCGAGCTTTGGAATTCCTATCCGGATTACATTCCTTTTTTTCAATTCAGGGCAAAATCCATTCCGGAAAAAGAATACTCCGAAATATATTTCTCCCTCATGAAATTATCCGTGAAACTCAAAATAATCGTAAATGATTTCTGGAAATTTGCAATCCGTGAAAATGCATTCGGGTTTCACTTGGGAAAGGAAGACTTTGAGACTTTGTCCGAAAGCGAAAAGGAGTTAGTGAAGTCTTCAACTCTTGTAAAGGGGACATCTTCCCACAGCTTAACCGACTTGCAGAATTTAACCCGCATAAACTGGGACTATTCCGGCATCGGGCCGATATTTCCCACAAATACAAAATCTTCCGAGCATCCGGTTTTGGGTGTAGATTTCTTAAAACAGGCTAGAAAATTCACAGAAATCAGCCTGGCTCCAATCGGAGGAATTTCAGAAATCAATATTGAATCCATATTCCAATCCGGAAATTTCTTCCCGGCGTCCATAAGCGCGTATAGCGATGAAAAAAGATTTCGAAAATGTATTGCTATATTCGAAAAATATCTTGTCCCAGTAGAAAGCCAATCCCATAATGTAAAATTATGAATAAATCCACATTGTCAAATCACAAAAAATCCAAAGAAATGTTTACTGTAATCAACCCAGCAACTTTGAAGCCCATTGGCGATCTTCCCCTGTTTGATCGAGAAATGGTTGAAGAAAAAATCCAAATAGCCAAAAATGAATACTCCAACTGGTCAAAATTTACCTTAAAAGAAAGATCAAAAATCATCATTGAATTCAGGAAGGTCCTGGCTCAAAGCAAAGAGGAAATGATTTCCACGATCTGCGAAGAAAACGGGAAAACCAGAATGGATGCGCTGATCGAAGTTTTCACAGTGTGCGAAGCTGCAAACTACGTTGCAAAGAAAGGAATCAAATATCTTTCACGCGAGAAAAGGTCTTCCGGGCTATTGCAGACCAAAAGTTGTTACGTAAATTATCACCCATTCGGAGTTGTCGGAGTCATTGCCCCTTGGAACTATCCTTTGATCCTGAGCCTAAATCCGATACTCCACGCGCTTATGGCAGGGAATACGGTAGTAATCAAGCCTTCTGAAATTACTCCTTACACTACTCTAAAAATTCAGGAGTTTTTCAAAAGAGCAGGACTGCCGGATGGAGCCTTGCAGGTTGTCACTGGAAAAGGCATGACAGGCGCTGCTCTTGTTGAATCCCAAAATACGGATATGATCTGCTTCACAGGTTCAACGGCAACGGGAAGAATTATTGGAGAAACCTGCGGGAGAATGTTAAAGCCTGTAATTCTGGAGCTGGGTGGAAAAGACCCGATGATTGTTTTTGAAGACGCTGATCTGGAAAGAGCGGCAAAGGGAGCAATTTGGGGAGGATTTTTCAATTCAGGCCAAACCTGTATTTCCGTTGAAAGAGTTTACGTGGAAAAAACCGTATTCCCGAAATTTATCGATCTTCTAAAAGAGGAATATAAGCATGTAAAGCAGGGCCTATCTGAAGAATTTCCAAGCGTTGGCTCAATGACTTTCGGGAAGCAGGTGGAAATCGTAGAGTCCCATTATACGGATGCAAAAAAGAAAGGGGCTACGGTGATCATCGGAGGGACTAGGAAAGCCGGACACGATGGCCTGTTCCATGAACCCTCAGTCGTTATCAACGTAAATCATGACATGAAGATCATGAAAGAAGAAACCTTCGGCCCGGAAATCGCAGTAATGGAATTTTCCGGGGAAGAAGAAGCTCTTCACCTCGCAAATGACACAAGCTATGGGCTTAACGCATCTGTATGGACCAAAGACTCTGCAAAAGCAAGAAGAATTGCAGAAAGCGTCAAGTCAGGTTCAGTTTGTATCAACGATTGTCTTGCAAACTATATGATTTCCGACCTTCCGTTCGGAGGTTTTAAAGAAAGCGGGTTGGGAAGAGTTCACGGAAAAGAAGGAATCCGGGCTTTTGCTCAGTCGCAATCCGTTATGAAAAACAGATGGTTCTGGGTGTTCAAGAAAGAACTCTGGTGGTTTCCTTACTCCAAAAAAATCTACAACCTGTTTGCAAAAACTGTGGATATTTTGTTCGGCTGAAACCGGAAGTTCAGGTTAATCGATCCAGATTTTCAATTGCTCATAGATTTTTTTACTATGAGCAAGCCTCATATGAGAAATTCCCGGAAATTCTTTTAAATTTTCTTCAGGAAAAGGAATACTCTTTTCTTTATGGATCGATTTTCCATGCGCGCTGGGTTTACGGACAAGTGAATCACCTATCCAACCGGAAAGAAAGCTTTCCGGATTTTTTGAAATTGTTCCTGTAATTACAAAATATTCAATTCCGGGTTGCAACCGAATGCCGGTTCTGTTATTCTCCAAGATTGCATCCGGATTTTTTCCAGCCCAATCCTCTTCAGATGTATATCCGAACCTGAGGTCTTTGATTCCTGAACTTCGAAAGTTCAAAATATTTCTTGAAAGTTTCGTAAACGGCACTGGCAGAATTTTCAAAATACCCGAGGCAAGGTTGCTGAATTTTTCCAGTGGCGCTCCAAGATGTGGAGAGCCCAAAAGAAAAACTTTTTTCACCTTTTTAATCCAGCCACTTTTATTTTTTTCTGCGTAATCCAGAGCGCTATGAATGACAAGGCCTCCCATACTGTGTCCTATGAAAACAATTTTTGTAACTTTTACGGGATATTCTTTTATAAGTTCATCCAGAATTATTGATAACAAATTTCCATTTTCCGATATGTGCAGCCCGGAATTGTATCTTAAATAGAGCGAAGTAAACCCAAAATCCTTTTGTACAAGGCTTCCGTAATTTACGCCTTTCTCCCCGGGAAAATCAAATAAGCTTTCATCAGTTAAAAGCCCATGAACCAATATGCAAATTCCGGATGAAGCATCAGGAAAAGTTACTTTTAAATTTTTTTTGTCTAACTCCAGAATTTGATTGTTATGAAAAAACTGCATCCGGATTGAAAGTGGCTTTACATTTTTTTGCAGGGAATCTCCGATCATTCCGTTTAACGCAGATTTTCCGGCTCTGGCACCTTTATTTAAAACGACTCCCGCAGTAATGATTTTTTCTTTGAGCTTTTTTGAAATCCGCTTGGCTTTTTTTTCCATTTATCGAAAATATTTATTGCAGATCAGCTTTGCAAGTTGTATTTTCAGAAATATTACTCGATCATCTGATCCAACTTTTTAATGATCTTGTATTTTTCCCGGACAGTTACGAATATATCGTCAATCGCCAACAAATCCTCTTTGTCTTTCAGAATTTTTTCTCGGGGTTCAATCAAAAATCCGGTGAAAAAAACCTTGGAGGGAAAATTCAACACCAAATCGTTTTGTTCAAATCTAGTGTCCACGCCTACCCGAATTGCCTGCCAACCCTGAAATGATAGATTCGTAAGAAATACCTTGATGATATTGGCTTTTACATCCATCAGATAAAAAAATAGCCTTGCTCCATTCCCGGAAGAATACACATGAAAAGTAAACTCTTTGACAAACTCCTTTATTTCAATTGGCTTATCAAAATAGATCTCCACCGGAAAATCATTGCCGGTTGGAGGGAATCGAAGTAGAAGGCTCCGGGTGGTATCCGGAATTGGAGCAGTCAGATTCTTACTCATCCTGACTTCCGGAAAAATATCCTGATTCCCGCTTACCCGTAAATTTTTTCCGGAGAGAGTAATTTTTTCGAAATCTTCAAGATTTTTTTTTCTCCAGACTTTTTCAGAAAGATTTTCTTCGCCAAAATACGGATAGGAAGCGCAAAGTAAGAAAAAAATAAAGATTATTTTTTTAATAAAAACGAAAAGTTTTAGCATTTCTCTATCTTGACAATACCATTAGATTGTTTACTATGGGTTAAAATCAACTAAATAAACTAAAGTTATCAGGAGAGAAAATCGATGAAGCAGTCATCACTCATAAAAATTTTTGTTTTATCAGCATTTATTTGCGTATTTGCTTTAATCGGGCAGGATGCACCAAGCGATACAAGTGCAGATAATCCGAAACCATCAGAGACACAGCCAAAAGCAGAAGAGCCGAAAGCCACAACAGAGCCGCAGGCAAAGCCCGAAGACAAACCTGCTCAACCGGCATCCGACCAAACAGCAGCGCCCTCTACCATTTTTGTAAATTCAAAAACCACATTTGAACTGAAAGCCACCGACGACAACACTCAGGTCGAATATATTGAATACAAAATCAATGGCGGGGAATTCCAGAAATACTCAACCCCGATTTCCTTATCCGATGAAGGCCAGGCAACGATCAACTACCGAGCTGTTGACAAAGCCGAAAACAAAGAGCCTTTAAAAGCATTAATCGTTGTTGTGGATAATACAAACCCGACTGTTACCATTGCTCCAAGCGAGCCTCCATTCGTTGTTGAAGGGAAAAATTTTGCCTCCATCAAGACTACTTACTCCTTTAAGGCTGATGACAAAGTTTCCGGCGTAAAAAAAATCGAATACCAGATTGACAATGATGCAAAGCAGGATTATACCAATCAGGCAATCAAGATAGAAAAATCCGGAATGCACGTTGTAAAATTTTCTGCAACTGATAACGCTGGAAATACCAGCAATGAATCTACTTTTATCATCAATGTAGATGACGGAAAGCCTACTGTGGAATTAAAAGAGTCCATTCCTCTTCTTACAGTTGACGGAAAAAATTATTCCAAAAAAGGAACTACTTTTTCTGCAAAAGCAACTGACAATGAAAGTGGAGTCTTCAAAGTATTGGTAAAAATCGATGCAGCGACCGATTTTACTCCATACACAGAACCCATTTCCATAACTGGCCAGGGCGAACACAATATAGAAGCAAAAGCAATCGACAATGTAGGAAATGAGAGCGAAGTAAAGAAAATTACATTCTTCGCAGACGTCACCCCTCCGACTACTACCATCAGAACGATTTCTCCTGCTACGCCTGCAGCTCCGGCAACAACACCGGCTCAATAAAGAAGAAATTTTTCCAGGTTTTCCAAAAGCGCTTTTTCAAAAGCGCTTTTTTTTTCAGCCCCAAGTCCAAAAAAAGTCTAAAGCTATATGGAATCCCAACTAAATCGATTTTTCATCTTTATTGCCACTTTCACGACTATTCTATCCGCCGGATACATTTATATCGGGCTACGGCTTATCCAGAATCTAAATCTAGGCGCAATTTCCCAGGTAGTATTCTGGTTTGTGATTGCGGGGTTTGTGCTAATGACACCGATTAGCTATGTACTAAATTTGTTTTATAAGGATTCCCCATTTCAAACCAGTCTAGCATACATTGCGTTTGCTTCTCTTGGCTTTTTTATGATTTTATTCTCTCTGATTTTTTTTAAGGATATACTCGGCATTTTGATGAAACCCTTTTCTTTCATCAGTATTCCGGACGACAGCAAAATCAAAACGACCACTGAATTCCTGTTTTCCAGAAAAGAATTTTTTTCCAGATTTGGAGGAATTTCCGCTCTGGCAATTTCAGTCGGATTGAGCTCTTACGGCCTCTATAAAGCAAGATACGGAGTCACGATTCAAAAAGTGAAAATCCGAAAAAGGCACCTTCACAAGAACCTGGAAAATTTCCGGATCGTTCAGTTGTCAGATATTCATGTCGGGCCTACAATAAAAAAAGAATTTATTCAGGAACTGAGAGACAAAGTCAATCAGCTAAAAGCAGACCTGGTAGTAATCACAGGAGACTTGGTTGATGGCAGAGTAGATTATCTAAGCGAGCACGTATCTCCCCTAAAAGATATCCAGTCTAAACACGGGATATTTTTTGTCACAGGAAATCACGAATACTATTCGGGGGCTTTTGCCTGGATTAAAGAACTGGACCGACTTGGAATCAAGACGCTCACAAACAATAAAATAACCATAAACCACCAAAATGCGAAATTAAACCTAGGGGGAATTCCCGACATCGCAGGCGCCGGAGTCCATCCCAGCCACTCCCCGGACATCAGTTTGGCTTGTGATGCAAAAGGTGAAACCGACTTTAGCATTTTACTTTGCCACAGGCCGAATCATATTCACGAAGCGGCAAAGTTCGGTTTTGACCTCCAATTATCAGGGCACACTCACGGAGGGCAATTTTTTCCTGGGAACTATCTAATCCACTTCTTTCAAAAATTCGTTCAAGGCCTGCACAAAATTGAGAACACTTGGTTGTATGTTAACAGAGGAACCGGATACTGGGGACCGCCAATCCGCGTGGGCACCTCCCCGGAAATTACACTTTTCGAATTAGAAGGTCAGGCTTAGCCTTAATTTGACTCTGTTCCCTTAATGATTACTTCGGATTTGGGAGGGTTAAGTGTCTCCATATCTCTGGACATTTTTTTATTCTCAATTCTCTCTTTGAACTTGTATTTCGAAAGATCGTCGAGTTTGAAAATTAGCCACTTTCTGTTCTTAAATCCTGCAACCACATTAAATTGAAATATAGGATCTTCTTCTATTTCATTCTCATCCGCAACAATGTGCATGCTGATGGGATGAATATTCGTCCAATCATAAAAATTTTTGACCGAATCACGAGGCAGACCTTGTTTGATGTCCCCAAACAGAACATTCAATCCGTTTGAATCAATCCAAATCAATCCGGAGGTCCTCTTGTACGCAGACAAAACAGATTTTACTTCATCAAATTTTGAAACAAAAATCGCTCCTTCTTTCTCTTTTAGGTTCCCGAAAAGCTGAGCCATGTCCCTGGAAACTATTTTCAATTCTTCCAGAGAAAAAACATAAATGGTCGTTTCTCCAAAAGCATTTTTTTTCTTCACTTTAAGATTGCCGAGAATATCCATGATTTTTTTTTCATCAATGGAATACGGGTGCTTGAATGAACCTACTGTAAGTTTCTTATTCGGAAATTCACTCCTATCCAATAGATAATAGGCTGTTTCGGAAGTATTATAAATCAACTTTCGGCTTTCAAAACCGGTAGAGCAATAGAATAGCGCAAAAGAGATCGTGTAAATTAGAAATTTCATGTGTGACTTTTAACCTAAAATATCCTTAAATTCCGGATAATTCTCAATAAATTCTTCTTTCGTATGGATTACAAGTATGTTTTGAAGCCCCGATAACTTAAAAACCGAGTTGAGTGCTTTGCTCAAACTGAATACTGAGATTATTCGTCCGGAGGGTTTTAATGAGCTTGCCATCCGGATTACTGATCCTATACCCGATGAATCCATGTATCTGACCTCGCTCAGATTCAAACTAATCTTGTCGATGGCAGTATCTTCAATCAAGCTCTGCAACTCGACATAAAAGTCCCTGGAATTGTCCATAAGAATATCCTTAAGAACAGATACCAATAAATGGCTACCAATCCGGTGATGCGATAATAACATGATTCTCTCTAAGTTCTTACGCTGTTCATTCTATTGAGTATTGTCAAGGATATTTCTATCATTATATTAGCACATATAAGGAGAATTTTACTCAGAAAGTGTCCTAAAACCAACTTTTGAAAATGTTTTAGGACATACTCTCCATTCCCCGGCAAGAAATATTACATAACTAAATACCCTTGGGGCCATTATCAATACCTGAAATTCCGGATTAACAATTCACATTCAGCTGTTTTCGCAAAAAATCAATGAGGTACTTTTCCATTTTCTGGGAATAATTTTCAGGATACAATTTAGGATAAATAGAAGAGTCCTTATAAGTTACTTCGCTAATACTGTAAAATACTATATGCGAAACGATTGAAAATGCGATGAAATATGGGTTTTCCGAGGTGGCAAATTCGCCGGATTCGATTCCTTTATGAACAAGAAATTGAATATGCTCGTAAGAGGGAATCCAATATTTATCCCGGATCATTTGAAAAGTTGGGCCGCGACTTACCATTTCCCTGCATATCAGCATAGATTTTTCGACTCTGTCTTTTTGGACATTTTCTTCATACAACTTCAGCGTCCTTAGTAATATATCCCAGTATTTCTTCGGCTGCCCCTCTTCGGTCGGATTCTGGCTCAGCATATTGTCGGATTCGAAAAAAGATTTAATGACTGCAAGATACAAATCGTCCTTGTTTTTGAAATGATAATAAATCATCGCTTTATTTACTTTCGCGACTCTTGCTATTTCGTCTATCCTTGCTTCCCCGTATCCCGATTCTGCGAAAATTTTTCTTGCAGCAATGAGAATCTTGTTTTCCGTATCCAGGTTTTTTTCAGGCATCTATTTTATCTCGGAAATGATTTTTGCGATATCTACTCCGTATTTTTCAAAAATATAATTCTTTGAAAGATCATAACGCAATATATTGATATTATAATTCACTTTTGACTGGATAGTTCCGAGCTGTGACTGCACATAAACGTCTAACGCATTTTTTACTGCAATTGCCGGATATTTCCCCTGCCTAAACTGCCCGATTACACCCTTATAAAATCTCTCCATCTCCTCCTCGGTTTTTCTGGATTTCTGGAGCATTTCGTAACCAGCTTCTATGGATTCTCTTCTTGTTTTTATTTCGTCCAGAATCTCATTTTTTAACTTCTCTTCCTTGATCTTCGATTGTTCCTTGGTAACTAACGCATCACGGATATTCGACTTGATTCCCTTGTCCCATAACGGATAACTCAGCTTAACGTCACCCCGATACTCCGGATACTTCGTCGACAATACCCCGTGGTCTGTGTTCAAAAAATTCTCCTGTGGGGAAATCAGATTTTGCGCTCTGGAAGAATATGTAGCCGAAACTTTTAGCGAAGGCAAATCTTCTTTTTCCGCATTAACCAAAGAAAGCTCGGAGTTTTCTTTTTCACGGATCACATTTCTCAGATCAATCCTGTTCGCATAGGCATACGCTAGATCTTCAGAAAACGATTTCTTCAGCACTCCTGGGCTTTCTATTAAATCGGTCAGTCCGGAAATCTCCGATGAAGGGTCAACATTTAGAATTCGGAGTAGTTTTCGTTTTGTTTCTTCCCGATTGAGTTTCGTTTTTTCAAGCTGATTTTTCACACCTGAAAGTGCAGAATTCCATTGGCTTACCTCAAATCTTTCCGCAAGCCCAAGGGACTGTTTCCGGACAGTAAGATCTCGTATTTCGATTGTATTTTTCAGAAGTTTCTCATAGGTCTGGACTGCCGAGTCGTAAATCGTCAAGCTCCAGTAATCCACCAAAACCTGGACGATTAATCCGGATAACTGATAAATGAGTTCTTCCCTTTTTATCGCAGTTTGATTTTCCAGAATCTTCACAAGATTTTTTTCAGTTTTGCCAAAGCTACTTTTCAGAAGTTCCTGACTTAAGGTAAAAGATACAGCTCCTGTGTACAAAGGAGGAATTGCCAATAATCGAAAATCACCAGCCGAAGATGATTCAAACGCATTGGCATCGAACCTAACAGCGCTAGCTTCCAGCTTGAAGTAGGTTCCTGTGGCAAATTGCTTTTCAATCCCCGCGCTGATTCTGTCATTGGACTGCTTGGTTCCGGTAAATACGTTCAGCCGGTTATTCGGCAGAGTGGTTCGAAATGACTCTACTGTTCCGAGAGCCTTCCACAAAAACTTTGAATCATTTTTAATTAAATCGGAATCGGCCTTTATAATTTCGTATTTTGCATTTTTTACGGTAATATTATTTTCAATTACAAATTTTACAGCATCCTGAATGGATAGTTTGATCACTTTCTCATGAGAATCCGCTGCCCCTTTTTTATTTCCATCCATCGGATCATTTTGGCTGAGTAGCCAGATTTCTTCGGCTACAGACAAACTCTCGGAATTTACCGGAAATGCCAAACAAGTCGATAGGGCCAATAAAACAGCCAATTTCACGCCAAGAAGTCCGGCTTTTTTTGAAAAAATATACAAAACGCCACCTATTAAATAACTATTTAGTTAACATGGGGTTTTTTGACAATTCTCTATCGAAAAAAACTCTCAAATTTAGGCAAATTATCCTTAAAAAAAGTCGAATTTTCGTGAAATACCAAAACAAACTTGTCCTTGAGAAAAGCCCCTACCTATTGCAACATTCCGAAAACCCTGTGGATTGGTTCCCCTGGGGAGAGGAGGCGTTCGAAAAATCCAGAAAAGAAGACAAATTGATCTTTCTGTCCATCGGTTATTCAACCTGCCACTGGTGCCATGTAATGGAAAAAGAATCCTTCGAAGACAAAAATACCGCAAGAATTCTGAATGAGCATTTTGTTTCCATCAAAGTAGATAGAGAAGAAAGGCCTGACATTGATTCGATCTACATGGATGCGATACACGCAATGGGCCAGCAGGGTGGATGGCCGCTAAATGTATTTCTTACCCCAGATAAAAAACCTGTAGCCGGAGGAACCTATTTCCCGAAAATTCCTATGCACGGAAAAAAGAGCTTTTTGGAAGTTTTGGATATTCTAAAGGACGCCTGGAAAAATAAAAAAGAAGAACTCATCGGAATATCAGAAGGTATTACTAGCTTCCTTTCTGCGGAAAAAGAAAACCCAAACGAAAATCAGATTCCGGAGGCAGAGACTATTCATAAATGTTTTACGATGTATGAAAGATTTTTTGATAAAGAATTCGGAGGATTTTTGACCAATTCTGCAAACAAATTTCCTCCAAGCCTTGGCCTAATTTTCCTCTTGAAATATTCGGCAAAATTCGGAATTAAAAGCGCGCTGGAAATGTGCGTTGAAACTCTCTCTTCAATGAAAAAGGGAGGGATCTATGACCAGATTGGTGGAGGAATCTGCCGTTATGCGACAGACCGGAAATGGCTTGTTCCTCACTTCGAAAAAATGCTCTATGATAATGCGTTATTTCTACAGGCTTTGTCCGAATGTTACAGAATGACAAAAATATCTTTTTTCAAAGATGCTGCCTATGAGATTGTTTCGTACATTAATCGAGATATGAAATTGCCGGATTGTGGAATATCTTCCGCAGAAGATGCGGATAGTGAAGGAGAAGAAGGAAAATTTTACACATGGAGCCTGGAAGAATTTCGCAGTGTTGTAAATGAAAATTCGCCGATTCTGGAAAAATTCTGGAATGTGACTCAAACGGGAAATTTTGAAGGTAACAATATTTTGAACGAATCCTTAAATGTGGATTTTTGCAAAATGGCCGGTTTAAATCAGGATGAATTTCAACTGGTTTTTGGTGAGGCAAAAACAAAACTGCTGAATGAGAGGTCAAAAAGAATAAGGCCATTGCGGGATGATAAAATCCTCACCTCCTGGAATTGCCTGTATATCCGAGCATTATTAAATGCAGGCTCGGTTTTTTCCGATAAGCAACTCGTCCATGATGCAGTAAAAATCTACGCATTTTTAGAAGGCCGTTTATTTACGGATGAAAAAAGACTTCTGCGAAGATTCAGAGACGGAGAGGGCAAACTCGCCGGATATCTGAATGACTATGCCGAGTTCGGCCTGGCCTCAGTGTACCTATATCGCCTAACGTTCGATACCTTGTACATAAAGAATGCAAGTTTTATTGCAAAAGAAATCATCCGGTTATTTTCCTCAGACGAGGGGGCGTTTTACTCAACAGGAATCGATGGGGAGAAATTGATTCGAAGGCCGATTGAAGGCTATGATGGAGTGGAGCCTTCCGGGAATAGTTCTGCCGCAGTACTATTTCTGAAACTTGCAGGCTATGGCATAAACCCATCCGAATATAGGCTTCATGCCGAAAGAATATTTTCCTATTTCGGAAAGATGATGAAGGACTCTCCGATTGCATACCCTGCAATGTTCACAGGTTTTCTCGAGCTACTCGATCCATATTTTGAAATTGCAATAACTGGAGATAAGAATTCTGCAAAAGTTCAAGAGGTGTTGAATTTCCTTCAAACCGAGTATTATGAGTCCTCAGTTGCGTTCTCGGATGCGAGTGAAATTGAAGAAAACTCCCTCCATATCCCATTGCTAAAAAACAGAAAGTCGGAAGAAGAAGTTACAATTTATGTTTGCAGAAATGGAGCTTGTGTGTTACCTGTATTTCAACTGGAAGAACTCGTCAAGGTTCTAAATTCTTGAAAGAAAATATATTAGACCCCGAAAAACTGGAATACCATGCAAGCGTAGCGGAAGGTTTGCATGAATTTCTGGAAAGAGAGATTGAAAGTTATTCGCTAAAGGTAATCGCTAAAAACCGAGGAGGAGTTTTTTTCTGCGGGAAAAAACAGAATCTGAAGAATTTTCTCCTCAATACACGGTTCTCCTCCAAGGTAAGTTTTGAAATTGCAAGCTTCAAATCCTTTCACCCCGATGACCTTTATGAAAAATCAATTTTAATCCCCTGGGAAAAATTTTTTCTGGATAGCTCATCATTCAAAATTGAATCTCTCACCAAAGACAGTTTAAGCCATTCCAGATTTGCCCTGTACAGATTAAAAGATGCTATCATGGACAGACATCGAAAAAAAATAGGCGAGACCCCGGATATAGAAAAAGACAATCCGGATATTTTAATTCTACTGCGCTCCCACCAGGATATCGTTTCTATTTCGCTGAGTATCACACCGGCATCGATTACCAAACGAGGCTACAGAGTGAAAGGAGGGCTAGCTCCTCTCCGGGAAAATCTTGCGCAAGCAGTTCTCGAATTTTCAGGTTGGGACAAAAATGCAGTCATCATCGATCCGATGTGCGGTTCAGGAACGATCTTAATCGAGGCAGCACTATTACTTCAAAAAAATCCTCTCAACATAAATCAAATGAATTCTTCTACCATTTTCCGCAGGTTATTCGGAGAGGAAAAAAAAGTGATTTCGGCGAATCCGGAACAAGTCGTCCTATTCGGTTACGACAAAGACCCAGCTGTGATTCAGATAGCCCAAGAAAATGCAAAAAATGCCGGGGTAGAAAACTGGATCATTTTTGAAAAAAAGAATTTTTCAGAGTTGGAAAACTCTTTCTCCTCCGGGCATATTATTACAAATCCACCGTATGGCGAGAGACTGGAAGACAAGGATTCCGCAAAGATATTGTACGGAAAAATTTCTGAGTTGATAAAGTCAAAATTCAAAGGATTCTATTTTACTGTAATTGCCGGAGACAAATCGCTTTTAGGATTTTTCAGACTGAAGGAAGACAAAAGCATGAATCTGACCATAGCAAACTGGAAAGCAAAAATCGTTAACTATCAAATCAAATAAAATGACAGAAAAAGAAATACTTTTAAAATTTTTCGAAATTACTGCAAATACCAGAGACTCCGAGATATTCCTAAAGAATTTCCGTTCTCAAAGTCCGGAAAAGTTCGCAATCATCTATATCGATGCAAAAGCCCTCTCCGATTCTTTTTTACCTTTCTTTTATGACTTGAATTTTTTATACAACCTGAATCTTTTACCGACAGTTGTAATCGAAAAAAAATCAGAAGAATACCTTAAGGTTTTTTTTAATAATATTTACGAGGAATTCAAATCGTCATTGAATTTTTCCCTGGTTCCAATGGATATAATTCATGCGGTTGGAAATACGTCAGGCGAAATTAAAAAAAGAATTTCCTCCAATAAGATTCCAGTATTGATTTTTGAAGAAAAGGAAACCTCAATTTATGAATATCTCCGAATGATCTCGGATGAGCTATTGGTAAACAAGCTGATTATTCTTAGAGAACAATCCGGATTGCAAGAAATTCATACGAATCAAAATATTTCCATGATCAATCTGGAAACGGATTGTGAGAAAATTGCAAACTCGAATTCTCTAGATGAAGCGGATAAAGAGTTATTCCTGAATGCAAAATCGATTCTGAACAATTCTTCAAACCCCCGACTGGCTCTTGCGATTACATCTCCAGCATCTTTATTAAAAGAATTGTTCACGATCAAGGGAAGCGGAACATTTATTAAAAAAGGCAATAAAATCCAGTTCTTCGAAAACTATGAAAGCATCGATACTGTGAAGTTAAAAGCCTTGATTGAAAATGCTTTCCAAAAAAAAATTCAAAGCAAATTTTTTGAAAAGGAAATTCTCGGCATATTACTTGAAGCGGATTATCGAGGAGCCGCTATTTTTCAGAAAACGAAATTTGGAACACTCCTCTCAAAATTTGCAGTCGATGAAATTGCGAGAGGAGAAGGGATCGGAAGGGAAATCTGGGATAAAATGAAATCAGAATTCAAAACGATTTTTTGGCGCGCAAATCCTAAAAATTCCATTAACTCATGGTATAAGAAAGAATGCGACGGTTTTCAGAAATTCCCAAACTGGAACGTATATTGGATCGGACTGGAACCTTCCAAAATACAAGGAGTTTGCGAATACATGGTTTCACAGGAGGCGGATTTTTCCGAGTAATATTGAATACTTTTTTTTACGATGGGAACTGCACATTTTGCACAAAAACCGCCTCTCACCTGAAATCCAGATGTTTAAATAGCGACATCCGATTTGTTTCCTTTCGGGATCTGAATGAATCCGAAATCAGAAAAATTCACAAAGAACTCACTGTAGATTTATTGTCAGGCAACACTCAATTTATTTTTCATGGGAAACGCTACCCACACTTTTTTGGAATCAGAAAATTATTTCCCTTTTTGAAAGGATATAGATATTTCACATTAATTTTATACCTGCCCCTAGTTCCGCTTTTGGGAATATTTTTTATGCAGATGTTAAAAAAATTCACCTCGCATTAATCTCCAAAGTAATTGATCGGAATAAGATCCAAGCAATTGCCATTCTTCTTCAACCAAGCGTCCGCTTCCTTTTGCCCGGGAAAAACCTTTTCAAGAAGTCCATAAAAATCCCGGGAATGATTTTGATGAACCAGATGGGCCATCTCGTGCAATACCAGATAGTCCAAAACATTTTCGGGAGCCAAAACAATTTTCCAGTTGAAATTCAGATTTCCCCGACTGGATGCACTTCCCCATTTTGTCCTGCAATTTTTTATTCGAATACTTTTCGGCTCCTTTCCTATTATGGGATGAAACTCCTTAATTTTTTGCAGAATCACTTCTCTGGCAACTGTTCGACAGAAATGGATTAAAAGTTCTCTGGAAATTTCCGACTGCTCTTTTTGAGACAATTTTTTCTTGTTCAGTCCTATAATAATTTCAGGCCCGGCCGCTCTCACATTTTTTCTTTCCGAGTGAATGATTTTCAATTCATACCTTTTTCCAACAATTAAAAACTGGTGGCCGTCTTTCAAATCGACCGGTTTTTTCAATGGTGGACAGCTTTCGATCTGCTTCAATATCCAGGGAGTTTTCGATTCCAGAATTTTTTTCAATTCGGAATCGCTGATGCCTTTCGCAGCCGTGACAATTACTCTTCTGTCTCGATGAACGCTGATGGAAATATTTCTTTTTCCCTTCCTTCTAATGATTCTGTAATCGAATTGGATCATTTGCTTCATTGACCAGAGGAAAATTTTCCGTAAGAAAATCTGGGATTTTTGAATTCTTCCAGCGCAAAGTCCAGAATTTCTTGAACCATGTCCGAGTATTTCTTTTGGAAGGAATGCGTATAGCAAAGGGGAAAAGTACTGTACTTATACGACAAACCGCAAGTAAGGTTTGCTTCCAGAAAATTGGGTTTCCCTGATTTGTCACACCTGTAATCAAACCTTGCATAACCGGAAACTCCGATTTCTTCCGAAATTCGAATCGAATACTCCTGAAGTTTTTTTTCAGTTCCCAAATCCACATTAAATTCCAGTTTTTCCGGCATATCGGATTTTTTTTTCACTTTGTAACCGTAAACACTTCCGGGATAAATAAGATTTGCCGCTTTTGTAGGTTTATACTTTCCCCGAATACCTATAACGCCTAACGTATATTCTTCACCTGGAAGATACTCCTCAATTAGAATCTCAGAATGTTTGTCCAGGCAACTCTCTATTTTTTTCAGATCATTTCGATGATTCAGAATATTTTTTTCAGAAATGGATATTCCTGAACCCTCCAAATTCGGTTTCCATAACTTTGTTCTGTCCAGTTTGATATGGCTCAGATCATCTCTTTTTCGAATAACAATGTGCGGTTTCACCGGTATTCCCAGTTTTTCGGCAATTGACTTGCACAAATTTTTATCCAAAGAAACAGATTGAGCATAAGCATCCGAGCCAGTGTGAGGGATTCCCAGAAACTCCGCAATGGATGGAATATATCCTTCTCGGTTTCTGGAAGAAAATCCTTCCACAAGATTGAATAAAATCGTATCCATCCGCCTTCTTTTTCCAAAGCGAATTTCATTTGTAATTTTCTTCAGATAATTTAAAATTTTTTCCATTCCGGATTTTGGTTCTAAAACGATTGTTTGAAAACCGAGATTCTCTATTGTGCTTTGCAAATACCTAATGCTGTCTTTAGATTCCCATTCCTGCTTATAAAAAGATTTTAATCCTTGATAAGAATCGTGTATATCCGCAACAATTACAACCGTCTTAGTCATTGTGTGCCGATCTGATTTGCGCTTGAATTTTTTCCCAAAATTCATTTTCAATTACTTTGTAGGAATTGTCGTATTCGGAGTTCACAGGTTCGGGACTAATGTGGTAGGTATTTCCGATGGCAGACCTGAATACGTGGTTCCTTGACCCTCTGTGAAATCCGAGATACCATTCTGGGGTAAGCGTTACCTTTCCTCCTCCACCCGGAAGGTCGGTTACAAAATGAGGAATCCCCATCCCCCCGATTTTTCCCCTCATGTATTCGATGATTTCAAATCCTTTTTTTAAGGGAGTTCGAAATCCCCTTGAGCCCGGAATCAGCTCCGGGTCGTACATATAGTATGCGCGGACTCTCATTTCCAAAAGTTTTTTATGAAGTGCAAGCATTTTTTCACCGGAATCATTAATCCCTTTTAAAATTACACACTGATTTCCAACGCTGACTCCGGCTTTCAAAAGTTTCAGGATAGCTTCTTTTGCAGCATCTGTGCATTCTTTTTCGTGATTAAATTGGGTATTGCAAAAAATCGACAACGAATCGCTATTATGTTTTTCGATTATTCGCAAAAGATCGGACGTTAGCCGCATTGGTAACGTAACAGGATTTCTTGTTCCTATTCTCGCAATCTTAACATGGCGAATCCCGGCAAGCCGTCCCAAAATGTAATCGATTTTTGAATCAGAAAGATTTAACGGGTCTCCCCCCGAAATCACAACATCCGTTATTTCAACATTTCCCTCTATATACCTGAAACAAGATTCGAGCATCTCGCGATCCATTCTTTTGTCGCTATAAGAAACTTTGCGGCCTCTCATGCAATGTCTGCAGTAAACGGAGCATTCGTGGTTGGCAAAAAAAAGAACCCTGTCATTGTACATTCGGGTCAAACCAAAAACCGGTGACAACCTCTCTTCATGCAAGGGATCGGAAGATTCTTCGGGAGACAAGACGCTTTCTTCCACCTTGGGAACAATCATTTTTCTTATCGGACAATTTTCGTCAAATGGGTCGGAGAGCATCAGGTAGTACGGCGTGGCTCCGACATTCAATCGTATAGATTTGGCAATTCCTTCTTTTTCGCTTTCCGTCAACAGAAAATATTTGTTTAAATCCGACGAATGAATTCTATTCTGCAACTGACTTGTGTAATTATCCCAATCCACGTTTCGGACAAGGCTATCACGATTTTTTTGAATAATCCCGGATGTGGACATACACTTTAGACAAAATCAATATAGCCAAAAAATCATACAGAAAAAAATATTGATTTGAAGAAACAATTTCATGATTTCGCTCGACCCAAAGAAAATAAAAATGGTGGCCTTTGACATCGACGGGACTGTATTTTCGTCGGAAGAAATTATTTCGGAAGTTTACAAAGAATCGATTCTGAACTTTTCGAAGACATTCGGCAAACAAATTCAGATGCCTCCCCACGAAGAGATAATGCTCCAAATCGGGAAACCGGTAAAAACCATTTTTAAAAATTTGCTCCCGAACCTTCCGGAAAATGAAAGAGATATTATATCGGATAGCGTTTTGAAATTTTTGTGTGCTAGAATCGAGAACGGAGAAGGCCATATTTATCCCAATGCGGCAAAGACGGTCAGGGAATTGAAAAAACAGAATTATGTCATAACTGCTGCCTCCAACGGCAGGAAGGCATATGTAGAGACCATCTTAAAAAAAATCGGAATACTAAATTTTTTCGATGATATTGCAATACTAAACTACGAGGATATCAAGACGAAGGGAGATATACTCATCCACTACAAAAAGAAATACGATTTAGCAGGAGATCAGATTCTAATGGTGGGAGACAGAGCTTCGGACAGAGATGCAGCGCTTAACGCAGGAACTCCTTTTGCTTTCTGCTCGTTCGGGCACGCCGTGGAAGGAGAAATTCCCGACTATTCAGCAGAGCTAAAGACGTTATACGACATCGTTTCGCTCCTCAGTACCGGATAATCCGTTGATTTTTTCGTAAATAGTGTTTGCTAGCTTTTCTCCGATTCCAGGAATCTGCATCAACTCCTCAACCGTCGCCTCCTGCACTTTTTTCTTCCCTGCGAAAAAAGCGGATATGCTTTTTCTCCTTTCAATCCCAATGTCGGAAATTCCCAAAAGAACGGATTTCAACGTTTCTTTATTGCGCCTTTCTCTGTGATATTTCACTCCAAATCTATGCGCCTCATCTCGAATATGCCTGATTAGCCTCATCGCGGGTGAATTTTTATCGAATTGATACGGAATTTTCTCACCGGGGAAATAAACTTCCTCTCTCTTTTTTGCAAGGCCGATCATTGGCAGGTTTTGAATCTCCAGTGCAAGCGCGGCCTCACAGGCTCTAGTCAACTGGGTGAGACCTCCATCGATCACAACCAGATCTGGAAGAGATTCCCCCTCATTCAAAAGCCTTTGCAGTCTTCTTGCGATAACCTCGTGAATCATCGCCGGATCGTTAATTCCCTCATATCCCTTAATCCGATAATGGCGATACCCTGCCTTAAATGGTTTTCCATCCAAAAACATCACCCCACTGGCAACGGGTTCGGCTCCCTGAAAATGGCTAATGTCATAGCACTCTATCACATTAGGTGTGTCGTCTAACTTCAACATTTCCTTCAATTCCTTCAGAGCGGAAGACTGATCCTTGTATCTGGTTGCAAGAATTCTTTCAGTCAAATTCAATTCCGCATTTTTCTCTGCTAGCTTGATGAGTGATGCCTTCTCACCCTTGGAAGGAAATTTTATTTTTGCCATGAAGCCTGTCGTTTTTGAAATATGCTCCAACAGAATTTTTGCATCGTCTTTGATGTTTTCCGGAAGAAAAATGTTTTTTGGAATAAATCGAGCATCCACATAATAGTCCCTCAGAAAAGAACCGATCACTTCTCTCTGCGTAGAAAATTCCAGTCCTTGCAAGGCGAAAGTTTTTTTGGACTCTAATTTCCCTCCCCTCACTTCAAAAACAACCGCCTGCCCTTCATCATCACGCCTTGCGAATGCAAAAACGTCTTCATCCCCTCCTTCAATGCTAACGACCATTTGCTTTTTTTGATAAAGACCGACATTCTGAATAATATCCCTGTAGCGTTTTGCAATTTCATATTCCATGTTTATCGAATGAGATTCCATTTTGGTCTTCAATTCTTTTATGAGCTCGTCTTTTTTCCCCTCCAGAAATTTCAAAACCTGGTTTACTATGACGGAATATTCTTCCCGACTAACATTTCCAGTGCAAGGAGCGATACAACGCCCAATCTGAAAATTTATACAGGGACGCTTTGGTTTTGCAGGCAATTTCTGAAAAGTTTTTCGAATCGGAAAAAACTTATGAATCACTGAAAGCAAATCCCGAGTAGCCTTCACATCGGTGAAAGGCCCGAAATATTTTCTCCCGTCCTCTTTTACGTTTCGCGTAAGATAAACCATCGGATACATCTCGTCCGTCGATACGCAGATGTAAGGATATTTCTTATCGTCTTTCAATCTTACATTAAACTTTGGGTTGTGCTTTTTTATAAGATTAGCTTCTAATATCAGAGCTTCTATTTCAGAATTTGTTAGAATCCAATCCAGATCATAAATTTCATTCTGCAGATACTGGGTTTTCAGGTCGGCCTGATTCGTATTCAGATAACTTCTCACCCGCTGGGCAAGATCGGTTGCCTTTCCTACATAAATAATTTCGGAATGTCTATTCTTCCAGAGATAACAGCCGGATGAATTTTTCAGATTCCGGATTTTTTCTTTTAGTAATTCGTTTTCTTCAAATGGCAGAGTCATAATTTTGATTTATTTGATTATTTTATAGGCGCAACATTTGAATATCTTATTTACCGGATTTTAACTCTTTGTCATCTCCGACAAACTGATCGTTCAAAAACAGGCCTTTTTGAATTATGCCTTTTGAATTTTTCAAAACCCCCTGGCCATGAAATCTACCATCCATAAATTCTCCTTCATATCTACTCCCGTCCGAAATAGACAGTGTCCCATAACCATCCCATTTATTATTTTTAAACTGCCCGACATATGTCGAAGTTATTCCCCAAAAAGTATCCGTATAAGTTCCAAGGCCGTTGCATTTGCCATTTTTAAACATTCCCGTATATCTGGCTCCGTTAGAGTAATGGATTGTACCTATTCCATTTATGCAATTTCCACTAACGCATTCCGGAACATCAACCTGGAAGGAACAAAAATAGAAAAAGAGAGCAAGTTTTAAAATTCCAATATATTTACAAATGCCTGGCATCACATAATTTCTTCAACAGCTGCGAACCCTAGGTTGTACATTTTTTCAAACTCCTCTCCGGTTCCCTTTAATGCTTCATGAGGAGTATAATGAATATTCACCATTATCTCTTTTATAGCACAATTCATATCCGATGAATAAAACGCTTTCTGTCCCGTAACATTGATAGCAATAATTTGCGTCGGCTTGAAATGCAAACAAGCCTCAGTAACTGGCACGCTAGCAACCCTGTCAGACCCGGGATCGAGATACTTTAGATTCATGATATCCGTATTTTTAAAAATGAACGGGTTATTCGCGCTTCTTGCCACTGCCTCTGATAAATTACCATTTGAAGCAACTACCAGTTCCAGGCCATCTCCCTTTTTTGCGTGGTAGGAGGTTGCAAATGGGATTCTGGTTTGAGAAATATCTTTGTTTTCAAAAAATTCATTCAAGACTTCCCGAAATTGTTCGTTATCGAAATCCGTGTAAAAGGTAGAATTGATAATGCTCTCGGTTAATTTTCCTAGTATTGTCAGCCAGTCGGAATTTTTTTCGGAAAAAATGGATTTCCCTAACTGCATAAGAATATTCTCAGTAGAGTCTCCTTTTTTTTCCTGTTTCGATTTTGACCTGGAAAGAAATTTGGCAATGAAATCCCTATAACGTTCTTTTAAATTTAGATCCGGATCCGTAGCATAAAGACTTCCGATAACGGAACCCATGCTATTTCCGAAAACGCAATTGATGCCTACGTTCTTTTTTTTCAGTGCATCGATGGCACCGATTTGCGCAATTCCTTTTGCTCCACCGACAGAAAGCACAATGCAAACTTTTTTTTCTTTGAAAATTTTTGAAAAAGTAATGCAGTGAAATTGAAAAATTCCAATGCAGAGAATTGCTATAATTTTTTTTTCATACTTCATTTCTTCTTCTAAACACATTCATCATAATTTTATTCTGCAACGAAAGATTAAAAAAACATTGTGCCTACTTTTTCTCCGGTCAAGGCGTTTTTTCGTCTTACCATCGCTTTTCGGACTTTTTGCGTAATTCTCGATATGAAAATTCAGCTTTCCAAAATCCGAATCTTCTGAAATGGGGGTAAGTCAGGCTTTTCCCACTAACCCGCCCCCCAAACCCAAGTTCAGGGAGGGGGCGCCTTTTATTTCCGCGGAATATATTATGTCACAGAAAACTTGTTGCCACCCACAATGCATTCAGTGTAAGCACTTTCCTAGCTTTTCAGATTCATCAAGCCAACTTTGAATTTTTTCAGGGCTTGCAAAACGAACCGGCCCGAAGCTGGAAATTTTTACGGGTTTTACACCACAAAACTCCAGAGTATTCTTTTTCATTGCATTATGACCCGGACTCCCGTAGAACCATTTATAATACCATACCGGGGTATCCATAGTAACTAGCAGACGAGCAGATTTTCCTGTTAAGAATTTGTCCCACCACGGTGAACCCTTTCTATATTTGAATGCAAACCCCGGAAGAAAAACGCGATCGATAAACCCTTTTAGTAAAGCCGGAACCGTTCCCCACCATGTCGGATAAACAAACACGAGATGATCTGCCCATTTTATATTATATTGCGCGGTTTGAAGATCCTCTTCCAGCAACACCTCTTTTTTATATCCCTCCTTTAATATCGGATCAAACTTCATATCCGTTAGGCGAAATAGCTTTACCTCTGCATTGCTTTTCTCTGCTCCCAGTTTGTATCTTTCTGCAATAGAGTCGCAAAGGCTGTTAAGATTTGGATTTCCCTGAATGATCAGAATTTTTTTATTCATAAAAGACTCGCTTAAAATACATGATTAAAATCCAGAAAAATCTGACTACCCTCTCTTGATCTTGCATAATCCAATAAAATCACAGTTGCCTGATTCCAAATCATTCTAAGTCCGATTCCATAAGATCTTGCGTAACCTCTGAAGCCAATATTGTCCGGTTTATCCCATACCCTTCCCGTATCAAAAAAAGGAACGAGGCTGAATGTGAATAATTCCTCACCTGATTTGATAGTAGCAAATCTCCATCGGACTTCTAGATTTGCAAGTCCCATAACCGGGCCGACAAAACGCTCCTGACGAAAACCTCTGAGAGTCTGTAACCCTCCAAGTCCGTTAATAGGCCCATCTGCGCTCCACATATACCTATATTCAGAAAAAGGAGCATTGCCCTTTGTATAATTGACAAGTGCGCGACTGGAGATTACCAGTTCTTCGAAATAATGAGGTATAGGCATCTTAAAATATTTTAATTGAAGAAAAGTTTTTGAATATTCAAAATCCGATGCAGTAAGTTTTCCAACCTTTGCAAAATTGAATTCAGCAACCAATCCTCTATCAGGGTCCGGTTCAAAATCTCTAGTATCATACATAAGTCCGACCCGTAGATAATTTACATTGCCCCCTCTATAACCGATTATTTTTTTATTCTCTAAGTCTTCCGTAAGCAATGACTTGCCATTTGGGGTCTGAACCTCCCAGCCAGTCAAAGGATCCTTTGACCTTGTAAAATGAGTATTTTGACTGTTCAGATTCTCAACTTTATAATCATACGTCCTTACGATGTTCTGCGAAAATTCAGGAGCAACAATAGCCCGGAATGCCCCCTTAAAAGTTCTGTCCAGCATAAGACTCAAGGTTGTAGAATGAAAATCATAGACATTTCGATTCCTATCGTTTACATATTCCGGAGCGTTAGGCGAATTCGAAAAGCGCCTGTATTCAAGAGCATATTCTCTTTCTGAAAACTGAGCATTTCTGTGCAACTCCCCGGATTCGGAGTTTTTCGTTCGATAGGAAAGAGGCTTCATCGAAGATTCTCCAATGCCAAAATACTGACTATTCGGATTATGGTCGTAGGTTAGGCTCATTTTGAATCTGATTTCGGTTCCGAACAAATATGGAGAGTCGAAAAATAAACCGTGAGACTCTGCCATTCCGGAAGATTTAAAGGCCTGTGCGCCGATTCTGTAAACATACGGCTGATATTCGAAAAGAGGTGAGGACTTTTCCCCATTGTTAAAAAGATTGGCTCGGATACCGAATCCGTTTCCCCTAACAGGATCGGCAGAGACGACCGGCAAAACTGTAGTGTACCAGCCCTCTCTCTTATTTTTTAATTCGTTTTCATCTAGTCTTTTACTTTCATCAAGATAGAAGGGCATTTCCTTGCCTGAAGTTTTTTTTTCGTCAGAGGAAATTGATCTAGAAATTCCGGCAAAACAAAAAAAGAAAATTGAAAGGTAAGTGCAGAAATTCGCCGACCTTGCGAATAGATTATAGACTTTCTTCATCTTTTGGAAAAAACTTTACAGTCACAAAAAGCGAAACACAGAGCAGAGATAGAGCGGCTGCAAAATGGAAAATTTTTCCAAAAATAAGAAACCCGATTCCGGATAATCCGCTAAAGATTATCCCAACCCCGGCAACCGAAAGCACGACTAGGCGAAGCATGGATACACCACCCTTATTCAAAACTACGTTATTCGCAACTGCCCAGTTTTTCCAAAAAAATCCCGGCGGCCTTACGGTTTTATAAAAATTTTTCAGAACGGATTTTTCTGTTTCCGGAGTTAAAAAAGAAATAACCAACACGCAGGCAACTGTAGAAAATGAAGTAAATGCAACCGAAAAAGGAAACTGAAGGGATAGAACAAATTTACCAATCACATAAAAAATCATCGAAAAAACAAATGCCCCGATTTCGGAAAAAACGTTGATTCGCCACCAATACCAGCGAGCCATGAGAACAAATCCTATCCCGGATGCGCACTCAATCAGAAATATCCACACTCCCGAAACGGTCTGAATTCCGTAGAAAGTAATCAAGAGAGCAAACGCGACAAATACGAACTGTAAAAACATCGCAAAGCGAATATAATGAGCATCCGACTCATTTCGCCTAACGTACGGTTTATAAAAATCATTAATGAGATAAGAGGCTCCCCAATTCAGATGGGTTGCAATAGTAGAAAGGTAGGCCGCAATAAAACCGGCCACCAGAAAGCCGAAAAGTCCTTTCGGCAATGCCCTCTGCATAACCAGAATAAAACCGCTTCCACTCTCAGCCGGAAGAAGTTTCGGATACAAAACGACACTGGCCAGTGCTACAATAATCCATGGCCAGGGCCTGATAAAGTAATGCGCTATAGTGAAATAAAGCGAAGAATAGACCGATGAACGCACATCCTTTGTGGCCATGATGCGTTGTGCGATATACCCCCCTCCTCCTGGTTCGGCCCCGGGATACCAACTAGACCACCAAACCACGCACAACAAAACTAAAAAAGACCAGATTCCGGTTTCCCCCGGTTTCTCCGACGAAAAGTCCGGAATCAAATCGAATGTTTTTGACGGTAATTTTTCCAGAAGCCCGGCAATACCTCCGATTTCAGGAAGCCATACCGCATAAAATGCAAGGATTACACAACCAAGCATTGCGAAAAAAAACTGAAATGTGTCGAGATAAGATATGCCGGTCAGGCCGACAACGGCAGTGTAAAAAAATGAGAATAAAAACAAAACAATCACTAAAATTTCCGGGTGGAAATCCGGCAAAAGAGTTCTTAAGATTTTCAAAATTGCAAGATTCACCCAGGACATGACTAGGATATTTACAAAAAAACCGAAGTAGACAGATTTCATCATTCTTAAGAATTCGGATGCTTTTCCGCTATATCGAAAGTTGATCAATTCAATATCAGTTAACGCACCGGATCTTTTCCAGAGTGGGGCAAAAAAATACGTTGTAATAATCGACCCGATAGACATTGACCACCAAACCCAGTTTCCGGAAATCCCGCTTCCAGCGACAAGCTCGGTCACAGCAAGAGGTGTATCAGCGGCAAATGTTGTAGCCACCATCCCGGTTCCGGCAATAAACCAGGACAGCTTGCCCTCGCTTTGAAAGTATTCTCGAAGAGTTGTGTTTCTCTTCCTAAAAAAAATTGAAAGGCCGAATGTGATGGAAAGAAAGACTCCAATTACGATCGCGTCCAAAGATAATAGGGAGTTCATAAACGCACTGGAATCCCCATCTCCTTCATATTTTTTTTGACTTCGATTATGGATTCTTCCCGAAAATGAAAAATGGAAGCGGCAAGAACCGCATCAGCTCCACCTCTTAAAATGGCCTCAACAAGATGCTCTGCACCCCCTGCTCCCCCACTTGCAATGACTGGAATTTTTACATTTGAAGTAATCAATTTCAAAAGTGAAATATCATAGCCATCCTTTGTTCCATCCCTGTCCATGGACGTCAGAAGAATTTCTCCGCACCCGAACCCTTCCGCCTCCATTGCCCAGTCCAGAACTTCTCTTCCTGTTTCCGTTCTGCCCCCGTTCAAATAAACTTCGTGGCGATTTCGCTCTTTATTGAACTTTGCATCAATTGCGCAAACTATGCACTGGGAACCGTAAATCTCACTTGCCTCTTTGAAGAGTGTCGGATTCTTGAATGCGGCGGTATTTATAGAGACCTTATCTGCGCCCCTGGTTAATACAGATCGAATGTCGTCTAACGTTCGAATTCCGCCACCGACAGTAAACGGAATAAATATTTTATTGGCAACCTCTTCCACCAGATGAATAAGTATATCCCTTTTATCGCTGGAAGCGGTAATATCCAAAAAACAAAGTTCATCAGCCATGTGGTCTTCGTAAACACGAGCGCATTCGACGGGATCGCCGGCATCCTGAAGATTTACAAAGTTGACACCTTTGACAACTCTCCCATCTTTAATGTCCAGACAGGGAATCACTCTTTTTGTAAGCGCAGGCATATTTTTATTTAATCACTTTCGGAAGCTCAACTCTAAAATCGCCTAACGCATCCAGTTCGTTCACAAAAGATAACAACCTACCTTCGTCAAAAGAAGAGGCGGAAATCTGCAAACCAACCGGGAGGCCTTTCGAATCCATGCCTAATGGAACGCTGATTGCGCCAATCCCCGCTAGATTTACGCTCGTTGTCATAATGTCGGCTTTGTACATTTGTATAGGGTCTTTGGTCTTTTCCCCTATCTTAAATGCAGTTGTTGGCGAAGTCGGCTGCAAAATAAAATCGACCTTTCTGAAAAATTCGTCGTAATTCTTTCGAATAAGCGCTCTTGCGGCTAACGCTTTTCCATAATATGCATCGTAATATCCCGATGACAAGGCAAAAGTTCCAAGAATTATCCTTCTCTTTACTTCCTTCCCGAACCCTTCGGTTCTTGAATCCAGATAGACATCGTCTAGTTTTGCAGACGGCTTTCTCAGTCCGTAACGGATACCGTCAAAACGGGATAGATTCGAAGAACACTCCGCGGTTGCAATCAAATAGTAAATTGGAATCGAATAGGAATGCATAGAAAAATCGAGTTCAATAATTTCCGCACCCTGTTTTTTCAGAATATCCAGCGACCTCTGAAAATGCTTGAAAACATCCATTTCCCATTCTTTTCCCTCATTCGCCATAATCCCGATTTTTAGGCCTTTCAGTGAAACTCTATCCGAAGGGGCAGGGGAAAAAGGTTTTCTTTTTGCCGACGTGCTGTCATTTGCATCGTTCCCGGAAATCACTCCGAGAACATCGGAAATCCCGGACGGGTCATTCGAAATGGGGCCTATCTGATCCAAACTGGATGCATATGCCACAAGCCCGTATCGAGACACCGATCCGTAAGTAGGTTTTAACCCCCACACTCCACAAAGCGATGCCGGCTGACGTATAGAACCTCCAGTATCGGAGCCAAGTGCCACAGGAATCATGGAAGCCGCAACTGCTGCTGCAGAACCTCCACTGGAACCGCCCGGAATTCTCGAAGTATCAAAAGGATTTTTAGTAACCTGAAAAGCAGAATTTTCTGTGGAAGAACCCATAGCAAATTCATCCATATTCAGGCGCGGGAATAGTACGAACCCTTTTTCTTTCAATCTCACGATCGAAGTGGCGTCATACGGTGAAATAAAATTTTCCAGAATTTTCGAAGCGCAGGAAGTTTTTACGCCTTTGATGCAGATATTGTCCTTGATACCGATAGGAATTCCGTCAAATTCGGAAAGGACTTTTCCGGAACTTCTTCGCTCGTCACTCAATTTCGCCTGACGCATAATTTCGTCCCGATCAATTTCAAGAAACGCATTTACTTTAGATTCCACTTCATCGATTCTATTGAGATAGCTTTTGCAGATTTCGGAAGAAGAAAACTTTTTTTCATTCAAACCTTTTTTGATTTCGGAATATTTCATAAAATTCATGTTTCAATCACCCTTGGAACAACGACATACCCATTCTCGAACTCCGGAGCAAAAGACGAAATTTCATCTCTTGACAGAGTGTTTTTAGGCTCATCCAGCCTCATAGTATTTTCATGATTCAGATAAATATCTTCCAATGTCGCCTCGGTGACATTCAGTTCCTTGACCGAATCCACATAACTTACAATATTATTGAAGTCTTCCAGAAATGAAGAAATTTCATTTTCATCAATTCTTAATTTTGCAAGATTCGCAATTTCCAGCAGTTCTTTTTTATTCATTGGCTATTTCCTTTAATACGCATTTTTGCTGAGCATCCCCTTGAAAGGAGTAAGTAAAACGATTTTTAGATCGAAAAGCAAAGACCAGTTTTCAATGTAAAAAATATCCGCCTCGATCCGTTCTTCGATCGAAGTGTCACCTCTTAACCCGTTTATCTGCGCCCATCCGGTAATTCCCGCTTTGACTGCATGGCGCCTCATGTAGTGAGTGTGCTTCTTCTTAAACTCCTCCACATAAAAAGGCCTTTCAGGCCTCGGGCCGACAACCGACATATTCCCAATAAACACATTTAAAAATTGAGGAGTTTCATCCAACGATAATTTTCGAAGTATTTGCCCGACCGGCGTAACCCTTGGGTCATTTTTTGTTGTCCAGACAGTATCCGATTTTTGTTTATCCTGAACATACATTGACCTGAATTTCAGCATATCAAATTTTTTATTATCCAGCCCTACTCTTTCTTGTTTTATGAATACAGGGCCGTTAGACGAAAGCTTTACAAGTAGGGCAATCAAAAGATAAAACGGGGAGAAGAAAATAATAAATAGAGATGAAAAAACAAAATCGAAAGTTCTTTTTATAAATCTATTGTATCCGAGCCGAATAGGAATATTCCGTATGGAAATTATCGGTAACCCTTCAATATCCTCCACTCTTCCTTTTGCCGTAATGAATTCTGTAAAATCCGGCACGATTTTCAAATCCACATTTTCCAGATCGCAGATTTCGATTATATCTTTTAAATACTCTCCTTCTTTTAAAGTCAGCGCATAAACAAAAAGATCCGGTTTATATTCTTTGATGATTTTTTCAATATCCCTGACAGTGCCCAAAACTTTCAGGCTTGTTCCTTTCGGAGGGAGAGACTTTGATTTTAAAAGGCCTTCCACCTTATAGCCGTAAATATTGTGCTTTTTTATAATCTCCGCAAAACGAATTGCAGATTTTCCTGTTCCGATAATAATAACTTTTCTGAGATTGTATCCTTTTTTTCTGAGTGCCTTCAGTATACTTCTAAATATGGAATGTACCAGGCTTGTCACAAGAATATTGATAACCGCATAATAGATGATCACAAGCCGGGAAAAACTCTCTTTTCTGAAAAAGAACAATAGGGATAAAATCACAAGGAGGTTGAGTAACACCCCACCTGCAATTGCCAGAAATTCATCCAGAACGGAAAGGCCTCTTCTGGGGTGGTATAGATCGATGGAGATAAACGCTGCAACCTGAGTCACGGCAAGAATCGCGCCGAGTAGAGCATAGCTGGAAATATCGATAATCCCGATATAAAATAAAGACTCATCCTGAACAAAATAGCGAACGGAAAAAGCGATGCCAAAACTCAATACAGAGTTGAGTAAATCGATTCCCACAAACAAAACTTTGAAAGATTGACTTCTCTCTTTCAGCATACTAATAAGCCTCCGATGAAATGGATGATTTTTGGCCGACCTGCAAAGGTTTTTTCCGGAACCTGTAGAGTCTGGATCTTGTGGATTCCGATGAATCTCCCTGACCGAAATTCACGTTGATTAGTGACACTGTGAAAAAAACGGACTGATCGTAGAAAATGACCTGGTTATCAAATGAAGGCCCGCCTGCAATAGAGCGCAGATCCATGCTATATCCGAGCCGGTATTCCCAGTTATGCAGATTGTGTTTCAAAACAAGCATCAGTTTATTGATGTTGAATGCTGTCGTCTGTCTGGCTTGTAACCCATCTCCTCCGAGTCCCGTGATTATATCTTTGTCCAGAGTAGTCGGTTGATACACAGTACTCGTCGACTGGCTGTAGGTGGTATTCCCATAAGCATTGGTTGCAGACATCTGATTTGTCAAACGCCAGGGTTGCGTAACTCTGGAGTCGAGCTGAATCTCAAGGCCGGTATTTCTTGTGATCTGAATATCGGATTGAATATAGAATCTGTAACTGTCCAGTATGGAAGAATTGTATGCATGGTACCAGGTTGCACCCACTTCCAAATTACGGAAATTTTTAATAAATGGAAGAGAAAATCCTCCAAGTTGGTAAGCGATTGTAAGATTATTCGAAAGAGGCTTGCCAAGTGCAGTATGGTAAACAAAATCATTATTTACGAAAATACCGGAATAGAAACTTCTCTGGCTTTCCAGCATGGACACTTTTTTGTTTCCAAACCCTTCGATAAAATCAAAAAATCCGGAAGCCCGGAATACGGAAAAATACCATCTCTCTTTTTCTGTCGGCTGCGGGTTGTATTCGGAAGAAGGCGTTCGTAAATCCCGGATTGTTCGGACAGAAAATTCAAAATCCTGCAAAGCCATACTTTCCAGAGAAAACTCTGCTTCGTGAATACGGTTCGTTCCAATAACTTTTTCAGGCAACTCGGATTTTCTGGCTTCCATTTTTCTGTAATTTACATTCAAGAATAATACCGGAGCGCCGAGCCTGAAATTGTGGTTTTGCCTGAGGAATTCATAACTCTCCCTTCTAAGCACCCTGTCCAAAGCAACATCCGAAACCGATGCGTTAGGCCTTTCCGCACTCTCTTTTCGCGCACCGAAATAAATGGACGGAGAATAGGAAGCATAGCTTCCAAAATTCATCGTCGTCTTAAATCCAGTCTCCCCCAAGGTCAAAATCTGAGTCCGGATGAGAGAGGCCTTATATTCTCCGAATGGATCGTCCGTGCTTCCCTCAAGCGTTGGTGTTTTTAATGGTGCTTTGGTTACTGCCCCGTAATACCTTGTCAAGGAATTGAAAAGAGAAATATCCCAGTAGACCGGAGCCTCGAAATAAGGAATAGTCCCCAGTTGTGAAGAATTTTTGATCGTAGTGGTTGGAACCTGATCTACGATAGGAAAATAATTCGATCGGCTGGATGGGGTCAATATATTAAATATCAGCGTTCTTTTCGCGCTTACATTCACGGTCAAATCTCCCCGGTTCTCCGAATAATCCAGACTCCAGGCCAAATTCTGCCTCATCATTCCAAATCTCTGGTTTCTTCTGTTGTATATTGCCCGAAGAGTATTGGTCGGCTCGTATCTATTGCCGTACTCGTACTCGTACCCGGAGTTATTATAATTTTCATAGTTGACCTGAAGATTTCTGGTTCCATCTTTTTCATTATTATTCTTTTTTGCATTCAGAATAAATCTTGCTTTCCACCACGGTTGATATTGCACACCGATATCCCTGTTAGAAATTCCCTTAGACGCTAGTTCTTGAGAGTAGTAAGCATTTCCGAATCTCTCAAAAGGAGAATGCCCTTTGAATGGTTGAAATTCTCCCCGATCCACCTGATTGGTGGTTGTAACATTTCCTAGCCCTCCCCTTCTGAACCGGTCATCAAATGCAGTAGTGATCGTATAATTTTTGTGGTTTGCATATCCGAGATCGAGAATATAATTTACAGATGGGCTGAGCTTCCACATATCGAGAGCCGCAACCTGGCCGGTTTTTTCATACCAGTCCAGTTTTGCTTTGTATCCCATAGGAAGCCAACTGCTCTGCGCTGCGGATGGAACCGACCACTGATAGGAATTCTGAAAGAACCACCCCTGGGTCATGTTATGTCCGATTTGAGTTACCCAGCCACTACCCAGACTGGAAGTATAAATCATCGGAAACCAGAACAAGGTAGTCCCACCCACCTGATACCGAAGGTTTGTTGCAACTACGCTTTCATCTTGGTATACGATAATTTTTCCAGCTTTGAATGTATAATGAGGAACCTCTGCCCCGCATGCTGTAAAATACCCCATCTCCAAGAGATAGCGCTTTTCATCCAGCTTTTTGATTTTTTTTCCAATGAAGTAAGCTGGGTAATAACTGGCTTTTGTATCGTAAACGACCCCTCTCTGCAATCTTGCATCAAAAATAAATTTATCACCTTTGATGGAAATTCCCCCGTCCTTAAATTCTATTCCGCCTTCGGCATAAATTTCTTGTTTCTTGGAATCCACAAAAACCGAATTTGCTAGAAGCCTTCCTTTTCCGACTTTTAATTTTACATTTCCCCGGAGTATCAGAACGCCTGAATTTGTCTTATCCACGCTCATGAGTTCCCCCTCGCTCGCGTTTTCAATCACGATTGGCATTCCCTTTCCGCTTTGGGATTCAGGAATGGGCATCTCTTTGGATTTGGCTTCTTCGTCACTTCCAATAACATCTCTAAGTCTTCTTTTTTTTGCATAGATTGAACCGGAAATGGAAAGCCCCATTTGTTTCAGGTATTCGTCCACTTCCCTGTCGGATAATGTATCCAGCACTTTGCGGATTAATTTTCTTTGGATTTGAGTTACAGAGTAAAGTTTCTCTTCATCTTTTGAGTTTTTTACCAACTCTCTTTGATCCGGAAAAATCTGTTTGATGAATTCCTGATCCTGACTCATAAGAAATTCGGGAATTAGCCAAATTAACAAAACACTATGGAAAAGAAAAGCCCGCATGTTAAATTTTTCTATTTCCACCTTTTGTGAATAATTCTGCCGTCAGATTTTGAAAGTCAAGCATTCCCATTCCAAAATATTTGCGCCTATTTTCAAGACTACCAAGAATAAATCCAGAAATTACAAAAATTCAGGGTATTTTCAGTCTTTTTCGATGCAAACCACTCAAGTATTTTTGCAGGAAAATACGGTATTAACCGAAATATTTAGTAATGAAGAAATTTTTAGTCCTATTTTTTCTAATTGAGCTTTGCCTCTTCGGTTCAGAGCTTCTGATTGAACTAAAATCAGGGGGAACAAAAATCGACTGGTCTTCCATGAAAATTATCACCAAAGCCGAAGAACCTGTATTTCCTGTAGTGTTCGAAAACACCGACCCGGATCTTGGTCGGCCGGACACAGCCCTGAGCATAACAGAGTCCAGAAGTAAGGCCAGGAAAAAACTGAAAGACAAACTACTCTCCGAAATTTCCGCATCCATCGAAAATCTGAAATTTGATACGGAAAATACGATCCAAGAAAAAATCCGGACAAACGAAAAATTCAGGGAAAAATACAACAGACTATTCCAATCGGAAATGGGAGATTACAAAGTCATTATCCGGGGGAATAAAGTAGTTTCAGAAATTGCAATTCCGTTTACGGGAAAAACCGGACTATTGAATTTTCTGGATGTGAATTTTCAATCGGAAGAATTTCCGGAATTTCCAAAAATCCAGAACCCGGCCGAATATTCCGGACTCATAATCGATGCAAGGCACCTGGACAGCGAGACCTCTCTTTTTCCAAGAATTACAACCGACAGAGGGCTGGAAATCTACTCCCCCGAACTCGTACTAAAAAACTACGCAATTGATCGAGGTTACGTGCTATTCCAGTCGGACCCGGTCATTGCCATGAAAAATATCAGGATCGGTGAAAATCCGTATTTCGTTTATGCGTTAAGCGCAACAGGTGAATACAAAACCAATTTCTCCATTCCGACTGAAGATGCGATAAAGTTATTCGGAAACAAAAAGACGCTTGAGAATTTAAAAAGATGTAAAGTGATTATCGTAAAAAATTTCCCAGGCAAAACAAAATCAAAATAATGATCGCAAAAATCAGAAATGAACTATTTCGGATTTTTTCGTAAACCTCCTCCAGATCAAGAGTACAATCAATCGACTCAATTTTGATATTTTCACCTGCCCTGGATTCCGTAAGCTCCCATCTGCCACTCTGAATTTTTCTATACAATGACCATCCTGTAAAAAGTATTTTTTTGGAAAAATTGAAGTATAAAAACTCAATAAAATCCTCATTTTCTAGCGATGCAAAAAGTCCTATCAGGGGGTTTTGCAGTAGCGTCATCACTGTTTTATACAACTATTTCCTGACTTTTTGCAGGCGGGTCATATTAGTTTTCGACCTCTCTGCATTGCTAAAGAGAGTGAAAATCCGGAAAATGGTCTAACAAGAAAATTTAATTATTGGCGCGTATAATTGTTTCGATTGGCAGATAGAGAGTTTGATTACTATCTTTTAATTGTTTAAATCCAAAATGTTTATAAAAAGCTACGGCATCTTCATTTTTTGCATCAACCAAAACCGCATAGATCCCTATATCAAGGGAAAGTTGGATAGCCCTTTTTAATGAATCAATAAGTAATCGCCCGCCAAGACCCAAACCTTTCTGACTAATATCAACGGCAAGTCTTCCAATTCGCATTGCAGGAAGGGGATAGCGTGGAATTCCTTTACGAACAGAATCAGGCAAGGATTCAAAAAGAATTTCAGCCATACTTACAGTATAATAACCCGATAATCTTTTTTTCGAATCGATCAAGAAAAATGTTTTACCAATACCCTTTTTGTCATTAATGCCGGAATATTTTTTAAGATAAATATTTAGAGGTTCAATCCCACAATCAAAAGCAGATTTATCTATTGTTGGATCATAAGAAATTATTTTATATTCAAGAGAAGATTCCAAACTATAATTTTTAAAATCCTCTTTTCATCGCCTGTTTGAGTCTTTTATTTGGGGCTGGTGGTTTTTTGATCGACTTTAAAAATAAATCTCTATCTCTACTGGATAATTTGAAAATTTCAGATTCTTCCAAGACCAATTTTGCAGATTGCAAAGCCTGATTCAGCATGTAAGAACTTAAACTTAATCCTTTCATTTGAGCGGCTTTTTCAATAATTACTTTTTGTGCATGGCTGACACGTAATTCAATTCTATCTTGTTTAAATACAGTATTTACTGTTCTGGGCATAATTCAATTTTAGAGATGTCCGGAATTTGTCCATACAATTTTCTGATTCATTCAACCATTTATCCCCCTGTTACCAAATACTTTACACGACCGAGCATGGCTGTTTATTTTCTGCCTGTCCTCAGCCACTCGTTAAACAGCGGGCTTTAAACCCACTGTTTTCGTAAAGTTGCCCTCTCCTAATCAAGGTACTATTTTGCGAATTGTATGGTTGCCACCATCTGTAACATACAAATTCCCGCTTGAATCTATCGTGATTCCATAAGGCCAATAAAATCCTGCAGAAGTTCCAGTCCCATCAGTTGAACCGGAATTGCTTCCTGCTACTGTAATTACAATTCCAGCGCTTGTAATTTTTCTTATCCTATAATTACCGGAATCAGCAACAAATAGATTTCCACTCGTATCCGCAGTAATTCCCTTTGGCCAATAAAATCTTGCAGCAGTTCCTGTCCCATCGGTAAACCCTGAACCTAGGGAAGAACCCGCAAATGTAGTCACAACGCCTGCGCTCGTAATCTTTCTAATTATTTGATTGTAATCCGTAACATAAAGATTCCCACTTGTATCCGCAGTAATTCCTTCTGGCGAGGAAAATCTGGCAGCAGTTCCGGTTCCATCGGTTAAATTGGAAGTTCCACATAGACCTGCAAAAGTAGTAACAACCCCGGCACTCGTAATCTTCCTTATACAATGATTACCATCGTCCGCAACATATAAATTTCCACTCGTATCAATTGTAATTCCCTTTGGATAATTAAATCTTGCAGCGGTTCCTGTACCGTCTGTTGTTCCTGAACTTCCTGCTGTACCCGCAAATGTGGTTACAACTCCTGCGCTTGTGATCTTTCTGATCGTTTGATATCCTGGCTGAACAACATACAAATTTCCGCTTGAATCTATCGTGATTCCATTGGGATTACCAAATCTTGCAGCAGTCCCTGTCCCATCAGTTGTCCCGGAAGTCCCACATAGACCAGCAAATGTCGTCACTACTCCAGCACTTGTGATCTTTCTTATGCAATGGTTATCAGAATCAGAAACATACAAATTTCCGCTTGAATCTATCGTGATTCCATAAGGCCCAGAAAATCTTGCAGCGGTTCCTGTACCGTCCGTTGTTCCTGAACTTCCTGCTGTACCAGCAAAAGTTGTAACTGTGTATGTGTAAACAGTATAACTACTTGTCGAAGTAGCAGTTCCGTCTGACGTTGCCACAGTGATTGTTCCTGTAGTTGCGCCCGTAGGAACGGTTACTGTGAGACTTGTCGCACTGGCGGAAGATACTGTTCCAGTCGTACCGTTGAATTTCACAGTATTGGATGATGCTGTTGTAGAAAAATTCGCTCCAGTTATGGTAACAGTATTTCCTGCAACTCCTTCTGCCGGAATGAAGCTTGTAATTGTTGGCGCGCTAGCTGTTGTCGTACCCGTGGAAGTTCCCGTGCTTGTACCAGTTCCAGTAGAAGCTCCCGTAAATGCAAGACCAAGCACCGCAAGAATTGTAAGATTATCTTTAGAAGGGCAATTAGCTTTGAGAGTCAGAGTTTCAATGGGACACTTTGCTATATTTTGTATGCAGTTGGCTGTAAAGGAAAAAGCAATGCCGAAAATTATTAAAGATGCAGTGAAATTCTTTTTTGAGAGAATAAAGAATTTATTAATTTCGTGTATATGGGGGGGGGTACATTTGTTTAGTTATATTCATATTTGTACTAAGCATCCCCAGTAGTGGGCTTAAACCCACTACCTCTGGGACGCGTTCTCCATTTTTAAATTTAGCGCATTATACCACAATCGGGTAAATAGGTAAATACCACCTCAGGTGGTAGAGGAGAAAAAAATTGCAAAAAACGTATAACTCGAGTTATAAAAAGGGCAATTTTTTTTGGTGGTAGAAGAGGGGAAAAGGTGGTAGATGGACGTTTTATAGGAACTAAATTAAAAGGGATCGAAAACACTGACCCCGCAATCTGAGAAGTCTTTAATATTTCGAGTCACAATTATTTGCCCAAAAGAGATTGCGGTTGCACAGATAATCATATCAGCTTGAGAGCGTTTTCTCCCTTTTTTTTCTTGTTCTGCGCGAAGGACGCCTGCCAACCTTGCAATTTTTTCATCTACTGCCAGAATTACCGGAGGAAGCGATAAAGGTACTATTTTGCGAATTGTATGATTGCCAGTATCCGTAACATACAAATTTCCGCTTGAATCTATCGTGATTCCTTTTGGAAAATTAAACTTTGCGGCAGTTAAGATGTATGAAATGAAAGAGCTTTCTATGGAAAAAGCAACTGAATTAGCGAATTTATCCCGTTTGGAATTTATTTACTCACTTGGCAAACTCAATGTAGATGTTTTCCAATATACAGAGAAAGAATTGGAAAAAGAAAGAGCCATTCTTGGATTTTAATATTGTTTTAAATTCTTCTCCTACTATAATTTTATTAAACACAGGTAGAGAAGACATTTTAAGAAAATTATTCCAGAGAATTTTCTCTGGATGGACATCACCCCAACGCCAAATTCTGGTGCTGGGGTGATGGGACACCATTTTACTAAATCATCACTTACACAAATTGATTGTGCCGCTACCGTAGGTTACGGTATAATTAATGCCTTCGGCAGAATAACTGGTTAAGTAACCGCTCGAGTTGTATGTGAGTGTAGTGGTTGGAGATCCAAAAACTACAATTTGAGTCGGCAGGGAACTATTCCCATAAGTATATATAACCGAAATTAATCCTAATGTTTGAGCATTACCTTTGTCATCATAATTGCTATAATTACTCGCATATTCATAAGTACCAGACGTAGTGCTTGAAGTGATCCGATTCTGAGAATCAAATGTTCGCGTAATAGTATATGGGGTTGGAGATGAGAAGATTGAGTAACGCATCGCTACTCCATATCCGCCAGCTATAGGCGGATCAAAAATTGACAACTGCGCTGCTGCAACTGAAGGGAATGTGTATGTAAATGTAGACGAACCGCTACAAGTTATGACCAATCCCGATGCTGTGCAAGTATGACTTCCGCTTGATGTTCCCGTGTATGTCAATGAAGAAGGAAATGACGCGCAGATTGTAAAGCTACTCGTCGAAGTAGCTGTTCCGCTTGACGTAGTCACTGTAATTGTTCCCGTAGTCGCGCCCGTAGGTACTGTTACAGTGAGGCTTGTTGCAGTAGCAGAGGATACGGTTGCGGTAGTTCCATTGAACTTTACACTATTGGATGATGCTGTTGTAGAAAAATTCGTTCCAGTTATCGTAACAGTATTTCCCGCATCTCCAGCTGTTGGAGTGAAACTCGTGATTGTTGGTAAAGATCCTACTAAGGCTGCCAAAAGTAAACCTAAAGTGCTATTGTCTTTTTTATCTTTTTCCAGTCCAAGTTGTTTGCAACTCCCAGTCATAGTCAATGAAAGGCCTAAAGTTACTACAAAGCAAAACTTTCTTGCCAAAATAAAAAAGTTTGACGAGCTTACTTTTTTTTCGGGGGGGGGGGTACATTTGTTTAGCTATATTCATATTTGTACTAAGCATCCTCAGTAGTGGGCTTAAACCCACTACCTCTGGGACGCGTTCTCCATTTTTAAATTTAGCGCATTATACCACAATCGGGTAAATAGGTAAATACCACCTCAGGTGGTAGAGGAGAAAAAAATTGCAAAAAACGTATAATTCGAGTTATAAAAAGGGCAATTTTTTTTAGTGGTAGAAGAGGAAAAAAGGTGGTAGATGGGGAAATTGGTTCTAAATGGAATCATTCTAAGACACAACTTCGTGAGTAAGTCATACTTGAAGTTTCTTGCAATTTAGGCTCACTGTGCGTAAGGTGAGTTGATTAGATCAACGGTACTCCTGCAAAGAGGCAACAACTATATTTTTTGGGTTTAAAAAATGCTGTTTTTATTGGGTTTATGATCTGATAGTTTGTTCAAAATTTACTTTTTGCAGGCGGGTCAATGTATCATGACATGATAAATATGTCAAATACCACCAAGGTGCTAAAGAGAGAAAAAATTAGAGTTTCCCTTTGAAATTCTTCAAGAAACAAATTTTATAAAAGATCCATTACCATTTTTCCATCGTATTTGGGATTTCCTTCGAGAATTTGATCTTTTGGATTGGGATAAAGATCCAAATTCTCTAAAACCAGATAGCCCATTAATGGAGACGTATCTTCAGGCAATTCCATCACCTCGGTAAAGCCTTCTCTATCTTTCACACTGATCCTGACCGGGCTGAAAACCCTTCTTTTAATCCAGCCATTTACAGTAACAACATCTCTGGAATGAGTATGAAATAATCCCAATTTTTCGATCAAAGAAACAGGCATGCAAAGCATTGCTGCTCCCATATCCACCAGAAAATCAACTTCAATTTTACGAATTTTTTCTTTACCAATATATTTTTCTTTTTCAGCCCCCAGATCATAGGCATTTTCCAATAAAGCTTTTTGGATGATTCTTCCCATAAAGGTTCCCTCCGCAGGATACCCTAACAGATGTAGGGTATTTTGTCAAGGAAATTTTCAAATGGTATTCTATTTAGATTTTCAATTGCCGAACAAAATCGAGATCCATGAAACACACTCGGAATCGATTGTCTCTTGACCCTGTAGCACACTCGCTTCAGAATCTGCTAAACCTTAGCTCAATCATTCCAGAGCAGTTCACAATCAAAGTATATACTGTCTCCAACAATAAAACATTTCGAGATTCAAGCAGTTAGGCTGACATAAGGACTATTTGTAGCAGATTGTTCGGATTACCTTAGCTTTATTCATATTGCAAAATTCTAAAGAATACCTCACCCCAGTAGATTAGCCCTCAAGCGTAAAAACCTGTAAGGTGGCGCCTAACGCCCATTCAGAGGACTGATGTCGGAAATCTGAAGACAGAATGTTTTGACAATTTCCGTCCACGCTTAAAACAGCGGGCTTTAAACCCACTGTTTTCGTAAAGTGCCCTCTCCTAATCAAGGTACTATTTTGCGAATTGTATGGTTGCCACCATCTGTTACAAATAGATTTCCATTCGAATTGACTGTAATTCCTCTGGGATTCTTAAACTTTGCTGAAACTCCCATACCATCTGATGAACCACTGCTTCCTGCAGTGCCAGCTATAGTAGTAACTACACCGCCGCTAGTGATTTTTCTAATGGTATAATTGGCATAATCTGAAACATAAAAATTTCCATTTGAATCTGTAGAAATATCAACAGGAAGATTGAATTTAGCGGAAGTACCAGTGCCATCGTTTACACCTGAAGACCCAACAGTCCCTGCAAAAGTTGAGACAACACCCCCACTTGTAATTTTTCGAATTGCGTGATTGTATGCATCCGCAACAAACAAATTTCCATTCGAATCTATCACTATCCCTCCTGGAACATAAAACTTTGCTGAAACTCCTATTCCATCCGAAAAACCACCACTTCCCACAGTGCCGGCAAAAGTAGTAACCACTCCTCCGCTCGTGATCTTTCTAATTGTATAGTTAGCAGAATCTACAACAAACAGATTTCCGCTTGAATCAAATACTATTCCAATGGGATTACTAAATCTTGCAGCAGTCCCTGTCCCATCAGTTGTTCCGGAAGTTCCGGATAAACCTGCGAATGTGGTTACAACTCCTGAACTTGTAATCTTTCTTATACTGTCATTTCCAGTATCTGCAACATACAAATTTCCGCTTGAATCAAATACTATTCCGCTTGGCCCCCAAAATCTTGCAGCAGTTCCTGTCCCATCGGTTGTCCCGCCAGTTCCACATAGACCTGCAAATGTCGTCACTACTCCAGCACTTGTGACCTTTCTAATGCAATAGTTAGAATGATCAGAAACATACAAATTCCCACTCGAATCAAATACAGCTCCAACTGGTACATTAAATCTCGCAGCGGTTCCTGTACCGTCCGTTGTTCCTGAACTTCCTGCTGTACCAGCAAAAGTTGTAACTGTGTATGTGTAAACAGTATAACTACTCGTCGAAGTAGCTGTTCCGCTTGACGTAGTCACTGTAATTGTTCCCGTAGTCGCGCCCGTAGGTACTGTTACAGTGAGGCTTGTTGCAGTAGCAGAGGATACGGTTGCGGTAGTTCCATTGAACTTTACACTATTGGATGATGCTGTTGTAGAAAAATTCGTTCCAGTTATCGTAACAGTATTTCCCGCATCTCCAGCTGTTGGAGTGAAACTCGTGATTGTTGGTAAAGATCCTACTAAGGCTGCCAAAAGTAAACCTAAAGTGCTATTGTCTTTTTTATCTTTTTCCAGTCCAAGTTGTTTGCAACTCCCAGTCATAGTCAATGAAAGGCCTAAAGTTACTACAAAGCAAAACTTTCTTGCCAAAATAAAAAAGTTTGACGAGCTTACTTTTTTTTCGGGGGGGGGGGTACATTTGTTTAGCTATATTCATATTTGTACTAAGCATCCTCAGTAGTGGGCTTAAACCCACTACCTCTGGGACGCGTTCTCCATTTTTAAATTTAGCGCATTATACCACAATCGGGTAAATAGGTAAATACCACCTCAGGTGGTAGAGGAGAAAAAAATTGCAAAAAACGTATAACTCGAGTTATAAAAAGGGCAATTTTTTTTGGTGGTAGAAGAGGGGAAAAGGTGGTAGATGGACGTTTTATAGGAACTAAATTAAAAGGGATCGAAAACACTGACCCCGCAATCTGAGAAGTCTTTAATATTTCGAGTCACAATTATTTGCCCAAAAGAGATTGCGGTTGCACAGATAATCATATCAGCTTGAGAGCGTTTTCTCCCTTTTTTTTCTTGTTCTGCGCGAAGGACGCCTGCCAACCTTGCAATTTTTTCATCTACTGCCAGAATTACCGGAGGAAGCGATAAAGGTACTATTTTGCGAATTGTATGATTGCCAGTATCCGTAACATACAAATTCCCGCTTGAATCTATCGTGATTCCATAAGGACTTGTAAATCTTGAAGATGTTTCAGTGCCGTCAGTTGTACCTGAACCTCCGGAAGAACCGGCAAATGTAGTGACCGTGTAAGTTTAGACAGTATAACTAATCGTCGAAGTTACCGTTCCGCCTGACGTAGCCACAAAGAGTCCTACCACGTATTGGCTTTTTTTCTTTTTCAAGTCCAATTTGTTTGCAACTCGTAATGAGAGCTAAAGCAAGTCCGAAAATAAGAAGCACACCACAATCGGGATTGTGTTTTATTGCCTGAAGTTTTAAGCCAATAATGCCTTCTGGAAATCCAACATAGCCGACCGCCCGAATAAAAAAATTCTGCTTGTCAAATTCCTGGATTTGCGGCAATATAGATATGTGAAATTTCGCCTATCCAAAGAAAAAATCATCTTGATTGTTTTTTCTTTAGTTGGAGTCTATTTAGTAACCAAATCCATTTACTCCTCTCCGGAAGATTTCGACCACAGATTCGGCCTTTGCATGTTTAAAAATATCACAGGCCTAGACTGCCCGGGTTGTGGATTATCGCGGTCATTTATTTTTCTTTTAAAAGGAGATATACCCCGGTCGGTATCCTACCATGTTCTCGGAATACCAGTTTTTCTATCATTCGGATTATTTTATATTCAAACATTTACCGGATTTTTTTTCAAGAGGACGATACTGGAGTTTACTTTTTTGAAAAATGAAAAATTTCTTTTTACCGTTGCATTCATTTTCTGCAGTGTGTATGTTTTCAAGCTTTTTACATTTGGCAAGGGTAAAATTCTTGCTGATTTAAAAACCGGCCTAGGTTGGAAAATTCTAGAATTGATTACCGGTTAATCCACGGTTAGTGCGCCTTTCCTATCCAAGTCTAATTTTTTTCAGAAATTCTTTTGGGATAGCATTGAGTATAAAATGATTGCAAAATCATTTTATACTATAAAATGAACCTTTAGTGAAAGAAAAAATCAAAATTATCGAAGTCGGGCCAAGAGATGGGCTTCAAAATGAAAAAACGCCTATTGATACTAAAGACAAGCTAGAATTCATTCGACTTCTTGCAGATTCCGGAATAAAGAATATCGAAGCAACCTCTTTTGTAAAACCCGGAGCAATCCCTCAGCTTTCCGATGCTATGGAACTATCCAAGTCCTTGAGCTTTCAGGAAATGGAATATTCTTGCCTGACCCCGAATCTAAAGGGCTATGAGGCTGCGCTCAATGCAGGCTTTCAGGAAATCGCAATTTTCACGGCGACGTCCGAAACTTTCACAAAAAAAAATATCAACAAGACAATAGACGAATCCCTTCAAGTGTTCAAGGAAATTTCTGACCAAGCCCTCAAGGACAAAATCAAAGTGAGAGGATATATTTCCACTGTAGTTGAATGCCCTTACGAAGGCAAAATTTCCCCGGACAAAGTGTTGGAATTGGTCCAGAAACTTTCCGATTTCGGAGTCTATGAAATTTCATTAGGGGAGACCATTGGAAAAGCGACCCCACTGGAAATCCGCAACCTACTGGACGTTCTTTTTAAAAAATTTCCGGCGAGTTTTTTTGCAGGGCATTTTCACGACACTTACGGAATGGCAATAGCAAATGTAGAAACCTCCGTTCAATACGGAATTCGCTCTTTCGATTCCTCTGCGGGCGGCCTCGGAGGTTGTCCTTATGCGAAAGGCTCGTCTGGGAATCTTGCAACTGAAGATTTGCTATATTTACTGCACAGAGAAAATTTTGAAACGGGCATCGACCTGGGAAAAATTTTCCAGGCATCTGTTTTTATTGAATCAAAAATCGGAAGGCCGCTCACCTCCAAAACTTTTAACGCGCTAAAGTCAGTCTGTTAACAATGGGAATTATCGGTGCGCAATAGCCCACCGGCAATCTCGGTTGTGTTGTTTTTTATTTCTTGCAAAGAGGCTTAGCATAAAAAACTCTGCTCGTAATCCGGATTTTCCGAAAAAAAAAATCACCCCAATGCAAAAACCATTCCGAATAAAAATCAAAGTTCCGGGAACCTCGGCAAATCTAGGCCCCGGTTTTGATATCATGGGACTCGCGCTAAAGATTCATAACGAATTTCATTTTGAGTTTTCAGAAAAGTCCTCTTTTCGCACTAGCCTAAAAAATGGAAAAGATCTCCCATTCTCTCAAAAAGATGACCTGGTTTATTCTTCTTATCATCAGTATTTTCAGGAATTTCTGCCGAATGAAAATGTAATTGCTTATGATGTCGTTATGGATCTTTCTCTCCCATTAAAAGGCGGGCTTGGCTCGAGTGCAAGTGCCTGTGTTGCGGGCTTTACCGCTGCAAACGCAATACACAAAAATTTTTTCCGAGATAACCCATTACCGGACGAAAAAGAAATTCTATTTCATTTAGCAAAATTGGAAGGGCATCCGGACAACACTACTCCGGCATATTTGGGAGGACTTGTATTCGCTTTTTTCACCGAAAAAGATAAACTACACTATATCAAAAAAAAACTTCCTTCAAACATTCAGCTTTTTATATTCATTCCCTGTTACGAAACGGACACGAATCACTCCAGAAAAAAACTTCCGCAGGAATATGCTGCCAAGGACGTTATTTTTAATATGGCTAGAGTCGGAACATGGATGGAGTTCATTCATACGAAAAAATTCAAGCACCTGTTACTTGCGTTAGGCGACAGGGTTCATACCCCGTACAGAGTGAAAGATGACTTAATACTGCAAAGCATCCTGGATTATACAAAAGAAAAAAATATCGGTTTTGCGCTTTCGGGAAGCGGGCCGACTGTTTTATTTTTTATTGATAAAAAAAATGCAAAAAATTCGGCAAAAAATCTGGAAAACGAAATTCAGAAAATTGCAAAAACTTCGAATTTGTCTTTTCAATTTTTTCCGATCGAGCCGGACAACAAAGGCACAATCGTTAAATACGATTAAGACTCTTCTTCTTCACCTTCTTTCCCCCAACCATACGTCCCGTCTTTTGATTGAATTCTGATATTTAATCCGGGGTGGATTTTTGTAACTATTATCCCGAATTTCATTCTCTCCTGTCCGAGCTTTGTAAAGAAAAATGCGGAACTTAAAGAAAGCTCGATGTAATTTACCATCCGGTCTTTCGCAATTTTATCGGAAATCCGAAACTCAGCGGTTTTTCCGATCACCTCATAGCTTTCCATTTTTTCGGTGGAGTCCATTTTTACAAAATGCTGGGTCCGAGGCGCCTTGAATAGGACAGGGCCGTTACGGCTTACAAAAATATCGTATTCTTCCGCATTACGGCTCTTTTTAATCTGAAAAACAAGATGGTCTTCTGAAATTGCATTGCATCTGGTAGGAAGGTTACCGCTGAGCTTCCCGATAGAAAAATTGGATACTCGTGTTGCCTCATCGACTACAATGAAATACTCATCTCCAATCCTGACCGGAAATTCATTGGAAATAACATTCCTGTTCAGGATCGGAAATAGAAACTGATGAAAAAATATTCCGGCCAGGCCGACGATTGCCAGAAAAAGAATAATCCAGAGAAAATTTAGAGCGCTGTCCTGGATTACGATTGCGTATGGAGGCAGACGCTTACCTCTTTACGTCAATGATATGGGAATTTTTCCTCTCTCCTGGCATTTTTGAGGACTTCGCCATCATGGACAATAAATTCTTCATTTCCTCAAAACTAATCACCTGATCCAACCTTTCTTCAATGCTTACCGGGCTCGGCTTTAGAACCAATGAGTCTAGTGCCGCTTCCAGTTTTTTTGACGTTTCATCGGAGATGGTTATATCCTCTAAGTCGGATTGAACCGTCTCGGCCGGATCAATGTGTTTTGCGCCCTCCAAGTCCAATTTATTCGGACCAGGCCATGCCCCGGCAGGGCTTGAACTAATACTTGCTACTGTCATAAACCTAAACCTCCGTTTCCAGGTTCATTCAACTCGAATTTGCCTTTGTATCCTTATGGAATTTATCGGTATTCTCTTGAAAAAATTAAGGTGATTCCCCGATGTTTTCCGTTTGCCTCTATAAAAAAAATTGAAAGTCTGGTCATTGTAGGGAAAAAATCAGAGAAAATCCTGCAAATGGAAGGTTTTTTTAGTTAAATAAGGAAAACTTCTTATGGGTAGCGGGTATATTTCGTAAATTTAATTTAAGTAGAGACCGAATGGAACAAGAAAAATCGCAGATTCTGAAAAAAGTTCTGGAAAACCTAAAGAAGTATAAGATCGCAATTGCGCTAGCGGCATTCGCAATTTATTTTGGGATAAGCCTCCCCGCCATCATTGATTATTATTTCAATGGAAATTATGTCTACATCGGATGGACAAGATACACAGAAAAAGACGTGGAAAAAGAGCTCCCGGATGTTTTCCGAAAAATGAAAACAGACCAAATCAATACCTTGAATTACGCATTTGAGGAATTTATCACCAGAAAACTGGTCGAAATGGAAGCAAAGTCGAAAAATCAGAAACCGGAAGAACTTTTACTCAGTGGCCAGCCGGCTTATGTTCCAACTTCGACTGAAATTGAGCATGTTTACAACCAATACAAGGACAAGTTAAAAGGAAAATCTCTCGAAGATGTTAAAGGGGAAATCATAAACGCCCTGAAAATGCGGAGAGACAATGAAAATAAAAACGGGGTAATCGCCGGCATTAAGGAAAAATACAAAGACAAAGTCAAGATGCACATTCAGGCCCTTCCTGAACAAAGATTTACCGTCGAAGAAAAAGGAAATCCTTCTATCGGGCCAAAAGATGCAAAAGTTACTATAGTGGAATTTTCAGATTTTGAGTGTCCCTTTTGCCAGAGAAGTCAGTCCGTAAATAAAGAACTTCGGGCAATGTATAAGGACAAGATCCGTTGGGTGTTTAGAGATTACCCTCTTCCATTTCACGAAAATGCAAAATTTGCCCACATAGCTGTAAACTGTGCTGTTCCCCAGGGAAAGTACTGGGAATATTTTAATCTGATATTCGAGAATACCGGAAGTTTAACAAAAGAAAACGTAAAATTTCTGGCATCTAAAGCAGGACTGGACAAAGGAAAATTTGAAGAATGTCTGAAAAACACATCTTCGATAGAAGCAGAAATCGGCCAAGATATCTCCGACGGCCAGAAACTCGGAGTGAATGGAACCCCGGCCTTTTTTATCAACGGAATCATGGTGGAAGGAGCACAACCTTTGGCTGCTTTCCAAAAGATCATAGACAAAGAACTTAAAAATTGAGGTGTAAAAAAAAATGGGAAAAACAGTTAAGGTAGCAGTCACAGGAGCCGCAGGGCAAATCGGGTATTCGCTTTTATTTCGTATAGCGTCCGGTCAAATGTTCGGCCCCGATACGGCAGTTGAGCTTCAACTTTTGGAATTGGAAGCGGCCCTGCCTGCATTAAAAGGCGTAGTAATGGAATTGGATGATTGCGCATTCCCTCTACTCCAAAAAGTATCTATCTCATCCGAATTAGATGTTGCATTCAACAATGTTAATTGGGCGTTACTAGTAGGATCTGTTCCCAGAAAAGCCGGAATGGAAAGAGGAGATCTTTTAAAGATAAATGGTGGAATTTTCACAAAGCAGGGCAAATCTATCGAAGCAAAAGCCGCAAGCGACGTAAGAGTCCTTGTAGTCGGAAATCCTTGTAATACGAATTGCCTCATTGCTATGAATAATGCAAAAAGTATTCCATCCGACAGATGGTTCGCGCTTACAAAACTGGATGAGAATCGTGCAAAAACTCAGTTGGCTCAAAAAGCCGGAGTTCCGGTTTCCAGCGTAACCAATCTGGCAATCTGGGGCAATCACTCAGCAACCCAATACCCGGACTTTTTTAATGCAAAAATTGACGGGAAACCTGCAACGGATCTCATTAAAGACGAAGCCTGGTTGAAGGGTGATTTTATTTCAACTGTTCAGAAAAGAGGCGCGGCAATCATTGCGGCTCGTGGCGCATCTAGTGCGGCAAGCGCGGCAAATGCCGTTGTAGACACTGTCAGACAATTGACTACGCCTACTCCAAAAGGAGACTGGTTCAGCGTTGCTGTAACATCTGATGGAAGTTATGGAGTTGAGAAAGGTCTGATATTTGGCTACCCCATTAGAACAGACGGGAACAAATATGAAATCGTTCAGAACGTTCCTCTTAACGACTTTGCAAAGGAAAAATTCAATATCACCCACGAAGAGCTTATTTCCGAAAGAAAAGACGTCTCGGAAATGATCTAGGTTTAGAATTCGGCCAAATGACTGCCGGTTTTACGCCGGCAGGTCAAAAATATTTTTTAGTCCAAGAATGAAAGATGGTCGAAGCAAAAAGCCAATTTGAAAATATTTTCGAAGAAGAAGTAAAGAGTCTTCGTTCAAAAAATCTTTACCGAAGCTTAAGCATTCCCCACTCCAGGGATTTTTCCTCCAACGATTATCTGAATCTTTCCAAGCACCCGAATGTAATCCAGAGCTTCAAAGAAGGAATTGATAAATTCGGCCTGGGCTCGACGGCGTCAAGGCTAATCAGAGGACATAGACAATCATTCGAAAGAGCGGAAGAAGATTTTTCAAACTGGGTGAATAGTGAGGCCGCACTTCTTGTTTCCAACGGCTATGTGGCAAATCTTGGACTTATAGACTCGATAGCAAACCAGAGGACAATCATTTTTACCGATAGGTTAAATCACGCATCCATACTAGATGGTATCCGAATTTCAGGCGCTCAGAAAAAATATTATAACCACAGGGATGTTTCCCACCTGAGAAGCCTTCTGGAAAAATCCGACAAAAAATCTCCGAAAATCATAATCTCGGAAACCATTTTTAGCATGAACGGGGATATTGCCCCGGTTGACGAATTGATAAAATTAAAGAAGGAATTCGGAACTCTACTCATTCTGGATGAAGCGCATGCGTTAGGCGTATTTGGTGAAAAAGGAGCTGGTGTTTGCCTCGACCGGAAACTTTACCCTTCAGTGAACGAAAGTCTGGTGGATGTAAGAGTATTCACCGGAGGGAAGTCGCTTGGGTTGGAAGGAGCATTTATCTCCTGCACAAATTCTATGAAAGAATTTCTAATCAACAAGATGAGGCCTTTTATTTTTTCTACTGCGATGATGCCGGCTGTCGCGCACGCACTATCTACTTCCATTTCCATTGCCCAATCCATGGACAAAGAGAGAGAAAAAATTCTGGATTTGGCAAAAAGCTTAAGAGATTCCCTAAAAGAAAAAAATTACGAAGTTCTGGATTCAAATAGTCAAATTATTCCCGTAGTCCTGTTTACTGAAGAAAAGGCTTTACAAAAATCTCTGGATTTGAAGGCAAAGAATTTCGATATACGCGCAATCCGTCCTCCAACGGTAAAAGAATCCAGACTACGGATCAGCATTAACAGTGGAGCATCACCCGAAGATGTCGAAGAATTGATTTCCTGTTTCTAAATATGCGAGCCTTAATTGTTGATTTTTATGTGGATGAACCTGCCTGCTTTGGCGTTCCTCCATATATCTCGCCTTACATACGTTATGTGGCAGGGGCTTTGGTTAAGGGAGGGCTGCGGGAAAAGGAAATCGATTACATTACAGTTGACAGACTCAGGGAAATCGATTTTCAGCCCGAAAAAGATTATGAATTTGCCATCACAATCGCCGGTGCAACGGTTCCGGGAAAATATCTGGGGGGAAGAATCGGAACTGTTGCGGAAATCTACAAGCTACTCGACGAATTAAGAAAATCGAACAAACATTGCGTTGCAATTTTCGGAGGCCCGATCAAGTATGCGTCATCCGACATCAAGAATGAAATTTCCAATCGTGGTGGATTTTTGATTCGAGGAGACATTGAAAAGTATGCGGAATCTCTTCCCTCTCTCGGAGGCACAAAAGCTAGGAACGTCGGCCAAGAAAAATTCAACCTAAAGCGGACTTACGAAGACGTGGATGACTATTCCACAAGGGGAGCGTTTATTACCAACGCGCACCCGAATTACCCGAACCTAATCATCGAACTGGAAACCTACCGGGGCTGCACAAGAGACGTATTCTGTTCTTTCTGCACGGAAGCATTTTACGGAAGGCCAGTGTTTCGCATGACGCACGGAATCGTGGAGGAAGTGAAAGAACTCTACAAAACCGGAAACAGATTTTTCCGGATCGGAAGGCAAGCCGACCTAATGACCTATCTCCCAAACATGAATGATTTCCGGAAAAGTTTTCCAAGGCCAAATCCCAAAAGCATACTGGCTCTGTATTCCGGAATCAGAAATGCAGCGCCTGACTTGAAATTACTCCATCTGGACAATATAAACCCCGGACTCATAGCAACTTTCCCGAAAGAATCCGAAGAAATATTGAAGATCATAACCGATTACAATACGGAAGGGGACACAGCGGCCATGGGAATCGAAAGCATTGACCAAGATGTCGTCTTAGCGAATGACCTGAAATGCACCGAATACGAAGCTAAATTTGCGATTGAGCTGGTAAATAAATTCGGGTCAAAAAGAGTCAACGGAATTCCTAAACTGCTTCCGGGATTGAATTTCATCGGGGGACTCTCAGGAGAAAACGAAAATACATTTAAGAAGAATTTCCTATTTCTGAAGAATATACTGGATGAAGGACTTCTCCTCAGGCGAATCAACATACGTCAGGTGATCACCTACGACAAAACCAAACTATCGCGAAAAGGCTCCACTCCAAAAAACAAAAAATCAAACGAAAACAGATTTTTATATTACAGAGATAAAATCCGAAAGGAAATCGACGAGCCAATGTTGAAAAAGACTTTTCCACCCGGCTCGGTTCTGAAAAATGTAATCCTCGAAAAAAAAAGTGACGGTTATTTTCTCGGAAGACAACTCGGCAGTTACCCGATCACAGTAAAGGTTCCATTCTTTCACAAGGAAATAAATCTAATTACTGACAGCATCGATGTTGTTGTGACAAGTTATTCAGGCCGGTCTCTAAACGCCTTGCCCCATCCTCTCCCCGTGAATCAATTTACCGATATTTGCTTTAGAGAAATTCCAGGAATAGGTAAAACCTTGGCGACCAGCGCATTATTGGGCGCTCCATACAGAAATTCAGATGATTTTAAGAGTCGCGCAGGGGAAGTTTCCAAAGCAGCATATTCGCTTACTCAGGAAATCCTGTTTTAAAACCCTCCTTTTTTTCGTCACATAACTATGTGATTTGATATTTTTACCGATAATCATAAAAAGGACATGGAAAAATTTCTAAACATTTTAAATAAGGTCAAAGACAAAACCTCGGCTAAGAGAATTAATAGGGCCAGCTCAAGCGAAACGATTTCAAGGGATCAAGATTTGCCTCCCTCTGAAAAAATTTCTCCGCCACAAAGGCAAGAAAAAGAAAGTCCAGCGGCCAAAACTCCCAATAAACTTCGAGAAGATTGGAAAAACCTAATTGCCGAGCTGACTACTACCGATATACGGTTTTATTTTCTGAAAGGTGATTATTTGGCGAAAATCAATCAGATGTACTACGATTATTCGCTGGATTTGGAGGAAATTGGAATCAGCCAGAGAAAATTCATAGATTTTATCAGAGAGTCATTTGAAAGAATCAAGCAAGTCCAGAAAAAACTCCCCCTTGAACCGATGAATCCGAAATTTTACGATTATGTAGACAAATGTGTTCAGGAGTTGATGGTCGGCCTTCGGCAGAAATTCAAAAAATAGCCAGAATCTTTTTTACTTTACACCAGATTTTCTATTTTAAGTAATGAAGATAGTTATCTTATCAACTTAGTTAAAATTAAAAAGGTCGGCTATGGCAGTAGAAATCAAAGTCCCGGAAATGGGCGAGTCAATCACTGAGGCAACGCTTTTAACATGGATAAAAAAAACAGGTGATTTTGTAAACGCAGATGAAGTTCTCGTAGAGCTTGAAACGGACAAAGTAACCATGGAGGTCAGGGCTCCTTCTTCGGGTATACTACAGGAAGTTAAAAAGAAAACCGGCGAAGTGGTCAAGGTTAGAGAAATCATCGGCTCAATCGATGAAACCGCAAAATCGGCTGCACCTTCAAAGCAAACAGCCCCCACCACTCAAGAAAATCCCAAAGTGTCACAAAAAAATGAAACCCTCCCGCCCGCCGTTGGAAAGCTCGTCGCAGAAAACAATCTGAATCCGGCGGATATTTCAGGAACCGGTAAACGGGAGCAAGTTACCAAGGGAGACGTCTTGAAACACCTGGAAAATAATTCCTCCAGTGGAGCCTCTGTCGCACAACGTCCAATAGGGCAGCCTGAAATAAACCGGTCTGAAAGAGAGACGATAGTCCCTATGTCCAAACTCAGAAAGACTATTGCGGAGAGGCTTGTTTATGCGCAATCAACCGCTGCAATTCTGACTACTTTTAATGAAGTGGATATGACTGAAGTAATGGCTCTTAGAGGTAAGTATAAAGATAAATTCAAGGAAACACACCAGGTCGGCCTGGGCTTTATGAGTTTTTTTACAAAAGCTGCAATTGCCGCCCTAAAATCCTACCCTGCCGTTAATGCGGAAATCCGCGGAAATGACATTGTCTACAAAAACTACTTCGATATTGGAGTCGCGGTCGGCGGGCCGAAAGGACTTGTTGTACCGGTTGTCCGCAACGCGGAAAGTTATAGTTTTGCAGGGATCGAACAGGAGATACTTAGACTAGCTGAAAAAGTAAGAACCGGAAAAATTTCATTGGAGGAAATGCAAGGAGGTACTTTCTCGATTTCCAATGGAGGTGTCTACGGTTCCATGATGTCCACTCCGATTTTAAATCCACCTCAAAGCGGGATCTTAGGGCTTCACAATATTACCAAAAGGCCGGTAGTGGTAAACGACGAAATCAAAATCCGTTCCATGATGTATCTTGCCCTATCCTATGATCATAGAATCATCGACGGAAAAGAGGCCGTTCTCTTCCTCGTAAAAATTAAAGAGATGATAGAAGACCCTGCTAGGCTTCTGTTAGAGGTCTAGTCATGGCAAAAGAATTCGATGTTACAGTAATTGGGGCAGGCCCCGGAGGATATGTTGCAGCAATCCGCGCATCACAATTGGGGTTGAAAACCGCGATTATTGAAAAAAGAAAAACGTTAGGCGGAACCTGTTTAAACGTAGGATGTATTCCTTCGAAAGCCCTGTTGGACTCATCAGAAGAATACCATAAGGCAAAGCACAAGCTGGGAGACCACGGAATCGTTGTCAGTGACGTCAAGCTTGACTTAAAAAAACTTCTAGCGCGCAAGGACAAGGTTGTTTCCGAAGTCTGCGACGGAGTAAATTTCCTGATGAAAAAAAATCAGGTCGAAAGATTCCACGGAATAGGAAAAATTCTATCGGCCAACGAAGTAGAAGTAACCCTGGAAGATTCCACAAAAGAAGTAATCCAAACCAAAAATATCATTATTGCGACTGGATCCGCGCCCATCGACATACCCGGTTTTGCGATTGACGGGAAAACAATTGTAACAAGCGACCACGCGATCAACTTATCCAGTGTTCCAAAGCACTTGATCGTAATCGGAGCCGGCGTCATCGGACTGGAACTGGGTTCTGTCTGGGGAAGGCTCGGAGCAAAAGTTTCCATAGTAGAACTTCAATCCAAATTGTTCGGACAAGCAGACAAACAGATGTCTAGCTATGCAGAACGGCTCTTGACCAATCAGGGTTTTGAGTTTTACTTCGAACACAGAGTGACCGGCTGTGAAAGACAAGGTTCCGAAATTATCGTAAAAGCCGAAAACTCCGACAAAAAAAACGCAGAGATCAAAGGAGACGTAGTTCTTGTGGCAGTCGGGCGCAAACCGTATTCGGAAGGACTTGGGGCAAAGGAGATTGGCATTAAATTCAATCAGAGAAACAGGATCGAAATCGATGCGCATTTCAGAACGAGTATCTCCAATATATATGCGATAGGCGATATTGTCGAAGGCCCAATGCTCGCTCATAAAGCAGAAGAGGAGGGAATTGCAGTTGCTGAAATTATCGCCGGACAGAAAGGGCACGTAAACTATGCAGCATGCCCGTATATAGTTTATATCTGGCCAGAGGTTGCATGGGTTGGATTTGGTGAAGAAGAACTCCGGGCAAAAGGAATCGATTACAAAATCGGAAAATCATTTTTCAAGGCAAATGCCAGAAGCAAGGCAATGAATGAGCCCGACGGACAAGTAAAAATTCTAGCCGACAAAAAAACGGATAAAATCCTTGGAATCTATATAATCGGCCCTAGAGCATCGGACATGATCGCGGAGGCTGCAATTGCAATGGAATTCGGTGCGTCATCTGAAGACATCGCACGTTCGTTTCACGCACACCCTACGTTATCCGAAATCGTAAAAGAAGCAGCCATGTCGGTGGACAAATGGAGTATACACGGCGGCTAAATCCTCTTAAGAAAAAAACAGAACACTAAAAGGAACAATCAATGAATTCTCTCAAATTTATGACATTATACGGGGACAATACTCTTCTACTTGAAGAGCTGTACGCGGAATACTCAAAGAATCCAGCCTCTGTATCCGATGACTGGAAAAAATTTTTCTCCGAAATAGAAAGCCATACCCCATTTGTAAATGGGAAATCTTCGGCAATATCAACCTCGATGGTTGACGAGAAAGCCGCATCACTTCCTGAAATGGGAATCATAAATCTTTTGAATGCATACAGAAGACAAGGACATCTCGCAGCAAATTTGGATCCTTTGGGAATAATTAAACCAAATCGTCAGTTCATTGATCAGAAGTTGAATAACCTAAGTTCCTCCGATCTTGATACAATTGTTGATTCAGGAATCCCGAATATCGGCAGAGCAAAATTGAAAGAAGTTATCGCTTGGTTTGAAAAAACATACTGCTCCACAATCGGCTCGGAGCATTACTATCTGGTAAATGACAAAGAAAGAGAATGGCTCCAGAGTAAAATGGAGTCCACTGCAAATTCAGAAAAGCTCTCCAAGGGACAGTGTCTACGGTTGTTTGAAAAAGTTTTTCAGGCGGAATACTTCGAAGAATTTCTCGCAAAAAAATTCGTCGGCAAAAAGAGATTCTCGCTGGAAGGAGGAGAAACCCTGATCCCGATGCTCGACACGATTATCGAAGAAGCCGGAGCGCACGACATGGAAGGGCTTGTAATCGGAATGGCTCATCGTGGCAGGTTAAATGTACTTGTGAATATCATCGAAAAACCTGCCGGGTTAATTTTTGCGGAATTCGAAGAAAAGACCGGAGATGAAGAACATTATGCGGATGTAAAATACCACCTTGGGTATTCCAATGCAAGAATGACCAAGGCCGAAAAAGAAATCAAACTTTCTCTTGGTTTCAACCCGAGTCATCTGGAAGCTGTTAACCCGGTTATTACCGGAAATGTAAGGGCTAAGCAAACCCTATCCAATGACAACGACAGAACCAAATATATGCCGATTCTGATTCACGGTGATGCTGCTTTCGCAGGTCAGGGAGTCGTTGCTGAAACCCTGAATCTTATGAACATCGAAGGATACACAACCGGAGGAACTTTTCACATCGTTATAAATAACCAGATCGGATTCACTACTCTTCCAAATGAATCCCGTTCTACGTTATACGCCACTGATCTTGCAAAAGGATTTCAGATTCCGATTTTTCACATCAACGGGGATGATCCCGAAGCGGCCCACCGAGTCGTAAAAATTTGCCTGGAATACAGGCAAAAATTCCACAAAGATGTGATTATAGATTTATTTTGCTATAGAAGACTAGGCCACAATGAAACTGATGAACCGGCTTTCACTCAACCTCAAATGTATGATATCATCAAAACGCATAAATCCACTGCAAAAATCTACGAAGCTTTGTTGCTTTCCAGAAAAGAAGAATTTCACCAGGAAGACATAGACTTCATAAAAAACGGGGCAAAAAAAGGATTGGAAGATTCTTTCCTTAGAGCGAAAGAACAGGACATCAGAATGCAGGTGGACACCATGAAAGGTGTCTGGGCAAATTACTCGAAAGAGCCTCTGGATTCGGAGCCGGCCACAAAGCTTCTTTCCGATCAAATGCAGGGAATTGTGAAAGCACTTACTGAATTGCCGGAAGATTTTCACCCAAACCCGAAGCTTGTCAAACTAATAGAAAATAGAAAAAAAATGGCGTTAGGCGAAATCCCTATCGATTGGGGATTTGCCGAACTTCTTTCCTTTGGTTCAATTCTGGAAAACGGTTTCAAGATTCGTCTTTCCGGACAGGATGCGCAAAGAGGAACTTTCTCTCACAGGCATGCAGTCCTTGTGGATTCAAACAATGGGAGGAAATACTCGCCTCTTCAGCATATTTCCGAAAAGCAAGGAGAGTTCGAAGTAATCAATTCTTCGCTTTCCGAATATGCCGTTTTGGGTTTTGAATACGGGTATTCACTTTCTGACCCGGATGCTCTGGTTATCTGGGAAGCCCAGTTCGGAGATTTTGCCAATACTGCTCAGGTGATGTTCGACCAGTTCATTTCCAGCTCGGAGGTTAAATGGCAAAGAATGAGTGGGCTGGTTATGCTTTTACCCCACGGATATGAAGGACAGGGCCCGGAACACTCCAGCGCGAGGCCGGAACGCCTGCTTCAGTTGTGTGCGTTAGACAACATTCAGATATGCAACTGCACGACACCGGCCCAGTATTTCCATCTGCTAAGACGGCAAATGCTACGAAATTCACGCAAGCCTCTGATTATTTTATCGCCGAAGAGTCTTTTACGATTTCCTGCAGCAAGCTCCATACTTGAAGATATTTCGAAAGGCGCTTTCCGCGAAGTACTGACGGATAAAACCGTCGCCGATCCGAAAGAGATTACAAAACTTATTTTTTCCAACGGAAAAGTTTATTACGATCTTTTGGAAGAAAAGATTAAACGAAAAAAGGCAGATACTGCGCTCATTCGAATTGAGCAGCTTTATCCCTTCCCTGAAAATGAAATTGCAGAAGTCATGAAGCTATACAAAAATGCGAGGGAATTTGTCTGGGTGCAGGAAGAACCTCGCAATCAGGGAGCCTGGGGTTTTATCGAAAATCGAATAAACAAAATCGTTGCACCGAAGGGAAAATTCAGATATGCGGGCAGACAAGAATCTCCAAGCCCTGCCGCAGGCCAGGTGAAGATCCACTTGAGAGAGCTAGCAGAATTTATGGATGAAGCTTTTCGATGACAAATGAATCTTTTTTTTCTGTGCATGTTTCAATTTCTGAACGGATAATTTATTTAGAGCATGTCCTAAAACATTTTCAAAAGTTGGTTTTAGGACACGTTCTTATGATAACAGCAATCGAAACAAAACCTGACTACGGCCTGATAGAAACATTTCGCATAACGCTTTCTGAAATATTATAATTTTTCAGCAAATGTCGCGATCTTAATATCCTTTAACCCGGAATGAATTTCTTTCAAATATTTGCATTTGGAATTTCCATAGCAGCCTTTGCAGCACTTGTCTACTTATACGGAACCAGAACAGTAACAATTTCTCTGGCAATCATTCTGACAATTGTCTACTTAGGAATCGGAACTACGATAGAACTAAACAGAAAAGAATACAAATCATCTGTGAAAAATTTTTTGCTTCTCTTCTATCTAAATTTCATTTTATTTTTCTACGACCTGCTATCAATAGTTCTATTCGTTCCGTTTATATTCTTAAACACTCTCGGCGGAATTGTCAGCGGATTTCTATTGATCTTCTGCCTCGCAATTACGGTAATTGCTTCAATTCAAATCTTTCAAGATAGCACATTGGGCATCACCGATCTGCGCAGCCTCAAAACATTTTACTATTGTTTCCCGATAGCAACCGTTTCAGCCATCCTATTTTGGATAACGTTCCGCCATGGATTTTCAAAAGCTACAATCTGGGATAAAATGTATTTCCAATTCATGAAAAAGGTTTTAGGGTTTCACTCATTTTTAGAATCCAAACTGGAAAAGCGCGATTGAATTATCACGACTTTTTTCTCCTGGAATCGGGGGGATTTTACAATTTCTGAAATCAATATCGAATCAAAAAAAAAGATAGACTAAAACCACTCAGCCCTACATCCTAATGAAAAATAATATGATAGAATTACTAACATTCAATAATTTCGCCTGGCTCTGGATTCTTTCCGGAATTGTTCTAATCATTCTGGAGTTTTTTGTCCCGGGAGTTCTCATTGCTTTTTTTGGAACAGGAGCCATTATCACTGGAATCGCTTCCTTGCTACTTGAAATTAGCCCAACTCAACAAATTTTTATCTGGCTTGTTTCTTCTCTACTAACGATTTTAATCGGAGGAAAATTTCTGAAAAATATTTTCCCCTCTTCAGAAGCTTTTGAACCTCCATCCAGTATAGATTTTTATGGCAAAGAAGCAAAAGTATTAAGAAAAATTCTTACCGATAAAAAAGGGGGGCGCATAAGGTTTGAAGGGACGGAGTGGGACGCAATCAGTATGGGCAAACCGATCCAAAAGGGGAACAAAGTCAGAATTCTTTCTAGAAATAACTTGACTTTTGTAGTTGAGGAAATAAAATCTAAGGGCAATAAAAAGGAGAAATAAATGTTTTTTACCGTTACTATATTGTTTATTTTGACCATTCTGGTCATTCTAAAAACCTTCATCGTGGTTCCGCAGCAATACGCGTATATTAAAGAACGCTTCGGAGTATATAAAGGCACTCTGTTTGCAGGATTTCATTTTTTGATTCCTGTAGTGGACAGAATTCACTATAAACACAGCCTGAAAGAAATTGCGATAGACGTTCCCCCTCAGGAGTGTATCACAAAAGATAACGTCCCTGTTGAAGTCGACGGAATTTTGTATTTGAAAGTCGTAGACCCACAAAAAGCGTCTTACGGGATCGACAATTTCCTGATGGCTACTACACAATTGGCTCAAACCACTCTTCGTTCTGAAATCGGAAAACTTCATCTGGATGATACTTTTGCGGAAAGGGATGAAATTAACTCAAACGTAGTTCGACAAATCGATCACGCGACAGACCCGTGGGGGATCAAAGTTACCCGCTATGAAATCCGCAACATTACTCCACCAAAACAAGTTCTCATGTCAATGGAGCAGCAAATGAGAGCCGAGCGAGAAAAAAGAGCGGAGATCACAATTTCAGAGGGAGAAAGAGCTTCCAGAATCAACCGGTCAATGGGTGAGAGACAAGAGGCCATCAATATTTCAGAAGGAGATAAAATGAAATTGATCAATGAAGCAAATGGAAAGGCAAAAGAAATCGAACTGATCGCAAATGCGACCGCTTCTGGCCTGAAAGCCATTTCTTCGGCTATCTCCCAAAAAGGTGGAGCCGATGCGGTAGAATTGCAGATTGCTCAAAATTATCTGGTTAGCCTCGGAAAAGTTATCACCACATCCAAGACGACAGTATTGCCTACGAATGTTGCGAATATTCTGGGGATATTTCAGGGGCTATCCAAAGTAACTAACGCATTACCCGAAGTCAGCCATGCAAGCAAAGGAGAGAAAAAATAATGGAAATCGCAGCATCAATATTCTGGGCAGCATTTTTTATCTATGTTATTTACAAATTTGCAAGATCCGTTCGTATCGTTCCGGCTCAGGATGTACTGATCGTTGAGAGACTTGGCAAATACCAAAAAACTCTCCACGCCGGCCTACACCTATTGGTTCCTTTTTTCGACAGAGTAACATACTTCCAAACGTTAAAGGAACAAGCAATCGAAGTTCATCCGCAGATCTGCATCACAAAAGACAACGTTCAAGTGAAAGTAGACGGTATCCTTTATTTGAAAGTCATGGATCCCCAGAAGGCATCCTACGGGATTGAAGATTACAGATTTGCGGCAATCCAGCTCGCTCAAACTACAATGAGGGCAGTCATTGGTAATCTCGAACTGGACAAGACTTTTGAAGCGAGAGATTCGATCAATCATAGAATCGTAGAAGTAATCGATCAGGCTTCAGAACCTTGGGGAGTTAAAGTCAATAGATATGAAATCCGTAACCTCACACCTCCAAAATCTGTCACAGAGGCGATGGAAAAACAAAAGACTGCAGAGCTGAACAAAAAAGCTGAAATCTCTTTATCCGAAGGTGATAGAGATGCAAAGATCAATCGCTCAGAAGGTTTGAAAACAGAGGCAATCAACAAATCGGAGGGAGAGAAACAAAAAAGAATTAACGAAGCAGAAGGAAAAGCCAGCGAAATCGAATCTATCTCTCTTGCGATGGCAAGGGGTATCGAATCCGTTGCATCTTCCATTCAAGGGCCTGGCGGTAAGGAGGCTATCCGGTTGCAGATCGCGCAAAACTTTATCGCACAAATTGCAAACCTGGCAAAAACAAATACCGAAGTCGTTCTGCCGATGGATATGACAAACATTCAGTCCGCTTTAAAAACAATTTCCAAAACATTTGAATCGAAAAGCTAATCATCTCAATTAGCCGGTGGGCTTAGCAGATGGGTTTTAAGCCCACTGCTAGCTACCCACTCCACTGACTAGATTCCACGCTATTTAGTCTTGATATTATCGAAAAAACCGCTTCCGATAATTGAGCGGTTTAAATCGGGAATTAATGCCTGATTTAAAAACCAGGAATCCTTTTGAGCCAGCTCTTTATATTTACTTTTATCTTTTACAATTTCCTGCAGTTCTAGATTGGACTTGGCAGTTACCATTTTGTCCGGAATCAAGTTGAAATCAGTATCTATCTCGGCTCTTGTATCCCACAAAATCTGATCGGGCTTGCCGTCTTTGTTCGTGTCTTTCTCCATTCTCACAATACTCTTTTTGTAATTGTAGTAGGATGTAGTTTCAAAATACCCGTCTTTATCGGAATCGGTTTGAGCCAAGGCGTAAAGTTCGTTTGGAAGGAGCCATTTCAGAGTATCCACTTTCCCATCATAGTCAGTGTCTACTTCTTCATGAACCTTCACAACTTCTTTTTCTGCCCGGTCTTTTGGGCTGAAAACGGCAGATCCGGCCCAGATCAATTCATCGGAAAAGCCATCCAGATTTTTGTCAATTTCCTCATAAATAATCCTGAAATTTCCGGGATCATTCATGTAATAGCCCCAGGTATCGGTAACGCCGTCACCTGAGGTATCTACTTTCATTTGCTCAACCGGCAGGCCGAATTTCAGATTTTTCTTTGCACCATCCTTACTGCACGTTGCAATTACGGAAATTAACAGAATAAAGAATATTTTTTTTTGCACAACAATCCCCACTTTTGATTATTCAAAATATATTTCCTCCATGGAATTCCCTAAGGCAATATTTTCGAATCTTTATTTAAAATTTCATCTCTTTTAATCTCTCCATCGGATCGATTACCTGAGTGATCTGGATACCGTAATAGTCATCCAAAACGATTAATTTTCCCTTTCCGAATAACTTTCCGTTCACCAGAAGATCCAAGTCATCCCCGGAAGTTTTGTCGAGTTCCACAATCGCGCCTTCCGAAAGATGAAGCACATCCTTAATCATCATATTCGTTCTGCCAAACTCAACCGTAAGGGACATGGTAACGTCCATCAGCAGATTCAGGTTTGCCGTATTCGAAGCACCACCGGATTTTGACTGGGAAGATTGCTTTGGTGGCGGGGGAGCCGGAGTGGAGGAAGGCCCCAAAGCTGCAGCAACCGCATCAAAGGAAGGTGACGGAGCCGAAGAACCGCTGTCACCACCTCCAAGCAATGAATCCAGGTCGCTCATTTCTGACCCGGACATTCCAGTACTCCCGCTGGAAGACGGGCTTCCGCCTGAAAGTAATGCGTCTATATCTTCTGCTGAAAGTGAGCCTTCACCCATATTTACCTCTAATCAATATTCTAATTAATATTTCGGTTGATTTGAGAACTTTGCCGAAATATAATTTATACCAAGTAAACAAAATGCAAACAGAAAACGACCTTAAATCTGGAGAAATCGATTTTTTATCCTCCAAAGAATTCATACTAAAAGAACTTTCCAGTCTAGATAGCATAAAAAACAACAAGGCCTCCCTACCTGAGATTTTTCCGGAAAAGAACGAAATTAAGATCAGATTTCTGGCCTTAAGCCTTTCCAAAGAAAAAATTTTTGATTGCCTCGCCATAATCAAAAAGCATATCGAGAACATCCGGATTCACACTTTCGAGGATAATTTTTACTCATTTCAGGCTCTAAACGAAAATCTATTTTCCAAAGACTCTATTCTGGACAATATAAAATTCCGTTTTTCAGTTTTTAAAGAAAATCTGGTGGAGATTTCCAAAAGAGGAAATCTGAAAATGGATGAAGTATATTCCATCATTTCGATTTTCAAATATCTAAACTCGGATAATAGCACAAAATTTATCAATCCGAAAGAGATCCTCATAAAATTAGGAACAACTGTTTTTGATCCGGTTGAAGAAAAAGCGAAAAATAATAGCTTCGACTTCGATCATATCGCAGGCTATGAAAATGTAAAAAGGGAAATTCTGGAATCCATTATCATGCCGGTACAAAATCCTTCCGCTTTCGATGAAATGACAAAATTGACCAGAAAATTCCCGACAAAAAACAGGCCGAGAGCCGTTCTATTCGAGGGAGATCCCGGAGTAGGAAAAACCACTATGGCAAAAGTGGTTTCTTATCTATGCGACATTCCACTAATTTATGTCCCCATAGAATCTATTTTGAGCAAATACTACGGAGAGAGTTCTCAGAATCTCGCCTACGTTTTCGATGCGGCTTCCATGTTCCCCTCTGCCCTGCTTTTTCTCGATGAAATCGATTCTTTGGCGGGAAACCGTGACGAGGGAATGTTTGAAGCTACCCGAAAAATGCTTTCTGTCCTCCTCCGAAAACTGGACGGATTCGAAGGAAAATCAACAACAATTACTATCGGCGCAACAAACAGAAAGCAGGATCTTGACCGCGCGCTAGTCTCCCGATTTGATAAAGTGATTTATTTTCCAATGCCGAACCCGAAAGAAAGGGCCGCAATTCTCGGAACCTATGCAATCCACTTACCGGAAAAAGACAGAATGGAACTGTCAAATGAAATGGAAGGATTCAGCGGCAGGAATATTAAGGACTTTTGTGATTATGTCGAAAGAAAATGGGCCACCCAGATAATCGAAAAGAAATTGGAACTTTCCCCCCCTCCTCTTCAAATTTACTCAACTAGTATTCAGGTTTTGGCAAAATCCAAAATTTAAGCCAAAAAATTTTCCTAAAAATTTATTTTTCAGTTTCCAATTCCGATAATATCTATAAGATAATTCTATGTAAATTAAATTGTCTTAAGAAGTTAGTCTAAATACAAGGGAATCAGAAGTCATGAAAAAAATTACTATAATTTTGACATTTTTCATCGGATTAAGCCTACTCGCTCAAGGAGCGCAGGTCAAAAACGAAAACGAAGATAAGACAAACGCTCAGTTCAGTAAAGCGGTACAGGAAACTGAAAAAATCCTGGATGCAAAAATATTCAGCCTGAATGAGCAGATGACAAGACACACAGTTCTCATGAAAATGAAAACAAGTGTTCTTCCATTCAGAACAGTCCTATATAAAGGGAAAGCCAATGGCGACGATTGTGTGCTGACCCCAAATCAGGAGGACCCTGCAAATAATTGCATCAAGATAGAAGTTTTCGACTTTGTGAATTCCGAAGACGGGAAAACCGAATACAACCTGGGAGCAAAAAATAAATTCTTAGTGCTATTTTACGAAGGCACATCTTCGAATGTAGAAGACCCAAGACGAGAGCCTCCTAGAAAACTTACAAAAATCAGATCCAGAATTTATCTCCACAATTTTGTCGAGGCTGATGTGAATATTTCTGAAGTTGTAGATAATGCGCCAAACTCAACTCCGGCACATGACGACAAAGTAACCGTATTCTATCAGCATGATGGGTATCCTGAATATAATGCTCCAGAAAAACCTGCTGAAAAAGGGATGGGAAAATACAGTATGTCTGGTGTTGAAAACACAAAGACCAATCCTATCCGTAATTTTTTCAAACAGACTTATTACATAAAGCACTTGGATTATTTTGACAGATTATTAACAAAAATCTTCGACTATAACGACCGCGATAGTAATGCAAAATACAGAGAAAGTAACAGAGTACTAAAAGATTCTCTCAAATATTAATAGACTATAAGGAGCGAAAATGTATTATATTCGCTCTTGTCCATCTTGTGATTCCGAATTAAGGTTCCCTATCGATAAGGGAACCTTAATTATTAAGTGCCCAAGCTGTAATAATTCATTTAAAATCGACCCCGACGACCCATCCACCTACAACCTCGGTAGATTCGATTATTCACTTCCACCATCAAGAAAAAACCTATTCAGAACTTTTGCGGAAAGGCTTTCAGATATTCTATATTTACCGGTCTACCTTCTTAAAAATAATTCCAGTATTTCCGGTGCCGGGATCAAAAAAGCTATACCGTTTATTCTCGTTTCATTCGTCTTGTTAAACCTGTACCAATTGTGCTCTCAACCAAATAGAAAAGAAATCCGGCGCTTGGAAAAACTGCCTCCACCCGTTCAATCTCCGCAGGATAATGAAGAATTTCCTGAAGACAAAAAGCCCCAAATCGATAATTCCGTAAAACCTGAGTATGAAGTATGAACGAGCCTCAAGGCTCTGGGATTTCTTTTTAAAAAAACATTTAAGCTCTCAAAAGTAAATTTCTGTCTCCGGTAATTTTGTTTGAATCCTTTGCATTTCTTTTTCCGAAACTGGATTTCCGACTAGAATCAATTGCCTTAGGCTTCTCCAGTTTTCAAGATTTTCCGGCATTTTTTCAATTCGATTTCCTTCCAGATACAAGTCGGAAAGCTCGATGATTTCTGTTAACTCTTCAGGCAAGTGGGTTAGTTGATTCCTGTCCAAATCTAGATACCTCATACCGATCATCTTCCCCATTGAGGAAGGAAGATTTTCCAGGCGGTTGCCTTTCAAATACAAGTCCTCAAGCCTGATTAAACTCCCGATTTCCGGGCTTATACTTCGCAAACGATTATTATCCAAATAAAGATTTCTAAGATTTCTCATCCTGGATATTTCCGGTGGAATTTCTTCAATTAAATTCGCATCCAAGATTAGATAGCTCAACCTGATTAAGGAGAATAAACCCGGATTCAATTGTGTGATGCGGTTGTGATCCAGATCCAGGTATTCCAGTTTTTTGAGATTAGAGATTTCATCGGGTATATGTTCAATATAATTTCTTTCAAGGCTTAAAAGTTCCAGCGAAAAGAGGCCGCCGATGGCCGGAGAAATATCCTCAATATAATTTTCCTTTAGATACAAAACCTCCAGGTTCACAAGCTCTCCAATCCAACCGGGAATTGTTTTTAAATTATTCCGATTTAAAAAAAGCTCTTTTAGATTGTGAAATTGCAGGATTTCTTTAGGAATTTCGAAAAGGTTATGGTCGCTCAGATCCAGGGAAGTCACTTTTGGCTTGAACTTAAGCGCCTCACTCAAGCTTTTGTATCTATGCTCCACGAACTTCTCCATAATTTGAAACTATGAATTTACTCGTTCTGGAGGAAAGAGAAAAACTTCATGGAAATTACTATGAATTGGATGAAAGAAAATCATCCCACATAATCCAAATTTTGAAATTGAATCCCACAGATTCCTTAAACGCCGGGGTGCTGGACAAAGAATACGGAATTTTTGAAATCGGGAAAATCGAAAACGGTGTGGTTACCGGAATGTTCTTACAGACTGCCTGTAAGGAAAAACAAGAAAATTTTCCGGAGATTAGACTATTCTCATCCATTCAGAGACCCCAAACAGTAAAAAAAATATTACAATTGGCAAGTTCATTCGGGCTAACGGAAATCTATTTTTTCATTGCTGAAAAAGCCGAGAGATCCTACCTGAACTCTCCCATCTGGCAAAAAGAAAACTTAACGAAAGAAATCGTTCTCGGACTGGAACAGGGAAAAAATATATTCTCGCCCACAGTGACAATTATAAAAAATAAAAAGGACATTTCACAAATTTCGGCACAGGATCTCAAACTACTGTTTCATCCGAACGGAAAACCGATGAACTTTTTCAAAGACCAAATTCAGAGCGCAAAATCGATTTCCATATTGATCGGACCAGAAAGCGGATTCAGAGAAGCAGAGGTCGGATTTTTTCAGGAGATGGGTTTTCAGGCATCGGCCTTATCCAAAACCATTTTGAGGTCAGAAACCGCCTTCACCTACGCAGTCGCCCAGATAGAGCTACTGGTTAGTGCATCGTAAAAATTTTAGTCTGTACGATTCTGCTGAAAGACCTACTCGAAACGATAGTCGAACACTTGTTTTGAAAAAACCGGTTCTGGGGAGGCACACTTGCCTTGGAAACAATCCTTGCTCGAAGGGGGACTTGCCTTTCGAAAAAATTTCTTCCTGAAATTTTTTTCAAGGCCGGCTTGGTCGCTCAAATCAACCTCGTGTTGATTTGACGGATTTTACGTTCCCTATGGGTCACTTAAATCCGTCGCTTGGCAAGCGTTCAAGTCCATTCTTTTTTTAGGAAAGCCTATTATGAAATGATAGTCTTGCTCGAAGGGGGACTTGCCTTTCGTAAAATTTCTTCCTGAAATTTTTTTCAAGGCCGGCTTGGTCGCTCAAATCAACCTCGTGTTGATTTGACGGATTTTACGTTCCCTATGGGTCACTTAAATCCGTCGCTTGGCAAGCGTTCAAGTCCATTCTTTTTTTAGGAAAGCCTATTATGAAATGATGGTCTTGCTCGAAGGGGGACTTGAACCCCCACACCTTGCGGCACAAGCACCTCAAGCTTGCGTGTCTACCAATTCCACCATCCGAGCTGATTCTTTTCCAGATTTTTCATTCTGCAATTCAGGTCAATAAATTTTATAGGTAGGCACAACCGAACAATTATGTTCTTGTCACCACATTCGCAAAGGAGAGTCTTGCAAATAACAAAATGCAAAATGAATCGTTAAACATCCCAGTTAAAGACTTTCTGCAAAAGCTAAAACTCTATGCATTCGGGTTTATGACTCCCGTAGGGATTCTGCTTATCTCTTATTTCTGCGCACCTTTTTTTCTGACTGGGGGAACCGAATGGAAAAAATCCGACACATTGATCTTAGAAATCCGATCTTTGTTCTCCGAAAAACAAGTCCAAATTTCATCGGATATTCTAAAAAAGAAAAGAGCTCAAAATATTGTGATAGTTTTTGACGAAAGCTTTTTGAATAATAAATTTATAGGCATTAGCACAAATTATCTGGATGAACTTAAATCCGCGTTCTTGAAATTCGGAATTCCTGAAGAAAAAATTCACATTCTCAAAATCGATTCAACAAAACTGAAATCTGAAAATGTACATGCGCAGGAAGTGGCAAAATATTTATTAACACTATCCGTGAAATCCGTGCTCATCCAGACCGGAGAAATGCAATCCAATAGAGTCTACACTTCATACAAAAACGTTTTGAACCCTCTGGGAATCGGCGTTTCAATCTTTCCGGAAAAAGGAAAATTCACAGCTACTAGCTGGTTCAATTCGGAGGAAGGAATTGAACTTGTCACAACGGAATTGGTCAAATATATTTATTATACGATAAAAGGAAATAATCATGTCTCTGGAAAATGATGAACAAAACGAATTGATTCAGCAAAGGATCGAAAAAGTTACTAACTTAAAGAAAAAGGGAATAAACCCCTACCCTGCCAGATTTTTTCCAGATTCATTCTCTAGTTCATTAATCAAGGATTTCGACGAGTCAAAAGTCGACAAAAACCGGATTCATACGTTAGCCGGAAGGGTTCACTCGAAACGAGTCATGGGAAAAGCTAGTTTTTTCCACCTGAAAGACAAAGAAGGGATCATCCAGCTGTACGGGACAAAGGACGATATGGGCGAAGAAAATTACGAAATATTCAAGCACCTTGATCTAGGAGATCAGATCGGGGTGACAGGATATCTTTTCAAAACCCAAAAAGGAGAAGTCTCAATTCACCTAACGTCCTCGACTCTGCTTGCCAAGTGCGTTCGCCCGCTTCCTGTAGTAAAAGAAAAAGACGGGGTTGTATATGATGCATTTGCCGACAAGGAACTTCGTTACCGTATGCGTTATGTGGATCTTGTCGTAAACGATCATGTAAAAGAAGTATTTGTTCTAAGAAGTAAAATTATCGCAGAAATAAGAAATTTTCTTTCCAGCGAAGGATTTCTGGAAGTAGAAACCCCGATGATGCAAACGATCCCGGGGGGAGCGGCAGCAAAGCCGTTTATTACCCACCACAATGCATTGGATATGCAATTGTATCTGAGAATTGCGCCGGAGCTTTACCTGAAAAGATTGATTGTGGGTGGGATGGACAGGGTATTTGAGCTAAACAGAAATTTTCGGAATGAAGGAATTTCCATAAAGCACAATCCGGAATTCACAATGATGGAAGCCTACATGGCATACGGAGATATGGAGACTATGCTTAAGCTCACGGAGAGACTAATCACTCATGTTGCCGTTGCAATAGGAAAGGGATTAAAATTCAAATATGGAAATGATTTTATCGACCTTTCCCCACCATGGAAGAGAAAAACCTACCTGGGGGCCATCCTGGAATTTTCCGGTATGGACTTTGCAAAAATTCAAACGTTAGGCGAAGCCGTCACGCAGGCAAAAAAACTGGGAATAAAAACCGATGGATTAACTTCTGTCTGGCAGGTGGCCGATGAAGTGTTTAGCGAAAAAGTCGAGCCAAATCTCATCCAGCCGGTATTTATTACTGATTTTCCAAAAGCGATTTCCCCTCTGGCAAAATCCAAGGATAACGAGCCGGATATAGTCGAGCGATTCGAACCTTACATTGTCGGACGCGAAATGGGAAACGCTTTCTCAGAATTAAACGACCCTTTTGATCAGAAAGAAAGATTCGAAGATCAGGTCAAGCGAAGAGAAGCCGGGGACGAAGAAGCTTTTATGATGGACAATGATTTTATCAGAGCCTTGGAATACGGAATGCCTCCCACCGGAGGGCTTGGAATCGGAATCGATCGGCTGGTCATGCTCTTGACGGATAGTCCTTCGATACGCGATACTATATTTTTCCCTCTGATGAGGCATGAATAAAACCACTTCGAAATGAAAAAGGTTAAAAAAGAAAAGGAAATATTTGCCGAATTAAGCGAAGAAGAAATTTCCTATTACTACACTTTGTTAAGCGAAGAATTAACCGATTACGATTGCGGGAAATTATGCAAAGATAAAAACGATGGGATTCCATTCTGCTGTGTACCCAAAAATGCAGTTCCTTTTCTTTATAGAAAAGAATTGGGGCTATTGAAATCCAGAACCGACTTGTGGAAGGTCTGGGAGCCAACTAACGCACAAGAAAGAAAACTGAAATCAACCCATGAGGGCGAAGATACTATATTTTGCGAATGCAAAGGAGTAGCATTCTGTGAAAGAGATAATAGGTCAATAAGCTGCAGAACTTTTCCTCTGGAGCCTTATATCGATAAAAGGGGCGCACTTGTCGGCCTGGTTTTCATGAAAGAATTTCTCGACGGCTGTCCCCTCTCCACAAAAGGAGAAGATATAAGGCAAGGATATATCGACTCTCATTTCCTGTTCTGGGAAAAGCTCCTACTTCGCAGAAAAGAAGAATACGAGACATATCAAAAATCCTCCAGGGCCTACAGGAATTGGAGCAAAAAAACCGGTAAAAAAATTCCAGTATTATTTCCATCACACCTATTGGGGAAAGAATACTTAAAAAAATTCGTCTAAGCAATATGCAAATTCTTCTGGAAAAAGAAATCGTCGCCGACGAAGAGGAAATTCAAAAGGGCATTCTCGCAAAAAGAATCCAAAGAGTTCTGAAATCTCTCAGAGAATCCGCCAGAAAATCTGAACCGAATCCTGATCAGTTTTCGACTCCGGTTTTTACCGAAACAAGAAAGACACCTCTGAACCGGAAAATCGTAGACAGATTGGTTATTTTTCTGAGAGGCAGCGGTTGCCTTTGGGTAGAACAGGGGGGCGGGTGTACTTTTTGCGGGTTTTATAACGCAACAAATCGGGGGAAAAAAATCGCCGATTCGGATTATTTTGCCCAACTGAATAATACGTTAGGCGAATACGGAGATAGAATAAAAAGTTTCCCAATCATGAGTCTTTACAATGACGGGAGTATGCTTTCTGAAAAAGAAATTAGTTTCTCGGTATTGTTGAAATTAATTGAACAGTTATCGAAAATCAACACTTTAAAAAGAATCACACTCGAATCCAGAATATCGGATATAACGGAAGAAAAAATCAGCGCTTTGAGAAAATCCACGGATAAGGAACTCGAACTGGCCTTTGGGTTTGAGTCTGCAAACGCATTAATCAGAAAAATCTGCGTAAACAAAAATTTCACAAACCGGCGCTTCCTTGAAATATGTGAAATGCTGAACCGCCATAGGATCGACCCGATTGCGCTGATGATGTTAAAACCCCCATTTTTGACCGAAAATGAAGCGATAGAAGACGCTGTTAAAAGCATTGAATTTCTCAATTCTGCAAAAATTTATCGAATAGACATAGAACTCCCCACTGTAGAAAAATTCACCCTCACTCACCAACTCTGGGAAAAGGGTTTGTACAATCCGATGATGTTATGGTCTGTTGCAAGAATATTGGAAAGATGTAGCGAGCTGCAATTCATGACTCCGATTTATATCAGCCCGCCGAGATATACCGTCCCATCACTTGCAGTGTCTTCAAACTGTGCGTTATGCGACAGTGTATTTTTTAGAGCTTTCGAAGAATATAACCTTTCGGGCAAGATCGGCCTATTTCATTCGGAAAAACTGGGTGGTTTCTGTAACTGCCGGAGAAGGTGGGAGAAAATATTGATTGAGCAAAGAGGGGATGAAAATCTTCTGGAAAGGGTGCAGAATATCATGAACCGGCTGGAAAAAGAAATTGAGATTTGAAATAACCTTCCAGAATAAAAAACTCGGCTTAAAAAACTATTCACTAGCAGAAAAAGAAGTTTCCTATTTGAATGAGTATCTTGACAAAGCAAATCGCTATAAAGTAATCGGAGAAATTTCAGGCTCACCGGTTTTTTCCCTCTACCAACCTCCACTAGCATCTAAACCGGGAGAACGATCTTTGGAGGCACGTCTCTGGAGAAAATTCAACCGCAAAAAACTTCCGGCAAGCGCAACGATTTCATTGACCAAGTTATGCCAGTGTGAATGCGAACATTGTTCAGCATTCTACTATAACAACACGGGCAAAAAAGGATTAGGCCTAAATGAACTAAAAGCGGCTATTCAGGAAACGGTTGATCTCGGTGTCACGAATATTATTTTGCTAGGTGGCGAACCGCTTCTGTTTAAAGGAATTTTCGAACTGATTCAGTCGATACCCAAAGAACTCACAAGCGTGATCATGTTTACGAATGGGGAATTTCTCACAAAAGAGAATTGCGAGAAATTAAAACGAGCAGGTTTACTCGGAGCATTTGTTTCGGTTGACTCAACCAATCCGGAAGAACACAACAGGTTGAGACAGCGAAAGGGGCTTTTCGATAAAGCAATGCAAGGAATTTCGAACATGAATTCGGCTGGATTATTTCCTGGAATTTCTTCGTATCTGACAACAGAGCGCCTGAACGAAGGGATTTTTGAAGAGATGATGGAACTTGCGAAGGACAACGGAGCGCGTGAGGTTACATTTTTTGACGCAATCCCTAGCGGAAAATGGTTAAAAGAAGATTCTTGTATTTTGAAACAAGCAGACAGGCTAAAAATCAACGAGCTGGTTCGGGCTTACCGAAAGAAAGAAAACTACCCAGGGCTTTCAGTTCAATCCACAATGACAAGCGAGTGTGGGAGTGCATTTTGCTTTGCGGCAAACACTCAATTTTATCTTACGGCCTCCGGTGAAATGTGCCCGTGTGATTTTACTCCGATCTCATTTGGCAAATATCCTGAGAATTCCATTCAAGAACTCTGGGAAAAAATGATTTCTGTGGAGCCTTACAAAAAAAGATCCAAGGTCTGCAGAATGCAGGATGAAAATTTCAGAAAAGCCTTCATTCAGCCGATCCCGAATGAAGGCCCGTTCCCATACCCATATCCTTTTGAAAACTCCCCAGTCATAAATAAGTGACTACAGAGTGTTCGTTATTTTAGTAGGAATGTTTTTTTGAGCAAGTTGCAATGCATTCACTCTCAGCGCTAGCACATGAAATGAATGGAAACATTGTAGTATAAAATGATGTGGAACTGCTTCCAGTATTTGAACTAGAGCCGGTTGTCGACGATGAGGTTGCTACATACTCACCTTTAATTTTATACGAACTTCCACTACTACCAGAACATTTGACATAAATATATGTTGCCCCAGTAACTTCAATGGCTGTTGTGGAAAGGGTTCCCAATAACGTATAAGAGCTTAAGGGGGTAGCAGTGTTGTTGTATGTATAGCCAGATTCACTGTAAAGATAACATGTAGCACTGCCATTTGTCTGAGAATACTTATATTTATAGCTCGAATAAGGTGAAGTGTAATAAATATCAATATCTGTTCCAGATGACATTGAACCGGAATAAATATAATTATATGAAGATGAAGGTAAAGACATATACTCTGCCCCATTAAATGTATCATTATATGAGGAAGTAGTGTAAATCTCACTAGATGAATAATCTGTAGGCGATGAGCTAGTACTTGTTGACCCAGTGGAATAGGTGGACGAACTATATAACATAGAGTAGAATAAACTCATTGTCAGATAACAATTTGCAAACGCATTCTTACATTTTATATCGATACACTGTTGCCTTGGGCTGAATGCGGCTGTGCAATTCACTGCAAATAATAAAAAAATTAATATCATTGCAATTTTTTTTCTTTGACTTTTCATATATTTCCTCGTATTCTTTTTATGAAATTATTTAGTTTTCATGCCAATATCGATTTTTTATAAGTTTTCGTCAAATACTAAACATGCAAGAAAATCATTAGATGGAACTATTCATGCGTGTTTTTTTCACATCAATCTTATCGGTAAAGTTAGATCTATAGGTTTTCAAATCTTTTTATTTCATTTATCCAAAGCGATGCGTCCACGTCACTAGGCATACGCCAATCGCCTCTCTGAGAAAGAGCGACAGACCCCACTTTGGGGCCATCCGGCATTGCAGATCGCTTGAATTGGTTTTGAAAAAATCTTTGAAAGAAAACGGACAGCCATCCTAAAATTTCTTTTCTATCGTAAACTCCCGAATAAGCCTTTTCTGCCAAAAATAATATCTTGGCAGGCGAAAACTGAAACCGGATGAAATAGTACAAGAAAAAATCGTGCAGTTCATATGGCCCGATGGACTCTTCAGTTTTTTGGGTCATCACTTTTCCGTCAGAAGGAAGAAGTTCGGGAGAAATCGGAGTGTCACAAATATCCTTGAGGACTTCGGAAATTTCTCCAGAGAATTTATGTTCTGAAAACCATTCCACTAGAAAGCGGACAAGAGTTTTGGGAACACCACAGTTTACATTGTACATCGACATCTGGTCTGCATTGTAAGTGCACCAGCCAAGCGCGATTTCGGACAAGTCACCGGTTCCAACCACAATACCGTTTAGCCTATTTGCCATATCCATCAAAATCTGGGTTCTTTCCCTTGCCTGAGAATTCTCGTAAGTCGAATCAAATACATCAGGGTTATGGCCGATGTCCTTGAAATGAAGGGCAACTGATTCATTTATCGGAATAGTTTGAAATGAGATTTTCAAAAGTTCTGAAAGTTTTTTTGCATTATTTCTGGTTCTGTCAGTTGTGCCAAAACCCGGCAAGCTAAACGCAAAGATGTTTTCCATAGGAAGCCCCTGTATTCTGCACGCCTCGGTACATACAAGAAGCGCAAGAGTTGAGTCAAGCCCTCCGGACAATCCAATGACTATTTTTTTAATTCCGGATGATTTGATCCTTTTCGCCAATCCAAAAGATTGAATGGAAATAATTTCTTTGCAATGGAAGGTTCTTTTTTCCAAATCGGAAGGCACAAACGGATTTTTTTCGATTTTACGAAAGAGAGAAATGGAATCAACCCCATCGGAATTCTTTGGAAAAGAAAACCCGATACTACGAAAAGATTTCTCGGATGAAGTTTGTCTATAAGACGCGCTTTTCATCCTATCCGAATACAGACCTTGCAAGTCGATATCGGCTAACGCATAACTTGACGAGAAATCAAATCTGCCGGTTTCATCCAAAATCCTTCCGTTCTCGGAAATCATGCCATGCCCGGAAAAAACCACATCACTGGAAGACTCACCTACTCCGGATGAGGAATAGACATAGGCCGCGATACATCTGGCAGATTGCTGCTCGACAAGTTTTCGTCTGTAATCTGACTTGCCGAGCAATTCATTACTCGCCGAAAGATTTACCAGAACAGTCGCGCCAGCTAACGCTGAATCACAGCTTGGTGGATTTACCGCCCATAGGTCTTCACAGATTTCCAACCCGATAGCCAGATTTTTGAGTTCTATGTCTTGGAAAATAAGATCTGTTCCGAATGGGATATTTTCGCTTCTTAAGAGAATTTCAGAGCCATGAATTCCAAGACCGGAGTTAAACCATCTGGCCTCGTAAAATTCCCCTGTAGACGGGAGGTGGGATTTTGGAACAATCCCCAGAATTTTGCCTCTGAATATGACAGCGCTGGAATTGTACAAAATGGAATTGAATTGAATCGGGAACCCGACCACGATAATGGATAGAATATTTCGGGATTGCAAAGCAATTTCACCTAACGCATCAAGCGACGCTGATAACAGATGAGGTTGGAAAAATAAATCTCCGCAGGAATAGCCTGTTATAGAAAGTTCGGGAAATACGATCAGTTCGGCGCCCTTGTCGCTAATTTCCCGCGCGAGCCTCAATATCTCGGTAACATTATACCGGACATCAGCCACCCGTAACTCCGGAACAGCCGCGGCTACTCTAAAGAACCCAAAATCCTTTTTTTTCTCAATGGTTTTCATTTTCTTGCGGTAACGCTAAATTGCAAAATTTTTGAGAAATTCCTTTTTTAGTTGGTAAACTTCAAAAAGGTTTCTCCATATCTTTTGGACTGCGAACCTCGCTCGGAACGCGGTAGGTTACCAGTTCTTTGCTCAATTTTCTGCGCATAGAATCGGTTCCGAATATTTTTTTCAAAAGTCCGATTGGCGTTATCAAAACATAAAAAATAATTCCCAGTATGATCCTGGTATTTATCCAACCTAAGAGTTCTCCGATTCTCATCCATAAAATATAAGGATATTTCAGAATAGCCGGAAAAACCAAACCTGCAACAAATAGAGTCAGGCCTATTCCCAAAAGCCAAACATTGACTTCGTTTCTTTTTATATACGGAATTAAAAAACCGAATATACCGGCGAGAATGAGTCCGACAAGAATCCCGAATTTCCTGTAATCCCTATTAGTTGCTTCATGGTGACCTTGAGTATTTGACATTTCCTTTCTCTTAATAATTTATTTAATCTGATTGACAACATATTCGGCAAAGGGAATCGAACAAGTAAATGCAGGAGAAACCGCATTCAAAATGTGCAGGCTATTTTCTCCCCTCTCAACAACAAAATCCATTTCCAGAGTCTTTTCTTTGACATTAAAAAGCTGCGCTCTAATTCCAGGCTTGCCCCATTTTTTATAATTTTCTTTCTGAGTACCTTCACACAATTCAGCAGCCTGTTTTACTATATTTGCTTTTCTGTACTTTCTGATTTCTTCCAGAGCCAAATTTTTAAAATCAAATCCGCTATTCAAAAACAATGATACTTCATCTTTCAAAATACCGGCCATTTCCGAAATTGAAAATCTGGTCGACCCGTTGTAGTGCTCTCTCCAGAATGCAGGGATTGCTGTCGGGCCTATTTTTGATTTCCCGTCTACCGAAACCGTATGATGGACTCCAAGGAAAGGTTTATTCAAATCCGGAACAGGATAGATATGCCGACTTAAACTTCCAGCCGCTTCAATTGACTTCAAATACAATCCTTTCAATGGAAGGATTCTGTAATTTTGGGCAAGACCGAATTCATTTGCAACCTTGTCCGCATACAAGCCTGCTGCATTAATAATGAACCCAGCCTCGATTTCTCCTGATCCGGTGACAACGGTTTTCCCCTTAAGCTTCTTAAAAGGTGTGCTGCGCCTGAATGTAATGCCCCCTAAAATTGCATCCTTCAAGAAGCTATTGATTACCTCAATCGGATCGATGCTAGACGTTAGTGGCGACCATAACGCTTTCTGAAAAGTTCTTACTCTGGGTTCAAGCCTCTTTGCCTCTTTCTCGCTTACCTCGGAAATCTTAATCTTATTTTTTTTTCCGCGCATAAATAAAACCGAAAGCTGTTGCAAATCAGCCTCGTTTCTTGCCACAACTAGCTTACCGCATTTGTTGATCCTGAGACCGTTTCTTTCGCAGTAATTCGTTAGAGCTTCATTTCCCTTTGATGTAAACTTTGCCTTTAGGCTATCTTCGGAATAATAAAAACCGGCGTGCAAGACTCCGCTATTTCTTCCTGATGCATGATATCCGATTTCATTTTCTTTTTCGATAATCAAAACCGAGGATTTCGGATATTTTCTCTTTAGTTTCAGAGCGCACTGCAATCCGATAACGCCGGCTCCGATAATCAAAAAATCGGTTTTTTTCATCAAAACAATGTATAGATGAAAGGGGCTACAGCAGAGCCTTGAGAGAAAACGATCAGAGCTCCCAATAACAGCAATATCACTATAATCGGCAAGAGCCAGAATTTCTTTCTGGATTTCAAAAATGACCACATATCCTGCAATAATTCAATCATACTTCATCCCGGTTTGTTTTATTTTTAATAAGTAATTTCTATTTTTTTTACAGCGATTTACCGAAACAAGCGAAAATTTCCCGGGCATTTTTGCGCTTGACTTCAATAGCTTAATCAAGCTCAAACTCATTCTTCCAGGACTCATCTTTCGGCAATTCCGGCTGGTCTTTTTTGTTCAAAAGCAGATTTTCGACAACAAGATAATCCATTTCAGTTCTCATAAAACACCTATACGCATCTTCAGTAGACCCAACAATTGGTTCTCCCCGAACATTGAACGAGGTATTCACCAAAACCGCGCAACCGGTTTTCTTTTCGAACTCCGAAAGAAGCTTGTAAAAGCCGGGATTTGTTTCTTTATGCACAGTCTGAACCCTCGCGGAATAATCTACGTGGGTGACCGCAGGAATTTCAGAGCGAGGAATATTTAACTTCTCTATTCCGAACAATTTCTCCTGTTCACTCGTCATGGGTATTCTTTTATTCTTGTGAATCGGCGCAACAAGGAGCATATACGGACTGATGGAATCGAGATCAAAATACTCGCCCATTTTTTCCGAGAGCACTGCCGGAGCAAACGGACGAAATGATTCCCTGTATTTAATCTTCAAATTCATCACGGACTGCATCTTTGTATTTCGCGCATCTCCGATAATGGAACGACCGCCTAACGCCCTGGGGCCGAACTCCATACGCCCCTGGACATACCCGACTACGTTTCCATCTGCAAGAATCCGGGCTAGCTCGGATTCCAATTCACCAGTTTTGTATTCTTTGTATTTCGCACCAATGGAATCGAAATATTTTTTGGCCTCCGAAACATCAATTTTCGGCCCAAGATAAGACCCTTTCATATAATCCGTATTTCCTGGAGTTCTCGGTTGATTTTCATACTCATACCAACCGGAAAGAGCAGCACCTAACGCCCCACCTGCGTCCCCAGCAGCCGGTTGAATAAAAATATTTTTAAAAACCTTCTCTCTCAGAATTTTTCCATTTGCGACACAATTCAGAGCAACCCCACCTGCGAGGCAAAGATTCTCCAATCCTGTTTCCTTTCTCACAGTCTTGGCAAGCCTGAGCATGATCTCTTCAGTTACATCCTGAACTGAACGCGCCAAATCCATTTCTCTCTGGGTCAAGGTACTTTCGGATTTTCTGGGAGGAGCCCCGAACAGTTTCGAGAACTTGTCATTGGTCATGGTAAGTCCCGTCGCAAAATTAAAATACTTCATATTCAAACGAAAGGTTCCATCTTCTTTCAAATCGATCAAATGTTTATAAATCAAATCGACATACTTCGGTTCCCCATAAGGCGCAAGACCCATGACCTTATACTCACCGGAATTTACTTTGAATCCTGTATAATAAGTAAATGCGGAATAGAGAAGGCCGAGTGAATGAGGAAAGTCCATCTCCCAAAGAGGAGTAAGTTTATTTCCTTCCCCAATCCAAACGGAACTTGCCGCCCATTCTCCAACTCCATCGAGGCACATCACTGCCGCTTTTTCGTAAGGGGAAGTAAAAAATGCCGATGCTGCATGAGATTGGTGGTGCCCGGCAAATAAGAGTAAAGGAAGTTCTTTCGATTTACAATTCCCGATTTTTGCAAGCTCTCTTTTTAATAATACTTTTAGCAGCAATTTTTCCTTTAACCAAACAGTCATTGCAGCAAAAAAGGAAATGATCCCAAACGGAGCGTAAGCAATATAAGTCTCCAAGAGACGCTCAAATTTCAAAAGAGGCTTGTCGTAAAAAACAATACTCTTCAGGTCTTTCATCTGAATGTTTGCTTCTTTCAGGCAATATTGAACTGCATTCACTGGAAAACGTGCGTCATGCTTTTTGCGGCTGAATCTTTCTTCCTGCGCCGCAGCGATAATCTCTCCGTCACAAATCAATGCAGCAGCGCTATCGTGATAATATCCGGAAATTCCAAGTATATATGTTTTCATTTTCTACCCATAAACGATTTTAAAATTATAAAAATGCCAACCCAAACAAAAAAGATTATTTCTCCACAATTCCTTACCGGCTACAATAACCATTAATGGCAGAATAAGACTCTTATTCGGACAGTCAAATGAGAAAAAATTCTTTACTTTGAAGAGTGGCATTTTTCCACAAAAAAAATTAGAGGTCTATAAAGCCCCAAGCCGGCCGATGAAACCATGATAGAATCCTAGTAAACAGTATCTCAAATGCGTTAGGCGAGGCCTTCCCAAAATCGTAAAACCGATCAAATTTCTGATGGATTTTATAATGAGGTGCACCCTCATCCGGGCATTCAAAAAATCGCTCCTGAGCGAAAGGTGAACCGCATTTCGAACAATGTAATAATGCCTTGCTGGAGACCGAACAGGATAAGTCTTTTTCATTACGGTTTTTGCAATATCCCCCAGAGAATGCTTGATTACTATGTCGGCACAGCCGATCAAAAAATATCCTTTTGCTTTTGACCGCCAACACCATTCCAGGTCTACCCAATCGATGAACAAATCCTCATCCATAAGTCCGACTTCTTTTAAAGCGCTTGTCGATAGAATTTTGCCCGAGGCAATTACTTGACTTACTCTGTGACAACCGGTTGTTGGAAATATTTTATTCAGGAAAAATCCCTCAAAAATTACAAACCCCTGCCTGACTCCACCCCGTTTCATTTCTGCAAAATCCGGGGCAATCGCAGCGACTTTTTCTTTATCAGGCAAACTCTCCAGGTGCTTCAGCATTTCACTAACGTAATCTGCCGGAAATTCTGAATCCTGATCACTTAGCAAAATATAGTCCGCTCGATTTTCCAAGGCTTTCAGAATACCGATATTTTGCGCGCGGGCAATCCCGGTATTTTTTCCGAGAGAGATTAATTCAACTTTGTCAATGCCTTCAAATTCAAAAAAAATATCCGATTTTTTATTTCCCGATTCGGTATTATCCACGATGTAGACTTTGTCAACCTGGCTGACCAGGCTGCCAATCGTTTTCGAAATGATTGAACGGTCCGGATTGTAAGCAACCAGAACGCAAATCACTTTAGGCAGAAAGCTCCTATTCACTATCTCTGAGAATGCTGGCCAACTTTGTATTATCACCCCAAAACGCCATCGGTTCGTAATCCGCATAAGGATAATAGCCAAGGTTCAGCTTTATACTGGCTTTGCGATCTTCCAAATAATTTTCGACAAACCTTCTGACAGAAACCGGCCTCCCGCTAGAACAATTGATAATTCCCCCAACTTTGGTCTGCAACGCACAAGCATTAATATATTCTGCAATCTGGCCGACTGGAAGATAGTCTCGGAGCTGCTCCCCTCCAGACATGTTAAATTCCTTATCACCTCTGGCTATTGCGCTTTCCAACTGGGGAATCAATGAATTAGATGCCTGGCCTTTTCCATACATGTAAAATAACCGAATCCATTTGAAAGCAAACCCTTGTTTATTCTGCAAAATTTCCAGAAACTTTCGCAGGGAATCCTTAGCGATGGCATAAGGATTGGAAGGCTTAGCTTCCATATTCTCATTCAAACAGCCGTCAATCATTCCGTATTCAAAACAAGTGCCAATGACAGTAAGATTTTTCAAACCGGCATCCAACATTTTTTTGCAAAACCTGTAATTTTCGAAAAGATTTTTCTCGATATGAAAATTCTCTTTATAATTCGGTAATCCATCCCAAGCAAGATGCACTAACGCATCAACTTGCCCCGAAGTAGAGAAAAAATTATCATCCGGCCTGGAAATATCCAATTCAACGAAATTAACCTTGTGAAAAAAATCAAGGCTTCTTGCTTTTTGGATATTGCGGCTTGTGGCAATAATTTCAATTCCCGGCCTTTTCAGAAGATCGCGGATTATGTATTGTCCGATAAAACCGGATGCGCCTGTAACAAGTACCTTCATTGCTGGGACGGTTTAGAAAATTTCAAACTCCGGAATCGCTACCACAAACTTCCCTCCCCAATCTCGGATATAGGAAAGCTGGTCTTTAATCTCCGATTTCAAGTTCCAAGGAAAAATCACAACGTAATCCGGCTTTTTTTCTTTAATTCTCGCTTCATCATAAATAGGAATTCTGCTTCCCGGTAAAAATTTGTTCTGTTTGTGGGGATTTTTATCCACTACAAAAGAAATCAGGTCTGACCGTATTCCGGAATAATTGATAAAAGTATTCCCTTTCGCAGCAGCTCCATAACCGATTACAGTTTTATTTTCTCTGTTTGCCTGAATCAAAAATTCCAGCATTCGATTCTTGACTCTGTTGATTTTTTTCTGAAATCCTTCATAAAAAGCAAGAGTATCAATTCCAAGCCTTTTCTCTTCTTCAATCAACCTTGTTACACGGTCGGTTATTTTTTCCTGGCCCTTGCTTTTCTTTTGGGCAAATACCCTTAGGCTTCCTCCGTGAGTAGCAATTTCCTCGACATCAAAGACTTCTAGTCCGTTGACGGAAAAGATTTTTTGAACTGCGAACAGAGACAAATAGGAATAGTGTTCGTGATAGATCGTATCAAACTGGGTGTGCTTGACGAGCTGCATCAAATGCGGAAACTCAAATGTTGAAACACCGCTATCTTTTAAGAGAATCGCAAATCCACCGATAAAATCGTTTATGTCCGGAACGTGAGCCAGTACGTTATTCGCAGCGGTAAGGTCTGCTCTTTTGTTTTCCTTTACAAGAGATTCGGCAAGCTTTCTTCCAAAAAAATCCTGAAGCGTCGGAATCCCCTTAATGGTCGCTGCGTCGGCCGTACTTTTGGTTGGTTCAATTCCTAGGCAAGGAATCGAAAGGTTCTTCACATATTGAAGCAGATATCCGTCATTTGAAGCGACTTCCACAACATAGCTTTCCTTCCCCAACTTGAATCTTTCCACCATTTTTTCGACATAGTCTTTTGCGTGTACAAGCCAGGTCGTAGAAAATGAACTGAAATAAGCGTAATCGTTCGAAAAAAATTCTTCACGGTTCGTAAAATCTTCCGCTTGCACAAGCCAGCAGGATTCACAAACGAGAACTCTAAGAGGATAGAACAACTCCGGTTTTTTCAACTGATCTTCCCTTAGATAGGAATTGGATGGAGGGGATGTCCCTAAATCGGCAAATACGTGTTCTAGCCGGGAATTACAATGTCTACATTTCATCTAACATTACACCTTGAAAATCATTTTTTAAAAAAGTAAAATTTTTGTCTCTATCCGATAAATTGACGGGAGGAGCAGGCAGCCGGATTCCAACCATCGGGTCCATTATATTTATACCACCCTCACTTTCTTTTACATAAGCCTCTGTATGCAGATAAATCAATTCGGAATTTTCCTGAAGAGATTGAAACCCATGCGCAAAACCTTCGGGAATAAAAATACTCTGTTTGTTTTCCTCGGAAAGCACGACGCCAAACCACTTCAAAAATGTAGGAGACCCTTTTCGTAAATCGACTACAAAATCAAAAACCTCACCCTTGGTACAGGTTACAATTTTTGTCTCTGCGTGGGGCGGATATTGAAAATGCAACCCTTTGGTGGTATACCTCTCATTCGTATGGGAAAAGTTAATATGCAAAATTGGTTTGACAAGTCCGATTGGCTCCAATTCCTCTTTTGCAAAAATCCTAAAAAAAAATCCACGATTGTCCCTGGCAATATTTCTTTCAATAATATACAACCCCGTAATGGAAGTCGCGAGAATTTTTAAGCTGGAGGACAATGTCTATTCCTTCGAAACAGAAGAGATATACAAATTGATCTGATCGGTTGTGAACTTGTTCATATTTTTTCCCGACTGAAATGCCTTGTACCATTCCACTGTTGCGCCTAACGCTTCTGAGGTATTCCATTTCGGAGCCCATTTCAACTTCATCTTTGCCTTGCTTATATCCAGTTTGAGATAATTTGCTTCGTGCTTCTTTTCTCCAGGCTCGACCTCCCAGGAACTGCCCGGAAAATACCCGCAGATTGTTTCAGCAATCCACTGAACTGTTTTTGCATCATCCTCGGAAGGCCCGAAATTCCAGGCTTCTGCAAATCCACCCTTTTCATTCCCAATAAGTTTTTCCGCAAGAGCAATATAACCTCCGACCGGCTCCAAGACGTGCTGCCAAGGCCTTATCGCTTTAGGATAGCGCAGAAACAATGGCTCTTTTTTCTCAATTGCCCTGAAAAAATCCGGAACCAGCCTGTTTTTGGACCAGTCGCCTCCACCAATTACGTTTCCGGCTCTTGCAGAGGCGATAGCAGCTTTTCCATTGCTGAAGAAACTATTTCGATAGGCTGAGGTAACAAGTTCCGCACAGCCCTTGCTACTGGAATATGGGTCATACCCGCCCATCGGTTCAGTTTCACGATACCCCCAGTACCATTCCTTATTTTCATAACATTTATCTGTTGTTACAATCACTGCAGCTGTTACAGAAGACGTTAGGCGAATTGCTTCGAGAACATTGACCGTCCCCATAACATTGGTTGAGTAAGTATCGACCGGATTTATATAGGAATCCAAAACCAACGCCTGAGCAGCCAAATGAAAAACTACCTCCGGCTGGATTTTCTGAAAAAATCCCGTAAGCTCGGATAAATTCCGGATATCGATCCTTGCATCCAATTTTACTTCTTTGGAAATTTCTGCAACTTTGTAAATAGATGGGTCCGTAATCGGATCAAGGGCGACTCCATAAACCTCGGCTCCCAGATTTTTCATCCACAGAGCCAACCAGGATCCTTTAAAGCCGGTGTGGCCGGTAATCAGAACCTTCTTTCCTCTCCAGAATGAATTCATTTCCATTTCTTCCAGGGAGCCTTCCCGGATTGCCATAAATCTTCCAGATGATTCTTGTCGCGTAACGTATCCATCGGCTGCCAGAATCCGGTGTGGGAAAAAGCCATTAGCTGTTTATCTTTCGCGAGATTCGTAAGTGGTGCGGCCTCCCAGCTATCCTCATCTCCTCCGATGTAAGGTATTACCTTCGGAGATAGTACAAAAAATCCTCCATTGATCCAAGCCCCGTCGCCTTTCGGTTTTTCGACAAAGCCGGTAACCTGGTGGTCATCCAATTCAAGCGACCCGTATCTACCCGGAGGCTGAACCGCCGTCACTGTCGCAAGCTGTTTGTGCTTTTTGTGAAAAGAAATAAGATCGCCAATATGTATATCCGAGAGTCCATCACCATAAGTAAAACAAAAAGCTTCTTCATCCTTTACATATTCGCTGACTCTTTTCAGCCTTCCACCGGTGAGCGTGGAATCCCCGGTATCTACAAGAGTCACCCTCCAGGACTCGGCATATTTCTGATGAACTTCCATTTTGTTATGGCTCATGTCAAAGGTAACGTCCGACATGTGCAAAAAATAATTGGCAAAATATTCCTTGATTACATAGCCTTTATATCCGCAACAAATAATAAAATCCTCTATGCCGTAAGATGAGTAGATTTTCATTATATGCCAAAGAATCGGTTTGCCGCCAATCTCAATCATGGGCTTTGGTTTCAAGTGGGTCTCTTCACTAATTCTAGTTCCCAGGCCACCGGCGAGTATTACAGCTTTCATATTCAACTATCCTGTATGTTTTAAGTCAAAAATAATTATCAAATAATTCTGCTTGAAAAAGGATCTCTTACCAAAAGATTTTTCCATCTGGAAATAAATAACTCTTTCTCCGCTAATTTTTGGTCTGATCTTTTCAGAGTACTTTGCTCAAAATGAAAAATTTCGCAATAGGGAGTATAAACCGTACGGTACCCTTTTTCCCCTGCCCTCAGGCAAAAATCAATATCATTAAAATCAATTCCAAGATTTAGGTCAAATCCATTTAGCTCGTCTAGAATTTTCTTTTTAGTCATGAGGCAAGCCCCGGTTACGGCTGAATAATTTCTGATCATATGTGTAAATCCGTAATCCCCGACTGCATTTTTTGGGAGGCAGTGAAAAATATGCACTACCCGGTACACAGGATGCAATACGATTCCGGCATGTTGAATGGACTCATCAGGATATAGTAATTTTGCCCCCACAATTCCGACACCCTCATTCTGCATTGGTTCAAGTAGCGCGACAAGCCAGCCTGAATCCCGAATTTCCATATCGTCATTCAAAAGCAAAACATACTCCGATTCCGCTTTCGTAAAACAAAAATTGGCTTTCTTGGCAAAATTAAAACCCTCTGCCTCGTCAAATTGATAATGAATTAGTTCAATATTAGTTCTTCTGTAGTAATCCTCAAGATAGTCGGGAGTATTTCCGTTATCAATTACTTTGATTTGATAGTTTTTATAATCCGTCTTTGAAAGAATACTTTTTATCAGATTTTCAACGAGTATGACTTCCCCCCTGCCGGGCAAATTTCTTCGCCCGTTGTTTGTGGGAATGAGTATTGTAACCTTTGACTCCGGAGAAATGCTGTATCTTAAACGGAAAGTTCCCTGAAGGAACCCGTTTTCCACATAGGCCCTTCCGTTTGAAATAATAGCCGCATGCTCTTCCAGGGCTTTCTTTGCGTTAATAAGCGCTTGAGGTTTTGCATCTACCTTATCCGCAGCAGACCCGGGAATTTTTCTCCAATGATATAAATTTTCTCTGATATGGTGGATTTTTTTCGTTTCCCGTGTAACCCTAAGCGCGAGATCGTAATCCTGGGCACCCGCATAGGCGTGCCGAAATCCCCCAACTTTTTGAAAAACCGTTTTTCGAATCGTAATCAAATGCAAAAAGTACATCACAGTGCACAAAAGCTCAGGAGAATAATCGGGTTTCAAGTAAAGCTCGGAATGATTTCCTTTCGTGTCGATTTTATCCTCGTCAGTGTAGAAATAATCGATATCCCTGTTTTGATTCAGCGCTTCCGCGATGCAAAATAGGGCATTTTTGTGCATCACATCGTCGTTATCCAAAAATGACAAAAATTCGCCTGTTGACAATTCTGCGCACTTATTCATTGCATTCGAAATATTCAGGTTCGTATCCGAGTAACTGATTTTAATTCTCTTATCTTTGCCCTCGTACTGTTTTAATGTAGTCAGTGTCTCCTGCAATGTAGAGCAATCATCATACAAGCAAAGCTCCCAGTTTTGATAGACCTGACCAAGCACGGATTCGATGCACTTTGTAAGATATTTCCTTTCTATATTGTAAACCGGCACAATAACGCTTATGAGTGGATTATATTTTAAGGATTTGACTTCCTCGGCCGTTATTTTTCTGACAGGCAGCAATTGAGGTTTCAGAAAATATTTTCTAAAGCGGAACGCAATTGACCTTTTAATTCTATTTATCATACTTTTCCTTGACCTAAGAATTTCGTCCGAAGATATACGGCATTTTTCCGAAAATTCTTTTTATTCTTCCGACAAGAATCGAAAGAATAAATTTCAAGATCGATTTTATGTGACTCAGATTTAGAAAATGAACACTACTCTGAATCCTTTTCACTTCTCGCATCCTTGCAATTCTTGCGTTCAGCAAATTAAAATTCACAGGCGTCCTCAAATGATTTACGAGAATCTTTGCTGTTTCCTCTCCTACATCCTTCCACTTTCTTTCTACTGCGAATAACTTGTCTTTTTTTTGGGGAAGATTCATGACTTCTTTTATCTTAGGTGTTAAACCGGAAAAGGAATCGAATAGGTGCACCAGATTATTCTTATCAAATTCCTTTTTGAGCTCCCGATTCACAGAAGAATTGTAAACTAGTATTCGTTTTCCCAACTGGAGTGACGCAATCACCGGTAAGCCAAAACCTTCGTAAAGGCTCGGAAATAAAATCAAACTGGAATTTTGGTAGAGCTTATCCATAAATCGGTTAGAAAGCTGGCCACTGACAAGAATTTTAAAACGATCTCCATATTTACCGAGAATAATCTCGTCTGCAATTACTACAATTTTCAAATCGGAGCCACTCAGTTCATTCAAGGTCTTTTCTATCGCCTTGTGTTTAAATCCGTTCCCCATGACTAAAATATATTCTTTATCTTCAATAGAGTAATCCGAACTCGCTTCAAAATCACTCGAGGCCATTTCCTTGGTATTCAAAACCGGTGCAACCTTCTTAATGATCATTCTCTCTTTAAAATAAGACTCAACATCGATTGCTGACGATTTGGATACACTCAAAACATTATCCGAATATTCGTATGCGAGAGAACTGGGTATGTCAATTCCTAAGGACTCGCCGATGTACCTGCACCTTAGAGCGATTGCATCATGCATTGTGAAAATATATTTCAGGCAAATTCTGTTTATCTTTTCCAACACCGCCAAAGAAAAAATTTGCTGTGGAATAAAAAGAACTTTGTAGAAATTACCTTCGCTGGTTTTAGGATCGATTAAATAATCTTGGTGTTTTTCCAAATGGAATTTTTTTACAATCGCAGAATCTGCAATAATTTGAAAACTAGCCTTTTGAGCCTGAAAACTTTTCACCATACTGTCAAGGATACTCATCGCATACTCACTTGTTCCGTGGAATACGGGAATTAGCGAAGAAAATTCGATGCCAATATCATAAGTCTTCTTTGAAAAAGCTCGATTGATGAGGTCAATTGCATCCCGGGGTTCCGACTCCCTCTCCGACAAACCATTACCTTTCTCTACCTCCAGATACCCATTGCAAATTCTGAGGGTTTCGAATCCGTAACAGTTAATTTCATTGATATAGCTATTCCAGTCCATTTCCCCATTCTGTATAAAATGTCCAGGACTAAAATTGCTTGCAACAGATCCCTTGACCAACAGAAATGCATCATCAATGGATTTGATATAAGTATGCGATTTCTTTTGAGAAATAACGGCCTTATATTCCCTCTGCACATTTCCATAAAATAATGCAGGTTGACAAACTGCGTAGTGTTCGGTATTCTCTAGAACCTCCATACAGGACGTTAGTAGACGAGTGATATCCGAACTTTGATTTTTCCATCTTTCTGGCCGGGAGATTATCAGGTGGGAATATTTCGATTTCAGAAAAATGGAAAACCCTTTGGCAAAATTCTCAACAATAACCTCTTCAATAGAATATTTATTTCTTTGCAGAGAAAATTCCTTTTTTGCAAAGACTGATTTTTTCCTATCGCTAATTGTAACTGCTAATAATTTTTTGACTTCAGGCTCCATCGTTTTCATTCTTTCAGCAACTAATCTAAGACCGCTTCAGGATAACTCGAATCACAAAAAGAATTCTACTGATGATTCCGTTAATGAATCCGCGAGAATCTGCGTCCTGCATAATTTTAGTATATGAATCAATGTGTAAAAGCATTTGTTCCCTCGATGCCTGAACATCCTTACCCTGCAATTCTAGGATTTTTAGTTTTTCCAGATTCTTGTAGAAAGGATAGATACAGAAAGGGTATTTTCTAAGGCTCTTATAGGTATATGGGATTGATTTGATTTTTCCCTTATGCAAAAATAGAAGTGTGGAAAACATTCTTTCCATAATAAACGGAATAAAAGTTGCATCGATAACGGCATCTGCCTCCCGTAAAATCCTTTCTTCAATAAAACTATCTCCGGAAGACTCAATATAAGTGAAAATGGGTTCGCAAAACTCCATAAATAAATTCCAGAATCTCAGATTTCCAACCCAGTAATTGCAGTAAAGAGAATCTTCATGCGAATTCACGATTTTATCCAGGTCGATTTTATAGCCGATTTTTTGAAAAATAGAATTCACGATTTCCTTCAGTCCCGGATGGCTATATTCCCCCGAATCCCAGACATTTTTGAAACGATTGGTATATAGTTGAAATGGATTGATAAAATATACGTCATAGCCTGGATTTTTCCGGATAAACTCCAGAAACTCATATCCTGTTATTCCGGTTTTCTGTTGAAATTTCCAGGAAAGAAATCCGGTATACTCGTTTTTTTTGAACTCCCCATTTAGATAATTGTCCCGGAATACCCCATATTCAAACCATTTAGCGTCCCCTTTTGAATTGTCATAAGGAGTGAAAGAAGGATCTATTTTTTTTTTGGAAACCTCATTGTAGAAAATTTGAAATATTTTGTATTTTCCCTCCTCCTTTCCCAAAAGCTACCTCCTCTTAGAAAAAAAATTGGTCAGCATTCTAAATGGCCAAGTCAGAAAATGTCCAATCCCCAACGAATAGCTCCTGAGTATTTTTGTTCGTATTGACTTAAATTTAGATACGATCCTATCCCTCTTGCCAATTTGCCTATCCTTGTCGGCGACCTGCCTGAAGCGTTCTGCGACTTTCAGGGTTGAGGATATTTCAACAATTCTTTGATTCAGTTTATTCACATCTATCGGGGAGTGAAGTGACATGAGAAGAATGCTAACTACCTCTTCTCCCACATCCTTCCATGTTCTTTTGATGGAATTATTATTTCTATTTTCCGATTCCGAACTCAAAATTTTTTCAATTATTGCGGAAATACTAGAAAATGAATCAAAAAAATAGACCAAATCATTCTTATCAAACTCCCTTTTCAACTCACGATTGATTTGTGAGTCATACACCAATATTCGTTTTCCCAACTGAAGAGATGCAACAACAGGCAAACCAAAGCCTTCATAAAAACTCGGATAAAGAATCAGGCTCGAATTTTGATAGAGACGATCCATAAATTTAGCAGGAAGCTGTCCACTGACCAGAATATTGAAGTGATCTTTATATTTCCCCAAAATAAGTTCATCTGCAAGCACAATGATTTTCAAATTCGAGCCAATCAGCACATCCAAGGTTTTTTCAATTGCTTTATGCTTATATCCATTTCCCATGATTAGAATGTAATCCATCTCATCAAAATCAGAAATCTCTAAGCCCGCTTCACAAGCTCCACATTCCATTTCTTTGGTGATCAAAATCGGCGTAACTTTTTTTGAGATCATCCTTTCTTCAAAAAAAGACTCAATATCTATCGCTGAAGATTTGGACAGACTGAGAACATTGTCCGAATATTTATATGCAAGTGAGCTGAATACATCGATTCCAATGGTATCACCGATATATCTGCACCTCAATGCAATTGCATCGAGCATAGTGAAAACATATTTCAAGCAAATTTTATTTATTTTTTCCAAAACAGCCAAGGAATAAATTTGCTGAGGAATAAAAAGCACTTTATAGAAATTCTCTTCACACCGTTCCGGCTCAATAATATTTTCAGAGTAAACCTCTAAGCAAAATTTTTTCATCACAGCTGCGCTTGCAATAATCTGAAAACTTATTTTTTTTTTCTGAAAAACTTCGACTACTCCCTTTAATACGTTTGTGGCATATTCTGCGGTTCCATTGTAAATCGGATCCACTGAGGAAAAATCAATTCCGATATCATAATTTTTTTTTAAATATCTTCTGTTAATTAAATCATAAGAATCGACAAGATTTTCAGGGATCATCTGCAAATTTCGATCCTGCTCAACCTCAAGATAGGAGGCGGTTAACCGGAGGGATTCAAAACCATAATAATTGATTTCCTGAATATAATCTTTCCAATGGACTTGGTTATCAACAACAAAAGGACGCACATCGAAATTTCTGACAACAGAACCCTTCACTACCAAAAATACATCGTCTATATTATTGATGTAGCTATGGGTTTTATTTTGGTTTACGATATTCTCATACCCTGCATCAAAGTTGCCATAAACGATCGCCGGCTGACAGATCGCATAATGTTCAGCAGAATCCAAAAAATCAATACAAGAAGCCAAATACAAATTTAAATTGAAAGACCGGCTTTTCCATCTATCGGTTTTCAAAATGGCAAGATACTCACAATCCGATTTCAGAAATTCTCCCAGACCGGAAAGAACATTCCGGGCGAGAGATTCTGCCACTCGATATTCCCTCCCGAGTACAGAAAATTCAGCATGAGGAAGTACTCTATCTTTACCGGCATTGAGAACAAAAAGACTCCTAACATCTACTGACATAAATTACTCACTTGATCTTCGATTCTACGATCCATTAAAGACGAATGAACTTATGATATTCACTTCATTTTACCTGCAAAATCCCAGTAAAAATTCGGATTAAAATAAGGGTCATTTATATTTCCCCATTTCGAAAAAAATATTCGTTCATCCTGACATTGTCCGCTAGACTTCGCATCACCCCAACACCTGAATTCAATGTCCGGACACACAATATTCCGGTATCCTGCATGCGTTAGTCGCAGAGAGAAATCAATATGATTATAACAATTTGAAAATTGCCGATCCCAGCCTTTCATACCCATGAATATGGATTTTCCAACCATCATGCAAGCGCCGGAAATGACGAGTTGATTGTGATTCAAAACATTGATAAGTCCGTGTCCAAATATTGAAGATTCAGCAAAATTCTGCGGAGTGTAACCGGAGGCACCGAAAATCCAATGATGCCTCTCCGAATCAAATACATCATTTTCCCTCAATAATTTTCCACCAACTGCTCCAGCGCCTTTTAACTGTGCATAACCAAGCAAATTCTCAATCCAATCACCGGAGAGTATCTCTACAGATTCATCCATTAGAAATAGATATTCACCCTGTGAAGATTCAACACCGTAATTTATTTTTTCCGAATTGTTCAATTCATCAGTACCAAAAATTTTAATACGAATATTCTTCTGTTCCTTTAATTGCATTTCAACGCCCTCATGCATATTTCCCTCATGCAGAACGATGATTTCAAAATTCTGATAATTGCTTTTCTGTTGGATACTATTCAAGCAATTCAGCAATAAGGACCCCATTTGCCCATGAATGCTTTTTGATTTTCCTGTTGAGGTTACGAGAATACTTACTTTCGGATCGCCTACTCGCTCCAATTTAACCCTCCAATTGCCCGCGAAGCGGGTTGGTAAAACCTGACCGATAAGGCCCCTTCGATTCAGGGCATCCTGAAGTGCCCTCTGTTGAAGCTGCACCGCGTAACTTTTTGCGTCAATTGTGTTGGCAGACGAATTCGAGCTTTTGCGCCAGTGATAGAGTATTTTCGGAATATGATAAATTCCTCCGGCTATCTCTGAAACTCTAAGCATCAAATCATAGTCTTGAGTCCCGTCATATTCCGAACGAAACATGCCCGCCTTAATAACTTGCTCTTTTCTGTATACAGTCAGATGAGATACATACATAGTAGACAGAAGCAGTTCCGGCGACCAGTCCGGTTTAAAGTAGGGATTTGTCCTTGGCCTTTTTTCTTCGATTTTATCTTCGTCCGAATAAATTATATCCGCATCTTTTTTCTCCACAATAACTTTTGATATTTCAAAAAGTGCATCCTGATCGATCGTGTCATCGTGATCCAATAACGCAATGTAATCAAACAAGGAATTTTGAATAGCAATATTCGAAGCCCTGGATATCCCTGTATTTTCGTCCAGATACGTTATGTGAAATCGCTTATCCCTGATTTCATACTCTTGCAACACTTGCTTTGTAATGACCCGACTTGAACCGTTATCTACAATGCAAACCTCCCAAAAAGGATAAGATTGCGCCAAAATTGAATCCAGGCATTTACGTAAGAACAATTCATCAGTATTCCAGGTAGGGATGATGAAAGAAAAATGCGGAAGATTCTCGGTATCATTCAAGAAGTTCCGAATAACCTGAGGATCGGCTCTGTGAAATGATTCATACTTCTCTATCCATCTATTATACTCGAATGTGACGACATCCATATTCGAAGCAAGAAGCTGTATCTTTTTTAGATAAATATCAAATAGTCCGCTATACCCGTATTGCCTGAAATACCTGATAATTTTTCTTATTGCCGGAATAAAAAATTGAGGCGACGATAGAAAAAATCCGAATAAATTGTAAAAGAAAAAGAGTGGCTTTTTGATAATCTTTAACATTTTTACTTAAAAATGCTTTTCCCGGAAAGGACGATAGGCGACTTCGTTCATTTCCCGAATAAAGAGAAAATTTTTCGGAAAGGCATGGTGATGAACCGGCCAACTATCCAGGAAATGCTATTCATAATTGAGGCATATTCACCCTGTAACACAACGTATTTAGCGGTCAAATCACCCACTAACAATTTTACAATTCTGGAATAGGCAAAACTGTCAGACTCGTTCCTTAATATTCTCATCACCTGATCTACCAGATGGTCAAAGCTCGGAGGAGCAATAAATTCCTTATGACTCTCCCATATCAATCGCATTTGGTTCAAATTAAAGTAAATTTCATCAACTTTGTCAAAAGCTTCATTTTGCAGATTCGTATCCGCAAGAGATGAAGAGTATTTATAAAAACGTATGATTTCCTCTCCATAAAAATGCGTCTCGTGTGCGAACTCTAAGTCGATAATTTTTAGATTTCCGTCATCTGTCAGCAAAATATTTCTATCGATAAAATCTCCTTGGGTAAATCTCTTTCTGAAAGACCCTTTTTTTGCCAAAAGCTTAAGAATTTCCGGGCGAACGGCAGAGTTGATTATAACCGAATCCAATTCCGTTACAAAATTCAATCCGACAAAAACATCGATTAGTTGTTCCATCTCTTCGCAGGCATGTTCAAAGTCGGAATTTATGAGATTCTCATTCAACTCTTCATGAAGCTGGATAACTTTTGCAATCACTTCATTTTTATTTCTCGGATTTTTGCAAATGACTTTTTCAACAGTCTCTCCATTAATAAACTCTTCCAAAAGAAAATCTTTCTCGTTTTCCCGAAAAGACAACACGATAGCAGGGAACAGATCTTTGTTTCCCAAAAGCTTATTGTATTTATCCTCTAACCATTTTAGATCGCTGGCAATCCGAAGAATGAATTTAGAGATTCCGTTTATATCAATCCTATATTTCGAAACTTCTTTGAAGTCCTTCCTCAGGAAAGAACCCTGACTCGGAATAAAACTCAAACGATCATCTTTGTTTATAATTCCATTTTGGATCAATCTTTCTCTAACTTTTTCCAATCTAGCTTCCATCAAGGCTTTCCAAATAAAAATAAAATCTATTTAACCAATTTTTTTATGAGTCCGATTAGGAGGCGAAGGGGCAATGTGACTCTCCAACTGAATGAAACATAAATTTGAGCAATTGCATTTTCCAGATGCGCGGTTTTTGACTTGTAGTGGGAAACAGAGTTCCTTTGTACTAAATTCCCGCAATTTGTCGCCTTAGAAAAATTTGACAAGCCGAATTGTTCGCCGGATAAGGCCGAATAACCATGCCAGATTTTTTGCAAGTATTCCCTGTCCCTTGAAGACTGAAATGCGTCGAAAAAAATATTCCGCATAATATCAGCGTAAGGCATAGACTCATCAGTCTTCGAAATATCCACCGTTGATAGCTTCTGGAAAGATTTTCTCAAACCGCAATATACCACGTAACCCAGAGAAACTTTTGCTGCACCTTCATCCTGTCGAATATCAAAATTCAATTCTCCCGATTTTCCGAAATATGTATTTAACGGAGTCGCTTCCCCAAATCGATTATCAATCATCGCATCCGGTTCCGAGCTATCATCGACCATTGCGAAGTTTTTCAAAGCACTTATCCAAATTTCTGCCCAACGGTTAATTTCCCTTATCGTCCAATCCGGACGATTCAAAATCCGAACAAGTCCGAACCAATAGTTTTCACCAAGAGGAAAATCGATTGATGTTGATTTTTCATTTTGAAAAATATCATCGAGAGAATATTTCCTTTCTTTCAAATTCTTCCCGTCTTGATAAATCTCCCGAGTCTCCGGCCTCGTAATCATCTCATTGTCACGGTAATTGTATGCGAGAATGTTCGAAGGCGTATTTGCAGTTCCTGTAGACTTCTTATGCGCAACCATTAAAAAAGAATTGGCGAGATCCGAAGCCAGGCCGTTATTCCAGATATTTTTGTAACCCATCTCCTGAGAAAAAATATCATCCGCATTTCTTTGAGGATCTTCGGAAACAGAATCAATAGCAAGCATAACTAGCTCATTCTGAAAATTTTGCCAACCCAGAGGAGTGACTATGGATACCGGAAGCTTATAATCCGGCAAGGGAATATACTGATGTATCGTCTGAAACCCCCCGTCAAGAATGAGCTTGGTCAATTCTTTTTTTCCCCAAGTTTTGAACTCTTCATTCCTATAAGAATCGTTGATTCCATACATCGGCTGACCTGCGTGATCCTCGTTTTGGCCTGCAAAATATTTCAAGCCAAGCTGATTCTCAATTGACAGGATCAGTATTCCGTTTTGATTTAGCTGGTCATAGCTGGACTTTAGAAGTAAAGCGGGTCCACTCGCTCCCAAAAATTTTGGAGAATATTCCAGAACGCCGTTTAGAATTACAAAATCGAAATTTCTGACGGCCGATATAGCCTCACTCGAAGCAGTAACCACTTCAACATTCGGCATATCCCTGCATCTTTCCCTTGTGATCAAGGCTCGTCTGGGACTTCCCTCCACTGCAAAAAGTCTGGCTCCTGCCTCTCCCAAAAATCTGGATAAAGCACCACAACCACATCCGATTTCTAAAACAGTCTTTCCTTTTAATATGGAAGCAAAAGGCCTGAGAATATTCGATCTTCTCCTACTAAGGTGATACAGTGACGGCCAATCTCGGATATAACCTCTGAGTTCAAGTGAGGAAATACTTCTGTCTTTGGACGCACGAATGGATTCCAACAAATAGTTCTCAGTCTCATCCCCATCGCTATAAGAAAAATCTTTTTGTTCCTTCCGGAACCAAACTGATGTGCTGGGATCTTTTTGAAATCCCAATTGTGCAATTTGCTCAATCATAGTATTTTACCGGAAATGGATATTTTCACTTTCAAATCCACAAGGCCCGTAAATTCCCGGACTGGCTCAACCATCAGATGAATCGAATCATATCTTCTATCGTGCGGAATAATTTCCCCATTTGCAGCTCTGCTTGCAATGCCAACCGAAATAAAATAATCCCCTGAATACAACATCATAGGCATTTCTATTTTTACAAACCATTCATCGTTTGAATTGGCAGTACAAACTCCGGTTTCTTTTTGGATGTCGGTATTCGTATTGTAAATTGTGACGCCCTCCTTTGTTGTTAAGGCAAATCCAAATATCGGAATCAGAATTTTTTCCTTAAAAACAACGCGAAATTCCAACTGAATTTTTTTTTCGCGCGCAAGCAATGTGGGAAATTTCTCTTCTTCCTGAAACAAAACAAAGTCCGAAATTTCCGCAGCTTTATCCCCCCATCTGTGTTCCGAAGGGTTGTAGTATGGACGCAGTTCGAATGCAGAATTCAACTCAGAATGATCGATCGTGAACTCGGGGTTTTTTGTCCGGTCAGCCAGTTCCACTTTCGATTCATCCGGCCTTTTCCCGAATAAAAGATCAAGATAATGATTGACGATTTTTTTAGGCAAACCCTGTTCGAGAATTTTTCCGTGATTCAAAAGAATCGCATGATCGCAATGAGTGGTAATTTGTTCTGTTGAATGAGATACGAATAGCACCGTCGTTCCCCGGTCAATAAGCTCTTTTAGTTTATAAAAACATTTAGCCTGAAATTTCGCATCTCCTACGGACAAAGCCTCGTCTACTATCAGGATTTCAGGACTGATATTGATTGCGCAGGCAAATGCAAGGCGGACAAACATCCCGCTTGAATAGGATTTCACCGGCTGATAAATAAAATTTCCAATGTCGGCAAACGACAATATGCCATCAACGGATTTCGCCATTTCTTTTTTTAGTTTTCCGTTAATCATTCCAAAGAAAAAAATATTCTCCATCCCGGTCAACTCAGGATTGAATCCGGTTCCAAGCTCGATTAAAGAGGAAATTTTTCCATTTACAAGAACTTCTCCACTGGTTTGAGTCAATACTCCGGTAATAATTTTCAGAAGAGTGGATTTACCAGAACCGTTGACACCGACTACTCCAACAGTTTCGCCCTTTTTGACTTCGAAACTTACGCCATCCAGAGCATAAAAATCTTCGTGGTATTTTTTCCGGGCAGGGCTTAATGCCTCCCGCAGCCTATCACCGGGAGATCGGTAAAGAGGATATATCTTTGTTAAATTGGATACTTTAATCGCAATATCGGACAAATCTTACTCCAGGTTTCAAGCATAGTATTCTGGCGCTCAAGGAAATTACAGAACATCGGCAAAATGCGGCCTCAGGCGTTTAAACAAAAATGCGCCGAATAAAAATATTAAACTAGTGACAAACCAGAAATACAAAGTAAAATATGGCTTTTCCCAAAACCAAACATTATACAAGACCGAATCCCTGTAACCCTGCACAATATAATATGCCGGATTCAGCTTCAGATAAAAAAGATATTCTCCCGGCATCATTTTATGTGACCAGATGATGGGCGTTAACCAGAAGCCGAGTTGCAAAAGAATCCCGATCATCTGGCTCAAATCCTTAACAAATACGACTATAGAAGAAGTAGCCCAACTGATTCCTAAAACAAAAACCAAGGTGGCGAAAAGATAATAAAAAATCTGAATCCAGATCAATCTGGGAAAATAACCGAAACCCATGAGCACTAACGCAAGCATGAGAAGAAAAAAAAAGTGAATAAATAGAGCCGTTATTAATTTGATTACCGGCAATGTGCTTACTTTAAAAACGATTTTCTTTACAAGGTAAGGCTTATCTATAATTGAAGTCGATCCTGATGAAATCGATTCAGATAAAAAGAACCACGGAAACATGCCGGCGATTAACCATAAAATGAATGGGACTCCATCGGATGGCGTAGAACGAAAACCCACCTGAAAAACAAAAAATAGTATAATAACGGTAATAAAAGGGCCGGCGAATGCCCAAATAATTCCCAGATAATTTCCAAGATACCTCTGCCTGAAATCCTGAACGGCAAGAGAAATCAAAAGACTTCTGTTCCTGAATATATCTAAAAAGAAATTCATGGCGAATATTCCTATCTTACTTCCAGACTACCTTGCGCCAAAACCGGTAAAAATTGTTTTGATCGTTTTGAATGTGATCAAAGTATCCAGCCAAAACGAAAAGTGTTTGATGTAATAAAAATCATACTCCAGCTTTACATTCATTCCATCAACTTCAGCAGCATAACCCTGCTCTACTTGCGCCCATCCGGAAATCCCCGGCCGGACCACATGCCTGTAACTGAAAAACGGAACATCCTTCTCATACCAACTGGATAATTCCAAAGACTCAGGACGCGGCCCGATAAAACTCATCTGCCCGATAAGTATGTTGAAAATTTGAGGAAGTTCATCAATCCTGAATTTACGGATAATTTTACCGACCTTAGTAATTCTAGGATCATCCTCTCCCTGCGTGAACCCCTTTCCATGCTTATGAATGTACATGCTCCTGAATTTCAGCATGGTGAAAGGCCTTCCCCGAAATCCCATTCTTTGCTGCAGAAAAAATACCGGCCCCTTACTTTCCACTCTAATGAGTAATGCTATCAAAATCAAAAATGGAGTAAATACCGGTATAAAGACCAGAGCAGAAAATAAATCAATCACCCTCTTTAACTGCTCATAAAACGAAGATGGGAGTAGCGCGCCGAATTCATTTTCAGATAAATGATCAATCTTGACTCTGCCGGTTAAGGACTCTTTTATCTGGCTAGTATGATAAACGGGAATTCTTGAGAGAGTGCAATGGGCCAGAAATTTCTGCCACTCTGGAGTCAGTTTAGTGGATCTCAAGTCGGCAATAACAGCATTAAATCTCTGCTCTCTCAAATCCGGCTCAGATAAAAGAGAAAACAAGGCTCCGTGTGCCTCCGTAAATTCCAGCGCCTCTCCGAACGGCACGAGAGCATAACGGCTGATTCGATATCTGTGTCCGATGAAATATCCGATATAACACCAAACTAGGGTTACCAGAAATCCAGTTATTAAAACCTGATTACTGTATTGCAGGCGGCTGACGAAAAAAAACACGATCAAAAAAGCAAAAACCATGACTACTGTCGGTAGAACATAAGCCACAGACTGTGAACCGGGATAGCTCATCATTTTCCGGAGTATAAACGAGGCAATGCCGAACGAAATCATAACGCCGATGAACGTATTCTTACTGTTGGAATCTATCGCTTCCCAAAATCGGATCCCAAAAATCGGGATAATGGAAATAAGAACGAGCAAAGAAACTCCGACCATCAATTGAAAGAAAAAGCTGAGTAAAATTCTTTCGTGCAGACGGGAATGTCTTCTGGTATAGGTAGGTGGTGTAATCGGATTATTCACAAACTTTTTTCGGCTCCACCTCAGTCTTGATTCTAAATTCTCCACTATCAAAATGGCGTATCAGTATATCGCCATGAAAACCCGAAATGTACATTTTGGCTTTTGACTGTGTAAAATATTTTCTTATTCTGGAACTTCTTTCATTGCACCATAAATGTGTAGGAGCAGGCACTATTCCGATCTTGGGATTTACCGTATCAAAGAATTCGTTGGATGCGACTCCCTCTGTTCCGTGATGAGGAACTTTCAGTATATCCGCACGAAAAGCAGGGTTATCTTTCAAAAAATTACTGAGAGGTTTATTCAAATCGCCCGTGAAAAGATAACTTTTGCCGTTCGTTTCCAGCTTCATAATCATAGAAAGATCGTTTATATCCATATTCCCCAATTGCGGATGAATAGGCGAACTTGCAAATACAACTGAAAGCGTATTATATGCGTCTTTGTAAACAACCCGCGGTTTTGAAGGATCCAAATTGATAATTTCCTGAAATTCTATTTTCTTCTCCTTCATTAGAGCGCGCAATTTTGAATATTCCTCATAATTGCAACCCCACGGCAATTCGAGATCACAATTTTCCTGCTTGGGAATGTTCGTCCAGACTTTTCGGATTGGAATCCCGAATTTAATCAACTCAAATAATCCATAGTAATGATCTGGATGCGGGTGGGAAATAAAAACTTCATCAATCCTGTAAATTTCGTTTTTCGCCAGATAATCCAAAAGTTTTTCATTCACCTGCAATTCCATTCCAGCATCGACAAGAATATTGTAAACATTTCCATTAGGGTTTCTGAATTGCAGAATATGCGTATCTTGCTGTTGTAAACTGTAATTTACATTTGGACTGTGATATCTGAAATTTTCCCTCTCTTCCCAGGGAATTTCTTTATCCGCAATTACGATGCATTTCCCTTTATAATGATTTTCAATGATAATAGCTAGTTTCTTTCCGCGATAATTCAAGTGTCTGTACAACCGAGATGTATTGCTGGTCTCCGGATCCCAATGGCCGGTAAGCCGAGGAACAAATGTGTCCTGAAAACCCTTTAAATTGATTACACAAATATTATCCTCTTCAATGCTTTCTCTGATAAACGTATCTAGAAATAATCCATAGTCCGATAATGATTGATGACTTCTAAACTTGTTGACTCTTCGAATATTCACTCCAAAAGAAGCGTAAAGCGAATATTCAGTAACCGGATCGGATCTGAGTTTATTTCTGGAATTGAACCGATAGAATTCGTGATCTAAGGAGTCCGAAATCTTGTGAAAATAACCGAATGTATTCAGAAAAAGAAATTTTAATTTTCCGTAAATCGGCCGTCGGCTCAACCCCGAAAAAGTTAAGATAACCAGGATACAAAAAGCATAAAATACTTGCCTGGAAAGGAAATTCTTCATTAAGGCAGGACTTTATTCCAGAGTTGTCTTAGCTTTGGGTTTATCTTTCCTTCCATTCTATAGCCGATCCAGGCTATGGAAATCCAGAATTGAGTCACATAACAAAATCTCCAGAATACCTCCGATGTCTTAGTACCTTTCAGCCATATCAGTAAATTGAATGGAATGAAAATAATCCAGAATGGAAGTAGCCCCGGAATCATTGCAACATAGAAAGAATTTTCTCTGTTCGAAAACGTCCGCAAGAATATCCGGTTATAAATAAAATAACCCATTGAAAGCATAAGAGGAACCATACCAATTACGCCTAACGTATCAAAAACTCTAGGGCCGAAGATATTCCCTATCACCCAAGGCGAGGACAATCCGGAAATGCTCGCCTCATATTCGGCAATGTTCCCAATTGATAAAAAAGGAATTTTTGAATTTACCAAAAAGGAATTCGGGAAAAATAAAATCAATAAAATTGCAGCGGTAAATTTTTGGGTATTTAGAATACCGATGTTTCTCTTACCCAAAACTTTAAACACAAGAAAGATAAAAGCAAAAAGATAAATAAAAACTAGATAGCCTGCCTCCTGTCTGTGATTATAGAATAGGATTGGCAACAAAAAAATTCCCAGAGTACATATATAGAAAAATCCCGAAGAAAAAAAAGGTTCATTTGTGCGGTACATCAGAATGGACCGGAATATCAATGCTGCAATCAACCAGTAAAAAGCAATATTGATGGAGGCCGGGGCAAGCGAGTAATAACTTATGAAACCGAACTGGCTAGTTCCAAAAAAAATTATGAGGGTGAGAATAGAAAATAATGCCCATTTAAAATTTAGGCCAGTCAGCCTTGCGGAAAAATACGAAGAAAGGAGCAGGCAACCGACAGTAAACATATGGAAAAACATTACTAACCGGAGTCGGGATTCCCAATCAACCGAAACAATGAAAAAACGAAAACAAGCAAATAAAGACTTTGTAACAAGCGCTCTGTTGACTATATCAAAATGATTCAACTCAGTATAATCCCACATTAACCCTGCATGAAATATCGGATCGGAAGGTGGTTGAAAAAACGGCCCAAGAAAAAACACCGGGCTGCAAAAAGCCAGCATTACAGAAATCGCAATAAATTCTTTTTTCAAATTCGATCTAAGCATTCTGAGAGATAAAAATATCAGGTACGAAAATGCCAAAATGATTAAAAAAGAAAGCGAAAAGTATGCCAGAGGGTGATTCGAAGGTATATTTTTCAGAATGTCGTTTTTCTGATAAAATCGCAAATAGTAGACACCGATAACAAACAAAAGAAAAAATGGAAATACTCCCAATGAAAAATGCAATAGGGAATTTTTCTTACCAAAGCAGGAAAATTTAGATGGGCGAATATTCATCTGCGGTCTTTTATCACTCACTGCCTATATGCCGACCCAAGGCTATTGAAAATGGACTCGGCCGCGGCCGAAACAGAAAATTTATCTTTTAATAAATTTCTTGCATTCTGTCCCGCTTTTTTGATTGCATCCGGTTGCAGCAGGCGCTTTGCATTGAACAAAAATTTTTCATCATCTCCGGAAATGGAAACAAAGCCGGCTCCGGCTTTTTCAACCACTGTTTTCAGGTCGTTTCCGGGATTTACACAACCAAGAATTGGCATACCCTGCACCATATAGCCAAGCACCTTTCCTGGAAAATTGTGAGCAGTGTGATTTTTGTGCAGGCTGAATAATCCAACATCAAACTCAGAAAGCATTTTTTTGAATTCCTCCTGAGGCACAGGATCGAGCAATGTAACATTCTTCAGAGAATCATTGCATATCGTTTCCCTTACCAATTCAACTTCATCCCCTGCCCCGACTAAAACAAAATGCACATCCGGATGATCAGAAAGATTTTTCGCAAGTCTCAAAATATTCGCCATGTCCTGAGCATACCCGATATTGCCTCCGTAGAAGAATACGATTTTTCTTTCCAGCCCTAGTTTTTTCCTGACCGGAAAATCCTTTGAGACGACAGGCTTATCGGAGGCCCAATTGTAAAGAAGATCTATATAGTATTTTTCTCCATTAAGCTTCTGGAACTGCACAATGTTAGCTGGAGACTGAATTCCAATTACATTTGCATTGCGATAACTCAATTTCTCGAAAAACCGAAAGTATTTTGTAATAAGGGAATTCTTGCTCAACATTCCGCTATCGATAACCCATTGGGGGAAAAAATCCCTCAATATTAAATACGCAGGGGCATTCCAGAGCTTCTTTAATTTTCCGACAAGGTACCCCCAGAAAATGGAAGGAGAATAGTAAACAATCAAATCATGGGGATTGTCGCGCAATTTTTTTTTTAGAAATCTCCATGCGTTCAAGGAAAGTAAACTCTCATTGATTAATCTTTTGATTTTATTCGTAACCTTGACTGCACCGGATCGAAATTGACATATTAAAATCCCATCCAGTTCAAATTCCTCATAACATTTTTTTACTTCGATTCCAGGTGTTATAACCGTAACTTGGTGCCCCCTGTCTCTGAATTCGACCGCCAGCTCGTGCATCATTTTTGCGCCGACTTTTATGCTGTGAGGAAGATAGTCGTCAATGATCAGGCAGATTTTCAATTCAAACTCTTAGTATTTTTTCCAGACAGATCTATTCACATAGTCCGTATAACTATGAATAATCCGGACAACTTTTTCGGAGACGTTAGGCATACTGTAGTCGAATACTTGCCGCAGATTCCGCACCTCACCACGCGACTGGTTTTCCAGAATATTCAAAGCTTGCATAACTCTTTCCAATTCCAGCCCGACCATCATTACACTGGCTTCTTCCATTCCTTCCGGCCTCTCATGGGCTTCCCGAATATTCAAAGCCGGAAAGTTCAAAATGGATGATTCTTCGTTGATTGTTCCACTATCCGAAATGGCGACTTTTGCATGGATCTGGAGATAATTGTAATCAAAAAAACCCATTGGTTTCAAAGTTCGAATTTTATCGTGGAGCCGCACTCCGGACAGATTAATTTTTTTCTGCGTTCTGGGGTGCGTAGAAATAATGACTGGGAAATCATAAGCTTCCGCGATACTATTTAGTATTCGAATCAAATTCTGAAAATTTTTCTCCGAATCTATATTTTCCTCTCTGTGTGCGCTGACTACAAAATATTCCCTTTCTTTTAATTCTAGTTTTTTCAGGATTTCTGATTTTAATATTTTATCTTTATAGAAATTCAGTACTTCAAACATCGGACTTCCTGTCTTGATCACGGTATCCGGATGAAGTCCTTCCCGAAGCAGATACTCCCGCGCAATTGAACTATAGGTCAAATTTATATCAGCAGTATGATCCACAATTTTCCGGTTGATTTCCTCAGGAACTCTCTCGTCGAAACAACGGTTTCCGGCCTCCATGTGAAACACCGGAATTTTTCTTCTCTTCGCCGGGATGACTGCAAGGCAGCTATTTGTATCACCCAACACAAGCATTGCGTCAGGCGAAATCCCTTCCAGAACAGAGTCAACGGAAATGATTACCTTTCCAATCGTTTCCGCGCCGGTACCACCTGCGGAATTCAGAAAATAATCGGGCTTTCGAATTCCCAGTTCATCAAAAAAAACCTGATTCAACTCGTAGTCGTAATTTTGTCCGGTATGAACCAGAATGTGATCACAATATTCATCCAGCCTTGCCAGAACCCTTGATAAACGGATTATTTCCGGCCTGGTTCCGACGACGGTTACAACTTTCAGTTTTTTCATAATTGTGATTACCCTAAATGAGATTTGCTATACTTTCTGGTAAAATGTGTCCGGCTTGGATCGGTCAAAAATTTCATTTGCCCAAAGCATAACGATCATTTCATCCTCGCCGATATTGGTTATATCGTGTGTCCATCCGGGAATGGTTTCCACAATTTCAGGAGTCTCACCGGAAGTGTAAATCGTATGACGTTTATCAGTAAGAATATGCCTGAATCCAAATTTTGCCTTTCCTTTTATGACCAGAAATTTTTCTGTCTTCGTGTGGTGATAATGACTGCCACGAGTTACACCGGGATGGGCCGTAAAAAAAGAAAACTGGCCGGAGTCCTTTGTTTTCAGCATCTCTACAAAAATACCTCTATCATCGGCATAACCCGGCACTTTGTATTGAAAATGTTCCGGCTCGAGATAGCTGACAAATGTGGAGTAGAGAGCACGCGTAAGACCTGTCCCTACTTTTTCCGTAATCAGATTTTTCCTGCTCTCCTGGAAAGAATACAATAAGTCTGTCAGTTCACCCAGCGTGATTTTATATTGGGGTTCCACCTCTGGATAATTATTCTCCGTATGAGAAACCTCAATAAGTGAAGCAAACTTTTCAACTAAGTCATCTACATATACCAGAGTAAGTTCCGTATTTTTGTTATTCACCTGAATTGGAAGGCCGTGGCTGATATTGTAGCAGAAGGTGGCAACCACGGAATTGTAATTCGGCCTACACCACTTGCCGAAAACATTCGGCATCCGGAATATGTAAATGGGTGCGTTAGTCTCTCTTGCTAGGCCTAAAAGCGCTTTCTCGGCGCCAATTTTACTTTTTCCGTAATCGTTATCCAGCTCTGCCTGGGTTGAAGACGAAAAAACGACGGGAATTTTCCGTCCTGTATCTTTGATTAACTCACAGATTTTTTCAGTCAAGCCTGTATTCACCAGAGCGAATTCAGAAATTTCTTTCGGGCGGTTTACTCCAGCCAGGTGATAAACAAAATCCGCCTTTGAAACCAACATCGAAAGTTCTTTCTCCGACGTTTCCTTAAAGCAGGTAAGAATTTCTATATCTTTTTTTTCTTTCAGAAAAGATATTAAATTCTTCGCAACAAAACCATTTGCTCCAGTTACTAATACACGCATAGATTAGTCTATAAATTCTGCCGGCTTTCCCTTTAGCAAATCTCTGATAAAATCCAACTTTAACAGAAGATTTTTCATCCCCTCAACATCGAGCCTTGTAGTATTATGAGAATTATAATCTTCCGACTGAGAAATTCTTTTTTCCCCAGTTTCTACGAATTTTCCATAATTCAAATCTCTCAAATCTGGAGGAATACGGTAGTAGCTTCCCTCATCTTCCACATTTGCCATTTCTTCACGGCTAAGCAAAGTTTCAAAGAGCTTCTCCCCGTGTCTTGTCCCGATAATATCGATCTTATGTTCTTTTTTATTGAATAGATCAAGGATAGCTTTTGCCAGAGTTTCGATTGTTGCGGCTGGAGACTTTTGTACGAAAATATCCCCATTCTTACCATTCTGGAAAGCATATAAAACAAGTTCTACAGCGTCCTCGAGTGTCATCATAAATCTTGTCATCAGAGGATCCGTAATGGTAAAAGGCTTACCTGCCTGAATCTGTTCGATAAACAGCGGAATCACCGAACCGCGCGAAGCCATCACATTTCCGTAACGCGTGCCGCATACGACCATTTTAGAATTGTCGAGGCCTCTGGATTTTGCCACCATGACCTTTTCCATCATCGCTTTGGAAATCCCCATTGCATTTATCGGATAAACTGCTTTGTCAGTGCTTAAGCAAATGATCCTACTGACCCCGCACTGAATTCCTGCTTCAACTACATTTTCCGTTCCAAGTATATTTGTTTTCACTGCTTCCATAGGATGAAATTCACAGGATGGAACCTGCTTTAGTGCAGCAGCATGAAAAACATAATCAACCCCACGGAGCGCTCCACGGATCGAATCAATATCCCGAACGTCACCGATAAAAAACTTTAATTTGGCATTGTTGTATTTTTTTCTAAGGTCATCCTGCTTTTTTTCATCTCTGCTGAAAATTCGGATTTCCTGAATGTCACTTGCTAAAAACCGGTTCAGCACAGCCTTACCAAAAGAACCGGTTCCACCTGTTATTAATAGAGTTTTTTTATTGAACATTTTTCCTTTTTTCCATCTTAATTTGTGTTATTTTCTGAAAGAATTGAAAATTATCATTAGAGCTTTTTTCCCAAGAGTAAAGTCTTGCCCTATTATACGACCCATTGGCCATTCTTTTCCGCAAGGCCGGAGATTCTATTAATTTCTGAATCGCCCTGGAAATACTCTCCGGGCTTTCCGGGTGAAAATACTCCCCATCCTCTTGCAAAACCTCCGGCATCGGCCCCAAATTCGAAGACGCAATAGGAAGGCCGGCTACCATAGACTCCATCAATATGATCGGCATATTCTCGCAACTTGACGCAAATACGAATAAATCGGCCTGTTTGTACCATTTACTCAATTCTCCATGGACAATGGGGCCATGATAATAAATAGGATAATTATTCGCCTTCAATGCTCTCAACAACTTATTCAAATTTTTTAAAACTGGGCGGTAAGCGGGGCCTATAAGATCCAGCCGTACAGGAAATCCTTTGTCACATAAATCCGCCACTGCCAGACATACACTACCCTGATGCTTATACGCATCGATCATAGATACGTAGAGAATGCGAAATGGCTTTTCCAGAGTGTAACTCGAAATTTCTCTCTGGTCCTTCACCGGTTCTTCAAATGCAAAATTAATGCCGTGAGGAATAATTGTGAATACCCCTTCGGTTTTTCCAATGACTTTCAAAATACAGTCTCTTGCATAACCCGTCAGAAAAATCACACCATCGGCTTTTTTAAATGTAGCCGATTGCAAAAATCGTAACAGAATCAACCGAACCATCTGCCAGGAAAATCCATACCGTTTCATTTCTTTCCATTCGAAGGGCAATAAATTCTGACTCAAAGTCACATAAGGTCGAAAACTTCCCGAGTAAGAACTCCCCGGAATAAACAAAAGATCGCAAGAGCTTTGCTTCGCCCGCTTACTCAGCAAAAACTTTTGCCAGTACACCCTGTGCAAAAGAGATTTGTTCAATAAGGGTTCATCTATCTTCGTCAACCAGAGCCTATCTTCGATTTGCCCTAACGTAGCAGTACCGCCCCATACAAAAACTTTCTCAAATCCGTATCTGCCAGGATTTGCGGCCTTTAGCAATTCTACAAGATGGGTAACTCCACCCCCCCCGCGAATATTCGATGCGTCGATTCCCAGGATCAAAATTCGTCCTTAAGCTTCAACTTCCTTTCTCAGCTGACTTCCCGTCCAGAGAATCAGAGTGGAAAGCCAGAAAAGATTATTCACATAAAGGGGTATTGCAAGTAAGTATAATAAAAAAATCAGGACTACTTCAAAATTTTTCCGTAACACATAAACTAAAAGGGTTAGAACAAAAAATAGTCCGGAAATTCCTCTTTCGATCAGTGCAAGGAAAAATCCAGCAGAGAAGCCTCGGCCAGAGTCTCCCTGATAACTAACCCCGTGTCCAAAAAATAGATCCTGATAGGAAGCCTTCAATGTAACTTCAATGGCATTAAAAATCCGATTTTCTCTATCGCCAAAAGAAGTTAAATCCAGGAAGCTAAAGGTTCGAACTATTTCGTATCCAATTATAAATATGGGAATTGCTACAAGCCCAAGTGCATATAGATTGAACCTAAACCTAAAATCAGCATAGTGCAAAATAAATATAAAAAATAACGCCAGGAAAAAAGTTGTAGAAAATGTAAAAATTCCTGCAAATAAATTCAGAAAAACCCAGTTCTTTTTGTTTTTAAATTTTCCGCTATAATGCGCTAGTAGCAGATTCATTGTAAAATAAAACCCCGCATATTGAGGCTCAACAAAATATCCAAATGTGCGGGTAAGATTGAAGGAGCTATACACCTTGCGTAGTATTATGCCAAACATGTGAAATTTGTAGTTTGGATTCGTTGCCTGCTCCTGCATTCCCATTATTGAGTCAAAATCAAAGAAATCAGTATCTAAGGAGGTAAACTGCCCCAAAAAAAATAGAACGATCATTGATGAAGAAACAAGGAAAGCAACCTGAATCCACATTCTAAAAAAAATCAATCTATATAGCTTACTCAACTGCAATGCCCGAAACAAGAGTAAAAATAACAGTATTACGGAAAGGTAAGAAAGCACATTATTGACCTTACTCTTCCAAGAGAACTCCACAGCAAAGTTACAAAGTGTTAGAAAATAAATGAGTAGATCGGTTTTAACAATTCGTTTACTACTTAGGAAAAGAAAAAAAATACAAGCTAAACCTAAAATTCCCCTTAATTGAGAATTTACCCAGGGAATCCTTTCAAAAATGAATGGATTACTTGACAATGCAAGGAGGAAAACCAAAAATAAGGATATTTTTACCGTTAGTATTTTATGATGGTAACTTTTCATAAAAATTTTTTTAAATCCGCCAATATTTTACAGATTGAGAAGGTCAATCATTTTGGCTTATGCCCACCAGTTGCAAAACTTCTTTGGCCCGTGCCTCAAAACTATGTTCCCTGTGAACCTTTTCCATTCCTTTTTCAACGATCGAAATTCTCTCGTTCTCATGTTTCAGGTAATAGTCTACAAGTTCAGGTATTTCTTCCGGTTTTTTGAAATAGACAATTTCTTTCTTGTCTTCAAAAATTCCCGTAAATCCCTCGCGGAAATCGCAAATCTGAAAACCCCCAGAGGCAATAATTTCCAGCATTCTTTGATTGATTCCGTCTATCTTACTATGGTTGTGGTTTAGATTTAAACATATTTTTGCGGACCTGTAAAGGCTCGCCGCTTCAGAATTCGGCAAATTGGTCCCTTTTATTGAATTCGGATAAAGTTGAAAAAACTTTTGCAGAGGAGCCTTGTCCCACCCCGGTCCCCAGATGGAAATGTCGAGCTGTTTATTTTTGAGATGGAGAAACAATTCTTCCCTTGGGGAGAAATAAGACGCGACAAATGCCAGGTCAGTTATATATTTCGGATTTTTTTCGCCAGGAAAATAGCTCGCGGGATTAAAAGCACAAGGCAGCCAATAGACTTTTTTTACTCCCAGGTTTTGAATTTTCGGAATATAATAACTGTCAAAAACGAAGAAGTAATCGTAATGCTTGTAAAGATTAGGATTTGCATCTTTGTTAAATGGGTCATCGACCCACCAGTTCGCAAGAGTCGGAACGTATTTCTTGATTTCAACTAAGGCCTCTTCCTGAATATCCCCACCTTTCAAAACGAATACTAGGTCATATTTATTGTTTTTTAATAATTGAATCAGTTTACTTTTATAATCAAAAATTCGTGAATATAACTTATCAAATAATTTGTTTTTTCTGCGCAGAAAATTACAGCCCCGTAAAAACACATTCCTGGATTCTTTCTTATAAAAAAAGATATCCGCATTGGATATCTTCTGAAAAGCCTCATAAGTACTTTCGACCCAACGGCCGTGCCAGTTTTTTTCCCCGACAATCAAAACATTCAATGCGTTCTTGTACCCTTCAGATAACGTGCTCCTTCTCTAATCCCGACAGGATTGATTCCTAGTAACTTGCGAACTTTTGAGATATCAAAAGAAGTATCTTTTGGCCTTTTGGCGATTGTCGGAAATGCGTCACTTCCCACAGGCGACAATAGCTCTGAATCGAATCCGAATTCCTCTGCGATCACTTTGCCAAAATCGTAAAATGTAGTTTGTTCTGATCCAGCGATATTAAAACTTTGACCGAGAAAAGATAAAGACTTCCAGCATACATTCGCACAATCCCTATCCAAAAGCGGCATTGTTACGGTATCGTTTACGAGTTTCATCGGCTCATTGTTTCCGAGCTTTTTAACGATCCAGCTGAAAGGGTTATCTCTCCTTCCTTCTTCCGGCCATCCATAAATTAATATCGGCCGAATAATAATATATTGTTTTGCATGATCACTAACGTATTTTTCCGACAGAATTTTCAATTGACCATAATAGTTGACTGCTCTTTTTTCGGATTCTTCATTATAAGGTGGAGCATCTCCGTCATAAACTGCATTGGACGAAATAAAAACTATGGTCGAGTTTAACCCATTTAAACATTCTACCATAGGGGTAAGAACATCCAGATTAATTTGCTTGGCATAAGATTGATTTTTTTCAGCTTCATCAACGCTGCCCACGCCCGCAGTATGAAACAGCACATCCGGTTTGAAGTCTTTCACCATGCGGACCAAATCATCGATATTCTCCAGATTCAACTTCCTCGACTGAATCGACCCTGGCAAATTAGAAGCAATATCATGCATATGAGTAATGGCAATTTCTGCATTTTCTGGAGCGGTAGAAATTAATGCCTTTCCGAGTAATCCGGTTCCACCGGTAATTAAGATTCTCTTTTTTCCCAATTGTCGCCCCTTAAAATACCTTGATCCCAAATCCTATTTTTATGATCAAATGTAAAATTTTATTGAATTTTAGATCTTCCTTTGATATTTTTATCTCTGACATCTATTAATCAATTACTAGTTAATTAATAATTTTCCTTTAAATGCCTCAGAGAGAAGTTTGTATTATCTTTATCATGCATTTAAGTAACCAGATAAGGTTTTTTCTTTTCAGGCTTTATACAAAAAATTCCCTGACTGCATCGGGTTGACCGGATTCCAGATAAATTGAACCGATTGAATAATATACAAGACCGTTAGACTCTATTTGCTCTTTAACACTTAGCAGGTGCAGTGATATTGTGCTAAGCTTTTCCGGATACCAATAGTCGTCTGCATCCAAAAAACATAATCATGCAGCCTTTGACAAATGTGCAGCTACGTTTCTTGGTCTTGCTGCCCTCCCCAAGTCGCTTTCCGTATTTATTTTAAGTCCAATTTATTTTTATATTCTTCAATCGCTTTCACAATATCACCCGTATCCGGTTTTGTCTGAAAGATTTCTGTGAGTGCGTATCTCAAATCTTCTGTAATTTCCCCTCCGGAATATTTTGAAAATTCCTGATTAAGCCACTTTTTCATTTCCGGATCGTATTTTTTTTCAACAGTCTCCATAAGTTCACTTGCTTTCAGACCCAATTCTCCATCCAGGCGATTATCATAAACGTCATGCGCGATCCATTCTAAAAATGCAGTAAGCATTCTTGCAATCGGTCGCTTTCCCGAATTCCATTCCGGATCAGCATCAATCTTCTTGGTCCCATCATAAATAAATCCGGGTTCAGTCGAAAAATCCAGAAACAACTTTCCGGAATTTGTTTCCACCTCTATCAATCTTCTGCGCTTATCCCCATCTCTTTGAAGCTCAACATCAATCGAAATACTTCCCTGATGGAATGAAATTTTCAAATATGCTCCTCCTCGGAGGAGCTCTATAGAGTCCGGTTTCTCCGGCAGAGGAAATCCCAGAACCGATAAAATTGAACAAATATGCGGAAGCAAGTCTTTGTATATAGGCAGACTCGAATCGTATTTCTTCGCTTCACCGTACCTGGTTTCTGCACATGAATCCATCCAAGTAATTCTGACCGATTGAACAGTCCTGTTTTTAAGTAACTCTGAAAAATTTTCCAGGTAGCGGGCAAACCGAAACACATGAGCCGCGGCAAGATGAACCTTTTTTTCATTTGCCAATCGAATCAGTCTGTAGGTTGATTCGAAACTTAAAGTCATCGGCTTCTCGGCTAATACCGGTAGATGATTTGAGATCGCCCATTCAATCGCTTTCTCGTGATCCTTTGTGGAGTTGACAACGACTACTGCATTGGGGAAACCGGAAGAGCCTTTCTCCGGGAGAACGGAAAACACAGAAACCTTCGAACCAATTTTATTTTCCTGAACCCAAAGAGACATGGCTCTGGAGTTGTGCTCAGAACAAACCGTTATTCTATTCGAATCCGGAAGAAGGCCGACTAAAACCTGGGTAATTACTCTCGCCCATCTTCCCCCACCGATTATTAGAATATTTTCCGGAAATATTATCTTTAGATCCTAAGATTTAAAATCGTCCAGACTCAAAATATCGACAACCTCGCCCTGGTATCCGTTACTTTTCAGATAGGCCTTGATCTCAGTAGGTATATGCCAGGCAAGATTCAGGATCGGCAATGTTTTGTCCGAAAAAGCCAGTAATTCATCGTCCGAATGAATCGGGATTCTGGTTCCCGGCAAATAGTGGCCGATTTTCAGAGATCCTGGTTTTTCATAGACAGCAGAAATCATTTCCTCGTTCAACCCTAGTAACTTCACAAGGATAGCAGCTCTTCCTGGAAAAGCCTTTGCTCTCAGTTTCCCGTATTTCTTTACCAGATTTTCAATTGAGGCCTTTTTAGAAACTCGCCATCTCTCTACGTTCTGATTTAACAATTGAAACCTGTCAAAAAACTGACTCTCTTTCGCAACTAACGCATCTTTATCGTATGCCTTGCCCTGAAATTTGTGACCCGGTTTCCCCATGAAAATCCGGATATTGCCGCCGTAACGCGAAGGAAATTCCACATTCAAAAGCTCCAGATTCAGAGATTTTGCCATGTAGGTGAATGAAGTGTAGCTATAGGTTCTAGGATGTTCGTGATAAAAAGTATCAAACTGATTTCCGTCCAGAACAGAACCTAGATAATGATTTTCTATAATTATCACAGTTTCCGGAGAACTTAAAATTTTGAGAGAACTAATTACCTCTTTTAGATTTTCAATATGGGCAAATACGTTTGTAAAAGAAATAAAATCCGGCTGGCCGTGAAGTTTTACAAACTCTCGGGCGACCTCTTCAGATAGATAATTGTTTATTGCAATGTGACCTTTTTCTTTCGCATCCTGACATGCACCAGTTGGCTCAATACCGAATGTAGAGGCGCCCTTCTTCCGAAAAAAATCCAGAAGGCTCCCATCATTACAACCTATGTCCAGAACCTTTTTCCCATCGAGACTCCCGAAACTTTCCACACAAGAATCCACCAGCCCAGCCATTCCGTTCAGCACATCGGCAGTAAAACGGGAACGATAGTGATACGATACTGGAAATAACTCATGCTTAGGCACCTGAAAACGCTGATGTGCGGTCAGACAGGCTTTACAGAATACAATGTCAATCGGGTATTCATTGCAGACCCTATTCTCTCCTACCGGAACCAGGTCATCACACATTGGATGAAGGCCTATATTCAATACAGGAATTAAATTTGTATTCCCGCAGACTTCGCAGGAATGGATTTCATTCATTTTTGTTGTCATATTACTTACCTTGACTATAATTTTAACAGTTTACTTTTTATAAATTGATTTATTTTCCGGAATATAAAATAAACCGGCGACAGATATGCGTTCGGGTAGATCAAATTTTTAATTAATATACTTACAGGCGAAATATATGCCCAACCGGACGCTTTTTTGTGAATCCACATATATACGATATCGGGGATAAAAAAATTCAGGGCATAATTCCTGCATTTCAAATATTGCAATAGAGGGAGACCGTTTTTCCGGTGCTCCTCCAAAGCTTCCAATAGCCTCACGCTTCGTATCATGGAATACATCGGCACCCACTCCCTTGCTCCTGTCAAACAAACGCTCAAAGGTTTCGCATGAAAATATGCCTTTGCATCTGCAAAAGCCTTAGAAAATACTTTTACATGCACGAACGTATTGTCAAAATGGGAAAAAGTACGGCTGTCCAAAAGCGCATTCCGGTTCAAAACATCCAGATTCTCTGTCCAGTTCTTTTTCCTGAAAACCGAAAGGAACATCCCACCTAAAAAATCAAAAGAAACCTGGGGATCGATTAGTTTCAGAAAAGGCAGGGGACCGCTTTTTGTCCGAGGGGAAAAAGCTTTCATGTCCATAGGCAGATTTTTTGTATCAAAGGGCTGGGGAAAAGAATGCACAAACTCAGCTGTTTGGTGAAATGAATTTATATAGAAAAAATCCACCTCGGCATTGCCTTCAATTAAAGAAAGCATCTCGCGTATTGCATCAGGCATTAGAAGATCATCGTCTCCAATTAACCAGGCAAATTCTCCATCTGCCATTTCAACAACTTTTAATACGTTACGCGCCACCCCAAGATTTGTTTCATTTTTATTGTATTTAATTGGAATGCTTCTTGAAAAAGATTTGACCAATTTTTCCGTCTCGTCGGTAGAACAATTATTGGATATACATACCTGAAAATCCAGGCTTTGAACCGATTTATTGGAAATGATGGAATTCAAACAATTATTTAGATGTTTTACCCGATTGTAAGTGGGAATGCAAATGGACAATTTCATAGTTTTCTTATATAGCGGATGGGGAGAAATTTGTTTTGCTCTCCTTTGTTTTGAGCCGGGCAATCCCACAACCCCAAATGAGCGCGTGTTTAGATTCTTTTCAGATAATAAGTAATATCATCCAGAGGAAAAAACTGACTCAAGAATCGCTCATATCGATGGGGCCATCGATTTGCAACAAAAATCAAAAGTTTCTGGTACCAACGGTTTTCCAGAGTTTCGTGAAAGACGATTTTCTCGGTTTTGAACCTCGCCAGAGTATAGTCATAACGCTTGCAGATAATATGATCCGGGTCGTAATAGGCAAAAGAGTCAACGGTAAAAAAATGCAGATGAGTCGGGTCAATAAATGCCCAAAGAGACCGGAAATAAGGAACGATCACTTTTACCCGCGCATCTTTTTTGCAAATTCTGAAAACCTCTTCCATTACGCGAATCGGCTCTGCTAAGTGCTCCAGGCAGTTATCGATATAAACTTCATCAAAATAGGAATCCTCAAACGGATAGGGAAAGCTATTTAGATTGTGAATAACGTCCGCAGCTGTCCGGTCATTAAAATCAACGCCTATCGATCCGGGACGCTTTTTGTTACCGCAACCCAAATCAAGAATTTTTATACTCATGACTATTCCTTTTTATATTCTCCGGAAGTAATGTTTCAACTGCCTGCGCTATATTTTCCGCTATTACGTGCATTCCTTCAGGGGTAAAGTGAATGCTGTCTACAAAAAATTTCTCTTCCATCGAAACGATGTTCGCATTATCCACCAGAATAAGATTATTCTTACTTGCCAGGCTTTTCATTCTGTCATTTTCCATTTTCACGATTTTGCCAAAAAGCCGATGAATCGGATCTCCCTCTATCGAATCATATAGAAAATGGCAGTATGTGCTGAGAATAACACGAATATTTCGAGCCTTGCAAACATCAATTATATATTGCAGGTTTCTCTCATAAGTCTCTAGCCCGGGAATCGGATCCAGTTCTGGATTAAAAGTGCCTTTCGAAACCTGGCCAAGCAAGGAATTTCGCGAGTCAATCGGCAGCCATTTTTCAAATAGAAAATTCAGAAATTTGAATGGAGTATTCGGTATCTTGGCGGCTAACGCAAATTTCCAGTAACTTTCTCCGAGATTTCGTCTGGTGTGGCTATAATCTGAGACAAAACCTTCCGTCAAAAATGCAGTTATGTCATTATAACCATGGTAGATGACCAGAATATCCGGCGCGCTATCAGCTACTTGAAGAAGAAAACTCACTAACATATCTGCAGAGTTATATCCTCCCTGACCGAAATTATTTACTTCGATTTTGCTGCCGAATCTAGACTGAAGAATTTTTTCCAAAATAAGGGGGTAAGAATAGGATTTTCCTTCGTAATGGATATAATTTCCCGTAGTAGAAGCGCCGATACAATTAATCCTAAATAGGCCATCAGGCTTTGGAATCACAACATCTCTACTACCATCGGGGCCATTGGAAAAGCGCAAATTGTTTGTGAAATATTTATCAAAACTATATTTTCCTTTATGCAATGGATAATTTGCAACCCCGCCAGTAATTATATGATGCTTCTTGTTAATAAAGGGAATATAAGGATGCGGCTCAACAAAAAACTTATTTACGGGTATCCGAACTATATTCCGGTAGGGTCCACCGTAAAACAAACGATGACTCATCCTGAAACAAAACTCGATGCATAGGATAAATGTTATTTGTACCGAAAAAAATACGATAAATTTATCATCCAGGTTTTCCTCAAAGATTACGGCTATTGCAAGCGGGATGACAATATTTATACCCAAAATCCAGAGAATTCCGGTAATAGGTGACACCAACTGCCGGTAAAGCCCGGTGAAAATCGATTTGATTTGTCTCTTTATCATAAATCAGTACAGGGGATAAATATCATCAGAGGGGTTTTTCTTCTCTTTTTTAACATATTTATCCCTGTTAACCCCGAATAAACGGGCGATCAAGTCAATAATCCGTTGCAACATAACATTTCCCCATAATTGTCATAGAATTGTAGCATTTTTCACATTATTTCGTCAAATATAAAATTTCTCAAAATTACTATTATTAATATTTCGCAGTTTTTTTCCGGCAATGACAGAACTCAACTATGACTACTTGCCCTCATGATTTGAAGTAATTTTCCAGATAGTTTAACAATCAAGCCAAAGATTCTTTGCAGAATTGCGTAGAGAAGAAAAAAATCGCGATGGAATCGATTCTGAAAAGGATAGCGGAGATAAATCCGGATACTGCGTCTTCTACAAAATTAAAATCTCTAGTAGGATAAATTGAACCCAATTGAATTTTTTTGCTTCCTGCCGCGATCTTTGTGATAACTATTGGAATAACTGCACGTGCAGACTGCCTGGGGCCATACGTATTAAACGGGTGGACAATGGCCACAGGAGTGCCGAACGAATTGTAAAAACTCATTGCTATCTGATCTGCTCCGATCTTACTCGCAGAATAGGGTGACTGGCCTTGAAGAGGATGAGCTTCAGTAATCGGAACAAAACGTGCCGTTCCGTAAACCTCTCTCGTCGCAGTATTATAATATACAAAAGCGCGTACATCATACCCTTCCCTTACAAGGGCTTCCGTCAGGTGAGGGCTATAAATCCTTCCGCGCCTGTAACTAAGATTTTTTTCATCAAAAAATTCGATTTCGCCTATCGTATTTTCCCAGAGCTTTCCGGATTAGCATTGCAAACTTTCCTAAAGATATTTTTCCAATCCCCCATTGGAGTATTACTCGTCCTTGCGTTATTATAAGAAAATTCTTGAACTGCTTTCTGGCAATCTTTCTCGTAGAACCAGGAATTAGTGCTGCTATAAATTTCTTCGACCCATTTTGCCGCACTCTCAGGGCTGTCGTGAAGTATTCCGACTTCCTTCAACAATTCAAAATACCGATTTAGCGGCTCTAGCACCGGAATCAGTTTCCTGTCCATAAAAATGATACTCGGTAGATTCAAAGCCATTGACTCGCAAAATGTAGTACTTAGATAATCAAATACAAATAACCGCGACTTCCTCTCTTTTAGTCTTGTTGTAAATGTAACATCCCATGAATCAAACTGAATTCCAGGAGCAGACCGGCTGATTCGCTCTCTGATCTTCCAGCCGAAATCATGGTAATGCGGCCGCACTAAAAACCGTTCAATAAGCCAGGGAGAAATGCTTTTAAAAAATCGCTCTTGCCATTTTAAATAAGACGGAAAACTTTCCAGGGACGATACGGTGTATTTTGGTTCAGCTGTGCAAACATATAATATTTTATCGCCCTTTGGAGGAGAATTTTTATTCTTCAAATAGATGAGTTTTGTCCCAGGAGTTGCAAGAATCTGAGGACGTTCAGAATCCTCCCAACCCCATGTAGCATACCAGTTCGTTTTCAAGATTTCCATTCTGGAACAAATTTCATACCTCCCAATAAACGGAGGCCCTCCGTGTTCTCCCCCGACAAGCTGAACTTTTTTCTCCATTGAATTTGCAGCCCAATGCAAGAATACTTCGTCATAGTACCATTGGTTAGAGCTGAAGATTGACTTCGGTGTTAGGTTCCTATAAAGATTTTTCGAGGAAACCGAATACTCGGAATAGTTTTCCACAAGAGACTTTGGAATATATTTTCCTGCGAGCTTGAATAATACTGATTTCAGCCCGGTTGATCCTTTAGGTAATTCGCTTAAGATTTTTCTATAATGCTCATTTACAGATTTGTCCTGAATAACTTCTTTTTGATTTTCAAAATCCAAATGCACATATTTTCCTCGACTCCAAAAAAGTAAAAGCCATTGAACCCACCGGGGAAAATATGAATTTTCCATAAGCACATCAGCATTCCTTGCAAAAAGAAAGGTGGCCAACTTCTGGAAAATTTGAATCGTGTTTCGCAAAATCTTTTTATAAAGAGGCAAAGAAGACCCTCTCTGCAATTCTATCCGTGCGGAAACCGGATCAACCGGAAAATCTCTAAGACTCATCCCGATTTCTTTTGCAATCCTCGAATAAAGCTGTGCGTTATATACGTCATCCGCTCTTGCTAAATAGATAAAATCCACGCTGGTCGAAGGCAATACTTGTCCTTCAAAACTACAACCGGCAACTACAAGCCCTCCGATTTCCCTATTCGCCGAAATCAGCTGGTGATACCGAACATAAACCGCAAGCGCGTAATTCATAAACCAGAAACCGGTCTGTATTGTCCAATATTTTGAATCGTGATTCGTGCTGTGGATTTGATTCAACCGAGGCGTGCAAATCTCAATCATTTCAACCGTGATAGCCCAGATTTCCTCATATTTTTTTATGTTTTCTTTTCCATCGGAAAATGGATCTTGAACGATTCCGCGAATGTCCCATTTTTTCAGAACCTCGGCCTCAAATGGATCAGGCATACACGCACCACTCAACATCCAAAGCGGGCCGTCATCCGGCCACAAATCCCTTCTTGAGGTTGTAACTAAATACATTGATTCATTGTCAAAAAACATTTATGGTCAGAATTCTTTGTTTTGAATCTCCAGCGAGCCGGCAGGAAATATATTTGAATCAATCATTTCCTCTGCCGCCTGCAAAAGCATGTAATCGTTGAATCTTCTGGAAATCATTTGAATTCCCAGTGGCAGTCCTGACGGAGAGCGGAAAACCGGAATTGCGATAGTTGGAATGTGGGACAGCGTCCAGATGAGTGACGGATCCGGAATTTCATGAACCCCACGGAGTGGAGCATCACTTGATGTTCCGAGGGAGAATGCAATATCAAACGGGTCCAGCATTTTACCGACTTCTCTGCTTATGGAATCTTGCAGAAGAAGCGCATTCTTATATTGATCCGGAGTAACAATTTTTCCGACTTCAATCATCTCGCGCATGATCTTAGAGATATGCTCTCCTGCCTTTTCTTCATTTTGAAAATAATAGGAAAGGGATTTGTTATAGATGATTTCATGGACGTTATGCGCCTCCGAAATCCTGTCATTCCATTCGATTTCGCTCACTTCGAAATCTTTTTTTGTGCCAAGTTCTTTCATGAAGTCCAGGAATTTGTCCTGAGCGTATTTTTCTGCCTTGTCCCAGATATGAGTTTTTACATAACCGACTTTCCACGGCCTGTTTTTATCTTTCGGTTTTTCGCCTCTGGAATCTATATTTTTGTAAACAAAAGGATAATCCGGCCCCTTCACACGAATCGCATCCAGAATATGCCTAAGGCTTTTTCCGTGAGAAGCAAGAAATCCGACAGTATCCAGTGAGTCAGTGGTTTTCAATATTCCCGTTCTTGGAATTAGCCCGAATGAGGGCTTCATCCCCCAAATCCCGCAGAAGCTCGCAGGCCTGACAATTGAGCCAGCAGTTTGAGTCCCCATCGCATAGGGAACCATTCCTGTTGCAACCGCAACAGCCGAACCGCTAGAAGATGTGCCCGGAGTCCTCGTAAAATCATGGGGGTTAATCGTCTCATTCAATTCATGTACCGCAAACTCAGCAGTCACCGTCTTGCCCGCAACTAACGCACCTTCCTGAATCAAGAGATCCACAACTCGCGAATTGTTACCCGGAGTAAAATTTTTCCAGGTTGGAGAACCCATTTCGGTAGGAAAAGCCTTCGTATTGTAAATATCCTTGATCCCGACGGGAAGACCTGCAAGCATTGAGCCGGTTAACTTCTTTTTTAAAAATCCGTCGTTCTCTGAAATTTCTTTTTTTAAATTTTCAATGTCATAATGAACCCATGCGTGAACCTTATGTTCAAATTTTTGGATAGCTTTTTCCAGCTCTTCAATGAGATCCATAAACTGAATATTTTTATTATTCAGCATTTGGTTCAATTCTACGATTGAGTTTTTTAAGAAAATATTTTTCATTTGGTTTCTTCATCCCGTTTTATTCTTGGATCCGGCTGGTTTAGGTGCTTTTGAATAAGCTGCTGAACAAATGGAATTGTTTTTTCTGCATTCGGCCTGTTCTTTTTGTGAACGGGCATCTCGAGATTTTTCAGCTCTTTCAATTTTTTCTCGTCCATTACCTTGTAAAATTCTTCCTCAGTGAGTCCGGTAATTTTCAGGTAATAGTCCAGAGCCTCAGGCCTTTCCTGATCGCGTAATTTTATAAGATCAAAACCATCTTCTCTGGTAAGTAGACCATTTCGAACATCCAATGAAGCCTGCCATGTGGAACGTCCGAAGCCCCTTTTCAAATAGCAAGTAAAATCATGGACTCCGGGCATTATACACTCTGCGCTCTTGTATCCTTTGTACGCGCCTTCGATTTCAGTTTCGCGCCACCCGTATTCCTTCTTTATCCACTCTGTCTGCCTTTCGTCATCCCAAAAAATATAATCCCCCAGATGTATCCCCCAAACTCCAGTATCCTCAATCTCTTTGTAACTCGGAAGCCCGAACGGATGCATATCTTTTGGAGAAAGCTCTCCCCCGATCATTTCCTCTGCAGTCAATTTTGCAGAGACCTTGTTGAAATAATCCCTGTCAAACTTGTGAACAGGATTACTGTATGACGCACGCCCGGCACTTTCCGCAATCGACTCTCCCCAAACAAGAAGAGGAATCCTGAATTTTGTCGCAACCTGCAATGGAAAACTACCCACACCAGAATGACAATGCCAGCAGGAATCTCCGATTGCTCCGAGGGATTTTTTTGCAAGTTTGTTTACAAGCCCGCGTGCCGGTGTAAACTGCAAATGGTCAAGATTAAAAACTTCAAGGCATCTCTGCAAATTGTAAAATCCCGTTTCGGAAAACCAGTTGTGACTAAATGTTACCGCAAGAGGTTTCATTCCATAAACATTCACCATCACGTGCGCCTGGAAGAAACTGTCTTTTCCTCCCGAGATCGGCAAAATACAATCGTAATTTGTACCGGATTTGGATTTTGCATCTTCCAGAATTTTTCTGAGTTGAAGTTCTCTCGCCTTCCAGTCTATATGCATTTTTTCTTCTGATGACCTGCAGGCAGTGCAAATTCCCAACTCATCAAACTGAACTCCCTCCATTGTCTGGGGAACACAACAACGGGTACAATATTTGATGCCTTGAATCGGTTCCAGATGATTGCTAAAATATTTAGATTCCATAAAGCCTCCGTATTTTTTCTGTAATAATTTCTTTACTAGAACTACTATTTAGACACGTTCTGTTTCCGTAAAATTCCATACTCTATGAGATCTAGATATTTTCCGTTTTTGAATAATGCCTCTTTCCTGACCCCTTCTTGAATCATTCCGAGTTTTGCTGCAAGCTTTTGCATTCCGATATTTTCGGAAGATGTTCCACAATAAATTCGATGAAGGTTCAAAATGTTAAAACCATGTCGGATCAGTAAGCTTCCAGCTTCAAACATAACGCCCTTTCCATGAAAATCCTTTTCACCCAGCAAAAATGCTATCTCAGCATTGCGATCAACCCATTGGATTTTCTGAAGACTGATATTCCCGATGTGCTTTTCCGATTTACTATCGATAACTGCAAGAACGAGATTGTTGTCCGATCTGTGAACAGATTGAACATAGTCTTTCAGCTTATCCTGGGTTTGAGGAAACCTTCCGTGCGAGTTGAAATGAACGACCTCCTCGTCATTGAGCCAATAACGATAATTACCGCTTATGTCGTCAACGCATAACGCACGCAAATAAATCGTTTTTCCATTTAGAAATATATCTTTTTTCAATTCAGGCATTCTAATTCTCTTTGCATCGATTTGATATTTACTACGGTTCCGATATTCAACTCTTTAATAGGATCATTCTCCACTTTCATAAGTTGCAGCCGGAGGATTTTCTTTTTCATCACAGCGGCTTCAATTAAAAAATTCGAGAAAAAACCCACTATGATGTCGGAATAAAACATTAAAGTATTCGTGTCGGATGCCGGATCCAGAATGATAAATTTTTCGCTCAGTCTATTTTTTAACTTTTCCATGTCCTGGTTCGGGTGCTGCTTAAAAATAAAATGGCAGTTATAATCCTTTTCGTCCAAGACTTGCTGGATTTCCGCAAATGCATCAACCTCATCAAATCCGTATTTCTCTTTTCCATTAATATTCGACAAAGGCTCGGGAGCAAAAACAACGAGTTTTTTTGAATGATCTTTGATTCCGATCAGGTCAAAAAATTCATCTCTCGAAACTTGAGGTTTGTATTCCCCCAGATAATCATAATAGGGATTCCCGAAAACTTGAATTTTATTTTCCGGGATTCCATCCGCTATCGCAAGTTTCGATGCTCTTTCATCAATAACAAAAATTTTATCCGGATAGATCATTGAGCTTTCAAATTCAAATCTTTTTTTAAATAAAACATAATGATCTATATATGAATTGGACGGAATATTTCTATGCAGAGCCTCCCTGATAAACATCAATTCCAGATTCGAAGTATACGAAGTACCGCAAAAAAGAAAATCCGGTTGAAATGAATCAAAAATTTCTTTCGGATTTTTTCCCGCTATTTCAACATCAACACCGAATGCTTTGCTGAAAGGGTAGTCCCGGTCGGAAAATATTTTATAAGCCTGTAAACTTTCCCTGACTTTTACAACCTGAGCAAGTATGGCTTTCGCAGCTCCAGGATCGCTGTAAACAAAAAGCCCTTTTCCCTGAAACTGCATATTTATTTCAGGAAAAAGATTTCCAAACTTTCCTGAAGCTCTCTATTATCAGATCAGTATCACTGTCCGTCAGATTGTATTCACACATCTGAATCCCAAGATAGGACGAATCATTCAGTTCTTCAGCAACTGGGCATATTCCTTTTCTGTAATCCACATCTCTTTTGCAAAATTCTGCTGTCCATGGGAAGCCCTTGCTTCCATAGGCAATCTTTTTTTGATACATAGGCAATAGATGTATATTCTGGTATCTTTTACTGACGCTGACACCTTCAGCAGTCAATGCGGAATGAATATAATCGCGACTAACGCCCAGTTCTTTTTCATTCACTTTCATAGCGTAAATATAGTACACGTGCGAACAATCGAGTTTTACTACAGGGAGTTTTAGGCCTGGAAGCCCACGTAATCCTTCCGAAAGCCTGTTAGCCGCCTTCTGGCGCGACTCAACAAATCCTTTCAGTTTTTTTAACTGCTCTATTGCAATTGCGCACTCTATCTCGCCCAGCCTGAAATTGTAGCCGATCATGTTTGTGAGATTCGTTTCTCCCTTGTCTCCTACGACTGCCTCTGCGTGATTGCGGATAAGACGCATCCTTTCCGCGAGCACATCGTCATTTGTCACCAATATTCCACCCTCTCCGGTGTGAATATGCTTGTGATAATTCAGGCTGTATCCGCCTATGTGCGTTAGTGTTCCCGCATACTTACCTTTATAATAAGCACCGGGCGACTGAGCGGAATCCGAGATGACTTTCAGGTTGTGCTTTTTTGCAATCGACATGAGCGCGTCGATATCTGCAGAATGCCCAAATATATCGATTGCCATGATTGCCTTTGTCTGCGGAGTAATATTTGCCTCCACTGATTTAGGGTCAATATTGAAAGTATCTCTGTCAATGTCTGCAAATACCGGAATTGCGTTCCAATTCAAAATTGCCGTTGCGCTGGCACACATCGTCCAAGGACTTACGATCACCTCGTCACCAGGTTCTATACCGATTGCGCCTACCGCAGCGATAAGCCCCGATGTCCAGGAGTTTACAGTGATTGCATTTTTCATCCCGAAATACCATTGACATGCTTGCTCAAACTCTTTGACTTTTGGTCCCCCATAAAAATCTTCATGCCAGGCCCCTAGAAACTGAGAGAGTATTCCACTTTCAATCACAGCCTTTGCTGCCCCCACTTCTTCAGATCCCATGGAATTGTATCGATTAAACTGATATTGTATTGTTTTCTTCCCACCATTCAGCGCTAATTCTTCTTTCATAACATTGCCTTTATTTTATTTAAAATTGATAATGTGTCTAATGATTCCTTTCCATCGCAAATGTTAGCCATTTGGCCATCAAGGGCCAAACTAACTTGATTTAGAACATTGAATTGTGAGAAATTTAACCCATTTGCAATTTCAGTTATTTCGTTGCTTAAAAATGTATATCCTGGGAGATTCAAATCATTTTTTTTCTCCTGCCAGAAAATCTTTTTTCCTCCTTGATCATATCTTAAACGACCACTTGAAAGAACTAATTCTATTGTATAATGAGAATAATTTTCCTCCTTAGCAGAAAGAAAAACAATAGAACCCTTTTCGAATTGGAAAAAAACGTCTGGTTCTGGGTCTATTCCCAACCAATGCCGATTTTTCTGAATTATTGAAAATTCAAGCACTGCCCCTAGCCAATATTGCAGTAAATTCAAAAAATGAGACCCATTGTTAAAAATACCTTTTGAATACCAGCAAAACCCCTTGACGATTTCTTCCTTCGGCAAATCTACCAACATTTTTTTTATTGTTTGTACACCAACATCCGACCTTCTATGATAATTGACAAATAATTTGGTACGGTTTATTTTACATAGACGCAGAATCTCATCGGCTTCATCTGCATTATACGATAAAGGTTTCTCACAAAGAATAGAATCTGGTGAGTAGTATTTAAAGATCTGTTGAATATTTTCAAAATGAGTTTCAGTAGGAGATGCAATGATAATTAGATTTGGCTTCAAACTACTTAACGCCGTCCTGATATCAGGATATACCTCACATCCGTAAAGATTTTTAAATTTATCGCATTGGATTGCGTTTATATCTACTCCACCAATAAGTTCAAAATTATCGTGGATACTACATGCTCTTGCATGAGATAATATAAAATTCTTTGGATTCAATTCAGCATCATAGCCAAATCCAATTTTCCCTAAGCCAATTAATAATACTGTTCTAATCATTTTGGAAATCACTAATTTCTGTTTCTTTAATAAGAAGTTTTCTACCGTCCGATGTTTTGATAAATGCATTCGGATAAGGGTCAGCTAACATTCGGATCTTATTGTATAAGTATTCAGCTGTCGCTCCTCGAATTTCATCCATGGTTATTTCACTATCTTCTGGTTTTCTTCTTTTGCAATACGTTGCATCTGCATGATTTTGCTTAATTGGCAGTGGTTTATTTTCTAGAATTTTATTTGTGGCAGATATACCGATTTGAATTATTGACTGAAAAATATCTTTTAGAGTTCCTTCGAGACTCAAATGCTCTTGGATTAATATATCCCCTGCATCTAAATCCTTCGACATAATAAAAATTGAGACTTTAGATTCTTTTTCACCTGCAATAATTTGATTTTGTAAAGGACTACCCCCTCTATATTTTGGTAATGGGGAGGGATGTAGCATTAGGCAAGTATAATCTTGCAATATATTTTCTGGGACGATCCAACTCCAACCATAAAATAATACTAAATCCGGTTTGAAATCTTTTAAAATTTCCTCACTAAATTGGGCTTTTTTTCTCAAAATAAGAAATATATGATCCGTTTTCCTCGCTAATTCATCATATATTTCCAATGCCCATTCTCTATATCCAAAACAAGCAACTCTCATTTTTTTAATTCTCTCACTAAATAAAAAGCTTCTGCAAAAGAAAAACCGCCCTGCATACCTCGATTCATTGATTGTGTTTTAATTCCCACTCGAGACCTCGGAAATGGAAACTCTTTTATTTCAGATTCATAAAGTTCCAATGCTTTCCATTTTTTCTCAACATTCTCTTCTGTCAGGGATTCAAAATAATTCGGAGAAAACTGAGTTTGAAAATTCCACTCGCTAGAAGATAGGATTTCAAACGAGTATATTCTAGGAACAGAATTTTGTGCGCCTGGTCGTGTGGCCATAATAGTAGACTGAAATACCAGCTTATGATCGTTATTCGCATCAATGGCAGAATGAGTAAAAATTGTATCTGGTTGAAAACTTTTGATTTCTTTTTCAATTATTTTATTCATATCTAAAATGGGGATTTGATCGAATCTTCCACAGGGTAAATTATGAAATGCAAATTGACTCACTCCTAAAAATTCTAATGCTTTAACTGCACAGGAATTTCTAAATTCAATTGCATTTCCGCACTCTAAACTTTCTAAGTCTGCAAATCTGCAAGACGAGCCTTCTCCAATGAAGATTACTTTGAATTCAATATTTGACCCTTGATATTTCGAAAGGATTCCACCACATCCAAGAACTTCATCATCAGGATGAGCAGCTAAAATCATTACTCGCTTCATCAAATTACTAACCCATACGGATGATTTCTATTTGTTCTAAATGTTCCTAAATTCATTTCTTGAAACATTCTAATTCCATTTTGAATAATTTGATTCCTTTTCACGTCAGAAAGATTAAGGAAATGTCTTCTATAAAAAAATAAATACTCAGGAATATGCAATCCCTTCACGCCTTTTTGAATTAGTTTAAGCATCAATTCAAAATTTTCTAGGCCTGTATTTTTTTCTTTAGTAGAATAATTTCCTATATCAGCGAGAATTTCTTTTGAATACAATGTTCCAGTTGCCAAAAAATCTCCACGTCCGACTATTTCTTCGGGATCGAATGGAGGCAAATTGACTTTATTCAGAATACTTCCATTCGAATCTATTTGAAAATAATTTGAATAGAAAAAGCCATACTCATCTGAAATAAACGGTTCTAGCCCAGACAGATAATTTTTTGCAAGCTTATCGTCTGCATCTACTCGGACAATAAATTTTCCTTCCGCTTTTTCAAAACCAAAATTAGAAGCCGCTTCAATACCAGAGTTTTGGATTCTGTACTTTTTTAAATTTGGATAGTGGATACTTTCCATTATCCTCTCAGTATTGTCTGTGCTGCCATCATCTACGACTAACACTTCAAAATTAAGATTTGTATTTTCTTGCTCAATACAAGAATTTATACATTCTAAAATATACTTCTCATAGTTATAAGCAGTAATGATGATTGAAACATCCATATTCAATTACTGAAAACTCCCAGCTTTTAAATAATCCCCTTTTACTACTCTGGATGTGAGTTTTTTCCCAATGACTTTTTCAATGTCATAAGGAAGAACTGCGTCAGCTGGACAGGGGCGAAGTGGAACCAAATCCTTCTTTTGAAGGGTATGACCTTCTGGCAAATCTTCAGTTGCCCTTAGCGAGCGTCTTTGAATTACAACTGTCTCAACTTCATTGTCCTCAACTTTCTTAATTCCGGTGCCTAACGCATTTTCTAATTCGCGAGTACGGTCTACCATATCTCTCCAAGTTTTCGGATCCATTGAGAATGCGTGATCGGGACCTATTTTTTTTGTATCATCTGTAAAATGCTTTTCAATCATTCTTGCGCCAAGCGTTACCGCACCTAAAACAGTTGCATGTCCCGGAGTGTGGTCACTTAATCCTAACAATAAATCAGGAAACATATCTCGGTAGGTTTTTAACACATTCAACTGAATGTATTTAAAATTCTCTAAACTTGCCGTATAATTCGTATTACACTGCATTAAGCAAAAATCTGGATTTATAGACAAAGCCTTCTCTACTGCTCTATACACTTCATCCATTGTTGACGCTCCAGAGGCCAAAATATAAGGTTTGTTTTGTTTTGCAATTTTTTCAATCATTTCCATCCAAGTAATATCCCCCGATCCAATTTTATAGGCAGGAACATACTGATTTAAATGATCAATCACTTCTAAGGAATAGGGTGTTGTAAAAAAAGTAATCTTTGCTTTACTGCAAGTTTCTTTCAGTGTTTGTGTCCAATCCAGGCTAACACTCGCATCCTTGTAAACCTCAAACACAGATTTTTTCCATTTTGATTGATGCCCTTGTTGACTACCCATATTCTTAAATCCATAATCACTCACGATTGTTTCAGCTTGAAAATGCTGAAATTTTGCAGCATCAGCTCCTGCTTCTGCAGCAAGGTATATCAGATCCTTTGCTTTCTCCAAATTACCGTCGTGGTTTGCGGCAATGTCCGCGATAAAATAGGTCGGATAATCTCGTCCGACTTTTTTATTTTCTATTTCCAGAATCGAGTTAGGCTTTTTCATAATATCTCCTCACGACTTTTGTGATTTCATCTTCCAACTTTGGCAAAACTATATTGAATTCTTTTTCAAATTTACTGCAATCCATAAGCATTCTTTTAGGCCTGTATATTTTCAGGAAATTGACTTTGTCAGTGGTTGTCCTTTTCATTTTATGAGAATCAAACTTAAGAATCCTGGAAAAGTAAAATGCGAAATCAGCTTTACTGAAACCGTCCCTTGATCCCAGATTGAAAAGGCCGGCAGTTTTTTTCTCTATCGCCATCAATAGAAACTCGCATAACGTATCCATTGATAAAGGATTAAACAGCACATCATCGAATACCTGAATACTTTCACCATTTTTTAGCGAAGTATAAAGCCAGTCGCTTAAACTGCGCCTCCGAGAACAGAAACTCTTCCCGAAAAAATTAGTCCTGAAGATTGTGCTTGGAATAAGAAGAGCCGCAAGCTCACCGGCAAATTTTGAAAATGCGTAATAATTTGTTATCGTTACATCTTCTTCCGTGTGATTTCCGTTTCCGTCATAAACGTGGTCCGTTGAAATATGAATCAAATGGCATTTGGAGTCTCTTGACTTTACCCAGTGAACAATATTTTCGACTACACGAACATTCGCCCTGTATGACATGTTCGGACTTGCCTCACAAAAATCCACATCAGTCAGGCCTGCAAGATTTATAATCACATCCGGCTTAATAGTATCCAAAAACTCTGGTACGAGTCCGGCATCCGAAAAATCGACATTGTGAACATTCGATCGCCCTGTCCGGCTAACAATCTGAACGCTATATCCTTTACTTTTCAGAATAGGAACTAGCGTACTTCCCAATAAACCGTCCCCGCCGACAACCAGAATCAATTTCATTTTAAATTGTTTAACTTACTTTGCCGTTTTGTTGTCTGAATGTGTATTTAAACTCAGCAACACGCCAATCTTCTATATTATCTATATCCTGAGCTTCCATCTCATCCAGTAAAAGTCCGGCAGTTCTGTCAGTCACCAGAGATTTTTTCACTAGAAGATTTGCCACATTCATAAAATAAAACTGTCCAGCATCTTGGTAGGCGGGCTCAAGGTCCTGCGAACGGGTGAACATATGTTCGGGCTGGAACATAGAGACAAGTTTATCCGAATGAAGCCTGAATGCCCGCTGAATCGGAAAGCCGAAACGAAGCATCGGAAAAACACAATCCAGATCGCCCTTGACCAGAATATCAAACGCTTCTGCAAGCCTTTCTTTTCTCAATAACGGAGATGTCGGATAAATACAACAAAGGTATTTAAAATTCTTTCCGAGTTTTTTGTATTCTTCAATCACTTCGATTAGAACCGGTGCGGTAGGCGTAAGATCATCAGAAGCTTTTGCGCTTCTCATAAACGGAACGGATGCTCCGTATTTTTTTGCAACTTCTGCAATCTCCAGATCGTCGGTAGAAACCATTACCTCATTAAACAATCCGCTATCGAGCGCTGTACCGATTGCGTAGGAAAGGATAGGCCTTCCGCAGAAATCCTTGATATTTTTTCGGGGAATTCTTTTTGAACCGCCTCTTGCTGTGATTATACAAACTTTTTCACTCATAGTTTTTTTCTTGTTAGTAGGATTTATGAAACAGGATCAATATTATTCTGACTACTTGAGGTTTTTAGTGTCAATAGAAAAAAGAACTTCCTAATTACTGAAAATCATGCCTGCATTTGTTTCAATCACATACTCAGCAGCAGTTTTTGACAAATGTCCCTGATCCAAACTTGTTACGTTTGTAATGGATTCCCCTGTATTCAACAAACAGCCCCGATCATCGCACAATGTACGATAAATCGAAATAAAAGATATGCCGAATTTTTTCGAAGTTTCGCTGAGTTCCCGATCGATCTTCAATGTTTTCGCAGATTCAACGAGTCCGAAATCCGTGCGGCCCGAGGGAGGCCTACCGAACTTCTTGTAATAAGAAATTATATTCGCTGGGACTTTTTCCTTCCATGCCGGTGACTCTCCGGTCAAAATAATTTTCCCGATATCAATTCTTTTCAACTCTTCCAGAGTTCCTGTAATTGCCCGGACGTTATACTCATCCCAACCCCAGGTAGCCTGAAGAATAACCACATCCGGTTTCAATTTTCTGATAAGTTCGATATTGTGATCATTAATTTCTCTACAGAACTTATTTATATTTCCCTCCCAGTTCAAAATAGGTGGGCAGGCACTTGCAGTAAACTGGGCAATCCCGAAATTTTTCTTATTCTGAAATGCTTTGAGTCCCGAATAAAGCGCGGCCGCATGGGAATCTCCCCAGATAAAAACAAGGGGCTTTTTGTTTGCATCCGTACATTCAGATTGAAACTTTTCAGAGGTTTCTCCCTTTGCAAGAAAACAGGAATGCTCGCGCCAATCTGCCGCAACATTTCCACCGAAATCCGGGTTTATCATTTCTCTGATTTCTTTCGGCATGGAAGAGGCAATTTTCTCCATTCTGAAAGGAAGACCCTCCATTCTGAAAGTAACAACTCCTGCAATTCCAATCGAAAAAGAAACGAATAAAAGATTTCTAACGATTACTTTGTTATTCTTACCATGACGGATCGGAGTCTCTACGAATTTATATGAAATCCAGGCTAATAGAAAACTTAAAAAAATTATTGCAACTCGATCAAGCGAAAATGGCAGGCTACCCACCCCGTAATAAAAATAAGAAATAATGATCCAATGCCAAAGATAAAGCGGATAACTAATAAGCCCGACCCAGACAAAAAATCTGTTCGATAGAATTTTTGAATTTAACCAGGAATGCTTGCCTGCAATCAAAAAAGCTCCTCCCAATGCAGGAAGAGCTGCCCACCATCCGGGAAAAAAACTATGCTTATTCAGTTTGTACGAAGCAACCACGATTAGAAGCATGCCGGAAACAGAAAGAAAATTTTCACTCAAGTGTGATAAATTAATAAGCTTGCTTCTGTTATACAATACCAGTGCAGCACCTATAAGCAACTCCCAGAATCTTGTAAATGGAAAATAGAAAACAGCCTCAGGCCTTGTTTTTATATTTACAATATTCAAAATGAAAGACAAAATAATAACGAGTATTACAACCGGCATCATTCGTATGCGATACTTCCATGCTAAAAAAAGGCCAAGAGGCCACAAAAAATAAAACTGCTCCTCGATTCCGAGTGACCACAAATGCAACAAAGGCTTCAACTCAGGTAGCGCATCAAAATATCCGGAGTCATGCCATAAGGTAAAATTTGCTGAAAAACTGACTCCACCGAGGATGTGCTTATTCAACTCCTTAAATTCTTTCGGCATGAGAATTAACCAACCGAGAATGTAGGATGTTAGCAAAACTAGAGTTAGCGCAGGATAAATTCTTTTGATTCTTCTGGCAAAAAATCCGGAAAATGTAAAGCTCCCGTCTTTCAATCCATCCAGAATAATCCCGGAAATCAGATACCCCGAAATTACAAAAAAGACATCAACACCGATAAATCCGCCTTTGATATAATCCGGAAATACATGGTATCCCAGCACCAAAAGAACTGCAATTGCACGAAGCCCATCGATGTCGGGACGATAACTATCTATTTTAGTACTGAACTTGCCCGTTAACAATTATAAATTTCCGACTATTGAAGTATTCGAGTCTCTTTGGATGTGACAACATAAACCCGATTAAATCCAAGCCTCTTAGTTTCCGTAAGAAGCTCTTCATCCGTGAAAACTCCCTTGGATTTTTCGCAGAGCCCGTTTGAATGAAATCTTGGGCCGCAAAGAAACCCGTAGCATTCATTTGACGGCCAGCCATACAATGCCGGCCTTTCGGAAACTGCCGGGATGATTAGTCCAACTTTTCGACAAATAGGAAAACTCGAATTCCAAAAATCTAGTTCTTTTCTGGGGATATGAATTACAGCTTTCAAACTATGTGGGTCATTTCTAATTTTCTCAAGTTTTTCGATATAAACTGACAATTCTGTTGTTGGCGTTTTCTGACTAATATCGGAAACAAAACTCGTTACACCGTTCATAATAATTTTTGGAGTGTAAAAAAAACTAAAAAGAAAAAAAAGGAAAATTAAAAGCTTCAGTGTAACACTTGAAAACTTTTTCTTTAAAAAAATAAAGACACAAAGTAAAAAAGGCATAGCCATAAATTGAGACATATTTCCAAAAGTATATCCACTTCCGCCTTCGATATAAAAAAAGGTAAGTACAATTATTCCAACGAACAAAGTTAGACTTGTCCCCAAACACCACCATAAAGGAAAATGAAAACGACAGATGTTGTAATTCATTATATATAATACAAGTGCAGTAATTACAAAAATAAAAAAAATAAAAATAAACGAAAAATACCTAAACCAAAAGGGTTCAAAATGTACAGTGTATGCACTAACAAACTGGTAGGGCATCCATGCTGAATCTGACATTGTAGGGTTAATGAATTGAAATAATAAAATGAAAAGTAACGAGGAGATAAAAAAAACAATCCAACGAAAATACCAAGTCTTTGTAAATGTTGACTCTTCTGAAAAAAGAGACCAGCAACCAAGTAAGACCAATGCACAAAATCCCGTTGATACTTTTGTTAGTATTACAAAAACTAGAATCCCAAGTATAAAAAACCCTCGAAGATATTCTTTTTCTCTTTGAAATGCCCGTTTTCTCAAGACGGAAAAAAAACAAAAGAAAAAAATTAATGACACCGCATAACTTTCCGACTCATAAAAAGTTGGACCCAACGCAAACTTTGCAACAAAACTATCACCAATCATAACACCCGTACTCAGCATAATAAATACATAGGAAAATAGTTTTATCAAAAAATCTGAACGATTTTTGGATGGGTAATATTCTTCTGCTACTGCAATTGCAGAGACGCCTAATAACGGCAAACAAAAAGAAGAGTAAAAATGACTATAGGATTCAAACACAGAAAAACCAGTAAGTGAACTAGCACTCATCATTAATAAGTGAGATCCGAAATGATATTCGTGCGGAATAACACCATGCAAACCCAAACTGACAGTGTTATTAATCTTCATCATTGATGCCAGTGCTATATGATATAAAGTATCTACATGAATATGAGATTTTAAAAGCTTCACATAAGAGTTGGGTTGTGAACATTCCATGAAAAAAAAAGGAACAACAACTATGAAAAGGAGAAATACTGATACTAAGAAAACATTGAAGTTACTAAAAACAGAGTTTTTATTTAAATTCTTCAACTCATAAAAAGAAACGAAAACGACAATAAGCCAATAAATGTATTTAAAAACATTAGGTAATAATCCAAATAACATTATTGCAAAAAGTCCGAAAAAAATTGAAATTCCAAAACTTTTATGCCGTTTGTAATAATAACTTGAAATAACTGAAAAGCCAATGCCTAATAAAAATACCCTAGCATAAAGATATGAGTGATATTTTTCTCTGAAGACCAAAGAGCCTATTACAAATAGAACATTAATAGCAGGCACAATCCAAATTAATGTTTGAATATATTTATTTGACTGATTTAACATCACCTTCACCTTTTCACCTGAATTACTCCCAGAAAACCGGAAAGTACCAGAGATAAATTTTTCATGCTTTAGCAAACTAATTAAGAAAGATAAGACCAAACCTGCCCTTAGGCAATAATGTCAGTAAAAACGAAAATATTGACAGGTCTTCAAACTGGAGGCTATAGTTTTCAACCAATTATTGCAAGCAATTTCAGTTGATCTATTTCGGGAAATTGAAAAAAAATATGATGGTGCGAGATATTAGAAAACATACTTCGCCTGGAAAAATGAAAATGTCCCATATTCCCTTAGGTTTTTGATCAAAACTTGTACACAGACGAACTATAATATTCATTTTTTGACCGCGACCCTAAAACTGGAGACACCAGAATATGGTAAAACGTAACAACTACCCCCAAGAATACAAGAACAAATTATCAGCCGAGATATGCGCC
>CAYTEA010000002.1:0-220326 GCA_964436695.1 uncultured Leptospiraceae bacterium
TATTCGACAATTGGAAACGATATCTCACCAAAATGTATAAGCGAACAAACATTATTCCAAAAACCACGGCGAAATCCTGAATTATTATCCATTTAGCAATAGCCTTGCGAGATCAACCGGAATGCCGGAAAAGAAGATTCTTCTGGTAAAGAAACTCTAATTTTTTTCTTGACGGAAAATACTCGGATTTGTAAACTTTTTCAATAGACTAGCACTCTAATGCATAGAGTGACAAAATGATATGGTTTTATCTCCGAGACACAGAATGATATTAAAAGCCGTGATTGAGGACTTTGTCTCGGGCAATAAGCCTGTGGGTTCTAAAACTTTGGCTATAAACTACGATTTTGGTTTGTCGCCTGCTACGATTCGTAGTGTTTTTCGCGATCTGGAGAGCATGGGGTATATCCATTCTCTCCACCATTCAGGCGGTCGGGTTCCGACTGAGCTAGGGTATAGGTTTTATGTGGATAGTCTGCTTTCATTATACGAATTAACAGTAAAAGAAAAGCAGAGAATCCAGGAGGAATACCTCAAAAATCAGTTGAAACTGGATCAAATCCTAATGGCAACTTGCCGGGTTTTGTCTACTTTGTCTAACACTGCAGCTGTTGTTTTTGCCCCTGAAAAGGAGTATGACACCCTGAAGCATATTGAGCTTGTTCATGTTACAGGTGAGGAAATTTTAGCAATCATTGTAACTAGATCCGGCACCGTAGCAAATCGGAATCTCTTTGTGCAACGTAACTTCTCTCAGGAGTCATTGTACCGGGTGTCACGATTTCTGAATGATCACATAAAGGGCTTTGATCTCAACGAAATTAGGACTCGTGTTTTATCTGATTTGCAGAAAGCAAACTATGGACCTGATGAATTCTATGAGATAGCAGATATTTTACAAACTGCATTTGATTCGGATAATTCTGATGAAAATCTTTATATAGATGGATTAAAAAATCTCTGCAATAACTTTCGAGACGATGAGAGTGATACTCTTGAGAATGTTCTTTCTTTGCTCGATACGAAAAGCACGCTAAGGGAATACTTTGCGCAATATATTAATACCGATGGAGTATATACCTATATCGGAGAAAGAGAGGATGAGCAAATGTGTGGAGTATCCATTATCGCTTCCAGTTACAGGATGGGAGAAAAAAGGATCGGTTCTATGGGGATAATAGGCCCGCAGAGAATGAACTATACTCGCGCATTGCCTCTCGTAGAATTTACATCAAAACTGGTTTCGGAAATGTTAACTAAGCTAAGTAAATAAGGAGGAAAAATGTCGGATCAGGTTGAAGAAAGGATTCCCGATGAAAAAAATGAAACTGGCCCTCAGAGTGAGGTGCCTGCAGAAAATGGTATTAATTTGGAAGAAGAGCTAAAAAAAGCGAAAACGGAAATTGAATCATTAAAGGATTCCTGGGCGAGAGAAAGGGCTGAATTTCAGAATTTTAAAAGAAGGACTTCTCACGACTATATGAATAGCAAAAAAGAGGCAATTAAGACTTTTGTCGTGAAACTGTTGACTCCTCTCGATGATCTCGATAGAGCGAGTAATAATGTGAATATCACTGAAGAAGTTAGGCCTTTTGCAGAGGGCGTGAACATTATCAAAAGAGAATTGTTTGCGGTATTGGAAAGAGAGAATATCCGGAAAGTGGAGCCAAAAGGGGAATTGTTTGATCCCATGCACATGGAGGCAATAGCTTCAGAAGAGTCCGGTGAATTCACTGAGGAGCGGGTTTTGGAAGTATATCAACCCGGGTATGAGATGACGTTTGAAAACAACGAGAAAGTAACACTTAGGCCTTCGCGAGTTAAAGTTGGAAGACCTTTAAATTAAAAAGGAGAAAAAATATGGCAAAAGAAAAAATCATAGGTATAGATCTTGGAACAACAAATTCCTGCGTTTCCGTAATGGAAGGAGGGGATGTTGTTGTTATTCAAAATGCGGAAGGAGCAAGGACTACCCCGTCGATTGTTGCATTTACCCAAAAAGGAGAGACCCTTGTCGGCCAATTTGCAAAAAATCAGGCTATTACAAACGGTCAGAATACGATACGTTCGGCAAAAAGATTCATTGGTCGCAGATTTAATGAAGTAACCGAGGAAGCAAAAAATATTTCTTACAAGGTAGTTCGTGCCGGCAATGATGGCGTAAAATTTGAAACAAATCAGGGAGAGTTTACTCCTCAGGAAATCTCTGCAAAGGTTCTTCAAAAGATGAAGGCCACTGCGGAAGATTATCTGAACACAAAAATTACAAAGGCAGTGATTACCGTCCCAGCATATTTTAACGATGAGCAGAGGCAAGCGACCAAAGACGCCGGAAGAATTGCCGGGCTGGAAGTCGAAAGGATTATTAATGAGCCTACTGCTGCTGCTCTCGCATATGGCTTTGACAAGAAGAAGCAAAACGCAAAGATCGTTGTGTATGATCTTGGAGGTGGAACTTTTGACGTAAGTGTGCTCGAACTTGGGGACGGAGTATTTGAAGTAAAGTCAACAAACGGAGACACTCATCTTGGTGGTGACGATTTCGATCAAGTCGTAATTGACTGGCTCGTAGAAGAGTTTAGAAAACAGACCGGTATCGATATTTCCAAAGATAAGAATACACAGCAGAGATTGAAAGAAGCTGCAGAAAAAGCGAAGATTGAATTATCTGGAACGCAATCCACACAAATCAACCTTCCGTTTATCACTGCTGATGCGAGCGGGCCAAAACATCTGGATATGTCTTTAACCAGAGCAAGGTTTGAGCAATTAACAAAACACCTGGTCGATAAAACCAGAATCCCTTGTATAAATGCTCTTAAGGATGCTGGCCTTTCTGCAAGTGAAATTGATGAGGTTATTTTGGTCGGAGGATCCACCAGAATTCCGGCGGTTCAGGAATTGGTAAAAGAAATTTTCGGTAAAGAGCCGAACAAGTCCGTGAATCCTGATGAGGTTGTCGCAATGGGAGCTGCAATCCAGGGAGGAGTGCTTGCTGGAGAAGTGACTGACGTATTATTACTGGATGTAACTCCACTGTCTCTCGGTATCGAAACTCTGGGTGGTGTTATGACGAGATTGATTGAAAGAAATACTACTATCCCCACAAAAAAATCGCAAGTATTTTCTACTGCCGCTGATAATCAAACAACAGTAAGTGTGCATGTTCTTCAAGGTGAAAGAGAAATGGCGAAAGATAACAGGACGCTGGGAAGGTTTGATCTTGTTGGAATCGCGCCGGCTCCTCGTGGAGTTCCTCAAATTGAAGTTTCTTTTGATATCGATGCTAATGGTATAGTCCATGTTTCCGCGAAGGATCTGGGAACCGGCAAAGAGCAAAAAATCAGAATTGAATCTTCATCAGGTTTATCCGAGGAAGAAATCCAGAAAATGGTGAAGGATGCAGAGGCACACGCTCAGGAGGATAAGCAGGCAAGATCCCTTGCAGAAGCTAAAAATGAAACTGAGACTCTAACCTATTCATTGGAGAAAGCGATTACTGATGCCGGGGATAAGCTGAGCGCTTCAGATAAGCAACTTGCAGAAGATGAAATCAAGAGAGCCAGAGAAGCACTTGCAAGCGAGAATTTGGAAAGAATTAATGCGGCAAAGGATGCTATTTCAAAGGTTGCTAATCAGCTGAGTTCTAAAATATATTCCGGCGATGCAGGCCCGACTGGTGGTGATTCCGGGGCTCCGGGACAAGGCCCAACAGGGGGTGAAAAAACTGCGGGTAATGCTGGAAGCGGAGAAAAGGTTGTCGACGCTGATTACACTGTGGTGGATGACGATAAAAAGTAGAAAAAATTATGAGTGAAAAGAGCTACTACGAGATTCTCGGGGTATCCCAGACTGCAACTGACGATGAAATCAAAAAGGCTTATCGTCAGCTTGCGATCAAATACCACCCCGATAAGAATAAAGGCGATAAAGCTGCCGAAGAAAAATTCAAAGAGGCGACGGAAGCCTATGAAATTCTTCGTGATGCCCAGAAAAGGAAGTCCTACGATCAATTCGGAAAGGCAGGTGTCGGGGCTGGAGGAGCTGGTTATGGCCAAGGCGCATATACGGACTTTTCCGATATTTTTGGTGGCTTCGAGGATATTTTTGGGGAATTTTTTGGGGGTGGCGGAGGTCGTGGTGGCAGCAGGAGATCAGGACCAAAAAGAGGAAGCGATCTTCGGTACAATTTGGAAATTACTCTGGAAGACGCAGCAATCGGAAAAGAATTTAAGATTGAAATTCCCCGTGCTGAGGCTTGTCCGGATTGTAAAGGATCAGGAGCTGCAAAAGGTGCAACTCCTATTTCCTGTCCGGACTGCGGTGGTACGGGGCAGGTTCGCAGGACTCAAGGATTTTTCTCTGTTGCTTCAACCTGCGGGAAATGCGGGGGACGTGGAACTGTAATCTCAAATCCCTGTAAAACTTGCCGTGGGGACGGTCTTGTAGAAAAGAAAAGAACCATAAATATTAAAATCCCCCCCGGAGTGGAATCGGGCAGCAGGCTCAAAGTTTCCGGAGAAGGAGAAGCCGGGCCGAACGGTGGGCCTTCGGGAGATTTATATGTCGTAACCCATATTAAAAAACATTCAATGTTCGAAAGAGAAGGAAACGACATTATTCTCGTAAAGAAAATCCCATTAACAATGGCTTGCCTAGGTGGAGAAATCGAGGTTCCAACAATTGATGGAAAAACGGTGATGATGAAAGTTCCGGAGGGAACTGAATCGGGACAGGTGTTCAGGTTGAAAGGGAATGGAATTCCTTATCTGGGCGGATATGGAAAAGGGGATGAGCACGTAATTGTTAAGATTGAAATTCCAAAAAAACTCACAAAAAAACAGCGTGAGCTTTTGGAGGAGTTTGCCAGAGAATCCGGAAATCACGGGAGTTCTATAAAGAGTAAAATATTTAAATAAAAGAGCGGGATATGTCAAAAAAAGTCAAAGTTGGAATATTGGGAGTTGGCCACATGGGGCAGTATCATGTGAATGTAGCAAAGCAATTGGCTGATGCAGAACTTATCGGTGTGTATGATGCAGATCTGGAAAGAAGCAAACTTATTTCCGGGAAATATGGAACTAAGGCATTTGCCACTCCTGAAGAAATTATCGGTGCCTCCGACGCTGTCGTAATCGCTGCTCCGACATTTTTGCACTATGAAATTTCCAAGAAAGCGTTAATGGCAAATAAGCACGTTCTTGTAGAAAAGCCTGTTGCGGAAACGGTGGATCAGGCAAAAGAATTGGTTGATTTATCCAAAAAGAATAAGCTGATATTTCAAGTTGGCCACGTTGAAAGATACAATGGCGCGATTCTTGAGCTAGGGAAAATCGCAGAATCTCCGATTTTTGTTGAGTCCAGAAGATTGGCTCCTTATAATTCAAGAATTAAGGATGTAGGTGTCGTTCTGGATATGATGATCCATGATATTGACATTGTTTTGAATTTAGTCAAGTCGAAAGTCATTCAACTGCATGCTTCCGGTTCAAAAGTTGTTTCCGATCACGAGGATATTGCATCCGTGATCTTGAAATTTGAAAATGGTTGTGTGGCAAATATTAATGCCTCAAGATGCACTCAGGCTAAAATTCGAACTCTGAATATCACGCAAAAAGAAAATTACGTTAGATTGAATTTTACCGATCAGGAGATTGAATTGCATAGACAGGCAACATCCAATATCCTTCTGGGAGTCGGTGAAATCAAATACAAACAAGAGTCCATAGTGGAGAAAATATTCGTTCATAAGGATAATCCGCTGAAACAGGAACACGAGCACTTTATCAATTGCGTTAATGGTAAAGCGACTCCTGCCGTGGAGGGAGAAACCGATATACAGACTCTTGAGATTGCCCATCGGATACTTGCGGAAATTTCTTCCAACAAATAATCATGAGTGATTTATACCCGTCGGTTAAGGGAAAGATTCTGATTTCCAACTCGAGTGTCGTAACGGATGATTTTCACAAGACTGTTGTTTTTATGGTGGAGCACGATGCGTCAGGCGCTTTCGGCCTTGTAGTGAACAAAAGGTCGAATTATCTATTGAAAGATGTAGTACTGGGGCTTCCGCCTAACGCAAAAAGTGAAGCACCTATGTATTTTGGCGGGCCTGTCGATCAAAGTTTCATTTCGATTCTTCACAACAATGGCAACCTTGAAAATAGAGGCTTAGAGGTGATACCAGGGGTTTTTATGTCCAGGAGTTTTGACCTTTTGCTCACACTTATTGAAGAGAATTCCAAGTTTCATATTTTTCATGGATATTCCGGATGGGGTGCATTGCAGTTGGAATCCGAATTTGAAAGAAAGTCCTGGGCAACTCACGAAGCAAATGCAGACATTATTTTTTCCGAAGAACCTGAGATTGTCTGGCGTGAGGCACTTCGAAGTATGGGCGGGATTTACAAATATTTTGCAGAACACACAAAAGACCCTATGCTGAATTAAGAAAGCTTGAAATGAAACCGATCCAACTGCTGAAATCCGGTTACTACAAAATTCTCGGACAACCGAAACTTGCGGTTGCTTTTGCTGGAGGTGGATGCAAGGCTCTATATGCTCTCGGGGTTGGGTATAAACTCCGGGAGTGGGGGCTACGGTTTCATGAGATGTCGGGTGTAAGTGCGGGGGCAGCATTTATCCTGACGATTTTATCCGAGACGGAAGAGAACGCGCTGGAGTATTTTGAAGAGTTGGTCAAGCGCAATCCAAAAAACTTTCATTTTATAAATCTGCTGAAAGGTAAAAGGCCATTTCCTCATGAACATATGTACAGGAGAGCGATCCGCGCGTCCCTTGATCTGGAAAAAATCAAGAAAAGCGGAACCAAAATATTTATTCTTTCTGTTCGCGCATTTCCCCGTCAGGAAAAATTCTACAATTACTACAGAAAAGCCAGGCTTATCCCTCAAACGGCAAGGGCGATAATACTCGACGAAAAAGACAAGGAGAGGGGAATTCCATGCAATCGTGTTGAAAAAATAGTGCATAGATGGAACCTTACCGAAGTGATCTTTACTGAAAAAGATTTTATCTACCCTGAAATGGTTGAGCAGATTATCATGAACTCTTCATCGGTTCCGCCTGTCGTATCCTTTCAAAGAATCAGAAATGAATATTACGTGGACGGTGGAGTAACCAATAATCTGCTTCTAGAAAAATTTACTCCGGGAATAAAAAAAATAGCCGTTCACTATGACGATGTTACGATTGTGGATAAGGACAAAAAGCTTTTGGATGAGACATTTTTGATTCAGCCGAAAGGCGGGAAACTTCCAATCACGACGTTTGATTATACGAATGCGAAAAAAGCGCGGGCAACCTACGAACTGGGAAAAGAAGATGCTGAAAAACTTAAGAGCAGGATATTCGATTATTTGTATTCGTGATGGAATTCTGAAATGAAAATACTTTGCATAGGCTCGCATCCGGACGATGTTGAACTCTCCATGGGAGGAGCAATCCTCAGAATGGTTCGTGCGAATCATGAGGTGGTAGTATTGGATTTATCAAACGGTGAGCCAACTCCATTCGGATCTGTTGAAACCCGAAAAAAGGAAAGTAAAAAAGCCTCCGAAATCATGGGGATTCGGAGATTTGAACTGGATTTTCCAAACAGGTTTATCATGGACTCGATAGACGGACGAAAAAAAATTGCAGCATTTATTCGAACAGTCCAGCCCGAAATACTATTTACCCATTTTGAATTTGATTCACATCCGGATCATACCGAGTGCTGTAAATTGATTGAGGGTGCCAGATTTTATTCCAAACTGTCCAATTCGGATATTCCAGGTGAACCTTTCTATCCAAGAAAAATTCTATATTATTTTCCAAATCATATAAAGCTGGACATTCATCCTTCCTTTTGCGTGGATATTGGAGATTTCGTGGAAAAGAAAAAACAGATTCTGGAATGTTACGAATCGCAGTTTATAAAAAATGGAAACGGAAGGGTTATTGAGGAGTGCATTCTGGCAAATCGATATTTTGGACAAAGAATCGGTAAATTATCGGCAGAACCTTTTCATTCCAGAGAAACCCTAGACGTAATTGAATTGGCAGGGTTATTTGCCTGAGCGTTCTTTATGAATGAATTGCGCGAAGTGAAAATCGGAAAGACTTTTTCCGAGATAAAAAATCTGGCTATCCGGCATTTTCAAAAAAGAGAAGTCCAAATTCCAAGTGGTTTCACCAGTGGTGAGTTTAATGAATTGAGAAATTCTTTTATTCGGGAGTTATCGGTTTACTTGAATAAGGATATCTCAGGCAAACCATTGATTGTAACAGGCCACCAGCCGGAATTTCATCACCCAGGTATTCTTTGGAAAGACTTTCTTGCTTGCAGAATAGCATCAGACGTTGACGGTGTCGCCTTACACATTTCCGTGGATACCGATGAGTTTGAAATCGGGCTTTCCTACCCGGTACTATTTTCTCCGGATGAGGCAGCCAAAAAACATTTTGTAATTCCCTCCGATAAATACGGAATTTTTCTTAATTCCAGACTTACCAGTGATGACCGGAAGAAGCTAAAAACTCATATCAAAGAAGCAAATGAAAACGCCGTGAATTTTCTAATCGGGGATTCTCTGGCGCTTGCGCAAAAAAGTCTCTTGGAAATTGAAAACAGCATTGATGCGTCAGGCGATATATCCGGGTTTCTAGAGAAACAAAGAGTCGGATTTTTGAATGAAATGGGCGTTAGTATCCGCTCCATTCCAGTCAGTTTTCTCGCTTCGCTCCCGGCATTTAAATTATTTTCCAGAAAAGTGAGCGAAAGGCTACCTGTTTTTATTGAAGCGTTTAACCGGAGTCTGCACGAATACAGGGTTCTCCATAAAATCAAAAATCCTGCTCAGCCCCTACCGGAGATAAGGGAAGGCGATATGCCGTTCTGGATACTGGATAAGGATTCAGGAAAACGATTGCACGTTCCACAAAATGCTTTCGATGATCAGTTGATTCCGAGAGCGATTACCCTGACTATGTTTATTCGGATTTTTCTCGCGGATTTTTTTATCCACGGAACCGGGGGAGGTCGTTATGAAGCAATTTCGGATAACGTACTCTTGCAGTTTTTCGGAACCGGCTTTTGCGATTATACAATATCAACGGCAACGATGAACCTAACGCCGAAGGAAAAATTTCCTCTGGATTTCCCTGATGAAAAGGAAATTGAAAACGCAATCAGGGATTTAAAACATTCTCCTGAAAAATTTTTGCCTTCGGGACACCCGTTGGCCTTGGAAAAAAGAGAACTCCTAATAAAATTCAAAGATCCGGCTTTCAGTAAAAAAGATTTGCATGTTCAACTAACTTGCCTTAACGAAAAAATGTCCAATCTTTTGACTCAGGAAAAAATTAGATGGGAAAAAGAGAAACTTAATTTTCCCAAAAACCACCATGCCGCAGAAGTTTTCCATTCCAGGGATTTTCCGTATTTTTATTATAATGTCCGCGAACTATATGAATACTCCGGAAAATTGGGCTAGATCCTTGAATTCAAGAACTACTTTTTTTGAATTAGATCCTTGGCGATTCGTATCAATTCTCTGGAATTTTTCGTAGAAATGATAAGACCTCTGGGACTGTTATTCGTCGTGAGAAACGCTACTCTATCGCTTCCTATGGTATTATAAACCCAAATCCAGTGCTTTTTGTATATTCCGAACCGAACACCGTATCCATAAAAAAAATTGGATTCGTCTTTTTCACACGTTTCTACATCCGACCATTTGAGTGATTTTTGAATAATGCCATAATTCACTTTGATTTTTTCTGTTGTGATTTCGATGTTCAAAAAAGCAAAATTCCAGGTCAAAAGAAAAAAGGAAATCGCAAGGATTGCATAAACAATATCCGGAGCCGGTTTTGAGCCTATCGGGCCATAGATTAACTGGAATAGAAAAATCGATGTGATGGCGAGGGTCGACACCCCAAGTATGACCACAAGTCCGGTCGAAAGAATTTTTTCTTTGTAAATAGGATTTTCATTCATTATGTTTTCTCCAGGCTCTATTTTCTTCGGGGATTCTTATTTTGAAAAGCACAATCAAGTTGAGTATGCTAAAGATTACAGCAGTATAGAATGCGTTAAATATCAAGGGGAGGAAAAAAATTTCGAGAATAACCGCGGCATAATTCGGGTGGCTTAAAAATTTGTAAGGGCCTCCCGTGACTTTTTTATTTCCAGGGATCACGAAAATTCTAGTATTCCAGTTTTCTCCGAGGGTTTGAATCGCCCAATACCTTAGAAATTCTGCAAAAATAAAAACAATCGCGCATAACGTCCAGATAGGTGAGAGTGACCCGTATTTCAAAGATTCGAAGGCCCAGGATACCATCCAGCCAATGTGCAGAATAAAAAATAGGAAATAGTGGTTTCTTCCGAATTCTATCGCTCCTTTAGAGATCGCAATTTTTGTATTTTTTCGGGAAAGAAAAAGCTCTGAAATCCTTTGCACGGCTACAATGGTGAATAATATACAAAATAGGATTTTTTCTCTTTCTACCATTTGAATAGTGCCAATTCTGCGCTGAAGCCGGGGCCAAGTGCCGCCATAAGCCCGTATTTGTTTTTGGGGATTTCCATTTTCAAGTGCCTTTCCAATACGAATAAAACCGATGTGCTGGATAAATTTCCATTTTCAGCAAGTACATCGTAGGCATGGTTCAACTGATTTCTATCCAATCCGAGTGAGTCTTCATAGGCTTGGAGAACTTTTGCTCCCCCCGGGTGAAATACGAATTGCTCTAATTCATTTCTGTCGATAGTCCATTTTTGACAAGCCGATTCGATGACTAGGGGCATTGAATTTCTTATGATTGAGGGAACATCCCTGGAGAATCGCACTTTTAATCCGGCAGGAATTACATCCCATCCCATTACATCCGCAGAGTTGTCGAATAATGTACTATATGAATCCAGAATTTCGGGGCCGTCTCCTTCACTTCCAAGAATTACCGCGGCAGCACCATCGCCAAAAAGGCTTGTTGCAACTAGATTGGATTTGGACAAATCGTCTTTAATGAAAGTTAAGCTGCAAAGTTCTACACAGACAAGTAAAACTCGTTTCTGTACAGACCGTTTTAGTTTAGCCGCTGTGGAAAGCCCCGAAACTCCACCGGCGCAGCCTAGTCCCCAGATAGGAATGCGCGAGGTCGAATTGGATAGCCCTAAATTTTGTATGAGCATGGAATCCAGGCTGGGAGTGGAAATTCCTGTTGAAGAAACAAAAAGGAGAATTTCTATATCCTCTTTTCTGGTGTTGGATAAAGAAATTGCTTTTCTGGATGCTTCTTCAGCCAATTTTAAAGCTACCTCGCAATATGCGGAATTGGAGCTTGCAAAATCATGGTCTTCTGCAAACCAACTCAACGGTTTACCGAGGTTACGGGTTTTGATTTTCGTATTTTCAAAAATAGGCAGAAGTCTGTCTATATCCTGAAATGAATTTCCGAACAGGCTCGTTGCGAACGATTTGATCTCGCTTTGAAGAATATTGTGCTCAGGAACGGCGGTTGCAACGGACAGGATTTTAACTGGAGTAGAATTACTGATCATACAAGTTTGACTTTTTTATTCTTGTCCGAAGCCATGAATTGTAAATGAATTTTCATTTTTCCATTGCAAATAACGCATAATTTACATGAAATGAATTACTCGATTTCTTCCCAACTGTTTTGCACGGTAGAGCTTCTTGTCCGCTTTTGCAATAAAATCGGCTATAAGCTGATTCTTATATTCCTCAACGCCGATGGAAAGTGTAGTGGGCTTTCCGTCCGGAAGAAGCAAATTTTTTTGAACATAGCTTCTCAGTTTTTCCGCAACATTTGCGGCTTCATCCAATTTCGTCATTGGCAGAATTATCAGAAATTCTTCTCCTCCAAAACGGCCGGAAATATCGTTAATTCTCAGGAAATTCAAGAGAATCTCGGCGAACTCCTTAAGGATTCTATCTCCTTCCGAATGGCCCCAGGTGTCGTTGATTTTTTTGAAAAAATCCAGATCAATTAGTAAAATTGAAAAAGGGTGGTCATATCTATGGAAATTCTGGATTTCTTCCTTTATTCTCGCCATCTGGAATCTTCTATTATATAAGCCTGTCAGGTGGTCTTTGAGGGATAATTCTTCCAAAACCAGGTTTTGCTCTTTCAGCTCGTTTCTCTCTCTTTCATAGTTCTTCATCACCAGGTTGATCATTAAGAAGAGAATAAATCCCGCAACTCCGTGACCGATTAAGATATCATAAAATCTTTCCTCTTGGCTGGAATAAGTAACAACTAGATTCGTATGAAATTTTTCTAAGATTATTATGGCCATTACATTTATTAAATTGAATACGGATAAGTAGAAACGAATTTTTCCTCGTGTAAGAATGTTTGTGCCAATCATATGAAGGCCAAGAAAAAGAGAAATTGTACCCTGACTTCCTCCATTGGCAAACCAAAGCAAATCCGTAAAAAATAGCGATACAATTAGGAAAGTCAGAGAGTATTGTTTATCTTTTGTAAATGAGATAAGAGCCAAAAGTAACAATAATAATCCGATGAACAAGTTGACTGCCTGCGCATACCAAGGAAGTTGCAGATAGAAGTTGGCTGGGCCAATGAGAAAAGTTATGGCTAAACCGCCGTAGAGGGTAATTAAGTTGAAGATTCTCTTTTCAAGCGGAAAATTTCTGTTCCTTTTTCCTCCCTGAAATACAAAAGTGTTTAATCGGTCGATAAATTTATTCGGGATGTTCGAGCGAGTGGCCATGGACATTGATTCGTTCTAATCTGAAAAATCGGTTTGGATTTTTCAAAAAAGTCTTAAGTAGTTTAATTCAGAATGGATATTGGAGTCAACATTTTATTCCAATGGAAACATGATGAAAAAAACGCATTTTGTTTTGCAGAATTATTGAAATTTCGATTGGGTTAAACTGGCGTGAAGATGGATTTCGCATGTACTTGGTTTTGTCGTAGTGAGAAATCCCACCAATCTCCTTCAGTCGACTGATTGGTGGGACTCACAACCCTCACTTACTAAAAGGTGAGGGTGATTTGGAAATAATTTTACTTAAGCCGAATCTGCTTTAGCGGTCAAAACTCCGGTATAGCTATTTCTGTATCCGTAGGCCAGAAATGCATTCATTGCAACTACAGCCACAGCCATTATCAATCCACCTCTATCCAGAAACGTGTGGAATAGAAAAATATGAATTGTAATCGGCGCAAGAATTGTCAGCGCAAGCGGAACGAAAAAGTCTGAAAGGAGCAGAAGGCCGCAAACGGTTTCTGTTACTTTTAGAACCGGAAGGAAATATTTTGTCGCCATGAGTGCCATGAAAAATGCTCCGGCTTCGGGAGCAGGTGCAGGCATTGGCAGAAAATTGAAGAATCCATTTAAACCGAAAACAGTAAAAATTAGCCCAAGTAGAATCCGAACTGCGAGAATGATTTTTTTCATAAATCTTACCTCTTAATAAGTGATTAGCCAATAGTTTAATGTTAAACTATTTTGTCAAGAAAAAATGAAAAAATTTTTGAAAAGCTACAATCTTTTCAGTATTTCTTTTTTTTTAGACTCATACTCGGTTTTATTAATCAGTTTTTTTTCGAACAAGTTTTTCAGCTCAATAAGGCTTTTTTCCACATCGGATTCTGCCTCCTTCCCACTCGCCGGGGCCGAAGGCAAAAATACAATTTTTCGACAAAAAAGTTTTTTTTCCCCGTTAGAGTCGCTCGGATTGCAAGGCTCACTTCTGCTATTTTCGAATCTAAAGGAAAGGCCGGATTTACCATTGACGGAAAGGCTGGATTCTATCGGAAGTGGTGAATCTTGCTCCAGAGGGTGTGTGTTTGCCCAGTCGCTAAAACTGTATTGGTTTCCGAAATTGATATTTTGAGCGGCCTCCGAGAATACGAAATTTAGCCCATTTTTGTCCGGGTAAAAATAGAATATAGTTCGGAATATTCTGGTTTGCGGGGCTAGTTTATCATCCTGCCGTATAACAATCTGGAGCAGTTTTCCAGGCGTTTTCTCCTGAATTTTCCTCCAAAGGACTTCTGTAAGTTTCTCAGAAATGTGCCCGGGAATTACCGCTATCGTTCCGGGGCCGAATATAGAACCCGATGTAGTAATGGATTTTAAGGACAGGCCCAAAATATTTTTCAGAGAAGGATTTGGTTCGATCTGGATTTCTTCTTTTGGACGCATGTCGAAAGGCATCTCTGTTTCATAGACTACGAATTCTTCGGCATGTTCGATGATGGTTCTTTCATTTCTTTGTAGAAGAGAACCACAATTCTGGAGAAAGAGAAAGGCTATTAGAATCTGCCCCAAGTGGGACAAAAGCTTGCAGCGAGTAATGAAAAAGCGCAGACAAAACTTGGCTTTGGGGCGGGCTTTCAATGGAATCTTGCTAAATTGACTGAAAAATTGCCCATCGGCTCTAATTTCGGGGCGCAAGATTTTTACCATAAAAAATAAATTCTGGTTTACAATACATTTTTTATTTTTACAATCCTCTAAAGCGGTTACCTATCTAATGTTAAAAACTGTATTTGGAAAGTATCTTGGACTTTTGAATATCCGGACGAAAATGATCCTTCTTGTTACCGGGGTTGTTTTTCTAAGCGTTATTCCATTGTCGCTGATCGTTCTTTACAGGAATCAAAAAGTCGTTCTCGATAAAACAATAGAAGTTTGTTTGAATTTGGCAAGTAATATTTCGAACCTTGCAACCGAAGAACTTTTGGTAAACGAAAATTACGATGCAACTAGGACTTCTTTGTCCCGTTTACGGGACGGAAAAATAACCGGGTTCATAGATTCCTATGTAGTGAATCTAAGCGGATTTGTCGTGGCCGAACTGAATGAGAAACAACTCGGCGCAAAAGTTTCCGAAAAGGATCTTTCGTATTTTCAAAAACTGGATACTCTGAATATGACTGAATATTCCAGAGACGGAATGAATGTAATCAGGTTTGCCTATCCGATTTTTATCACAACCTATGAAAAAGAAAAAATCAGGGTAGGCGCTGCGGTTTTTGAGTTTGACAAAAAAAAAGTTTATGAGCCGGTCAATCAGATTCGCACGACGATATTTGTTGTATCCGCCGCGCTATTTATTTTCGGATTTATCATTGCTATTTACACTGCGATTTATTTTTCAAGGCCTGTTCAAAAACTTTCTATCGGCGCGAAAATTATCGGAGAGGGAAATCTGAATCACAGAATTTGGATTGCCCGAAAAGATGAATTAGGGCAACTTGCGGACGCATTTAATCGGATGACAAATCAGATTCAGGATTTCACTCACAATTTGGAAAAAAAAGTCGAAGAAAGAACCGAAGAGTTGAATCAAACATTGAAGGAAGTGCAGACTCTAAAGGTTGCTCAGGACGGAGACTATTTTCTCACTTCATTGCTTGTAGAACCTCTTCAAGTGAACAATAACAAAAGTTTGACCGTCAAGACCCATTACATAACGGAGCAGAAAAAGAAATTTAAGTTCAGAACCTACGACTCCCAAATTGGAGGAGATATTTGTGTAACGGATACGATTACTCTCGATGGAAGGGAGTATTGCGTTTTTGTGAATGCGGACGCAATGGGCAAATCGATTCAAGGAGCAGGAGGGGCGTTAGTTTTCGGAGTGGTTTTTAACGCGGGGCTTATTCGCTCCAAGATCATGAAAAATCAAAAAGTGTTTCCGGAGGTCTGGCTGCGAGAAAGATTTTTGGATTTGCAAAATGTTTTTCTTTCATTCGAGGGCAGCATGTATATTTCCCTTTGCATGGGACTTATAGATGTTGAAACGGGCTTTATGTGCTACGTAAATGCAGAGCACCCCTGGACTGTTCTATACCGGGATGAAAAAGCTTCCTTCCTCGAACAGAAGTCTTTGTTGAAAAAAATCGGCACTCCGGAGCAGGAGGATAATTTTGCAGTCAGAATTTTTCAATTAGAACGGGGGGATTTGATATTTACTGGTTCTGATGGGAAAGATGATATCATTATAGGAAGGAATGTAAATGGGAACGAAGTCATTAACGAGGACGAAGGAGAATTTTTAAAAAGAGTCGAGGAAGGAAAAGCAAGGCTGGAAAGCATCAAAGAAAAGATTTTGGAGAAAGGGACTTTTATGGATGATTTTTCGCTTCTCCGTGTTTCCTATCGTGAGTCGGAGGTCAGCGACATCTCAAAAGTAGAAGAAGAAACTATTGATTATGCACTTGAAGAGATTTTGGAAATGACCAAGGAGGGCAAGATAACGATCAACCGTGTGGAGAAGCTGGTGAAAAAATTTCCCGATTCGCTGGAGGCACTAAAATTAATGGCTGACCTTCAGGCGAGCAAAGGGAATTTCCGGAATTCGATTACATACCATGAAAAATATTTTCAGAAAAGGCCTTCTGACAATGAGGTAATCTACAAGATGTCCTTTGCATATCGTATGGTCGGCAAATTCGGTGAATCTGCCGATTGGGGTGAAAGGCTGTTTTTGCGCGATCCACTTCACTATATGAATCTGCTGAACCTGGCATGGATATACTTGAAATTGAAGACACTGTCCCGAGCGGAGTTGATGATTAATCGAGCGATAGACATATACTCGGATAATGCGGAGCTTGTTGCCCTGTTTAATGAATTGCTGGAGTTGAAAAAGGAAAGAGATAAAAATCCGGCCGAAAAAAACAAGGCTGGGGGCGTCCACAAAGACATTCTCTCTGTGTTGAAACAAGCGGAAGAAATGCTGAAAAAGAAAAACTATCAGGCTGCTTTAATGTTTTACGAAAAAATTTTTGACGATTTCAGATACCATCCGGATGCGTTATACGGCGCTGCAAACTCCTGTTACCTCATGGATCATAAGGAGTTCGCAAAAAAATACTTCAACAGGTATCTGTTGATATCTCCCGATAATTATGAAGCCAGAAATCAACTCGGCGAGATTTTTTATCAGACTGGAAATCTTGAGCTTGCAAAGAGCCAGTGGCAGAAAGCTCTCGAATTAAAACCCGGTTTTAAAAATGCACTAAACAATCTCAAGTTGTTGGAAAAAGGTAAATCGAAGAATGATGCGCAATAGAAAATTCGGTTTTGCAATATGCCTATACTGGATATCTCTTGGCATTTTTCCTGCTTTTGGGAAAGACAACCGTTATGTGGAGGTCTTACTTTCGTCAGACAATACTATCTACGAGCAGGGGCTGTTTTCTCTTCAATCCCTTATAGATACCGAGATAAAAGTTTCGTATCTCGACATCATATCCTCCGAATCCGGTGATCTTGCCGGATATTTCAGGGAACTTGAGTCTTCAAAAGTTTCTCTGGTAATTGCAGTCGGGACGGCTGCGGCAAAAGCTGCAAAGGAAAACCTAAAAAGTACTCCGTTGATTTTTTCTATGGTGAATTTTCCCAAATCCTTAGGCTTGAATTCTTCGAATTCCTGCGGGGTAAGTATGGATGTCCCGGTTGGAGAGTTTTTTCAGACGCTGAAGGATTTATCTCCCACCTCAAAGAATGTCTACGCTTTCTACTCCACTCATGAAGGAGAATATGCCGCGACTGAAGGCGACTATTCGGATATTAAACACAAACTGAATTACCAGAAAATGAAACTGTCCGGCCAGTCGGATCTGGCTGTGACTCTGGAAGGATTAAAAGGGAAGTTAGACGCTATATATATGGTAAACGACCCTCTTTACAACAAAACCAAGTTTGATATACTGTCCAATTTTTGCAAAAAGAACGGAATCGTTTTAATGACCAGTTATCCGACTCTTGTGAAAGTCGGCGCCACTTTTTCTGTGAGCCCTGATTACGGAAAAATAGGGGTGTTGACTGCCCAGATGGCAAATCGGATTCTTGCAAAGGAGTCAACCTGTGAAACGGAAAGAATCATCCTTCCCGATCTATTTTCTTTTTTCTTGAATGAGAGTTACGCAAAAGAATCTAATCTGAAAATCCCCGATTCATTGATCGAAAGGTCAAAACTTTCCCGCTTGTTTCATGCGGGTGTGAATTTATTCCATGAAGGAAAATATAAATCCGCAACTATGGCGTTTCAAAAAATTTTGCGCAAGGATCCGAAAAACCATTCTGCATCCGCTTATTTGCAGATCATTTTGGAGAAGCAATCCGGTAGCAAGATCAAAGAACTCATGGATACGGCAGACAAAAATTATCTTGATGGCAAGTATCTTGTCGCGAGAGAATATTACCAGAAAGTACTTTCTCTTAATCCTCAGAATTTAACAGCAATAGATAAGAGCTTTGCGTGTCTACATATGCAGAGCGAGAAAGACAGACTTTCCGGAAATACCCTAATGAAATCGGGAAAAACTATTGATGCAATCCGGATGTACTTGACATCACTTCGCACTCTGCCATCCAATTCAAAAGCATCTTCTGATTTATCATCTGCAAGGATTTCGATGTATTCCAAAGTTGGCGGGCTTTTAAAGGAAGGCATCATCAGTTACAATGAGCGTAATTATTCCAAATCAAATAAGATTTTTGAAGACATACTTCTGATTGACCCCTCAAATAAAGAAGCAACGGAATATCTGCGCTTATCTATGAAGAAAGGGGAGGCGCTAAAGGGATTACGCAGGCGATAAGATTTGTTTATTGGTTATTGTGCGGATTGTTTTGCTTGTTTTTGCGTTTTATGGAATATTGCTTACTGAATTTTTCTGCGAAAGGGAAATAAACAAATTTGCGATAACGGCTGACACAAACAAAAGGAATGGAATACCAGTGGCAAGAATTGCATTTGTTTTTCGGTCTCGTATTTCATCTGAAAGGGAAGGGATTATTCTGATGAGCGCTGAAGTTTTCTCCGAAGATAAATTGAATTCCTTTTCGCTCTTTTTTTTTGCCAGCATGAATTCTTCGTAATCCGTGTCCATTGGGCCTAGACGGATTCCCCATCTTGGTTTTTCAGTGAGGCTCTTTTTGTCAGAAAAAAATACCCATGCCTGAACCGGCTTCTTTTTGATGTTGACATTGTCTTCTAGTGGAACTGCGGCGACTTCCCGAACCAGAAAAGAGCCGTCTTCTGTTTCCTGGTATACTCCCGCGCTCCCTGCCTCTTGAAACCGAACCCGGAGATTTCTCAATTCCAGAATCTGGGCCGAGGAATTCTTTGTAAGCTCTTCGATATTCTCAGCAACGTAGGATTTGCCATGCAATTTAAAAAATGGGAGCACAGCAAAAATTCCCGCAAGAGAAAAAGCAATTCCCAGAATGGGAAGGACGAATGGGAGTGGCCACGAGTCGTTCAAAGATTTCAGTAACGCAGTTGAAAGAATGGGAATGATGAAGCTTAGGATCAATGCAGAGACAAAGGCAAGATTGTGGCTTGGGTAGAGTTGAGCAATTTCTACGGAAGTAGAAGAGGAGAATAGAAGAACCAAAATGCCTTCCAGAAAAATCCGGCCTGATTTTTTCAGTTTGGAGCTTAGGTCTGATTTATCGATATTCATTTAGAAATATTTTTTCAGGGAATAGTTTGAAAATCAATCCAATTTTTGTTTAAATGTTTCCTGAATCATGGACAGGGCTGAAATCTATTTGACTTCAACTCTATTTTTCTGGAAGAGTATTATTATGAACTTTGAATTTTCCAACAGAATGAATGGGCTGGATACATCGCCGATACGAAAAGCCTTTGAACTCGCCGCGACTTTGAAAAATCCGATAAATTTATCGATTGGGCAGCCGCATTTTCCCTGCCCGGAAAATATTCTCGAGGCTCTTGTAAAAGCTGCTAGGGACAAAAAAACTGCCTATACGGTTACGGGGGGGATTAACGAACTCAAAAGTGCTTTGATCGAGAAATATTCTACGGTGAATAAGATCGAGTATGCGAATCCGGATAGGCTTCTGATTACTTCCGGAATCAGTTCGGCTCTGCTCTTATTGTTCAATGCGTTAGTGAATCCCGGGGACGAGTGTTTGATAATCTCTCCCTATTTTCTAATGTATCCTTCCATGCTGAAATTTAACGGAGCGAAAATTCATACGTTAGACGAAAGCTTCGACAGGGAATCGGTCAGGGCTTTCAAGCCCTCCAAACTAAAGCTGATTATTTTTTCAAATCCATCTAATCCGACGGGAACAGTTCTTTCCAAGAGTCAGCTTGAAATGTTGGTCGAACTTGCAGAGAAAACAGGAGCATATTTGATTTCCGATGAGATCTACGAACTTTTTGATTATGACAAATCTTTTGTTTCGGTCGGGTCTTTTTATGAGAAGACAATTACTCTGACTGGGTTTTCAAAAACCTACAGTATGACGGGGCTTAGGCTCGCGTCCATTCTCTCGCCTTCGGAGGTAAATAAGACATTGACAACCCTCCAACAATACACGATTGTATGTGCGCCATCCGTAACCCAGTGGGCGGGAATCGAAGCATTAAAAACGGATATGACCCCGTATATTGACGACTATAGAGAAAAAAGAAATTATGTTTATGAATCCTTGAAGGAATATTACCCCTTGAAGAAAAGCGGAGGGGCGTTTTATTTTTTTGTGCCCGTGAAAGGAAATGATGAGGAGTTTGTAAAAAGGGCTGTCGAAGAAAAAAAACTCATCCTTGTTCCCGGATTTATTTTTGCCGAGTCTCATAGTTTTGTTCGGCTTAGTTTTGCATCCGATTGGGAGAACCTGAAAAATGGCGTAAGGGCATTGCAGGAACTTTCAGGGAATTAAGGTGGATATTCCGTTCTACGTATTCGGGTTTATGTATGGAGCATCCATTGGAAGTTTTTATGTTACTCTAGCGGAAAGAATATTGAAATTTTTTTATTCAAAAGATAGAAAAGGAAAAACTTTTCTCCAAAAGTCCGGCAAAATGCTGTTTGAGAGAAGTGCCTGTAACTTTTGCGGCAGGCCGTTAGGCGCCATGAATCTTGTTCCGGTTTTGGGATATTTTTTCTCAGGGCGCAAATGTTCAGGGTGTAAAGCAGAGATTCACATGCGTTATCCGCTATCGGAGTTTCTTTTTGGCGCAGCATTTCTCGCATTTTATTTTCTTACTAACCACCTGCTCTATTCTCTTGTAGTTGTTTTGCTATTGGGGCATCTTCTCGTTTCCGCAGTTACTGATTGGAATTATTTTTCTCTGGATTATGAAAATCTGGCTTTTATACTCCTATTTGGATTTCTTGCAAATTACCTATTGAACGGAGAATTCCCCGGAATGAATGATTTTTTCGTGTTTCTAGGATTTTTGTTATTCTATTTTGGGCTGTACTATTTTTACAAAAAGGGGATCGGGCTTGGGGATGTTTTATTTGCTCCGGTATTCGGTTTTCTTTCTTCCCATCCCTGGTGGATGGTATTTTTGAATAGTTCCTATGTGACTGCAATTGTGTTTACTATTCTGTTCAGAAAGAAAGGGGAAAGCCTGAAAAATACCCCTATTCCTATGGGAGTCTATTTTTCAACTGGACTTGCTCTCACATTCTTCGCTAAGACAATTTATTTCAAAATGCAAAATATATAAAGCTCTGGCTTTCAGTCACTCCGAATCCCAAAAGCAATAGAAAGTTTGCAATCAAGAAAAAAGTAAACGCAACCGGCCTTTTCACCAGGTCTTCCAGTGGCCTCTTTGAAAAGAAATAACTCGCGAAATAGCAGATCAGAAGCAGTATTCCGAAACTTGAATTGTTGTAGGAGCCTGCAAATGATACGTTATCCGACATTGCAAACATCCTTCCAAGCATTTCCCAGCCTTTCTTCATATCGTCTGCCCTGAAGAATATAGCGCTGACTCCGAGGAAGAAAACAAGCGATAGGCGACACGCCCATTCATAAACAGCCCCACCTTTGGTTACGAAGAATTCCCTGATTCTAGTTTTGGAGTATTCACGATGGAGGCTCACAAAAATTCCGTTCCAGATTCCCCAGAGTACGAAGTGATAAGCGGCTCCATGCCAGATTCCGGCAAATAAAAAAGTAATGAAAATATTTCTGTAAATCAGAAACTTTGTACCCCTTGAACCGCCGAGAGGTATAAAAATATAATCCCGGATCCAGGTAATGAAGGAAATGTGCCATCTTGCCCAATAGTCTGTGATGTTTGATGCGGCATAAGGAAAATTGAAGTTCTTGTCGAATTGAAATCCGAATAATCTGGCTACTCCGATTGCAATATCTGTGTATCCGGCGAAATCATAATAAATCTGCCAGGCAAATAAAATGGAACCTGTCCAGATTTCAATCGAACTCAGATTTGAGTAATTTTTAAATACTAAATCTACCTGAACCGCAATATTGTCGGCGAACACAATTTTTTTTGTAAACCCCAATAGGATCCTGGCAAAAGAAATTTTGATGTCTTCCATTGTGACGGGGAGTCTTTTGTCCAGATCTCTGAAAAAAGTTTGGGCGCGAACGATCGGGCCTGCAACCAGTTGGGGAAAAAAAGATACATACAATGCGAAGTCAACGAACGAGCTTCTTGCTTCGATTTGTCTTCTGTAAACGTCGATGGTATAACTCATTGATTGAAAAGTGTAAAAGGAGATTCCTACCGGCAAAATTATTGAATAGACTGGGAAGCGAAAAGAATTCAGAAAATTCAGGTCATTGAATGCGCCTAAAAGAAAATTCGTATATTTGAAGTAGCACAAGATTCCGAGGTTTGCAATAAGGGAAACGACGAGTAATCCCTTTCTTTTTTTTTCGTTTTCAGTTTTTTGAATTTCGATAGCAATGAAGTAATCTATAACAATTGATACCAAAAGCAGAAAAATGAAATTCACATTCCATGCCATATAAAAATAGAGGCTGGTTAAAAGTAAAAATATTCTGAGTAAATTTTCTCTTTTCTTGAGAAGCCCGGATATGATTAATACAAATGGAAAGAATACCAGGAAGTGCAGTGAGTTAAAGAGCATTTGATTCCCCGAAAAGTTTTGTGGATTTAAGAACGGATTTTGACAATTCCTCTGTGAAGATTTTTGCCCCATCTTTATTCATGTGGAACAGGTCGTAAAAATACTTGTCTCCTTCTTTCTCCGGAAACATATCTTGCAATTCAAAAATTTCATCAACTCCGATTTCTTTCAGTCGCTTTCTCCAGAGTTCGAATCTAACCTCTCTTTCGGGAAAAACGGCCAAGCGATTTGTAGGTGAGAATACACTGACTACGTTTATTTTTCTGTTTCGGATGGAATCGTAAAATAGCTTTAACCTTTTAAAATACTGCGCCGATGTGATGGTTTCCTTGTTCGATACTTTAGAAGTGGTCATTAGTTTACATGTATCGTTAATGGCTTTTTTGTGCGGGAGTGAAGAATCCTTCGCAGGAGGATCTCTGTTTTCGGGAGAGGTTTTTTCTAGGCATTCCTTTAAAGAAGATAAATTGTACAAGGCGATATTTTCGGTATATTCATTCTCATAGAAGTAGAGGCTGTCCATTTGCTTTTTATTAGCTCTCTGAACTGATTTTATTCTCTTTGGAGGGTTTAATAAAAAATCGCCTATATCCTTTCTGTAGGCAATACTTTTGAAAAGTAAAAAAGACAAATCCTTGAATGAAAAATCGTATTCATATTTCTTTACCAGGCTGTAGGCAAGAAACTTATCGAATTCTGCAATCATCGGAAGGTTAACGGATTCAAGCCATTGTTCATCCGCCCAGGGCCTTTCCAGTTCCACGATATGGATAACCACCTTAACTTTCTCCAATTTGGGAAAGACTTTTTCCGTTGCTAAATTCTGCGCTAAGGTTTCTGAGCCTGGAATGGCTATGGAGGCGACTTTTTTTCCGATGGGGACTAACGCATCATTGAAAGAACTCAGTAGAACCCCTTCCTGAGCCAGAGATGTGCCCACAACCAGAATATCGGGGTTTAGCTTATCCTTTTTGGCGATAGCATTTTGTGTTATGCGATTCGCATTGGCGGCATAAGATTGAGGTTTGAGTAAAGATTTGTAGCATCCTGATTGAAGAAAAAATTCAAGCCCCACGACAAAACCTAAAAATGCCAGAATCGGCTTTTGTTTGAAAAATAAAATATATTCCTTCATACTTTAATTCAATCCGAGTAGGTGCCCCAGTTTATTTTTTTTTGTGTTTAGATATTTTTCATTTTCAGATACGGAGGGAATCTCTAGTGGGATTCTGTCAGTTACGGATAGTCCGTATCCTTCCAGCCCCACGATTTTTCTCGGATTATTTGTCATGATTCGCATTTTCTCAACTCCTATATCTTTCAAAATCTGCGCTCCGATTCCGTAGTCACGGAGGTCGGGAGCAAACCCTAGTTTCTCGTTTGCTTCAACTGTGTCGAGGCCAGTATCCTGAATGTTATACGCCTTTAACTTATTGATAAGCCCGATTCCTCTTCCTTCTTGCCTCATATACAGAAGTATTCCGGTTCCTTCCTTTTCGATCGCTTCCAGAGCGCTGTGGAGCTGCGGCCCGCAGTCGCACCTGTTGCTCATGAATATATCCCCTGTTAGGCACTCCGAATGGACTCTAACCAGTATGGATTTGTCCTTGGAAATTTTTCCTTTGATGAGAGCGATATGAATCTTGTCGTCGATAATTGTAGAGTAGGCTCTAACCTGAAATTCTCCATACTCGGTTGGAAGTCTAGCCTCGGTTTCCAAGTGGATTAGATTTTCATTTTTGCGTTTGTAGCGGATCAGATCTTCTATCGTATATATGTTCAGGTTGTGAATCTTTACAAATTCTTCCAAGTCTTTCATTCGAGCCATTGATCCGTCGGCATTCATAATTTCACAGATCACGGATGCTGGCTTCAGTCCAGCGAGGATGCACAGGTCTGTCGATGCCTCCGTATGCCCTGCTCGCCTTAATACCCCACCCTTGACTGCCTCCAGTGGAAAAAGATGCCCCGGACGCACAAGGTCGTCCCTTGTGGAATTTTCATTCAGTAAAACTTCGATTGTTTTGGCTCTGTCTGCTGCAGAAATACCAGTGCTCACTCCGATTTTTGCATCAACGGAAACAGTAAATGCGGTTCCGTGGTGGTCGCTAGTCTGTACCATCCTTCCAAGTCCAAGTTTACTCAATCGCTCGGAGGTCATTGGAACGCAGATCAGGCCTCGTCCATGAGTCGCCATGAAGTTGATTGCTTCTTTATCTGCAAATTCTGCGGCAATCACAAGATCTCCCTCGTTCTCTCTATCTTCGGAATCAACCAGAACGATCATCTTCCCTTTTTGAATATCCAAAATTGCATTTTCGATGGGCTGTAGCATAGTTCTCCTAAATCGAGGTAATTCCCGAAAAATTGAAAGAATTCAACTCATAATTGTTACTTTTTTCTTGCATATTAGAAATAAAAGTAACAATTCTACTTGCACAATAAATTATTTTTATGATTCCATGTTATTCACACAATTTACAGGGAAAAAGATGGAACTAAAGCTTAACACAGTCGGCAAAGTCAAAGTAATTGAGATATACGGGAAGTTTGATATCGAATCAACGGAGGAGTTTGAATCGATTTTCAACAAACAACTGGAGTCAGGTCCGGAAATGCTCGCAATTGATATGAATAAGCTGGACTATATCGATTCTTCCGGTATCGGTTCATTGATCAAATCTTTGAATAACATCAAGAACCAGAAAGGGAAGTTGATTCTTGTCGGCTTGAAACCAATGATTTTGAACGTTTTCAAATTGGCAAAACTGGATATGTTTTTTCAGATTGTGTCAAACGAAGAATTCAAATTAAAATTCGCCGGCGAATAGATAAAAATCAGCACAATTTCGAGTGCGAGATTTTTCTAGTTGAAATTAATTTTTTACAAACTTACCGGTTTCTGTATCTACTTTTAAGAATTCAATTTTCAGAGTTTTCTTCGCAAGTCTTTCTGCGATGAGCGGCCTTTCTTGCAGACTGGCGATATGAATTTTCCTGTCATCCATTGCTTTAGCTAGAGACGGAAAAATTTTTCTATCAGTTGGGGATGCGGCAACTTTTTCTGCAGCGCAATCCGAATGGGTAGTAAAAATTACGACCTTAACTCCTTTTTTTACGGCCATCTCTATCATATCTTCTTCTTTTTCTGATAGAGTGGAACCTGCTGTTCGAATAATGTAATAAAATTTCCTTGTGTCTCCGGTTATTTCATTTGTGTCAATCCGAGAGTCCATGCATACTACAATTGCAATCATCGGATGCCTGTCCGATCGCGGAAATAATCCTCGAACGGATGAGGAAAGCCTGTTTTGCTTAAGAACGGATTTGTAAATGGAATCCGGATCCCTTTCCTCCGGTTCGGATGAATCTCCTTCCAGAAGGTGGTCTTCCAAATGATCTTGAAACAAATAGCCCACATTAACTAAAGCGCCTCCTAAAATGAATTGAACTGTTTTTCCGGGATCTGTAAAAAAAAGGAAATGGAATAGAATTCCGGCAATGCAGAATCCAACTATGGTTTTTTTCCAATCCAAAAGAATGGCCGTTATCTTTGAAAACACAGGACATAAATCACAGATACTGAATTTCTGTCACTTATTTTTGGGAATGAGTAAGATTTCTTTTTAGAAAGTGGCCAAAATCAAATTTTGAAAATGTTTTAGGCCATTCTCTTAGTTTTATTGATTGCTCCTAAAAAATGTTTACCTAAAAATCAACAATTCGCGATCTGGTGAAAGATTATTCCATTCTGTACTTTAGAATGGAACTGTTCAGAATGACTTTGTTATTGGTTGTGGGATCTTTTTCCAGCAGTCTATCTTTTTGCAAAAGATTTAGAGCCGTCTGAATATCGTCGGTTTCCAGTCCTACTCTGAGTATCGCCCATTTTAGAAATCTATTCAACTCGATTCCGATTCCTCCGGGGAGTTCTGTTCCATTTTGCTTTGCAAAAGTGATTAACGCAGATGTCACTAGTCCCTTCTTATCGCCTAGAAGAAGATTGGTGATTGTTTGATCAGCGTCGCGAAGCCTTTTCGATAGCATCCTGACCATTTTCATCGCAAATATAGGATTTGTGGCAATCAGTTTTTCGAGAGCCTTTTCATTAATGGGCATTAGCTTGACGTCCGTTATCGCTACAGCCCTTGCGACCCGTGGCTTACGGTCAACAAGAGCCATCTCTCCGAAAATATCCCCCTCTTTCAGTTCGACTAACATTTTATAGGACTGCTTTACTTTTTTGTGAATCCCGACTTTTCCACTCAGGATAATGTACATTTCTTTTGCATCATCATTCTCTTCGAAGATGATATCATTTGCAGCAATGTGCAAAAAATTTTTTGCGGCGGGTTTTTGGATTGGCTCCATACTTAAAGTCTACTTTCAAAATATCGGGTTCTAAAGTCTATTTAATTAAGTGAAAATTTGCCATTCGAAAATGAACTTGAGCCGGGCAAGAAATGACATTGTAAGGGAAAAAAGGATTGGACACCTTGAATTATTTGATGAGAATTGAACCGCGATGAATGTATTTTTTCGTGTCTATTTTCTAGTTGTCATTTTCACGGCATCTGTTTTGGCACAGACAGGAAATATAAATCGCAACTTGCTTCCACTGGGGGATCAGGAAGCTTTTTCTTCAAATACTGGAACTGCTCGCCGGGGCAGCAGCGGGGGAGTTTATTATAACCCGGCAGTTCTCGCATTTATTCCTCATTCTCAAATTTCGATAAGCGGGTCAACCTACATGAATTTCGACCACAGGGCGGAATTTTTGCCCGGGCCGGACAATACCAGATCGAATTCTGTGGATAAGGGGTTTAATGCGATTCCGACAACGGTTGTTTCCACGATGACTAAAGGTAATTTTGTAGGGGCTTTTTCGGTTATTGTGCCGGAAAATCTAAACTTCAGTTCTTTTTCCACCCAGAGAACCGCAAATCAATCCCAATTGAAAATGAATTCTTATAAAAGTTCGGAATTGTGGCTTGGATTAAGTGCCGGCTGGAAAATGAACGGTAAATTTTCAGTCGGAGTTGGATTGCATATGATTAGTAACGATGTGCTTTACATCGAACAACTAGTATTACTGAATGGACGTTATCCGGCTCGCGAGTCTAGGCCGTCTGACGCCTCGGTTGGCCTTACAAATTTTCGGATCAATGCAGGAGCCTATACGGTTTCAACGGGGCTTTATTACAGGATTGCGGACTCATTGGATGTGGGTTTTAAAGTTCAAAGTCGTTCGGTTCAGCAATGGGAGAAGGTTGACGGTATGGCTGTCAATCTAATTTATCGGCAACAAACTTTGAACGTCGATGGACTACTTTCCGAAAACACAAGGGTGAATTACCGGCTTCCGATTGATTCGACTTTGGGTTTTTGCTATAATAGCAATGCTTGGAAATTGCTTTTTGATATCAGTCGGCAGGGAGGCCATAAATACAATTTATTTCCAGATATAGGAAATACACCAGTGATTGAAACGGAAAATACATTCCGGTACAATCTGGGGATGGAATTCGATTATTCAGAGAAGCTTCAATTTTTGGGAGGGCTGTCTTACAATCCATCAGCAGTCCATTCGTTAAAAGGGAAATTGAACGGTTCCAGAGAGGATTATTCCGGCATGAACCTGGGCGTTTATTTATTAGGCCAAAATACTAGGACTGGTGTGGGAGTTTTTTACATGAGATCAAACGGAGAACAGATTTGTGGCAACTCCGCAGAGGTCTATTTCGATTATAATGCAAAATGTTCTATTCATACAAAAGCCTTTGGAGTTATGCTTTCGACAGGATTTGTATTTTAAGATGCGATTTTTTTGAAACGCGAAAATGTCGAGCGGTAAGATAAAAGTGGGAAGTGGAATCTTATGACGGAAGAAGAGCCGGTATTTGCCGACAAAGAAGAAGCCTGGGAGTATTACGCTACAAAGCAAAAAGAAAGATATGAGAAAATGTCAGAAGAGGATTTGATGCGTCAGGTGGAAGCGGGGAATTATGATTTATTCTTTACACTGCCGGATGTGGTTGCGAAAAAACTTCCCAGAGAAAAGGCTCTTCTTACTTTATTCAAACGGGTAATGATCCCTTCGGATGATATGCTCGTGAGCTATCACACATTGAACAATTTAATGATGCTTCTGGGAAATAAAGACCATGACTACAGTGATCCTCCGGAGTCTCTTTTCAACCGGATTAACACTCAGGCAAGAGGCGAACAGGCTCGTCTAGACGCATGCAAGGAATTGTGGGAGTTGATGAACCGGAAATACGATGTAAATAGAATTGATCCTCTTTATTATCCGAATTTTATTTTCGATTCGAAGAAAGAATTTTTCCAATTTGAATACAAATTCAACTACAATACCTGGAAAGTATATTTTCAGGATGCGGCTCTGAATATTGAATTATTCGAAAATAAGCTCCGGGAGTCTTTCGATGAATTTCGGACTTACGGATTTTTTACTGAAAAGGCTAGCCTGAATTTTGTTGAAGAAACATTGAAAGGGAAAAGATACAAAGTGGCTAGGATTACAGGTTTTCAATTCGCTTATGAGATCAGAATATTTTTCGGAGTGTTTTGCGATTCTCCTGTTATTTCGCAAGATGAGTCGAAAGGCGGGTGGTTTATAAATAACCCGCTATTTCTGCAGTTGATAGGGGAAAAAAATTATGACCTGGAGGAGCGCATAACGGATGTAATAATGGATCCGTTAGGCATATTCGATTTCGGATTCGATAAGTACCTTTGAAGTGGCATACTAGTCTATTGCGAGTTCAGGATTTGCTTTGCTTTTTCTAAATCCGAAAATGAAAACTCAACATTACCCGACCCGGGCAATTGAACCAGATTCCAGATTTCTGAGAAATTTTCTCTAAGCAGTGTTGAGCTTCTCAATGCTTCCAGCAAAGTGTTTTTTGCCTGTTCTCGAAAATTCATTGCATGGGCGAATGCATGAAAGTCGTAGGCATCCTGAGCTTCGGTATAAAGGCTGACAGCCTTTATCAGTAACTCAATAATCTTTTCGTTTTCACTCATATCTGGTGGTAAGAGTTGCGGGGGTCTGGAAATCACGAAGTAATTTTTTCTGAATTGCTGGTGAAAATTATTTCAAAAGACTCAGAGTTTTTTTATAATCTTTTCCGGTCAGTTGCAATCCGGAATCCTCTTTCAAACCCTCTTTTGCAAGATCTTTCGCTGTTTGCTTAAGCCCGGTTTTTTTTGTTTTGTCGGCTCCAAGTTCTAATAGTGCTTTAACAGTTTCGTGCCACCCTCCTAAGGCCGCTCGATGGAGGGCATTATATTTGGATTCGTCCGATATATTTACATCTGCACCGGCTTTTGCCAGAGCTTTAACGGCCCCAGGATTTCCGCTCATTCCTGCAATTACTATGGCTGGCATCCTGCTTAAAAATTTGTAAGTGCTATTTGGATTGGCTCCCGCTTCGATTAACAAGGTTGTTATTGCTTCGACTTCACTTTCCGTAACATCTTCATAGGCCGAGGGTGAAAATGACGCAATCTGATAAAGAGCATCGCATCCGTCTTTATCCTTCCATTTAATGCTTGTTTTCTTTTTTAAAAGAGATTTTACTTTTTTTAGGTTTCCGAATGAAGCTGCATCTGCCAGTTGTTTTGCGTCTGATGCTACTGCCATTTTATTTCTCCAAGATTTTTATTTCCCTGCCCATTTCATGAAATCCGGAAAACTTTTTCTAGATTTTTTTACAATCTGCAGGGGATTTTTTGCCGGCTTTATCTGGAACTTACCTTCAAGCCACATGCGGAATTTTTTATTTTCTTCTTCATTACTTTCTTCCGGATCGGTAAATGCTTTATCGAATGGTTCCCAGTCGCGGTTTGTTGCGAGGATTGAAAGAAATTCGACGAGAGTGGAAGCGATTACTCCGCTGCCTTCTCCTTCTGACCCAAGATAAACAACCGGAGCATCTTCAGGGTTGTCGTTATTGCAGAGCCATAAACCATAGACGGAGCCGACTCCATCAATTCCGAAACCCAGGACTTTGTTATGATTCTTATTTTCCCGGAACCAAGCCTTGACACTTCCAAATTTGTCGGCTGATACTTCGAAGCTTCCCGCAAAAAATTGTGGGTACTTATCGAAATATTTTGCAAGCTCCTGAAGCATTGAAGGGATTTTGTATTTTCCGAAATGTTTTTTCAAATCATCCGCTGTATTCATTTTTCTTCCTGCTTTCACCCCAGAAATTCCAGTGGGTGTCCTTTTCTTCTGAAGTATTTTTTTATCTCTTCGAATGTAATGATTAGAATTGTGCCATTCAGAGCAAATAGATATACATGCCAGGGAACCGGCTGAAAAAAATATAACTTGGACAAATCCGTGTAAAAAAATAAAAAACAAAGAAACAATTCGAATGCAATCCCCATATTTATCAGAGGGTTGCTGAATAGATTCAGTAGGATATAAAATTTTTTCAAGAATTTGGAAAGCAATACTAAAAATGGCCTGAAGATTCTCTTTTCCAATTTTAAATTGATTCTGTTAACAATGAGATAAAATAATTTGAACGGGAAAAAAATCGTTTCCAATAGCAAAGTGAAAAAGAATTTGGAAGAGTCGAATATGCTTAATTTCAGAAAATCCAGTTGGTAATTTATTTTCCACTGAAATTCCTGCGGCTTCCAGTTCCGGATGGACAAAAGAATGTCTTCTCTTCTTTTCTGGTTCAGGAACTCCCTGCTGAATAGAGATGTTGTTGATGAGCGACGGCACATAACGTTTCCAATCTGTGTAGTGACTGTCGGAAAAAAATACGCGGTCAGCGATTGCAAATACTGGGGAGTTGCCAGGTTCATGTCCAATCCTTTCGGTGAGGCAGGCGCTTTGAATAATGAAAATCCGTTCTCCCAGAACCCTTCAGTCCAGGTAAAATAATAATACGTTGCGTAGCAAGCAATGGCGAGGATTGTGCCTTGAACGAAGTAGTGCCTGAAAATAAATCCAACCGACATTAATTTTTCAGACTTTTGCCGGGGAAGTTTTTCCATTATTCCCTTTTCGGGAGGTTCTATCCCGAGCCCCATAGCTGGAATCAGGTCGGTTCCGACATCCACAGCCAGAACCCCCATCACCGTCATAGCAAGTGGAATTTCTGGAAATAGCATCCAGAATATATATGGATACATTTCCTGAGGGTTAGAACTCAAAACATAGGAGGCGAATTTTTTTATGTTTTCGAAAATGGATCTTCCTTCCTCGATTGCCGCAACGATAGAGGAAAAATTGTCATCCACCAGAATAATTTCGGCAGCTTCCTTTGCGACATCCGTTCCCCGCATTCCCATTGCGATTCCGATGTCGGCTTTTTTCAGAGCAGGCCCGTCGTTTACGCCATCTCCGGTGACGGCAACAATTTCGCCGAGGTCCTTGAGTATGGTTACGATTCTGAGTTTTTGCTCGGGTGAGACTCTGGAGAAGATAGCCTCTCCTTCTAGTAGAATGTCGCGTAACGCATTGTCATTGAGTGAAATAAGGTCCGAGCCTGCTATTAATCTCAGATTGTCTTTTGCGCCAAGCCCGATCTGTTTTCCGATACTAGCAGCGGTTAGGGCATAGTCACCGGTGATCATTATTACTCGAATTCCGGCTTTGTGGCAGGATTCTATTGCGGCAGGAACAGTTGGACGCACCGGATCCGACATTGCTACAAGGCCGAGAAATATGAGTTCTTTTTCTACATTTTCTACCGAATATTCCGTTAGGCTTTGAAGTTCATCGTCTTCCCTGTATGCAAGCGCAAGAACCCTAAGGCCTTCAGCGGCAAAGGAATCCATACTGGATTTGATTTTTCCGATAGAAGCTTCTTCGAGATTTTTTACGACTCCTTCGGAAAAAATTTTAGAGCTTTTTGACAGGATCTCCAAAGTCCCGCCTTTTACGTAAGCGATTTTTCTTTCGTGATTTTTTTCCTTAACGATAACGCTCATTCTCTTTCGGAGAGATTCGAAAGGATTGTGAAAAATTCTTTGGTGGACTCCGGATATTTTTGCTTTCTTAGCCAGCGTAACTAACGCACCTTCAGTCGGGTCTCCGATTACATGATGGCCCGCAGGAGTCTTTTCGAGTCTTGCATTGTTGCAGGAAAAAGCGCATTCCAGTAAACGTGGGAGCGCCTTGATTGTCGACAACTCTTCGGGCGAGATTTCTTTTTCTCCAATGAAGAAATTTCCGGCCGGTTCGTATCCGATTCCAGTGACGTCGATGATTTTGTCATCTGAATAAATTTTTGTCACCATCATCAGATTCTGCGTCAATGTTCCGGTCTTATCGCAGCAAATAACGGTAGTGCAGCCTAAGGTTTCTACGGAAGACAGATTTTTCACCACTGCATTTCTTTTTGCCATACGGGATACACCCATTGCTAGGGAAAGGGTTACGGTAGGAAGGAGCCCTTCCGGGACGTTAGCTACGAATAGTCCGATAAAAAATACAAAAGCTTGAATAAATGAGAGTCCGGCAATAGACCAGCCCAGAAGTAAAAATCCAATGCCGAGAGAAAAAGCTAGTGTGGATATGGCAAAAACGGTACCTTTCAGTTGTTTTTGCAGAGGGCTCTCTTCCGTTTCGATGGCCTGGGTCATCGATGCGATTTTCCCGATTTCGGAATTCATTCCAGTTCCAAAAACGACGGCTTTTGCCTGTCCACGGATAATGGACGATCCGGCAAAAATAATATTCGGCAGTTCTATCCAGAGAAATTTTCCTTTGAGCAGATCCGGTTTATCCGTCTTGTATCTTTTTACCGAACTTGACTCTCCAGTCAGTGCTGAATTATCCACTTCTATCTCAAATGCTTCAATTAACCTAGCATCGGCCGATACTACATCTCCTTCCTCCAAAAAAATAATATCCCCCGGAACTACCTTTGAGGTGTTCACTTCGATTAAATTTCCTTCGCGGACGACTTTGCTTGTTTTTGAAATAAGGCTCTGGAGGGCTTCTACTGCTTTATCGGATTTGTATTCCTGCATAAACGAGAAAATACCGTTGACAATGACTACTATTAAAATTGCAAAACCTAGTTGCGGCATATCTACGCCGGGAATAAAACAGAGTAGGGATGCCAACCAGAGTAAAACGGCAAACAAGCTGAAAAAGTTTTTGAATAACTTAACAAAAATCGAGATTTTCCGGACTTTTTTCAGTGCATTGATTCCGTAAAATTTTAGTCTTGATTCAGCTTCTGAATTGGATAGCCCGTTCAGTAAATCGGTTTGGAGTTCAAAAGCGATTTGCTCCTGGGTCAGATTTTTAAAGCTTGGATTCTTTTTGGATTCCTCATTGTTTTTAATTACCCGAAAAATATCTTCTGCTGTTTTGCTTTCGAGGAGATCTTTTGCAATGAGAGATAAAAATGAAGATACCCCCTGAAGAAGTTTTATGTATCTGGATGTATCGGCAAGGGGAGTTGCCAAAAGAAAAATGACATGAACCTTTCTATTTTCTATTTCGATTCCGTCGCGTGAAATTCCGAGAATCACTTCCGCATCTTTTAATCCATTTGTTCTGATATGCGGAATTGCTACGTCCAGGCCGAGATAGGAGAAGCGATTCATTTTTTTTTGAGTAAGTTCGAAATTCATTTCATTTTTATTCTCCGCATCTGACAATTCCAGAAGAGAGCGAATCGCCTTGTCGTAACTGCCTTTCAGGTTGAAAATGATTTTTTTTTCGTTTAAAAGTTCGTATATCATGTTATGGCTTATCTACTTGAATTTTTCCCAGAATGAGTTTTGAAATCGTGTGAAGAATTGCCGCCAGTATTACTCCTGCGATTAGAAGATTTTCCGAGACGTTAGGCGCTACTTTACTTTTGAATGCAATAGAAATGATCACGATTAAAGCAAGATGTTTCGAAAATTTGCTTAGGATTGCTTGAATCAGGATTAGCTTTTTTAATTCCATTGGTTTCTCCATTCATCGATTATTGTGGCTATTAAACCGGTCCAGCCTGTCTGGTGATTCGCTCCAAGGCCCTCTCCGGTTTCTCCGTGAAAATATTCGTAAAACATAATATAATTCTTGAAATGTTCATCATTTTGGAATTTTTCCTTTTTCCCGAAAATAGGCCTCCATCCTTGTTTATCGGCTCGAAATACCTTTATCAGGTTTTCAGCAAATTCTCTTGCCAATTCGTCTATCGTTTTTTCGACACCCTGGATTTTAATTTTGAGAGAATCCTGGTAAAAAGCGCTTAACTTTTTTAGAGATTCGATCATCATGAAAGTGGTGGGAAACCAGACCGGTCCTCTCCAATTCGAATTACCACCTTTAATCCTTGCGAGCGATTCACCGGGTTCATAGCGAATCTCATTTTCTCCAAAAATATATGGGTTCTGATCATGGAATTTCGATAGGCTTCGCAGCCCGAATTCACTTTTAAATTCCTTCTCGTGCCCTACTTTATGCAGTAGCCTTGAGAGCTGGTGTTGGTTTACGGTTGTAAGCAGGAATTCGTGTTTTTCGTTTGTCTTGATTTCCGTAATGCAGTCATCCGCGATTTCTTTTCTGTTTTCCAAAAACCAGAAAAAGTTTGTGCGAAAATTCGGGAAATTATCGAACTCCTTAGAAGAAACGATTTCCGTTGCAAAAATCGGAATTAACCCAACCAGAGATCTTACCCGGAATTTTTCAAATCTTCCATTAGGGTAATGTAACACATCATAGAAAAAACCATCAGCTTCGTCCCATAGCTGATGCTCTCTTCCTCCCATGTGCTTCATCGCGGCGCTGATATATGCGAAATGTTGAAAGAACTTTGTCGCCAGCCATTCGTAAGCCTTGTCGTCTAACGCAAGTTCCAGAGAAATTTTCATCAAATTCAGGCAAAACATTCCCATCCAACCCGTTGCATCTGATTGTTCCAATACTGCTCCACCCGGTATGCTTGAACTTCTATCAACTACTGTGATATTGTCCAATCCCAAAAACCCGCCTTCAAAAATATTGTTGTCGCCATGATCTACTCTGTTGATCCACCAGGTAAAATTGATCAGAAGCTTATGAAAGCATCGTTCCAGAAATAACCTGTCACCTCTACCGGTCTTTTCCTTTTCCATATTGTACACCCTTAGCACTGCATACGCGTGTATTGGGGGGTTTAAATCAGAAAATTCCCATTCATAGGCCGGAATCTGTCCATTGGGGTGCTGGAATTGTTCAAACAAAAGAAGCCACAGTTGGTCTTTTGCCATCGCGATGTCGACTAACGCAAGCGGAATGGTCTGGAATGCAAGGTCCCAGGCCGCAAACCACGGGTATTCCCATTTGTCCGGGATTGTCATGATTCTCATCGAATTCAGGTGAGACCATTTGTAATTTCGGATTTTTCGCCTTTCGGGAGAGGGAGGAAAATTCGGATCATCGCCGGCCAGCCATTTTTTTACGTCAAAAAGATAAATCTGTTTCGATAAAAGCATTCCAGCTAACGCCTGCCTTTGAATTCTTTTTTCGTCTTCGGTCGCATTTTTCGGGTGGATGGATTCATAAAATTCATCCGCTTCTTTTTTTCTTTGAACGAAAATCTGTTCGATGTTTTGGAATGGATTTTTCAGGTCGGAATTTGTTAGCCTGAGATAAAATACTTTTGAGCCTTTTTTGGGTACAACTACATTCTTGAAGTGAATGCAGGCTTTGGTTCCGGTTAATTCAGGATTTGTGCAGTCTTCGGAATTGATGATTTTTCTGTGAAATGCGTCCTTTGTATATTTGGCGAGCGAGGTAGCGCCATAGAGCCTTTCCGTATTCGTTTCGTTGTCCGTGAATAAGAATTCGCAATCTCCTTCCGCGAATAAGAACCATCTGCCCAATTTATATTCGAACGGAAGATTTGGCATCGGGAGAGCGTTATTGTCATCAATGATGATCCTTTTCAATTCGGGATTATCTTTTCTCAGATAGGGCCTTGCCTCTTGTTTTATCCATGTCCATTTGTTTCGGAAAACAATCTGTGGGATTACATGGATTGCAGCATCAATTTCTGATCTATTGCATATTTCAATTTTGACACATACATCCTCCGGGCTTTGTTTTGCGTATTCGATGAATATGTCGAAATATTCATTATTGTCGAAAATTCCCGTATCGATGAGTTCGAATTCTTCGTCCAGCACTCCTCGTTTTTTGTTCTGCTGAATCAGCTCGGCATAAGGAAATTCTTTCTGTGGATATTTGTATAAATATTTGCAGTAGGAGTGAGTAGGGGTGCCGTCCAGGTAGTAATAGATTTCCTTTACGTCTTCTCCGTGATTTCCTTCATCATGGGATAGTCCGAACATTCTTTCTTTCAGGATAGGGTCTTTCCCATTCCAGAAACTGTGGCTCAAGACCAGAAGCTGGTATCTGTCGCAAAAACCAGCTATACCATCTTCACCCCACCTGTAAGCTCTGGATCTAGCATGGTCATGTGGAAAATAATTCCAGGCGTTTCCATCGGCAGAATAATCTTCCCTGACAGTTCCCCACGATCTTTCGGCAACATAGGGACCCCATCTTTTCCATCTTTGGTAAGGAAGAGTATAGGATTCCGAGAGTCTTTCTTCTTCAACTGTTTTTTTTTTCCCGGGGCGCTTGTCTGTCATTTCCGTAATTGCAACTAACTTAGTTAACTTGCTGAAACTCTTTTCGCTTACTAGATTCTAGTAAATCGATCTTTAGATTTTTTTGTCAATTGAAAGTTCTGTGAATTAATTATTCGAAAAGAATTATTTCCACTTGTAATTTTTTGGAAAGTCACAAAGATGTTCAACTAAAACCGGAGGGTATGATGACTGGTCTCTTGAAAACTGAGCTTCTTCTTTTGATGCCTGTACTATTTTTTTTCGCATGTGGGATTGAGAGAAGCCATAAACGGCTTTCTTCTTTGAAGATTACGAAAACTGCCGAGTTCCCAAAAGATTTTTTATGGGGTACGGCAACTGCCGCCGAGCAGATAGAATCCACACCGGATTCAAATTGGTATGCGTTTGAAAAAGAGGTGTTGAAGAATAAAAACTTTGGGACAATTTCTCCAGGTCAGGCGAAACCAGGCCACATCCACAATCTCGGGAATTACTCTCTCGACCAAATTTTAAAAAGAACGAATCACGAAGAAATGTTTGAAAGCGATTTTGCAATGGCTGAAAAGATGAAGCACAATTCCTATCGATTTTCCATAGCCTGGGATAAACTTTATCCGCGGGAGGGGATGAATACTCCTGATCCGAATGGAATACGGTATTATAAGAATTTAATCGCATCCATGAAAAAGCACGGACTAAAGCCTTCGGCGACACTATTTCATTTCAGCACACCGGCCTGGTTTTGGAATGCAAAAAATGGAAAGCGTGGCTGGGAAAGGGAAGATTCCGTTTCCTTATTCGGTGAATTTGTAAAATCCGTTGTAGAGAATTTCGGAAAGGATGTAACCCACTGGTGTACATTGAATGAGCCAATGGTCCTAATTTTTGCCGGGTATATGGAAGGAGTTCACCCTCCGAACGAAACCCGAAAAGATGTAAAAGATGTAATTCCAGTGATGAGCGCATTGTTAAAAGCCCATTCGGTTGCCTATAAAATCATTAAAGAGCAAAATGCTAAGGATGGAGTTCATAGTGAGATTGGATATACTATGCACACAAGGGCTTTTGAGGCGTACAGGAATTACGCTATTCTTGATAGGATTGTTGCTGAAAAAATAGAGCAAGCCTTTATATGGGATTTTGTGGATGCGACAGTATCCGGCACATTGAAGGTAACCAATACGAACTATGTTGAAAATATACCCGGCTTAAAAGGGACGTTAGACTATCTTGGAATAAACTATTACGGAAGGCATTATATCAAAACGAATATTTTTTCTCCGACGAATTTTAAAGTACTGATGAGCGATAGCGAATACAAAGATGAAGTAGTCAATGATTTGAGTTGGGCGCATTACCCTATTGGATTTTATAATATTATGAAAAAATCGTTTGAGAAATACAAACTTCCGATTTATGTTCTGGAAAATGGAACTGCGGATAAAGAAGACGATGATAAACGGCGCCAGGGATTTTTAGTGACCCATGCTTACGAAATGTCGAGAGCTATATCGGATAAAATTCCAGTGAAGGGATATTTTCATTGGTCGCTTATTGATAATTTTGAGTGGGCAGAAGGCTATGAGGCAAAATTCGGATTGGTGAAAACAGATTATCAAAATAAATATAATCGAATCCCCAGAGGTTCAGCATCAGTTTATACGGAAATTATTGAAAAAGGGGTAAGCCCGGAGATTTTCGAAAAATATTCAGGAGCGTATAAATAGTCGAAATATGGGCAAAATCAGAGAGAATCTGGATCAAAATAATTTTTCAGGTGCGTTAGACGAAACACTGAAGAAAATCAAGAAAAGCAAATCTGCTTTCACCGATATGGATGTAAAGTATTTTTGCGCAAAGCGGTTTAGAAATATTTTTATAACTGAGGCATCGAATGATCCAGAGGCAGTGAAGACAGCAACGGAAAAGCCGTTATTCGGGAAGGATAAAAGGCCTGTAAGGCAGAGGATCTCAGATCGATTTTTGAGATTGGATGGAACTCCGGAGTGGAATTTGGAGTACCCCAATGCCAACGAACCCCTTCTAAAAAACACCACTCTTCTCTTTTGTCCGGGCCTATTAACGGGGCTTTTACCTGTAATGGCTTTTCAAGAAGCATTTCCTTCGATTGAAAAAAAATATAAGGTTAGAATTCTGCAATCGGATTCCCATCCGATGAGAGGATGCGTTGAAAATGTGAAAGATATTCAAAATGCGATCGAGAAGGGAATTGGACTGGATGCAAACGCAAAGATAATCCCCCAATCGAAAGCAAAACCTCCCAAGGATGTTTTTGCAATTTGTTACAGCAAAGGAATGCCGGATTTGCTCACGGCTCTTGTTCTATTGCCGGAGTTAAAAAAAAGAATTCGTTGCATATTCAACTGGGCCGGTGCTCCGGGAGGATCACCCCTTGCAGACAATATATTTGCTTCAATTAAAGATGCGGATCTGGGTATTCTGAAAAATATTTCCGGAGCAGTTAAAGTAATTAACCCGGTTATCAAATTTGGGAATAAGGCCAAAAGGTTGGAAGAATACAATATCAAAGAAGCAATCGAATCCATAACCACAACCTACAGGCGGGACTTTCTGAAAAAGCATTTGAAAGAAATCGAAAAGATGAGGATTCCGATTTTCAACATTACTGGCTCCACTACAGTGACAGAGGTTCCCTATTTCCAGATGCAGGGAGTGATGGAACTGAACAAGTATGACGCAAACAATGATATGCAGGTAACCCAAAATGGAGCAAAAATCATTACTCCTATGGCGACCGACCTTGCAATGCTTCATGGCCATCATTGGGATTTATCCTACAGCCCGTTTCCGAAAAGTATGAGGTTCGGTTCTTCGCATTTGGATCACCCTTTCCCGAAGGAGGCCGCTGCAACAGCCATGATTAAATTTGCATTTGAACTCGGTTTGATTGATTAGTTGATTACTGCACGGATCAAGGTACAGTCAACGAGTGGAAAATATTCCGGGTGTATTTGCACACAAGTGAAAAATATTTTAGTCAAATAATTAAATGCCGAGGATAAAGCAAATCTGGGAATTTATTTCTACCCTGGGAGTAGCAAGCGACATTCCATCTCAACTTGTAAGAAAAGTCATAGTTACCAATCAATTGTTGGCCTTGGCAGGACTGTCTACTTTATTTTTCATTTCTCTCTATATTCCTGCCGGTGAAATAGCTTATGCTTTCTTAAGCGCAATACCGCTAGGGGTATCTGCAATTGGATTGTATCTCAATTATCAAAAACGATATTTTGCAGCTCGATATGTTTCGCTCATTTTGTTTAACGCTTCGACATTTCTATTTGCATCCATTGGAGGGGAGGCTAGTAATTTTCACATTTTATTTCTTCCTTTGATTTCATCTTGCGTCGTGCTATTTCAGTTGGAAGAAAAGTGGAAGATGATTTCCGGGATCCTAGTTTCCATTTTGATGTACCTTCTTTTGGAGTGGATGGATTATTCTTTGTTTGCATCGCTTCGCCCTTCAAAAGAATTGATTGGTATTATTCACCCTTTGATGTACATCGTTTCCGTTGCTTTGTTTGTTTTTACTCTACTGTTTCTGGTTAGCGTAAATCGCAAAACGGAAGAAGCATTGTTAAAAAATCAGAGAATCCTGGACGAGGTTGTATTTGGATCATCGGGAGTTTTTTTTCAATATGAGCTGAAACCTGATGGGAACAAGACTCTGAATTTTATCAGCGAGAAGATTGTTGACCTTATGGAAATCACTCCATCGGAGTTGCGGAAGAATATCGGCGCGATTTACGATATCGTACTACCGGAATACAAGAGCATTGTGAAAAAAGGATTTTTGAAATCCTATAAAAATTTTACAGATTCGGATGTTGAATTTAAGATCAGGACAAAAAGTGGACAGAACAAATGGATGGAAGTGAAGGCAAGCATCAAAGAAAAAAATGATACCTACAAAGGTACTCTTTGGAATGGGACATTTTACGATATTACCGAGAAGAAAATTAGTGAGGCGATTATTCGCGTTACAACAAATGAGTTGGAGGATTTCAAAATAGCTCTGGATGAACATTGTCTTGTTTCCGTTACCGATACAAAAGGAGTGATTTTGTATGCGAATCAAAAATTCTGCGATATATCCGGGTTTACCAATGGAGAGCTTGTTGGCAAAACACACAAAATCGTAAATTCCGGATATCATTCAAAAGAATTTTGGGCAAAATTATGGGAGACTCTTTTAGAACAGAAAATATGGAAAGGAAAGGTTAAGAACAAAGCTAAAAATGGAAATTATTATTGGGTAAATGCTACTATTTTTCCACTTCTGGATACAAACGGCCATTCATATAGATATGTTTCTATTAGAAATGATATTACCGAGCATAAGGAAATTGAAGAGAATCAGAGAAAGTTGAACGAAGAGTTGAATACGATTAATGACAGGTTGATCATTGCTCTCGAAAAAGCGGAAGAGGCTAACAAGGCCAAGAATTTGTTTATTTCCTCCGTTTCTCACGAACTACGAACTCCATTGAATTCGATAATCGGGTTTTCCGAATTGTTAAAACACGAAGTTGCCATTCCGCAAACAAAAAGAAAATACGCGGAGCTTACCAATCAAAGCGCAAAACATTTGCTTCAATTGATTAACGAAATTCTGGAGTATTCCAGTTCGGAACTGAAAAAATTGAAAATCATCAGGGATAGGATCGATTTAAAGACTATTCTTATGGAATTGACTGAAATGTTTTATCTTCAGGCGAAAAATAAAAATTTGGATTTTGTATTTTGCTTTGATGAAAGCATTCCGGAACTACTTTTGGGAGATTCAAAAAGGCTAAATCAGGTTTTGATCAATTTACTTGGAAACGCAGTGAAGTTTACAAATACCGGAAAGATCGAATTTTTCGTGCAGGATAAAAATTTCGATGTGAAAAATCGCAAAGAAATATTGCTCAGATTTATAGTAAAAGATACTGGAACCGGAATTTCTAGTGACGGCCTAACGAAAATATTCGAGCCATTTCACAGGGAAACTTATATGCAGGTAGAAGGAACCGGCCTTGGTCTTCCAATCTCGCAAAAAATTGCCATGGCCCTTGGGTCAACTTTGAAAGTTGAAAGTGAAATCGGAAAAGGAACTTCCTTCTGGTTCGATCTGACTCTACCGATTATTGCGGATAAAGATGCGGGAATATCACAGCCGTATACCGGAATTGCTACACCGACAAAATATTCGGGCCGGACCGCTCTGGTAGTCGATGATGTTGAGATCAATAGAATGCTACTCGATGAAGTTCTGGCCGGAGCAGGCATGAAAGTATATGAGGCTAAAGATGGGTTGGAGGCTCTTGAGTTTCTGAAAGAGCAGATTCCCGATATAATACTCATGGATGTAGTAATGCCAAAACTGGATGGAATTGAGACAATTAAAAAAATCCGGGAAAATGAAAAACTTTCTAGGTTGCCGGTTATTGCCGTTACTGCATCCGGGTTTGAGGGAAAAAGGGATGAATTGATTTCGAAAGGATTCAGCGAGTATCTACTGAAACCCGTTCGGTTTGAGGAACTGTTTCAGAAACTGGATGCGCTTTTACAAAAAAGCAAATAGACGGTTGCAAAAAAGAGGATTGAAAGTATTCTGCTTATAGAATACGGTTAATTTAGAGAGGGTGCTATATGAAAATTTCACTGGGAAATCTACCTCAGTCGTTAAAAGAAGACGATCTTAAAAAAATGTTATCAGCTCATGGAGAAGTTGTTTCCGTGCATATTAAAAGGGATAAAAAAACCAATACGTCCCTGGGATACGGAAACGCCGAAATGGCGAGTGAAGAAGGGATGATGAAAGCAATTACAGCTTTGAACGGAAAAGAAATCGAAGGAAAGAAAATTGTTCTGGTTGAGTTGGAAAAACTTCAAGCAGAACACCAGGAAAAACATTGGGACAAATCGAATGCTACTGGAAAATTACACCCAAGTAATTTTTCTGGTTTTAAAGGTGGGGGCGGGCCCGGAAACGCGGTTCGAAGAAGTGGGGGTGGCGGAAGAGGAAAGTAAAATGACAAAAGTACTAAATGAAACAAAACAATCGGGTAAAAAATTTTTTCTTCAGTTCGGCGGACAGGGTTCTCCTTATTTGAAGGAGATTTCAAAACTTTATGAAGAGCCGCTTCTTAAGGAATTTTTCGATACGGCGTTTAAGACAATTCGAGCTGAAGAAGATAGACTTGGAAAAACACTTTTGATTTCGGAAGGGCTGGATATAAAAACTTGGATAGAAAATCCGGATAAGGCTCCATCTGATGATTATCTTTGCAGGGGAAGTGTTTCGGTTGCGATGATTTTTGTAACCCAGCTTGCAAACTATCACTTGCTGACCTTGAAGGGATATTCTGTGTCGGACCTTATGGCGCTTTCCTCCGGAACTACGGGCCATAGCCAGGGAATTGTAGCCGCAGCACTTGCAGCTCTCGGAAAAGAAAAAAGCGAATTCTATGAAACATTTTCAAAGTTTATTACGTTTATTTTTTATCTGGGCTATCGCGCGCAGGAGCAATTTCCCTATTTTGAAATCGAGAGTTCGGTTCTGGAGGGAAATGCTGCGATAGGGGATAAAAACCCTTCGCCTATGGTTGCCTGTATCGGATACTCCAGAGAGGAGTTGGAAAGAAAAGTTACAGAGGCGAATAACGCACTTGGGTACAAAGGAAAAGATCTTCTATACATAAGTCTTTACAATACTCCAGACTCGATGATCATTTCCGGAAAACCTTCGTCTCTGTTGGGATTTCGAAAAATGTTCAAGGCAGAAATGGATGAAAGAAAAGCAAAGTTTGTGTATCTAAAAACAACTGCTCCATTCCATTGCCCTTTGATGGACGATTCCTGGGCGGTATTCCAGAAAGACCTGGCCTCTCACGTTCAATTTCCATATAAAGGAAGTGATTTGAAAATTCCAGTTTATTCTATTTGGGACGGACGAAACTTTCAAAAAGAAGAAAACCTTGCAGAAATCCTATTCAAAGAAGTCGTAATCAAGGCACTGCATTGGGACAAGGCTGTTGCGCAGGTATTGTCAAACGAGAGTAATTCTCCTGTAATTGATTTTGGCCCGAGCGTTGTAAGTTCGAAATTGACTGGCGGACAGATTACTGCAAATGGAAAAACCAATCAGGTGCTATGTGCCGCAAATCCAAAAGATCTAAAGGCGCTTCTGGAATAATTTACCTGACGGGCTCTAAGTAAAGTCTCTTCTGAAGTTATATTACGGGGACAGCAGAAAAAGGAGCCGCTGCATTTCATTGGAGGTTTCTATTGCTGAAGGAAAATCTCATTTCTTTTCCGGATGCCGACAGATTTCCAATCGGGCCTTACGACTTGGACAGTACCTCCTGCGCCTTGCTTCAGGACGGTACTGTCGAACTTATTTTGCAACTGGGCTGGGTCTATGATATTTACCGGCTATGTGTTGTTGCAGCAAAACCCGTATTCTGGGAGCTTTGGCGTGACGGTTCAGCCGTCATGCATGTGGATCCGGGCAAAGTTGCAAATAATCCTCGATTCGTTTACTCTGAGTTTTCGATAACCTGCGATTTTCAGCTGAACTTGCAGCTTGACGACCAAACTATTGATGAAAGAGCAATCAGAATCCGCTTTAGGCCTGCAGTTCCAGAACTCGGCTTTGTGATCGCTTTTGAACTTGAATCAGGCTCTGCCGTAGGGCTATGTGCTCTTGGATGGAAGCTAATCAACGAGAAACCCTTCGATGATATCTGGCCTTCGGACGAGTGGAAAGATTGGAACACTATGTAATGATCAGAAGTTTCCTTGCTCTTCCGCATAACGGTCTGTCATTCCGGCGATGTAGTCAGTAACTACTCTGTGGACTCCCTCGTCCGGAATTTTTTCAACATAGGATGTGGGCATTACTTTTGGAAACTTCGCATAATAATGAAATAGCTTTTCAATGATATCCTGTCCTTTTTTTGCCATACTCATTACTTCCTTGTGCTTGTATAGATTTTCCAGTAAGAATTTTTTTAATTCACCTACTTCCCTTTGCATTTCATTTGAATAAGATACTATCTTTTCTCCGGATTTCCATACTCTGGTCAAATCGCCAAAAGAATTTACTCCATTGGTTATCAATCTGCGGTCTGTTTCCATGAGTAGGTCGGTTGTCATCTCATTTAGAATTTCCCGAATGCACCCCCGGACCAAAAGAATTTCCTCACTTGATTTATTTTTTTCCTTAAGCCTGGTGAAATTTCTTTTCCAGATTTCGAGAGAGTTCAAATCTTCCGTAAATATAAGATTTCTTTCAATTCCATCTTCTATATCATGAGAGTTATACGCGATTTCATCTGCAAAATCTGTTACAAGGGATTCGAGGCTCGGGCCTTCTTCGTTTCGTTCTGCTTTCAACGTGGAGGAGTCGTAATCTCCTCCGTGTTTCATAATCCCCTGAAGAGTTTTTCTTGTCAGATTCAAACCGGGAAAATCCGGGTAACGGTTTTCCAGTTTTTGAACGACACGTAGAGACTGCTTGTTATGCTCAAATCCTCCATGGGATTTCATTAATTCGGATAGAATTTCCTGTCCGGCGTGACCGAATGGAGCGTGTCCCAGATCGTGCGCTAGCGCAACGCACTCGCTCAGGTGAACATTTAGTCCCAGAGAAGTTGCGATCGTTCTGGATACTCCGGCAACCTCAAGCGTGTGCGTTAGTCGCGTTCTGTAGTTGTCGCCTTCCGAATTAATAAACACCTGAGTTTTGTATTCGAGCCGTTTAAATGCCCTGGAATGAACAATTCGGTCTTTATCTCTTTGGAATGGAAGCCTGTATTCGTGCTCTTTTTCTTGATACAACCTGCCGCCGGAATCGGAACTTTTTACACCATAGGGAGAAAGAACCAGCTCTTCTTCTTTGTATAGGTCGGTAACTTTTTTTAACATTTAAATTCGATTATATGAAAATTCCTTTTGGTATGAAATTTTCTGAATTTACCAGTTCCATTAGATCCCCTCCAACTCCCATTACTAGAAATCCTTGCGCCTCTGATAATTTTATGATCTTTTCTGAAATATCGAAACCAGCGAGAATTCCAAACACTTGCTTTCCTTTATATGCAGGAAACCAGTATGAAAGCTCCTTAATGTGATCCTTCAGTTGGGAGATGTCATTTTCCCTGATTGTAGTTTTTGTGGAGTTCAAAAAAATCCTATCGCGATATATTCCGATTGCATCATATTCCTGGTTCTGGCCGTACTTTTTTAGTTTAATGTTGATGGAAAATTCTTCTAGTTCAAATCCGAATTTTTCCAGAATTATTCTCGGCATGCTTGGGATGACCAGATCTTCAACAATGGTACCCAGCTTTCGGGACATCTCGCCGAATTTTTTATTCATATCTCTAACATTGTCTTTCATTTCTGAAATAAATTGTAGCGTACTATTCTTAAAATCTTTCATCTCATCTTTGAAATCTTTCATTTCATCTTTAAATTCTTTCATTTCATCTTTAAATTCTTTCATCTCATCTTTGAAATCTTTCATCTCATCTTTGAAATCTTTCATCTCAGCTTTGAATTCTTTCATCTCGGCTTTGAATTCTTCAGTGGAATTATAAGATTTGTTGAATTCGATTCCTACGGAGTGAATAAAGTTCTGTAGTGCGATTTCCAGGTTATCTACTCTTTCTTCCAATGCAGGCATGTTTAAATCCTGGCATATTTTTTTAATCAGTCAAGAATTTTTGGTAAAAATTGCAATGGAAAATTGCAGAAAATATTCGTTTTGTAGCATTTTTATGAATGATTTCGAATTTTTTTTGATGATAGCCGTAAAAAAACCAAATCTAAAAAAAATGAAGCGCTAGTATTCAATAGAGTCCTTACATGTCGAAAGTTTCCTTCAGAGAAATGAAGAACTTCTTCCAAATTTCTTTTGTGATACTTAGTTCGTTTCTTAACTCATTAGCCGCCTTTTCATCTGATAGAATTGAGAAAAATTTATCCAATTGGAGATTTCCTTTTTCAAGGTAGAAGGATTTTCCGGGTTTTGAAAAATTCATGACGTAGTTGTTGGCCTTCCCCGGTTCGAGGCAAATATTTAAATTGGGAGACTTCATCAATTCTTCCAATGCCAATTTATTTTTTACAGACATTTTCTGTTGATATATCTTTGAGGCAAGCGACTCAAGAGATTTTTTTCTATTTACTCCAGGTAAAGAGTAGTTTTCGTATCCTGTCCCCCGGCAGTGGGTCTTGAATCCTTCTGAGAGAAATGATATACCGGAAAAAATAATCTCTTTTCCTCCAAAAAAAGAAGTGAGCTCCTTGGCCAATCCGGCAACATTTAAAGAAGGATTTCGCATGACGCATGAAGAAAGGCAATTCAATTCTGCTAAAATTTGATCTAGAGGATAAGTTGAGAAGTAAATGATCAGAGGATTTTTTTTTCTGAAGATTTCTGAATTTCCACCAATCCAGGTCAGAATCGGGACAGATTCGGGGAAGTCATTGCGGAAATGAAAGGCCGTTCCCCTTCCAGAGTCAATGGATAGAACAATATCCGGTAGAATATTGTTCTTGTACAAAAAATAGGATGAGGTATCGCTGGTGATTAGAAATAAATATTGTCTATGCTCTTGAATCCAAAAGATATCACTTTCCAGGCCGGGTGATGCACCTGCAAACAACACAATTTTATTTTTTAAGTCAATAGAATTGTTTTTTAAAAAGAAAAATTCACGGTTTTGTAATTCACGAAGGTTTATAGAATAATTTTTCAACCAGATTCTTGAGAAAAAACCGATGGTGCTTTTGTTTGTTTCGGGTTGAAATTGTTTAAATAATTCTTCGGAAAATTTTTCGTATTTTTCTTTTAAATTCCTTTTATAAAATGGATGGATGATGAGTTGCAGGCTTTTTTTACCAAGAAGCTTGGATTTTTCAATTTTGGGTGATTGAATTATGCCGAATGAAGAATTTGAGGTTGCAAATTTTTTCTGAATTTCAGAAAGGATGCTTTGAAGTTCTTCGGATCCTTGAAGCTCTTCAAAAGGTTCATAGGCAATGGCGTCAATTTTTTCATTGAACAAGTTTAGAATCCCTTCTATGTGGTACCCCAGACCGATTCCGTAAAAAACATAGAGAGTGGTTTTTGGATCTGTTCCTTGAGTGCTGGATTGGATGAATCTTTCCCCTTCCAGGGAAGGATTGGACATTGAATGGATGTATTGACTTGTTTGGCTATCGAATAAAACTCTAAAGCCTTTGGAATTGGTTAGTAACTGGAAGCGATTCGGATTATTTCCTATTTGTCATCCTCATCGTCATCATCTTCAAGCTCCTCATCATCCTCGTCGTCAAAATCATCTTCTTCAGAATCCATTTCTCCGGATTCATCATCCTCTGAGAATACTTTCACCGGCTTTGCTTCCTCTTCAGGAATATCCTCTTCCTCGGTAACTTCTTCTATCACAGGAGCTGCAGAATTAGATTTGGCAAAAACGTTATTGAAGTCCTTTTTGTAAGGGGAATCGGAAAGATTTGCCTCATCCTGAAGTTTCTTTCTCTCCTCCGCAGTGAAATATCCGAATTGAACCATTTTTTCTGAAATGGCGTGCAATGCTTGAACCGCGAATTTTCTTGACTTCATTTTTTTAGGAATATCGATTTTATCGATTTTGTCAAGAGCAGCAAAACCGACAGCCGTCATTTCGTATTTATTGGAGCGGGTTAATTCTACGAGTTTTAGAATATCAAATTCTTGATGAGAGCTCATGCGACCTTCCTAGACTAGATATTATAGGATTTTACCAGATTTTCTAAGTTCAGATTTTCGTCAATTCTTTTTCGGCAGATGGTTGAATTTCCTGCTTCGCTGCGAAAAGTGGGGACAAATTTTGCTATACATTAAATAAGTCTGGATTCTTTAGTTTTTTATAGGACGATTTTTTGCAAATTATGAAAAAGTTACTGGCTTTGTCTTTTTATTTTCTTGTCTACTGCTCTCCCAAAATTGACTCCAATTTCGGAGTCAATGAATTTGAAGGGGTCTTTCTGGATGGGAAATCCGTCAAATTTTCCGAGTTGAATTATGACCGGATTGCTCTGAATGTATATTCTCCAACCTGTGTTCCATGCGTAAAAGAAATTCCAGCGCTCAACTATATCGTTCGGCAAATTTTGGGCAAAAAAAACCTGGCACTGTTTATGGTCGTCGACCCATACCAGCTAGTTGAGAATTCCGAAAAAATGCAATTTGACGAGATTTTTCCAAAGGTGAAGGAAGTCATGCAGAAAGAAATCTTGGCCCGCAATATTCAGTTTCCCGTGATTGTCATGAAAAGGCCGTTTCGGGTAAACCCGGAGGGAGGGTTGGTTACCGGCACGCCGGAAACCCTGCTTTTTAAAACGAAGCCGCTATCTCTTTATTACAACTTTATCGGGCCGATATCCGAGGCCAATGAATTATCCGTAATTAATCAGGATGCAAAAATCCTTTTTTTTCTGAGAATGCTGGGAGGGTGATCGAAAATGAGAAGCTTAATAGTTAGATTTATAGATTGTGAGGGGCCGGGAATTTTGGAGAAAATTCTACGCGAGGAAAAATATTCGATTTCGTATCACGATGCATTTAAAAGAAGTGAAAAAATCATTCCTAACGCTCATCTTATGTTTGATATTCTGATATTGATGGGAGGCCCTCAGTCTGTTGAGGATGACTCTCAGGCAGAATTTTTTTCTCCTTATTTCGAATTGGTTCGAGATTTCCTGTCAATTCCAAATCGGAAGGTCATTGGGGTTTGTTTGGGAGCGCAAATTTTATCCAGGGTTCTTGGGGGGTGGGTTGTCAAAGGAACGAAGGGGATCGAAGCCGGTTTCTCAACAGTAACGATACGAGACAGATCGGATTCCATTTTTGAAGGAATTTCAGTTGCCTCCGGTACCGCTTTTCATTTGCATGAAGACACCTTTACAATCCCGGAAAAAGCGAAACTTCTTATGTCAAGTGAAATGTATGAGAATCAGTTGTTTTCTTTTGAAAACAGGGTTTTTGGTTTTCAGTGCCATTTGGAGGCAACTCTGCCGATGGTGGAAAATTGGTCCGGAATTCACAGGGAATTTATTGCGAAATCGCCTAACGCATATCCTGTTCTGGATAAGCAAATGCAGTCGGATGCGGAAGACTTCGGCGGAAAAATTTTTAGAAATATTATCAGAAAGAATCTAAATTCAGTTGAACGGAAATAAAGAATGATCCAAAAAACATTAAATTTAATATTCGGAAGCAAATACGAAAGAGACTTAAAAAAACTAATTCCGATTGTCGAAAAAATCAATATTCTTGAAGAAAAAATTAGCTGTCTGTCCGACCTGGAGTTGAAAAATCAAACCCATGTTTTGAAAGAAAGATTGGCAAAAGGCGAGACGTTAGACGATATTCTGCCGGAAGCCTTCGCAACTGTCAGGGAAACCTCCAAAAGAACGTTGGGGCTAAGGCACTACGACGTTCAGATGATGGGGGCAGTGGCGCTTCATAGGGGCAATATTGCAGAGATGAAAACAGGAGAGGGAAAGACACTCACGTCAACTCTCGCAGTATATTTGAATTCTCTTGCGGGTAGGGGGGTTCATGTCGTTACGGTAAACGACTATCTCGCAAAACGGGATGCAAATTGGATGAAGCCGATTTATGAATTTCTCGGAGTGACTGTTGGTATCATCCAACATGATATGGAACACGACGAGCGTCAAGAGGCTTATCGGGCTGATATTACTTATGGAACAAATAACGAATATGGATTCGATTATCTTCGGGACAATATGGTTTCCACACCGGAGCATAAGGTTCAAAGAGAACATTTTTTTGCAATAGTGGACGAGGTGGATTCCATTCTTATCGATGAAGCCAGAACCCCTCTCATTATTTCCGGTTCTACGGATGAGACTACTGATAAGTATATCAAAATAGACCGTATTATCCCAAAACTGAATCAGGGAGGAGATTTTGAAGTTGATGAGAAAGCGCGTAACGTCCTTCTTACGGAGACCGGGGTCGCAAATGTGGAAAAAATTCTGGGAGTGGAAAATCTCTATTCTCCGGAAAACGTGGAACTTGTCCACCATATTCACCAGGCATTAAAGGCTCATAAGATTTTTCACAGAGATGTTGACTACGTTGTTCAAAATGGCGAGGTCATCATCGTCGATGAATTTACAGGCCGATTGATGGCTGGAAGGCGTTATTCCGACGGGCTTCACCAGGCGCTCGAAGCAAAAGAGCGAGTCACAATTGCGAGAGAATCACAGACTCTAGCTTCGATTACTTTTCAGAATTATTTCAGGATTTATTCCAAGCTCGCCGGTATGACGGGAACCGCTGATACGGAGGCAGAGGAGTTTGCAAAAATCTACAAGCTGGACGTTATTGTTATTCCTCCTAACGTCCCAATGGTAAGGAAAGACTATCCCGATAAAGTTTACCGTACAGAAAGGGAAAAATTCGACGCAATCATTAAGGAAATTCAGTCTTTGCAGAAAAAAGGACAGCCGGTTCTTGTTGGAACGATATCCATCGAAAAATCGGAATTCCTTTCCGAAAAACTGAAAAGGCTTGGCCTTTCGCATAACGTATTGAATGCGAAGTTTCATGAAAAGGAAGCGGAAATCATCGCAAATGCCGGAAAGCCCGCTTCGATCACTATCGCAACCAATATGGCTGGCCGAGGTACTGATATTGTCTTGGGAGGAATTCAAGGCTACAAGGAACAGCTGGACTTGTGGAAAGAGGATGAGCCAACAATTCTAGAGTTCAAGGACTTCACCAAAAAGCTGGATTTTGATAATGCAAGAGCTACCTTGATTCGAATAGATGCGCAGGCAAAAAGGAAAAAAGCGGAAGAAATTCTTGGGCAGGCTGTCGCTTGGAAAGAGCGTCACGACCAGGTTCTCGAAAACGGGGGGCTATTCATTCTGGGTACCGAAAGGCACGAAGCCAGAAGGATCGACAATCAATTAAGAGGGCGATCCGGAAGGCAAGGTGATCCCGGAGCAAGTAGATTCTATCTGTCCTTGGAAGATGATCTGATGAGAATATTCGGGTCGGACAGAATCTCGTCGATCATGTTGAAGTTGGGCATGGAAGAGGGCCAGGAGATTGAACACAGGATGGTGACTAACGCAATTGCCAGATCACAAAAGCGAGTCGAAGGCCATAACTTTGATATTCGAAAGCATCTATTGGAGTATGACGATGTGATGAATCGTCAAAGGATGTTTATTTACAAAATCCGCAATGACGTATTGTACAAAAACGATGTTTCTGAGTTGATTCGAGCTTGGATAGATGAAGTTGTCGAAAATCAGATTTTGGCCAATTGTGACGGAAACAATCCGAATTCATGGGAGTTGGACAACTTCAATGAGTGGTTAGGCTCAGTCAATCTGAACCTGAACATAAAGGCAGAGGATTTCTCCAAGGGGAAAGCCCAGCTTATGCTATTTGAACATGTTTCTTCAAAAGCAAAAGAAGCCTATTCGGAAAAGATGGCGAAGGTATCAAAAGATATCTGGGGTTCTCTTGAGAGAAATATTTTTCTGGATATTCTGGATCACAGGTGGAAAGAACATCTTTATACGATGGATCATCTTCGAGAGGGGATTTGGACTGTCGGATACGGTGAAAAAAATCCTCTTGTTGAATACAAGCTTCAGGGATTCAAGCTTTTTGATCAGATGGTGGATAATCTGAAAGCAGAAATTATTACGTTTCTGTTTAGAGTCGAGGTTACTGAAAAAACCGAATGGAAAGAGGAAAAGGCCGAATACAAGAAAATCGGCGAGGAGTCACATGATTTTCATTTGGGCGGCCAAATTGAGCAGGGTTTTCAGTCTAACATAACAAAAAGGAAAGTCAATACCGATGTATCAAAAAGCGCAGGTGGAGCATCGACAAGAAAAAGCAGTCGAAGAAAAAAGTAAATTCTTGAAAATTCCGGAACTTCTTTTGCCTGCGGGAAGTCCGGAAAAAATGAAGACTGCGTATTTATTCGGGGCAGATGCCGTATATTGCGGGGTGCCAAGATATTCGCTCCGCGCAAGAGAAAACGAATTCCGAATGGAATCCCTGAAAGAGGCAGTGGATTTCGCCCACAGACTCGGAAAAAAAATTTACTTCACGATTAACGCAATACCCAGAAATTCCAAACTCCCGACTTTTCCGAAATATCTGGACGAAATGGCAGAAATGTCGCCTGACGCATTTATCATGGCGGATCCGGGGTTGATCCTTATCGCAAGAGAGCGCACGCCTCAGATAGATGTCCATATATCTGTGCAGGCGAATACGATGAACTATGCAACTGTGAAATTTTGGGAAAAAATCGGAGCAAAAAGAGTCATCCTTTCCCGCGAGGTCAGCATCAGAGAAGCCGGTGAAATCAAAAACGAGGTTCCATCGATGGAGATAGAAGTTTTTGTACATGGATCCATTTGCATTGCGCACAGCGGTAGATGCCTCATGAGCAATTATTTTGCAAAGAGGGACGCGAACCAGGGAGCCTGCAATAATGCATGCAGGGATCAATACCAAGTATTGGTAAAGAATTTAAGGCAAAATGAAGATTTTATGGAGATCGAAGAGGATAGTGATGGAACCTATCTTATGAATTCAAAAGACCTTCGCGCGATTGAATTTTTGAAGGATATAACCGATGCGGGAATTGATTCAATTAAAGTGGAGGGAAGGACCAAAAACGACTACTACGTGGCAATCGTTGCAAAATCCTACAGGACTGCGTTAGACGACATCAAATCCGGAAAACGATTCGATAGAAATCTATTAAAAGAACTGGAAAAAGTCGCTTCCAGAAAATATTTTTCAGGATTTTTAACCTACGGAATGGAAGATCGGGTAACACCGGAGGAAATGAATTTTCAGAATTATGAAGAAGGCGTTAGTGGAAATCAAAATCAAGTTTATGCGGGAAAGGTAACTTATTTTGATCAGGATGATTTTACGGTAAAAATAGAAATCAAAAATAAAATCAAGGTTGGGGATACCATCGAAGTGTTTTTCCCGAACGAGACTATAACAAAAAATTTTTTAGTCTCGGAGATCTACCACAAGAATGCACTAAAAGAAGTCATTAGTGGGGGAATGGGAGAAATACGGGTGAAGGTTCCATTTGAGATACCGGAGAATTCTTTTTTGAGCGTGGTGAAAAGTGCAAATTCTTGAATATATGTATGAATTGAGCCGAATTTTCCCAGTGGAATCCAAATGATACCGCGAAGTGAATTTATTTTAAATCCTTGACTGTCTTGAAGTTTATTCTATCTCTTATCAAACACCATCACGGAGGTTTTGATATGCAGCATAGTTTTCGCAAAAGATTTTTCCATACAATTCTGACCGGCTTTTTACTTGCTGTACCAAAATGCCCGATTCTGGCAGGCGAGTTTTATATGGGAGTTCGAACCTGGCAGGCCGAGTGGTCACCTGGGATTATTCATTCATACAGCAAGCAAGCAGATATGCGTAACTTTTTCGATTATCTGCAGAAAAGAAACTCAATTACTATAATCGGAAATGCCACCGAATCTGTCGGAGGTTTGTATGGTGGCCCTGTATTATCCTATATTACTGATGATAAAAAATTATCCTTTAGCCTTGTTACTCTGACTGGGAGGTCAGGACTCCAGAATTTATCTCAAATTACGACCAATAGTATCAGTTCAACCGGGACAAATCCATCCATGTATGTTGTATATACCGATAATTTTAAAAGCCAACCGGTTCGAAATGATTTGGATTTCAGCGCGGGTTACCAGGTACTGCAAAGGGTGAAAGTTTTTGCGGGATATAAATTCCAGAATTACACTTATGAGATGGATCATTCTTCTCAAGGAACTGTGACTGGTATCAATTCCAGCACATTTTTTAATTTTTCAACTGTAGGCTTTGGGAGCCGGACATTGTTCAGCAGGTATGGCGGGCCTGCTGCCGGTTTGGCGTATGGAATCCCGTTGAGCGATACCGGCTCACTTACATTTAGCCTTGGTTTTTACAAAGCGCAGGGAGTTGCTTCAAATGAGGAAAATTTATTCGTAACAAACGGTAGTAATAGTCCCGGCTTGAATCTCTTAAGCATAAGTAGAAATGAAAGCATAATCCTGATGAAAGGAGTAACAGCCGAGATAACCTATACTACCCGTGTGATTGAGTCCGTTCTGTTACAGTTTGGGTTGAGAGGGCAGTATAGCGCACTGATTATTCATAAGACAGGCAATAAAGAATTGAATTATGACAATGGTTCGACTCAAGCTTCTTACAGGCCTATTCCGGAAAATAAATACTACGATAGATTTCAGGGATTGACCTTCGGTGTTTTGTATAAATTATGAGAGGAAAAAAACTCAGGATATATGACTCAATATGCATTTAAAATAAGCTTCGGAAAAATGAAGTTCCAGGCCCTTTACGTTCTTCTTTATACAGTTTTTTCTCTGAATGGCTGTGGTTCTTCCCAAAATAGAGCCATTCATTCCATTCCTGATGAAAAGAAAAAAATCCTTCTGATTGAAAATTTCAAGAACAATAGTGTTGACGGCTCCAAATATGATCCCTGGAGTTACGGCTTGTCCAGCATGATTCAGGAAGACCTAATTCTTTCCGGGTATTTTAAACTGGTGAGCGAAGATTCCCGTTACAAATCTCTTCAGGAGCAGACATTGGGCCTGACCGGCCTTATCGATGACACAAAAGCCGTAAAAATGGGCAAGCTATTGGGAGCCAACTGGATTTTAGCTGGGGATTTCATCGTAATGGTAGACAGTATCAACATATCGGCAAGATTTATCGAAGTGGAAACCGGAAGGGTAATTGCCGTGTCCCAGAAGAGAGATAAGCTGAATCTGTTTTTTGAGGTGGTCAAATCTGCCAGCGTATCGCTTATGCAGCAGGTGAAGCTGGAACTTTCAGACACTGATGTAAGAATCATTACCTCTGCAATTGAAACCAAAAATATTGATGCATCTTTGTTCAATTATCACGGAGAATTTTCTTTAAAGAAAATCGAAGCCCTGAAAAATTCCAAAGACAAAGTTTCCGAAAGCGATATACTTAAGCTGGAAAATGCCGCAAGGGATGATTTCCGGAAGGCTCTTGACCTGGATCCTAAGTATGAAAAAGCCAAATCCAATCTCGGAAAATTGTCTTTGATGCTTCCAAGTTCCCTATAAATGATGCAATTGCAGAAGGGGCTTTCTTGTAAAAAATTAAGTGTAGAAAATCAATAAATCGTCATTTACTTAGCTTGTCCAGATTATGCGTTGCATGGGCCGGACAAATATTCAAAAATAATTTATGAACAGGCTCAAGTAACGATCATGTCTTTCAAGCTTCTTCTGGGAGCAAAAAATCTGTAATTGCTTCGGCCGAGCCTCGCAATCATCTGAATCTTGGCCGGACTCTTTGTAAGGGTTAGCTCTTCAAATCGATTTTTGAGTTTTTCCATTTCTGGAAATTCTTGTAGTATTTGACTAAGCGGGCTTAATTGCAAGGCGGCATGTGTTGTAGCCAAATGAAATCTGGCATAATCCATTCCAGCGAGTATCCAATCTTTCTTAGTATTCGTCTCGGTTCTAAAAAATACGAATCCTTTTGTCGAATCTACTACTCTTTGAAACATTGACAGACCGGCTTCAGTTCCACTTTTATCATGAAATTTATCCGGATCGCTACTTATGAAAAAAGTCTCTGCAATCCAACGTTTTAGGCCGGTTACTCCATTTCCAGGAAGAGAAATTCCATCTCTCAAAGAATAAATTTCTTCATCACTGAACCGAAACCAGATTCTGCTTTCATCATTAGTTCGAAAAGTGGTCATCTCAATTTTCATTGCTTGGTAGAAAATTTCCTTAAACGGTTTCATTTCTTTTTCGGTAATAATGAAACTCAAATTGCAACTTTCTGTTTTGCCAATTTCCATAATATTTTTCAATTCCTGCTCGGTAATGAAATTGCCTGAATAAATACTACGATTGGTGGCTCTCGAATTTAAAGAGTTAAATAGGATATGGCCGCTAACCGGACTTTGAACTAATTTTATTTGAGCGACGGGTTTTTTTCCAATTTCTCCTAACGTATAATCGCCCTCTGGCAGGATTTGAATCTGTGAATCATAACCGATCTGCTTTGCGCCGATTTTCAAATGTTCCAGAAATGTCCCCTGTCCGATATGAATTTGCCTTGCCGGCGGGTCTGTTGCCGGAAGAATTCTTTTTTCGTCAACATACAGGAGCATTTCCGTAGAGTTCAAAATTCTGAATTTCCATGCCTGGGTATTGTGGGGATTTGGAGCTGTAATACCAGTGTTTATTGCCTTTAAGATGGGGTCTGAATAATTCTCAGCATCTGCATTTAATAACGGGTCATTTCCTTTTTTGCCGGGTTGCCTAACGTTCATTGCAGAAGAACAGTATTTTAAAAATAGGGGCACTGTGAAAACCATTCCTGATTTAATCAAAAAATCTTTTCTGTTTAGAGTATTTTTTTTCATTTTTTTTCCTCGCCATATTTTACTATTTTTATATGGTTTGTCGACCGGACTAATTGGTTTGGACGTTTTTTTTGTATTCGGTAGGAGTTTTACCTGTAATTTTTTTGAAGGAGGAGTTAAAGGAAGATTTTGAATTGAATCCTGAGTCCAAAGCAATATTCAGAATATTTTGTTTCGTGCCACCTGGTTCTTTAAACTTCAATATTGCTTCATGAATTCTATATTCACTGACTATCTGATTGAATGATTTTTTAAAATAATCAGCGAATATCTGAGATGCGGTATGCGAAGTAATCTGAAAGTGGTCTGTGAGGCTTTTCATATTAAAATCCGGATCCAGGAACGGTTTTTCTTTTTCCAGATAGATTTTAATTTTTTTACCCAAGTCTTCTTTTATGTCATTTTTGATTTTTGATTTCTCGTATTTCTCCGGATTATCAAAAATCAGGCTCAATTTCTTGTTCGATGAATTTCGATAGATTATGTCATAAGACCGGAGGATTATCAATACCGAGATCAGAAAACTGTAGTAGCCTGAATTTATCAGATTTTTATTGAATAAAGAAATGAGCAGGGTTAGCGCAATTGATCCAAGAATCAGTATATGGTAGAGTAAATACTTTCTAGTCGAATTTTTACCTTCTGTCTCAAAACCGAGTTTTGTAAGCACGGTCTCATTACCAGCTGTGAGGTTCTGTCCATTTTGGGACTGGTTTTTGTATAAAATGAAGAAGGAGGATAAAACTCCTGCAAAATTATTTAAAGCCGAGAGGATGAAAATGATGTAACAGTCCGTATGCAGTTCCCTGAGATCCTCATACAAATATTGTATTTTGGTTGCAGAATCTGAGAGAAAAAACGGCAACAAGTAAAAAAAAATGATATTGGGAGTAATAAAAAAAACAATATCTCTCAATCGGATACGGTTTGTTTTTTCTAGTATACTTCTGGTTGAAATTGTGAAAAGCCCTCCGATAAGGCTGAAAAATACTAAACCGGTTCTAGCCAGAAACGGATAATTTAAAATCTTTTTTGAAATGTAAAGGTATCCGGAGAGTATGCTTAGAGCAATTATGAATAATAGAATTGACTGATATAGATATCCTGTATATTTTTTACGGTTCATTGCAAAGTAAAAAAAGAGTAGCAAGCTTTGCGATATTGCGGCAATGGACAGAAATTCGATCATTGATTTTTAGGGTGAAATCTAATTTTAAAGGGCATGGTATGAGCGCAAACCAAATTTAATCGGAGGAAAGATCAGAAAATTCAAAAGTGTAAAGTTAATATCGCATTGTAGGTGGTCGATGATCATTGTAATTAGTCGGATTTTCTTGGGTTTTTGCATGGTTAGTATCAGCTGTAAATATTTTTTGAAAAACACTTGACGCTTTTACCACATCGAAGAGAATTCCAGAGTTTTAAATTGAAAAAATCACTCTATTTTAGAATTTTAACTCGCAAACAAGGACGTTTCTTATGAAGTTTATCGAAAATTTATTTAGAATTTTTCTAAATGTAAAAATCCGAGTGAAGTTGATTATACTTGTCACTGGAATTGTACTATTCAGCGTAATTCCTTTATCTGCAATCGTGTTGTACCGAAATCAGGCTGTTGTGCTGGATAAAACTTTTGAGGTCTGCCGCAACCTGGCAAATAATATTGCCAATCTCGCAACCGAAGAACTTCTAATTAACGAGACTTTTGATTCCACCAGAACATCTATCACCAGATTAAAAGAGAGTAATATTTCGGGATTATTGGATTCCTATTTGATCAATATAGATGGGAAATATGTCGCAGAGCTGAATGAAAAGCATCTGGGAAGGATGGCTGATTCGAATGATTTGAAATATTTCGCAACTCTAAGCGCGCTTGACTTAAAAGAAATTGTAAGCAAGGAGAATTCCAAAGCAATACTTCGTTTTTCTTATCCGATTTTTATCGATTACAAAAAGGAAAAGATGAGGGTTGGGACTGCGGTTTTCGAATTTGACAAAGAAAAAGTGTATGAGCCTGTAGTGAAGATCCGTACAACAATATTCGGTGTCGGGGGAGTTCTTGTGGTTATCGGAGCTTTGATTGCGCTGGTTCTGGCGATATACATGACAAAACCGATTCACAAACTATCCGATGGGGCAAGAATTATCGGGCAGGGAAATCTGAACCACCGGATCAAGTTGTATGGGCAGGACGAACTCGGCCAGCTCGCGGCTCAATTTAATCAAATGACTACACAAATTCAGGATTTTACCCAGAATCTGGAGGACAAGGTGCGGCAAAGAACCGATGAGTTGAACCAGACTCTGCAGCAGGTGCACGCCTTGAAAGTTCAGCAGGACGGGGATTATTACCTAACCTCCCTTCTACTCAAACCACTTCAGCCGAATAATAACAAGAGCCAATTTGTGAAGACCGACTTTTATATGGAGCAGAAGAAGAAATTCGAGTTTCGCCAGTGGCAATCGGAAATAGGAGGGGATATTTGCATTACGGATACTATCCGGTTAAACAACCGCGACTATACTGCCTTCCTAAACGGCGATGCAATGGGTAAATCTATTCAGGGGGCGGGTGGAGCCCTCGTATTAGGAGTGGTATTTAATGCAGGACTCATTCGGTCAAGACTGCAAAGAAACCAAAAACTATTCCCGGAAGCCTGGTTAAAAGAAAGGTTCCTCGATTTGCATAACGTATTCTTGTCATTCGAAGGGAGTATGTATATTTCCATTTGTTTGGGCCTTGTCGATAACGAAACCGGATTGATGTACTATATTAATGCCGAGCATCCTTGGACTGTTCTATACCGCGACGGGAAGGCTAGTTTTCTGGAGGAGGAGCTTGCACTTCGAAAAATTGGAACACCTGAGCAAGAGGAAAGGTTTTTTGTCCGTGTATTCCAGCTTATGCCGGGGGATGTAATTATAACCGGATCGGATGGCCGTGACGACCTACTGGTAAAAAAGCAGGAAAGTGATGTTGAGTCGATGAATGAAGATGAGACTGAATTTTTGCGGCGGGTGGAGGAAGGTGATGGGAATTTAGAGAAAATTGCGGAGAGAATTCACGAAGTAGGAAAGATCATGGATGACTTTTCCGTGCTACGGGTAAGCTTTAAGGAGAGTCAGGAAGAATACGAGTATCTGGATGTTCCTTACGAGGTTCAGGAAACCGTCAGTGAAGGCTATAGCCTGATCGAAGCGGGAAAAGACAGCGAAGCTCTGGAGAAAGTGGAGAATTTATTTCAGGACAATCCAAAATTTCCAGATCTCCTTAAATTACTCGCAAGATTGTATTTTAATAAAGGGGAAATTATCAAATCTATCGAATGCCTGGAGCAGTATCTAAGTATTAATCCCGGAGACAACGAATACATTTATGCTTTATCCAACGCGTACAGGCAGATAGGAAAATATACGGATGCAGTAGATGTGGGAGAGAGGCTTTTCTTGCGGGACCCGAATAATTTCCTGAATCTGGTAAATCTGAGCGCTTCTTATCTTGAGTTAAAAATTCATAAGCGTGCAGAGATGATGATTGGAAGAGCTTTGGATAGGAATCCGGATGACCCTGTTGCGGTTCAGCTTAAGTTTGCAATTGATCGGGCGAAAAAGGAACTACCGGATGAAGAAAAGGAAGAATCGCAGAATACAATTTCGAGAGAAGAGCTTGAGGGAATGATTAAGCAAGCGGACAATTATTATGCAGAGAAGAGCTACATCCACGCCCAAAAACTGTATGAGAGGGTTCTTATGACTGATGAGCAAAATTCATATGTTCTATTCAGGGTAGCAAATTGTTGTTCTTTGACCGGGCATTTGGATGAGGCTGTTAAGTTTTACAACAGGGCTCTGGTGCTTGCTCCCGGCAATCACCACGCAAGAAATAATCTTGCTAGCACTTACTACAGAATCGGAAAATACGAACAGGCAAAAGAACAGTGGACGAGGGCAATTCATCTCCACCCAGGGTTTAAAACAGCAGAGATGAACTTGAGTCATTTGGAAAAAGTGATGTCCGAAAAAACAAAGGCTATTGCTTAATCCCATGAATAAAAAACCTTTGTTTATGTTTTGCCATTCATTCCGTTTATCCTTTGTAATCGGACTATTATTTTTATCTAGTTCCGTATTTTCCAAGGAATCAAAAGTAGTAGAAGTTCTGATGTCTTCCGACAGTATAATTTATGAACAAGGATTGTATGGAATTCAGTCCGTGGTCAAGATGGAACTGAAGGTAAACTACTTGGACATACTCAAGTCGGAACACTCGGATCTGGCTGTTTATTTTAGGGAACTGGAAGCATCCGGCGTTCCGTTATTTATTGCGATCGGCGCCCCGGCCGCAAAAATTGCGAGAGAATACCTAAAAAAAACTCCCCTCATTTTCTCTATGGTAAATTCACCGAAATTTCTAGGGCTGGAAACCGGAGATGTTTGTGGAGTGAGTATGGATATCTCCGTAACCGAATTTTTTCAGACTTTGAAAGATATTTATCCTGACAGCAAGGGAGTATATTCATTCTACTCTACCACGGACGGAGAATTTGTAGCGAGTGAAGGGGAATACATGGATTTGAAGTATAACCTGTACTTTCACAAAAAAAGGCTTTCTCCTTCGGAAGATTTAAGTTCTGCGTTAGGCGAAATCAAAGGAAAAGCCGACGCATTTTATATGGTGAATGATCCTTTGTACAATAAGGAAAATTTCGAGAAACTTTCCGAGTTTTGTAAAAAGAATAAGATCATTCTAATGACAAGTTTTCCGGCTCTTGTAAAGATCGGGGCGACCTTCGGAATTAGCCCGGATTACAGTAAGATTGGGGTTTTGACAGGGCAGATGGTCGAACGCATATATTCGAAAGAGTCTTCCTGCTCAAAAGAAAGAGTAAAGCTTCCCGACCAGTCATCTTTTTTCTTGAATGAGGACTATGCAAAAAAATCAGGAGTGAAAATTCCAGATGCGATAGTCGAAAGAGCAAAGTTTACAGGACTATTTACCGCAGGTGTTAACAAATTAAATGAAGGGAAGTTGAAATCTGCAAGAATCATCTTTGACGAGATTTTGAAAAAGGATCCGAAAAACGTCGCAGCATCGGCCTATCGAGAACTGGTGATTGAGAAGATGACAGGAACTGAAACCAAAAAATTTATGCTCGCGGCGGATGAACATTTTAAAGCGGGAAGATTTGCGCAAGCCAGGGCGGAATACCAGAAAATCTTGAATATCAATCCGAATCTGATGTCCGCTAAAGATGGATACCAGAAATCCATTTTGGGGCAAAGCGAGCAGGAACGCGCATCAGGAAATATCGCCTTAAAAAGTGGAAAAACTTTCGAAGCGATCAAATTGTTTTTATCCTCGCTTCGTACCCTACCAACAAATACCAAGGCCACTCTGGATCTTTCTCAGGCAAGAAGCAGGGAACTTTCGAAAGTTCCAGAATATATTAAAGATGGCATTAAGAATTATAATAATCGCGAATATGAAATTGCCGTAAAAATCTTCGAAGATGTTTTGCTCGTCGATCCTGGCAATAAAGAAGCTACAGAATACCTGAGGCTTTCTTATAAGAAGCAGGAAGCTATAAAAGTATTAAAAGACAAAACAAAAAAATAATTAATGCTGGAATTTTCCACTCTTCCTCCAAGGAAGAATTTGTTTTTCGACCAAAAGGCTTGAATATTCTTATCATTGGCTCGACTGACTGATTTTTCATAGATTTCCAAAGAAAGAATGTCCTTTCCAAATGAATCTCTTTTATCTGCATAAGGATTCCGCTTCAACCTGTGCTGAAAAATTTGAAACATAAATCTTGTTTTACAGGTTTTTCTAGTCAAACAAAGGATAATCTATTTCAATTGCTGGGTTTGTGGCATTGTATAATCAGTAACGGTATGGAATATTTAGTCATCTTGAAACTTTCTTTAATTTCTTGGCCAATATTAATTCAGTTGCAGGATCCATAATTCGATAATTAATATGTCCGGAATTCGGATTTAGGACATTTTGTTTTTCGGTTTAAAATTATTATAAAAAAATCATTTTCTTTGAAAAATAAATTTCTTAGTAGTAAAAAAGATTTGCGCATAAAAAGGAAAATCCATAAATTCGGATAAACACAGTTTTGTGTGATTGCGAAATCGTAATCAAAACAGGCTAAAAAAATTAGAATCTGCTAGAATCAATCTTCAGTAAAACATAGGAAAAGTATGAAAAAATCTATTCAAATTTTCGGATATGTGTGTATATCATTGGTTTTGTTTAGTCTTCAATCTGTTTTGTCACAAGGAAGAACTCAAGATAAGAAGAAAGTTTATATCGGAACTTTTCAACCTTATAAATCCAATCCAGACAGCTCAATTTCAGATAAAATTATCGAGGAAGTATTAAAGAATTTCAAGGCCAAAGGAATTGAAGTAAACAAAGCCGGGCAGTATTCCAGTGTCTCCGAAGCTCTATCTAGAATCAAATCCGAAGAAGGAGCTGTTTTTCTGAGCGGTTATTACAAAAAGAATAAGGATCAGAATCTGGAAATCTTTGCTCAGGTCTATAATCCGGAAACTGGATATGTTATCGATGCTCTTAACGTTACCGAAGAGGTTTCCGGCTTAGTTGGAATCAAGCTGCCGGAAGAGGAAACCAAGGAAACTGACAATCTTGTGATAGCAAAATTCGCTTCCAAAATAACCATTTTGATAAAAATTAACGCCCAAAAAAAGGAAAGGTCTGAGAATATCAATGAATTTCTCGGCGCATCTCAAATTGGAAAGGACATCCAGTTCCCAGTCAGAAAGGAAGATGCAACTGCAAGCGCTGAGAGTATTTTCAAATTATTAGAAAATATTGAAGTTGTTACTGCAACCCGGACAAAAACCAAGATCAAGGAAGCGCCAGCCGCTGTATATGTCATAACAGCGCAACAGATTCGAGAGAGAGGTTATCGGACGTTAGACGACGCGCTTCATGATGTGCCTGGTTTTGATTTTCAACATACGAATGGCCTATATCCGAATTTGGGGCATCAAAGAGGACTTATCGGGAATATGCAAAGAACCTTGCTTTATGTGGACGGTGTCCCGGATAATAATCTGAATGAAAATGCAATGCTAGGAGGAAGTTCAGCCTTTCCTCTAGCCAATGTGGAAAGAATTGAAATTGTAGCGGGTCCGGCATCGGCGCTCTACGGAGCTAATGCCTTCAATGGTATTATCAATATCATAACGAAAGATGGAGAAACCAATCCAGGGAGTCATGTGGACGTCACCTACGGGTCATGGGAGCAAAAATGGAAAAATCCCGGGCGATCCGCCAGTTTTTCCACCCGTGGAAGTTCCGGTGGAGACAATCCAATTCAATATAGCATCGGGGCATATTATTATAAGACAGACGGCCCGAATATGAGTGGGATCCAAAATCTGGATCCCCCAAGCTATGGAGCGACCAAAACGAATCCGTACTACGATTATCGAAACGATCCGGCATATTACTACTCAAAAAAATTGTGCGGGAACACAATGTGTAATCCGGATAGCAAGTCGATTGGTTATTATTGGTCTCCAGCTTACAACGTATCGAATATTGATACCTACAATGTTACCGCAAAGTTTTCCAAAGGGGGATTAAGGTTTGAAACAATCAACTGGCAATTTCTTCAGGGGGAAGGCACTTTTGGAAATGGAACCCAGCAGCTGGATACTAGGCAAAGCGGTTTCCAGACAGGGAAATTTGACTCAAGGAATTTGGCGAGGGCATATGGCATCGGTAGTGGTTTATTGACGAATTCATCAAAAGATTCTTCCGGGAAAACAACGACAGTTTATGGAGATGGGGGTTTTATCGGTTCAAACTGGGATTTTAGGAATAATTCGGTTCTAGTTGGATACTTGCATAAATTTAACGAAACTCTTAGTCTCGATAGTGAGGGGATTGTGCGTCATACCGAACTATTAAACTCTTCACATGAAGAGTATCCGAATACAAATGGGCCAAGTGCTATCTATCGACCCGGGGATACCGCAGTTGAAAAAAATTACTCTAGGGCGGATAACGCATACTTTGGTGAAGAACGATTACAATGGAATCCTTCCTCCAACCTATCTTCCATTGTGGGTGTAACTGCAAAGCGATTTATCGTGGATAAAGACTACGGTAGTTATGAAAGATTTTCCTATAACAACTATGCAATTTTTTTTCAGCAGTTGTACCGGCCGATTGAAAAGCTCGCGCTGACTGCCGGCTTTCGGCGCGATTATATTACCACCTATGGATATGCTAGCACTCCAAGGTTGAGCGCAGTTTTTACGCCAACCAAAGACCTGACTTTAAAATTTTTATATGGGACGGCATTCCGTGAACCTTCTGCGAAAGAGTTGTATTCGTTTACTGCTCAAAGAAAACCAAACCCTGACCTTAAGCCGGAAAAACTGAATTCTGTTGAGGTGGGTGTCGGATATCGATTCCTTCGAAATTACTATACTTCTATTCAAGCTTTTCGAAATGAGATTTCAAATTTGATTCTGGAAGTGCAGACGACTGATACGACACCTATCAATGGGAAGACTGCAACAGGTGGAGCGCCTTGGAATCAGAACAATAATCTCGGTCGTGCAAGAATCGATGGAATTGAAGCCGACGCTAATGCGAATGTGCTGAATAATTTGAATCTTTCATTAAATTTTACTCATCAGCAAGGGTTATATTATGACCTGCCTTCAAGTTTGCAAAGGTCTCCATCCGTTGCAGGACGATCCGGAGACGATCCTGCTTTTGACATTTATTTACAAGTTTTTAAAAAGCTAACGGGGCGGTCTTCTACTGTTCCGGATAAAGGGGATATTCCAAATATCGCAACGAACAAAGGAAATTTTGGTGCAACCTATTATGTTTTAAAGAATCTATCTGTTTATTTGGGTATGAATTACGTAGATGTTCGTAGAACCATCGCAACGAATCCTGAAAAATCTGTTCCCGGGTATAAATTTTTACGATTAAACGTTCGGTGGGAAGATGTGTGGAAGAAAGGCATGTTTTTGCAAGTTCACATAAACAACCTTACAAATGAGCAATTTTTTGATCCTGGCATTCGGACAGCAAACGGTGGATATTACCCAACTATGCATCCACTCGAAAGGAGAAATGTTTGGTTTACTTTCGGTTACCACTTTTGAGAGGAAATAAATTCGAGTCCCTCCGAAAATATGGACTCCTCCGTAAGGAGGCTTACAATTAGAAATGGCCCCCCTTCCAAATCAAACATATAACCAGGATGAGTTATGATATTTTTATCTTCCAGAAGTTCAATCGCGATTTCTTCGTCTGTTCGATTCGACGGGATTTCCAGTATTCCATACCATCCTGCGCGGGGTTTGTGAAATACCATACTTTGATTTTGTGCGGAGGTTGCGTTGTGAATATTATTCCTAACTCTTTCTTTGATAGTCAATTGAATTTGGTCTTTCAGCCCGAACAAATCCTCTAAAGCGAATTGCACCGGAGCATTTACCGATAGATAAGCGTCTGTTATGAATTCGAGCGCATTGGAAACACTTTCTGCCGCTGCAAAAGTATTGAATCGTATCCAGGAAAGTTTCAGTTGGGGCAATCCCAGAATTTTTGAAATCCCATTTAAGTAAAAAACCGGAAGTATTTCGGGAAAAATCGGCAATGCGCACGAGGAGTCATGGATAAAATCGGAAAAAACTTCGTCCACAATTAGCGGGATGTTGTGTCGCGTTGCTATATCGCATAACGTATTAACTTCTTTTAAGTCAGGAAAAAAACCTGTTGGGTTATTTGGTGAGACGAGAACAATGGCTTTTGTCCTTTTCGAAATATTCCTTTGCAATTCCTGAAAATTGATTTTCCAGGTAGAGTAGTTATTCTGATCACGCCCACAATATTGGATGGGATATTTTACTGGAATAGTGTTTTCGGTTAGACAAAGGTATTCATGAAGTGGGTAACCGGGGGACGGTAAAAGAATTTCATCTTCGGGATTTGTCAAGAGCTTTAATAGATAAGAAAATGCTTCAGAGGTGCCGGATGCGAGAAATATATTTTGGTGACCAGTTGGCTCGTTTCTCAACGCATAATAATTTGCGATCTCCTTTCTAGCGGAAATATTTCCTTTCGGATCCGGAGAATAATCGAAAATATCCTTTTTGCCTAATGATTCTAGAATAGCGCGCTGTGGGAGAAGAATTCCCGATTTTGAAGGATTCGATTTAGTCAGGTCAATAACCCGATTGTTGGAAATGGACTTTAACTTTCTGGAAAATTGATTTTCCTCTCCCAGAAAATGGAATTTATCAGATAATTCAATGTACCGGATATTAGCTTCCTCCGGATCCACCACCCGATGCGCTCCCCCCGCCACCACTGGAAGAAGAGCTACTTCTAGATGAAGACGAGGTTGTTCTTGTGGTTGAACTAGATGAGGATTTATAGCAGCTTCCCTTACATGTTTCATTCATTTTATAGCATAGATAAACACCAACCGGATCAATCGTTGAAGTTGTTTTAGTAACAATACCACCCTCAGTGGCTGCACCCGATGACGATAAGTATTCTGTGGAAGTTGATATATTCTTATTTCCTAGTACGATAAAGCAAAGCGAAAATTCGAGATCGCATTTTGATTCGCACTTGTTTAATTCTTTGGTTGCTTCACCGCAATTTATGGATAGCATCGCTAAGGAGATTAGCGGAAGAAATAAGTATGAAATTTTTCTTTTGAGCATTTTTTAGCAAATAATTAAATATTTAATGTAATCATTCACTGAAATTTGTCAAGAAATTTATGACGTTACTGCCCAGCCCATGATTCGCATTATCTGGACAATACAGTAAAGACATGATTTTTTATAATCGAACTGTTTTTTAATCCATTAAAATAAGATTTAGCGTAGTTTCTTTTCTTTTTTGTCTACTGGAAAAAACGAAATTTTACTTTTCATTTCTAAACGGAGAATATATCATGGACTGGGAAAATATGGCATGAAACGAATTGTTCTATTAGTTTTTTTGAGTTTGATTTTATTTACCAATTGCGGATACAATAGAATCCAGGAATTGGACGAAGAAACCAACGCCGGGATGGCTGAGATTTTGAATCAGTACAAGCGCAGGGCTGATTTGATCCCCGGATTGATGAAGACCGTGGAAGCATACGCAAAGCACGAGAAAAACGTGCTTGTCGAAGTGACGAAAGCCAGAGGGAATGTTGGGACATTGCAGGCGACACCCGAAATGATGAATGACGCAGCCGCATTTTCCAAATTTCAAAATGCCCAAAACTCTCTGAGTTCCGCATTACAGAGATTGCTCTTTGTAGTTGAAAAATATCCGGAATTAAAAGCCGATACGAATTTTCGCGACTTGCAATCCCAATTGGAAGGAACAGAAAATCGAATCGCTGTTGCAAGAACGCGTTTTATCAAATCGGTTCAGGAATACAATACCTTCATTCGGAAATTTCCCTACTTGATTACGGCAAAGATTTTCGGTTATAAGACTAAAGCTTCATTCAGGGTAGAAAATGAAAAAGAGATTACTGATCTGCCGGAAACAATATCCAAACCCCCGGAAATGAAATTTGAATAGGTATGAATTATAAAAGAATTTTCAATCATTTGTTTGCATTTTACTTTTCAAATGTAACGAAATATTTTTCCAAAACCACACTTGCAAAAATTGAAAATGAAATTCAGAGTTCGGAGAAATTGCACCTTTCAGAACTTTGCGTCATAGTGGAAAATTCCTTGGACTTGATGTCCGTTTTCAAGGGGGTTACATCCCGCGAGAGAGCGTTAGAACTTTTTTCCCAATACAGAATTTGGGATACGGAAAATAATTCGGGGATATTGTTGTACATTCTGCTTGCAGATCATAGACTGGAAATAATCGCCGATAGAGGAGTCTCTAGGTTGGCGAAGGATAAAAACTTTTCAAAAATTGCATCGGCTATTGAGTCTAAATTTCGCGAAAAAGAGTATGAAGAGGGCCTTATCTCTGGAATTCAATCAATTACAAAATTGCTGACAGAGTTTTACCCGGCAAAGAAAAAAAGAAGTAAAAATGAGATCCCAAATAAACCGGTACTGATCTGATTTTATATGAATATGAGATTTTCAAAAAAATGTTTTAGTTTTCTAGCGAGGATTCTTCTGCTTGTGGTGTTTGTATTCCATCTAAATCCTGCGCTTTCTGAGGTTCCGGTGCCGGAGCTAAAGAAAAGAGTTACGGATTTAACAGATACTTTGAAAGAGCAGGAAAAGATCGAGCTGGAAAAAATTCTGAAAGATTTCGAAAAGCGCAAAGGGAGTCAGGTTGCAGTATTAATTGTTCCGTCCACTGAGGAAGAGGCAATTGAGCAATTTTCGATTCGGGTTGTTGATGAATGGAAAATCGGGAGAAAGAAAATCGATGACGGAGTTCTATTGCTCATTGCAAAAAATGATAGGAAGTTGCGAATTGAAGTCGGGCGCGGGCTGGAAGGGGCATTGACGGATGCCCTGTCTAAGCGAATCATTGAAGAGATTATAAAGCCGGAATTCAAATCCCAGAAATTTTTTGAAGGAGTAAAAAAAGGCGCAGAGGCAATTACAAAAGTCATTGATGGTGAGGAATTGCCCGCCCCGACAGTTTCATCCTACGAAAATCGGAATAAAAGTGGATCAGATGATTTATTTTGGCCAATTCTATTCTTAGTAGGCTTTGTAGCCTTGATTTTTGTTCGAATGTTTTTTGGTCTTTGGAAAAGCGCAGGCATTGTCTTTATTGTTAGTTTCTTTGTGTTTGTTCTATTTCTATATTTTGGGCAATTTGTTAATTCTCTGATTTATGCGTCAATTGCTGCAATTGGGTATCTGATCCTGTTTGGACTTTTCGATTTAATTGGATCTTCCGGAGGAGGGAGTAGTTCTTCATCGGGGAGTTCCTGGAGTTCATCTTCCGGTTCTTCCTGGTCTTCTAGTAGCAGTTCCTCATCATTTGGTGGAGGTGGAGGGAGTTTTGGGGGAGGTGGGGCTTCGGGAAGCTGGTGAAGTATTTCGTTCTAATTTTCTTTTTTATCTCCGGATTCCCTGTATTTTCTCAGAGTATTCCATCCTTCAAAACAATCCGCGATAATTTCCAATCTACCGAAGGCGTGCTCTTGGATCGGAATGGAATTATTCTTCACGAATTCAGGGCGGATATTTTGGAGAGGAAACTTGCATGGTGTGCGTTAGGCGATGTATCCTCTTCTTTATTGAAAGCAATACTGGCCTCTGAGGATAAAAATTTTTTTACTCACGATGGTGTTGATTGGAGATCGTTTGCGAAAGCAACATTTGATTTTTTCACCTTTCGCGGAAAAAGAGGAGCGAGCACGATTTCGATGCAGCTTGCCTCTATTCTAAAAAACGATAACGATTGGAAGGGAAAGCGAAAAAGCATACTGCAAAAATTAGAACAGGTCAGGCTGGCGAAAGAACTGGAAAAAAACTGGAGCAAGAATGAAATATTTGAGGCGTATCTAAATCTGGTTTCTTTTCGGGGCGAGTTGGTTGGCATTTCTGCGGCATCAAGGGGCCTTTTCGGAAAATATCCCCACGGTTTGAACGAGATCGAGTCGATAATTCTTTCCGTTTTGATAAGGTCTCCGAATTCCGATGTAGAAAAGATAGAAAAACGTTCATGCTTGCTTTCGCTGTCGACCTTTCCCGGTATTTCCTGCAAAGAAATTTCCCTTGTCATCAAAAATGTCATTCCCAAAAAATACAATATTGTAAAGGAATTTGCCCACGCATTCCATGCAGCAAAACGGCTTGAAAGGATGTCGCATAACGTAAATTCCAGAGTCATCGAATCCAGTCTTGATTTTTCCATTCAAAATCGGGCAGCAGATGTCTTAGCAAGGCACTTGATTTCTTTGCAAGGAAAAAACGTAAAGGATGGAGCTGTTTTGATTGTGGAAAATTCTTCCGGGGATGTGCTGGCTTATGTCGGGAACTCCGGAAAAAATTCCACAAGCCCTGAAGTCGACGCTATTGTATCCAAAAGACAAGCCGGATCCACACTAAAGCCGTTCTTGTATGCTCTGGCGTTTGAAAAAAAAATAATTACACCCTCGTCCTATCTGGAAGATTCGCCATTGGACATTCCTGTGTTTTCCGGAATATATAGGCCTTCCAATTATGAAAAAGAATATCACGGGCTTGTGCAGGCAAATACGGCTCTTGCGTCTTCTCTGAATGTTCCGGCTGTCAGGGTGCTGAACCTTGTCGGAGTGGAAGCATTTTTTCGAGTATTATCGGATTTGAAATTTAGGGATTTGCATTATCCATCCTTCTATGGGCCTTCGCTTGCGCTTGGTTCCCTCGATGTTACACTTTGGGACTTGACCGCTGCTTATCGGACGATTGCAAATCAAGGAATATATTCGGATATACAATTGCAACGTGAAAACAAAATCGAGAAGGGAGAAAAAATTTTTACGGCCGATACTGCTTTGAAGGTATCCGAAATTTTAGCTGATCGGGAATTCAGAAGTCTCACTTTTGGCCTGGAAAACCCTTTATCCGCTAAATTTCCTGCCTCTGTAAAAACCGGAACTAGTAAAGACATGAGAGATAATTGGTGTATCGGATTTTCCGATCACTACACAGTCGGAGTTTGGGTTGGAAATTTTTCAGGTGAGCCTATGTGGAATGTAAGCGGGGTAACCGGCGCGGCTCCCGTTTGGAGAGAATTGATGGACTGGCTCGGCGAGAACTATTCACGAATTGACGGTAAAAATGCTGAGGCAAGAGATAAATCTCATAAGCAGGACCGAGGTCATGCAATCAGAATATCCACTGGAAATAAAATTATCTATCCAGCGGATGGATCTATTTTTGCACTCGATCCTGATATCCCGGAAGAAAATCAAAAGCTCTTTTTTGAGGCAGAGAATTTTTCCGAAAACAATGTATGGAGTATCAACGGGGTTGAAGTGGGGAATAATTTCAGCAGTCCAATGATGTGGCAACCGAAATCGGGTAAGTATGTTCTGCAGCTCATACATCGAAAAAATGGAATTCAGGATTCGGTGCGGTTTGAAGTGCGTTAGGCGAATTCTGGTTTCGTTATAGCCATTGTCAAAATGTGTTCAATTTTCGCAAGCGCCCATTATCGCCAGTTTTATCTTGCCAACTGGCCTGACTTCAGGCGTTTCTTTCATTCCGGATGCTGTTATTAAAAAAGTATCTCCTCTTTGAAATCGGATGTTATCCACTTCACAGGATCCATCAATCAAATGAATGATTTGAAAAAGATTCCGGTTATACAAATTTGGAATCTGTTCGCTGGAATCGGTTTCAAACAGTTCTAGTCTGAATTTATCTGTTGCAGTGAGTAAAAATCTATTATTGCTTATTTTTTTCGGAGATAAACACTCTTCCTTTTCCGACTTGGAAAAATTTAAAACGTTCAGCGCCTTGTCTAAATGCAGTTTCCTTGGGTTTCCGTCTTTTTCCAATCTGCCATAGTCGTAAACCCTGTATGTGGAATCTGAGGACTGCTGAATTTCGAGTATTAGATTCCCTCCACCGATACCGTGGATGGTTCCGGGGTTAATCAGAAATGCGTCCCCGGCGCTTGGGGAAATTTTTTGTAAAATATTCTCGGCCTTATTTTCTAAAACGAGCTTTTCATATTCTGCCTTGTTTGTCTCGCGGGAAAAACCGCAAATTATGGAAGAGCCTAGATCACTTTGCAGCACATACCAGGCTTCTTTCTTTCCGGAATTTTTCGGATCATGTTTTGATGCATAGGCATCATCGGGGTGAACTTGAATGGAAAGATTCTGACTTGCATCAATGATTTTTATTAGAAGAGGAAAGCCTTTCCGAAAATCAAAATTTTCACCGAGAATTTCTTTCGGATAATTTCTGTAACACTCCTGAAAAGATTTTCCTTTCAGCTCTCCGTTATCAACTATAGAAATATCGTCTCCGTAATCTGAAATTTCCCAGGATTCTCCGATATTACCGCTAGGCAAGTCTCTATGAAGATGAGTTTCCAGTTTTCTTCCGCCCCAGATTTTTTCTTTATAGATGGGACGAAATTTGATGATTTTCTGCATAATTAGTCAGTAATTATTTCGAGCTTAACCTTCAATATCTTTTTCTTGAAGTGAACAAATTTATCGGGCCTGAATTTTCCCAGCTCCAGCTCAAAAATCCGTCCATTCTGGATTAAGGCCGGTTCCAATTTTATATCCAATATTCTTGTTCCTTTATAATTGCCTTTTCCGCCGCAGGATTCGCAGTGAACATTCGAGCCCATACATTGCGGGCAGAGTATTCTTACAGTCAAAGGAATTTTTGCAATCACCCCTGATTGAATTTCTTTTTCCCGGATTAAGATGCTCACGTCATGATGTATTCCGGAATATTTTTTTCTGTCCTTGTTTCGCAGGCCGACTCTAAGCAGGCCATTCCTTGCCAGAGTCGTCATTGAGTTTGGAAATACGATCCTTTTCTCTTCCAGAATGATTTTTGAATTTGATGGGATAATGTTTTTTGCATTGAATTCGGCAGGAAAGTTCTTTAAGTAGTGGGTGTCATAAACCCTTCTTTTTCTTTCATCAATTAGTATTTTATAAGCGATTGAAAGCTGGACGAATGTTTCACTTGAACCGGTCATTAAATTGTCCGGATGAAAAATTTTGGCGAGTTTCCGGTATTGTTTTTTAATTAATTCTGAACTCGCTCCAAAAGGAATACTTAGAAGATTATAGAAATCCGGAAATTTCTTTTCTCTTGAATTTAGATTTTTCAAATCATAATTATTTAGTGAAGCTCGCGCATTGTTCTTTCGGTTTCTATTTCTTCGGATCTGAAGTTATTCTGAATAACTTTGTCCATCTGCCTTAGAGCCAATTCGAGATTGTTTCTGTAGTGCCTTACTAACCTGACTCTTTCGCGAGGATCAACGATATTTTTTAGATTGAAAATTTTCACGGGAGCTTTTCCTGATGAGGTTGTGTTTGTCAAATGAAGCTCTATCCCTTCATATCCTGACTTACTCGCGCTCACATTTGCAATTTCATACACTGACATCAATTCTTCTCTGGAATTGCCCAGACGAGATTTCCTTCTTGAGAATGCTATATTTTCCAAAATGAATCCTTTTCCGTCAGCAGTTTTTCCACCGAGCGCCAGAGTGAATTGCTCGTTTACCATAAATTGATCTGCGGTTCTGAGAGGGAAGGAGTCTCTGTAAGCAGAAAGTTGCTTTACATATTTTCCATCTTTAATCTTTTTCTCTTTCTCCATAAAGGGGAGAAGTTCTGAAATTTTCTTGTGAAAATCGTCTATATCCTTTGATAAAATAACAAGATCGGATTCTTGTTTGGCGCTATAGGGTTTGATTTTGAAATTTCCCGCAGGATCGACATCAGCGGAAAATATATTTTTGTGCCACAGTAGAATCAAAAATAATCCAAGAACTTTTCTAAACATAATCGTTTCCCTCACTATTTTATTTTCGGCTACTTGGGGGATTTGCGCAATATTTTTATTGCTTTCTATGTAGTGTATTTTCTGATATTCTAAGGCTTGTCTGCAAGCTTGCTTTTGTTAGCCTGTGCGTGGTTTAAATGAGTCCAAGTAGTGACGGCAGAAATTATTACCCTATTGCCAGCCATGCGTGCATGAGTGGGTACGATAGAAAATGAAGATTTTTTTGGATTTTTTACACTTGAATATTTCCAAGAAATTACTGTTTGCAGGTGCGTGTCTTATAGATCCTGCGAATAAAAGTTATCCGGAATTGTATTTGAATTTTTCATTCTTAAAAATTTTAGGGGCGAAGAGGTGGTTATGAGTAAGAATTTAATTATCATTGGTTTGGTTTTCATTGTGGCGGTTTCTTGTAAGCACAAAGGCAAGATCAATTATGAAAGCGGGGATAGATACGAAGGCGAAATTCGGGGGAATAAACCCCATGGCAAAGGGACATATATTTCCAAAGATGGAATAATGTACATTGGCGACTTCAAAGACGGAAAAAGAAACGGCCATGGGATTTTGAACTGGACGAGCGGTCTACACGAAGGCGAACAGTACATAGGTGAGTGGAAAGATGATCAGAAAAGCGGGCATGGAATTTTTACCTGGCCTGACGGAAGAAAATATGTCGGAAAGTGGGAAAATAACCGCCATAACGGGCTTGGAACCCTTACGAACTCAAGGGGAGATCGTTATACGGGGCATTTTAAGGAGGATCTGCCGGATGGGGAAGGAACACAGACGGATTCAACTGGAAAAGTAATATTCAGAGGAAATTGGAAAGCCGGAGTTCCGGTAAAGTAATTTTTTTAATAAGAGGAAAGTATGACAAAGCAATTGCGCATTTTATTGATAACCGGTTCGGTGCTTGCATTTTTGGGGATGGTTCTATCAGGAATATTGATAATTGAGTATTTTGAACCGGGCAGCAAGATTGCGGGAACGTTATGTTCGGCAAGTGACCATGGAAGTTCCTGCACAAAAGTGGCTATGAGCGAATTTTCAGGGATTCGCAATGTACCTCTTTTAGGCGACATTCCGGTTGCGCTTTTGGGGTTTACATTTTATGGTTTTATCGGATTCATTTTTATTTTTTCCCTGAAAGGTAGTTTGGAAGAGATTCAAGGCCATTTAGCATTTCTGCTTCTCCTTTTAGGGCTTGGCGCAGTTGTCGATATTGCATTGTTTGCAGTGTCTACCACTTTGATCAAGGCGGTATGCAGCCTTTGTCTTTACACATATTTCGTTACATTTTCACTACTCGTCGTGACTTTTTTTGCTCTGAAACCGTTGATTGCTGGAGGAAGCATGATTTCAAAAATTTCTGAATTTTCAAAAAATAAATTAACTTATTCGCTCATATTCTGTGCATTTTTTGCGGGGGGAATCGTTTTCGGCAGCGCCGTAAAGCCTTCTAATTCCCATTCCATTTCCGATGCTTCTGATAAGAAATCGAAAATAGAAAACGACTTGAAGGTATACGAAAAAACCCCGAAAGTAGAAATCGATATCAGGTCTACTCCGTATGCAGGCGATAAAAATGCTCCGATTACGATTGTAAAATATGCGGATTTTAATTGCGGGCATTGCATGCACACAAGCCATATCCTGAAGATGATTCTCGCAGAATATACGGGGATCGTAAAAGTCGTTTATAAAAATTTTCCTCTGGATGGGAACTGCAACAGATTCGTGCAAAGGCTTGCGCCTAACGCAAGTTCCTGTGTCGCGGCTTCGGCTTCCATTTGTGCGGACAGGCAGGGAAAATTTATGCCTGTTTACACCGGAATTTATTCGGATACAGAAAAAGGAGTTATGCACACTGCAAGTTCCGTTTCCCAAATCGCTTCTTCATCCGGTCTGAACATAGCCCAATTCCAGAAATGCATGGGAACTACTGAAACCAGAGATCAGATTTTGAAAGAAGTCGAAGAAGCCGGAAAGTTGAGAATTGAAAGCACACCGAGCTTGTTTGTAAATAACAAACCGATTCCAAGCGGAACGCCTGACATTGATTTTCTTCGAGCTTTGATCAAACAGTTGATGAAGTAAAAGGCCACTTTCAATAAAAAGATGAGATCTTCTCTGCGGCTGGCTGGCTTGGCTTACTCTTGAGCCATTACTAATGTGTCGAGGCAAAGTGCATCTTTTCAGGGTGACTTTCTAGCAGGTTTTAAGAAAAGTTTTCCTCTATCCAGTGGATTTTTTTTTAAATTTTGCAAAGATTAGTATTCCTAAAACAAGTCCGACAAATGCCATTACGAACCGGTTGTAAATTTTTAATGCATGAAGTATTAGTTCCCAGTTTTTTCCGAGATAAAAGCCACCACCGATAAGAAGGCCGCACCAAATTGTAATTGCGATTGAGAAAAAAAACAAAAACGAAAGTAAGGGCATTTTGGACATTCCTGCCACTATCGAGACAAAAAATCGAATACCAGCTGAGAATCTCGACAGAACGACAACCAAAGTACTGTATTTGGAAAACCACTCGAATGTTTTTTGCAATTGGGCTTCATCGTAAATCGATTTTTTAAAAGGGAAGTTGTTTGATTTCATCCAAAAAATTGCGGTCTTGCCAAACCGATACATTAAGTAACCGCCAAACAAATTGCCGGTGAATGTGCTAGTGATTAACATAAACCAACCCACACTTTCTTCCTGGGCTATCAAGAATCCACCGACAACGGTAACTGTGTCCCCGGGCCAGGGAGGAAAAACATTTTCAGTGAGATTTGAAAGAAAAAAGAATAACCAGACTAAAATCGGATTTTGTTTTGAAATCCATTTCAGGGTTTCGGTAATAATGAGATCGATTTCACCCATGCTTGCTGTGTTCGCCGCTTAACCGGAGCTATTCAAAAGATTAACATAATCTTCGATACTTTCATTCAGGCTAAAGAATCTTTCTTTATAGCCTGTTTCGACTAACTTCCCGGTTTCTGCCTTTGTGTAGTATTGATACTTTTCTTTTAGTGAATCGGGCATCTCCACATATTTGATGTTTACGGGGAGCTTCATGGCGAGAAACAATGCTTTTGCAAGATCGTTCCAGGTCTCGGCGATCCCTCTACCTACATTGAATAATCCGTTATGCTTTCCGAAAAGTAAATGCAGGGTAATTTTAGCTGCATCCTTTACATAAAGAAAATCCCTTTTTTGTTCTCCATCGCCGAATTCTTTGCGATAGGATTTGAAAAGAGAAAGTTCTTTTTTTTCTTGGATTTGATTGTAGCCTTTCAGCACAAGACTTTGCATGTTTCCTTTATGGGCTTCTCCGAAACCAAAGACATTAAAATATTTCAGTCCGGCAATTTTTTTGCAAAGCCCGCTATTTTGGGCATACAAATCAAACATATGCTTTGAGTAACCGTACATATTCAGTGGTTTGAGTTTGTCTATTTCGGATAAATCGCTGTACCCTTCTTCTCCCGATCCGTAAGTGGCAGCGCTGGATGCGTAAACAAACCTGATGTTTTTTCGCACGCATTCTTCCGCTAGAACTTTCGTATATTCAAAATTATTCCTGATGAGATAGCTGGCATCGGTCTCTGTAGTGGACGAACACGCTCCAAGATGAACGACATGAGTGATTTCGTCTAACGCATTTCCCGTTTCTAGCTTTTTCAGGAAAGCATCTTTTTCCGAATAGTCTCGGTATTTCAGCCTTGTAAGATTTTTCCATTTCTCGCCTGTCCCCAGATGGTCGACCACTAGAATATTTTCTTCGCCGATTTTGTTTAGCCTTTCAACTACGTTGCACCCGATGAGGCCGGCTCCTCCAGTAACTAGAATTTTCATTTGACTTCTACGATGCTCGGAGATTCCGGTGGCACAAATATGATGCTATTTACGTTCCCACCTCTGGCCTTTCCGGATACGTAGATTTCTGCTTTCATGGGAAAGGCTGGTTTGTAAAGAAGATAGGCTTTAACCGCATCATAGATTTTTATCGAATAATCGATCGCAGTTACTGCGGCTGTGATCGGAATGAATCTTTCCCTGACCAGTGGCCTTGTCTCCCTTTCTTTGCAAACTACCAGCCATTTAAACATGCGCAAGGATTTATTCAGGTTTTTCAGGGTTTCCAGCTCGATCTTTGTATCCGGTAATGCAATACTTGTCTGGCGAAAATTCACTTTCACATTTGTTTTTGTTTCCTGACTTTCTTTTAAAGCAGTGGAAAGGCTCAGGTCAAAGGATTCATCATCTATATATTCAATCTCATTGCATTTTGCAAAAACCGTATTGCAGACATCGCCATAACTTCTATTTACGAAAAATATCATCATTATCTTGTGTTTTTGAGGATGATACAACACTTTCCCATGATAATTTTTCATCACTCTGTACTTAAAGAAATTTCGGATTCTAAAAAAAATATCGACACCCAGAGACACAATGTCCTTAAATCCCGGAAGATCAATTCCCATTGCTCTTGTTCCTATATAAAATGGCTCAACGGAAACTTTTCCTTCATTTTTCAAAATCCCTTTCAAATATCCGACTGTACTTTCTAATTCATCGTCACTGAGCTTTAGGTTTTTCTTCCGAAGGTCGATTAGAATTTTGCCCGCATTTTTATCCAACAATTCTTCCAGTTCTTTTGTGCTTTGCTTTTCATTCTCAAAAATGATTTTCGAACACGAATCTTCCGGACAGGAAATCTGTTCGTTTATTGCTGGGGTTTCAATAGGTGTTACTTCGTCTATAAGCTCCTTTTTCTCCGTAATGTTCGATTCTTCTTGAGAATAGATTGAAAAATGAGATACTAGGATAATTACACTGATGGAAAGCACTGGGTTAAATTTATGGAAAAATTCTTTAGGCAACATTTTCGGTATAATTCATTACCAGATACATTAAGGTTTCTTTATCGGTCGGATTGGAATATTCGTGAGGGATGTCCGCACGAAAAAAAACCGAATCTTTCTGTTCAAGTTCAACCACCTGATCACCAAGCCTAAGTCTTAGTTTTCCGGACACAACAACAATATTTTCCGTTGTTCCGATTTGATGGGGTTCTGCAACTTCGATCCCACCGGGCTTTAGAATTAGCTCGTAGAATTCAGTGTTCCTGTTTCCCAGAAATGGAAATAATGCCCTGCTGGAAAAAACTTTTGAGTTGGAAAATAGAATTTTTGTGTTTTCGTATTTCAAAAGGTGGATTCCATCTCCGCCTTTTTCTTTGAGCAATTCAGAAAATGGAACGTTCAGGCCGTTTGCAATTTTCCATAAAACTGAAATTGTGGGAGTGCTTTTTCCCTGTTCGATCTGAGAAAGCATTGCCCGGCTTACTCCACACTTGTTTGCGAGTTTGTCGAGAGAAAGCCCCCGAGTGTGCCTTAGTAGTCGCAGATTATCTTTGACGATTTCAATGATATGTTCTGGGGCCTCGTGGCTGGAATGAATATCCTCCGTTATCTCGGATTTTATTTTCCTCATGTTCATAGATTTCCAATATATAAGATAAAAGTCAATTATTTTTCTGGGCTGATTACGATTACCGGTGGGGATTTGGGTAATTTTTCTAAAATCGGCAAAATTCCCTTTAGCTCACCACGGAAAATAAATTCATCCGGGCAGGTGAGGTTTAGCCCCAAAAATATTTTTCTGTTAGGTTGCAGAATTTTGGAAATTTCCTGGATTACTTTCTTATAGCGGTAGGGAGTTTCGTATATTGCAATTGTATGATTCAATGCAAAAAATTTTTTCAATTGCTTGAATCTAGTTATATTATCTCTGGATAAAAACCCGGTAAATGTAAACGGGGATGTGGGAAATCCGCAAATGGATAGAGCTACCATAAGCGCCGAAGCTCCGGGATCCGCGCTAACGGGAATTTTGTTCTTTAGGGCGATTTCTACAAATTTTTGGCCGGGGTCTTCTAGGGTGGGCGTTCCAGAATCCGAAATCAGGCACACCTTGTTTGACCTTTTGACTCTTTCGAGTAGACCGAGTAGGTCATCATTCGTGGAATGCTCGTTGAAAAGTTCAAAATCTTTTTGAATCGAAATTTGTTTTAAGAATTTGGAAGTTTCTTTGAATTCTTCGCCGATCACAAAATCGCATTCTTTTAAATCCTGAATTGACCTCTCTGTTATATCCTTCGGATTTCCGATTGGAATGGACAATAGGATTAATTTGCCTTCTTTCATCTGAATACTGGCTGAATCAAAGATCCGATATTCTGGAATTTGCTTTTTATTTTTTCATTCCCTCGGTCTATGAATATTCCGGTTTCTGAATTTTTCAATAGATAAAAATCATTTTCCGAGTCGCCAAAAGCGATAGATGGAAGATTCTTCACGATTTCGCCTAACGCCTTCACTTTGCCTTCTCCATAGGTATAGGGTTCTACGATTTCCGACGTGAATATCCCATCCTTTAGCCTTGCATTCATTCCGATTACTTTTTTTTCATCTACAAAAAATTCGTTTGCGACTTCCTGTATGACGCAGGTTGGGGAGGCTGTGACGATAAAAATTTCCTTGTTCAGTTTTTTAAAAAATCGAATTACATCTCTCATTTCTTCGTAAGGGCTTATATTCTTATCATTTTCCCAAACAGTTCTTGCTGCACTTCTAAGTTCGGACGGCGAATAACCGGAAAAAATAAATGAAGTCCAACGATAGGCTTTTTCAAGCCCCTCACTTTGAATGATACTTTCGTATTCTTTGATCGCAAAATCTCTTAGAATGGAAGGTGAATTTTTTCGATCCTTCCATATTTTTTCGGCTTCGAATGAATCCGAAAAATGCTCGCTGAAATTTTCTTTAAATTTCGGCATTCCGGTATATAGTATATATTCCATTACAGCTTCGCCAAAATCGTTTTTTACAAGTGTATTGTCGAAATCGAAGGCGATGACCCGGTTGTCTTCTTTTTGAGAGACCAGAAAATTATAAACTTCGTCTGTCCAATTTCTTTTTGGAAGAAGCAAATCTTATTCTTCTTTGATAGCGACTCTTGCTTCAGCTTCTTTCGGTAGGATAGGAAGGTAGTGTTCCGGATTCAATACGACATTTTGGTACTTTACTTCGAAATGAAGATGGGGCCCTGTAGAATGCCCGGTGCTTCCGGAAAGCGCGATGATCTGGCCTTTCTTTACCTTCTCGCCTTCTTTGATAAATAGAATTGAATTGTGAGCATACATACTTTGGAGATTATTAACATCGTGTTGAATTGCAATTACGTTTCCATAGTTACCTGAATTGTTTCTGGACAGAATCACAGTTCCATCGGCTGCTGCGACAACAACAGAACCTTTGGAGCAGGCTATATCCACCCCATTGTGAAAAATATTCCATCTTTTTCCGAGTTTAGAAGTGATCCCGAATATTTTTGAGCTTACAGGCCAAATAAATTCCCGGAAATCCGAATGAACTATATCCCTTCCTTTTCCTGCGGACATCAGAGATTTCAGGTAGTCATCTCCAAATGGGAAAAATAACGGTTGGGATTTGGGTAATGAGTCAGTGAGTCTTATATCGTTTAAATATTTGACTTCGTTTTCATCGGCTCCGATTTCTTTTAAGAATTTATATGTGCTTTGTCGGATTTCATTGATTATTAGCCATTTTCCCGAGCGGTCGCGATATGTTTGAACGAATTCGTTATCGATTCGGACTTCCTTTTTGGAGTTCATTTTTCCGGAAAAAGCGGATAAATTGGCCAAAATGAATAATGGCAAAAGTATGGCAGTAATTTTTAATTTTTTCATAGCTGTTTTTGGTGAATTTTCGCTTAATTAATTTTGTTTGGACAAATTTGAACGGTACGTAATTTTTTGTCAATGATTTATACGGCTTTTTTCGTCAAATCACTCCCCAAGAAAGGCTTCAATTCCGAGGTAAACAGACGCTACACTGACAGTTTTTGAGTGGGTATAGGCCGGGGTTTGTACATTATCCTTGGAATATACCGAATTTGCGATGGCCCAGTCGGAATTTTTTGCGCCTGTTACCTTATTCGGGAATGCATATTCCAGGGCCAGGTTGAATCTGACTTTTTCTGACCCAAGTCCAATTCCTGTTGAAATGTGGTGTTCGGTTGTGGTTCCGATCATAGGGTTTACCCCATTGGGATTTAAGGGGGTTTTTCCGTAATTATAACCCAATCGCAGGAAAATAGAGTCCCGAACATTGTATTCCATTCCAACTGCATAAACTATTTGGTCTTTCCAGTTTATATTGAACTGGATAATATTTGTATCTACTCCCAGCGGGGTTGGAATAAGGGGCCTTTCCAAAACGAATTTATTTGCGCTAAACCCCCTCGACCATTGGATATATCGAATGTCAAATGCGAATAAAAATGCTCCGGTTTTGTGGGAGATCCCTGCCATATGCCTGGGAGGAAGGGACATGGATTTTGAGACATGATTACTTTGGACAGGAAATTCTCTTCTGGAAGTATAAACTTCCATTTCGCCATCCAGGTGGGCTACATGCCCTGAAATGTAAGAGTAAGCGATCTTTGTATTCGGAGTAATTTTAAAATTAGTCCCTATCTTCCAACCCAGCGAGTAAGCAATGTTACTTTTGTAGCGAAAAGTCCCAGGCAACTCAAATGAATCGGTTGTGTCTGTAAATATCCTGTCAAACATCATCCTCGAAATGATAAAATCAACTCCGCCACCTAAGGAAAATCTTCCAAAGCTCATCCCAATAGCAGGTGTGATTTTATTTGTAATGAATTTGAAAGAGAGATCCTGGTGAATTTGTTTTTGGTGCCCTACAAGCGGATCATTCGCCGCCATCATTTCATTTAGTGTTAGCGCATTGGTGGTATTCTTTTTAATGTCCCGGAAAATTCCTCCCCCTCCGGCTTGAGTATAAAATGCTATCCCCATGCCCAAATTTTCCGTTAATGGGGAAATAAAACCTATGTATGGGAGTGGCGCTATCGGGTGAGATTCGGATCGATTGGAAAATGCCAGTTCAGGATTTGGTGAGTTTAGCCTGTCTTCGAATCTGAGGTTAGCAAAATGAAAAGCCGAGCCCATTTCGAATTTTTTTGTTTTTAGGTCTCCCAAATGGGATGGGTTGGATTCTAGGTCTAGCACGCTCCCCCCTACGGCCAGAGATGCTCCCCCCATTCCGGCTTGTCTGGCTCCGAATGCGGTTTGAAATAAACCATTGAAAGCCAAGAGGTTCTGAGATTGAGTAATCCAAAGAGTCGAAAATAGAATCAAAAATGATTTTTTTTGAAAATTCTGTTTCACAAATCCAGAGTTTGAGACTCATTATCGCTTGCAAGGCGAAAAGTTTTTCTTTCCTCGATTTTCGGTAAAATTGATTGCTATTTGCCCAAAGCCTTTACTATACCTTTCAGGTTGATTACGACTTGTGGCACTTCCAGCAGTTTAGCCCACCTTCGCGATTGATCCTTTTTTTGTATTCGCTATTTGCCCAGATCATGCAACTCGCCAGAGTATCATTTTTTTGTGATTGTGGCAAGGCAGAAGTTGAGTGCAGGCTTAAACAGAATAGTGCATTCTTTTTGTCTTTGGAATTGTATGATTTGTCGACTTCACCGCATGATATTAAATAGAAACAGCCTAGTAGTATAAATTTTTTATTCATTCGGCAACTCTTGAAATATTTTTTTACCATCAAATGAATTGCATAAATTCAAACACTATTTTTTCGAGTGGGCATTTATCGAATCGAGGGAAAATTATTTGCTTGCATCTGGGTGGATCAGAATAGAATCAAAAGCATGAAAGTCGGTATTATTGGCGGGACTGGCCTTATCGGAAGGGAGCTAAGCGGAAAACTTTTAGCAGACGGGAATGAAGTCATTGTTTTTTCCAGGGGGAATTCGATTCCCAAAAATTTAGACGGATTGAATCAATTACAACTGGTCACTTGTGATATTCCCAAGACGCAGTATCTGGAAGGTTTGGACGCTCTCGTCAATTTAGCCGGAGAGCCGATCATCGGATCCAAATGGGATGAAAGTTACAAGGAAAAGCTTCGCAAGAGCAGGGTAGATTTTACGCACAATCTGATCTGGGCATTAAAAGTTATAAAGAAAAAACCAAAAGTATTTCTTTCGGCATCTGCAATCGGTTACTATGGAATCTTTGAGGATGGAGAAATTCAGTTAACTGAGAAAAGCCCGGCAGGCAGTGATTTTCTTGCGAAACTCGGAGTTGACTGGGAGCTGGAAGCACAGAATGCAGAGGAATTCGGGATAAGAACTGTTTTGTTGCGAACAGGAATCGTTCTCTCGAAAGAGGGAGGGGCATTGAAAGAAATGCTCCCGTCATTTCGAATGTTTGTCGGGGGAAAAATCTCTACAGGAAAGCAATTTATGAGCTGGATTCACATTGATGATCTGGTTCGGGCAATAATTTATCTCATGATGGATGAATCGGCTAAGGGAGCATTCAATCTGACTGCCCCAAATCCAGTGAGTAACGAGGAGTTTTCCGGGGCGTTAGGCACTATTCTTGGCAGGCCTGCGTTTTTTGCAGTCCCGAAATTTGTGTTACAGGCATTGTACGGTGAAGGGGCTGAAATCCTTGTGGGCGGGCAGAATGTATATCCTGCCAGATTGTCGGAGTCGGGGTTTTATTTCAAATTTCCTGCAATAAAAGATGCGTTAGTCGATCTCCTGAAAACCTAAAAGCACGTTCTAAATTTTCTGAATTACTACAATTCCATCCCTGTTGAAAATTGTCTTATATTTTCCTTGCTGCGTTAGTTTCAGATAAAGCTCTTCAAGTTCGTGGATCGATATATAGGGTGAAAACCCGCCCTGGAAGTTGAATATAAGGTAGTCCTTTGGCTCCATTGTCATGGGAAAAACCTGATTTGTTCTTTTAACCAGCCCGGAAATATCAAATTGGGCATTTACTCTTGAGTTTTTTGGAATTAGTGAGATTGCTTCTATGGCTGTCCGGAATTTTTTCTCATTGATTGGGTCCGGTTTTATCGGAAAAATTCCGTCGTTAGAAGACCTGAATAAAGAAATTCCTAGAAGCAGAAATAGAAGCGGATAAATATTCATTTTTAATTGAGAGAGAGAGGCTTCGATTTTTTTGTAACCCGCAATGCTTCCATAAATCAAAAATGGAAGAATTGTGTAGCAGTAGTAATTGTAGAATTCGTTGAACCAGATTCTTGCCGAGCTGAAATGAAAAATAAAAATCGGAATTAGAATCAGGAATATTTTCGGATAGAAATAAAATAAAAATCCGAGAGACAGTGAAACTTCGAAGATTACCGATTTTTTCTGGATGAAAGTGCTTAACAATTTTCCGGGACTAGTTGCTAAGTTGATCGCAATTTCCGGAATCGTGCTTCCCCAATTGCTCCAATCCTGAAGCCAGTTCATTTTTGCTCCTGATTGGATGGACGATTGAATCCACGGCACAAATAGTAGGAAATAGATTATGGAAATGAGGAAAAAAGTGGAGCCGATTTTTTTCTGGCCGTTGAAGATTAAAAAAAAACCGAAAATGGACATATAAACCGCAATATCTTCTTTGATGAGAAGGCAAAGTGCAAATATAATTAGAGTTGGAATTTTCTTTCCTTTTTCGATACTCCAAAAAAGCAAAATGCAGAAACTGAAGAACATTTGTTCGAAATGGTAGGATTGAAAAAGTCTGTATACGTATAAATTTAGCGAAAAGAATGTAATCAGGAAAAAAAATCCGGCGCCTTTGATGTTTTTCAATAATAGGTAACGGCTTAGCGAGATAACTCCTAGAATATTGACAAGTAAAAGGGAAAACCCATAACCGAGCCGGAATTCATTTAAATATAAAAATGGAGCAAGTAAAATTATTGCTGGTGAAAAATGATGAGAAAGGTAGTTTGAGTTTTCAATCTGACCGTGGTAATTCGTAGCAAAAAAAGACCCTTTTAATGTGTTATTCAAAACCTCTGCCATTGATACATAATCCATATCGCCTAGAAAAAAAGTTGTCCAATGCGAATTCTGGATATACAAGAAATGAATAGAGTAGACGGTGATCACAAAAAATGTAAATCCATTCTCTTTTAAATTTTCGCTCGTATTTTCATTCGTTAAGGGACTCGTGCTACTCTTCGATTTCATTTTCTTTTGAAGGAAAACAAATCCGAATAGTCCGCATAATAGAAAAAAGTATGATAAGACTCTGACAGCTTTCCGGTAGTCGGATAAAGTCGTGACCGGAAGCGAATAAATAAAAATCAGACAAAATGAAAACAGAAGAATAGATATGAGTTCAAATTTCCTTTGCATTCCCTGAGGTGTAAAAAAAACTGAACTATATGTCAACCAAGGTTGTTGGAAATCAGCTAGCCATTTGAAAAAATTTCCGAAAATTTTTTATTCTATTCTTTTGGGCTGGTCTCTGAGTGCATTCGGCTTCGGTATTTTACTGCCGTATATTTCCGTCTTCTTTTTGAAAGCCTATAATCTGGATGCAAAAGACCTGGGACTATTCTTTCTTTTGACTTTTGTTCTGCGGTCGCTTTTCCAGGCTTACACCGGCAATTTGTCGGATATCATAGGAAGAAAAAATGTCATTATGTTCTCACTTTTCGGCAGGTTCTTGTTTTTGATTTTAGTCGGGCTACTTTTCTTTTGGAAAGCCTCATTGGCGTATATTCTGATCTCAGTTGCCTTGAGTTTTATTTTGTCCTCAGTGTTTCAACCGGTTGCCCAGGCAGCAATTTCTGACCATGTCCCCGGAAATAAATTTCTGCATGGAATGAGTTTGATTCGTGTCGGTGGCAACCTCGGCTGGATGTTCGGCCCGGTAATCGGAGGTTATCTGGCAGAATCTTCTTTCGAGATTTTATTTTTCATCTCCGGAGTATTCAGTTTGTCCAGCGGGATAATTTTTTATTACCATTTCCATGATATAGACGGAAAAGCCGTATCGCAGGAGGCCCGGGTTCCATTCATAAGGATATTTTCCGACCGGCTATTTATGGTGATTTGTGGGGCAATATTTTTACTAATGATTACCGTATCCCAGATGCTATCCACTCTTCCATACTTCTTAAGCAGGTTCAAGGATGTGCCGGCGGACAAGATGGGGTATATTTTCGCAGTGAACGGGACAACTGTATTGCTTTTTCAGATTTGGGTGACAAAGTATTTTGCCAGGTACCATGCGTTAGGCGCGATTTCATTAGGTTCGGTTTTGTACGGGATCGGATATATTGCATGGGGGTATTTGGATGGAATGTATTTTTACTTAGGGGCCCTGTTTTGTATCTCCTTTGCCGAGGTGATTGTGACTCCCTTATTGGTAGAGGTCACGAAAAAAATGTCCGACCCGCTTACCGTTGGCAGGTACATGGGTTTTTACGGCCTTGTAGCAACAACCGGTTGGTCAGTTGGGCCTCTAGTTGGAAGCACGATTCTAGATCATTTTTATTACGATTACAAGTTGTCCTGGTTTTTCATTTCTTTATTTGCTTTTTTTGCAGGGGGAATATTTTTTACAATAAATCTGCTTCTTGGGAAGAATAGAAGGTGGGGGCATGTATCGAATGAAGAAGAATAAAAATATAGTGCTGATATTTTTCGGATTTCTGGTTTTATTTTTTGGAGTGCTGGGCGGGCTTAGCCGACTCGGAATAACGGGTTTGCCTTCGGGCAAAAACTGGAATGCTATGCACGGCCCTCTTATGGTTGCCGGATTTCTGGGAATTGTGATTAGTCTGGAAAGGGCAGTAGCATTGGACAGGCTCTGGGGTTTTTTCTCGCCCGTTTTCAGCATTGCAGGCGCGGTTGGTCTGGCCACCGGGCAAATTTCCCTTCAATCGGCCGCCATATTTTTTGTCATTGGGAACGCAATCCTAGTCGGAATATTTTTGCATTTTCTGAAAAAACACTTCGAGAGGAATTTGATTCTAATGACGTTAGGCGCCTTGTTTCTCATGGCAGGAAATGTTTCCCTCGCATTTGAACATCCGATATATTCATCCGTACCCCTCTGGGTTACATTTTTGGTTTTTACGATTGTGGCAGAAAGGCTTGAGCTGTCCTCATTTTTAGTTCGGTCAAAAAATCAAATTCGTTTATTGTGGGCGCTAGCGGCTTTGACAGGAATATTTTCTTTTGCTTTTCAGGAGAACCTGTTTTTCGGATTGGCTATTTTTGGATTGGCATTGTGGCTGATTTTTAACGATATTGCCCGAAAAACAATTAAAAAAGACGGCCTTGCCAGATACAGCGCGGCCTGTCTTCTCACCGGATATGTCTGGCTTGGGGTTACCGGGATATTTCTTTCGGTCATGGGCGCTTTTTTGCCCGGTTACTATTACGATTCCGCAATCCATTCATTTTTTCTCGGATTTACCATGCTCATGATATTCGGCCACGCTCCGATTATTTTTCCTTCAATTCTTGGGGTGAGTTCCGTTTATAGCCCGGTTTTTTATATTCATTTTATCCTGATGAATCTCAGCCTGATTGTAAGAATTTTTGGTAGCCTTGCAGGGCAGGCGGATTATAAGACGTTAGGTGGAATAGGAAACTCTTTTTCTTTGGTTTTATTCTTGCTAGTAACAATGCCCCTTGTGTTAAAGCAAGTTTTACGGAAAGGGCAAAGCGTTCGCCAATGACCGCACTCTGCCGGAATTAAAAATCTAAACTAGGAGCCAAACGATGACAATACAGTTTTTTCAATTGATTCTGATTTCCTGTTTTGCAATACTTTTTCTTTTTTCCATTTTGGTTATTTACCTGGAGTGGAAAAAATTCAGAAAGAAATGGTTTAAAACTATTTTGGATGCGCCTGCATTACTTGCATTGACGAGCATAATCCTGTCGTTCTTTGTTTCGGGCTATGCTGAGAATTTTTCCTATTTTTATACCAAGGGACTTTCCTCACTTCTGCTTTTATTGTATGGCATATACAGCACCCTTTTTAATTTCAAAACCGAAGAAAGCCCGGGAGTTTTCAGGATTACTTTGAGGGGAGCTCTGGGAATCACATTTCTGGTTACAACTGGAATTTGCGCATTTAGCGCAGAAGCTGTCTCCACCTACTTGCAGGATGAAAGCAAAAAGGTAGCAGATGAAAACGCAAAAGGATTTCTGGACAAGATTTCCAGCAATGTAGATGAAGAGGGCAAAAAACTAATCAAAGAATTTTACATTTCAGTAGAAAACGAAAGAAGGGAAACTTCCAAAAAAATCGCTAAAAAGGACGAAGAGTTAAAAGCACAGGAATTGATTTTTAGCCAAACTGTTCGGGAGAAGGACGATGATCACAAAAAAAAGGAAGATTCTTTTTTTGCTATATTGAAAGAAAAAGATGAAATCATAAAACAAAAGGACGCTCTGTTTACACTAACCGTTAAGGAAAAAGACGGAAAACTGAAAGAGAAGGAAGATCTGTATTTGCAGACTGTAAGGGAGAAAGAATCCGGTGCGAAAGAAAGGGATAGCGCGATTCGAGAAAAAGACGAATCACTCGGAAAGACACTGAAAGAAAAAGATGAAATCTTCAAACGGAAAGAAGAGCAGTTTGCCCAACAATTGAAGGAGAAGGACAACCTCATAAAACAAAAAGATGATACACTTGTTCAGACTTTGAAAGAAAAAGAAAACTCGTGCAAGTTGAAGGAAGATTCTTTTATCCAATCGTTAAGGGAAAAAGACTCGATTTTGAAAGAGAAAGATTCTATCATCAAAAATAAGGACGAGCATTTTTTGCAAGTATTGAAGGAGAAAGACCAGGCGTTCAAATTAAAGGATGAGTCCTATTCTCAATTGGTGAAAGACCGAGAGCTTGTTTTAAAGCAGAAAGAAGACTCCTGCAATAATTCACTCAAAGAAAAAGATTCTATTATTCGACAAAAGGAAGAATCTTTGCGGGGTTGTACTGCCAAGTGAGGCCATTTTTCATGCAATTTAGTTGACGCATAACGCCTGAAATGGATTGAATTACTCGAATGCTTCGTCCAGAGTTCCTAAATAAAACTTCTGTCTTACTGAAAATCTTGGTATTTGCATCGGCTTACGCGGTTGTAGCAAAGGCATGCCTGAATTTTTTTTCCCAAAATGGAATCGTAAGCATTATCTGGGCTCCCAGTGGAATTGCGCTGGCAGGGTTATTGCTTGGCGGGAAAAAATATATACCGGGGGTTTTTTTGGGCGCGTTTGCTACGAATTATTTTGCACTCCAGAGTATAGGAGCAGGGCAGGCTTTGGGAATTGCATTTGGAAATACACTTGAAGCCGTGTTCGGTTTCTGGATGCTCAACCGCAAATCTAAATTCGATAATACTTTGAGTTCTCTGAACAGTTTTTTTCAATTGTTTTTTGGCGCCGGCTTTGGAGGAAGCGTGATAGCTGCTGTAGTCGGCAGTTCCGTAATTTATTTTTACGGGTTGATCCCAGAAGAAAAATATCTTTTGAATATCATCCATTGGTGGATGGGAGATTCTCTGGGAATTATTCTGGGGGCATCTTTTATACTGGTTTGGAGCGAGTTTGACCTTAAAAATACTCCTGCAAAAAGGATCCTTCTTGCGGTACTGTTTATTGCAATCAGCGTTCTTTTCGGGCAGGTAGTTTTTGTGGGATGGTTTAGTCATTCTCCGGCTGCGCAAATTGCCCGTGGTTACTGGATGTTTTTGATTATTGCTGTTGCAGCAATCATTTTTCAAAACAGGGTAATGCTCGCAATTCTGGTTTGTATTGCGTTTCAGTCAATTATGGGAGCTTATCTAGGAGTCGGATTTTTCGGAAATGATATTGAAAAAACCCAATTGAGCAATTTCTGGTTTTATATGTTGATTCTTACATTTGTGGGAATGACCTTGTCGAGCTATATAACGGAAAGAAAAAAAATAGAAAGAGAACTCGAAAAAAGTGAGGAGAAGCTTACGACGGCTCAATCTCTTGCGCATATAGGGCACTGGGATTTTGACATTCAGAACGGACTGGTTAGCGGTTCTGCTGAGTTGTACAGGATATTCGGATTGACGGGAAAAGAAGCGAGCCTGAATGCGTTTGCGGATGCTGTGCATCCGGAGGACAGAGAATTTGACCTGGCTCATATTCAGAGGGGAATGGAATTTGGAGAGAGTTGGAATATTGAACACAGACTTTTGTTAAAAGATGGAATTTTGAAATACGTAAATGCGATCGGGCAGGCAATACAAAACGAAGAAGGAAAAACGATTCATCTGTTTGGTACGGTTCAGGATATCACCGAAAGAAAAAAGGCCGAAGAGCGATTGAACCAATCCTTTCGCGAGAAAGAAACCCTTACACGCGAGCTGTATCATAGAACAAAAAACACATTGCAGGTGATCCGTTCGATATTGCTATTGCAGGCAGAGAATTTTGCCGGAAATAAGGATTTACAGCAGTTGATCAAAGATTCGGACTTAAGAATTCAAGCTATTATCATTGTCCACAATTTGTTATACAAATCAAAGGATTTGTCCAGAATCTCTCTGGAAGATTATATCCGGGAATTGTGCAGTCAAACCCTGAAAAATTTTGAAGGAATGAATGAGCGCATTTCTCTGAAAATCGAAGTTGAAGACCAGAATATTTTATTGGACACTGCTATTCCTTTAGGGCTCGTTGTCAATGAATTACTGACCAATTCCCTAAAACATGGTTTTCCGGAAAATAGAAAAGGCCGGGTAACTATTAGCTCTGCAATTGCCGGTGAAGGGCTTGTCCGAATGATTTTTTCGGATGACGGCATTGGGGTAGCGCCTGAATTTGATTTTAGAATGCAGCAGACTTTAGGAATGAAATTTATTTTTAGTATCGGTGAAAAACAAATGCAGGGGCAAGTGAATTTTGAAACCCAAAATGGTCTAAAGTGTATATTTGATTTTCCGATTACATTATATCGGCCCAGAGTTTGAGTAGATGAGCGCACCATTGCAAATCTTGTTAGTAGAAGACGAGGTCATTACGGCAATGCTAATGATTAAGGAATTGAAAAAAATAGGATATGATGCAATCCATCACGTAACGACCGGAGAAGATGCAATTGAATACTCAGAAAAAAATAAACCAGACCTAATTCTAATGGATATTCAGCTTGCAGGTGACTTGGATGGGATTGATGCGGCTCGTCAGATTTCGGATAGATTTCAGATTCCAGTGATATTTATCACATGCTACGAAGATGATGTAACCCGCGAGCGGGCAAAAATTCCAGGCTCTATAATGTATTTATTGAAACCGGTAAATATAATGGAATTAAATTCCGTTATCAAAGAGCATTTTCATGTCTGATTAAAAATCAGTGTTCCAACCAGCCCGATTGCGGCAGCCATAAAAACGGCACTTCTTTGGAAAGCATTGGGTATTCATTTTAGGACACGGTCTTAACATTTTCGCCTAGAAAGAATTCGGAAAATTGGGGAAATAATACAATTTTATTGAAATTGTAATCGTTTTGTAATGGAATTCTTTTGTAATTGGCTGTATTCGAGGTTTTAAGTGAGAAAAATAATGAAAATTCAACTAATCGTATTTCTATCTTCCGTAATATTTATTTTCAATTGCGGTAAGAAAACCAATAGAGTCCTAGCAGACGGGTCGAGCACTGTATTCCCGGTTACATCCGCAGCTGCCGAGGATTTTTCAAAAAAAAATCCGGATATTCATGTTACAGTGGGAATTTCCGGAACTGGCGGAGGATTTAAAAAGTTTTGTAATAATGAAACGGATATTTCCAATGCCTCCAGATTTATATCCGAGGAAGAGAAAAAGTCCTGCTCAAAAAACCAAATCGAATTTATAGAGCTTCCAATTGCTTACGACGGAATAGCAGTTGTCGTTCATAAAGATAACAGTTGGGCAAATGAACTCAGTATTGAAGATTTGAAGAAAATTTTTCAGAGGAATGATTCTGCGCTAAAGTGGAAAGATGTGAATCCTATGTGGCCGGAGGATACGATTAAACTCTTTGTTCCGGGACAGGATTCCGGGACTTTTGATTACTTTGCAGAAGAAATCGTGAAGAAAAAAGATAACTTCCGTCAAAAAGATATTCAATTCAGCGAAGATGATAACACGATCGTAACGGGCGTTAGTGGAAACAAAGGGGCTATTGGATTTTTCGGAATTGCGTATTACGAAAGCAACAAGGATAAACTTAAGTTAGTGAAAATCGTAAATCCTGCGACGAAGAAAGCGATCGAACCGAATCTGGAAACCATAAAAAGCAATTTGTATTCTCCATTATCCAGGCCTATCTTTATTTATCTGAAGTCTTCTTCTCTGGCTAAAGAGAATGTTGCCCGATTTGTGGATTTTTATTTTGAGAATGCGGCAAGGCTTTCCAAAGAAACCGGATACATCCCTCTTCAGGATGCGTCATACCTGAAAATACAAAAAAGGTATAAAGATAAAATTACGGGTTCTGCAGTAAAAAAGCAGGAAGACAAGCACAAAAAACTGGATGAATTATTTCTGTAGAACCTGAAAATTTCAAGGTTTGGTTGACTCTTTCGGGCAGCCCCCAGAATTAAATATATAGCTATCAAATATGAGCGAAAAAAAATTACTAACTGAAGCTTTGACTGCGAGTGACAGGAGCGCGGTTTTTTCCAAATTCGGAAAGAGGCCTTCTTTTGGCCTGAAAGAACGGTTGATACGTTATACGCTTACATTGTTTTCTTCAATCACTGTGGGCGTAACATTTATTATCATCGGAATTTTATTCTGGGATGCGATTGAACTGTTTAAGCGGTACAGCTTTTTTGATTTTCTGACCGGCACTGTCTGGGAGCCTTTTGGAGAGACCAAGAAGCTGGGAATTCTCCCCTTGATTTCCGGCACGATGATGATTGCGTTGGGTTCAGCCATGATAAGTCTTCCCATCGGTTTTTTTAGCGCGGTCTATCTGACCCAGTATGCGGATAAAAAAAGCGAGAGAATTCTGAATCCTGTTTTGGAACTACTCGCTGGAATTCCGACGGTGGTTTACGGGTACTTTGCGTTATTTGCAATCACTCCCGTAATTCAGAAATTTTATCCCGCCACGGAATTATTCAATGCGTTATCCGCATCCATTGTTGTGGGGATCGCTTCGATTCCGCTCGTATCGTCCATTTCATCCGAGGCGCTTAAAGCCGTCCCGCATTCGATCCGGAATGCAGGGTATGCTTTGGGAATGAACAGATTCAATGTAATCGTACGTGTAATCATTCCTGCATCCGCTTCAGGTGTCGTTGCGTCTTTCATTCTGGCATTTTCCCGTGCGATAGGCGAAACCATGGCGGTTACTCTTGCCGCAGGATCCAGCCCTACAACAGACTGGAATTATTTCAAGGGGATACAGACGATGACCGCGTTTATCGTGCAAATCAGTATGGGAGATACTCCAGCCGGGTCGACGGAATATTATACGATTTACGCTGTAGGGTTAATTTTATTTTTGCTAACATTCGGATTTAATCTTATCGCCTCGGTCGTATTGCGTCATTATAGAGAGGTCTACAAATAGTATCATGAAAAATTCTACGAAGCTGAAATATTTAATTTACGGAATCGGTTTTCAGATTGTTTGCCTTTCCGCAAATATTATTGCGATATTTCTGCTCCTGTTTTTGCTTTTGGATATATTCAGCCAGGGCCTTCAAACTCTGGATTACAAATTGATTTCCAGCTACCCCTCTCGTTTTCCAGAGAAAGCCGGGATGCTGTCCAGCATTGTCGGAACATTTTATATGATGGCTCTTACCTCATTTTTTGCCATCCCTCTGGGAATTGGAGCCGCTATATATCTGGAAGAATACGCGAAAGACAATATGCTGAACAGGTTTATCAAGCTGAACATTAAAAATCTTGTGGGCATTCCTTCTATCATCTATGGAATTTTTGGGCTGACAGTATTTGTAAGATTCTTCGGATTCGGGAGAAGCCTTATATCAGGCTCTTTGACTATGGCTCTATTAATCTTGCCGATTATCACTCTTGCATCCCAGGAGGCATTCAAAGCGATTCCTCAATCGTTTCGTCTGGCCGGATTCGGAATAGGTATGACCCGATGGCAGGTTGTGCGTCATCAGGTACTACCGATGGCGGCACCGGGAATTACTACCGGTATAATCCTTGCGCTATCTCGTGCGATAGGCGAATCAGCTCCGTTACTACTTGTCGGCGCGATTACCTATATAGCATTTTTACCAGAAGGCCTATTGGACAGCTTTAGCGTGCTTTCGATTCAGATCTACAACTGGACTTCTTATCCTCAGAAAGAGTTTCATGCTTTAGCTGCCTCCGGTATCATCGTGCTTCTCGGAGTATTGATCATTTTAAATCTGGGCGCGATACTTATGAGAATCTATTTTCAAAATAAAATCAAGGGAATTAACCGTTAGGTCAGAATGAAATGAGTTCAGAGAATATAATCAATCCAGTAATTAGTTGCAGAAATGTGGATATATACTACGGAGATTATCCTGCAATTACGGAAATGAATTTAGACATTGAGAAAAACAGGATTACTACATTTATCGGGCCTTCCGGTTGCGGAAAAAGTACGCTCCTTCGAAGTTTCAACAGAATGAATGATTTTATAGAAAACAACAAAGTAATCGGGAAGATTCTTTTGGATGGGGTTGATATCTATGACAAAAAAATAGATCCTGTCGAAGTCCGGCTGCGAGTAGGTATGGTTTTTCAAAACCCGAATCCATTTCCAAAAACTATTCATGAAAATATTGCCCTCGGCCCCAGACTAAACGGGTACACTGGAAATCTTACGGAACTTGTTGAGATCGCTCTCAAAAAATCATTCTTATGGAATGAAGTGAAAGACAAATTGAAACAGAACGCCTATTCACTTTCCGGAGGCCAGCAACAAAGACTTTGTATTGCAAGGGCAATTGCAATGCAGCCGGAGGTTCTATTGATGGATGAACCCACAGCGTCTCTTGACCCGATCTCGAGTTCAAAAATTGAAGAGCTGATTTTGGAATTGAAAAAGGATTATACTATTGTCATTGTGACCCACAACCTCCAGCAGGCTCACAGAATCGGAGATAAGACCTGCCTTTTTTATCAAGGGAAGTTAATAGAAGAAGGGCCTACAAAGCAGATGTTTGAACATCCGGTCGATAAATTGACAAAAGATTACATTACCGGCAGATTCGGCTGAAGACAGGACTCCTACTTGCCGAAAACTCACATCTGCAATATCGAGAGGATACAGAATAATTTTGAAGAAGTAAAAGAAAAATTTCAGGAGATCAACCTGAAAATCCAGGTTCCACGCGATGAGTTCAATGATTTTGTCGCAGGCAATATGCTCCTTGCCTATGAGAAATTGAATAAAATTCTGATTTCGAAAATGAATTTATTTTCGGATAAGAATGTCTTGGAAATCATCGAATTGAATCACACCGTACTTTGTGGAAATGACGAAACTCTTCGTTATGAATTTAAAACTCATCTAGAAGCCACAAAAAAAAAGTTTTTTGAAGGCCTTCGCCCGGTAAAAAAATGGTTCAATAAGCACGATGGAAAAGATTCTGCCTTGAAAGTTGCGGCAGAAATTTATGTGGGAATGCTTTCCCAACCTCAGATGTTCATTGAAGGCAACCACAGAACGGGATCAATCGTCGCGTCCTGGATACTCCTGCGCGGAGGTTATCCCCCTTTTGTTCTAACATACAAAAATGCGGAAAGTTATTTTAATCCTTCTTCCCAGATTAAGTTCAGCGATAAACGAGTCATCCGAGATAAACTGAAACTGCCGAAATACGAAAAAAGTTTTAAAGAGTTTCTCGAGAAAAATATCAAAAAAAGGTTTATGATTACGAAAGATTAATTTTTAAGGATTTGGAATCCGAAAAAAAAATCAAATTTCTGTAAATCCTCTTGAAAAAAAATAATTATTCTGTACAATTCATATATTCTACAGAAGGGCCGGATAGAATGTGATGCGAGAAAAATCTCCCGGTGAATGGTGAACGGAAATGATGGAACACGATCTGAGCTTTATAAAAAACAGAGTCTTTACTGCACTGCCGGATTCTACAGAATACCCTTGTGTTGTCACGATTTCCCGTGAATACGGATGCCCAGGTACTGCAATTGCCCAGGAAGTTACGAAATCTTTAAGCAAATCTACGGGTCGAAAATGGCACTTTATTGATAAGCAGATTATGAAGGAGGCATCCAAAGAATTTGATTTTCCTCCTGAGTTGATTGAAAAAATTATGAAGACGAAACCACGAGGTATATTTGAGGAATTATTTTTGACATTTTCAGACATTCAATTACCGAACGAGATCAAAGTAAAAAAATCAATTGCACGAATCTTGAGAACTATAATCCTCCACGGGGATGTGGTGATTCTGGGAAGGGGAGGGGTTGTGCTTGGAAGAGATATTAAAAAAGCCATTCACGTTCACTTGCACGCTCCGGTAAGTTGGAGAAAGGAAAGAGTAAAAGAATTGGAGAATCTGAAATCCGATGACGAGGCAGTCGGTAGAATCAACACAGTTGACAAGGAAAGAATCTTTCTTCGGAATTACTTTGCAGGAGAGACCCTTGATCCGGATATTTTCGATGTTGAATACAATTGCAAAACCTTCAGCAAAGAAGAAATTATAGATTCTATTCTGCAACTGGCGAGAATGAAGGGGATAAAATAGACTACTTATAGTAGGTTGATGCGTTAGACTTCACAAGAGCAGTCCTTTTTTTGTTTCCTGGTATTTTTCTACTCCGCATAATAATTTGACAACCTCCAGTGCAAATTCAAATGAATACCCCGGCCCGATTCCTGTGATAATTCTATTGGTTATTGCAACCGGTTGATTCGTGTTTCCTTCGATATCCGGGACACTTCCAGGAAATCCAGTAAATAAATCTCCCGGATGTAAAATATTTTCCCGAATTAAAATCGAAGGGGCAGCGCATATCGCACCGATAAACTTTTTCTGCTGGCTGAATTCTTTCAATATTTGCAAAATTGTTTGATTTTTTCCAAGATTTTCTGTTCCCTTTTTTCCTCCTGGAAGAATAATCATGTCGAATTTTGCAGGGTCAATACTCTCCAGAGTAACGTCGGCAATGTGTTTTGTATTTCGTGAACCGGTAACAATTTTTTCATTTGTGAGGCTGACTGTTTGTACTTCGATATCCGCACGCCTGAGTACATCTGTAATGACGACGGCTTCCATCTCTTCCATTCCATCAGCGAACGGGACTAAAACTTTTTTTTTCATAGCTCTCTCCTCCTTTTTTATCTGCAAAAACTAGACATTTAATACAATTTTGCCGATACTTTTCCCGGACTGAAAAAATCGAAGCGCGTTTTTTGCTTCAACAAATGGAAAAGATTTTCCTATATGCTGGGGTTTGATTTTCAGTTTTTGAATTTCGTCGAACATTCCGCTTAACGTATCGATTTTATCCCAAAGCCAAATCAGATTGAATCCAAGAACGGATTTGTTTTCTGAAATCATGTTCAGTGGATCGATTTTTGGACGTCGGAAATAATTGAAAGCAACCTTTAGGTAGTTTGGCCGGGAATGCTTTGGAGTAAAGTTTGCAGAGCCATAAGTCACAATTCGACCGGTTGGTGTAAGCGCGCGGTAACTATCTTCGAATATGTCGCCTCCAATACATTCCAGAACCAAATTTAACTCTCTTTTTCCCAGTTTGTTTTTCAGGTTTTCTGAGAAATTGCCATCTCGCACGATGGCATCATCATATCCTTCTTTGAACAGAAAATCAGTCTTGGATGAGTCGCCTACAGAGCCTATCGTATAGGCTCCGAACTTTTTAGCAATTCGGTTCGCAAGAATTCCAACCCCGCCTGCAGCGCTGTGAATGAGCACAGTATCATTTGCTTTTATATTTCCGAGTGGAACTAACGCGTAGTAAGCTGTCAGGGATTGGGCAGGAAATGCAGCTCCTTCTTCAAAATTCCATCCTTTGGGAAGCTTGTAAATGTAGTTTTGGTCGATATTCAAGTGGGTTGTGTAAGCTCCGAATCTGGTCACGCCCATTACAAGATCGCCTAACTTCCACTTTCTTACAGACTTTCCTTTTTGGATGATTGTTCCGGAGTATTCCAGTCCAGGAATGAAGCTTTCTTTAGGAGTTGCACTATATAATCCGGTTAACGCAAACACATCGGCAAAGTTTAGGCCGATCGATTGTACTTTAACCATTACTTCATTTTCTTCGGGTTTTGGAAGCGATTCCTCTGTTAGATGGAGATTGTCAATAGAGCCTGCTTTTTCTATTCTGTAAACTTTTCTGTTCATAATTATTTCCTGATAAAATGGTTCATTAGTAACGGTTTCCCGAAATTTCGGAATCCAGAATTTTTTCAAATGTAAGGATTTCGCCTATCGTAAACCCGGGGAATTCCGCTTTTGGAATATCTCGGTACATGAATAAATAGTCCTTGAGGTCAAAAAGATTATTTAGGTCTTTTTTTCTGATGTTCTGTAATTTCTCATTCATATTTTTTGAAACGATCCACATTTCCTTGATAGGCTGATTGTAAGAGGATTTTTGAATATTCACCTGAGTCCCGAAATAATCCTTCCAAGAAATTGAAAATTTTTTCTGAAAACCGAAAAGAGTACCGTATCCATAGAAGATTTCGTCAAGATTTAATTCAATCACATATTCCCTGATAATCAATTGTTTCCATATTGCAAAGACGATGACCGAAAGAAATATGGATGCGAATGCAGCCGCCACAATCGTGAAAATAATCGAGATGTCCATTATGACTGCAATCATTACAAATGTAATCAGAAAAGAGCAAATGGTAAAATATCCGATAAAGCTGTCAAGACTGCTGGTTTTGTTTTTCCATTTGAAAATTGTTTTATCGGAATGGACTTTATTTATTTCAAAAAGATCTCCGGATGGTTCGGAAAAACTATCCACAGAGCTAACGTCCGATTTTTCATTAAACAATGAATTCAACTTTTCTGAAAGTCCTGCCGCTTCAGCCTCTGACTGAAACCAGTAAATATCAATCCAAGCCCCGTCTTTTTTTTTGAAGTATACTGTATAATCAATCGAAGCATGAGTGTCATTCGATGATTGGTGGTAATCTTTTCTGAATCCAATACACTCGATTTCAGAAAATGGAATCCAGGAAAATTTTCCGTTTGATTCCATGATTTCAAACCGTTTGTCTATATTATTGAATTTTGTCTCTTTGATTACTATATTTTTTGTCAGTTGGTTTATTAATAACCCGACAATGGAGATACAGGTTATCCCTCCACTAAAAAAAGCAACTGATGATTTCGAAAAACCAGATTCCAGTATTGATGTAATGGAAATTCCAAGCAGTACGATTCCTAAAAACCCGAAAATTATTCCGAATACTCCAAAAATGAAAACTGCGAGAAAATATTCTTTACCACTGACATGAACAAAAACTAAATCGTCCTGTTTCATTCCTACCTCGAAAATTATTTGTAAGCTTGAATCAGACAGTACAGAAGAAATTTAAAATAATCAAGAGAATAATTCTATTTTGGGAGAGAAATCCCGGTGTTTGGCAGGAGAAAAAAATCCAGAGCATCCGATTCCTACTTTTTTTACATGCAGGAAAAACTACCCTGGATTTGTATTTCTAATTCAAATTAGGAAAAAAATCTTTTTGCTGCTTCTTCCGGTAATGCGACACCGGTAATTTTTGCTTTCTGGATAATTTCCCAGTAGTATCTGTATGTAGCGCGGTCATGCAACTCGCCTGCGTGCTGGATCGGGCCCCAATCAGCGTCCTGCGCCTTAACCAGAATGTCGCTCGCTACTTGGACTTCACTGAAGTCAGGAGACATCGCATCCAGGATTGCTTGAATTTGAGTTGGATAAATAGACCACATTCTAAGGAAACCGAAATCGTTTCTTGCGCGGCTCGCATCTTTGTAGGTCTGGTATTGATTTTTCAGATCCAAGGTTACGTTATGTGCAGGAACAACTCCATTGTGAAGTGCGACTGCAACCACTGTTGATTTAGCCCTTCTCAAAAGTTCGTGGTCAAACTGGCCTGGACTTTTCATGCAGGATGCAGGAATTGCGCCATGGTGTCCGGAAATAAAATCCATGAGTCCGAAGTCCAGTACCTGCATCCACGGAAGTGCAGCAATTTTATCCACTTCATAAAGCGCTCCGTGTGTTTCTATCAGAACATGGATTGGGATTTCTCTTTTGATCCCGCTTTTTTTTGCAACTGCCTGAATATAAGAAATCATTTCCTCAACCTGAGATGCCTTTGTCGGTTTTGGGATTGTAATGTAGGCAATTTTTTCTCCGGCTCCGGGAACAACCACATCCACGTCGAGCTTCCAATGAGAATCTGTGTAATCATGGATCCTAACTCCACTCATTTTGTGCTTGTTCAGCTCGGAATTTTGGATTCGCACAATCATTTCTGCGTGCTCTTTTTCCTTCCCTTTTTGCGCTCCGTCTTCGCAGTCCATAGTGATATCAAAAAGCCCGCCGAGTTTGTTCTGTAACTCTAAAGCTTTGGTGATCAGCTTCTCTGATCCGGCGAAATGTTCGCAGGAAGGTATGATCGGAAAAGGCTTTTCGCCTTCAAATAGTGCGTCTTTGGGGTGTTTTAGTGCCATAAATTGGTTCCTTTTTGTAAAAATTCGATTTGTTTTGCAATGTGTTTTGAAACACTCATACGGTAAAGATTATTTTTTAGAGTAGTTTAATTGAAAAATACAATCTAAACAGTTTCTAGAATTTTTAAAATTACTGCTTTTTGTGCATCTAGCCTATTTTCTGCCTGCTGGAAAATGATCGAGCGCTCGCTTTGAACGACTTCTCTTGTAATTTCGTAACCCGCATGTATTGGCATATCGTGCATGATTTTAGCCTTTGAATGTTTTAAGAGATTTGAGTTGATCTGATAAGGCATCATCATCTCGATTCTTTCCTTCTTTTCTTTCTCAAATTTCGGATCATTAAAAAATTCCATATCGACCCAGGTATCTGTGTAAATGTAATCCGAATTTTTTACCGCATTTTTGATATCTGTCTCCCAGCTCAGAGTTTTTCTTTTTTTTCCTTTGACTACAACGCTTTCTACGATGGATTCAGGTTTCGCAATCGGAGTAACTAAAATTAGATTTACTCCCAGAGAAGAGGTTATTTCAATCAGAGAATTTACTACATTGTTGTGAACCCCGATATAACAAAGGTTTGTTTCTTCCAGTTTTCCCCTATCCAGAAGAATCGTCAGCATGTCGGCTAACGCCTGGCATGGATGGTACAGGTTGCAGCATCCGTTTATAAGCGGAACTTTTGAACCGGATTTAAGAGTTAAAAGGTCATCATGCTTTTTCATTCTCGCCATGATGATTGCTACATTGCGGGAAAGGTATTCTGCTTCAAAGTCGATTTCAGAAAGCTGAAAGTTAGACGAAAGCCAATCCAGGTAGATCGCATGGCCTCCCATCTCAGTCATCCCTGCTTCAAAAGACACTCTGGTTCGGGTGGATGTTTTTTGGAATACCATGGCCATGGTTCTCCCCGCCATATGTCCTGAAAAATATACTCTGTTTTTTTTGACATAAAGCGCAAAATCCAAAAGCTCGCCGATTTCTGAATCGCTCCAGTCGCTAAAGGATATGAGATGTCTGACTTTTTCCTGCATAAGTTGATTATCGGCAGCAAAAACGGCCAATCTAAAGGGGAGAATTTGGGTTTTTTCGGTTCGGAAATCGTGTTTTTTGCCATTAGGGGATGGTGGAATATTAGGATTTTTTCATCTTGACTAGGGGGGAAATTCTGTATTTGTCTAATTTGTAGAGGGAAAATGATTAAAATACTCCTGTTTTTATTCTTTTTTTATTATTCTTGGAAACTGCTAGGAAGACTTTTATTTGGAGACCAGAACAGAGAAGTGGAACGTGAAGCATATATTCCTGGGCCACCTTATGGCCGGTCTAGTGAAAAAGATGTAACGAATCGTGCGAGGGTTGTTAAAGAGGATTAAACTTTCCTATTTCCAGGCGAGCTTGAAAAGAATTCCAATATTGGTTAGAAGCACGGTAAACATCATACCGATGATCCACCGAAACCATGTGTCTGTTTTGGATTCCTGTCTGTCTATTCTTGAATCCAGTTTATCCACTCTTGAGTCCAGTTTATCAATATCTTGTTTTATTTTTTGAATCTCTGATAGTATCAAATCCAGTTTGGAATCATAATATTTTTCAAAATATAACGGAAGCTCGTTAGATTTTGACCGGGTTGCGACTTGTGATGCCATGACTTATTTTTTCTAAATTCTGTCTACTTTGTCAACGATTTTTTTAGTATTCTACAGGCATTGGAAAAAACATCTAGGCTGTCGATCACTAAATCCTTTCAAACCTGCTCAAAGGAAAAATCCAGCCGACACCAAGGTCATCCTCATAGTCGTCATAGAGTCCCATTTGAATTTCAGGAATCAGGAAATCCTTGCCGTCCGATTCGATAAATTCCAGAACTAATGCCGGCCCGAGGCCGGAGGTTCCGAGTTCCACTACCAGTTTCCCGTCCTTTAGTTTTGACGGCATGTTTTCTGCGGGTTCATTCTTGATGGGATTCAAAAAATTCCGCAACGGATACTCACCAATTTCATTCAGATAGTCTGCAAAAAAAGATCCTCTGATTGTTTTGATTTTTAGTTTCGAGCCTGTTCCATTTTTCCAATACCCCAGGAAATTATTTTCGTGATTAGTAATACCGGCAGATATAGGAAACCTCTTTTTTTGCCCTTACCTGAAAAATCTTTCCCGCCTCCACTGTAAAACTTTCCCCGGATTTGCATGTCTTCCATTCGTTGTCCGGTAGTTTTACGTCTAATGACCCGGATGTAATCGTCATGATTTCTTTTTTGGATGTGTCAAATTCATACTCACCTGTTGCGATCACCCCAGCTGTTGCAGGCGAGTCTTCTGCCTGAAACGAAATTGATTTGACATTTCCGTTGAAATATTCGTTAACTTTTAGCAATTTAATCTCCTTTTTTGGATACGCCTTTATCCCGATTCTATATTTTTCTTTCAAGTACAATTCTAGTGATCAGAATAAAAACTACCCAAATGGGGTATTGACAGTTTTTTCAATGTTTCAAAATTCCGTTCAATATTCGTAATAACTCACCTTTCGTAAAAACGGAAAAAAAAAGAGTACCCAAGGATAGGTTTCAAATTCAATATGTTCTTATGAACTATGAATTCATAAAATTATATTCTGACCTTCTAACGGCATCATTTACAAAAGCAAATGCCACCTGTTTTTCGGATTTATCTACAACAAACTCCAATTTCAATTAGTATTATCAGATGTTTGGTACGCCTCGGCAGAGAATATGAATTTTGTAAAATAGAACCTTTGGAAGGAATTTATCTTTCCACTAAAATCCAATAGAAAGATTGCTATGAATCTTAACGATGTGAAGCTAAAAAAATGGATTAGCATTTCTGATATAAATACTCCAGAAAAAAAGACTATCACGATTTACTTGGAAGGAGTGGATTTTCCATTGCAAGTAACAAAACATATTTTCAAAAACGAAAATTCCAATGATGGAGTTCTTTATCTTGTATGCAGTATTGGGAATTCAAAATTTGATTTTATTACAACTGAATATCAGAAACGATGGAAAGTTGAAGAATATCATAAATCCTTAAAGCAAAATTTACTTTTGGAAAAATCTCCAACAAAAATAGTGAGAACGCAGACAAATCATTTATTTTGACTTTGCCTGCATTCATCAAATGGCAAAAGCATTTTCGGAAAAATTTGGAAAACCATTTTGCTTTGAAAGCTGAATTATACCATTCTGCCGTCAGAGTTTCCTTTCATAAATTTCTGCAATTCAGCCTCTCTGTACGTAAGGTGAGTTACTAATATGGAGGGATATCGAATTCGAATGGCAATTATGGAGTATTGTATGAAATTCAAGAAACTCATAAAATTCTAAATATTTATCGAGTAGGGCACAGGAAAGATGTATATCAGTAAGCCCTCTTAACATATCCAGCGGATGGTACTTCAGCATTTATCGCATTCTTGGATCAACCTGATACTGAATGCGCTTGCCCAAAATCCGAATTTTCCAATAAGTGAATCTATGACTCAATTGGGCAAAAATAAGATTTTCCCTTTCGCCTAACGCCTAATTTCAGAATATTTCGCGGAATTGATTGATAATGATTTTAAATCTCAATAAAAAACTTGAAAGTTAAAATATTTGTGATGGAATTTTACCTAATACTTGCTTTTTTTTAACGGTTTAAATTCATGATAAATTTTTAGTAACTCTAAAGGAAAATTTAGAATGAACAAGCAGGCTATTAAGATAATCGTTCCGCTTGCAGTAATTGCAGGAATTCTTTATCTCATTTTTTCACCGGCAAGAACCGTAGGGTATTCACCGGACCAACCCATCCCGTTTAACCATAAAATACACGCGGGCGATGATAAGATCGATTGTAGATACTGTCATACTACAGTAGAAACATCAGCGCATGCGGGAGTTCCCCCGACAGCAACCTGTATGAATTGCCATAAAATGGTTGCGCCAAAGAACCCTAACGTTCAATGGCTGAAAAAGCAATATGAGGAAAACAAACCAATTGAGTGGATTAAAGTTCATGACACCCCGGATTTCGTTTTCTTCAACCACTCCAGGCATATATCTAGAGGGGTGGATTGTTCAAAGTGTCACGGAAATATCGCTGAGGCAGTAAAGGTAAAGCAAGTAGAGTCACTGAATATGGGCTTTTGTGTGAATTGTCACCGTGAGAACAACGCTCCGAACGATTGTTCCACTTGCCACAGGTAATAAAGGAAACTATATGTCTGAGAAAATGAATTTTCAAAAAGAAAGAAAAACCCACTGGCAGTCTTATGAAACCAAAGACTCGAACGACCTGAAATCTATGCAAAAAAGTGAGTTTTTTACTTCCCCCGATCCAATAATTAAAAAAATCAAAGACGGAAAAACAGATAGAAGAACTTTTTTAAAGTTGATGGGAGCATCCAGTGCGATGTTGACCCTCAATTGTATAAAAAGGCCTGTCGAAAAAATCGTTCCGTATGTGAATGCTCCGGATTATATTAAGCCGGGCTCATCCAACTACTATGCATCCGTATGCGGAGGTTGTTCTGCCGGGTGTGGTATGTTGGTGCGCACAAGAGATGGCCGTCCTTTAAAGCTGGAAGGAAACCCTAGCCACCCTATTTCTAAAGGCGCGCTGTGCGCAAACGGACAGACATCCATTATGGATTTGTATGATCCGGACAGGGCAAGGGAACCATTCCAGATAGAAAACGGAAAAGCCACTGCAACCGATTGGAACAAGCTGGACACAGCAGTAAAAACAAAACTTGCTGAGACAAAAGGAAAGACCAGAATTCTCACCGGTGGATTGAATGCACCTTCAACTTCCTCCTTAATTGGGGAATTTCTAAAATCCGTAGGCGGGGGAAAACATTATGAATTTGATGCTACTTCTCCGGAGGATGCAATTTCTAAAGCCCAGGAAATTTCATATGGGAAAGGGCTTGTTCCAAATTATCGTTTTGATCTGGCAAAAGTGATTTTGTCTGTTGATGCTGATTTTCTCGGAACCTGGCTATCTCCTGTCGAATTTACAAAAGCGTTTTCAAAAGGGAGAGACCTCAAAAACGGCCAGAAGTCAATCAACAAACTAATATCTGTTGAATCATTTCCGACTGTTACCGGGTCAAACGCAGACGAGAGAGTAGTAATTAAACCCGGACATCAGATAAAATTCCTTTTGGCTGTGGCGTCTGAATTGGCCAAGCTCGGCACAAAAGGGAATGTTCCAAATATTTCTGCATCGGACATTGCAAAAGAACTTGGAATTGAATTATCCGTAATCGAAAAAATTGCGAAAGACCTGAATTCAAATAAAGGCGCGTCACTGGTTGTTGCAGGTGGAACCTCTGCTCAAACTTCGGATGCAGTTGAAGTTCAGGTAGCCGTAAACCTCCTGAATTCAATCCTGGACAATGATGGAAAAACGGTAGATTCCGTATCCAACCGCAGAGACTCCAAAACCAACTACGCTAAAAATCTGGAAGATCTGAAAAAAGATCTGGAAAAAGGGGAAGTTGGAGTATTATTTATTCAGGGAGTAAATCTAGCTTACCAACTTCCAAATGTAGACTGGAAAAATTTATTATCGAAAGCAGGCCTGGTAGTTTCATTGTCTGATAGATTGGATGAAACCGCTCTGATTTCTAAATACCTTGCGACATCTACGCACTTTCTGGAATCCTGGGGGGATAGCGAAGGAATTAAAGGAATATTGGGAATCCGACAGCCGACCGTGCGTCCGCTTTTCAACTATCGATCATTTGAAGATTCTTTAATTCAGTGGGCAGGCGGGTCGCTTTTCGGGGCTAAGAATTTCTATGAAGTTCTAAAGAACGCATATTCGAAAAAAACGAATTGGGAAAATCTACTTCGCGACGGAGTTCTCGGAAATCTTTCAGAATTGAACAAAACAAAGGCTGGCAGAAACTTTAAAGGATCTGTCGGAACCTCCGCGGCAAAATCTGATGGCCTATCACTATCTTTATATACGACTGTGGCATTGGGCGATGGTAGCGGAGCAAATAATTCGTTCAGGCAAGAACTTCCTGATCCGATTACGAAAGTCACCTGGGATAATTTTGTTGCAATATCTCCTGTTCTAGGCAAAAAGCTCGGAATTGAGTCAAATGATCTTGTCAAAGTGAAAACTTCCTCCGGGAAAGAGCTTACTTTACCAGCGCAAATCCAGCCTGCGATGCACGCCGAGGCAGTTGGAATCGCTCTCGGTTACGGGAGAACTGGTGCCGGAAAAGTAGGAAATGGCGTTGGCCAGAATTCCTATTCGTTGGCGGTTAGTGGTTCCGATGGAAGTATTCAGTTTTCAGGAATCGGAGTGACTCTGGAAAAAACCGGAAAGAAATACAAATTGGCAACAACCCAGGACCATCACATGATGAATCCATCTCCGGTTGTTGGAACCAAATGGGAAGAAAGGCCTCTCATTCAATCTGCTAGTTTTTTGGATTATCAGAAAAAACCAGATTCTGGAATCGTAAAAGAAGAAATCCCTATGATCTCAATCAATGGAGTGAAAACTCCTGCGCGAGGATTCAATCCGGTTCATGAGTATAAGGGAAATAAATGGGGGCTTGCAGTAGACCTTTCACTTTGCACAGGATGCTCTGCATGTGTAGTGGCCTGTCAGGTAGAAAATAACGTCCCTGCTGCTGGTAGAAATGAAGTGCGGGTGGGAAGAGAAATGCATTGGCTCAGGATCGACCGATACTACATTGGTGACCCGGAAAAACCGGAAACAATGGAGATTGCCCACCAGCCAGTTATGTGCCAGCATTGCGACAATGCTCCTTGTGAAACTGTTTGTCCGGTTGCAGCCACAACCCACGGACAGGAGGGAACTAATGATATGGTTTACAATCGTTGCGTTGGAACCAGATATTGTTCAAACAACTGTCCTTACAAAGTAAGAAGATACAACTGGATGCACCACTGGGTCGATACTCCTGATTCCAGAGCTCCGAAGCATCTTGCATTCAACCCTGATGTAACGGTTCGTACCAGAGGGGTAATGGAGAAGTGTACTTTCTGTGCGGGAAGAGTTGCTGAACTGAAAATCAAAGCCAAGAACGAAGGCAGAACCTTGAAAGATGGTGAGATTCGTACAGCGTGCGAAGAAACCTGTCCTGCTGATGCGATTGTGTTTGGAAATACTAACGATCCTGAATCCAAGGTTTCAAAGTATAGGAAAGACCCTAGGTCTTATAGAATTTTAGATTTCTTGAACATTGGCCCTCAAGTGGGCTATTTGACAAGAATTAGAAATAAAGGTTAACAGGCGGAATTAGCGATGTCAATGTCGGAAGCAATAAAGCAAAAACTGGATATAGTTCCTCTAGTTGAGGGAAATAAAACTCTAAGACAAGTAACTGATGAAATACTAAAACCGGTGGATGAGTTTCCTACCAAGCTTTGGTGGAGAGCGTTTATTTTGGCGGTAACAGTTACCGTAATAGATCTAATCGTGATCGGTTATCTGGTTTACGAAGGTTTGTATATTTTGGGTATCAACAACCCTGTTGGTTGGGGTTTTTTCATCGTGAATTTCGTATTCTGGATTGGTATCGGCCATGCAGGAACATTGATTTCTGCGGTATTGTATCTCTTCAGACAGGAATGGAGAACCGGTATTAATCGCGCTGCAGAGGCGATGACTATTTTTGCCGTGATGGTTGCAGCTAGTATGCTCATCATCCACGTTGGTCGTCCTTGGTTCGGAATGTGGCTTTTCCCTTATCCGAATGAAAGAGGCCCGCTTTGGGTAAATTTCAGGTCTCCACTGATTTGGGATACATTTGCGGTATCGACCTATCTTACTATTTCCCTGTTATTCTGGTATCTTGGGCTGATTCCAGATATTGCCTCAATTCGTGACAGAACCACTAACAAAATTAAAAAAAAGGTTTATAGCATCCTTTCTTTCGGATGGGTAGGTTCGAATAGAGCCTGGACCCACATGGAAATTGTGGCAATGATTCTTGCAGCTCTATCTACACCGATCGTTCTTTCGGTGCATTCGATAGTAAGTTTTGACTTCGCGGTTTCGATTCTACCGGGTTGGCATACAACCATCTTTCCTCCTTACTTCGTTGCAGGAGCCGTGTTTTCAGGATTTGCGATGGTCGTAACTTTGATGGTTATCACTAGAGAAGTTTTTAATCTTAAACAGCTAATCACCATGAAACACCTGGAGAACATGAATAAGGTTATCATGGTAACCGGTATGATGGTGGGCTTGGCTTACGGAACTGAGTTTTTCATTGCTTGGTATTCTGGAAATGAGTATGAGGGTTTTGCATTTGTGAATAGGGCGTTCGGCCCATACGGTTGGGCTTACTGGATCATGGTATCCTGCAATGTCATCAGCCCCCAGATTTTCTGGTCGAAGAAACTCAGAACGAGTATCCCCGTGATGTTTATCGTTTCGATTTTTGTAAATATTGGAATGTGGTTTGAGAGGTTTGTGATTGTGATGACAACGCACAGAGATTTCCAGCCTTCTAGCTGGGCCTTGTATACCCCAACCATTTATGACTATCTGATGTTAATCGGGTCATTTGGGCTATTTTTCACTTTATTCTTACTATTTACCAGAATTTTACCTGTGATTGCTATTGCCGAGGTGAAAACGGTGATGCCTAAAAAAGAAGGAGGACACCACTGATGTATAAGCCTGAACAAAAACAATTCCATAAATATCAGGAAACAGAGTCCGGAGTATTCGGTCTCTTTGATACCCAAGAAGAAATTTTGAATGCGGCAAAAAAGACAAAGGAGAAAAATTACTCTTACTTTGATTGTTTTACTCCGCTGCCGGTACACGGATTGGATGATGCAATGGGACTGCCAAGATCAGGTTTGCCTTGGATCACTTTTCTATTCGGTATCGTCGGGTTTACGGTCGGCCTTTCCTATCAATATCTAACTCACGCAGTCGATTGGCCTATGATTTTTGCAGGTAAGGCGTATAACGCATGGCCGGCGTACGTTCCGGTTCTGTTTGAGACAACTGTGTTTTTTGCCGGAGTCGCTACGGTATTTGCTATGTATTACATTACAGGGCTTTACAAATTTGACCGACAACCGATCCACCCCGATGTAACGAGCCACAGATTTGCATTGTGGATACCGTCTAACGTAGTCGGGTATAACGAAAACGAAGTAGTTCAATTTATTAAAAGCCTTGGAGCTAAAGAAGTGCAGGTAGTGAAAAAATGAAAAATTTCAGAACAATTCTTTTAGGATTTCTAGCTTCGTTCTTAATTCTAAATTGCAGTTACTCTACTCCGATTTATGAATTTTTTCCGGATATGGCTGATAATAGAGCCGTTGAATCACAGGAAGCAGACGTGATTTCCGCAAGTACTTTAGGTGGAAATAGAATTCCTCCAGATGGAACAATCCCTAGAGGATATTACCCCTATCCCTATGCAAATGTTCCGTTTGCCGATGAATTGAAAAATCCTGAAAAGGGCCTTGCAAATCCTTTGAAAAAAAGCCTGGCAAACTACAAAAGGGGTGAAGACAGATACCAGATATTTTGCGCTCCTTGTCATGGAGTTACAGGAAAGGGAAATGGAAACGTAGTTGGCCCTTCGCCTAGATATCTAATGAACCCGACTCCGCTTACCCAGGAAAGAGTCGTAAATTTTACGGATGGGCAACTCTATCATGTAATTACAGTCGGAAAGGGTGTGATGAGTAGCTACGCAGCTCAAATCGAACCAGAAGACAGATGGAAGCTGATTCAATATATCAGAAAATTGCAGGATGCTGAAAACAACACAAAAAAGGCGGTTAAGTAGGGAAAATGAGCGCTGAAATTAGAGATAATCTGATAACATTTAAACTTTCTTCTAAAGTTCGGAATATTCTTTTTGGTATGATCGGTATAGGTGTATTGAGCTTTTTCGCAGGATATTTTATTCTTTCTCACGAACCAGCTAGACATGGCCATAGCAATCCTGCGTGGTCAGCACTGCTGGTTGCAGTTGCCTTGATCATCGGAGTTTCACTCTGTGGAATGTTTTTTACTGCTGTAAGTCATATTACCGGTTCCCATTGGTCGATTACAGTGAGAAGACTTACGGAAAATTACGGTCGATTTATGCCGTTTGTATTGATATTGCTTGTGCTGGTATTTGTAGGAATTCATGATCTTTATGAGTGGTCCCATCATGAAGTAGTGGAGCACGACAAACTGATTAAACATAAAAGCGGATGGCTAAAGGCTCCGTTCTTTATGGGAAGGCTTGCTTTTTTTGCGATAGTCTGGTCTGTGTTCGGTTACTTTTTCTACAAAAGATCAGTCGCACAGGATTCTGACAAGGATGTGGCTCATACAAAGTTTAATGCAAAACTTTCTGGCGCGTTTATCATTGTGTTTGCGCTGACTTTGTCAATAACATCGTTTGACCTATTGATGTCTTTAACCCCTCATTGGTTTTCTACGATTTTTGGAATTTATATATTTGGGGGTGCTTATCAAACAGCCCTTGCATCATTTGTTATTTTTATCTATTTCTTGAAAAAATCTGGATATTTGGGCAATTATGTAAATGAAAATCACATTCATGATATTGGCAAGTTCATGCTCGGATTTACAGTATTCTGGGCGTATATCGGATTTAGTCAGTTCATGTTGATCTGGTATGCTAACCTTCCTGAAGAGACTTTCTGGTATGAGATGAGATTAACAGGTGGATGGACATCGATAACGGTTTTACTTCCATTCCTGAAATTTGTTATCCCATTTTTGCTCTTATTGAACCGTCCAAATAAAAGAGATGTTGATTTTCTGGCCAAGGTAAGTGTTTGGATCATTTGCATGGAAATTCTTGAACTGTTCTGGATTGTATTTCCAGGGAATTTCGAATACTTTAGCCTGATGAGCCTAGTCATCACTTTCGGAGTTTCTCTTGGAGTTATTGGACTGTTTGGATTTGTAATTCTTAAGGGACTAGAATCAGCGAAATTGATTCCGATCGGTGATCCCCGTTTGGAAGAATCTTTACACCATCATCAATAGAGGAAAAAAAGTATGAATGCAATAGATTTCAAAAAAGCATTTTCGATAATATTCATTATTTCTGTTTTGATCCTGAACTGTGGGCAAAAAGCAGAGATAACTTGGGATGCAAAGGTTTATGCTGAGCCGAACATCAACTCAAAAGTGGTTGGAGAGTTAAAAAAAGGAGAAGTGGTTGAACCCTGCCAATATCTGAACCATGAAAGGCTTCAGAAAGAATTTATCAAGGTAAAAAATTCCAAGATTGAAGGCTATGTTTCACCGAAATTTGTAGTGATTGGCCAAGATCCGGAAAAATCCGTATTCAAATGGGGTTACAGAAAGGATTATCAGAATTTTTATGATCCAAACGACAAGGCTCACTACCCTCAAGGTTATGAGTGGCCTCCATTAAAATCATTATCTAAAGAAAAAATACCTTTAGATGTATTATTAAAAGACGAAAAATTAGATTAGATGGTTATATCCCATTGATAAAAAAGTGAAACAAGCTTTTTATTGATGGGATTTTGCTTTTCAGAAAAATATATGATTATAAAATTGTTAGAAAATTACTTGTTTTTGTACTAGGAGAAAAAAATGTCCAAAGTTCTCGAAGAAGAAAGAAAAAAATTGTTATCCGCAAAAACTCCGGAGCAATACATCGAGAGATCTTTAAAGTCGAAGCTGAAACCGGGCCAAAAAGGAAGCATCACTCTTGAGTGGCTGAAAAAGACAGGCTTTACTGGTGAAGAAATTCAAAAAGCAAGAAACAGAAATGCCCACTGGAGAACTCTAAAAGGCCGGGGAAGCTATGAAAGAAACCAAAAACGCCTAAAAAAATTCAATTTCTCGGCGAAAAAAAATTCTACGGCAAAGAGAGAATGGACTGAAAAGGATCTTGAAAAGCTGTATGATATGAACAAAAATATGGCTGATTGGGAACTTGCAAAGTATTTTAAAACTTCGATACCTTCAATCAACCATCTTCGCAGAAAATTCCGTTTAGCTGAAGATATTCTTTTGGCTAACCGGGAAAAACCAAATAAAAAGAAAATATTAAAATATGCAAACAAAGCCGAAAAGGTTCTCAGAAAAGAGCTGAACGGCTGAACAATTAAGAGCGTGCTCGAAAACGGAACGCGCTCTTAATATACTTTTATTTTAAATTTCTTTTTCCAGATTCCCTTTAAATTCCTTTCTTCACTTTTCGGAATTGTTATCGTATCTTCCATCCCGTCGCTGATAAAGGCATCCGAGTTGGGGGAATTTAATTCACGGATAATTTTTTTGATATTTGCGTCAAACCCGTGGATTCGCCTTACTCGGAAGATATCGAAATCCGTGTCGAAAGGTGAGTAACTCAATCTATTGGAATAATCGAAAATGATTTCATTTTTGTAGGAATGCCCTTTGTATTTCCCTTCGATCAATTGGTGGTTGTATCTTTCCGGAGGGAACGAACCATAGGGGGTTGCCATAGCATAAATTCTGAAATCCGGAAGGAATTTATTCAATTCTCTCTGGCAACCGGCGATCTGCTCCTGAATCCTGTCCCGAAACTGATTTAGATTTGCATGCCATAATGTATGATTCCCTATTTCATACCCATTATTCAGTAAAAATTCGGTTTTCATTTTTGTAAATTTCGGCTGCCCAAAAAGATCATTCGGGGACTTTGAGCCAGGTGTTACAAAAAATATTGCGGTCAAAGAAAAATCTGGATTTTTCTTTTTAAATTCTTCCATCATCCCAACCGCAGAATCCGGTTTGATTCTTCCGTTTTCATCCACTTCAAACTGGCTGATGGAGGAATCGTCAAATGTAATCAGTACGGGCTTTTTGCCTTTAGGAGCCTTGATATTTCCTCTCAAAAAATCATAAGTTTTTATCGGTGCGAAACCTTCCCGTTTCAAAGAATACAAATCCTTAACGAAACCAGGCCTGGATCTTGTGAAATTGGTTTCGAAATCACCGATCTTATGGTAAGTTAGTACAAAGATCTTTCCTAATTCGTTCGGTTCTCTCTCGGATGCAAAGAGGGTTGCATTGAAGAATGATAAGTGCAGCAAAAAAGCAATTTCAATAAAAAAAATTTTTCTCATTTGTCGAATAAATCCTTTAGTTGTTTATAATTATAATAATTGGAGACAACAATTCTGCAATAATCCCGGGATTCCTTGGATGGAATTTCTTCCAGAAAATGATTGAAGTCGCCGCGGTAATGATTCCTTTTCCATTTTCGCAAATTTCCCGGCCCTCCGTTGTAGGCAATAGTAGCCCAACGGAGATCGCCCCCATTCATTTTCAATAGATCCGACAAAAATTTTGTTCCGAATTTCACTGAAATTTCGGGGTCGAATAGAGAATAGTCTTTTTCTCCGAAACTCCTTGCCAAAAATTTCCCCGTAGAAGGGATAACCTGCATCAACCCTCTGGCATTGGATACGGATACTGCAGCTTCGCGAAAAAATGACTCTTGCCTCATTACTGCATAAATGATATTTTCGCTTACTTGGAAATTTTCCGAATTTTTTAAGACGATGTCTCTATGCGGCCTCGGATATAGCCTTGAGATAATTGAGGAAGGCAGAAGAATCGGGTCGTCCGGAATCTTGTGCTTTTTCATCAATTGCCTAGTGTTAAAAATTGTGAGGTAGTTATTGTTAGTAAGGTCTCCGATACCTACATTAAGAAAAAGCTTTTCTTCATCTCTAAGATTATTCGAATCGGAGTATTTTCCGACAAGAAGCATTCCTGCTCTTTCTTCGCCCAGTCTTAAATATTCAGTTGCAAGATTCAGAAGCCGGTGCGAGTGAATTTGATCGTGTGAACTCGAAAGTCTTGTGCCAAGTTCAAAACTCATTGGGTTGAATGCAAAACTTAAGTCTTTGTTTTTTAATGCCTGGATTTCTTTGTTTTTGGAAGAGAGGGAAAGGAATTTGAATAAATTCTTTTTGTTTCTCGTTGGATTTGAAGGGAGTTCCATTTGTGCGATTTCATTTTTAAATTCGTCTTTGATTGTTTGTATATAGTAGGAGCCAGGGCATAACTCGTAATAATTTTCCAGATTCGCAAAGAGATTTTTTTTATCGTTTGATTCTTTCAGGAATCGAAAATACCAATAGACTAGCCTCCCTTTAACAGGCAAATTTGGCAGGCTCTGGATTGCATCTTCCCAGTATTTTTTTTCAGCATAATGATTTCCTTTTGAATTTTTTCCAGTCAGAAAATCAATCAATTTGTCTTGAAAGCCAAGGTCATAAGGATTTTCCTTTAAGTATTCGAGTAGAGAACTAAAGAATTTTTTTTCCTGGTGTTGCTTAAAATAAATTCTTGTAATTGCCCTTCTAGCAGAAAGTGGAAACGGTTCGTGGATGAAACTGCTCAGGATTTTTTCCGCAATTTCGATTTCTTTATTTGCGTAAAGTTCTTCGGCAACTGCTCCGACAAAATACGGCTCGCTGGAGACCAACTCCAAGTGATTCCTGAAAAATCCCGGAATCCTAGATGAATTGTTTCTAAGTAGAAATCGGGTAATATTTTTGAATGAGACCGGATTATCATATTTTTGGTCTATACGAATCAATCCTTTGTTGTACAATTCTTTGCTCTCTTTTCTGGAAAATCTATCCAAGAGAAAGGAAAGCCCGGTTGAATCCAGTTCGTCGTAAATATTACCTTTCAAGTGGAATTTAAAATCGGAATATACATTGTCCCTGACGTAATCCGGGCACTTCACATCGGAGATAATCGAGAGCCATGTTTCAATGGCCCTCTTTTTGGAGGAAGAGCGAAATAAACTTTGTGCGTATCTTTGCTTGGCTGAATGGGTGAGAAGGAAGCGTTTTTCAGAGGTGCTCAAAGAGTCAAGTTTTTGGACAACAGCCTGATAATTTTCTGATTCATAGAGGACTTTTAGAATTTCCTCAAATGCCTCCTGGCAGACCGGGTCTTCCTCTTTGGCAAATTTTTCCAGAAATATGATCTTATTATTCTTCGAAAGCATTTTCCGCGAGTTGAATTCTTTGTACAGTTTCCAGAAGGTAAGTCGAATAATAGCCGTTTGTCCCGGCATGGGTTTATCCAGAATGGACTGTAGGGTATCCTCGGATACAAAATCAACTTTCTGTCCTTTGGCTATAGACGCCAATAGTCGAAATTTTCTGTCTCGATCTCCTGCCGGTGATTCTTCATGGTACCTGGCTAAAGCAAAAAATTCACTTTCAGTTCTGGGCTGATTCTCTGCGAATATCCTGCCTATTTTTTTCCATTGCTTGGATTTGATTAGAAATTGAATTTCCTCATTACTAAATACCGGGAATTGTCCGAAAATAAATACTAAGAGAACTGTTATAATTTTTTTTTTCTCGATCATTGGACAAATTCCATTCCATTAGGGGGAACAAAAGTGCCTATTTCTATTTTTGAAGATATTGAAAAAAAAAATATACCTGAGTGGAGGGAAATATTTATCGGGCAGGAATTTCCGGAAGAGAAAGCCATTCAGATTCCGCTTCAAACTCCTAGTTTACAAACGTCGCCTGCCCAAATACAAGCTGAGATAGCCGAAATTCCGCTTAATATTCAAAAAATCAAAAACCAGATTCTAAAAAATATTTCACCGGAAAATTCTTTTAAATTTGATCCGTGCCATTTTCTTATAAGCGACTTGTTTGGGAGAATTTTTCTTAAAAAAAACCCGGACAAAAATTTTTGGGTAAAGGATCAGGATTCGGTCTCTGAAAGAGAGTCCGAGCTGATGAAGTTTCTATTTGAAGAATTGTATCTATCTGCGAAAAATTACAGAGGAAATCTGGACGAAGAGACTGTGGAGATGGTCTTGTCCATTTTAGCAAGTGAGGGAAGAATTCCCGAACTCATTGAATTTCATGCCTCCCATTTTCAGAATAAGGTCGTTTCCGGAAAGCTAAAGGCACTGTTGTATCTTATCGGAGAAACCGAGGATATGAATCCGGAAAGCATTGAGAGCGAAACGATTTTGTCAATGCTCTGCAAATACAAAAAATCCACTTTGAATTATTCGGAAGAAGATGCGTTATACGATATTATAATCGCAAGGGAATATCCTGGGCTTACAGGGGTCGTTTACCGTCTTTATTCCAAAAGAATATCTGGCCTGAGGAATGCTTTTCCCCTTTTTCAGATCGTTCTAAAAAACTTTGATTTGTTGACAATCGAAGAGAAAAAACTATTTATCGATGATTTCCTTCGGACCAATTTTTTCTATAAGGCTTATTTTCTGATGAAGAAAGTATATTCCAAGGAGGAAATTAAAAAATGGCTGCAAAATCTGATAGATTCGAGTGGCAAACACAACCGCATCGGTTTATTTGAACAGAAATCCGAAAAAATTTCTTTATCCAAAAAATATGAAATGCTGAAAAATCAGGGGCTCCTATACACCCTGTCGCCATTTGAAATTCTGACACTCTTGAATTCCCAGGTTGGAGAAAATGTAAAAGATGATATTTTTTCTGCCGAGTCGCGCCTCCCCGGTTCGTATTTGATTCAAAGATCGTGCTCGGTTGTTTATTTTTTTGAAGAGGATTATGAGTCCTTTTTTCACGCTCAGTCAAAATCGGGCCGACTGAGATTTGGAACCGAGAGTCTGTATTTGAAGGCAATTGCTTTAAAGGAAAGCGGCCTAATTGATGAGGGAAATGATATTCTTGTTGCGCTCGAAAAGAAATTTCCCGAATCTAATCTTTTAAAAAGCTCAATGGAAAATCATAGAATCTAGTAAAGATAGTAATTTTGGATTTTCTTTTTCCAGATGGATTCGCTTTCGATGAAATAATCTTTCAGGATTTTATACGAGTATTTTCCTTTCAGAAAATCTAGAATAAAATCGTCTCCTGCAAGCAATTCGATGGCGCTTTTATCCGATCGGAATTCATACACTCCTTTCAAAAATTGAAAACTATCCGGATAAAATTCATTTGTTGTCTTTAGAAAATGCAAAGTGAAAAGCAAACTGTGAAATTTTTTTTTGTCTTGAATGAATAACTGAAATCCTCCGCATACGTTTCCCTGGTGTTTATGAAAGGTTGGGATGAAAAGAAGGGGCCTTAAGTAAAAATAATCCTTCTGGTGAGCAGTTAATTCGTTCAAATATTTAGTATTGCCTATATCCAGAAATGGAGCGCCGAAAATTTCAAAAGGCCTGGTAGTCCCCCGTCCTTCGGAGATATTGGTACCTTCCAGTAGACATTGTCCTGGATAAACAAAGCAGGTGGAAATTTTGGGAATATTCGGGGATGGGGGGATCCAGAAATCCTCCTTGTCTAGCTTGACATAGATTTCCCCAATTGGAATCACAAAAATGTCCAGCCCGAAATCATTTTCCAGGTTATAATAATTCATCAACTCGGCGACGGTCAGTCCGTGCCTGTGTAGAACTTTCCCAACACCGACAAAAGATTCGTATTTTTCCTGCAATGGGCTTCCTTCCAATTTTCTGCCAATGGGATTCGGTGAGTCTATCACAAGAATCTTAATTGGATGCTTTGAAGATTTGCAATAGAGGGAAATTCTTTGCAAAATATAAAATGCAGTTGTTAGAAATGTGTAATATCTCGAACCAACATCTCTAATGTCTATGACAATCAGATCCAGATTTTTCAGAATTTCCTCTCGGATAAAAAGAGACTTCTCATCGTTTCCGTAAAGATTTTCTATTTGGAACTCACCGAACTTGTATTTGAGCGATTCGCCCGAAACCTGATCCTGTAATTCAGCAAAAAGTCCGTGCTCCGGCAAAAAAATTATCCTTAAATCCAGAAAATTTTTCAATTGGAGAAAGTGGTAATTTCTGTCCCATCCGAATGCGCTTTGGTTGGTTAGTATTCCAGCCTTGGCAGTATTTAACTTCGAAAGTAGTTTTAAGGATTTCTTAGATAACGAATTCAAATGGCAACTTTTAAAAAATTATATGGTTTTTTCACTGGCAATAATGCGAACCTAATATGGAAATATTCCTATTAGTGGATTTTTGTCAATTTCGTTCACAGATTGTAATCAGGAAAATGAGAATTCAGCGTCAATTCATTCTGAACTCCAGTTGTAATTCCTTGAAAAGGAGTAGATTTGGCAAAAAAACGGCCAAATACTAAAATGGAGTTCCAAAATCTACCCTTTACAGCGGTTTTAAAAAAAAATAGAATTGAAATTATCTGTTATGATTATTTTTTAAAAAATAACATAGTTTATGCCGGTCGATACAAGCAAAGTAAATCAGAAAATCACAATAAATTCGGGAGAAATATTATTCTCTGAGGGAACTCCCGTAAATTCGCTGAATATTCTCCACGAAGGTGTTCTGATTTTTGAGAAGAAAATTAAAACCGGGAATTTCCCTTTATTTCAGATTTCAGGCGCGAATTTGACTCCTGGGGTAATTTCCCTTTTGACCACGGGAAGGTATCCTTATACGATAAAAGCAGCGCAAAATTGTGTTGTTTCGACATATTCGGTCAATCCTTCCACAATTCGAAAAACTATCTCAGGAAAAGTTTCTCTGGGGATGACAGTCGCCAGAACCATTCTCAAGGAAACCCTTGAGCTTTACAAAAAAATCAATCAGGTCAAAGCTCTCGATTCCGGCATTGAGAAATTTACGGATAACTTAAGCGTAACCTATTATTCATTCAGTCCTTCCGTTTTTCCTGACATCAGTCCGGACAAGCCAGTTCCTGCTGCATCAGGAGAAATCCATGATCCGGTGATGAAGTTCACTCGTGAAAATCTGAAAGAATTTTTTGAGAGAGGGGGGAGGCTTCCCGAACCTCCTTCAGTCACATTTTTGAATGAGGTGCATGATCAATTTGCAAAAGACTATTCGGAAGAAACTGAGCTGGATGATAAAGAATTTCACTTTATGAGAAAACTATTATCAACTGATCCGCGGATTCAGAATGCACTCTTCGAAGCGGACGTTAGTTTGCTTGTTTACATTTGTGAGAAATTATCTGAAGTCTATTCTTCAATTTTCGGAAATCTGGATGAAAGGATAGAACAGCTCGGCAATGATTGCGAGGTTTTGTTTGGCGGAACTTTCAGCTTACTGGAGAAATTTTACCTCCTTTTGGATTTGGCTGAGACCGGTTTTGGGGAAGCAAGGCCGGAAATTTTAGCTCCTATAACAGAGCATATTTCACAGAAAACGGTTCAATTTCTTACCCAATACAAAAATTTATTTGGCGTTGGTTATCCAAATATTTCGCCTAACGTCCAGAATTTCAAAGATAAATCCGCAAAGCTTTTCAGCACAACGAAGCCGATAGAAGTACAGGTAAAAGCAGAGACTGCGATTGCAGCCGGCGTTGATGTGGACGCAATTAAAAAAGAGTTGGAAGGATCGGCTAACAAAATCATAAATTTTGCGGGACTTGCCCCGGAAAAAGTGAAAGAATTTTCCGCGCTGATGATAAAGCTGAAAACGATGAAAGATCCTCTCGATGCAGATCCTGAGGTCCGAAAATTCAGAAGAAATATTACGAAAACCTATTGGGATATTTATCAGACTTGTTTTGTTAAGTATTTGAATCAGGCAAAGAAAGCTCCCAAAGCGGTCGAGATGATGTTGCAATTCGGTTTTTTTGATGAGGCCATGCTGGAAAAAGATCAACTAGCCTATCTTTACACTTCGGCAGATCATTCCAGAACTAAGGAATCCATCCCGGTCTGGTACGGGATAGAGTGGCTTGAGAAGATTTTCAAGAAAGAAATTCCAAATTCGCTTGATGAGCTCGGACAGACTTATTTCGACAAAGTAAAAATGGATTACAAAGATGCAGGTTATAAAAAAGAGTCAGATCTTCCCGCATCTATTGATACAAGTGAAGCCAGGCTAAAATTCGAATTGATTTCGATGTATGAGCCGAACGTTAAGCTCACCACAGGCAGTATTGCCACTCATCTTCCTATATTAACCAGAAATCATGTAGTGTTGCCGCTGGATAAATGCAGGATTACTAGAAAGCTTGTCAGTGAGCAAATTGAAGAAATTTTAAAAACAGACTACACTGCATTTAACCGGGAAGTGATTTTTAATAATGAAGAACTGGGAATTCGGAAAGAATTTGTTCAGAGAAGTATTATTCCGGATTTTATCATTGTTCCGTCCATCGGAAGCAAAATTATGATGTGGCAGGATTTGAGCGTTCTGAGAGGTTCTGGGTCAAAAGAGAGCAGGGGGAGGATTGTTCTTCCATTATTTGTCACTGGTGATTTAAAAACAATGCTCATGGAAGCAATTGCCGTATTCCGGTGGGAGTTGTGCAAAAATATTTTAGGGCCGGACTGGAATAATGTCGGTATCCCATCCATCACATCGGAATATATGGACTACATTCAATTCTACAAGAAGAGTAAAGACTTGTCTATCGAGTTAAAAGAGAAAATTTCCGCTGAATTCAAGAGATTTAGAACCGATCGGGACAAATTCGTTAATGACTATTTGTACTGGATTAAGTATGAATCGGAAGGAGTTCAGCGGCTGAATCGGGTTGTCCGCAATATTTTTTATCGCCATATTCCGTTCGCAAAAGAAATCAGGGACAAGATTTGCAAAATGCCTGCCTATGCGGATACCCATAACCGCTTTGTAAACATTCGATCGCGTCAGTACCGCGAATTTGAGAATAGGTATAAAAAATACCTTGCTGCCAATGGTAATCTTCACGAAGTGCTGCAGGAAAATCTGGATTATTACAAGGAATGAGTCTGCCATTGCAATAATATCCTAATTTTGGCCGGTTTTGAAGAAATTTTCTCCGAAAGATCAGAGCTTTCTCGATACTAATATTAGATGCGAAAATATCACAATATAATGAACAAGGGTAAATTTTCTTGATTAAATTTTTTAAAAACTTACACACCAGAGTAATATACGGAGCCTTGATTTTATCGTGGATTTTTTTGTCCGGATTTTCTTTCTATATTGGAGTTTCCATTTTGAATTCCGGAAAAGAAGAGGAGAGAAAAAAAGAACTCGCATTGTCGAACTCCCACAGCGCGCTTAGCTTTGCATCAATCAATGAAGCGATTCAATCCGCATTTTCCGAGAATTCCAAAAATCCTGATGAGAAATCATCAGAGAATTCGGCAAAACCAACCGAGTCCAAAGAACCTGAACCGGAAAAAAATATGCCGGTGAATGTAGACGATGGCAATCTAGAGTTTAGGGCGTCTACCTGGTTTTCGGATTACGAAGCCATGAAGAAAACCGTCAAATACTACAACGAAATTCATCCGTTCATCTACTCGATGAAGGGAGGACTTACGAATAATGGACAGATTTTGTGTTCCTGGTCAAAGCAAAGTAGGCTGGATAGAGTAAAAGAACTGAGAGCTTTGAATCCCACAGTGAAAATAATTCCTACAATATTCAGATGGGAAAATCCAAAAGAAAAAATTTCAGAGAACATAGGAATGAACAAAAGGTCGGATATACGTGCAGAGCATATTCAAAATATAATCAATGAAATTGAAAATTATGGATACGACGGAATCGATATTGACTATGAAGGGATGAGCTGCAACAAAAAGGAAAAATTTGAAGAGTTCATAGTCCTTTTATCAAAAGAAATGAAAAAAAGAAACAAAATTCTTTCGATTGCAGTCCATCCGAAGACTCCTTCCTCAAAAGAAAAAATGGTTTCCTGCAAGGGGCTTCCTAAAAAAGTCAAACAAGATTTTCAAGAGAACTGGAGGGGGCCGACAACCCACGATTATGAGTTTCTTGCAAAGTATGCAGACCGTATAAAAATCATGGCCTATGAACTTCATCCGCGAAAATATAGAAATCCCGGGCCAGGGCCGCAGGCGCCTAACGCATGGATTGCAAATATTATCGAATACGCAAAGACAAAGGTTCCGGCGCAAAAGCTCTACATGGCGATACCAACCTATGGGTATGACTGGGCATTAAATTGCAAGGCTCCGGCAAAGGCTGTATATTTTTCCGATGCACAGAGAATCCGATCCATGAATGGAGTTGAACACCAGCCGACGGATATTTCAAAAATATTCAGCGAGAACTCCAAAGCCAAGTCCTGGAAAAACCTTTCCAAGTTTTTGTATATCCATGAGGACAAGGTTTATGAAGATCCCAGCATCTGGTACAAATCCAATGGTTGTGATCGTGTGGCTTTTTATATGAATCGAAAAGCTTTTGAAGATAAGATGAACCTACTCAGGAAGTACAAGCTGGGTGGATTTTCATTTTGGCAATTGCTGAAGGACAATGATCCGGGGATTAATGATTACCTGGAACTTCTGGTTAGCGGGAAACTTCCACCGGTAGAACCAGTTGTAGAGAAGCCGGTCGCTAAACTGAATCCGGATTCTCTAGAAAATGGAAAAAAAGCCGGCGAAACCAAAACTGCCGGGGTGGAGAAAAAGGAAAAATAAGAATCAATAGGTTCATATCAGAAAATCCGGCCGAGGCAGCGGAATGTATCTTGCGCGGCGGGATTGTTCTATTTCCAACCGAAACGGTTTACGGCATTGGCGCATCTGCAAAAAATTTTAATGCCTGCAAAAAAATTTACAAAATCAAAAATCGGCCTGCGGATAATCCTTTTATACTGCATGTTTCCAGTATTGATGCGATATGCGAAATAGCATTTCTGGATTCTAACACAAGAAAAATTATGGAGTTGTATTCACCGGGGCCTCTCACCGTTATTCTAAAAAAAAGAGACTCGAAGATTTTTTCCTCTGATCTGGAGACGGTCGGCTTGAGAATTCCAAGAAATAAAACTGCGCTTGATTTTCTTTCATTGGCAGGCGTGCCGATAGCCGCGCCTTCGGCAAATTTTTCGGGAAAGCCGTCCATTACAAGATTTGATGACGCTGTAAAGGATTTTGGCGGTAAAGTGGATTTGATTCTGAAAGGAGTTGAACCCGAAATCGGCATAGAATCGACCGTGGTTGATTTTACATCGAATCCTCCGATTTTGTTGAGGCACGGTGAAATTTCTCAAACTGAGCTTGTCAAAAATATTCCCAACCTTAGAGTTCTGGAAAAAAACGAAAATGTAATCAGAAGCCCCGGTATGAAATACAGGCATTATGCCCCTGACTGCGAAGTCATACTTAAATCCGACCTTCGTTCTCCGGAAAAAACTTTCAATTCAGCACAGATTGGATTTGAACTGTTGTGCGAGTTGGATCTGAATGTAAAAGTGAATAGCAATTTAGAATACATGAAGAGGTTGTATTCCTTTTTTATCGATTGCGACGAAAATGGAATACAGACAGCCTACTGCGAAGTTCCAAAAGACGACGAGCACAAACCTGCTCTTTTGGATAGGATTGCCAGAGCATCAAAGAAGTAAGATTTTTAAGGCTTTGGTAAAAAAGATAAAAGATAAATTCTTCTTGACTCACAAAAAATATTATCACAATTTTTCATTAAAGTTCTGTTACGAAATATGATCTACAAAAATCCGGATTATAAAACTGCAATTCCTATATTTCAAAAATTTCCGGATCTCCAGGCTGTGTATCTTTTTGGTTCCCAGGCAACCGGAAAAACTCATCGTGAAAGTGATGTTGACTTTGGATTTATCGCAGATGAAAATATTAAAGACAAACTGAGTTTAGAATTAGTGTCTGCGGGCTTCGGCAATTTCAGTCTCGTGTATCTGCCCGAAGCCACACCACTTTTACAGTTTGAAATTGTTAGAATGAATCAACTATTATACGAAAGAACAGATTTTGATCGAGGTTCTTATTTTTCAAGAATAGTCAGAACGTATAGGGATTATTCCCATTTGTATCAAATCCAAAGGATATTTTTAAGAGAGAGAATTCTAAGTGAAAAATTCTGAATCCGTTCAGTCAAAAATTGATCATCTAAACAAATACATCGGATATTTGCGTATAATGCAAAAAAATACATTTGAAGATTTTTTTTCCAATATGATGATTCATGGGAGTGTAGAAAGATACTTGCATCTTTGCATTGAAATAACAATCGATTTGGGCAATCATATCATAGCAAAAAATAATTTGGGTTCAGTAGAATGGAATCGGGATGTAGCAGATATTTTTTTCGAAAAAGGTTATATCAACTCTGAATCAAAAGGTAAATGGATTCAAATGATTAAATTCAGGAATCTGCTAGTTCATGAATATGCAATCATTGATAAAAAAGAAGTGTATAATATTCTGCAAAATCATTTGAATGATATAATTGAAATCGAAAGAATGTTTGCGGATAAATTCTTGGTGGACACAAGCGATTAGCGCAAATGGGACGAGTATTTTACTTTTGTTGCTGGTGATGCAAAAGTTACATGTTGGATTACAAATATTTCCCTATCTTCAAAGAAACATCCGACAAGTAACTTTTCGAAAGTGACCCATTGTGAAAAAACAATTTCTCGATAGTTTCCAAATGCTTTAGTCTCGAGCTCATGAACTTTACATCTCTGAAAAAACTTTTCAGGCTGTAGCTTGCTGGTTCATAATGGATGTTAACCCTGTCCAGTTTTAGTTCATTTTTCATGTCGATCACGGCTTCCATGATCGATGATACCGAATCTATCATTCCGTGACCTAGAAAGTCGTGACCGGTAAATACCCGCCCTTGTGCGAGTTTTTCCAACTGCGAAACCGTTATTTTTCTTGAATCGCACACTCGTTTGTAAAATTGCGAATTGATCCGGTCGATCTCCGATTGAATTACTTTTTTTGAGGTTTCGCCTAACTTCCCATATTCTGAAAAAATTTCTCTGAGTTCGTAGAATCCTATTCTGTCTTTGGTTATGCCCAGTTTTTCGTAAAGCCCCTTCAAATTCGGCCGCATCACGATTGTTCCGATTGATCCGGTTATGCAGAATTTGCTGGAATAGATTTTTTCAGATGCGGTTGAAATATAGTAGCCTCCTGATGCAGAAATGTTTTGAAAATATGAGTAAACTTTTTTTTCTTTTTTTAGTTTTTCCAGCTCTCTGTGGATAATTTCCGAGGCATAGGCGGATCCACCCCCTGTATCCAGTTCCAGGATGAGGCCTGCAATGTTTTTGTCTGATTTGATTTCGCGCAAAATCTTAACTAGAGGCCGTGCGTGAATACTGTCCGCTTTCATTTCATTCTCATCGTATTCACCTTCAAGGATTGTTCCCTTTAATGGAAGAACTACAATTGCCTTTTTTCGTTTTGGCAACCAGGCAAATTCTTTCTTATTGTGGTGAAAATAGATCTGTGAAGTTGAGGAACTCCTGACATATTTTTTAGAATCCTTTTCGCATTCTGGAAAATTTTCCAGAAAATAATTTTCAGAAAATTCTTCTGAGTCGCTATATCCGTTAAAAAATTTTTTGTCGAATAGAAATCTAGAAGTCAAAATGGGTTTCTGTAAATCTTTTTCAGTCAAGCTGGTCGAGCTTAAGAATCTATTCAAAATTAAATCTTTTAAGGAAGAGATGAGTTCTTCTATGTTTGACCTTGCTTCTTTTGAATATTTGTCTCTCGAAAAATTTTCACCGAAAGATTTGTAGGCGCCGGATGCAAAGCTTTCTACTTCCACCCCGGCTTTTTTGGCGAGTTTTCCAAAAAAGAAAGATTCGGATGAGGGAAGGATAGAAAGAAATTCTCCGGGTTCGAAAGTAAACCTTTTTTCGAAAAAACTCAATAGATATAAAGTCTTCAGGTCCCCCGATTCTGAGAAAGCAATTGTTTCCTTTCCGCATTTGTTCAGGCCGTCTATGGCCTGGCAAATTGCATCGACTTCTGCAAGGCCGTATTCTATTTTTTCTATGATGAAAAAAACTTTCTTGATGTAAGGATTTTCCGAAATGATTTTCAGATAGCTGAGAAATTCAATCAGATATTCATCTTCAGATTTTCCGCTGAGAAGTTTCAGAATCGTGGATTTCTGGACAGAGGAAAATTTAGAGGGGACTTCCACCAAAAGCACTTCCCCCTTCTTGAAAAACTTGAATAGAAAATAGTATATGAATTGAATAAACCTGAATGGTAGATAGAGAATGCTGAAAATATGAAAAAACAATTGTTGTTCCTCGCTACTCGTCAGTTAAAAAAATAGATTTCATCTGGAAAGTTAGTTTTACGGTTTTGATACTAAAAAAAAATTAACCTGAGGAATGATAAATGTCTGATAATTTCATACGGGTTAGGGGAGCTAGAGAGCATAATTTAAAAAATATCAGTGTGGATATCCCCAGAGACAAATTGGTCGTGGTCACGGGGCTTTCCGGTTCCGGAAAATCTTCTTTGGCGTTCGATACGATTTATGCTGAGGGGCAGAGACGTTATGTGGAAAGTCTCTCCAGCTATGCAAGACAGTTTCTCGGGCAAATGGAAAAGCCCGATCTGGATTTGATTGAGGGGTTGAGCCCTGCAATCTCAATTGAGCAAAAGACAACGCATCGAAATCCCCGCTCGACCGTGGGAACTGTTACGGAAATTTATGATTATCTGAGGTTACTCTACGCAAGGATAGGCAAGCCGCATTGCCCGGTTTGCAAAACTCCGATCGCTTCTCTCTCAATTGACCAGATTACTGAAAAAATTCAGCTGTTTCCGGCAGGTTCCAAAATCCAGATATTGGCTCCAATTGTAAGATCTGAAAAAGGAGAACACAAGGAAGTTTTTGAAAAAGCCAGAAAAGACGGTTTTAATCGGGTTAGGGTAAATGGGGAGATTCGTTCTCTAGATGAAGAATTTAAACTGAAAAAGAATATTAAGTCTTCGATTGAAATAGTCGTGGATCGTCTGGTCATCAAAGAGGGTTTGGCATCCAGGCTTTCGGATTCGGTAGAAACTGCGCTGAAACAATCTTCCGGGCTACTCATTGTGGATGTTGGAGGGAAAGATCATTTGTTCAGCCAGAAACTTTCTTGTCCGAACTGCGATAATGTTTCCATTCCGGAACTTTCCCCCAGATTGTTTTCATTCAATTCTCCGGAAGGAGCCTGTTCGAAGTGTGACGGTCTTGGAATGCTTCTGGAATTTGACGAAGAGCTTATCGTCAATGATCCCTCGCTTTCTTTGATGGATGGTTGTTTTGAAGTGTGGGGAAAAAGTGGAGGGTATTGGTATGTTGCGACGATACACGCACTTGCAAAAACTCTAAAGTTCGATTACAATACACCCTGGGAAAAGCTTCCTCAGAAAATACAGAAGATCGTTTTGTATGGAGATTCTTCCGTAAAAATCGATTATGATTTTAGGAAAGAAGACTCGAGATTTGAATATTCCAGAGAGTTCGAAGGAGTAATTCCGAATCTTCAGAGGAGATATAAGGAAACAAAATCAGATTCGATGAGACAGTGGATGGAAAGTTATATGACAAATCACCCGTGTCCGGCTTGCAAAGGAAAAAGGCTTGGGCCATCCAGTCTTGCAGTCACGATTCAAGAAACACCGATTGATAAATTCGTTTCGTTTTCCGTTGAAAGGGCTCTAGAATTCATAAAGACGTTAGGCGTTAAGGGAGCTGAAGAAATTATCGCCAAACCAATCCTAAAAGAAATCAGTCAAAGACTCACTTTTTTGCGGGATGTGGGAGTGGGATATCTCACTTTGGAGAGGAGCGCTGGCACATTGTCCGGTGGCGAAGCCCAAAGGATACGGCTGGCAACCCAAATCGGTTCAAAGCTTATGGGAGTTTTGTACATTCTGGATGAGCCTTCAATCGGACTTCACCAGAGGGACAACACGAAGCTATTGAACACCCTGAAAGAGCTTAGGGATTTGGGCAATACTGTAATCGTTGTCGAGCACGATCAGGAGACAATGGAGGAATCAGATTTTATACTGGATATGGGGCCGGGTGCAGGAATTCATGGTGGCCAGATTGTGGCAAAAGGATCGCCTGAAGAAATCAAAAAAAATAAAAATTCCGTAACAGGAAAATATCTGAGTGGCGATATGAAAATTCCAGTTCGGGAAAAGCCTCGAGTTGGTAACTCCAAATTTCTTCAAATCGTTGGGGCATCCGAAAATAATTTAAAAAATATCAATGTAGATATCCCTCTTGGGCTTTTTGTCGTGGTAACCGGAGTTTCCGGTTCAGGAAAATCAACCCTCATTAATGAGATTCTCTACAAATACCTTGCTCACCGGATTATGAAAACCAGGACTGTTGCGGGTAAACACAAGGCGATCAAGGGAATCGAAAATTTGGACAAGGTGATCAATATCGACCAGTCACCGATCGGGAGAACTCCCAGATCCAATCCTGCAACTTATACCGGGCTTTTCACTCCGATCAGAGAGCTTTTCGCAAATCTCGAGGAAGCCAAAGTCAGAGGCTATGGCCCTGGCAGGTTTAGCTTCAATGTAAGTGGAGGCAGATGCGAGGCATGTGAAGGGGACGGGATTATTAAAATCGAAATGCACTTTTTGCCAGATGTGTACGTTACGTGCGAAGTATGTAACGGAAAACGTTACAGTAAGGAAACTCTGGAGGTGAAGTTCAAAGGCAAAAATATTTTTGAAGTTCTAGAAATGACCGTCGAAGATGCGTTAGGCTTTTTCCAGAACATTCCGGCTGTGAAGAGAAAACTCGAAACATTGAAAGAAGTCGGTCTGGATTACATAAAGCTCGGCCAGGCTGCGACTACATTTTCGGGTGGAGAGGCGCAGAGAATTAAATTGTCCACAGAACTCTCGAAACGGCCAACGGGCAAGACTTTGTACATTTTGGATGAGCCTACAACCGGCCTTCACTTTGATGATGTAAAGAAATTACTGAGCGTGCTACAAACTCTGGTGGACAAAGGCAATTCGATGATTGTAATCGAACACAATCTGGATATAATAAAAAATGCCGATTACATTATTGATATGGGGCCGGAGGGTGGTGACGGGGGAGGGGAGGTCATTGCTCTAGGAACTCCCAAAGAAATATCCAAAGTGGCAAAATCTTTTACGGGACAGTACTTGAAAAAACTTTAGTTTTTGTCATCTTCTTTTTATTTTATCAGAATGTCCGATTATATCTCAACTTTTACCTAAAATCGAAAATAAGATAATTTTAAACGGGTAATCCTACTCGTGAGTTGTATCTAACTAGGTATTTTATATGATGCTTGGCGTAACGAATTTTCCATAATCCAGGCAATTGCTAGCACTTGACCTTTTTTATTAAATATTGTGGGTGTTTGTTATATTCTGATTTGTTTTTTTTTTTTTTTTGAAAAACATTGTTGACTAATTGAATAACGAGTAGAGGTAATGAATAAAGGAGAAAAAAGATGAAAAAAATTACGATGTTTATTAGTTTGGGTGTTGCAACTATCCTGATGAATTGTGCATCAATAGCTGTTGCAAAGTACAATTCATCGATACCAATTACCGTTGGAAGCTTTGGAGATAATTACAAAAGTTTGGGGTTTATTACTGTTACAGACGGTGGTTTAGGATCAGCAACTTTTGGTGTGAATTCCTTTCAGGTTGGAGCGCGTGGAATTGGGGAAGGGTTAAGAAGTATTCATCAAGAGACTTTTGATGATGCAACAAAAATTTTGAATGAAAAATTAGTTGTGGAAGCAAAAAAGCTAGGTGGTAACGCAATTATTCATGTTAGTTACGGAGCTTCGGAAGTCCCAGTCTTCATTCCTTGGTTAGGGCCTTTAGCTGTTTGGGGTTCTTATGCAATGGGTGAAGTGGTTGTATTAAAAGAAAGCGCACCGGCTCCGGCAAAAAGATAAAAATTATCACGAGTATGAGAAAAGATGGTAGAAAGAAATTTCCTATCATCTTTTTTTTTATTATCCTTTCAATCACGAACATCCTAACTGCCTGTTACACGCCAAGAAGAATAGAATTCAAAAATATTAATCAGAATATACTATGCAAAGAAGAATCGTTTGGGTTAAGAATTTTCTGCAAGGATGACTTATTCTTATTTCATGATATTCAAACGAAATACAAAAAAGAGGAGCTGAATACAGAAAAAATAAAATCTATTTTCTTCCAGAACCAAGACGTAGATTATTCTTCAGCTATGTTCTTTTATTATTTTGTTCAAGCTTCAAGAACTTCAAAATTAATAGAGTTTCTGAATAAAACCGAATCAGAAGTGCTTCAACGAAAGCCGGATTTTAGCAAATCGGATTATATGTTGGTAATTGTGCCAGGGATGTTTTACAAAGACAATCCGATAGTTGGGGCAGATGGAGAACCCGTAAAAAGAATTTTGCGAACTGTGAACTTGAAACACGAGAATATTCCAATTGGCCAGGATTCTTCGGTATATGAAAATGGAAAAATGATTTGCGATTACATAAAAGATTATAGAGGAAAGGAAAAGATTATTCTATATAGCACTAGCAAAGGTGGGAGCGATATTAAGATAGCGTTTAAGCTCTGTGGAAAAGAAGAATATTTTCAGAAGGTCAAATCCTGGATTAATGTTGCTGGTTTGCTAAAGGGAACAGATTTAGTTACTAGAAAGACAAAATCGTTTCTAAATCGAATGTTTATGAAAATAGGAATGTCAATCAAAGGGTTGAATTTTCAGGGAATTTATGATATACGTAAAGAAGAAGGCTCCCCATTGTATGGTGAAATAGAAAATCCTAAACACGTTTATATTCTCAATTTAATAGGAATCCCATTAAAAAAACATATTTCCTTGAGAGCTTTCCCGAATTTTCATGAGCTTGCTTCGCAGGGCCCAAATGATGGATTAACCCTGATCGAAGACTCAATCGTTCCAAACACGGATATTTTGCCACTTTGGGGGAATGACCATTATTTCAATAAGTTTAGACAGCCCGAAACTATTGTTTCTATTCTTCTGTGGATAATGCAAGAAATCGAAGACAATAAATTCTGATCGCCTTCCTACAGGCTCCCGATGGTGTTCTCTAATTCAGAAAAAAAGTTTGCCAAAAAAAATGCCTCGGATATAATTACCCAATCTTAATCTTAAAAGAAGGTAGAAAATGGTTGGAGAAAAAAGAGATCCACTGATTACACTATTGCTTATGCTTGTAACTTGCGGTATATATTACTATATCTGGATGTACAAGACTTCAGAAGAACAAAAGGCAAATTTGAACGATGAGTCCATCAATCCAGGTATGGATGTGATTTTGAGTATTGTGACTTGCGGAATTTACGGGATTATCTGGTTGTATAAGCAAGGCGAAAGAATCAAACGTTTATACGACAAGAAAGGCCTACAGGCTACAGATGAAGGAACGATTTTTTTAATTTTGGGGATATTTTTTGCTCCTGCGGCAGTTTATTTAATTCAGGACAAACTCAACAAATTATACTAAGAGCATGTCCGAAAACTAGCTCTAAGACACGTTCTAAACATTCCTTGGAATCCCTCGCTTCAATTCAGTTTGGAGCGGGGTTTTTTGTTTGGAAAGTCTGACGGGACTTTCGGCTTAATTTTCTCAATAAAAACTTTTCCTAGTAAATTCGACCCGTTGGCTAAACGCTTTTTTGAATTTTGAAAATCTTTTTTTCAACGGATTTCAATAATTGGAAATTATGGACTCTCTCGTTGCCAGTTGTCAAGCAATATCAGGGGACTGCCAGCTACAGCGTTATTTCGATTTTTACGGTTGTTTTTTCCTTAGAAGGCTCAGGGAATATATTGCAAAAAAATTTGATTCCTTCTTTTTTGCAAATGTCTTCCAGGTAGGAGATATACAATAAGCCAAGTCCTGCTCCGAGTTTGTCTGCATCTCCGCTGTCTTGATAAAAACTCGCCACCGAAATTTCAGAAGTGTCGCTTTTCATTTTGTTTGCAAGGGAGGCTCTGGTTTTTTCGTCTATCAGCCCGAAATTGGAAATTGCAATTTGAACCTTGTAAGTATTACCCAAACTGGATCTTTCTGAATTCATGTTCCAAGACAATTCCAGCATCTGATTTTTTCTCTTTGCTTCATCGATAACCCATTTTCTGTTTTCAGGATCTTTCAGGTATTTATCGATCTCGGATTTTTGAGCCATATTCTGACTTACTATGATTCTTTCCAAATGGGCTTTTTCGGCGTTCTGGATAAATTCCATAAGTAGATTACTCAGGTGAGTTGCCAGCTTGGTTCTGTCCAGATAGAGGGCGATCATGTCAGCGAAATGCTTTCTGATTTCATCTCGTAGGGAGGTCTGGTAGATTACGAAGTACAGATACCAGATTCTCTTGTCTATGTAGTTCATGAATTTCTCCAGACTTCTCATACTGGTTAGCCTGTCTTCTTCCTCGATTTCGGGTGCAGAAATAATCCGTTGAACGACCTCGCTGTTGATTTCGATTTCCATCATTTCAAAGAATTGCTTTTTTGCAGTTCTCAAAGCATCCAGCTTATTTCTGTCCACATGATTTAGGCTGGTGATCAAAGCTTTTGGATTTTTCCTGTTGTAGTCCTTTAGCACGTGAGATTCAAAAAGCATTGAGGCGAGGGATGGACTCAGCTTTTTATACAAGATTCCATACATCACAAGATTATTCGTATCGATGATTTCTTTTCTTTTTCTCAAGAAATCTGGGAGGCTAATGAAAATTTCTTCCACGAAAGAATTCATGATCAGTTTTTGGACGGACACCGAATTATAACTTTCGGATTGCATCCCCTGACGGATACTTCCTTCCCGGTTTTTGAATTTTTTAATAGCACCTGGATTTTTTGCAAAAAGGGAAATTCCTTCTCCTGTTAACACCAGGTTGACCGGAAGGTTAATAAAAGAGTTCTTTTTATCCTCGAAATGCGCCATAATGAATTCATGAAAAAAATGTCAAAAGTATTCAACAAAGAAATTGTTTTATCTTGGATTTTTGCGATACGTCGCGGGAATGCAAAAAATTCTCTTTGCAACAAAAAGCATTACAGTTTGATAGGGCTGTATAAGATTGCAATAGTTACAAAAGGAAGAGGAAATGAAACAGATTCTAAAATTTCTAAACGAGTTGAAGTCGAATAACGATAAAACCTGGTTTTTAGCCCACAAAAAGGACTACGAGGGAGCGATTGAGGATTTTAGGCTTTTTACGGACATGATGATTTCCAAGGTCGAAGAATTTGATAAGTCGGTCAAGGGGGTTTCTGCCAAAAATTGTGTTTTCAGAATCTATAGAGATGTTCGTTTTTCCAAAGACAAAAGCCCTTACAAAACGAATTTCGGGGCATTTATCAAAGGTGGGGGAAAGAATGAAGCAAGGGCAGGGTACTATGTCCACATTGAGCCCGGGATGTCCATGCTTGGTGGAGGGATCTATATGCCTCCGAATGACGCTTTATTAAAAATCCGTAAAGAAATTGCAAAAGATTCCAGGCCTCTGAAAAAAATACTAAATGAAAAAAAATTCAAAGAAGCATTCGTTGAAATCTATGATGATGAAAAATTGAAAACAGCTCCGAAAGGTTTTTCTAAAGACCATCCCGACATAGATCTTCTATGTTTTAAGAATTATACAGTTATCCAGAAATTAAAAGATTCAGAAGTGACTTCTACAAATTTCCCAGAGATTTGCGCGAAGTCATTTAAGATTATGAAGCCATTCAATCAATATTTGAATTCGATCATTTGAAAAATCCATTTACTATCTATTCGGTGAATTTATATTCGAGAGATTGTGAAAAATCAGCGCAGTTGTACTCGAAAATATTCGGCCTGACAATCATTGCCCTTACTCCAAAACATTCCGAGGTTGTTTCTGGTGATGGATTTCGGATAGTTTTTTCCGAGAGAAGCGAAAAATGTCCGGTTGATCCCGGAACGGTAACTTTTCTTTCGGACAAAATCGAAAAGGAATATCTTTCCTCTTTTTTCAGGCTGGAATCGGAAAATAGCGATTATATTTCCTTTCTGGACGAGTATGGAAATCGAATCTGGAATATGCGCAAGAGAGTCAAAGAATAGGGAAGCCTAGAAATCCGCAGGTTTTTTTTTATGGAGATACAAAATGAAATTTATATGTTTGAATTGTAATGGAATCCGGGCTGCATCTTCGAAAGGCCTGAAAGCATTTATTGAAAAAGAAAATGCGGATATTGTTGCATTTCAGGAAATTAAAGCAACTGAAAAAGAAATCGAAATGGATTTCTGGAAAGGCCTTGGCTATTTTCCATTCGTATTCAGCGCGGAAAAAAAAGGTTATAGCGGAACGGCTGTCTTTTCTAAACTCCAACCCAAAAATACAACATTCGGACTTGGGCATAAACTGTTTGATAGCGAAGGAAGGAATATAATTTTAGAATTTGGAGATTTCACCTTTATCAATACGTATTTCCCATCCGGGACGTCAGGCGAGGACAGGCAGAAGATCAAGATGGAATTTCTGGGCTATTATGAGAAAAAGTTTATCGAATGGAAAAAGAAATTCGGAAAATTGATTATTTGTGGAGACGTAAATATCGCTCATGAGGAGATCGACATACACAATCCAAAGGGGAACTCCAAAAACAGCGGGTTTTTGCCGGAAGAGAGAGAGTGGCTTACGGCTTTTCTGTCGAATGGCCTTCTGGATACTTTTCGTCACCTCCATCCGGGTGCCAAGGATGAATACTCCTGGTGGACTTACAGGTTTCAGGCGAGAGCCAATAATAAGGGTTGGAGAATCGATTATTTTTTCATAACAAAAAACCTGGAGAAAAATCTGAAATCCTCCAGAATAGACCAGAGCCTGGTTATTTCCGATCATGCGCCACTGATTCTGGAAATAGATTTACCATAAATAGAATAAAAGTAAGTTGGTATTATTTAGAGCATGTCCTAAAACAATTTCAAAAGTTGGTTTTTGGACACGCTCTTAGATTTCGAAGAAAAATCTAAGGGATTCTTTAATTTAGGGTATTGAAAAGATTGGAAACATTAATTAGATGGGTTGGGGCAAAACCCAGCCGTAGCGCTCAAAGGCTGGTCGGCGGGCTTCACATCCGATTTCAAGTCGAAGCGGTAGTAAGCGAGATCCGAAATTCGGGTTTTATGAAATGGAAAATATGGATTGTTCAATTTTTAATTTGGATTTCGGTTTCAGATGCAATGGCGCATGATATTCAAAAAAGAACCTTGCTTGAGCCGGTTAATATTGCTGATTTGAAATTTCAGGATGGTGAAAAGTCTGTCGGCCTAGACGATTTATTTTTAACCGGAAAGCCTGTAGTGTTTTTTCTGATCTATTACAAATGCCCGAGTATCTGCAACACCCAGTTGAATTCTTTTTTTAAATCAGTGAAGGAACTGGATCTCACTCCAGGCAAAGAATTTGAAATGGCAGTTTTGTCCTTTGACCATAAAGAAACTCCAGAGCTTGCACTGAAGAAAAAAAATGCCTATATTCAGGAGTTCGAAAAATCCGGTAAAAAAGCGGATTTTCGATTCTTGACTGGAACCAGGGAAAACATACAAGCTATTACGGATTCTCTCCGGTTTTCATTTTACTGGAGTGAAAAAGAAAACCAGTGGGTTCATCCTGTAGGAGCCTATGTTTACACGAAAGAAGGGCGATTTTTTCGAAAGATAGGCGGAACCGTATTCGAGCCAAAGACAGTGTATTATACGTTAGCTGAAATTGATCAGAATATTATGAAATCCCATTTGGACAAAATGAAATTGTATTTTTCCAGATACGAGCAAATGACCGGAGATTACAAATTGAATGTGGACAGGATTTTCAATATTGTAATGCCCCTCTTCATGATTATCAGTGGGGCAATCATATTTTCCAGACTGTACAAAATTTTTAAAAATAAAAAATATATTAACGGGTAACAAGATGAATATTCAAATCACCGACCTACCGTTTCTGAACGCTCTTTTGAATTCATTTGCAACGGTATGCATAGTCATTGCTTTCTTTTCGGTCAAGAATAGCAAGATAGCTCTTCATAAAATTTTTATGGGACTTGCACTGATTGCATCAATCCTATTCATGATTTCTTACTTGACCTACCACTTCAGTATTCCAGTTGAGAAGAAATTTCCCAAAGACAATCCTCTAAGGCCTCTTTATTTAACTATTCTTATTTCCCATATTTTCCTTGCTGTGCCAATGGCCCCCCTTGTATTTACCGCAGTATTTTTTGCCCTTCGAAACAAAATTGAGAGGCATAAAAAAATCGTAAAATGGGCTCTCCCTATCTGGCTTTATGTTTCTTTTACGGGAGTTTTGATATATTTATTTCTATATAAATTTTGAAATAATTCTAAAAATCAGTTGCCTAGATTTTAGGGAATCTTTAGATTGTGCTAAGTCAATGGTCGGCAAGACACCCTTTGACTTTCGAATTTATAGCGAGGTTGTAAATCAATGAACTTACTACCCGAAAATATCAGCTCTTACGGCGCTCAAATCGATTCACTAACGAAAACGATTACATATTTTGCCGTTATCTGGTTTTTGGCTGCGTTTGGAACACTTTTGGCCTTTTTGATTTTGTACCGGCGGAAAAACGGTAAAAAAGCAGAATATATTACAGGAAATTCTTGGAAAGAAGCCAGGATTTTGGCTTTTTTTGTATTCTTAGTGGTTTTGAGCGATTTGTATATAGATGTATTGAATACAGGGGTTTGGAATCATATTAAAACATTCATACCTGTCTCGGAAGAGGTTGTCAGAATTAACGCTTTCCAGTGGAGCTGGTCCTATACATATCCCGGCCCGGATGGAAAGCTGAACACTGAGGATGATAAAGATGCGTTTGAGTTGCATGTTCCCATTGGCAAAAAAGTAGTGTTCGATCTGACCGCCAGAGATGTAGTCCACAGTTTCTGGGTGAAGGAGCTTAGATTGAAGCAGGATGCAGTTCCGGGAAGAACCATAAAGGGCTGGTTCGAAGCGACTAAGACAGGGAAATACGAAATCCTATGCGCGGAAATTTGCGGGATAAATCATTCGATGATGAAAGGCTCTCTGGTCGTAGATTCTTTGGAAGACTATAGAAAATTTACAAATGAATTGTATGGGATTGTAGATCAAAAACCTGCTTCGTTAACCGGAACACAGATGGAAACTAAGCTGAAAAACAAGGAGGGTAAGTAATGTCCACTGTTCATCACGAAGAAAGTTTTATTAGCAAATATATATTTTCCACCGACCACAAGATGATAGGTAAGCAGTATTTTCTGACCGGGCTATTTATGGCTTTTGCCGGTGGGTTTCTCGCCTATGTGTTTAGGATGCAGCTTGCCTATCCCGGCCAAAGTATTCCTTTGTACGGAAAATTAACACCGATGGGTTACAACTCTATGGTTACCATGCACGGGACGATTATGATATTTTGGGTTGCAATGCCTCTTCTTTTAAGCGCGGCTGGAAATATTCTAATTCCTCTGATGCTCGGAACAGACGATATGGTTTTCCCAAAATTGAATATGCTTTCCTTTTGGGTATTTTTTGTTAGCACAGTCATCCTTCTTGCTTCTTTTTTTGTTCCGGGAGGAGCGTTCGGTGGAGGCTGGACCGCTTATCCCCCACTTTCAGCCGATGGATATCCGAAAAATCTTCCTCCGATTTATTCGGGTGGAACTCTCTGGGTTCTCGCAGTTGCTTTAGAGTTTGTTTCCATGCTAATGGGGGGAATCAATTTCATTGTTACGACGGTCAACAAGAAAGCCAAAGGAATGAATTTTCTGGATATGCCGATTATGATTTGGATGCTAAATTTAGCTTCATTGATTTTTATGCTTTCTGTCGGGCCATTAATTGCAGGTGCGATTATGCTGCTATTCGACAGAACCATTGGGACTGGTTTTTATGACCCTGCCAGAGGTGGGGATCCGATTCTATTCCAGCATTTTTTCTGGTTTTTTGGACATCCGGAAGTTTATGTACTGCTCTGGCCGAGCCTTGGGATTGTTGGTGAGATTATTACTAACTTTTCCAGAAAGCCTCTTTTCGGATATAAGACGATTGTGATTGCTTCCATATCTTCGGGTTTTTTAAGCGTAATCGTTTGGGCACACCACCAATTCATTGCAGGTATCGATCCGAGAATGGCTACTTTTTTCAGTATTACAACGATCATCATTTCTATTCCTTTTGCAGTAATCGTATTTTCCTACATTGCAACATTTTTCAGAGGCTCAATCGAATTCAAAGTGGCAAACATGTTCGCAATCGGGATGCTAGCTGAATTTCTAGTAGGTGGAGTAACCGGAATTTATCTGGGTTCGAGCGCATTCGATATTTATGCTCACGATACCTATTTTGTGATCGCTCATTTTCACTATACTCTGATTCCGATCGTATTTTTCGGTGGACTTGCCGGCACCTACTACTGGTATCCGAAAATTACCGGAAGAAAAATGAATGAAAAGCTAGGCCATCTGCATTTTTGGCTTACCGCAATTTTCTTTAATACGATTTTTATGCCTTTGTTTTTTGCGGGAATGATGGGGGAGCATAGAAGGATTTTTAATTATTCTGTATTTGAATCCCTAAAGTCAAACGAGATTTATCGAGTCATTGCAACCATTGCCACCGTTGGTTTGATTCTATCCCAAATTGTATTTATTTATAATTTTATTTCCAGTCTATTCAAAGGAGAAGATGCGGGAAAAAACCCCTGGAAGTCAAATACTTTAGAATGGGTTGCGGATTCCCCTCCACCTCATGGAAATTTTACATCGGATATCCAGGTATATCGCGGGCCTTACGAATATAGCGTTCCCGGTAGAAGTTCTGATTTCTGGCCGCAAAACGAAAAAAATTAGAGAGGATTTATGACTACTACAAACGCAATGTCACATGACGTATCGATAGTGCCAAAGGGCCGTCTGGCTCTTTGGATTTTGATAGCCGGGGAAATCGCAATTTTTGGCGGGCTGATTGCAACCTATGTGCTGCTTCGATTTCGGTATCCTGAATGGGCAGAACAGACGGCTCACACATCTACTCCACTCGGAGCATTGAACACATTTGTTTTACTATCGAGTAGTTACACCATCGTTCTTGCCCATGCCTATGCAGCAAAAAAAGAATTTAACAAAGCGTTTTATCTGATGCTGATTACGGTGATTTGCGGTTTTATATTCCTTGGAGTAAAAGCCATTGAATATACGCACGAAATTTCTCTAGGGCTTACTTTGACTTCCCCAAAATTAGTTGCGGAAGGAAAGGGAATCGGTTCTCTATTCTGGACCTTTTATTATACAATGACTGGGCTTCACGCTACCCATGTGATTGTTGGAATGACCATTATTTCCATTGTTATGTTTCAGGTAAAAAAAGGGAAAAATCTCCACAGAGTAGAGCTTGTCGGGCTTTACTGGCACATGGTAGATATTATCTGGATATTTATTTTTCCAATGCTCTATATCGCAAAATAAGGAGATAATGTATGAGAGAGAATCATTCAACTGAAGAAATTGAATACCATGGGCATCCGAATTATTTTCTAATCTATGCAGTTCTCGTAGGCTTTCTATTGATTAGCTTAGTGGCTGATTGGATACCCAATCATACCGTTGCAGTCTACATGATTTTTCTGACTGCGATTATCAAGGCCTATCTTGTGATTGCAAACTTTATGCACTTGAAATACGAACCCTACGTTGTGGCTATGATTTTTGCGGGTGGGGTTTGTATGGGGATTTTTTTCTTTTTAGGAGTCTATCCGGACACTGTGATCGTTCCTTTACAGGTTGTAAAAAAACCATTCTAGTATGAATTCGAACAATTACGAATTTCAAAACGAGAAAGAAATCATTCCTAGCGCATACCTTGGAATGATTATCTATTTATTTACGGAAGTGATGTTTTTTTCAGCCTTAATCAGCGCCTATGTTGTAGGTAAGGCAGGGGCAATGATTCCCTGGCCTCCGGTAAATCAGCCGAGGTTGCCGATTGAGGTTACTTTTGTAAATACAATCGTACTGTTATCGAGTTCTATTACCTTGTTCTATGTGTTCAGATCCAATGATTCTAGTAGAGTAAAAAAATTATTAGTCCTAACAATCGCTCTAGGCGCAATCTTCCTTTTTGTTCAAGGTTTTGAGTGGGTTCGTTTAATCGGTTTCGGAATGACCACAACGTCCAGCTTGTTTGCCGGTTTTTTTTATACGATTGTTGGAGCCCACGGGTTTCATGTTATGATAGGAGTAATTGCTCTTGTATTTTCATTTTATCGGTTCACAAAAAATCCAACCGCTTCAAATTCCAGAATCTCCGTTCATGCCGTAGGGATTTACTGGTTTTTTGTGGTGTTCTTGTGGCCGTTTCTATATTTTCTGCTCTATATCTATTGAGATGACCGAATTTATTTTTTCATGTAGTGTTTGCGTTGGGCCGGTAAGTAAAAAAGCTCTGGATGCGTATTTTTTTATTACTATTTTGCTTACAATGATTCCGGTATTATTGGGCGGATTTTTGTTTTTTTACATTCGGCACAGGCTAAAAAAAATACCCGAATAGATTCCTTACACTACAAGAGCCGCAACTTTTTCGGCAATGCGAACTTTTGCAGTAGAGCCGGAGTTGAACTCGAGGAAATCTGATTCCATTCCGTCGGAAAATATTACTCCTTTTTCCGGCATCAGGCTCTCCACGATTAGCTCATCCTTTTCGGAAATTTCTCCGGTTACAAGATCTGCACCACTCCATTTGCTGATGAAAGGTTCCCTTACTACAAACGTCAGTTTTCTGTCTTCCCAATTGGGTTGTCTTTTGTTTTTGTTTGCGCTTTTGATATTCTGAAATTTATTGATTCCGTTTGCCATATTGTAAACAGAACTCAGCCAGCCCGTGCTGCCGACGGGAGTTGCTACAAGAATTCCGCATGACGACTGACGTTCTGATTTCTTTTTGTAGTGGAGGCTGTACCTTGCGCTGATGTGGGAATTTGCCCCGATGAAAAAATCATTGCAAGCGTAAAGAAACTGACCGTCGATGAGATCCACTCTCGCCATTGTAATTTTTTTTGTTTCGAAATTGTCTTTTTCTATTCTCGAAATTGTATCTGGGACGTCAGTTTCTTTGAAAGGAAGTAGCACCCCGTCGAATCTTTCGGGATCGGGATTGACTGCCAGGATATTTTGAGAGTTCAGATATTTCGCAACATTTACTACAAGCCCGTCCTGGCCAAGTGTGATAACCAGGTCTTTCGGGCCGAAAACAAAATTCGGCAAGAAATTTCTTTCTACGATTTGAAACCGGATAGAAGAGGGGATGGACTTTATTACAACGTCCTTTGCTTTGTGGTAATTGTCATATTCCAGCTGGTAATCATCAAAAGACTGTCCCCTTTTTTCGACATAGAATTTTGCCTGATCCCTGGTGTTGAAGCGTTTTATATTTTCTTCCAGCCGGGTGAGTCTTGTGATGATTATGATTTTGTCGATTTGCAAAATAATTAGTTTCTATCTCCCCTCTACGTCCAGTAATTTCGTGGCTTTTACTAGTATCCGGATAATAATATAAATCGCGGCTCCTGTCCCGAAAAAATACATCTGAACCGGTTTGATCTGGGTCCAAAATCCATCGATGGAAAATCCGGGTTCGTTAAAGAACATCACGAGGATGTCGTATAACGTAAAGAAAAACACGATTCCGAAAAATCCCGGATATTCGCGCTTGATTACGTTTCTTAACGAAAAGGACATGTCCGGTTTTTTGAAGTTTTTGAAACAGGGAATAATAGCCGGAGTTACATTTGCCCATTTCAGGTAGTCCTCTCCGAATTTTCCGCGGAGAAATTGCTCTTCCGTAAACATGATTCTTTCGTAATAAAACCAGTAGAAAAGAATAAAAATCAAAGCAAATGAAAACTCGCGGAAAAAAAGAACAAGCCCGAAAAACATGAAAAAATTTCCTACATACAAAGGGTGGCGGATTGTGGAATATATACCGGTCTGGTTCACTACATCTGCGATCTGCTCTTTTGTATTTCTCCCGGAGGTCCTCGCAGGCGCATATCCGATGACGATAGCCCGGATGATTAGGCCAAATATGCTTACCACAAAGCACAAACCGACCCAGATCAGATGATCTTCGTAATGAAAATTCAAGTATTTATACCTCGGAATATAAAATGCCGAAAGGATTAAAATCGCGGCAGGTATGTAAGACCGCCACCTGAACAAAAAACTTCCCTGTTTCTCAAACTCTTCTATAAGTGCCATTTTTTCCCCTTATTTGGAAAACTGCTTGATCTACTAGATGAAATTTTTAGATTTAAGTTTATGTCAATTGAATCATTTATTCCGCCGAAACAAAACTTTCCGACTCTTTGGTTTACGGATTTAACCCTTCCCGTTCTTTTTAAGACTATTCACAATCTGGATGACGTTGTAGTGAAGGCAGAAGATATCAAAATGTTGCGTTCTTTGAAAAACGAGAGGCTAATCTACGCATCCAACCATCCGACAACAAAAGAACCCCCGGTTGCCTACCATGTGGCCAATCTTATGAATACCCGTTTTTTTTATATGGCGGCGCGCGAAGTTTTTGACTGGGGTATGGGGATCGTAGGGGATTTTATCCAGGGAATAGGGGCTTTTTCTGTGCTTGCCGGAACTGCAGACAGGGAATCTCTAAAAACTGCCAGGTCCATTCTGGCTAGCTCTTCGGGAAAGCTGGTTCTATTTCCGGAAGGCGAACCTACAGGGGCAGAAAATGACAATCTGCTTCCCTTCCAACCGGGAGTTTCTCAGTTGGGTTTTTGGGGATTGGAGGACGCCAGAAAAACTGATCCAAATGCCGATATTGTAGTTTTACCATCCTATGTGAAATACAGAATGAGAGGTTCTAAAGAGGCCGTCCGAAAGGATGTTGACCGATCGATTGAAGCCATGGAAAATAGTTTGGGGATTTCCAAGACCGGAAAAGATATTACTCACAGGCTATTGTCAGTCGGCAAACGGCTGGTGGAAAGAGCTGAGAAAGAATACGGAATTCTGCCGAAAGAAAAAGAGTCTTTTGATTACAGGGTTGGGCATTTGCGTCATGTGATGCTGAATGATATTGCCGAAAAAATCGATATTCGGAAGTGGGACGAAAAAGACCACGCAATTGACAAGCTGAGAAAAATTTTAACCACTATCGAGATGACAAATGTGGGGCTTCCAGATCCGAATCATGAGCTTCCGACGATCGACGCTGCTAGATGGGCAAGGCTTGCCTGTCAGAGGGCTTATGATTTCATTGCGATCAAAGTGGATTATCTAACCGAATTCCCGACAGCAGAAAGAATTTATGAATGGATTTACCGTTTTGAAAATGAACTATTCGGCAGGACAAATCCAAGGCCAAATGCAGCTTACGTAAGTTATGCGACACCCTTCTGGTTGAGCGAATATTTGGAGGATTACAAAAAGGACAAAAAGAAAGCTGTCGAAAAAATGACTTCTCGCTTGCGTGGAGATATCGAAAAGCTCCTGAATGCAGAAAAAGACAAAAGTGAAGTTTTGTTCGACAAAGACTTTTTGTTCTGAACGAAGATTTCACTAGTTTTCACTATTTACCTGTACCAATGATTACTTTGTAAGGAAAACCTTTTGGATTTTTGAATGCATTGGAATATAGGCTATCCATTTTTTCATCTGCAATCAGGAATGATTTTTCGGGTTTCCCGTTCTCATCGATTTTCCAAACAAAAAAATTAGTTTTCTCTTGCACAACAACTGAATTTACTTTTCCGTTTAGGAAAAATCGAACGTTGGTATCCTCATAATTTTTCGTTTTTAAGATTCTCCGAAAATCTGTGCATTGCTTTTCCATGTAATTGCAGTCTGCGAAAATTATGGTAGAGGATAGTTTGTAGAAACTCTCGCCATATTTTTCTTTTACCCCGTCTGCCCAAATTAGCTGCATGGATTTTTCCGAAAAATTCACGCTCAGCGATTTTGAATAATACCAGCCGCTTTCAATCTGAATAAAATTTTTCCGGAATTCCGTTTTGTTTGTCACGGGGTTGTGGCGGATCAGTTGGAGATTCCAGTTTTCTGAGTAAAGATTTTCCGGCTCTTCAACCAGAAAAAGGTAGATGTTTTCGTCGTGATAATCAATGGAGAGAATTCTATTTGCATCCGTTGTATTTATTTTGCCTTCATAGAATTTAATTTTGCCACCGAGTTTATTTCCATTCAGATCAAATTCAGAGTAGAAAAAAGAGTTTCCAATACAATACACTACCAGAAGCCCTCGGTTTGTCGGGAAAATCCCGGAGGCTTGCCCTGAATAATTTTGCTGAGTCGTTTTGTGCTCATCAAATAGAATGGGATTTTTCCATATTGGATTCAAGTCTTGGTCAAATAATCCTAGATAATAAAACCACCTGTTATCGAGGATCGAACCCGGAGGAGGAAATGATATGGAAGTAGAGTCGTTAATATTGAAGAGGATTGCCCATTTGTTTTCTTTAAGCGCAAAATCATAAGAGGACATTTTGGGTGATGGGTAATCAATCCTTAAAGCAATTTCACCATTTGTTGCTTTTTCGCTTTTCAGGGTTGCCTTAGGGTAACAGCAGGAAGTTGCAATGGCAGAAATAGTGAATGCAAATAAAATCGGTACATTGGTGATTTTCATTCAGATAGAGTTCCTTTGTTTGAACCAAATCGATTCAATTGGTAAACTTAAACTGGAATGATCGTAAAATCAACTGCAATTTTTTTAGAAATCGACTGATTCTTTTATAACAGGAAAAAAAATAGCTTGTTGGAATTTTGAGTTGAAAATATACTTTAAGTCATGAATACGATTTACAAAATTCTTGCTGTTGCTTCTGTTGTGCTGTTATTTTCCTGCGCATCCGATTCTTCTCCATCTAAGAAAGCTTATGAAAATACATTTGGAAAATGGGAAGTGTCACAGGATTCGGACAAGGACAAAAAAGTAGATCCAAAATCAGAGCCGGTAAAAGACCAGCTATTGTTTCAGGTAAAAGCAAAGGGATCGGACTCCGCAATCGAAGAAAAAAATTTTCCTAAAATCATGTCTACTTGTGTGCAGATTGCAAAGTCTCAGGCGGGATTCATTCTGATGCAGGGAGTTTTTTTGAACTATCTAGCCTCTGCAAATAAAACTGAAACCGGTAGCGTCTATCTTCTCGGAAAAAATAATTCTGAAGAATACAGATGTAATTTTACAATTACAGACAAGACGGTTATTTCCGAATGCAAGGGAGACGTGAAAGGGATTCAGAATGCTTCATGCGCTCCCTTATCACAGGATCCGAATAACAAGGATTATGGATACTGCACATGTGGATTCAGGTGGAATTTTGAAGGTGGAGAAAAAAGTTTAAACAAAGCGATAAGAGTAGAGCAGTAGCTTTATTCATCCTAAAGGGCGAGTATCCAATTCCTATCCGGTGAAGAACAAAAATTTCACTAATAGGGCAATCAGGCAGCCAAGCATGGAGAGTTGCAATCTTTCCATGTAAGCAAACCGTTTGTTCATTTGCTCGATCATCAAGAGTATTCTTTTATCGGTTTCACTGAATCCACGTTACATCTTTTCGTTCATCATCTGGAATATTCTACTGGTCTAAGCGAATCCTCGATCCATTTTCTCGCAGAGATATTTCATTTCTGCCCGGATGCCGATATTTTCCTTCTCTATCGGTATGATATGTTTCATTACTAAATTTTCTTTTAGTTTTCCCGATGTGTTAATTATTTTTTTCTCAATTTCTATTGTTGCTTTTCGCGCCGAGGCTTCCGGAATGTTCGCTTCAATTAGCGCATTGTAAATTTCTGTAATCCTGTAGTAACTCCCAAAGCATAAAGTAAAATTACTTTCAGTTGGGAGAGATTTTTCTAAAAAAAATTCAGTAAGATGCGCAGATGATCTGGTTTTTTGTATTTTTATACACTTTAGGACATGCTATTAGTTTATCTTTTTTTCTATATAGGAAGAGAAGAACCCCTTGTATTTTTTTTGGAGTTCCGGCTTTTTCCAGTCGTTTCCGCTAAATTTTTTTCTGCAAACAGACTTGTTGCAGTTCAGGGAAAATTCATATTCCGGATCAGATTCGCTCATGCAATAATCGAAGGTAAGTTCTTCTCCCTCTTCGATGTCTCTCATTGCAACAAAAACCGTTTGGCCGACTATTCCGCAGTTCGCATCGCAACAGTGGTTCATCCGCCAGTCTGCGCTCGGATTTTTGGGATTAAGGGGCATGATTAAAAAATTGTCTTCGATAAAGTAGGCATAGTCATCGTATCCGTTTCTCTTCGCGATGGTTTCATAGAACTCTTTTGATACTACAATTCCCCCCGAAATGCTTACGATTTCTCCTTTAGGAATTTTTATTTCGGTGATAAGGCCATGACCTTTTCCTTCGAAATATTTTACAATCACTCCCTTTCTGACATAGCTCTCTGAGGAAATTTCTTCTAAGAATGACCTATCAAATTCCATTATTTTCCTCTGAAGATCAGTGTAGTCTTCCCCATTCTGATCTCGTCAAAATCTGAAAGGATTTTCGGCTTGAGAAGTTTTTTGCCGTTTAAATAAATACCCTTTTCTGAAACCATATCGAATAGAACATATCTTTCTCGAATCGTTTTGATTTTCGCGTGATGTGGGCTTAGGGTTGTGTCCCAAAGAACGAGATCATTCGTTTCGGATTTACCGATAGCCGTTTCGTATAGGTGAATCACGTATTGCCTGCCGGGATTTGGGCCTTCTTTTTGTATCAGCACTGCTTTTTTGTAGGATTCGCCTGAGAGATCAATCTGGCTTTTTTCTCCAGCCTCAGGATATTCTTCTTCAGGTAAGTATTCTTCATTATATCTGGATTTCTTTTCCGACCCGGAAACCGGCAGGCTGTTTTCAGATTTTTGAGTTTTCTCACCATACATTTTTTCGTAAATGGAAGATTCATTTGTAGAATTTATAGGGGCTGTCGTAAATGAGGCTTCCAGTTTGTATCCTTTTAGAAAATAAAGGATTGCAAAACTGACTAAAATTATGAAAATTCCGAAGGGAAATACAAACCAAGGGTCGAGAAGAAAATGCATCACTATCTGATTATCGGTAGAATCAAAAAATGTAAAGCTTTATTTGCCTCTGGAATCTATCCTATCCTTGTACAAATTCAATTTTTTTCGTTTCAAATAGTCTAGTTTTTGTTTGAAATCAAGGTTTTCGCTTCGAGGATGGATTTGAAATCCAGTTTCTTTTGTACATAAGGCAATGTCTTCCTTTTTCAGATAGCATTCTTTCCAAAGCTTTTTACCCTGAAAGTAATATTTAAAATGAGAGAGTTCAATTCTTGCTCCATAGCTGTAGTTTGAATAAACCAGAAAATTGATATTTGCAATGATAGTATGCTTCAAATACGGATTTTTTATAAAAAAACAAATACAGAAAATTAAAACGATCAAAACGGGGAATACTTCATGGGAAGGATTCGGGACCTGAGCGTAAGTGGAAAATGCGCTAGCGTTTAGAAAAATTAAAGGGATAATAATGTCTGCAAATGTTATCTTTCTCGAAATTTTGTATTTTATTAAAATAGCTAAAAGGGCGGCAAAGATCATGACTCCTACTAGAAAAAAAGACTCCACTCTAGTGTCCCAATTCGACCAGTCCAAAATAAATTTATCGATTACAAAACCAAATCCCTGTCTATGCGGAGAGTGAAGGTATCTGAAGACTTTCCAGAGATTTTCTTCGTTAAAAAGTGGAATAAAAAAATCCCATTGATCCCAAAATAGAATGTTTACTGAATATTGGTGAACCAGTAAAATCAATCTTGCTGATAGAAAAGCAAAAACTATAGTGACGACAATTCTTTGAGAGTGCTTGAGAGTGTTTACCATTTTTTCCAATGAACTTATTTAAACTTTTCAGTCATTATTTTTTCCCAGATTCACATAGAATAAGACACTGTGATTGGGGATGCAGTAAACGCTGCATGTAGAGTTGAATCCTAAAAGAAAGAACTGTGAGAAAAAATTCTAATTACCGAATCTGTCGAGCTTAGATTAAGATACTCTATCAAGATCAAATTTGCCGGAAATTTTACCATAAAAGAGGAAGAATAAAATCTACTTCCTGGTTTCCGGCTGTGCCAATCTTGAAGGCAGAGGCAATCTATGACGAAGATTATTCATAAAGGGTTTGTTCGAAGCAACTATTAGAATTGTTCTAAATAAAAGCCTCCTCCGGAAAGGTGATATTTCTCATACAAATAATTTGAATTGAGAAAAAAGATTGACATAAATCAATTACTAAAGTTCAAAATTATGGAATATTTTTTCTGATTGGCTATGAGGGGGCGTACTTTGTCTTTTGTGATCCGTGATTTGAAAGATGAGAAGTCTCATGCTTTGCGCTGGCTGACGCTTTCTGTCGGGAGTTTGATTCTTGCCGGATTATTATCACTCCTTCTGGTCATTGCGAGAATTCCGGTTTTTGCTCCCTTGATTACTGACCCGCTTTTTTTCAAAAGATGCCTCGTTGTTCATGTAAATCTGGCCCTCTCAGTTTGGGTGTATTCGTTTATCGCTTTATTGTTCTATGTATTTCTTCAGGACAGAAACGGTTCAGCTTTCAGAAAAAATATTTCTTTTTTTGTTTCGCTTGCCGGTGTTTGTTTTATGGTTTTTTCTGCGGGAGTGCCTAACGCATATCCGATTCTATCGAATTACATTCCGGTTATTGACCACCCTTTTTATCTGATTGGCCTCGCTCTTTTTTTCACGGGGATATTTTTCACTTTTTTTGATCGGAGACTTATTCCTGCCAAAGAAAGCGACAAGACTTCTTCTCTTTCGCAGGTTGCCGTTCGGGTTTCCGTTGTTTTTTTTATCGTAGCGATAGAGATCATGGTTGTCTCTGTATTGAATACGACAAGAGACTTGAAATCGGATAGTTATTACGAAATTCTGGTCTGGGGCGGGGGGCACGTCCTCCAGTTTTCATCGGAGGCCGCAAAAATAGCCGTATGGTTTTTTCTTTTGTCTTCCGTGCTGAAACAGCCGGTTATTTCCGGAAATTGGATTCGATATATTCTTTTGCTATTTCTAGTCCCTGTAGTTGTTGCGCTTCCATTTGTTTTGTCTAAACCGACAACTGCGGCTGATTACAGAAATTTTTTCACCAGCCTTATGCGTTTTGGTGTTTTCCCTTTTGTTTTGATCGTTCTTGGCTCGGTGGTTTTGTCCATGCTAAAAATCAAAAAAGAGAGTGTAACAAGTTTTTCTTTTTTTGATGTAAGGTTCAACGGATTTCTATCCAGCGCATTTCTTACGATTCTCGGTTTTACGTTTGGGGCTCTGATTGAAGGGCCGAACACTATGGTTCCCGCTCATTATCATGCATCTATTGGGGCGGTAACCGTCTCTTTTATGGCATTTACATTTGTTGTTTTTGAATCGCTGGGGTTGAAAGATTCCATGCGTTATTCGAAATTGGTTGGAGTTCAGCCTTTTATTTTTGGGATAGGCCAGGCAGTTTTTGCAGCAGGATTTGCAATTGCAGGACTCAACGGTATGGGAAGAAAGTTGTACGGCAGTGAGCAGAAAGTAAAAACTTTGTCCGACCATATCGGTATGAGCCTTATGGGGATCGGGGGATTTGTCGCTATTTTGGGTGGATTAATATTTTTATATTTTTCAGGAAAAGCGATCATACAAATTTTCAGATCCTATAACAAGGATAGAAGTGTATCTGAAATTTCAAACCTGAAATTTCAGGAAGAGTATTCGGTTTCAAAATAGGAGAGAATTATGGAAAACAAAAGCATTTTACAGAAAATCATGGATAATCCCTGGTTGTTGCTGGCGCTTGGTGTTCTAGTCCCTACCATTTCGTATACGGTATGGGGAACAATCGAGCTTCTCAATCTTCCGAAGGCGATTTTACCATAAAAGGAGCTAAAAAATGAGTATATTTGTACCAACAAAAGATTGGTTCAAGGCTCCGGAAGGGGCTGAGAGGGTTTGGATCGGACTTGCAATCGTCTGGTGCGTTGTCATGAGTATCATGATGCCGTATTGGCATTTCAAGGGAAAGCAAAACAGTACGGGTGAGGCGTATAGAATCACCGGAGCTGAGTTTGCAGACAAGGTTTCCAAGTTTGTCGAAGCAGGCAAAGTTGGAGAAGAGAAAGGTGTTCCTATTGTTCAACCTGCTCCTGGTGGAGATGCATATCTTCAGGGCGCTGGCTGGAAATGGTTTCCTATCCTGAAATTGAAAGAAGGGCAGACATATAGAGTGCATATTTCTTCTTTGGATTTTCAGCATGGATTCTCTTTATTGCCTGTGAACATGAACTTTCAAATTGTTCCGGGTTATGATCACGTATTGACTCTAACTCCTACGAGAAAGGGAGATTACCAGATCATATGCAACGAGTTTTGCGGGATCGGACATCATACGATGACCGGTAAAATCATAGTGGAGTGAAGGTATGACAACTATAGCAGGTTTTTTAAAAGGCAACTTTGGCGGCGACGTCCGTAGTTGTGACACAACTGGACTGCCGGTATCATTAACTGCCCAACTTTTCATCAAGTTGAACGCGGTTATGGCGGTAGTATTTCTTCTTTTGGGCGGGATTGCGGCTCTTCTTTTAGCGCTCACGCGTTGGCCGACAGTTCACCTTCTTCCGGCAGAATGGTATTATAGAATTCTGACTTTCCACGGCTTGAATATGCTGATCTTCTGGATCATTTTCATGGAAATAGCGATTCTCTATTTTACCTGTACGACTCTACTGAATTCAAAATTGTTTTCAGGTGCGGTTGCCTGGGTTGCGTTTGGACTAATGCTTGTCGGCTCCCTATTGGTAGACGTTATGATTCTTGGGGGATACGGAGATGTTCTGATGACTTCTTACGTTCCTCTTCGCGCTCATCCTCTGTTCTACCTTGGAATCATTTTGTTTGCTGTCGGCGCTCTCATCGGTGTGTTTAACTTTTTTGCTACATTATATATTGCAAAAAGAGACAAAACCTATGAAGGCTCTGTTCCGTTAGTAGTATTTGGTGCAATTTCTGCGGCAATTATTGCAGTTGTTGCTATTCTTCATGGAGCAACAGCTTTAATTCCTGCATTTCTGTGGTCGGTGGGTTTGATTCCCTCTGTCGATGCTCAGTGGTACAGACTCGTATGGTGGGGCCTTGGTCACACATCGCAGCAGATCAATGTTACAGCAATGGTTGCCGTATGGTATTTCATGATGACACTTGTGGCAGGGGCAAAACCTCTGAACCAGGCGGTTTGTAGAGGAGCTTTTGTTCTGTACATTGTTTTTATTAACCTTGCATCTGCTCACCATTTATTGGTCGATCCGGGCGTTGGCGCTGGATGGAAAATCTGGAATACTTCTTACGCTATGTACCTTGCGGTACTTGCTTCCATGATTCATGGATTTACAGTTCCTGCTTCTCTGGAAGTTGCGATGAGAAAAAAGGGTTACGATAAAGGGCTCTTTGGATGGCTATTGAATGCTCCTTGGAGAAATCCGGGATTTAGCGCGATTTTCATGTCGCTTGTGATTTTCGGATTTATCGGTGGTATCACAGGCGTTACGCTTGGAACTCAGCAGATCAATATCATTGCTCACAATACTCTTAGAATTCCAGGACACTTCCATGCAACAGTTGTAGGTGGAACGACCCTTGCGTTTATGGGGCTTGCTTATTATGTAGTTCCTTTAATATTTCAAAAGGAATATTATCTGAAAGGAGTCGCAAGAATTCAACCCTACATATTCGCAATCGGAATTGTAACCATGCTTATGGGAATGCAGTTTGCAGGATCTTACGGGGTTCCAAGAAGGCACTGGGACGTTGAATTCTCTGGAGCGCAGTTGAATGCAGGTGTTGATCCGGGCGCTCACATTTGGCTTGGACTGTTGGGAGTCGGTGGGGTTATCGCTTTTACAGGACTACTCATATTTGTTCTCTTGACTGTTGCGGCTGTGTTTTTCGGAAAATCAAATGCAGGAAAACCGATGGAAAGCTGGGGAGATGTAACTCCTCTTGCTGATGCAAAAAAAGATACAAGCGATCTGGAACACAAAACTCCAGGAACCATGGTTCTTGTGATGATCCTCCTTATCAGCTTCGTTGTATATTATTTTGCAAACTGGAAAGCGTTAGCCGACGTCTGGTACGTTCGTTAAGGCTTTTGTAGTTTAAATGGAGAAGAAGGGTTTAGAAAACAACATAGTAATTGAATTTATTTCAGACTGGTTTGCCGGCTGGAAATTTTCATCGTTTATGTTGTTTCTGCTCTTCTTCTTTACTATTTTGTTAGGAGGGATACTTTTTATTCCGGATACGAATGAAATCACCGGAAGTTTTGCAAAAGATTTCAAGATCTGGTGCTTTGGTTATGACCCGAATACCGGTAAAATGGAAACAATCTATGTTGCCATGCTATTTTTGGACCCTCTTTTCTTAAGCGCAATAATCTTCACATTCTGGAAAGCGCAACTCAAGGAAGTTGTTGCCAAGACTCCAAAAAAATTAATCCCTTATGGTTTAGCCGCATTTTTACTCGTAGCTTCTTTTGGTTACGGATTTACAGTTCTGGCCGTATCGTCCTTCAAGCCTGAGAATAATGACTTCCCGGCAATCGGGCTTAGAACTGCGATTACTGCCCATGACTTCAAATTAACCGATCATCGGAATCACACGGTACAGCTTTCCGATTTCAAAGGAAAAGTCATATTGATGACTTCATTTTATACTGCTTGCGGCAAGTCTTGCCCCACAATTTTATTTCAAGCGAAAAGGGTATTAAATTCTTTGACTGAAACAGAGAAATCACATGTCAAACTAGTAGCAATCACGATGGATCCGGAAAGAGAAACAAAAGATACGATGAATAAAACCGCAAAAGGGCATGGGTTGGACATACCTAACGCATATTTCTTGAATGGAGAGCCGTCGGTTGTCGGAAAAATTTTGGATAGATATTCTTTTGAGCGCAGAAGGGATCCAAACACGGGAGAAATCGATCACGCCAATCTTTTTGTGGTGATCGATAAACGGGGAAAAATCGCCTATCGGTTTACGTTAGGAGAACTTCAGGAAAAATGGCTGAAAGAGGCTTTACGGCTATTGGTTGCAGAAAATTCAAATAATTGAGAGGAATTCATAAATGAGTAAAGAACTAAAAGAGGGGCAGCCTTCTTTAGAAAATTTCGGCCCATCATCAAATAAATCGCTAACTTATAAAGATATACAAAACAATTCTGCTTTGCCGGAGGTAAGGCTGGGATTTCTTTTTCGCCCTTTTCATTTCTTTTTTGAGTTATTGAATGATCTTTCAACCAAATTTGTTCCGGCCTCATTCAACCCGATTGCGCAAGCAGGAGCAATTGCGAATACATCTTTTTTAATTGCTGCAATTACCGGAGTCATTCTGCTTATCTGGTATGTTCCGAGTGTGTACCAGGCTTATGGCTCTCTGGAAAACATGAAGTCGAATTTTTTGACCGCCCAGCTAATGAGGTCTCTCCACAGATATAGTTCTGATGCCTGCATTTTCTTTGCTACACTTCACGGATTTTCCCTGTTTTTTTCTAAGAGATTTACCGGCCCAAGATGGCTTGCATGGGTTACAGGGCTTTTTTCTATCGGCCTTCTCTGGTTCATAGGCTGGATTGGCTACTGGCTTGTTTGGGATGTCAGGGCGAAAGAAGTCGCGCTCAGCACTGCAAAGCTTCTGGATATTCTTCCCATATTTGCAGATCCATTATCCCGGTCATTTCTAACCGATTCGGACATCAATACACTTTTGTTTTTTGTGATATTCTTTTTCCACATGCTTCTTCCACTTGCGATGGCGTTTGCATTATGGCTTCACATCACAAGACTCAATAGATCTAAATTTTTTACGAATCGAAACGCAAGCATCTGGCTTGTATCTTCCATGATTCTATTGTCACTCTGGAAACCTGCTTTGAATGAGGTTCCGGCAAAGATGAATTTGATTACTACAAGTTTTACAATGGATTACTGGTATCTCGCTCCACTATATATTTCTGAGAGATTTTCCGGGGGGGTGATCTGGGGATTTTTGTTTTTCGGTGGAATTATTCTATTTACTATTCCTTGGTGGCTTTCCAAAGGAAAGGTGATTCCATCTGAAGTTGCAATCGAAAGATGTAACGCGTGTAAGTCCTGCTATAATGACTGCCCTTATGGTGCAATCACTATGGTGCCGAGAACTGATGGAAAAAGTTTTGAATCTCAGGCGCAAGTAAATCCAGATCTATGCGTCGGGTGCGGGATTTGTAATGCATCGTGTAGCACAAATGGAGTAGGTATCCCCTGGTTTACCGTAAAAAATGGAAAAGACATTTTAGACGATTGGTCTGAAGAAATTCTTAAAAATGTTAACAGTAAAGACCTAATCGCTTTTGTTTGTTCCGAGTCCTACAATATAAAATTGGGCGATAAAGAAAATGGAATTTCATCCGACTTAGAAGGGTATCGGGTAATGCAGGTGCCTTGCGCCGGATGGGTTCATACAAATTTGATCGAACGCCTTTTATCCAGAAATATTCCGGGAGTGCTTATTGCCGGCTGTGCTGATGGAAATTGTACATACCGAGAAGGTACAATCTGGACTGAAAAGAGATTATTTGATGGAAGAAAGCCCTATCTAAAAGAAGAGATCAGGGACTTGAATAGGGTTCTTTTTCTCAGGAAATCAATTTTTGGTTTTAGTGGCCTAAAAAATAAAGCAAAGGATTTTCGAAAGACTCTGGTCGCTCAAAATGCGCAAAAAAGTTATGGAGTCATTCAAATAGGATTATTTTCCTTGATCGCTTCAGTTATCCTGGGTGGCCTTATCTGGTTTTTGAGTGATCTTTTGTATAATCCTATCAAACACACGGATAGCGAACTTGTGGTAAGTTTCAAACACCCTGGGGTTGCGAGTTTGAACTGTAAAACCCTAACGCCGGAAGAACTGGCGAAATTACCTATGCATATGAGAAAACCTACTTCTTGCGAAAGGAAGAGGGCCGATGTCAGAATGAAAATTTTGGTGGACGGGAATGAAATCCTTAACAAATCCTATATTCCGCAGGGGATTTGGAAGGACGGGAATAGCATCGCCTTGGAACATATTTCCCAGAAGGACGGCTTGCATACTGTTCAGATAATGATCGGGGACAAATCCGACGAGAATTGGGACTACGTTGATACAAAACAAATTGAATTTAAGGCTGGATTTCGTAAAGTAGTGATATTTAATAAGCTAAATGGGTTTACATGGCATTGATTTCTGAAAGTCAAAAAGAGGTTAATCCTTTTTTCAAATTGGCTACTTTAAAAGATATGATTCTTTTGAGTAAACCAAGGATTACTCTGATGAGCGTACTCATGGCATTGGGGGGATTTTTTCTTTCGGGGATGAGCGTTCAGGTTTTCGTTTTGGTTTATTCTTTAATTGGAGTGGGTCTCGTGGTGGCTTCTGCCAACACTCTGAATATGTATTTGGAGAGAGATTCGGATTTGCTGATGGAAAGGACTTCCAAGAGGCCTCTTCCTGATAAGAGATTGAGCGCAAATGTTGCATTGGTATTCGGAATCGCTCTGGGTGCTCTTTCTCTTGTAATTTTGTATTCATTTGTAAATCCTCTGACTGCGTTGTTGGCCGGAATTGCACTGGTGATTTATGTCTGGGTTTACACACCACTAAAATATAAAACCCCATTGGCATTATTCATCGGGGCAGTGCCTGGCGCAGTTCCTCCACTTCTAGGATGGACTTCTGCAACCGGCAAAGTCAGCGAGCCTGGATTGGTATTGTTTTTTATTTTGTTTCTATGGCAGATCCCGCATTTTCTGGCAATTGCACTTATCCGGAAAAATGAATACATAAATGCCGGAATCAAAGCCCTTCCCACAATGAAAGATGAGTCAAATGTTAAATTGCAGATATTTATCTATTCTCTTTTCATGATTCCAGTTAGCTTTTTGCTTTACTACTTCCGGATTTCGGGGCTATTTTACGGTATAGTAAGCCTTCTTGTCGGTGTTTGGTTCAGTAGCGAAGCTTACGCTGGCCTGCAATCTGTAGACGGCGATTACTCCAGAGTGAAAAAAGTTTACTACGGCTCGTTGATTTATTTGCCGTTGTTAGTGATTATTTTGATCGTCGACCTGCTCTTAGCATAAGACACAACTAACGTTCTTTACATTCCGAACTAGTTTAGCTTGTCTTTGATGTAAATTTGCAATCCCGGCTTTTCGATCTGATAAATAAAATAGTATTTTCCTTCAACTAGTCCGGATTCTTTAGTTATTTTTCCGGATTCTTCCACCAGTGATTTAATTTCATTTCTGCCCTGACTGCTTAAAGGTTGCCTCGCCGAAGAAACGAGTAGATTTACCGATTTCTTTTTGGCAACATCCAACGCTTCTGATTTAGCCTGAACTCCTGATTCATTTAGTGAAAAAACTACAACTTGGAAAATCGATTGAGTAATAAATCCCTCTTTTGGATTTGTGAATTCTTCCAAGGTTTCTTTGGCCGTCGTATTTACAGTTTTATTTGATGGGTCTTCTGTTTTTTCTGTGGTCTCATTTTTTTTTCCTGCGGTGCAGGAAATAACCGAAACCAAAATTACTAAAATCAATTTTTTCATAGATCTTCTTTTTTCTCCGATTTTTCTTGTTCTTCGATTAATATATTTGTTGCTTCAACTTTTTTATATAATCCGTCTTCAATTATCCTATAAACAAAAATACATTTTTCCGGGTTTGAATAGTCTTCTCTGTACAAAAACATTGCGTCCAAGAACCAGGCAAATTCGCCTCTGGTAAGTTGATAATTGGTTTTATTGTACAATCCAAATTCAGGAGATGGCTTTCCCTTTTCTTTTTCGGTCTTTTTGCTTTCATCAGTGTCCTTCATTTGGATATTGGTGGTGAAGTCTTTTGATTCACCTTGATCTTTTTTGGGCGCAAATGGATTGTCTTTGATTTTACGGCTAATGTAATTTTTTTTCAGATATTCTATTGTTACTTGATCTTTTTTTTTGTTGGCTTCATTTTTGCACGATGCCCGAAGTCCGTTAATGGGAAGTTCTTTCGTGGTCATGTCCACATTGACTACGACCTGAAAAAAGTCTCTGGATATGAATCCTGTATATTCTATATTCATCAGAGGTTTTAATCGAAAGAACGGGTCTGCCGGCCTACAGGAAATCAAAAGAAAAATTAAGGCAATTCCGGAGAATTCTTTCGTAAGCAGATTGATTTTCTGAAAAATAATTCTTGTCATTCGGTATGATCCGGCTAAACTTATAGCATAGCTAAAAAACTGTATTTTGCAATCTTTTTTATTTTGAATATTTTTTATTTTCAAAAAAAAATACTTTCCTCATCCTTGCGTATCCATAATAATAAGCCTAAAATACGGTAATAAGGACAAAATATGGCAGACAAGGCTATTTTAAAAATCGGCGATAAGGAATATGAACTTCCCATCATCGAGGGCAGCGAAAAAGAGAAAGCAATTGATATAACAAAACTTAGGGCACTTTCCGGTTATGTTACTCTGGATAGCGGTTATTTAAACACCGGGGCATGTACAAGCGCAATTACATTTTTGGATGGAGAACAGGGAATTTTACGTTACAGAGGAATCCCAATCGAGCAGCTTGCTGAAAAATCCACTTTCACTGAGGTAGCCTATTTACTCATTTACGGTAAACTCCCGAATGCGGGTGAATTAAAAGATTGGAATGGTTCATTGTGCAAGCACACGCTGATTCACGAAGATTTAAAAAGATTATTCAATGGTTTTCCAAAAGACGGGCATCCAATGGCGATTATGTCCTGCATGATAGCAAGCTTGTCTACCTACTACCAGGATTCTTATGACCCTGAGAACCCGGCTGATAGAGAAATTTCGATTCGCAGGTTAATGGCAAAATTTCCCACCATTGCGGCTTTTGCTTATAAAAAATCCATAGGCCAACCTACAATTCACCCGAATAATTCCCTGGACTATTGCGGAAATTTTCTGAACATGATGTTTAGCGTTCCGGCAGAGGAATACAAAATCGATGCAGAGATCATTAAGGCGTTAAACCTTCTTTTGATTCTGCACGCAGACCATGAGCAGAATTGCTCAACATCTACGGTTAGGCTTGTTGGTTCTAGTCTTGCAAATATTTATGCAGCGATTTCTTCCGGTATATGCGCTCTATGGGGGCCAAGACACGGTGGAGCAAATCAGGAAGTTCTGGAAATGCTCGAAGACATTCGTAAAAACGGGTGGTCAGTAAAAACTGTAGTGGAAAAAGCAAAAGATAAGAATTCAACCTTCCGTCTCAGCGGATTCGGCCATAGAGTGTATAAGAACTTTGATCCGAGGGCGAAGATTATTAAGAAAGCTTGCGACAATGTTCTCGCAAAGCTGGGAATTAAAGATCCTCTGCTGGATATCGCAAAAGAACTGGAAGAGGCTGCGCTAAAGGATGATTACTTTGTTGCTAGAAAACTTTATCCAAATGTGGACTTTTATAGCGGGATCATTTATCGCGCTCTGGGGATTCCAACAGATATGTTTACAGTAATGTTTGGAATGGGAAGGCTTCCCGGATGGATTGCGCAGTGGAAAGAAATGATTGAATCTCCCGATTTGAAGATCGGAAGGCCAAGGCAAATTTACACAGGCCCGACAGAAATTTCATACGACGAGGCAAAGAAAAAAGCATAATACAAGAAAGTGATGCAGAAAACACTCTGCAATTGATTTGCAGAGTGTCCATTCTGGTTGAAATAATCCCAAAAAATTCACTGTAAAAATCGATCGGTTATCGATTCATCTGGAATTCTGCAAGTATCCATCTTTCCAAATAACTTATATCGATATTTCGCTATCCAATTGTAGACAGCATCCCTTAAAAATTCAGGAATTAAAAACAATAATCGAAAAAGTATATTGAATTTCGGAAAGAGGTAAGAGAGTATTTTCAAGAATGCATCTGATCTTTCGAATTTTTCATCCTCATCAAGAAAAACAATTGAATTCGACAGATTATTATTTTGCGTAGGAAATGTTTCAATGTAAATTCCTGATTGAATGGAAGCGAATTTGAATATTTTTTTTCTGTCGTGTTTGATTATTAAGCTGACGGTGCGATTGCATAGATTGCAGACCCCGTCGAAGAATATAATTTTCATTTAGGATAGAGTTAGTGAATTTCGCCCCAAAACTTTTTGATTTCCTCAACCATTTTATATGGTTCATAAATCACTACTCTTGTATTGGCAAATACATCCAAAAAACCGACTTCATTCGGAAATCGTGGAACTATATGTTGGTGAATGTGAGGAATCGACCCTCCGCTATTCTGGCCAAGATTGTATCCGAGGTTAAATCCTTTTGCTTTCCATTTTTCAGAAATAATCCTGAGAGATTTTGTTGTTAGTCTGTGGATGTCTATGATTTCGTCTTCCTGCAATTCTTCGAATTTTAGCAGGTGGCGCTTTGGAAATACGATCAGATGGCCGGGATTGTAAGGAAATAAATTTACAGATAAAACGGATAGCTCTGTAGATGCAATGGTTAGATTCGGAACATTCGGGTCGTTATCCTTAACCCCGCAAAGGATACAATCTACGTTTGGCCTATCGCCTTTTGCATATTTCAGTTTATTCACAGAAAAAAGATTGTTTCTTTGTTCGCCGAAATTCGATTTATCGTCCACACCTTAAAAGAAAAAAAACTTTTTTAATATTGCAAGTGAATTCGTGAATTATCTAAAAAAAGTGTAGCGCCAAATATTTCTTGACTCTAGGCCATCAAAATGAATATTCTAGCGTTGAGATTCGAGTTTATTGAAATCTTCGAAGTTATACAGGGATTGTTGAAAATGTCCGAATTTTTTAAAATACGAATTTTTGTGTGCGCTAGAATTTGAATGAGCAATTAGAATTCGCTCCAGTTCACATCCCGGTCATGCCGGAAGAGGTGATTTTTCAGTTTGATAGGCGTGAGGGAAAAGCGCCGGGAACTTTTGTGGATTGCACAGCCGGAGAAGGCGGGCACTCCCTTGCGATTTTGAATCACTTTCCAAATTCCGAAATACTTCTAGTGGACCGGGATGAAGAAATGTTGGAACGGGCAAAAAAAAGGCTCTTCGGTTTTTCGGAAAGGGTCAAATTTGCTCATTGCAATTATTCTGAAATTGATGGAAATACTTTATCATCAGCAGGTTTTCCTTCCAAAGTGGATGGAATTCTCATTGATGCTGGAATTTCCATGACTCATTATAACGAGTCCGAGCGAGGATTCGGGATCAAAAATGACGAACTTCTGGACATGAGGTTGGATACTTCGGAACCTCTGACAGCAAGAGAAATTATAAAAAGGTACAGTGAAAAGGAACTGGAGTCTATTTTTCAGGAGTTTGGCGAGGAAAATTGGGCAAGAAAGCTTGCTCGAAAAATTGTGGAAACTCGGAAGAAAAGCCCTATCCAGACAACAAAGGAGCTGGCAAAACTAGTTGAATGCGTTATTCCACGAAAATTCTGGCCGCCAAAATCTCATCCTGCTGTCAGGATTTTCCAAGCTCTCCGGATTGAAGTAAATTCTGAATTGAAACATCTTCAGAAGGCTGTCGAAAATCTTCCTAAGCTATTGAACGATGGAGGAATTTTCTGCGTGATTTCTTTTCACTCATTGGAAGACCGAATAGTCAAACATTCTATGATCGCTTGGAAAAAAGAGGGCTTTGAAATTTTGACTAAAAAGCCGATAATTCCATCAGAGGAGGAGATTTCCAGGAATCATGCAGCGCGGTCTTCAAAACTGAGAGCGATGCAAAAGAAAAGCGAATTATGAAAGATTTTTTAAAAAATAATATTCAGACAATTCTATTTATAACAAAAGTATTTTTCTTTGTCGCTATGCCTGCTTCGTTATTTTTCTTCTATGTGTGGCAAAATGTTTCTTATTCCATGCTTAGCCGGGAAATCAGAAAAATGACCATTAAAAAAGAAGAATTTGTAAAAAAAAATGACGACCTCAAAATCGGAATAGCGGAATATACTTCTGCTGAAAGAATCGAGGGGCTATACAGAAAGACTTACAATTACCTTCCCATTTCTGCCGGGAATAAAATCGTTACGGTCACTCTTCCTCCGGAGAGAGAATCTAAAATTAAAGAAAAAGACGGAAATAAAAATTGAAAGCTGAAGAGCTTCTTCTCGATCAGTGTCGCGTAACGCTTTTGAAAAATAGCATCGGTCAAAATTTGTCTTATATTCAAACCGATTCCAGAAAAATCGAAGAAGGGGATATATTTTGCGTCAATGACTCATTCGGCATGAAAACAAGTGAGTTTATTGAGGATGCTCATTCCAGAAAAGCAAAAGCAGTACTAATCAGAAAAGGTTCTAAGTTTTCCGGCCTGGTAAGCAAGTTCGATATAATTTTTGAATCGGAAAATGACCCGGAAAGTATCGTGGGGTATTTTGCCTCTGCTCTAAAAAATAATCCATCTCGTTCTCTGAAAATCATCGCAGTGACCGGAACAAACGGAAAAACTTCCGTTACTCATATCCTTTTCGATCTTCTGACGAAAGAAAATAAAAAATGCGGCCTCATTGGGACAATCAGAACAAAATTTGCCGATATTACCCTCGAAACCGGTTACACTACACCGGATGCTTCCTTTCTTCATTCGATCTTTGCAGAGATGAAAAAACGCGGGATAGAGTATGTTCTGATGGAAGCGAGTTCCCACGGCCTGAAATTGGGACGATTAAACGGCACGGAAATATCTTCAGCGATTTTCACAAACCTAACTGTGGATCATATGGACTTTCATGTAAGCATGGAAGATTACAGGCAAAGCAAACAAAAGCTCTTTGATTTATTGGAGCAAAGTCGGCAAAAGAATAGATTCGGCATTGTATTCAGGGATTTTCCCGGTGGGGAGGAATTTTTAAGTGGTATCAAAAATAGGAATTACTCCTATCCGATTTTTTCATTGGGGAATGGCGGGGACTACTCGATAAACGATATTCATATCAATCCGCATAGAACCGAGTATTCGATTTCTAATTCGAAAAATGGATCTATAAAAAAAATATCAACGAACCTTTTGGGAAATTTTAACGCGATAAATTCAGCAATGTCGTTTATCGCATGTGAGAAACTCGGATTGAATCCGGACAGAATTGTGGACAATTTGGCTTTTTTGAATCCGGTCTCCGGAAGGTTTCAGAAAATTTACGACAGAACCGGAGAAAAACTCGCGATTGTGGACTATGCCCACACTCCAGATGCTTTGGAGAATGTCATAAAAAGCGCGCGAGAGCTGGCTATTGGGAGACTAGTTATCTTATTCGGTTGCGGGGGCGATAGAGACAAGACCAAAAGGCCTATAATGGCGCAAGTTGCTGAAAAATATTCGGATTTTATAGTTGTGACCTCTGATAATCCTAGAACTGAAAATCCGGAAATGATTATGGATGACATTGTGTCCGGATTTTCGAGCGGTTTTTCAAAATTTGTAAGAATTACCGACAGAAAACAAGCTATTCAGAAAGGCGTTGAGATTCTCGAACCTGGGGGAATTTTTCTGGTTTGTGGGAAAGGCCATGAAAATTATCAGATAATTGGAAAAGAAAAATTTCATTTCAGTGATAGCGAAGAAATCGAAAAAGCTTTTCGTGATTTTTAGCGATTTGGCCGAAAATATAGTATATGTTTCAATGGATTTTTGAATTATTTTCCGACGATCCGGGGATTTTTCGGATTTTTAGCTATGTTACTTTTCGCGCTTTAATGGCAGGCCTCACCTCTATGATTCTATCTTTTTTTTTAGGAAAGAGGATCATCGAATTTTTGAAAAAGTTAAAATTCAAAGAAAGTGTCCGATCGGATGGCCCGAAGGCTCACGAATCGAAATCGGGTACTCCGACCATGGGTGGAACGATGATCATTTCTACTTTACTGATTTCTGTTTTGCTTTGGGGAAATCTGAAAAACGATAATGTAATTTTACTCATGGTTTACAGTTTTTTATTTGCATCCCTTGGATTTGCAGATGACTATCAGAAATCCGTATTGAAGATCAAAGGCGGGATGAAGGGCAGAGTAAAATTTATTTTATCGATTTTGATTTCTCTTTCCTTTTGCATTATATTCTTTTGGAAAACCGGAAGCGCCGGGTCGGATTCCCGTGGCATTGTATTTACTCTGACAGATTTATTCATTCCATTTCTCAAAGGGCCACTTTTAGATCTGGGAATCATGGCGATTCCTTTTTCTATTTTGGTAATTATCGGTGCTTCCCACGCGGTAAATCTGACTGATGGGTTGGACGGCCTGGCAACAGGAACTGTTATTATTTCCACAGCAACGCTTGGAGTCATTTCTTATGTATCTGGTACGCCTCTTGCAGCAAAATATTTGAATATTCCGTATTTTCCCGGAGCGCATGAATATTCGGTTTTCCTTTCTGCCATGACTGGTTCTCTCATCGGGTTTCTCTGGTTCAATGCACACCCTGCAGAAGTATTTATGGGGGATACTGGTTCTTTGTTTCTAGGCGCAACTCTGGGGATGGTTGCAATATTGTTAAAAAAAGAAATTCTTCTTGTTCTTTTGGGAGGAGTTTTTGTGGTTGAGGCATTGAGTGTTATACTTCAGGTTGGTTCGTTCAAATTATCCGGTAAGAGAATTTTTAAAATGGCCCCATTGCATCACCATTTTGAATTGAACGGAGTCAAGGAAGTCAAGATAGTCATTCGGTTCTGGATCGTTGCGATAATCTTGGCACTAATTTCCTTATCTACTTTAAAGATTCAGTGACGTGAGCTTAAAAAGTAAAATAAAAAACTTCTGGAAAGAATCGGACGATCCAGTAGATCCGATTCTAATATTTTCCATATTTACTCTATTGTTATTCGGTATATCCATTATGTATTCCAGTTCTGCGGTTACGGCAGAGCGTGAGTTTAATGATTCGATGTATTTTCTAAGAAAACAATCCATCTGGATCTGTATTTCTTTTGTAGTCTATATCGGTTTTTCATTATTGCCGTATACTCTTTTGAAAAAATTCTCCATCTATATTGCGGTCTTTTCAGCGCTATTGTTGATAATGGTTTTTTTACCGGGAGTTGGAAAATCGGTAAGCGCTTATTACGGAAGGAATTTTCATCGCTGGATCGGAATCGGCCCTTTTCAATACCAGCCGTCCGAATTCTCAAAACTTGCGATGGTCATTTATCTTTCCGCTTTTTTAGTGAAATTAAAAACAGTTCAAACCAGAACCTACAAAACATATCTATTTCCGGCTCTTTTGATCGGGATTGTACTTGTGCTGATTATCGCAGAACCTGCTTTTGGGACGACGATGGCAATTGTGTTCGTTATCATTGCGCTTATTTTTATTGACGGTTTTCCGCTTAAAAATCTATTCATCTCGCTTGTTGCAATGATTCCACTTATGTTTATTCTGGTAGATAGGGTGGGGTACCGTAAAAAAAGAATCGAGGTTTGGCTCGATCCCTACAAATACAGATTCGATGAAGGGCACCAGTTGGTCTCTTCATTTCGGGCATTTGCTGATGGGGGATTTTTCGGCAATCCGATTTCTCTCGGTTATTCTCACAGGTATCTGACCTATAGCCATACGGATTTTGTTATGGCAACCTTTGCCGAGGACTACGGATTTTTTGGATTTCTTGTTCTATTATCCATTTTTTTACTTTTAATTACGCGGGCATTCTACTTAATAAAGAAAGTAAAAGATTTATTCGGATTTTATCTTGGAGCAGGGATCATTACAATGTTCAGTGTTCAGATTCTAATAAATCTATTTGTTGTGACAGGTGTTTTTCCTATAACGGGAATTAGCCTGCCATTTATAAGCTACGGAGGATCTTCTATTTTGACAATGATGATTTCACTTGGAATTTTGACCAACATCACAAGAAAAGAGAACCTCGGATGATCCGTTCGATTGTTGTCGCATCCGGTGGAACCGGCGGGCATATTTCACCCGGAATCGCTCTAGCTGAAACTTTAGTGGAGCATAAGGAAAAATACAAGATGGATTTTATTTTGATTCACTCTGTAAAAAGAAATTTGAATAATCCCGATCTGCAAAATCCTCCATGTCCGGTAATTTGGCACGATTCTCCTCGGTTGTCAAAATGGAATTTTTTGATTTTCCCTATTCTATTTCTGAAGAATCTGATAATTACTTTTTACAGTTTTCGCAAGTTCAAAGTAGACGCTGTAATCTCAATGGGGGGATATTCAAGCCTCCCATCTTTGATTTATGCTCTTTTGTTCAGAAAAAAGATCTTTCTATGCGAGCAGAATTGCGTAGTAGGGAGGGTAAATAAACTTTTTTGGAGATTTGCGGACAAGGTAGCGTTAAGTTTTCCCCTAGCAAAGCCAAATGGTCTAAAGCGCAACTGGAAAGTGATTGGAAATCCGGTTCGGAAAAAAATTATTCCGAATATTTCCGTAAAAGTGAACAAGGAATTTTCAGAGAGAAAAAAGGAAAAACTAAACGTTCTTGTAATGGGCGGTTCACAGGGTTCAAGGCAAATCAATAATATGGTGATTCGCTCAATGGAGAATGACGAGATTGCAAAAAAAATCAATTTCAGAATGCTTACAGGAACATCTTTGTACGAGGAAGCCAAGAAAAAAAGCGCAAAGAATCTTGATCTGATTTCCTATTCCATTGACATGAAAAGCCACTATGAATGGGCCAATCTGGTAATAGCCCGGTCAGGCGCCGGAGTGCTTTCTGAATGTACGATTTTTGCAATTCCGATGATTTTGATTCCCTATCCATTTGCGGCAGACAATCACCAAGAAGCCAATGCAAGATATTTTGAAACAAATGGAGCTGCATTTGTTATCTCGCGAAGAGATGAGGATGAAGCTGAGCTTGTGAGCTTACTCCTGTCGTTTCTATCTGACATGGAAATTCTGAACGAGGCGTCGAAAAAATCCTTGAGTCTTTCGAGAGTCAATGCGTCATACGAAACCGTCCATTATTTCATCGAAGCGAAATCATGATGTTGGGTATAAATTCCCCCTTTTTTATCGGAATTGGAGGTTCTGGAATGTCTTCTCTTGCCCACATCCTCTTGGATATGGGCCTTGAGGTTTACGGTAGCGACAAGTCGCCAGATTCTCCGTCTGTGCGCCTGTTGAGATCTCGAGGAGCAGAGCTCTTCTTTGATGCAAGAAATCTGGATACTTTACCGGTAGATGCTGTAATCTTTTCTACTGCAATCGACCGAAATACAAATCCGATATACCTCGAATTCAAGCGAAAAAATATTCCGGCTCTTCACAGGTCGGAGCTTCTACACAGAATATTCGCACTGAAAAAATCGATTGCAGTTGCCGGTTCGCACGGGAAAACTTCCACTACTGCAATGGTCTCCCAGATTCTTGTCGAAAGCGGAATGGATCCTGCCGTTATGGTCGGGGGAGAAGTGTCTTTCCTCGGAGGTAGAGGAGGCAGATGGGGTGAGGGTGAGTGGGGAGTATATGAATCCGACGAGTCCGATGGAACTTTTTTAAATCATTCTCCTGCAATTAAGATTATCACAAATATCGATAATGACCACTTGGACTATTACAAATCGTTTGATAATCTATTGAAAAGTTTTTCCGAGTATATTGAAAATAAAAATCAGTCAAAGTCCGTTGTTTACTCACCGGATAAAGGAATCCAGAAAGTCCTCAAGAGCATTACCGATAGAAATGGAATAGTATCTTATTCCGACGATGAAAGCCCCGAGGATCTTTCCAATATCAAATTCACTATTTCTGATGATTCTCTCAGTTTTCAGAAAAACAAAATTCATTATTCAATCAGCCTCCCCTTTAAGGGCGATCACTATCTGAAAAATTCTCTGGCTGCAGTCCTAGCCGCAGAACTTGCTGGAGTTCCAATAGTCACCTCTATCTCTATATTAAAAAAATACGCTGGAGTAAAGCGACGCCTCGAATTTCTTGGTGAAAAATCCGGTGTGCGGGTTTATGACGATTATGGCCACCACCCGACTGAAATTTTTTCAGTTATAAATTCATTGAAGCGGATGAAGAACGGCAATGGCAGGTGTGTCGTTTTGTTCCAGCCACACAGATTCACTAGGACAAAGGAGTTGTTCAAAGAATTTTCTAGTACGTTAGGCGAAAGCGATTTTGTATTTCTACTTCCGATCTATTCAGCCGGAGAAAAACCCATAGAAGGCATTTCTTCAGAATTGATATTGAAGAATTTTTCTGATATTGAAAAGATTCAGTTGCTCTCAGGAGAAAAAGCCAACGACGTGAGCTCCATCGGCAAATTATTGAGAAAAGACGATATTTTGGTGACTCTGGGTGCCGGCAATGTTCGCGAATGGGGGGAATTATTTTTACAATAGAATACCCCCAGCTTTTATGCAAAAGCCAGGGGCGAAATGTTTGGAACACGCTTAATTTGGAGCGAGTTTGTCTTTTAGACTTCCTTTATCTTTTTTGATTTCTTCCATCTCTGATTTTCCTTTAGATTTCAGAGCATCTTTTTCTTCTTTTGTGCTTCCTTTGACTGATTCCAGCTCAGCCTTGTCTCTAGCTTTTTGATCTTCAAGCTCTTGCCTGTTTTTGTCTTTTTGCCCTTCGAGTTCAGCCCGATTAGATTCTTTTTGCGCATCCAGGTGTTCTTTGATTCTTGCTTTATTTTCTTCAAAGTCCTTCAGTATATCCTGAATTCTTGCTTTTGCATCTTCAGTAATTGACTGTACGCTTTGAGAGTCTTCTTTCATTGCATTCTTTTCTGCTTCGGTGAGATCGGCTTTTTTCATATTGTTGTCTTTGTCGGTTGTAATCTTATGACCCTGATCAACGACAACTTCTTCGCCTACATTTTTGTCTTCATCTACGGCATTTACTGCAACTGTTCCGTCATTGACCAAAACTTCGGATTTATCACCCGATTCCTGAACTAGGAATTCAGTTCCTCTTACCCCGGCGACAGAAGTGGGAGTTTTCACATTGAAAGCGCTATTTTTGGTTAACTTCGATATGACCTTGGCGAATATCGCACCTTTGTTTAGCTCAATATTTGCCGCCATTTCTTTTCTTCCGGAATCCACCCAAATCTTTTTTAATGTGATGACTGAGTTTTGTTTAATCCGAATAATGACTCCATCCATTAATTGAATATCCGCAACTGAATCTTTCCCTGTGCGAATTTCATCTGTAGGTAGGAAGAATCCTTCCACTTTTACAGGTTTTGGTTTTCCCATGATGTCGAATAATTTAACGTCACCTTTGATATAAGTGAACACTCCACCCTGCAGGTCTGTAAGCTGCTTTGCTCCTTTACAACCGGTTGAAAGCGCCATCACAGCAATAGTGATTCCAAGTAATAGTTTTCTCATTGTTCCTCCAAATATGCTAATTTTTATTCAAATTCAAAAAACGTCGAGAGAAAAATTGTCAAAATTCTGACTCAACGCAAAAACACTTTTTAGTGTTTATTGAATTCTTTCACTATGGATTTGTTCGTTTTGTTGACCAGATCCGTGATGAACTTCTTTTCATCCACCAGAGATTCGAAAAGCCTTATTGCATTTATCAACTCCATAACGGCATTTTCGTCGATGGATCTGGAGTGAATTTCTCCATGGTCTATCGAATTGAATGGGATTGAAAATTTATTTGCCACAAGTTCCAGAATTTTCAATTTGATTCCATTTTCGATCTGATCTCCGATCGAGTTTCCTATTCGAACACCTACGTAGCATAGATTGTCCGTGTGGTAGGATCTATAGGATATTTTATCAAAATCCTCCTGTGAAATTTTCTTTTCTGTCAAAAGTTTTTTTAGCAGGGTTAATTTGATTTCTTCCGGATTCATAATCTTTCCAGTAGGGCTTTTTCAGTCATAGATTTAGCCTCTTCTCCCAAATATTTTTCAATCAACTTGTGGCAAAGATAAATCAATGGAGTAATTGCAATCGCAACGAGCATCTTATAAAAAAAGTTGTTTGAAGCAATTGAAATCAGTTTTTCGAAAGGAAGCTTTGCTCCAAATGCTATAAATATTACAATGAATGAATCCAAAAGCTGGGAAGCAATAGTAGAGCCGGTTGAACGAAGCCAGATATATTTCCCTTTTGTCTTGAGCCGCAGGTAGTGGAAAATATTGATATCAATCAGCTGGCCGATCAGATAAGCGGTTATGGAACCGATAATGATGAGCCCTGAATTCGCGAAAACTTTTTCGAAGGATGCGTCATCAACGGGAGAGTCATTTGTGGCGGGTATTTGCACATCGATAACTATGAGCATATACGCGAGGAGAATCATTGCCATCCCAAGGAATGTCGTATAACGCACGCCACGCCTTCCGTAGTATTCATTCAGTATATCTGTTACCAGAAATGTTATAGGAAATGGAATTACACCGATTGTAAGGGTATATCCGAATGAAGAAAATAGTTTTGCTCCGGTAACCTCCGCCATTATCAAAAATGTCAAAAATATGCCGTTTAGCAGGATAAAAAGCCTAATGGGTTTTGTAATATGCATAATAGGGTTTGGTTTTCTGCTCCAGCCCTCCTGTGCAAGCAAGGGGCTGGGCAGGAGTATTTATCAGGACGTTTTAATGTCCACTTTTTTTGCCGGTTTTTGAGCTTCCGCTTTTTTGGGAACTTTAATTGTCAAGACTCCATTTTGAAAGTGAGCCTCCAGTTTTGAAATATCGACAGTTTGCGGAAGGCCGATTACTCTTTTGAAACTTCCATACGCGCTTTCGATTAGATGGTATTCGTCCTTATCGGTTTTTTTCTCTTCCTTTTTTTCTCCCTGAATTGTTAAAGAATCATCCGTGTGGCTTACTTCTACATTTTTTGCATCTAATCCGGGCAATTCGGCTTTTACTGTAATTTCTTTGTCATTTTCTACGATGTCTACGGACGGAACAAAACTTCTAAGGTATTTTTCCGAGTCGGCAAAATTTTTCTTTAATCCGCTTACCCCACCTAGAAAATTTCCGTATAAACTATCCAGGTCTTTCTGGATATTCGCAAAAGCCGTATCGAAGTCTCTTCTGAATATATCCCCTCGCTCTCTAGCCCATGCAGGTATTAAATCTTTCATAGTAAAATCTCCTTATCTGTTTTGACCAAATCTTGAATCTATATATGGAAAAATTCAATATATTTTTTAGCGGGATTTTGTTTTTTTTTGGATTGCAATACAGCTGGTTTCATTGTCTCTCAAGCCCAAAAGGTTTTTTTTTGTCGATGGGTGGATGTTTCGGTTCGTAATATAATCATTGATCCGATTCAGATTTTTTTCGTTGCATGTCGAAGGAATCAGGGATTTGATATAATTTCCCATAAACGATTCATCTCTGAATTTTTCAATTTTACCGATTCCGGAATAGGTTTCCCTGCTGAATTTTGACTGCAATGTTTTTTGATTGATGGGAAACAATGAATTAGCAATGATTCTTAGAGTAGTATTCGAGTATTCATTATTTGGTCTTAAAATCGCTCTTAGAAACTTTTCCTTAGTTTCATAAGAGCCGTATGAGGCCTCACAGGAAAGAGCAAAATCTTTTCCTCTCTGGGTGTTGTCTTTTTGCTTTTCGAGTCTTACGAGTTCTTTTATAACAGGAAGGTTTCCCGATGAAAGTTTTTGCAAAATATTCCATCTCATATCCTGATCGATTTTTAATCCCTCGATAGTCCATTGTCCTTCCAGGAGTTGAATTAAGTCGTTTTCCGGTAAATCCGGATCGGATACGCTGAGGTAGCCGTAGAACCAGACTTTTTGGCTGTCGGATCCTTTTTCGGAATTCAGGAGATTTCTTTTGTAATAACTTCGCAAGTCGCCTAACGCATCCTTTTCCTTTCTGTAGTCTTCCCAGAATAGGGATGAGTAGTAGGAAATACCTGAATCGGAGTGGATGGTTGGAAGGACAAATCTTAAAATCCTTTCGTTTTTTTCGGATTCCATGTGCTTTCGCGCAAAATCCGCGTATGTGGCGATTGAAATCTTTCCATCCAGAACCATATCCCAGTAGGCTGCCCAGATTACACTTTTGGTAAGTAGTTCTTTATCCGTTAAATTTTTCAGAACAACATCCAGATTATTCAGGGAAATCGGGTCAATCCTGAATTTCACATAGTCCAAATCCTCAGAATTCAGGAATACAAATATCGGGCATTCCTGCCCTTTTAATTTTGCCAGATTTGTCGATGACCCGCCATATTCAGAATCCATGCCGGCGTTGATTCGCAAGCCAGTCTTAGAGAAATACATCAGCTGGATTTTGGTTTTATGGCTTCTGAGAACGTCAGAATTCTTGGAATTCTCCTGAAGTATTTTGAATTCGGATATTCTGCTTTCAAGGCACGTAAAATCTGCCTGAATTTCGTTTAGGCCCTTTTTTTCCAACCATTCGGAAGACCAACTTTTGAGTTCTTTACCGAAAGATTTTTCAATGGATGCAAGAAAATCACTCAGATTTGCGTTCTTATAACTATTGAGTTTTAGATAGTCTCTTACTCCTTTGCGGAAATTATTTTCACCTACATAAAATGCCAATTGTTTTAGAACGGATGCTCCTTTTCCGTATGTGATTCCATCGAAATTTGTGAACGCTTCATTGGTATCGGCGACATTTGCTTCGATAGAATGCGTTGTAGTCAACTGATCCTCTTTGTATGCCCAGATTTTCATTTTTTGAAAAAAAGTTATCCAGGATTCTGTGAATTCTGTTGCCTGGAATTGAGCGAGGCTCGCCATGTAGGTCGCAAAACTTTCGTTCAGCCAAAGCCCGTTCCACCATTGCATGGTTACGAGATTGCCGAACCACATGTGAGCCATTTCGTGGAGGATCACGTTAGCTGTGGCTTCTCTTTGATTTCTGGTAATCTCTCCCCTAGTCAAAAATCTTTCTGAAAAAGTAACAGCCCCGACGTTTTCCATTGCGCCTGCATTGAATTCAGGAACAATGATTTGATCGTATTTTTCAAACGGGTAGGGGACGGAAAAATAATCCTCAAAAAATTGAAATCCCTGTCTGGTAATCTGAAACCATTCATCGGATTTCACAAATTTCGCCATGGACTTTCTGGCAAATAACCTGAGAGGAATGGATTTGTAGTTGGAACTCCATTCGGAATAGGGCCCTGCAATAATGGAAAATAAATACGTGGAAAATTTCTTAGAAGCCGGAAAAATAAAATTCAATTGTTCTCCATTAGATAAGATTTTTGGAGTGGTGGAACTTATTGCCTTGAAATCCTTTGGAGTTTTCAGATTTAACTGGAAATTAGCTTTCAGATCCGGCTGATCAAAACAAGGGAATACTTTATTTGCATGAAAAGCTTCAAACTGTGTATAAAAATAAATCGAGTTGTCCTGAGGATCTTGGAACCTGTGCAATCCACTTCCGTTTCTGGAATAGGGTTTGGAATATTCTACGATTACCGTGTTGTCTCCAATTTTCAGATTTGCTATGGGAAGTTTGATCGAGCCTTCAAAAAATGCCGGAGAATTCAATGCTTTCACGGAATTGATTTCTAAATTTGAAATATCGCCATTTTCGAAATCCAGGCTGATTTCGTTTATGGAGGTCAACTGAAATCGGATCTCTGTTTTTCCCCAAAGCTTCTCGTTGTCTGTCAAATCCATGTGCAATGAATAGCGAATATCGCCGATTAAATTTTTTCTTTCTTCCGCAGTCGTTTTCAGAAGATTTGCTTTTGAATTCCGTTTAGCCGACTCCTTGCAGAGAGTTGTCTGAAAAATCATGAGGATTAGAATGAAGAGGGTTCTTATTGTTTTGTAATTCATAGAAAGGTTCCAGATCGTCATAAATGAAAATTGCCAAAAATTCTCAATTAGTTATGTCTTTTTTCTGCAAAAAAGTCCAATTAATGGTAAGTTTGGTGCGAAATCTCAAGCGGAAATGCCGAATTTTATGATAGGCTAAAATTGGAATCTTTAAAAAAATGAAATACGTTGTTTACTAAAGAGAAAATCAATCACTACAGAAATCACCTGAAAGGCGATTTTTATGGCGGAATTTCAGCGGCAATCCTGTCAATTCCCAGCGCACTGGCTTATGGAGTTCTAGCTTTTGCTCCGATGGGGGAAAATTACATTACTCTGGGGGCGTATGCAGGATTATTATCCGTAGTTTTTAACGGTACCTTATCCTCACTTTTTGGGGGAACTCCAACGATGATTTCCGGCCCAAAAGGTTCGATTACTCTCATCCTTAGTTCGATACTGACCAGGCTCATCGTAGGTATGAATGCTGATTTGAGTAATCCCGCAACTAATGCCGTAATCATTACGATCTTGTTTTTCTCTGTATTTATATCCGGATTACTTCAAATTTTTTTCGGGATGGTCAGGATCGGAAATTTGATCAAATTTATTCCCTATCCTACAATTGCAGGATTTATCAATGGAACCGCAATACTCATCATCACCAATCAGTTGAATGTATTTTTCGGAGTGAAAGGGAAGGAATTTTTTGGGACCGTGTTTTCTGATCCTGGGAGCATTCAAATTCTAACTCTTTTAGTCGGGCTGGTTACGGTTTATTTTATCCTTTTTCCGAACAGGGTTACGAAAATTCTGCCTGGCCCTGTTGTCGGACTGATAATGGGGACATTGCTGTATTATGTGTTGCAGTATACTGGGTATGGAGATCGTCTCGGGCCGGTTATGGGCGCAATCGAAATCAGTATTCCCACTCCGAGGTACATTCCGGAATTTCTGAAACTATTCACTAGCCTAGAATTGCTGAAAATCGTAGTGCAAATTCTCCCTGCTACTATTATCCTCACACTTTTGACTTCTATTGATACACTTGTAAACAGTCTGGCAGTAGAAAATATTACTCACCAGAAATCGGATTGTAATAAGGAACTAGTCGGTCAAGGGCTAGGAAATCTTGTATCTGCATGCTTCGGAGGAATATCGGGAGCAGGTACTGCATCGAGAGCCCTTGCGAATTATCGGTCGGGGGGAAGAACCGAGCTTAGCGGGGGGATCAGCGGGATTTTTGTTTTAATTGCAATTTTATTTTTGGCATCGGGGCTAAAATTCATTCCCAAAGTAGTGCTGGCAGGAATTTTGATTGCGATTGCAATTCAGATGTTTGACAGGTGGAGTTTGCGCTTAATCAAAAAAATCGTGTTGAAGAAAGTTCACAATTGGATGGAGACGGCAACTAACGTATTCGTAATTCTTGCTGTCACAGCTACCGCAGTAATCATAGACATGGTTTTTTCGGTTTTTCTGGGATTAGCGCTCACTATTCTTTTATTGGCCCTAAAAACTTCGCAGTCTGGAATTCGAAGGCAATACTTCGGTGGAAAAATATTTTCCAAAAAGCAGAGAGATTCTCGTTTCATGGAAATCCTTTACGAAGAGGGCAAAAAAATTACAGTATTCGAACTGGAGGGCTACCTCTACTTTGGCTCAGCAGAAAAACTTTCGGATGAGGTCGATCGTCTCGATAGTAGCATCCGGTTTGTAATTCTGGATTTGAAAAGAGTGCAGGAAATCGACATCACAGGCGCCAAGGTGCTCGAAAAAATATTCAATAGTCTACAGAAATCGGATGTACATTTGTTTATTACCCACTTGGACACAACCGGGAAGATCTGGCATTTTTTACAGGATACTGGGATTATCGCTACAATCGGGCAGAAACATTTTTTCCCGGATACGGATATTGCGCTGGAATATGCGGAAGACTACCTAATCAACTATAATTTTGTCCGGCGAATGAGTCCGGATTCGGATATAAAAGAAGATGATAATTCGAATCTTTATGACCTTTTTGACTTGAATTATAAAGAGATTCCTCTGGAGAAAACTGATATTTTTCGGGGATTTACCCAGGAAGATTTTTCCGTTTTGAGGCTATATCTAAAAGAAAGAATATTTAATATCGGAGAAGTTATTTTTAAACAGGGTGATCCCGGAGATGAAATGTTTATCATTACTGAAGGGACAGCAACCGTATCGATAAATCTTCACGGAAACAAGAAAAAGAGACTGATCGTATTCAGTCCGGGTACTGTATTTGGGGAAATGGCACTGATAGACCAGAAGCCAAGGTCTGCAAATCTGGAAGCGAACGACCATCTGATTTGCTATTCATTATCTTATAGTTCTTTTCTGGAGCTGAAGAAAAAGCACCCGGAGATTATCATCAAGCTTTTGGAGAATTTGAGCAAAGAAATCACTTCAAGGCTCAGAATGAGTCACAGTATAATTTCCGAACTGGAAGGATAAGATCTAAGGTTTCTGATTTCCCAACCACTTGAATAAAAGATATTCAAAGGTTGCCTTTGTAATTGGTTTACTTGCGTAATCGTCCATCCCTGCCTCAAAGCACATTTCGATTTCTTCTTTGACAGTTCCTGCGGTTAATGCAATGATCGGAATTCTGGAATCAACTTCAATTTTTCGTATTTCATTCGTTGCAGTGTACCCGTCCATATCGTACATTTGAACATCCATGAATATAATGTCCGGTTTTTCCATCTGAAAAATTTGCACTGCTTCGCGCCCGTTTTTCGACTCCAAGATAATTCCATTGGGAAGCATTTGCTCCAGGAGTGTATGGGCGAGGATCATATTTACTTCATCGTCATCAACAATCAGAACTTTGATTTTATTTAGCAACCAGGATCTGTCGGTTCCCGCACGATGGATCGGGCCGGCCTGTATTTCCATATTTCCTTTATAAGACTCGGCTATCGAGAGATTCTTTTCTTGTTCATTTTCCCTTCCGATTGTTGCTGTGAGAGTAAAATAAAATTTGCTGCCTTTGCCGTATTCACTCTCGAGTTCCAACCTAGAATTCATTAGCGCCAATAGCTTATTGGAAATATTCAAGCCAAGGCCAGTTCCTCCGTATTTCCGGGTAATGGAAGAATCTTCTTGGGAAAATGCTTCAAAGATTTTCTTTTGATTCTCTTTTGAAATTCCTATTCCCGTATCCCTTATGGTGAATTCTAAAATTGCTTTCTCGGACGAAGGCTCTCTCATGCCTGAAACAATTTTGATTTCAATCTCGCCTTCTTTTGTGAACTTTACTGCATTTCCTAATAGATTGATGAGTATCTGCCTTAACCTTACAGGATCAGTGAGTATGAATCTGGGCACATTCGGAGAAATATCCAGACTGACATTCAGTTTTTTTTCACTTGCCTTGTATTTGATAATGTCGGTAGCCTGACGAGCCAATTCAAAAATGTCGACTCTTTCTATATTCAGCTCCAACTTGTCTGCTTCTATTTTGGAAAAATCGAGAATATCATTCAGTAAATCCAAAAGCGCTATCCCCGATTGATTTACTATTCTGAGGTAATTTGCTTGTGTTTCGTTCAAAGGAGTTTTCATCAAGAGGTCGGTAAATCCTATGATTCCATTGAGCGGGGTTCTGATTTCATGGCTCATGGTTGCAAGAAATTCCGATTTTGCCCGATTCGCAGTTTTTGCCTCCTCGGTTGCAATCACTAACTTCATTCTGGCTGCTTGATGGACAAAAAATTGGCCTATTTGCTGGCTTAAGTTCTGAAAAGCCTGGATCAATTTTTCGTTTGGGGAAATTTCCTTTGAATGAAAGCATTCGATAATTCCTAAAACTTCGTTATCATAAAGAATTGGGAATGCAATCGCACTCGTAAGATTATCTTTGAATGCAGCAGCTGCTCGTGGAAAATTATTATCATTGGAGACATCGGTAATCCATAGTGGTATTTTATTTTCCCATACTCTTCCCGGAAGCCCGACTCCTTTTTTGAATTTCAGCGACCTTGTTTCTATTTCAAAATCCGGGATTTCAAAGTCAGGGCAGTGATAGACTTCCAGGCAATCCAGCTCTTCTCCAGATGAATTGACTTTCCATAGCGCGGATACTTTCCACCGGCTGAAAATCAATAGAGACTTCAGTAAAAGCGGGATGGCTTCATCAAGCGTTGTGGCAAGTGACAAAATATCAGAAACTTCGTATTGAAGTTTCAGTCTTTCTTCAATTTCTTTGCGTTCTGTAATATCTTCTTTGATTGCGAGATAATGGGTGATTTCTCCATTACTATTTACAATCGGAGAAATTTTTGCGTGCTCCCAATAGCTATCTCCATGTTTTTTCTTATTATGAAAATCTCCATTCCACTCTTTTCCCTTTGTTAGTGTTTCCCACATCTCCAAATACATTTCCGGAGGAGAATCTTCTGATTTAAGAATGCTTGGATTTTTTCCAATTGCCTCTTCAAAAGTATACCCTGTCAATTCGATAAACTTTTTATTTACATATTGAATAGTTCCATTGGTGTCTGTAATTACAATGGAGACCGGACTCTGCTCTACCGCTAGCGAGAGTTGTTGAAGTTTTTCGTTGACTAAATTGATTTCCTTTGCTATTTCTTCCACATTTTCTGCCGTTGATCAATTTGGTCTTTTGCTATTATAGAATTAGACGGGCTGATTTTGCGACTTTCGTAGCCTTTCTAGGTTTTTTTTAGCGCTTTCAAAATTCGGCTTTATTAGGAGAGCCTTGTTCCAAAAGTGTTCGGCTTTTTCATATTCCAGCAGTTTGAAATGCACAAAGCCTAGATTATTCATCGCCTGATAGCTGTCTGGATCGAGTAACAGGCAACTGGAGTATGCACTGATTGCAGCATCATATTGTTTTAAAAACGAATTGCAATTTGCAATTTTTAGCCATATAGCAGGAGAATCTCCTTCTTTTTGGATAATTTCTTGAAATAGAGCCAGTGCTTGTGAATAGTTCTTTAGTGAATATTCTTTTTGAGCGTTATCATGTAGCTCTATCGATTTTTTTTTTTCAATTTGAATTCGTTCTTTTTTTGTTTCAACATGGCCGACTGCCTGAATATAGCCCGCGGGCATATCTGATTTCTTTTTTTTCGTTTTACCCTGCCCGAATGAAATTTGTTTTTGGACAATACTGATTTCTTTTTCTGAAACCTGTTTTCTCAACTCCCAGAATTTTTCATTCGGCTCAATCCCCTTTTCGTCTTTTGACAATTCCTTCTTGATTCTTTTGACGAAATACATTTCAATTGGTGCTTTGTTTTTTGCTGCAATTTTTCCTCTATAGTCGCAATCAAAAAAGTCTTTAACGAATTCATAGGTGCTGTCTGAAATATTTACCTTTCCGGGTTCCCCCGAGGACTCCATTCTGGATGCTGTGTTGACAGTGTCTCCCCATATATCGTAAGCGAATTTTTTTCTTCCGATTACGCCCGCCATGATCTGGCCGGTGTGGATTCCAAGCCTCATTTCCCAGTAAGGCTCTTCATTCAGAATTTTTACCCTCTTCTTTTCTTCCATATAATTCTGCATTTGTAAACCAGCTATGCAAGTGTCAATGGGGTGGGTATTATTTTCCTCTGGAATTCCTCCTGCGCACATATAGGCGTCCCCGATGGTTTTCAGCTTTTCCAGTGAGTGTTTTTCCGTGATTTCGTCAAATTGGATAAAGCATCTTTCCAATTCTGCTAGCAAGTCTTTGGGGTCCATAATTTCAGCGACTTTGGTGAACCCTTTGAAGTCTGTGAACATAATTGAAGAGGAGTGATATAGCCTGGATTCAACGTGGCCATTCTGCTTCAGTTCTTCGCTGATTTTAAACGGAAGAATATTCAAGAGGAGGCTTTCGCTTTTCTCTTTTTCCTGCTTTAGTTCTATAGTCCTCTCAATCACCTTTTGTTCTAGGTTTGTCATGAAATCTTGAATCCTTTCCGTCATTTGATTGAAAGAAACTGCAAGCGATCCGATTTCATCCGAACTCTGAATCTGAATTCTATGATCCAAATTTCCGCTTCCAATTATGTTTGAGCCTTCCGAGAGTTTTAAAATCGGGCGAGTAAATACCAAGGCCGCAAATATACCAATGATTACAGCGGCTACAAATACAATGCTTGAAACCATGAAGATCGTATTTCTGATTTTATTTATCGGGGCATAGACCAATTTTTTATCAAATTCGAATATGGCCGCGCCTAACTTCATGTCTTTTCCATTGTAATTCATAAAAATCGGATAGATGAACCGTAAATTGATTCTTCCATCCTCTTTTCTGAATTCGGATAGGGACAAGTTGGAAATACTTTTGATTTCATTCAGAAGGCCTTCGGAAGCGTTTGAATTCAGCCTTTTTTTATTCATGTCGGCAATGAATATTCCTTCCACATTCAGCACATAAGCATCGGTGAGCGCGTTTACATCCAGTTCTTTCAATCTGGAAACTGAAGTCTGGGTGGAATCAAATGTTTCATTGATCAGAAGTTCTTCCGTGGCAAAATTGGCAATGTTTTGAGCCAAATTCTTACAGACTTCAAAGGTCTTTTCGGTGATCACACTTTCGTTCTGCCATAGGACCAAAAGAGATACGGGAAAAATGCTAAGTAACACAATTCCGGAAGTTAAAATAATCATTTTTGATTTTAACTTCAGACTGAATATATCTTTTAGGATTTTTCTCATTTAGTTCTAATCGACTCCGTTAAAACGACTTGAAATTTATTTTGAAGTAGGCACTTCTGCCCGGTTGATGGTAGAGTACGTCAAATGTTCCAGTGCCTGCCGCTAATGCTCCAGCATCGTAATGTTCTCTGTTCATTATATTATCTATTCGAAGCATAAAATCCAAATTTTCCACAACATTAGACCAATAAAATACGAAGTTCAAAAGATAGTAGGGTGGCGCCTTTACTGTCGTGTCAATCGGATTATTGTAGTAGTAACCGGGTTCTCCTGGGGCAGTGTCTGTTGGCAAATATGTAGCTGTTCCGATTTTGGATAGATTTGCAGTGTTCAGGGTAGATGGAACTCCCTTTGCGCTAACATACCTTCCGATCAGGGTAAATGTATAATTCTCCTTCAAGGTATAGGAAACGCTGGAACTGTACTGGGTTTTGGCTGCATAGTTTAAAGTAGATATTTTTCTCATAGTGTCGTCGTCGTATTGCTTCGTCTTTAATATGAATACCTGCGCGAGGCCGGTTTTATAGGTGCTGTCGCTTTTCACTTCATCCATCCACCGATAGGATCCATTAAAGGAAATTGTAAGATTTTTAGTTGGCTTCAGGTCGAATTCAAGTTCTCCTCCTTTGCTTTTGTATTCATTCGTTGAATTTGCCTGCTGCCTGTAGTCTGCTGTACCGGTCGGCCTGTCGTTTACTTTGAAGCTGCTTTCCCCATATAACTTTTCCCTTTTATCCCTGACTTGATAGTAGATGATATCGCTAATGGAAATACTGTAAATCGTAGCCTTTGTAACCAGCCAATTTAGTGGAGTATAAATTACTTGGGACTCGTATGTTCTGTTGGACTCCGGCCGAAGATTCGGATTTCCAAAAGTTGAATTTGCCCGAGCGTAGTACAATTCGAAAATCGATGGTGCTTTATAGGCTTCTCCATACATCATTTTGATTACCAGATTGTCCATCGGCTTTAGAATCATTCCGGCCCTTGGACTATTCTTGGAATGAAAAATACTGTCAAAATCGTATCTAATTCCGGCGTTAATGTTGATGATTTTATGTGGTGTATAACTCCATTGCGCATAGGTTCCGTGCTGGAAAGTTGTGAACTTTGGAACGTCTGAATAATTGGTTCCTATGGTTTCCGGAAAATACCAAAGAGTCGTATAACGGTACTCGTAATTTCCGCCCGCGATCACCGACATGTTTTTCAAAATGTCATAATTTGCCAAGAAACGAAATCCCGAAATTCTATCTGCGCCTTTCATTGGCTGAATAAATCTTAGGGTTCCCAGTTTATTCTTCGCGGGACTTGCCGGGTTCGTAATTGGATTGTTGTACGGATTGTCTTCGTATCTTGCGTCTTTGCCCCATTCAGTCTGGTCATAGTAGATGGAGGAGCGAAGCTCTAAGCTACTTGTAACTTTTTTTTCCCACAACAGGTCTGCGTAATATTTGTTGATTTGAAAAAGTGTCTGATTGGCTCCGACGCTGTACTGACTGATTCCTTTTCTGCTATTATCCTGGCTAAACATTGCGTTGAGCGCGAAATCGCCGTATCTGATCTTTGTGTATGAGTTGACATATTTGCTCTCATTCCCTTTGACATAAACATCCGATCCTTTGTAGTCAGACCATTCTTTGATTTTTCGCGCGATATTTTCATTATAGTAGGAAACGGTTGAGTAAACTTGGCCTGTTCCGGCAAATGTTTTTGACCCTGTTACATTTCCGGCTAACGTAGAGTTGGAGCCTCCCAGTGCGGATATTTGCCCGTCGCCGACATCTTTGTTATCCTTGGTGATTATGTTCATAACGCCGAGTACTGCGTTTGCTCCCCAGAGAGCAGAGTTGGGGCCTTTTACAATTTCGATCCGTTTGATATTGTCAACAGAAAGCCAGGCAGGAGACAAATAATTTCTGTAGAACTGTCTCCAGGTCATGTCGTGTCCGTCTATCAGTATCTGCCAATACTTTCCCATATTCAGATTACTGTTGATTCCTCTGCCTCCGATATCCAGAAGATATCCTTGACCGGGAGAGTTGATGTCGATCATCGCAACGTCTCTTAGAATATCCAGAATAGTATTGTAGCCTTTTTTCTGAATTTCTCTATCCGTGATCACGACGATACTTGCGGGAGCTTCTGATACTTTCTGCGCTTTTTTGGACGCTGTTACGACTTCTATTTCTTCGAAGATTTTGAAAACGTCTGCAATGTCTCCCTCGACATTTTCTTTTTGAATTGGAAAATTCTTTGTCTGTCCGATTTGAGAGCCTTTTACATATTCATCGATATTCTCTCTTTTTTCTGATCTTTTCGTATTGGTTCTAAGTCTGTCGGAAAGTTTTGTAGTAAAATCTGAAATGCTTTGCTCGTCCGGAACCCTTGTTTCGTCTTTGTCCAGGATGATTCCTTCTTCTGCTGATCCTAGGTCTTCTTCCACATTTATCGCGTCAATCAAAAACCCGGTTTCCGGATTGTATATTTGACCATACAAGTTTAGATTATCTGTTTGGGATAATTTCTTGTAATATCCACCGACAAAAAAAAGCGCTTTCGCTTCTTTTGCCTCTTGCAATTCTTCTGCCAGATTTTTGCCTGTTGATTTTCTCACTTGAAAACCGAAGCCTTTCAGCCTCTTTTCCAACGCGTCATAGACCTTGTTTGAAATTTGCTGATTTTCCTGGGATTTGAATGAGGAAAATGGGGACAATAAAATTATATTGGAATTTTGCTTTTTCTTCTGTGACAAAATTTCCATATTCTCAATTTGGAAAAAGAGCCCGGCAATTGAGATAAAAACAAGAAATGCCTTTCGATCTAATCTGCAAAAAATCATTATCTTATTTCTTCCAAAGGAACAGGCATTTTTTATCTCTTTGCTCGGAACAATTCAGATGATCCGCGAGAGCTTTTTCTTTTTTTCGCGAAAGCCTCGAATATTCCATAGCTTCTTTGTTTTCAGGAAATAACAGAACTATATGTTCGAAAATTTCCAGAGCCTGTTTGTATTTTCTGGCGTTGTACAGTTCGTTTCCTTTCTGGAGATATTCAGGAATCCTTGGAAATTCGCTGGATCTTACCTGGGCCATCTTGTCTTTGGCCTTCTGATTATTTGGATAGGTATCGACGGAAACTTTTAGTTTTTTATAGCAATCAAAAATCCTTCCTCTGGACAGAAGATTCAGGGCTTCATTGAATTCGACATCACTGGAGGCTTTTCTGGATTCTTCCAGATAATGTTGCGCCTCAACTGAATCAGGATTCAAAGATAATACTTTTTTGAAATAGTCTACGGCAGAGGCAAAATTCTTTTTTTCGTATTGCTCTTTTCCCTGAGATAGTAGTTTTCTCGTTTGGTCTCCAGTTAATTTCTCTGTGGCTTTTTGAATATATTCTTTGATCGGTTTGTTGTCCGGATCTTTTTTGGAGAGAGCTACGAAAATATTTTTCGCGGATTTCACTTTTCCAGTATTTAAAAGATAAACCCCTTTTGAAAAAATTCTACTGAGCCTGGCTCGTTCGACGATGGATGGGGGAATCGTTACTCCGGATTCGTTCGCATAGGTTTCGTTAACTGAAAAAATCGATTCCTGTAAAAATAAAAAAGGTCCTTCTTTGCACTGTTGGTTCTCGAATAAAATTCTGTTCGCAAGTTCACCGGAACTCACTCCGATCTTATTATAATCGGGGCTTATGCTAAAGGTTGCTCCTGCTTTCAAAATGGAAGGGAAGCTTGTAATCAGTATGACCTTGTTTTCTTTGCAGAATCGGGATAGGATTTCGAAATTCTTCTGATTGTACAATCGGTCGTTAACCATGTAAATCGCTTGCACCTCGCCTTTCAATTCGTTCAATACGGATTTAAAGTCGACATCGGGATTCAATTTCCTTTTCTTGTAGAGAAAATTAAACATCAGATCGTTGAAATCTCCTTCCGTAGCTTGCTGCTCACCTGTCTGGTCGCTGTAAAATGAATAAACTTTTTTCAGATTCGGCGAAATGTCTTTGAGAGCCTGAAAATATTCTTTCACAGCAATTTCGCTTACAACTCCACAAATTCTGTCCTTGGATAGATCCAGGGTTTTGGGCGAATTTACCATGGAAAACATGATTGGAATATTCTGGAGATATTGCTTTGCCAACTGGGCAGCTTTTAACCCGAATGCGATCACTAGATCTGGTTTGGAACTCTGAACCTCTTTGAAATAATCTTCAATATTAGGGTATTGGGATTCCACAATGTCAACGAATTGAATTTTGGGTTCTACTTTTAGTGTGGAGCGTAGGCCGATTAGACCCTCTTCGTAGAATCTGTTGGCGGATGACAGAAGTATCAATACTTCTTTTCTTTCCGGAATTTTATCGGCTGAAGAGGTTTCAGGAGATGTAAAAAGAAACGAAATAGCGACGGCGAATATAAGTCGTTTGATTGTCAGTATTCGTTTCATCAAAATTTAAAGGTCTCAATTTCATTATCGGATTGCAGATACCCACAAATCAACTAAAATTGTTTGTTGGTTGTATTCAATGCTCTCATTAAAAAAACTGGAAATCAGGGATTTAATTACCCGATGAAAAGAACGATAAAAGATTATTTTACCGAAGAGAGATTTCGAAATGTTCTTTCTGATTTTGAACCCAGAAAAGAGCAAACCCAAATGGCAGAGAAGGTTTTTGAGTCTCTTTACAAATCCCAGAATCTGATCGTTGAGGCAGGGACTGGAGTTGGAAAAAGTCTCGCATATATCATTCCTGCGGCCGTATTTTCCATGGAAAGTTCAACTCCTGTCATTATATCAACTGAAACCAAGGCCCTCCAGAACCAGATAATTGAAAAAGACATTCCCGTTGCGAGAAAAATCATACAAAATGACTTCAAGGCGGAAATTGCTCTTGGCTCTAATAATTATGTCTGCAAACGAAAACTCTCCCATGTGATTGAAACAGGGAGTTTCGGGATCGAAATGACCGATCACTTGAAAAAATTTTATGAATGGGAAAAAAATACGGAATCCGGAATCAAGACTGAGTATTCGGGGTTTGTTACGACCGAATTTTGGACAAAGATTACGAGGGAAAGCGATAACTGTCTCGGAAAGAGGTGTCCGAATTTTGGCGAATCTTATTATTTTCTGGAGAAGGAGAAATGGAGAAATGCGAATCTTCTCATTATAAATCATCATCTTCTTGCAAGTCATATCGCAGGAGAGTTTAAAATCTTACCTGAATTCTCCCATCTGGTTATCGACGAAGCCCATAATTTTCCGGAGATCCTGAGTAAATCATTCGGGGCTAGGCTTACCTATGAGGATATTCAGAGAAATCTTGATTTTATTCATGTTACCGGTAAGAAGGGCGGGATATTATCCAAATTCTCTTCCGAAAAAACAAAAGATGAATTGAAGGAAGAGATAAAAGGGACAAATCGCCTTTTAGTTAGCTACTTTAATAAATTGTATTCGGAAGTTCCTATGTCATTTACTTCCCAGAGAATTAAAGGAAAGTTAAAGTTGGATGATGGAGAGCTGGAAGATGCGTTAGGCGAAATTATAGTCCGACTTGACCGGGAGCTTGCGAAAACAGGAAAAGACCCGGAGGAGTTAGAAGCAAAGGAAAAATCGCTGGAATTGCAGATGGTTTCAGAAAGACTCCTCGGCTCAGTTGAGGTATTGAAAAAAATCCGAGAAAAAAAAGAATCCGACCTGGTGGCTTGGCTGGAGCCTTCAGGATTCTCATCCGGCGAAAATTTTCCCGCACTTTGTATAGAGCCGCTGCAATCCTCTAAAATTTTCGAAGAAAAGCTCTCAGAAAAAATGGAGAGCATTATTTTTACTTCTGCCACACTCAAAAACGGTAAAGATGATTTCAGTTATTTTAGGAGTAAGTTGGGTGGCCTTAGCATAAAAGAAGAGATCTTGAATTCCCCGTTTGATTATTCCAAAAATTCAATTCTTTATCTTGCTAGAAACTTGAGAGACCCCTCAACGGAAAATGATTTTTTTCACGATGATGTAGTAAAGTTAATTCCCTATTTATTGGATCTTACACGGGGAAATGCTTTTGTTCTATTCACTTCCAACAAATCGATGAATTTCGTATATGAGGCTATAGTCAAGGAAAGTCCATATCCGATTTTTTCGCAAGGGGAGCTTGGGCCGAACCGGGCGAGGGAATCTTTTCTATCGACTCCAAACAGTGTTTTATTTGGGGTTTCCACTTTTTGGCAGGGAATAGACGTGAAAGGCGATAAATTAAAAAGTGTGATAATTGTCAAACTTCCATTTCAGCCGCCCAACGATCCGGTATTGGAGGCAAAGACCGAGGAATTTAAAAAGAGAAATTTGAACTCTTTTATGGAACTACAGCTTCCTTGGTCCATTTTGACGATGAAGCAGGGATTCGGGCGGTTAATTAGAAGCAAAACCGATACGGGGATAGTTTCTATATTGGACCCTAGAATTCGGACAAAATCGTATGGTTCCTTGATTCTAGATTCACTGCCTCCGGCAAAAAGGGTTTACTCATTTGGAGAATTAAAATCCGAATTTGAAAAGTTACCCAAATACCCTGTTGTTAACTAAATAGTTAGTTAATGGTAGTTGACACGAATTTGAAGGGAAGGAACTTGGCTTTGAGACAGTTGGAATTACTTAGTAACTAGGCCAGCATTTATTTTTGGTATTTTTTATAAAATTATAGGGGTGATTGATTTATGAGAGGCATTGTTGAGTATTTTATATCGAAAGGCATTTTTGTGAATTTACTGACTGTTCTGATTATTCTAATCGGCGGCTATACTGCTCTCACAATGAATAGGGAAGCCTTTCCAAATATCAACTTCGATGTAGTTTCAATTGTCACTGTATACCCGGGGGCGTCTCCGAATGAAGTTGAAAAATTGGTGACCAATCCGATTGAGGAGAGCATCAAATCCGTCGATGGAATCAAAGAATATAGATCCGCATCTATAGAAAACAGATCCGGGATTATCGTGACTCTGGACCCGGATGCTCAGAATACCCAAAACGTAATTGATGAAATTAAATCGGCAGTAGACCGCACAGAAGATCTGCCAATGGATGCCGAGAAGCCTGTTGTGACAGAGATTACTTCTTCACGCCAGCCGGTTATAGAAGTGAATATTTCCGCAGCGTCAATTGACGGCAAGGATTTAATGACCGAAAAAGAGCTTCGCACCCAGGCAAAGCTTTTAGAGGATGCGTTATTGGAAATCCCAGGGGTTGGAAGAATAGTCCGAAGAGGCTGGAGGGATTTGGAGATGAGCGTGAATGTGAATCCGACCTTCCTCGATCTTTTTTCTATTTCCACTCAGCAGATCATCAATGCCCTAAAAAATCAGAACATCAATTTTCCCGGTGGAAATATTTCAGGAAACGGAAAAGAGAAACTGATTCGGACAATTGGTGAGTTTGATACAACTGATCAGATTTCAAATGTCTACATAAGATCCAATGACGCGGGACGCTCAATCCGAATTGGAGAGGTCGCTAAAGTAAAAGAGGACTTTGCCGATGCGATTTATTTGGAAAGAGTTAACGGCTTAAAATCGATCGTTCTCACGGTTGTGAAAAAAGAAAAAGCCGATGCAATTCAGATTGTTGAAGATGTAAAAAAAGTTGCTGAAAAATTCAAGACGAGGGCACCGAAAGAAATACAGATTTCTTTTGTAAACGACCTGTCTTATTTTATCAAAAGGCGTTTGAGCGTTCTTTTATCCAACGGCATATCAGGGCTATTTCTGGTCACCGCATCACTATTCTTCTTTCTAGGATGGAGAGTTTCTCTCATGACTGCGCTTGGAATTCCAGTGGCGATCGGGGCAACTTTTATTGTGATGAATTTCATGGGAATCACTCTGAATCTGATATCCATGTTCGGCCTAATCATAGTAGTGGGGATTCTTGTAGATGATGCAATTGTAATTTGTGAAAATGTTTACAGATATATAGAAGAGGGAATTCCTCCACTTGAAGCAGCTATCAAGGGGACATCAGAAGTGATCGCTCCGGTAACGGCTACCATCACAACTACCATCGCTGCTTTTGGGCCGATGTTGTTTATGACAGGAATATTCGGTAAATTTATCCACACGATTCCGCTTGTGGTGATTATTTCATTGACATCCTCCGTTTTGGAGGCGTTCTTTATTCTTCCCTCGCACTTGTATGATATCAATAAAAATCAAGTGCATTCAGGTGAAATCAAGGCTGAGGGAGGTTGGTTTGAAACGATGAAGAAAAAAATCTACCTTCCGATTTTAAGCTGGTCCCTTCACCATAAATTCAAAGTGTTAATGTATTTGAATATCGCGTTTGTCGGTAGCATTGTCATTCTTGTCGCGTTCGGTAAATTCAAATTGTTTCCAGGTGCAATCGAAACTTTCCATATCAAGATTGCCGCGGAGAAAGGGCTTGAACTTGAAGAAACGGAAAAATATGTGAAGGCGATTGAAACCGAAATTGCAAAACTTCCGAAAAAGGAATTGGAGAATTTTGTTTCCAGAGTCGGTATAATTCAAAAAGATCCGAATGACCCATTCACAAAACGAGGAAAGAATTTTGCACAGGTGATGGTTTTTCTTACGCCGGAGGAGGGCAGGAAAAGAGACGCAGAGGCAATTATGAATTCTCTTCGGGAAAAAACATATTATCTTTTGAATGAGAAGGCTTTGCAGGCATTAAGAGAGCAGGAAATGAAAGATAAGGAGAATTCGAAAAAAAATAATCAATCCGGAAAAATTTCTCCGATGGTTATTTCGGAGGCTCCAAAGGAATATTCCAATCTTAAGGGTAAGCTTGTGAGTTTGGATATGGAGAAAATTTCCGGTGGCCCGCCTGTCGGGAAACCCGTTGCAATCGAAATTAGAGGCGATAATTACGAAATGCTGCAACGAATCGGCGAAGAATATAAAAAAGTTTTGTCTAAAATTTCCGGAGTTACTGATATCGGAGACGATTTCATCGAAGGAAAAGACGAGATTCGGCTGAAAATCGACGAGGGGCTTGCTGCAAGAACGGGAGTATCGGTTGCTCAAATTGCCTTGGCAGTGAATACTGCATTTCAGGGGACAGTGGCTACAAAAATCAAAAGATCAGACGAGGAGGTGGAAGTACGTGTCCGGTTTCCGGAGAATTACAGAAAATCCATTTCGTCATTGGATAAGATCTACGTGACCAATATCATGGGGAATCTGATTCCGGTTTCCAAAATGATTACCTATACCCAATCTCCCGGTCTGTCCGTAATCAATCACATCGACGGCAAAAGGCTTCTTACTGTAACGGCAAATGTAAACGAAAAAGAAACAACCTCGGCGAAAGTAAATCAGGTAGCGAAAAAAATGTCAGAAAATATCATGGATCGCTTTGTCGGGTATCGGTCTAGGTTTAGTGGGGAAAATAAAGACACAGAAGAGTCCATGGCGAGTCTTGGCCGGGCATTTGTTGTTGGATTTATCATCATTTTCATGATTCTTGCATCCACATTCAAATCTTTTATTCAACCGGTAATTGTTGTTGCTTCGATTCCTTTTTCTATCATTGGGGTAATCCTCGCTTTTGTTACCCATAACCAGTATTTTAGCTTCCTTAGTTTTATGGGGATCATCGGCCTTGCCGGGGTGGTTGTGAATGATTCTATTGTGCTTGTGGATTTCGCAAATCAGTTAAGGAAAGAAAATCCAAATATGAGTATTTTTGACCTGTTGATGAAAACCGGAGAGATGAGGCTTAGAGCAGTTTTGTTGACAACAATCACTACGGTTCTGGGACTTCTTCCTACAGCATACGGGATTGGGGGGCGCGATCCGTTCCTTGTTCCTATGGCTCTGGCATTTGGATGGGGATTGGCTTTTTCAACTTTCCTAACCCTGGTTGTAGTCCCTGTTCTGTATAAAACAAACTATGATGCGCATATGTGGTTTGAAAGGAAATTCTCGCGGAAAAAGAAAAATTAATCGATTTCGAATTTCTGAATGATTTGATTGAATTTTTCCGCCTCGTTGGCTAGAATTTTTGATTTTTCATCCAGGCTTGCTGAAACGTCTGAGAATTTTTCTGTTTCATATTTTATATTACTCATTGAGTCTTCAATGCGTTTATTTGACTCGACCTGGCTTTCTGCATCGCCTTTTATTGCGAATGCGATCTGTTTCAATTCTTTTAGCTGCTCTTCCGCAATGCTACTCTTTGATGTGAGGCCGGAGAATTCTTCGGCAATGATTCCGGTCATCTCTGTTGTGTCTTCAATTCTTGAAAAAATTTCTTTTAGAGATTGGCTTACATTTCCCACATAAATCGAACCAGCTTCGACATTTTTGATATTTTCCCGAATTTGGAGTTTGATCTTGTCCGCATATTCTGCCGAACTTTGCGCAAGCTTTCCTACTTCGTTCGCAACGACCGCAAAGCCCCTTCCTGCCTCTCCTGCCCTAGCGGCTTCAATGGAGGCGTTAAGCGACAGCAGTTGCGTTCTGTCTGCAATTTCGTCAATGGCTACCAGTACTTCCGAGATAGAAAGGGTACTCACCTTGATTTTTTTCATGCCCTCAATTGTGTCTTGTAGTGGCTTATTTCCTGCTTCAATTAGTTCTTTTGCCTGGATTTGGAGATTTCGTATTTCATCAAATCTGCTTTTAATATCGTTCAGGGCTTTTGACAATTCATCAAATTGTTCGGTTGCTTTTGTGGATAAAAGCGCCTGTTGATCGACTTCATGAACGATAGTCTCTGTGACGTATGTAAGTTCGCCGATTTCTTCAAATGCAGAATTTACAGATTTTACCTGGTGCTTTGAACCGGATAAAATCATTTCGGCTGTGCCGATGAGGCTGTTATTTAGTTTTGCATATTCAACGGATGAATTTCTCATGTCCTGGATGGTATCATGGAATGACTTGACAGAGTTTTGCAGAGAGATGCTCAAGTCTCTCAATTCTCCCTGGACGGATGAATCCGTAACGATTTTTTGATTCAATTTTCCCAGGGCAAGCTCGGAAAGAATATTTGAAAAATTCCCCAGTGGTCTGTTTAAAAACCTTTTCGACAACATTGCTATGATAACTGTAAGAATAATCGTTCCGAAAATTGCCATCGATGTAAAAATATAAGCTAGATTCTTTGTGAATTCGTTTTCCTTTTTGATTGAAACGACCATGCTTAGGCCGCCCATTACGGTTCCTTCGGGTACCAAGTGGCAGGAAATGCAATTAATCCCTTTCCTGTCTTTACTGGCGATATACGGAACTACTATCCTGATTGAGTCCCCTTTTTCGTTTGCAATTCTTTCTTTGAAAATCGCGCCGTTCTTTAAAATATTCTCTTCTATGGTGTCTTGAGGCTTTTTGAAATCCGCTTCTTTGCCGAATCTTTCGTTGATTAAATGTGAACGGAAAATATGTAAATCGGAGATTCCGTCCAGTTTGTTATTTTGTTGAATCAGAAATTCACTTCGATCCATCATATTGTTTATCATTAGAAAGTTCAAACCGTTCATAACGGAATCGGCAATTTTGATAGCCTGTTCTTGAACAATTTCTTCCGATTGATACCTCTGAACAAAAATCCCTACGCTAACTGCGACGACGCAGAAAAATAATAAAATAGAACCAATAACAATAGTAAAACGAGAACCGATTTTCATATATTCCTACATTTAATTATCGGATTTAATCACCGATATAATTGAAATTTGTTGACGAAAGAATTTGATTATTTTATTTATGTCTCTCAAATGGACAATAATAAACGATCCTCTGGGACAATTACCGGGCCGAAGAAGGCTGCGTTACTTTTATTATCTTTGGGGAAAGAGGAAGCCGCAAAGGTTTTATCACACCTAGATGATAAGATGATTGAAGAAATCATTGTTGAAATGTCAAAAATCCGGTCTGTTTCGAAGGATGAGAAGGAGAGCATCCTTTCTGAGTTTCACTACGCAATTTCTAAAGTATCCGGAGAATCCAGTGGGGGAATTGAAAAAGCCAGGGAAATTCTTACCTATTCGAGGCTTGGGGAATCAAAAACTGAGGAAATTATCAATAAAATTTCCAAAAAAGACGTTGAGAAAGATTTTGAGTTTTTTAATGACGTAGATCACGTTGTGCTCAGCAATTTACTGGCTCAGGAAGCTCCCCAGACAATCGCAGTAACCCTTTCATTTTTGCAGCCAAAAGTGGCAGCTCTGGTACTGAAAAACTTTCCGGAAGAATTGCAGACAAAAATTGCAATGAAACTGGCGATTACATCCAAAACGCATCCGGATGCAATTTCCGAGATTGCAAGAACCCTGAAGAAAAAGTATGAAACTCGTGATAAATCCGAATTGAGTGAGGCAGGTGGGGCCCAGTCTCTAGCCAATATTTTGAATCACATGGACAAAAACCTGGAAGAGAAAATTCTTCGCGAACTAACCGAAAATTCCCCGGATCTTGCAGGGCAGGTGCGCGAAAAACTTTATTCCTTTGAAGATATTTTGAATTTAGATAACAAGGAAATGAGAATTCTGGTGAATAAAATCGGGGGAAATGAATTCATTGCTCTTGCTTTGAGAGGAGCCGGCGACGAGTTGAAAAAGCATTTTTTCAGTGCAATGTCGCAAAACCGCGCTTATGATATTGTAGAAGAAATGGAATCCAGAGGCCGGGTTACTTTGAGGGAAATTCAGGATGCCAGAAATATGGTTTTATCAGTGGCTAGAAGTCTCGAGGAAGATAATCTCATAATAATTAAAAAGGGCAAGGAAGAATATATTTAAAAATGAAATTCGGAGCCCGTGGGTTCGAGTCTAAAATTTTTTCTAAGGAATAAACGTATTGAACAATTTGAGAAAATTCGGAGTTGACGGGACTCGAACCCGCGACATCCTGCGTGACAGGCAGGCACTCTAACCAGCTGAGCTACAACTCCTCTTCGATAGACATAGTATTTTTTCGTTCTCATACGTCAAGTTTGTTCTCATAGAATTAAATGTTTTTCTTGACTAAATTTTTTCCGGTTACAAGAATTTAAGGTAAAGATTAATAGGTAAAGACATGGAACGAATCAAAAAAAAACCAAGAGAGCTGTTGCAGGACAGAATTTTTACAATCTCGAATTATTTGTCTGTTTCGAGGGTTTTACTTCTTCCATTTTTTGTTTATTATACTTATGAATATAAAAATAATCCAGGAAATACCCGAAGTTTCCTTGCCTCACTGTTTATCTGCGCTCTAGCTGTTTTGACGGATTATCTGGACGGTTTTTTTGCCAGGTTACTCCACCAAGAAACGGTTCTAGGCAGGTATCTGGATCCGGTTTGCGATAAAATTGTGACTATCGGAGGGCTTACAGTACTCGTGAGTTTTTTCCATTTTCCTCTTTGGATTTTGATTATCTATATTTTTCGGGAAATTCTGGGAACATGGCTAGGGGCTTTTCTCTATCTCAAGAGAGGAATTCAAGGAAGGCCGAACTGGTGGGGAAAATTGGGTGTAGGGCTTGTGTCAATTACAATGTTTTGGTACTTAATTCTCCCAATAATTCATGAAAAAATCGAGGGGGAAAGCTTTTTAAAAAAGCCGGAAATTGCCGGGTATGTCCTGATTGCAGTGCTGCTGGTCGGAATTTACGCTTATTCCAAGAGGTATTGGACTATTGTTTTTTATCCTGAGAAATACGAAGTGAAAGAAGAAAAGAAGGAAAAAAAGAAATACCATGTTGTCTAAAAACTGCACTATTTAGTAATGGTCTTGATACTTCTCTCCAAATGCAACAAAATAGAATTTTGTTTGACATGGAAATGGAAAGATAAAGTATCAAAATTGACAAATTTATTCGAAGTAAATAATGCCAGAGCCTCATATTACCGGTCTTTCAACAAAGCTGAACAAGCTTTATCTATTGATTTTGGGTCTTTTGATCCATTTTCTTGCGGGAATTGCCACTTCATTTGCAATATTCGGTGAAATTCAGAGAGAGTTCTATGTAATTTTTCCAATTTCAAGTTTGATTGCACTATTGCTGATATTAAAACTTTTTTTTAATTCCCGGCAAAAGGAAAATGAGAACGAAGAAAAACTGATTTTTCTTACAGAGGCTTCTAGTGAGGGTATAGTAGTTCACAATCAAGGCACCATTCTGGAAGCAAATCCGGCAGCTGAACAGATGCTAGGGTTATCCAGGGGTGAATCAATTGGGAAGCAGGTGTTTGATTATATTGTAGAAGATTCAAAAGATGAAATTATTCAGAAAGTGAGGGAGAACCGGGCAGATCCTTTCGAAGTAAGAGTGAGAAAAAAAGACGGCACTCTTTTTTATGTAGAGGTGCTGGGAAAAACCCTGCCTTATAAAGGAAAGCCTGTACGGGTTTCCACTATACGGGATATTTCGTTTCGGAAAAAATCAGAAAGTCAACGAGAGCTTTTAGAGATGATTCCCCAGATTTCTTCGGAGGGGTTCTGGCTACTGAATGAAAAACAGGAAACCATTGATGTAAATAATTCTTTGTGTAGAATGCTGGGATATTCCAAAAACGAAATACTTGGCCGCCAGCCGATCGAGTTTGCAACTGAAGAGGGTGCGGGTACACTCAAAAAAACCACAACTATGATTCGTTCTACGGATCATAGAAAATATGAAATACCTCTGAGGCATAAATCTGGAAAAATCGTTTATACGATTTTTACCGCGACAACGATCCGAAACGAAAAAGGAGACGCTGCCTACTCATTTGCATTTGTAACAGATATTACTGAAAACAAAAAAAATGAACTGAAAATTTCAAAACTTAACCGGCTATATTCGGTCTTGTACAAAACGAATGAAGCAATTCTTAGATTCAGGGATTCAAAATCTCTTTTTGATTTTGTGTGCAATATTTCCACCTATGAGGGGCTTTTTAAAATGGTCTGGGTAGGGATGGTCAATGATGAAGGAAATGCGATAATTCCAGTTTCCTCGGCTGGAATCATTGACGGATATCTAGATAATTTATACGTACCTGTTTCTGAAAATCTCGATGGCTGTAGGCCGGAGGGTAGTGCGTTCAGAGAAAGGGCAACGAATTATTCAAATGATATTGAAAATGATTCGAGTATGATCCCCTGGGCAAGAGAGTCATTAAAAAATGATTTTAAGTCAGTTGCTGCCATTCCCTTGTTTTTGGATAGCGAGCCTGTTGGAACGGTGAATTTTTATTCTACCGAATCGAATTTTTTCAACATTGAAATTATTACTCTTCTGGAAACACTTGCTCGAGATTTGTCTTTTGCTATCAAGTCATCGGAAATGGAAAAGGCCAGGAAGAAGACGGAAGAAGCTCTTCGGAAAAGCGAGGAAAGGTATTCACTGTCTGCGCTTGCTGCAAACGATGGACTTTGGGATTGGAACCTCGAAACCGGCGAGGTATATTTTTCAACCAGATGGAAAACTATGCTAGGCTACCTGGACGGGGATGTCGGTAAATCGATGGATGATTTCTTTGACAAGGTACACCCGGATGATTTAGAAAAGTTAAAGGAAAATATTCAAGCCCATCTGGAAGGGCAGACACCTTTACTCTACAATGAGCATAGGATGGTTCAAAAAGACGGATCATTCAGGTGGGTAATGCTTCGAGGGATTTCTCAATTTCGGGAAAACAAAGCATTCCGCGTAGTCGGGTCACAAAGCGACATACATTCCAGAAAAATAGCGGAAGAAAAACTCTCATATGATGCGTTATACGATAGCCTGACCGGGCTTCCGAACAGAAATTTTATCATGGATAAATTGAACGATTCTCTTGAAAAAATCAAAACAGTTACGGGGTATTCCTTTGCTGTTCTTTTTATCGATCTGGACAGGTTTAAAAATATTAACGATAGTCTTGGGCATTTGAGTGGAGACAAGCTTTTAAAAGAGGCCGGAGAAAGATTCCGAAAAACCTTACGGAATACGGATACGATTGGACGGTTGGGGGGAGATGAATTTATCGTAATCTTAGAGCCTGCTGAAAGTATTTCAGAATTAAATGAGTGTATCGAAAGAATTTTTAACGAGTTGGTGGATCCATTTATTCTGGGAAATCAAGACTTTTTTGTGACTGCAAGTATCGGGGTTGCAATCGGAGCTCCGGAATACATCAGCTCGGAAGAATTATTGCGTGATGCGGATATTGCCATGTATAGGGCAAAAGACCTTGGAAAAAATACATACCAGATATTTCAGAAAGAAATGACTGCAAAGCTTTTAGAGCATGTTGCGATGGAAACTAGTTTGCGGAAGGCTCTAAAGCGAAAAGAATTCGTGCTTTATTATCAACCCAAGATCAGTTTGAAAAATATGACTGTAACCGGTTTTGAAGCTCTCATTCGGTGGAAGAGCCCAGACAATGGAATTATCCCTCCGAACGATTTTATACCATTGTCTGAGGAGACAGGCCTCATTGTTCCCATCGGGGAATGGGTAGTTAGGGAAGCCTGTCTACAAATCCGGCAATGGGAAAGAGCCGGTTTTGGAAAACTGAATATTTCTGTAAACTATTCTGCAAAGAATTTTAAACAAAAGAATACCTGCAATTTGATTAAGGATACGTTAGACGAATTCAATTTGCATCCGAATCTTCTGGATATTGAGCTTACCGAGAGTAGCGTTATGGAAAACCCGGAATACACCGTGAAAATACTCAATGCATTGAAAGAAATCGGTGTGTCCATATCCATCGATGATTTTGGAACCGGATATTCTTCCTTGAATTATCTAAAAAGATTTCCAATTGATATATTAAAGATTGATAGATCGTTTGTGAGGGATATTGCTACAAATCCAAACGATGCAGCAATTACAACGGCTATAATTGCATTATCTCATATTTTGAAACTTGAGGTTGTTGCCGAGGGAGTGGAGACAAAGGATCAGTTGGATTTCTTGCGAGAAAGCGGTTGTGATTCGATTCAAGGGTATTTCTTCAGCCCTCCGATTCCCGCAGAAGCGACCGAGGAGTTTCTGTCAAAATTTAACAAAGGCCGGATTTATTAAAAGGTTTTCGAAAAATTGCTGCGACTTGCTCCCATTAGAACCGAAGCACGCAAATTTATCAACATGTTGAATATATCCGGGTCCTCATAACGCACAAAATATGTTTTTTCCGGAAAAAGACTTGACATCTTCTTGAAATGTTTATCATATATCTCGCCATTTGATGTTTTGAAAAGGCTTTGTTGAAATTTTGGATGGCGATTCGTCCATTATTCCGATAAATAAAGTAAATATTTTTTTTCAATAGCAAATTCCAGTAAAAAAGGTACGCTCCATGAAAAACCAGGCTACAACGAAGGTTTCATTCCTGACTAGAATTTTAGGGAAACTGTCCATTCGCCAAAGATTGCTCTTAATTGTAATCATCATCTATATTCCCCTGATGATCATGGGATATAATATCTATAAAGATACGACTGCGAAGGTGGACTATGTTAGCCTTGAACTAGAAGGTTCCCGTGCAGTGAAGTTGCTTTCACTGTTCAATAACAAAGTGGCTATTCACCGAGGTTTGAGCGCAAAATTTCTCGGGGGCGATAAAACCTCGGAAACTCTAAGCAGTTTGTCCAGACTGGCAACAGAGCTTGACGAGTTGGATTCCGAGATTGAAAAAACAGGCAAAGGTCTTTCATTAAAACTAAACATCCAGGCTCAGTGGGATAAGTTAGCAAAAGAATGGAAGCGTATCAAAAATAATTTTAAATCCTTTGAACCCTCAGAAAACTATGAAAGTCATACGAAACTAATAGCTGATATTTTGAGCATGATTTCTGGACTAGGGGATACATCAGGGCTTATATTGGATCCAGACTACGATACATTCTATTTAATGGATCTCGCGATTTACAAATTGCCTTATTTATCAGAAAATATGGGAAAAACAAGGGCTTTTGGTGTGAAACTACTCAGTCAGAAAAAAGCTGAAGCCGAAGAAACAGAAAAGATGTTGTTCATGCTACAGGATGTAATCTCCTATGAACGCTTCTCGAAAGATTCTTTTGATCTGGCAAGAAAATACAATCCTGAAGTTTCGATTCTGAAGAAAGAAGAAATTGATAAAATTCTAGAGGTTGAGGAAAATTATATCGCAATTGTCAAAAGGGAAATTCTTTTGCCAAAGCAATTGACTATGAGCCCTGCAGATTATTTTACAGCCGCGTCGAATGCTATCAATCCCACATTTGAAATAAATCAGAAAATTGCCGACCTACTTGTTGCAAAACTGATGTTTAAGACTGAAGCAGGGAAAAAGAGCCTCTATTTTTTATATAGTCTTTTGGCAATGTGTTTTTTGGGCACGATTCTTTTATCTTTATTTTTAACAAATAGCATAACTGCGCAGATCCGGAATTTGGTAGACACTGTCAATATTTTTGCGGACAATGTACGGGAGGGAAATCTTTCTTTTGTTATGACCCAAGAAAATGCAGGGAAAGATTTCAAAGAAATTCCGCCCGCCGTTAACAACCTCGTTGAATCAATGCTGGCTCCCATTACTGAATCAGCAAAGGTTATGACCGAAATGGCAAAGGGAAATTTGAGTGAGTACGTTCTGGGTGATTACAAGGGAGATCATGCAGAAATTAAGGACGCTCTAAATAGAACTCTTGATTCATTTAACGAAGTTATCGGAAGCCTAACTGTAGCCGTTCGGGAGATGCAGAATGGAGCAGGGCAAATTTCCGAAGCTAGCCAATCTTTAGCTCAAGGCGCATCCGAGCAGGCCGCATCAGTGGAAGAAATTTCCGCCGCAATAACACAGCTTTCTTCACAAACCAAGCAAGCGGCAACGAATGCAAAAAGGGCCAGCGAGCTTTCCTCCGAAGCATTGACAAACTCTCACAAGGGAGGAGAGATGATGAATGAATTAATGACAGCAATGGGTCAGATAAAATCCGCTTCGGACAATATTTCGAAAATCTTAAAAGCGATAGACGAAATTGCATTTCAAACAAATTTGTTATCTTTGAATGCGGCAGTTGAGGCGGCAAGAGCCGGAAAGCACGGAAAAGGTTTTGCAGTTGTCGCTGAAGAAGTGAAAAGACTTTCGGACAGAAGCGCAAAAGCCGCACGCGAAACAGCCGATTTGATTTCTGAATCCATAGTTCGGGCAAATAATGGAGTGGGGATTGCGGAAAAAACCATGAAATCTTTGTCGGAAATTAGTGAAAGTGTGGAAGAGGTTGCAAAACTCATGGGTGAAGTAGTTGTCGCATCAGAGGAACAAGCCGGGGGGCTGGCTGAGGTAGAAAAGAGCATTCAGCAAATTGAAGAGGTTACTCAGAACAATGCTTCCAATTCGGAAGAAACAGCCAGTTCGAGTACTGAACTTGCAGGACAGGCAGAAAGTATTTCAGAGCTTGTTTCAAATTTCAAAATCAAAAACGAATTTTTGGAAAACGTAAGAGGAAAACAAGTTCATACAAAAACAACTAAAAAGGAAGGCCAAAATGGCTCGCAAAAAGCGATCCATGACAAAGGGCATTTAAGAAAGAAAATTAATCCGGAGTCCGTAATTTCTCTTGAGGACAAAGAATTCGGGGAATATTAAAATGGCCGAACGCAATACGAGCAATCTCTTTGACGACGATGAATTGTTTGACGAGGATGAAGAGGATACGCTGCTTGACAAATACCTTGTTTTCAGTTGCGACAATAAGCTATATGCGCTGGAAATCCGGTATGTTACTGAAATTGTTGCCATTCAAACTATTACTGATGTCCCGGATTTACCCCCTGCAATAAAAGGGATTATCAATTTGCGCGGTAAAGTCTTTCCTGTCTTAGATGTTAGAATTCGCTTCAATCTCCCCGTAATTGAATATACGGAAAGAACCTGTTTTATTATTGCAGCTATGGATGATTCCACAATCGGCCTCATTGTCGATTCCGTAAAGGAGGTCGAGAAAATTCCCGCATCCGAAATTGAACCACCTCCGAAAATGGGAGAAACTACCAATAGTAGATTCGTCAAAGGTATCGGGAAGACCGGCAATGATGTAAAGATAATTCTGGATTTGAAAAACCTTTTGCGAGAGGGAGAGAATCTACCTGCCGATATTCCGCAAATTGAAGAGCGAGCATTGGCATAAGGAATTAAGCAATGGATGAATTCTTACAGGATTTTTTAAAAGATGCCAAAGAGGATTTGCAGAGAATAGAAACTAATCTTGTAAGCCTCGAAAAAAAAATCTCACAAAACGAAGGTTTTGACTATGATCTAGTTAACAATATTTTTCGTTATTTTCACAGTATCAAAGGATCTTCAGGATTTTTTAAACTAAAGGAAGTTGTGAGGGTTGCTCACGAAGCTGAAAATATTCTGGATATGTACAGAAAGAAAATCTTAGAAATCAAAGAAAATAGCCTCAATTCCATTTTTCGAGTTCACGATTTTTTAAATCTTCTTATTGAAAGGATCGAAAATTTTGGTAATGATAGTGGGCTTGAAGAGAAAGCGGATGAAATTATTCTGGAATTGCAAAATATCCAGAACAACAAAAATGCTGGTAATGGCTCACATTCGCCTTTAAAAGAAAAGAAATTCGGTATTTTTGGTAAAGATGACTCTGAAAAAGCCGAAGAATTTTTGCCTTCAGAGCCTCGGCTTTTTGCAGAAGAGGCCTTGTTGTCAAAAATTGAGAAAAAGGATATTAAAGAAAAAAAGTTTGGTATTTTCGAAAAGGAAGTTTCAGGTGATGCTGCGGAAAAAAAGTCAGAATTGCTGAAAGACAATCCCATTGAAGCCGAGGAAAAATCCGATAAAAAAATTGAGCAATCGGATATCCGTATAGCCACATCGAAACTTGATACTCTTGTGAACTATCTTGGCGAACTTGTAATCGTTGAGGCAATGGTCTCCCGGCATGCTAACGATGAAGTGCTCAACATTGAAATGCTTCGCAGATCTACTTCTCATTTGAGTAAAATCACCCGTGACCTGCAGGAGATTGGCCTTTCTATGAGGATGATTCCTCTGTCAGGACTTTTTCAAAAAATGACAAGGCTAGTTAGGGATGTTTCTAAGAAATCCAAGAAGATGGTTAACTTGGAAATTTCCGGCGAGGACACTGAGATTGATAAATCAATCATAGAGCAACTTTCCAATCCATTGGTTCATATTCTGAGAAACGCAATTGATCACGGGCTTGAAAATGAAGAAGAAAGAATTGCTCTGAAAAAAAATCCTTTTGGAAAAGTTTCTATCCAGGCAAAACATAAAGGAAGCGAAATTTGGATAATTATATCTGATGATGGGAAGGGACTCGATCGGGAAAAAATTCTGGAAAAAGCTCGGCAGGAAAATCTGATAGATGAAAGTGAAAAAGAATTCACCGACGAAGAGGTTTGGTCATTTATTTTTCTTCCGGGTTTTTCCACTGCGAGAGAAGTCACCGACATTTCCGGCCGAGGAGTCGGAATGGACGTCGTAAAAAAAGAGATTGCAAGATTAAAAGGAAAGATAGAAGTCAATTCGCAAAAAAATAAAGGCACATCATTTCTTTTAAGAATTCCGCTGACATTAGCCATCATCGATTCTATGGTGGTTAAGTTCTCCGGACGTTATTACATCATTCCGACGGAGAATATTGAACGGTTTGTGAATTTGAGTTCTATGAAAGTTTCGGATATCCACGATAATCAAAGAGTGATCAATCTGAATGATAAGTTAGTGTCTGTTGTAGAACCGACTGAAATCTTTCACTATTCTGGAAATGTCCAATCGGGAGAGGACAAGATTGCAGTGATCATCGGGAAAAAAGGAAATTTTGTCGCACTCAAATTGGATGAAATTATCGGTTCTCAGCAAATTGTTGTCAAACCTCTAGATGAATCGATGGATTCCCTGAAGGGGTTAACAGGAAGCGGGATTTTGGGAGACGGAGAAGTGGGCTTGATAATCGATGCTGAATACATCGTCAAGAAGTTTGCTTCTCGCGCGGATGAAATATCTCAGAGGACGTAAAGTCAAATGCTTGGACTGACCGATGAACTTTATGAGAAATTCATAAATCTCATTCAAGATAGAATTGGAGTAACCTATAACCGCGATCAAAAAAATACTTTGAATAATCGGCTGATGCCCCTTTTAATCTCTTACAAGATCAGTGATTTTAATGAATTTTATTCAATATTGAAAGTTGCAAAGGATGGGCAATTTCTTTCCGACTTCATCGGCCGAGTTACTACAAACCATACTTATTTTTATCGTGAGCATAGTCATTTTGAATTACTCAAGGCTGCGATACTTCCGAGAATGGCAAAAAAAATTACAGAAACTCAAAAAAAGAATCTGAAAATCTGGGTTGCCGCTTCGTCGACCGGGGAAGAGGCTTATACTGTTGCCATGGTGGTCCATGCTTATTTTTTTTCTAAAGGGCTAAAAAATGCCTTTTCGGTTCTGGCTACTGATATTTCCAGAAAGGCAATTGAATCTGGTCAAAGAGGAATATACAAGAATTCAGAAATCATAAAACTACCTTTGAATCTTCAGCAAGCATATCTAAAGAGAGTTGACGAACATCATTGTGAAGTTCTTACGCTGATTCGCGACTTGATAACCTTTAGAGTTCTCAATCTTGTGAGAGATAATTTTCCATTCAAGGGTAGGTTTGATATAATTTTCTTGCGCAATGTTCTCATTTATTTTGAGGATAAAGTGAAAGTTCAACTGTTAAATCAGTTGAATGAGCTTATGGTCGATGGGGGTGTTTTATTCATTGGGCAGACGGAATCTTTTCCGCAATCCATTTCCTCCCTGCAAACCATATACCCATCCGTTTTTTGCAAAGGAGAACTCGGTTGAATAAAAGAATCAGAGTTCTTGTCGTAGATGATCAGGAAATCATCCGTAAAATGATAAAGCGTGGATTATCCGTATCGCCCGAAATAGAAGTGATTGCCCTAGCGCAAGATGCATTCGATGCCCGTGATAAGATCGTGGAATTCCAACCGGACGTTATGACACTCGATGTAGAGATGCCCAAAATGAATGGGCTAGAATTTTTGAAGAAGTTAATGCCCCAATACCCGATTCCAGTGATTATGGTAAGTTCATTAACTAGAGAAGGACAATCAATCACCTTAGAAGCGTTAGACGCAGGTGCTGTGGATTTTGTTACGAAACCTGATGGGACCGATGATTCATTTGAAAAAATGATTCAAAAACTCATCGAGAAGATAATAATCGCGAGTAAAGTTGATACAAAAAGCCTACTTCGAAAAAAGAGGTTTGGACAAGCCGAGAAACGGGGCTTGCAAGTGGATAACCGAAAAGTTTCTTCTTTAATCGCAATCGGGGCATCAACTGGAGGCACCACGGCCATAAAGGAAATTCTGACATCCCTGCCTGAAAATATGCCCCCAATCGTCATCGTTCAACATATGCCTTTCACATTCACCCGGTTATTTGCTGAAAGGTTAAATAGTCTTTGCGCGCTGAATGTAAAAGAAGCTGACTCAGGCGAAAAACTAACGTCCGGTGGAGTCTATATTGCGCCGGGTGACAGGCATTTAAGAATTTACGAGAACAGAAATTCTCTTCTTCTTTCCATTGAAAATACAGAAAAAGTTTGCGGGCACAGGCCTTCTGTAGATGTGCTTTTTAATTCGGTTTCTGAAACTTCAATATGCAAAGATTCTATCGGAGTAATTCTTACTGGAATGGGAAAGGATGGTGCGGCCGGAATGAAAAAAATGTTTCAGAGGGGGGCAATTACTATCGGACAGGATGAAGCATCTTCCGTGGTTTACGGAATGCCACGAGAAGCATTCGTTTTAGGAGGAATCTCCAAGCAGGTAGCGTTAGACGACATTGCAGAAGTATTGGTAAATTCCGTGAACGAGATTCAGCACAGGCATGCTAAACAAAAATCCTCGCCGGTATCGGACTAGAATATGAAGGCACAAATACTTCTGGCGGATGACAACAGCGAAACGCTCCAGAATCTTCAAGAGGCAATCACTGATTTTGGATATGTTTGCGAGGTGGCTTCGAATGGAGATGAAGCCTTAGAAAAATTCAAGAAATCGGAATTTCAGATTCTAATAGCGAATCTCACTCTGCCTCCTCTTAGCGGGAATGATCTGATAGCCAAAACTTTACAAATTGCGGAATATACCATCTGCATAGTAATATCGGATATTTCCGATCCAGAGGTGGTTATTTCTGCCATGAGGGAGCATAAAGCTTATGATTTTTTCGTTAAGCCGGTGAATCTTGCCATTCTCAAAAACAGATTAGAAAATGCTCTCGAATTCTATCGACTGAAAAAGAAAATGCAGAACATTGTTGCAAGCGAAGATGAACATTTTCGGAAAATTCTGGAAATATTCGACTGGAAAAGGGAGCTGCAAAAAAAACAATATGAGTCGCTTGCTTCCAAAATTATTCGTCAAATAAATATCAGCCTCTTTCACGGGGGAGGTTTCGGAGGGCTTTTGAGTGTGACTAGTCTTATTCTATCAAAAACCAAGCAAAATTCCGAAAATAAGAAATTTGAAATTTCGGAGAACCAAAGGCTGTTATTGCAAGAGAATTATGAGTCTGCAAAAAATCTCGTAAATGGATTTAATAAGGCTCAGGCGATTTTGATGAATAATGAGTTTGTTATCGAACGCATTCTATTAAGCGAGCTGCCAGGTTTTTTCGAGACTCTGAAAGAAAAAGTCGGCCCGATGCTGAAATTAAAAAACCAGAAATTGAGTATAAGCTCCCTTCCAAGGATATCCATGAATAGGGAGATCCTTTTCAACAGGGAAATGATTGAGGCAGCGTTCACAGAATTATTAATCAATTCCATGAAGTATTCAAACGAATCAGATTTGATATATATCGTTCTTTTTCTGAAAGACGATTTCTTTGAAATGAAATTTCTAAACCCAGCCTACGCAAACTCGGATGGAAGTGTGGGAATTGCGGGAGCTAACGAGCAAATGGTATTTGAGCCTTTCTACCGTTTGAGCGCTATCTCATTTGATGGTTATACATTAGAGGAATTTGGAGCAGGGATAGGCCTTACAGTCGTTAAAAAAATTTTGGAATTGCACAGGGCGGAAATCAATATTTTCACTATTAAGAATTTTCTGCCCGGAAGCAATGAGATCGATGTATCTGTTTCGATTCGTTTTCCTTTACAACCGGAAATAATAACCCAACAGGAGTCCGTATGAAAAGAATTCTAGCAGTGGATGACGCAAGCACAGTTTTAAAAATCGTAAATATGACGCTTTCTGAGGAGGGCTATGAAGTGAAAACAGCTCTAAATGCTGAGGAGGCAAAAAAAATTCTTCAAAATGAGAAATTCGATTTAGGGATTTTCGATGTGAATATGCCCGGGCAGAATGGAATAGACCTGACTCGTGATGTTTTGACGATGCCGAATGGGCAGGGAATGAAAGTCGTAATTCTTACCACCGAATCCAGCGAAGAACTGAAGACGGCAGGAAAAAATGCCGGGGCAGTTGCCTGGTTGGTAAAACCATTTGAGGGAGAGGATTTACTGGAACTTGTGAAACAACTGGTGTAGTAGAATCAAAAGAAATCGTCAAATCTACAGAGTTTTTCGCAGATTTTTTCGGCGTAAGACCAAGCGCTGAAAGGATGTCCGGGTATGTAGGGGTCTTCCCCGAAAGTTTTGTAGATCCTTAATAACTCACTGGATTTCATTCCGGGCTTGTAAGAACTTCTTAGAAAATCCTCGACTATTTCTTGACACACAATAAGAGCTTCATCAACAGAATCGTATTCTCCCCGGACATATTTTTCATCGGAATCATAATGGAAATTATCGTCCACATAGACGATATATACATTTTTTTTTGAATAAGAAAAATCGTCTGCAAATGGAAAGTTTGCATTCATATTGGAAATTTTGACTCAGTCTTTAAACGAAGTCAATATTTTTTCTATCATTGCAATCTATTTTTTTGGGGTTGTAGTTCTTTTTTTTAGTTGATCGTTTCCGGAGAGCGTTTTATCCTAAGTCGGCAAAGGAATATAGATTTAAAATTTTGGTATATATTGCATTCAATAAGCCGTTTCATGTAATGTCACAGTTCAAAGAGCTGGATGGCAAAGTTACTTTGAAAGAATTTATTTCCCATTCGGCAAAACCGAAAGCGGTCGGGCGTCTGGATTATGATAGCGAGGGATTGTTGCTTTTGTCTGATGACGATCGTTTTATCCGGGAGCTAACCTCACCCAAATCTCACATTGAGAAAGAATATTTTGTACAGGTGGAGGGGAGTCCCCAACATGAAGATATTGTCAAATTGACCAAAGGAATCAAAACCCTGAAAGAACAATATGCTTCCTGTAAGGCAGAAATTATCGAAGAGCCAACTTGGCTTTGGAAAAGAAATCCCCCGATTCGATATCGCAAAAATATTCCTACTTCGTGGGTTAAAGTAATTTTACAGGAAGGAAAAAACCGTCAAGTGAGAAAAATGACCGCTTTTATCGGGTATCCGGCGCTAAGACTGATTCGAGTCAGAATTGGGAATCTTTCTCTAGGTCATCTAAAGCCTGGTGAATCCAAACTAATCGAAAAAAAAGATATTTAGCCTAAGCGTATTTAAAAATCATGGTAATATTCTTTTAAGAAATACCATTTTGGAAACATATACATTAATAGATTCCGGAGACTTGGCCAAGCTTGAGATAGTCGGCAAATATAAGATTATTCGGCCTTCGCTTTTCTCTGTTTATAAAAAGACAAACAAGGACCTTTGGAAAAATCCGGATGCGGTTTTTATGAAAACGGAAAAAGGGGGAGAGTGGAAATTTTTTTCCAGGATACCTGAATCCTTCACCATTGAAATCTGCGGGCTTGTGGCAAAGATTAAGTTTACTCCATTTGGACATCTGGGAATATTTCCAGAACAGGAAGAAAACTGGGATTTAATCCGGAAAATTTCCGAAAATAAGAAAAATCTAGAGGTTCTGAATTTATTCGCTTATTCGGGCCTTTCGACTCTCGCTTGTCTGGATTCCGATTACTCGGTGTGTCATGTGGACGCATCCAAAGGGATGGTTGACTGGGCAAAGGAGAATGCAAAACTCTCCGGTCTTGCTGAAAAAAAAGTTCGCTGGATTGTGGACGATGTATTGAAATTTCTGAAAAGGGAAATCAAGCGTGGAAAAAAATATCATGGATTTGTTCTAGATCCCCCGACTTTCGGTAGAGGAAGTAAGGGAGAGGTCTGGAAAATCGAGGGTGATTTAGTGCCATTATTGGAATTGTGTATGGAGCTTTGCTTTAATCAACCGGAGTTTGTGATTTTATCCTGCCATACAACCGGATTTTCTCCCAAGAATCTGGAACGGATTCTTCGGAGCCTGATCCACTCAAAAGGAAATTTTTCTTCCAAGGAACTTATGATTTCCGAAAAGAGCGGTCGCGAAATGCCATCCGGGTCAACGGCAAGCTTTGTGCGGGATTAATACGTTATGCGAAACCAAATCACAAGCTTTTCAAATGAACGTGTGAAATATATTGTTCGGCTTCGTGAAAAAAAAATCAGGGACATTGAAAAAAAATTTGTAATAGAAGGCTACCGAGAAAATTATAAGGCAATTCATTCCGGAAAAATCAGATTTGACTCTATTTATATTTCCCCGGAATGCTTTTTGGGGAAAAATGAAGAAAGCCTGATTGCAAAATTCAATACCAAAGTATTTGAACTACCGAGAAAAGTTTTTGAAAAAATTTCTTACAGGGACAGACCGGATGGAATCCTTTCTATTGCGGAAATTCCGGAGTTTCAGTTCAATTATGATCAAATACCGGACGGAGATTTGTATTTAATTATCGAAGGAGTAGAAAAGCCGGGAAACCTTGGCACAATTCTTCGGACTGCCGAGGGGGGAGGAGTTAGTGCAGTGATTGTCGCTGACCCCAGAATCGATTTATTTAATCCAAACGTGATTCGCTCGAGCACGGGGACTTTGTTTACACTGCCTACTTATACGGCAGAAATCAGAAAGATCACAGAATATTTCAAATCAAATCATATCCAGCTATTGGCCGTAACGCCCGATGGTACAGTTCCTTATTATGGAAAAAATTATGAAAAAAAAACCGCACTGATATTCGGAAGCGAGCAATATGGATTATCCGATTATGCAAAAGAAAATTCAGACAAAATGATTTATATTCCCATGAAGGGAGAAGCGGATTCATTGAACCTTGCCATGTCGTGCGGGATTGTTTTGTACGAAGCAATTCGACAGAGGGATCTAGCTTGAGAATAGCCTACTACGTTAGTGGGCATGGCTTTGGCCATATCAGTAGGTCGGAGGTTATTATCCGGGCACTTCTTGGAAATCCGGAAGTTGAAAAAATATTTCTAACTACAAAGCGGGAAAAGTTTATTAAGGGTCAGCTTCAGAGGACAGACGTGCGGGAAAAGGTCGTAGACCCGGAGATGGTTCAGAATTCCTCCATAAGCTTGAACATCGAAGCTACTAAGCAAAATATACTGGATTTTGAAAATCGGAAAGACAGGTTCGTGGATGAAGAAAAAGCATTTCTGACTGAAAATAAGATCGACCTTGTAATTTCCGATAGCCCTTCCTTGCCTTTCAGGATTTCAGGGGAGCTGGATATTTTTTCGATTTTTATCGGAAATTTTACATGGGACTTCATCTATGCAAACTACGAGAAATACGATCCGTTTTATAGACATTATTCCAGGTTGGTTGCCGAAGAATACTCCCATTGTAACCTTGGGATGATTTTGCCTTTTCACTGTCCAATTAACTGTATTCCCATAAAGAAAAATGTGGGGCTAGTCGGGCGTATTCCAACCCAATCCAGAAACGAAATCAGAAAGCAGTTGAATTTTAGAGATGACGTAAAATATTTCCTTTTTTCATTCGGTGCTTATGGAATTCGGGAAGATGATCTGAGGCTGGATTTGCTTAGAGAGGATTTTCGGATTGTAATTAGCGGGTATGAGGGATTCAAATCCAAAAAAATTCTGAAAATCGAAAATATCGAATATCCTAATTTGATTCGCGCTTGCGACTTCGTGGTAACCAAGCCCGGATATGGAATTTTGTCGGAGACGTATTTTGCAAACACCCCAGTGATTTATACCGACAGGGGAGATTTTGCGGAATACCCACACCTTCAAGAAGCAATGGAAAAATACCACGAGGCCTATTATATCTCCAACGAAGATTTATTCCAATTGAACCTCCAAACGGCTATTTTTAACGGAAATGACACAAAAAAACTAAAAAAACGCGATAAATTGGAAAATGGTGCTCCGGGAATTGTTGAGGAAATTCTTAAAATTGGCGCAAATAAACCTTAAGTTTTTTCTGCAACAGAAACATAATTCTCTTTGCTTAAAAAAAACCTAAAGAAATAATGGATAAAATCAAGACAGCTCGGACGTAATTTAAGGGCTTTAAAAACAATTTTGGAGAAAAGTATGTTAAAAAAATTAGGAATCTCTTTACTCATGATCGCTTTCCTTTCTATGGGTTCAGTATTTGCTCAAGAAGAAGAAGCAGAAACAAAGGATGCTCCGGCAGAAAAAAAAGAAGCTCCTGCTGAAAAAAAAGATGAGAAAGCAGAGAAAAAAGAAGTAAAAAAAGAAAAAAAGGCTAAAAAAGCTAAAAAAGCCAAAAAAGCAAAAAAGGCTAAAAAAGCTAAAAAGTCTAAAAAAGCCAAAAAAGAGGCTAAAGAAGAAAAAGAGGAAAAAACCGAGAAGACTGAACAACCTCAACAATAATCTTTAATGAAAGTTTGACGGCTTAAAAAAATTGAGCCGTCGGCTTTTTCTTCACCCGACCGCAAAAAATTCACTCCATATAATTGACATTGACCCTCACCGGATTTGACTTGTTGTCAGGAGTCAATTTTGAGAAAATCTATAATTTTACTTTTGTATCTATTCTACTTTGTCTGTGATCTGAATTCTACCTCTCTATTTGTTGAGGTTTCAGATAAAATGAAATCGAAAATTAAGAAATTTCGGCTCGATAACGGATTGAAAGTTATTTTAATGCAAAGGAAAAATTCCCCCACGCTTGCATTGTACATGAAATTCAAGGTTGGTTCTGTTGATGAAACTGAAGAAACCGCTGGTACTGCGCATTTACTAGAGCACATGATGTTCAAAGGCACAAAAAATGTCGGCACAATGGATTATAAGAAGGAAGAAAAATACCAGGAGCAAATCCGCGTTTGGGGCAAGCAATTGGATCGGCTTAGATTGCTGGCAAGAGATGCAGAGTCAAAAGGGAGCCGGGTTTCGGATGAAGTAAAGGATAAGATGGAAGGCCTATCTCAAAAATTAAAAAATCTGGAGAATCTTCAAAGAGAGCTATTGGTGAAAAATGAAGATTCTTTTATTTATGACCAGCACGGCCAGGTTGGTTTTAATGCTTATACGACTCATGATGTTACAAACTATCAAATAGAGCTTCCGAAAAATCGTTTGGAGATATGGGCGAAACTAGAATCTGACAGGCTTAGAGATCCTATTTTCAGGGAATACTATACGGAGAGGGATGTGATTTTGGAGGAGAGGAGGATGCGGGTTGATAATCGTGGAGCAGGCAGGCTACGTGAAAAGTTTCTGAGTCTCGCATTCGAAGAACACCCTTACAGAAGGCCTGTTATCGGTTATGAATCCAATATTCCTTTTCTCGACATTGATGAAACTGAAAAATTTTTCCGGAAATTTTATGCGCCGAATAATTTTGTGATCACGATTGTTGGGGATCAGGATTTTCAGAACACGGAAAAAATTATCAGAAAATATTTTTCCGATTTGAAACCGCGACAAATTGATACGCATTCCAGAATGTCTGAAAAGCTGGGAACCGGTGAAAAGCGTTTTGAGGTGATTTTTCCGAACGGCCCGCAGATTTTTATGGGTTGGCATAAGCCTACATTCCCGCATCCGGATAATTTTGTTTTCGAAATTATCGACCTGGTATTGAGTAAAGGGTCGGAAAGCAGGTTAAACAAAAGACTTTTGTTTAAGGAAAAGCTAGCAATGAGCGTGGATGTTTGGAATGGAGATCCCGGCGAACGCTATTCCAATTTATTGAAAATTTCCGCTTCTATCAATTCGGATGCGGATCACAGGCATGTGGAAAAAATCATCTGGGAAGAAATCGAGCGACTAAAAACGGAAGACATCAGAGACGAAGAAATTAACCGAATAAAAAATCAATTGGCTGCTGAATTTTTCCGGGGGTTGGATAATAATGCAAATCTGGCTGATTATCTCAGTTATTATGAACTGGTCTCAGGAAATTGGGAGAATTTATTCAATGTGTATGAAAGTATTTATAATGTATCCAAGGAAGATATTAAGAGGGTTTCCAGTAAATATCTGACCAGAGAAAATGTTACCATTGGGTATCTGATTGATTCAAGGAAGAAAAAATGAAATTATTATCCTCCAAAAAAATCGTTTTAGGAATCTGTTTTTTATTCGCAGGCCAAAACTTCCTTTTGGCTGAAGCCGGGGATTTTGTTAAAGATATAAAAATTCCGGATTTCGAAATTCGAATTCCGGAGATTCAAAAAGAAAGTATTGGTTCGAGTGTGGATTTCTACAAATTGAAGTCTGATGAACTACCCGTTTGCAATCTGGAAATCCATCTTTACGGTGGGGAGTCCTCTGTCGGCAATTTGCCGATTGAGGTAGTTCCAATACTTGCGGGTTCTTTAAAATACGGTGGTACTAAGCAGTTTGCAGATGAAGTATTTCTTGCAAAGCTGGAAAATCTTGGCGCAAAGTTCGAAATTGAAACGGATTATCGTAAAATGAAAATCGAGTTGTCCTTTCTAAAGAAAGATCAAGAGGAAGTGCTGAATCTGATTTCCGATCTTTTTCGAAATCCTGCGTTCACGGAAAATTCAATTTCAAACGCAAAAAGAAAAATGACGGAACAAATTAGACGAAGAAACGATTCTACCGATTCGGTTGTGTTCAGAAAAACTAAGGAGCTATTATTTCGCGGATTGACCGCTGGAAAATCTTATCAGATCGACACTCTGGAAAAAATTCAGAAAGAGAATTTATCGGATTTTTATTTGGATATGATCCGAAACGGTAAAAAAGTGATTTTGGCAAGTGGAAGTTTCGATGAGAATAAATTAAAGAATAGCATTTCAAATATTTTTCCTTCCAAAGCTGCCGGGAATCCGAAGTTTAAGCAGGAAGTTATAGATGAGGATATTCTTCACAAGAATTTTGAAAAATTCCCTTATAAGAATATTTTGATTGATAAACAGGTGAATCAGTCTGCCATACTTATGACCGGATTTTTGCCAAGACACAACCATCCGGACTTTTATGCTATCCAGGTTTTGAATTATATAATTGGTGGGGGAGGATTTAACTCCTATTTCATGCAGGAAATTCGTTCCGACCGCGGCCTTGCTTATTCTGCATCCAGTTATCCGGTTTTTCGGAAAGATCACGGTTTTATTTATTTTTACGTTCAAACGAAAAATGAAACTACAATGCAGGTTTATGGCCTGATGAAAGAAATACTATCCGAAAAAAGGTTCGAAAAAATTACAGATAAAGAAATTCAGAATGCAAAAAATGCGATTCAGAATCAGTTCGTATTTTTATTTTCTAATAATCCACAGATTTTATCCAGCTACCTGCGTTTTTCTGAAGATGAAATGCCCAGAAACTATTTGAAAGACTACAAAAGGGAAATAGGAAAAATCACTTTGGAAGATTTAAAAAGGGTGGGAAAAAAATATTTTGCCTCTAGGAATTTGAAAACGATTCTGGTTGGCCCAAGAGAAAGCCAAAAGTTTCTGGAGTCCCAGGAATCCAAAACTATCACTGTAGAGTCTAGTCTGTAAAATAATTGAAATCCGGATTTCACTACAAGGGATATGATTTTACTGGAATTTCAGAGGGAGGAATCCGTACTTCTGTCGTTCTGCCTCAACTTGATTTAATGTTTGATGCAGGTTCGCTGGATCACGATAAAATACATGTAGGGAATCTGTTGATTACACACGGACACCTTGACCACGCGGCAGGTATTCCGCATTACGTATCCCAGAGATCTCTGAAAAAGCTGAAACCACCTAATATAATCCTGCATGAGTCTTTGGTTGAACCGATGGACAAAATTCTGAAGCTATACTCCAGGATAGAGGATTTTCCCTATATTTACAATCTGATCCCTGCAAAAGATGGCGAAGAAATTTACCTGAGTAAAAATCGGTTTATTAGGCCTCTGAAAACATATCATAGAATTCCTTCATTTGGTTACACTGTCTACGAACTTTCCAAAAAACTAAAGAAAAATTATCAGAATTTACAACCGGATGAGCTTGTTCATTTGAAAGCGGATGGAATGGACATTTCCGAAGAGAAAAGAATTCCCACAATTAGTTTTTCTGGCGATAGCATGATTGAATATGTTTTGAATAACAAAGATGTGGCAATATCAAAAATTTTATTTTTAGAATGCACATATATAGATGAAACAAGGGATACGGAACGCGCGAGGAAATGGGGACATATACATCTGGATGAAATTATTCACTACGCAAAAGAATTTCAGAATGAAAAAATCGTTCTGTTTCATTTTTCAAAAAGATATTCTTATAATTATATCCTTTCCACAGTCAAAAAGAAAATACCGGATATTTTGAAGGGGCGAGTTCATTGTTTTCTTCCCGGACGTGCAATCGAATGAAAAGACAAAGCATTTATACCGAAGGTCTGGAAGAATATATCAATAGTGAATTGATACCGAGGCCTTTTCGTGTATTTGACGAAATGGAAAAAACAGCATTGCAGGAAAATTTTCCTATTTTATCTCCTATGGCAGGACAGGTGCTCTCTTTTTTGGTAAAGGAATTTTCCCCCAAAAATATTTTGGAGATAGGCACAGGGTTTGGATATTCACTTCTCTGGATGCTTTCATCCGGGGTTCAATTCAAAAAGATTTTGACTATGGACAGAAGTCCTGAGTCTATTCAACATGCAAAAAGGTTTATCAATCGGGAAATAAGCGATACAACAAATATAGAATTTCTGAATGACTGGGCTGTAGAATATTTGGAAAAAAATCCCGGTACATTGAAGGATTCGGATTTTATATTCGTGGATTGTGATAAGGTTTGCTATCCTGATTTGCTGGGGCAACTGGAGCAAAACTGCAATCAGGGTTCTGCGATTGTTTTTGATAATGTTCTCTGGCACGGCAGGATTCTGGACAACTCCCTGAAAAAGCCATCCGATATTGCAATTCGGAGTTTTTGGGCGGGCGTGAAGAAAAGCGCTTTAAAATCGACTCTTTTTCCAGTTGGGGATGGGCTCCTTTTATTGCGGAAAATTTAAAGTCAATCAGAAATAAGGCAATCAAGTATTCAACGCCTCAGTAAATATACTTTTGTTTGGTCGCGGCTTGGTGGGAAAGGCTGTTTAGACTGTAGTTTTTTTTGCTAAAAAATTGAAATTTTTGTGGTTATTTCGTGAACACTCGCGAATATTGTTCCTTAGTTCTTAATGGAGATAGAAAAATGCGCGGTGTATATATATCAATTCTAATAGTATGTTTGGGTTTTCCTCTTTTAGTTTTTGGCCAAACCAAAGAGGATAAAAGTACAGGCACAGAAGGAAAAGAAACTTCAGATGAATTATATAAAAAGAATGTCGGAAGCTATTTGGAAAAATACTATCAGACAATCATTTCTGAAAATCTGAAATCAAAGAACCTTTATGATATTCATGTATTGGATATCATGATTGGAAACTTTGGGGATCAAGTCCAAAACGTTAAGGCTGATTTAGATGCAGTGAAGAAAGATTATCAGGTCGGCTTGAGATATTATTATAGAAGAGCTTTTATGCTTTCTGGAAAATATATGAAAGAAAATGAAAGAAAGATCAATGAAATATACAAAAAGCTTTCGAATTATTACGAGTCCAGAACCGATGAACTCTTAACGGATTGTGCGGATGCAATAGCAACTCTGGAGCAAAATGAAACCATAGAACCAGGGCAGGAAAAAAACTCAAAGATTAAAGAATTAGCGCAAAATCAGTTAAGACTCAAGATTGCTTATTATCAAATGGGGCTTGCGGATAGCATGAATAGGGATGCTCGATTTAATGATGCAATAACTTATTATCGAGTCGCAAAAGAGTATGGAATTGCAATTTTGGCTGATCTAAAGGCATCTGAGACAGATAAAAAAGCAGTAATGGACAAATACCAGGTTGATTTAGTTGATAACCGAAATAGGATTTTCAACAAATCCAAAAACGAAGCAAAGCCTGAAAAAACTTCTTCAAAGTAGATAAGCTTATTGTTCACAGAATCAGGGGTAATTCTTGCTCCTGATTTCTCTTTCATAGAATCCTAAAATTGACCTTTTATTAAACCGTATTCCATTGGAAAATTTGAAGTGCAATATTCAGTTCAAACCAAATATTCTAAAGGCAACTTTTTTTTTGATTCTGTCCTTGATTTTCCATGATGAATTACTCCCCCAAGAAAAAGAAATTCCAAACCCCAAAGAATACAATATTGTAATTGATCCTGGCCATGGAGGCTGGAAGCAGAAGCCATTTGAATTGTACGGAGATAAATTCGATACAATCAGCCAGAAATATCTGGAGCATTACAAAAGTGGGGGAGAGTTCAAAGGCCGGACTGAGATGGAAATTGTTTTAGAGGTAGGGAAAGAGGTTAAGTCGATTCTGGATTTGACTAAAACCAATGAAGGGTTTGAGATTTTTAAAGGATACGTTAAGAAGTTTTCAAACGATAAAATTGAAAGAATAGTCATCAAATCTACACTCTCGAGAAAAGACAATTATACAGACAGGAATTTCGGAGAGAAAGAAGACAAAAATGCACCGTACAGGCTTTATGATTTTCCTGACTTTGATTCAGGAAAAAGAAAATTAGGCAGGATTTCCAGGATGAACAAAGAGAAGCCGTATTTGGTTCTTTCTTTGCATATTAATGACCAGAGTAATTTAAAAACGGAAAAAAGTCCGATAGGCGAAAGTGGGCTTGCGTGCGTGATTGCGCCATCCTACCGCACTTTTCAAATGCTCCGAAAAATATCAATGAAGAAAGAACCGCATGGATCTTTTGAGAATTCTTCCTGGAAAGACTGGATGGTCTTTCAGGACGGGTGGTCCAAGCTGGAAAATGCGGTTGCAGATGCGTGGATATATTTTCATGGGCATTGGCCGGATAAATCCGGAAGAAAAACAAATCTTGAAAAATTCGAGGGATTCCGGCAGAATATGGTAACTTGGAAGTATGAGGATTCTGCTGGATGGGAAGACAAAGTCGGCACGCAAAAAAAAGGACAATATGCTTTGGATCACGATTCATTTCGGCCGTCAGGTAAATTCTGGGATCGAGAGAGGGGCAAGCCGGAAATGTGGAAAAGGGAAGGCGGGCCAGAAGGTTTTGGTGGGGACAACCATTTTGCCTGCATGGAAATTCTGCGCTTTCTCAATTACGGTTTAAACAAGGAATTTGGTTCCAAGAAAAAGACACCTGAAATTTTTCCGATAACAAAGCCCTACATATCAACATACAGCGTTCCCACTTTTGTCAATGGGATATCGGCATACCTGGAGCTAGGGGATATTAAAAGAAATTCGGACATGTATTACTTGACTGACAAGAAAAAGGAAACGGCTGTCTCGATTGCGGTAGGGATATTTTCTTTATTTCACGGTTTGAAGGTCAAGTCGGCAAAATATCCATTTCAACCCCAAGGAAGGAAGATAGATTTTGGTAAGTATGAGAATTTTAATGGAAGGAATTATTTCAAGGAAGTAGTGGAAAAGTAAGCAGGCGAAAAAATGAAAAAAGATTCTTCTTTGCACAATCCGGAATTTTCGAATCTGATTCAGGCTTATAGAAATTCTTTGATCGGCAGATATTCTCAAAAAAATCTGGAGAAATTTCCGAAGTATTCTATTCTGGACAGGACGTTAGTTGAAAAGCTCGTTGCGTATTTTCTGGAACTTCTATACCCCCCTTACGAGGATCGATTAAAACTTGACAATGCATTCAGGGCGCTTGCGGCATTCGTCCACTCTCCATCAAAATTTTTCGGCATTCTGGGCAATTTGGGAGGAATGGTTTTTAAATTCGGAAAACATTTCCCTAAAGCACTTAAAGCGGGAGTTTCTTCACTTTCATCCTATGTGACAGCCCATGAATTTGAAGAAACGCTTTTTCATCATGCAAAAATAATGATCGCTCAGGGCATAGACCTTATGGATGAGAAAGAATTTAAGAGACTCATTGCGAAGGTTCCCAAGAAAGAAGCGGATAAGTTTCGAAAGGATGTTGTAGAATTATTTAGAACCTTGACTGAAACGGAATTATTGGACAAGATTATAGAGATTATGCGAAGCATTATAAATAAAATGAAATCAAAGCCGGCAATTTATACGGAGTCTGAAATTTATGGTATTGAAATGGGGCTTAGCATTATCCAAAAAGGCAAAAATGTTTTTACGGAATTAAATTCATCGGATATTCAGTTGGTGCTTTGTGCGATAGACGACATTGAAAGAGATTTCTTTGAGAATGCTTTGTTGCAAAATTAGTGTTTAATGCCGATGGCCATAGAATAGCGACCCATAGGGAGCGATTCTGGGATTAAAAA
>CAYTEA010000002.1:220426-220522 GCA_964436695.1 uncultured Leptospiraceae bacterium
ATCTTAGAAATTAAAAGAGAAAAATCCCAAAAATTGCTAAGTAATGCCGATGGCCATAGAATAGCGACCCATAGGGAGCGATTCTGGGATTAAAAA
>CAYTEA010000003.1:0-210553 GCA_964436695.1 uncultured Leptospiraceae bacterium
CAAAAGAATCCGGTCTCATCCGTTGGGCAAGAGGTACCTGAAATTTTGCCTGAAATAAGTTCATTTTTTATTTTTAAATAAACTAATTCAGAATTGCAAGTAGAAAGATACTTACTTAACTTTCCAAAGCCTTTGCTTCAAGAAAAGATAAATATTCGTCGAATATATCCGCAATGTGTTTATAGTATCTGTCCAGATTTTCACGTTCGGCTTTTACTGTATCTTTATCGGAGATTTTTAGTGCGTCATGTATTTTGACGGCTGCGCCATGAAGAAGCCGATGTGGCTCCTCAAGTCTTTCGTGAATTTCCTTTTGTTTGGAATCATCGACATATGAGTGGTAATACCATAACCCCATCTTGCATTTCTTGGGATTTTTTTCGGGTAATTTATCCGGATTATTTTCAGAAATTGCAATGTCTACATTCTTAACCCAGTTGATATGGTCGATTCTTCTCGCCATAATAAATTCCAGAAGCCAGATCGCATTCTGGTTTGTAATCATTCTTACGGATTCTCTTACGGAGTCTTCAATTTCCGCTAGTCTCAGTGAGCTTTCTTTGCCGATCTCGACGAGGTGTTCCTCTTTTTCGCTCGTAGAAATCGAAAGATTTGCGAGATGGTTGGAGGCTTCCTTAATCTGAACTAATTGCTCTTCAATTTGATTGTACAAGTCCTTAGTATTTCGCATTGAATTTTCCGTCATCATCGCACGCATTTCGTTATCGGAAAAAAAATCCTGGATGTTATTTATATAACCGATTATTGAATTTACTTTCTGAATGTGGTGCGCGGAATTTTCTGATAAATCTTCATAACCTTTTTTCATTTGTTGTACAGACGAATTGATTTTTTTTACTATCAATTGGCTCTGTTCGGCGAGCTTCGAAACCCCTTCGGCAACCACGGAAAAACCCCTGCCCTGTTCGCCTGCTCTTGCCGCTTCAATGGATGCGTTAAGCGCCAGAAGATTTGTCTGGTCTGCAATCTCTTTTACCGATGCGATGTTTTTGGATACGTCTTTAATGATATCTTTCAATACATCGATTTCACGAATGAATTTTTCATTGTCGCTTTTTATCATATCTGCTTCAACGACAATATTCGTCATTGTTGATTCGGAAACTTTAATCGATTGAACCGTAGTGATTGAGTAATTCAAATTTAGTTGATTGATTTCATTGCCTTTTGATATTTTTCCTTTGATGCTCTGAACTACTGCGTCAAGTTGTTCAGAAGCGCTTGCGAGTTCTTGCAATATGTTTGACTGATTTTTAATCGATTCAATAAATTCATTATGAGTAGAGGAAATCTGCTCCAACTTTTCCGGGAACTTCAATAGTGAAATTGCAATCGCATCTGCGCTATTCACAACAGAACTCCGATATGAATTTATCTTATTGAATAAATTCCCCAAAATACCCTTTAGTGCAACTGCCCTGTGAGATAGTAACTGCTTTTTGATTTCAATTTGGCTTGAATCCAGCCACTTTGAAAAATTTTTATAAAAAATAAAATCCATACCTTTCATGTGCTAAATCCTATAAGTTTTGCCAAGAGCTTTTTTAAGCCACAAAATTATCTGGAAATTTCGTTAATTAATTTTCCAAGCAATTGATCGTGGGTTTGGACTGCCTTCTGATTTGCTTCGTATGCTCGGTTTACTTCAATCATTTCCACCATTTCCGTTACTACTTGAACATTCGATGCTTCCAGATAACCCTGCAAAATCGACGGAGCATTTTCTTCAGAAAATCCAACCGGCTCGCCGGACTCCGGAGTATCATTATAAAAAGAATCCCCCTCTTTATCCAAATGCCGGGGATTTTCCACTGTGCGAATCTTTAATTTGTCCAATAGAACCGGATTATCAAACCTGTTTTTATCGATACTCGTGCCGTTTTTCGGGTCATTGCCGATGGAAGAATTGATGTAGATCTCTCCATTTTCCTTGATGAGAAAATTACCTCCAGAAACCTGAATAGGCCCTTTTTCTCCCAAGAGAGGAAATCCTTGTGGGGTAACCAGGTTCCCGTTTCTATCCAGAATAAATGACCCGCTTCTGGACAGTCTCTCGCCCCGGTTGGTCATCACGACAAAAAAAGCCGGTTTCTCCATGCCTGGCTTGTCCTGAAGCATAATATCAGAGTGATTGTCGGTTTTTTTTACGGCTCCTTGTTCGAATCTTGTATATACTTCGTTCACTTCGCCGCCAAGGCCAATCTTTCCAACAACGGGCGCTGTGTCAAAGGATCCCATCGGAACCTTGCCTACTCCATCTTCCTCAAACCTGTGAATGAGCATTTCAGGAAATGTTTTAAATACGGCAGTATCCCTTTTAAATGCTGTTTTATCCACATTTGCCAAGTTATTTGCAATTACGTCCATCCGTGTTTGTTGAATGGTCATTCCGTTTGAGCCGGTGTATATCCCTCTAAGCATTTAAGAACTCCTGGTTTTAGTATCGTATAACAGGTCAAATCCCCTTAGAAATTTAATCGGGCCTGTGAAATTGGCTACTCTTTCTATACAATTGAAGGTATTATCGAATTTGCCACATCCTCTCCTTTGCAAACCCCATTTGACGATAAATACTTGACATTTTCCAAATTGAAAGTTAAATTATTTATTCTCAATTCCAAAACCAGAATACACTGAAAGGAATGTGCAATGGATGCTGAAGAGTTAATTAAAGAGAATAAGTTACTGAAACTCAAAATCAAGCAACTGGAAGAAGAAGAGTCTGAAATCAGAAGAAGTGAAGCTTTCCTTCGGGAAAATCAAATCACCATTGAGCAGATTCTAGCAAGCGCTCCGGTTATGCTATACATATACGATCTCCATGACAGAAAGAATGTATTCATAAATAAGGAAGTGACGTATTTTCTTGGATTTAGCGATATCGAAGTTCAATCCATGGGATCTCAGGTTCTAAAAAACCTGATTCACCCAGCCGACCTTCATAGGTGTCTGGTTCACCATTCTAAGCTACTGCAGGCAGAGGAAGGACAAATTTTGCAGGTAAAATATAGAATGAAAAATTCCAAAGGGGAATGGAGGTATTTTCAAGGCAGCGACACTCCATTTAATAAACAGACTGGACAATCCACAAGATATATACTTGGGTGCGCTCAGGAGATCCAGGACCATCCTTGAAATTTTGCTAGTTGTTTTCCGGTTTATGACGATATATTTTATATAAAATGGAAAGAGAAGGTTATTTCATTTCACTCGGCGCAGGGAAAAATCAGATTCCATTAATTCAAAAAGCGAACGAACTTGGACTGAAAGTGATCGCTGTTGATAAAAACGACAAATCTCCCGGCTTTTCATTTTCCTCGATCAAAATCATCGAATCCGTTTATGAATATAGAAAACTATTTAAAAGCATGGGGCAGATTCCGTTGACATTTCCATTTCTTGGAATCGGAACAAGGTCATTTGGGAAGGCAGTGAGTTCGGCTGCCTATCTTGCGGAAAAATTCAAACTTCCTGGAATCAAGCCTTCCATTTTGAAACTTTTTGACAACAAGAGAAAATTCAAAGAATTCCTTGAGAAAAAAGGCATAAAAGTTCCCAAATACTACAATTGGAGAACCAATTCCCTACTAGTGAAAACTGCTGCCATTATTCCATACCCATGCATTTTGAAGCCGGCTTCCTCAGAGTCGAAAAAAGGAATAGAAATATTTCACAACAAGGAGGATTTAAAAAAGAAACTGGAATTGATTTTTCCCGATGACTCAACCTATCTATTGGAAGAGTTTATTGAGGGAAAAGAAATTACCGTGATTGGGATAGTTCAAAACAAATTGTTTCATCTAATTTCTATTTCAGATAAAATTACAACCGAATACCCTCCTTTTCTGGAAATTTCCCACAGGCTTCCCTCCGAATATGAATTTCATTCGGGTGAAATTAAAATTATTTGCCAGTCCATCGCGAATTTCATTGGATTGGAGACTTGTCCATTTGTAGCAGAGTTTAAAATTACCAAGAACGATGAAATTTATTTAATGGAAGCAAAACCTGAGGTCGGTGGAGAATATCTGGCGGATTTTTTGATTCCGCATTTTTACGGTTATGATTATTTTCAAAATTTGGTGAAAGCCCTCATCGGCGAATCCATTGAAAGCAAAATAATCAAAAAGGATCCAACTATCAAAAAAGCCCATATAACTTTTTTTGCTCCACCGGAGGGAAAATCAAAACTTGAAAAAATTGTCGCGTTTGAAGCGGAAGATTTTGAAAAATTGCTATTTTATGAAAAATTAAAAACTGATGGCGAGTCATTAAATTCGTCTACAGGAAATCACAGTAGAGTTGCGGTTTTGGGTATCAGTACCAAAAAAGATCTTAGTCACGAAGACTTTGATAAAAGTATCAGGGAAAGGATGCTTGTCAAATTTGAATCCTGATTTAAAAACGAAAGCAATCTGGGATAATCATTACAAAAAAGAGAAGTCCAGACTCAAATATCCGGACGAAAATCTTGTAAGAATACTCAGCACTATTCCAAACAAAGGAAAGGCCCTCGATTTTGGGGCAGGATCCGGTAGGCATTCCATTTTACTGAAAGAAATTGGCTTTGAAGTTACTTCTGTGGATTATTCAGAAGCCTCGGTACAGCAAATAAAAGATACTTATCCGGACATCAATGCTTCAATTGTGGAAAATCCTCCATTCAACTTCGCTGATGAGGAATTCGACCTTATCATAAACTGGGGTGTATTGCACTACAATACCAAGGAGGACTCTTTCAAAATCGTTTCTGAATTTCACAGAATTTTGAAAAAGGGAGGGATTCTTACCGGCACAATCCGCTCAACAGAAGATACTCACCTGAAAACAAAGAACAAGGAGATTCAATTAGAGGATCTCAAAGGAGGGCAGATTTTTCTTTATGGCCTTGATGACCTGAAAAAAATACTGGCCCAGTTTCAATTTTCCGAATTTGGCTATTCAGAAAGAACTCCTCTCGGAAAATTGGATGAAAGAATCTGCCATTGGATATTCAAGACAATAAAATAATTGACTGTCCTCTGGACGGAAATTGTGACTGGGAATTTCTTTACTACTCAACATATAAAAATTACAATCTTCCGATTTATAAATGTACTAAGTGCAATCTACAAACTATTTTTCCAAAGCCGGAACAATTCAATTCGCTTTACAATGAAGAATACTATTCGGGGAAGTCGGATTATTCATACAAGGACGAAAGAAAAACAGAGCTTTCCCATTCATATGTCTGGGATGCCAGATTAAGAAACATACGGAAATTCGTAAAGACAGGAAATTTTCTGGATGTTGGATCCTCGTTCGGGGGTTTTTTGGAAAGGGCGAGGAAATTCGGATTTAGGCCTTTCGGAATAGAAATCTCACCCTACTCTGCTGAATTTTGTCGAAAGAGAAATATCGAAACTTTTCAGGGTGAATTTCTGGACTCAGTTTATCCGGAAAATTTTTTCGATGTAATTACAATGATCGAAGTAATTGAACATCTGGACAGGCCAAACGAAGTTTTTCAAAAGCTCTATTCCCTTTTAAAAAAAGGCGGCCTCCTGGTTATTCAAACTGCAAACTTTGAAGGATATCAGGCTGCGTCTGCGAAATCGTCCTATCATTACTATTTGCCAGGACATCTGTATTATTATTCAGAAACCAATTTAAAAAAAATTTTGACGAAAAATGGTTTTACCGAATACCATTCATACTTTGGGGTAGATTTTCCCCTCTTGGCAAAATTAAAAAAATCTAGAGGCAATTTTTCCAAATTGACTGATTATTTAAAGTGGTTTAGCATAGCGTTTTATCATTTTAAAAGTAAGCTTAAGTATAAGGGAATTAGGCTCACATCAAGCTTTGTTTTGTATGCGTTAAAATAGTAGAATGGAGAAAATTATGCAGACCGAAAAAAATGAATTCTTAGTAAGGCTTTTTGACTTGAATAGGGAAAATAGATTTCTGCGGCAGATAGTAAAGGCTCTCCGGGTAATTTCTGTTTCTATTTTTCGTTTTATCAAGGACGATTGCCTTATGAAGGCCTCTGGAATCGCCTACACTACTATCGTTTCTCTTGTTCCCATGCTCACTGTTGCGCTGGCGCTTCTAACCATTACTTCGGGATTCAATGAAAAGAAAGAAGTTCTATTCGATGAAATCAATTCTTTTCTTTTGAAGAACAATATTTTGATAGATATAAATCCTTATCTAGAAACGCTGAATAGCATCATTAGCGCTGCAACACAAATCGGCGCAATTGGATTTGTTGTGTTGATTTTTTCTGCGACCGCAGTACTTAGAACTTTTGAAACATCATTCAACCAAATATGGAGAATCAAATCTGATCGTTCTTTTTTTAATAAGTTGATTTTTTATTTTTTTATTTTGACTATCGGCCCTTTGCTTTTTATGACAATTGACGGAGTTTCCGAAAAAGTCTTAGGGCGAATCCGGTCTCCGCATTATTTTTCCATTGCAAGAGCTTCTGATAATTACCTTTGGATTGCCGGAGAAAAAGGAACGATTATCAAAGTTGATGAGCATGGGAAAAAACTCGCAAGCCTGAAAGATTTAAAAATCGATTTTGAAAATATGAAATGCTTGAACTCATTTGGTGAGGATATCGGAATTTGCAATAAACCAAAAATGAATGCGGAAAATTTTGTAAAGATACGCAATAAAGGCAAAACGCTATTTGCAATATCTGAAAATGGAGTTCTGTTGGATTCGACAAACTTGGGAGCCGAATGGAATTTAACTTATTTTAATGGAGCAAGATTCAAGGATTTTTCTATAGTTAACGAAGACCAATTGTTTTTACTCATGGAAAATGGAGAATTACTCAGATACAACAGAAACGGTATATCTTATAAGCCTGTATTTACCGGTGTGCTAAAAATGTCTGCGAACAAGATAACTTTTTTCGATCAATCTACTGGCTTTATTATGGATACGAACGGGATTTTGTGGAAAACAGTTGATGGGGGAGATACTTTCACTTCACAAAAAATTTCACCAAACGGAATAAACGATATCGATGCAATTAACCGCTCGACTTTTTTTGTAATTGGTGATAGAGGGACTATTTTGAAGTCCGATGATGGAGGAATTACTTGGAACAATATTTCTCATAAAAGGAATTCATATAAGAAAATCTGGATTTTATCCGATTCAAATGGCCCTGTCATCTTGGTACTTAACGACATTGGAGAAATTCTTCAGTCATTCGACAACGGGGCAAAATGGCTTGTGTCTCAAGATTCCTCCTCGGCAAAACCTACTGCCATGATTACAGTTAGTCCGAAAGTAGTTTTTTCTTCTTTTAAAGATGAAGAAACCGAAGAGGTTACCAAACAGGAAAATCTTCCGAGAACTGGAAGCGGAGATATACTTGCGGTTGGTGAGTTTACAAAGATTACTATTGGAGATATTAAAGATAAAAAAGTGGAGTGGAAAAATCTTCAGGGAGGAGGAAGTGTTTTTTCACTCTATTCGATTTTTGGATTTATCGTTCCATTGTCAGGGGTCTGGCTTTTTTTTCTAAGCCTTTTTATTCTGATCCCGAATGACAAAGTGCCTTTTAAATCCGCGGCAATCGGCGCATGTGTGACTGGGGTTATTTTTTTGATCTTTACAATTTCGTTTAAATTTTATATTACTTCGTTTAGCGAAACTACTATGGTGATATACCGCGCTCTGGCGGTTATTCCGATTTTTCTGTTGGGTGTTTATTGTCTTTCACTGATTGTATTATTCGGGGCTGAAATTACGGCGACATTGCACCACAAGGAAAGGTATTTACTTCCTTCACACCCGTTCGAAGAACTTGATGAAAGCCTGCAGAATGGATTTTACAATGGAGTTTCCTATCTGATGGACGCATACAGAACTCAAAAAAAGCGGCACACTCTGATTTCCAGTGATGAGTTAAAGAGGAAATTGGCTCTTGGAACAATGGAATTCGAACTTTTGGAAAAAAAACTTGAGGATGCAAAACTGATCACGAAAAATACGTCAGGCGAAATATGTCCGGTGAAACTCTCTGAAGATTTAACGCTATACAATGCCTATGAATTTCTTGTCGGAGAATCATTCAGTTACCCTCTGACTGAGGAAGAAACTGAAAATGTGAAAAGGCTAAAAACTCACTTGCACACTCTGGACAATGCCGTAAAAACCCAGCTTTCCACTGTGAAATTCAGTGATCTGATTTAATCTCCATGAAGTACAAAGAATGTAAGATCAGCGTCCCAAAGAAAATTTACAATGAGTTTGAAGGCTTCATTGCCGAACTTCCACTGGAAGGCTATTATGAAATCCTTTTTGATCCGGTCAGTCCGAAGTCACCCAGTGAGGGAATCATTCCAGATAATACTAAAATCAGCATTTATCTACGGGAAGATGATTTGGAGTCGGAGTTAAAACTTCTCGTTTTCCTGAAACTAAACGTTCCAGATGAGTTTTTCCTAGAATCAAATATTATTGAAACAAAGGATTATGAAGAATCCTACAAGGAATTTTACACACCATTCGAAATCGGAAAATTTTTTGTAATTCCTACCTGGGAAAAATCCAGTTTCAAAAATACTACAAAAGATACCATTCCTCTTTATCTGAATCCTGGTATGGCATTTGGTACGGGACATCATGAAACTACAAGGCTCATGCTGGAGAGAATGAGCCAGATTCACCTTGCAGGAAAAACGATTCTGGATATGGGCACCGGTTCCGGAATACTTTCTATCGGCGCATCTCTGTTGGGAGCATCAAAAATCATAGCATTGGATATAGATCCCAACTCGATCCGGGCCGCAGAATTTAACTGGAATCAAAACTCTGTTTCGCCTGACGTATTGTTTCTATTGCAAGAAGGAGGTTTTGATCATGAAGTTGTTGGTAATGCGTCATACGACATTCTCCTTGCAAACATAACTTATGCGGTAATTTCCAATAATATCCGTTTCATTTCTTCGTTAAGGACAAATCATTTTCTGTTTAGCGGAATTATTACGGAGAAAAGAGATGACTCAATCAAGTTATTTACTGAGAACATCGGCGGGAAAATGATTTATGAAAAGAATACGAATGACTGGATGATTATAGAATGGTCAAGATAATACTCTTAGCTGCCCTAACTTTTTATTCAACGAATTTATTTGCAGACAGATTTATTTTCGGGAAGGTGGTCGCAATTTCAGATGGGGATACTATCCGGGTATATGATCGAAATGAAAATATTCAATACAAGATCCGGCTGTCCGGAATTGATGCTCCTGAGAAAAATCAACCTTACGGAAGGAAATCAAAGGAAGCCTTGTCGAATTTGATATTTGGGAAAACCGTTAGAGTTTCCGACCAGGGAAAAGATAGATACAAAAGAATTCTAGGCTACGTGAAACTAGGCGATATTGATGTGAATCTTGAAATGGTGAAATCTGGAAATGCCTGGACATACAGAAAATATAATCAGTCGGAAGATTACCTGGATGCTGAAAATTCGGCTAAAGAGAAAAGATTGGGACTCTGGGCGCTAGAAAATCCCATTCCGCCCTGGCAATTTCGCAAAACTGAAAAAAAATCCAGGCAAGGAATTTTAAAAAAAATTCTGCGTTAAAATCTACTCCCACCGGAAAATAAAATCATTTGTTCGTCTTTGGCGACGAATTGCCCGGTCTCAGAATCAGCAACCCACCTTCGCCTGTTCTGCAATTTCACCTGGAAAGGACCGAGTTTAACGGCGAGTTCTAATGCGCCTTGAGATTTATCATCCAGCTTAAATGCCTCTTTCTTTTTATCGAATCCCTTTTTCATATAGAAACCGGAAATTCTGAACATTTGCCCAATTGGAAGATATAACCCTAAGAATACTCTCGAATTATCTGCACCGTCGTAATCCTCATAACTTGTTTCTAGTGCAATATTGTAGTAATTTAGAATAAATGTTTGGTAGTGGCCTTTAATTATGCCAGCATCCGGGTCTAAACTATTCGCATATTTCCATTTGGGAGTTGCGAGTGAGGTAACCTGAGTAGAACTTACCCTTTCAAGTTCATAAAAACTATCAAAATACATTGGAATATAATTTGCGGACATTTTTCTATATTCGGGTTTGACAGTAATGTTAATATCCTTCCCGCCCAACCTCGCGATTACTCCATAGTGAGTTCCTTTGGAATTATCCAATCCTCGAATCCTGTTGATATCGTAATAGGGTGTGACTTCTAAGTAGGAAGTGCTAATTACTTTAAATTCCGCATCGTAGCCTTCTATGGAAACTTTTTTCGTGGAGGAAGCTTGAGGATTGCTGGATTCATCCAGAATTAAATTTCCTGTTGTATCAAATTTGAGTTCATTGGGAGCCTTTCCGTCATAAGCCGTTGTATAACCGATAGCAAAACGATTCCAAAAGGAGTCCGGCTTGAATAGTGCCCCCCATCTGCGGCTATCATTTTTTTTCTCTTCTTTGGGGTCTTCTTTCTTTTTACTTTCTTCCTTTTTAGGCTCAGGTTTTTCATCCTCCAACTTCATCGACCTGTCTTTTTTTAGAATTACGCCTGCTTCTTCCCTTACTTTTTTTCTACCGACTTCATCAATTACGTTCCCTTGCGCGGGCATCATACCTACAAGGCTCGCATTACCGGTTACAATGTCTATAGTCTTGGTTACGACCGCAAATGGGCGAATATATACTCTTCCTGCATTGACATCTCTGTCATATACTGAATTTGTGAAAACCTGTACTCCCCCGAAGTCGCCATTCATATCAGCCCAAATACCGACTTTATAGACATCGATTCTCTGGTTATTTACATACTTGTTCAGGATTGTTCCGTGTCCAAGGTAGGCGTCATATATCTTTCCGGCGTAAATCGAATAGGTCAGTTCTCCCGGTTTGTATTCTCCAAATGTGCCGTACCATACATAATTGATTAATCGCAAATAATCCGATTTCTCGTCGTAATCCGTAGGCCTCAACTTACCTGTTTTACTTCCTTCCATCTTTGGGTCTTTATCATACATGAGTAGATTTAGTGGAACAGTCAGGGATATCCCCAATGCTCCGAATAAATTAAAATTGAAGGATGGAGCGACGTAAAGATAGTAATCATTATCATACTTGTTTACACCAAGATCATAGGAAAAAAAGTCCTGATTTGGCCTGGTATTATAGCCGGGAGGAGCCCAAACCTGGGCATCCAATTGTAAGGAAAATATAAAAAATAGGGTTACAATAAAAATAAAACCGAAGGCTTTTCTATATACTTGAGAATGCAAAAACGGAAAATCTATTGATCGACAATAATTATTCAAAATCTCCCACTTCCTTCATGCAAAAAAATACTGTCCGCAAAATAAACGCAAAATCTCAAAACAAAATTCTGTGAATTTCCTGCTGCACCGAAGCGATGCAATCCCAAAATTAGTATTTTCGTTATCCCTAGATTCATTTGTGTGTCTGGTATTTTATATAGCATTTTTTAAAAAAAAGGGACAATTTTCTAGAGAATATTTTCCTTTCAGTTACTTGCTAAAATTTTGACAATGTAAATTCTGGTATTAGCCTCTGAAAAGGATTCATTTTTACCATGCAAAAAAACAAAGAAATCAAGTCTTCTGCTATAATCAGATTTTGTGGTGACTCCGGTGACGGTATGCAGCTTACTGGGAGCCAATTTACGGCTACTACAGCTATATTTGGAAATGATTTGGCTACGTTTCCAGACTATCCCGCTGAAATTCGCGCTCCGGCCGGGACACTTGCCGGTGTGTCCGGTTTTCAGCTGAATTTTTCCTCAGAAGATATTCACACTCCGGGCGACTCCCCCGACGTCTTAATTGCTATGAATCCGGCTGCCTTGAAAGCAAATATCAAGGATCTGAAATCCGGCGGAATATTGATTGTAAATAGTGATGCATTTACCGAAAAGGACTTGGAAAAAGCAGGCTATAAAGAAACTCCTATGACCGATGACCTGAAAAAAAAATACCAGGTTTTTGAAGTCCAGATAAATAAACTAACCTCAATGGCTCTGGAAAAACTCGACATGTCCGAAAAAGAAGTAGATAGGACAAAAAATCTTTTCGCACTCGGGATGACCTACTGGATGTTTTCTCGGCCAATGCAAAATACAGAGAAATGGCTGGAAGAAAAATTTAAGGGACAGGATATTATCGTACAAGCAAATCTTTTAGCTCTTCGCGCCGGTTACAACTATGCTGAAACTGCCGAAGTATTTGTGTCTCAATTTGAAATTCCAAAGGCTAAACTTGCAAAGGGAACTTATAGAAATATCACAGGAAATTCTGCCACTGCAATCGGGCTTGTAACCGCAGCCTACAAGGCAAATCTCCCCTTGTTTCTGGGAAGTTACCCGATTACTCCTGCTTCGGATATTTTGCACGAACTTTCGAAATTCAAAAATTATAATGTAAAGACAGTACAATGTGAAGATGAAATTGCCGGCGCGGCAAGCGCAATCGGAGCAGCTTTTGCCGGGAATGTTGCAATTACCACTACTTCAGGCCCGGGGCTTTGCTTGAAATCAGAGGCCATAAACCTGGCAATCATGACCGAATTGCCTCTAGTCATCGTAAATGTGCAAAGAGGTGGCCCATCAACAGGCCTACCTACCAAGACTGAACAATCCGATCTTTTGCAATCGATTTTTGGAAGAAATGGTGAAAGCCCTATTCCAGTGCTTGCGGCTGAAACCCCGGCAGACTGTTTTGCGGCTGCATTTGAATCGGTCAAAATTGCACTCCAGTTCATGACTCCCGTTATACTTTTGACTGACGGCTATCTTGCGAATGGGTCGGAGCCTTGGAAATTGCCGGCTATCGATGAACTACCTGAGATTCAGACAAACCTGATTCAAAAAGCAAACCATTCCTCCGGTAAATATATGAGCTATCAAAGGCACGAAGATACTCTGGCGAGAGATTGGGCGATACCTGGAATTGCTGGCCTTGAGCACAGAATCGGAGGATTGGAGAAAGATTATCTTTCCGGAGCAGTAAGTTACGATCCTGACAATCACGAAAAAATGGTTTGGATTCGGGCAAAAAAAGTGAAGAACATTGAAAATTTCATACCTGATCAGGAAGTATATGGGGAAAAATCGGGAGATGTTTTGATCATTGGCTGGGGCTCCACTCAGGGCTCCATCAGAAGCGCAGTAGAGAAATGCGTGAAAGAAGGCAAAAAAGTTTCACATGCCCATCTGAGATGGCTGAACCCGTTTCCAAAGAATTTGGAATCACTAATGAAAAATTTCAAGCACATACTAGTTCCTGAATTGAATACCGGGCAACTTGCATTTTTATTGCAAGGAACGTTTGGTGTGAAAGTGCAAAAGCTAAACAAGATAAAGGGCAAGCCATTCACCATAAACGAAGTTCAAGAAAAGATAGAAGAGATTTTAAAATCATAAGAGGCAGACATGTCAGAAGCAAACGTATTAACTAAAAAAGATTTTGCCACAGATCAGGAAATCAGATGGTGTCCTGGTTGCGGTGATTATGGAATATTAAGCGCGGTTCAAAAAACATTGCCGGAACTCGGAATTCCAAAAGAAAAATTTGTTTTTGTATCCGGGATTGGTTGTTCATCCCGATTTCCTTACTACATGAACACATACGGATTTCATACGATTCATGGCCGCGCGCCTGCTATCGCTACCGGTGTAAAAATCGCAAATCCGGAACTGAGTGTATGGGTAATTACGGGAGATGGTGACGGGCTGTCAATCGGGGGTAACCATTTAATCCATGCGATTCGCCGTAACATCGACATAAATATTATACTCTTCAATAACCAGATATATGGATTGACCAAAGGCCAATATTCTCCGACCAGTGAGTTCGGGAAAGTTACTAAATCTAGCCCATACGGTTCTCTCGATTCCCCTCTTTCTCCATTGTCTCTGGCATTGGGAGCCGAAGCAACATTTGTTGCCAGAACCTACGACAAGAACCAAAAGCATATGTCAGAAATGCTGGAAAGAGCTGCAAAGCATAAGGGAACTTCATTTATTGAGGTATTTCAAAATTGCATCATATTTAACGATGGAGCGCACGATGCATCCATAAGCAAAGACGCGCGTGATGAACACACGATTCATATTGAGCATGGAAAACCGCTTACATTCGGAAAGGAAAATGAGTTTGGAATAAAAATTGATGAATTCAAGCCCAAAGTCGTTGAAGTTTCAAAATCCGGGCTTGATTCAGTAGCAGTCCATGATGAAAAAAGAATGAATTCGGATTATGCTTTTATGCTCTCCAGAATGAATTTACCTGAATTTCCCGTACCAATGGGAGTCTTAAGATCTGTTGAAAAACCTTCTTACGAGGTCGAAGTCAAAAAACAAATCGATCAGGTTGTGGCAAAAAAAGGTTCAGGAGATTTGAAAAAGCTACTCTACTCTGGAGAAATTTGGGACATTCAGTAATTCCCCGGACTGTTTAATTTACAGGCCTTGGTAGTTTCAATATTTTCCAAGTCAGCTACTCTTAAAATGAAACGCTTTCTGGAAAATGTCCTGTGGTAGGGATGCCTTTTGACTCGCCTAAGCAACACCCGTCTTAGGCGATCTGACCAAAGTGCATTTGCAAATAATCTTCTAGAAATTCAACCCTGTTGGTTGAATAAAAATCCATAGGAATAACACCACTATGGTTGAAATAACAGTGGCAAAAGACAAACCGAAACTTTTTTCCAGGCTAGAGGTCGTTATATCTGCTTTTTTACCTTCACTCATAAATGCAGAAACGGTAACTCTCAAATAATAATAAGCGGCTATTGCAGAATTCACCACACCAGCAATTAATAAAAGTCGATTAAAAGGATCCTCAGATTCAGCAATTTTTTGAAAAAGGAATAACTTCCCCCAAAATCCTCCAAGCGGCGGAATCCCTGCAAGGGAGAAAAAGGCAACCAGTAAACCAAAAGAAGAGTATGGGTGACTGCTGACTAGAAATTGGATTGAATCATAGGTAATTACTCGTTTACCATCCTCAAGGTAGGCCAATATTGAAAAAGCAGCTATATTCATAAACGAATATAAAACTAAATAATAGATTACTTCTAAGTTTGCCCCGGCCACTATACCGGCAACAACATATCCAGCGTGAGATATCGATGAATATGCCAAAACTCTTTTCAGGCTATTTTGTTTCAAAGCAACAATGTTACCATACGTCATTGACAGAATTGCAATTGAACCAAGAAGAGTTTTCCAAAAAGATTCTCCCGGTACAAATTGAAATACTATAAGTAATAGACCCATTGCAGCTGTTTTTGGCCCGGATGCCATAAATCCTGTCAATGTAGTAAGTGAACCTTCATACACATCAGGGGTCCAAGCATGAAATGGCACTAGTGCTATTTTAAAAGCAACTCCGACGATAAATAATCCAAACCCGATTTTTGAATAATAGGCTACAGCCCCTGTTCCGGATAGGTTAGCTAGAGTGACACCTAAGTTTGTAGAACCGCTTCCACCGAATAAAAAAGCAATTCCCATGAGCATAAATCCTGCCGAAAATGCTCCGAGTAAAAAGTATTTCATTGTTGCTTCGAGGGCGCTGAGATCATTGCGAGCCATTCCAATCAAAATATATAATGAAATACTCAAAACTTCAAGTCCGACAAACATTAAAATCAAGTCAAACGAGCCAGTCATAAAAAACATTCCAGACACCGAAAAAAGGATCAATGGGTAAAATTCCGGAAAAGTAATTTTGTGGTCTTCTAGCGTTTTTGGTGAAGCGATTACAGTAAGTAAAGCCGTAATCATGTAGATAATATTTAACCAGGTCGTTATAGGGGTTATGGAAATCTGTCCGTTAAAGAACAGTCCTTTCTCTGATGCATTGAACACAACTGAAATCAAGGCTCCAATCAATGCGAGGATTGTTATCATTCGGATAAATAAACGCGATTTGGAGTCTATTACAAATTGGAGTATTAATTGAACCAACGCCGCGCTGATCAATATTAGGGCAGGCAAAATCGAAATGAAATCTTTTAGTTCTGGAATTTTATTCATGACTACTATTCCTTTTTCTCTATGACTTTATCTTGAGGCTCCGGTACGCTCTCAATCGAATTCGCCTTTTTTTGAGACCTGTCTTTTATCGAATAATTTCCAGAATAGTTTGACAGCCTTTCTTCAAAACTCAGCACTGTCTGTCCAAGAGTTGAATAATCCGTAAAAGTCTTCGCTAATGGTTTTCCACCCAGATCAACTTCCGTTTGGTTTCGCTCGGCAATAGCATGAACGGACGCTGAATTCAAATAAACCCGTAAGGTCGGCTCAAGATACTTTAAAAATGTTTTCGGATAAATGCCTAGCCAGAAAATCAGTATTACCATCGGCACAAGCACAAATACTTCTCTGGAATTTAAGTCTTTCAAATCGTTGTTCTTCGGATTAGTAATTTCCCCGAATAGCATTCTTTTTGTATACCAGAGCAAATAGCAAGCAGCCCATACCACTCCTGTTCCGGCAATAATTGCCAATACAAAGTTGAATTTCAAAGTTCCTAGAAGAACCAGAAATTCTCCCACAAACCCGTTCATACCGGGAAGGCCGACCGATGATAGCATTGCAATCATGAAAAATATAGAAAATAATGGAACGACTTTGGCAATACCACCATAATCTGCTATCATCCGAGTATGGGTTCTTTCATATAGCATTCCAATCATAAGGAATAGCATTCCAGTTGAAACCCCGTGGTTAATCATCTGAATCATTCCGCCCATTACGCCTTCTTCTGTAAAAGTTACAAGTCCCAAAAGGCAAAAACCGAGATGTGATACGGAGCTGTAGGCAACCAGTTTCTTCCCGTCTTTTTGCACCATTGCAACTAACGCACCATAAACGATTCCGATTACTGAAAGCACTGCAATTAAATCCTTGTATTCCAGTGCAACGGCCGGAAAAAACGGGATGCAAAATCGAATAAAGCCGTAGGTTCCCATTTTCAAAAGTACACCGGCCAGAATCACAGAACCTGCTGTTGGCGCTTCTGTGTGAGCATCGGGCAACCAGGTATGCAAAGGAAATACCGGGATTTTGATCATAAAGCTAATCGCAAATGCAAAGAATAAAAATACCTGTAATTCTTTGGAAAATGATGCAAGAGAATTAGTGGATAGGGCTTCAATAGACACAGTCCCTGTTTTGAAATACAGGATTAGAATAGCGGCTAACATCAATACAGACCCAGCCATTGTATAAAGAAAAAACTTGACTGCTGCATAAATTTTTTGCTCGCCACCCCAGACCCCGATCAAAAGAGCCATAGGTATGAGCATCAGTTCCCAAAAAAGATAAAACAATACCAGGTTAGCTGCCGCAAAAACTCCAAGCACCCCTATTTCCAATATCAGAAGAGAAATATAGAATTCTTTTAGCCTCTTTTTAATGTAGGTCCACGAGGCAACGCTGGAAATAAAAAACAGAAAGGAAGTTAACACAAATAAAAGTAGTGCCACTCCGTCCAAGCCAAAATGGTAATCTACGACTAATTTTCCGGATACAAGCCACTTCGGAATTCTGTGAACAAACTGGAGCGCAGAATTTGAGGTATTGAAAAAAAACATCATTGGTAAAGAGATCAAAAATGCAATACAAGTAGTAATAGCTGAAATCCATTTTATTGCGGTTTCATTTTTAGTAATAAGAATAAATAGCACACCAATGGCTGGGAAAAAAATGATTAGAGATATTATGAAATCCGGCATTCGTTATGCTCCGTTCAAAGTTAAATACAAAAGAATTATGATTGCACCGATAACTATGGAAAAAGCGTAATCTCCAACAATACCAGTTTGAAGTCTGCGAATTATGGAAGAAATCCATAGAAATACTTTTCCTGTTCCCACAATAAATCCATCGATCACGATTTTATCGAATGCTCTTGCAAGCCATTCAGAAAGTTTGATAAGTGGTTTGATTATGCTGAGTTCATAAAACTCGTCCACATAATATTTATTGTACAGGATTTTGCTAAACCCCGTAATTTTATCGTCAGTAGTCGGAACTGATTTCTTTACATTAAACAGGATGTAAGAAAGTAGTATTCCCACTGACGCAATTCCGACTGATATGAAGACTAGAGTTACCTCAAGGCTAACAGGCATTTCGTGAGGTTCTTTCGAAACTCCCCAGGATTTGACAGCAATTTCACCCGATTCAAAAATCGGCTTGAAATAGTCCGTCAAGAAATGCGTTCCACCAAAGAAAATATGTGGGACCTGCAATAGGCCGGCAAATGCAGCGCCAATTGCAAGAATCACTAAGGGAAGTGTAATACTGATCGGCGATTCGTGCAAATGCTCTTTTACGTGATGGTCAATTCTTTCATTACCGTAGAAGGTCAGAAATACCAGGCGAAACATATAAAATGCAGTGCAGAATGCTCCTGCAAGGCCAATCGCCCAAAGTACATTTCCAATTCCATGGAAGCTAAACGCTTTTTCAAGAATTAGATCTTTTGAGAAAAATCCGCTAAATGGCGGGATTCCACTTATCGCCAGAGTTCCAATAATAAATGTGAGCCAGGTGATTTTCATATAGGTCTTTAAATTTCCCATATTTCTCATGTCCTGCTCGTGGTGCATCGCATGGATCACTGACCCTGAACCAAGGAACATCAGCGCTTTGAAAAATGCGTGAGTCATCAGGTGAAACATTCCTGCGCTATAGGCTCCAACCCCCATCGCTAAAAACATATACCCCAATTGGGAGACGGTTGAATATGCCAGGACTTTCTTAATATCGTTTTGCAACAATCCGATCGTTGCACCAAAAAATGCTGTGCACGCCCCGATGATTGCAATAAATTCACTCGTTATGTTGGCGGCAAAAAAAATGGGGTTTAGCCTTGCAATCATGAATACCCCTGCCGTTACCATTGTCGCAGCGTGAATCAGTGCAGATACAGGCGTTGGGCCAGCCATCGCATCAGGCAACCAAACATAAAGAGGGATTTGAGCGGATTTTCCCATTGCTCCAATAAAGTAAGCCAGGGCCACCCAATTAATGATTTCTTTGAATGGAAGTGCTGTTGGCAATGCTGCCATAATATCCACGTACCTTACACTTCCAAGATACCAATAGGTAAGGAATATTCCGATGGCAAAACCTACGTCACCGATTCTGTTAGTGATAAAGGCCTTCATGCCTGCATTCGCTGCAGAATCTTTGTGGTAATCAAAACCGATCAGAAGATAAGAGCACAATCCAACTCCTTCCCAGCCCAAAAACATCAATACAAGATTATCAGCTAGGACCAGGTTGAGCATCGAAAAAATAAATAGATTGAGGTAGGCAAAAAATCTGTTGAAACCATGCTCTCCGTGCATATAACCCGAACTATAAACATGAATCAAGGAACCGATTCCTGTTATGATTAGAGTCATGTATAAGGAAAGTTGATCGATCTGATAAGCAAAATCGGCTTTAAAAGAACCTACTTCAATCCAATTCAATAGAGTAAATAGGTGTGGTGTATTTCTTTCCAGTGGCTTAAATTCAAAAAAAGCCCCCAGGGTAATAAAGAAAGGTATTGCAACGGCGGACGTTCCGATTATTGCCGAAACTGAATTGGGGAGTTTCTTATACAAGAAACCATTGATAATAAAACCAATGAGAGGGAGGAGAATAACGAGTGGAAATAATTCTAACATTCTTTCACCACTTTAATAAATTAATTTCATCAACATTTGATGTTTTCTTTTGACGATGAATGGCGATTACTATTGCAAGCCCGATACCCGCCTCTGCTGCAGCGATTGCCATTACGAAAAATACGATAACTTCCCCATTGATTTGAGAAAGGGCTTTGGAGAAAGTTATAAAAACTAGATTCACGGAGTTCAGCATTAGTTCTATCGCCATAAAAATCATAACTGCATTTCTTCGAATCAAGACTCCGACAACACCGATTGAAAACAATACTCCGGCAAGAGATAAGTAATAATGAATTGGAACGGTTGAAATTACCTGTTGCAATTTTTTTCTCCATTGAATAGAATCATATTTGTTTTCCAAAATCCTTTTTTGCTAAAATTACAGCTCCAAGTACTGCTGCAAGTAAAAGAACTGAAATTAGTTCGAATGGCAAAAGATAATCCAGAAAGGTTGAGGCGCCTACCGCTGCAATATTTCCTTTGGCAGATATTGTTGAACTAAGGGGGTATTCATAAGCATTTTGAGAGTAACCTAGAGTTTGAGCCTTGGTGGTAATTTCGCCATGATAGAATGCGCCTAAAAGCAAAAACGCATAGAATCCGACAAAAACGATGATTACTATCTTTTTAAAGGGTTTATCCCAAATTTGTTTGTGGGTCTCTTCCCGCAAACTCAATAGCATTAGAACAAATACGATTAAGACCATGATTGCACCGGCATAGACCAAAACCTGCATGGTGGCAATAAAAACCGCATTCATCACGGCATAAATTCCAGCTAGAGAAAAGAAAGTCAGTACAAGAAAAATCGCAGAAGTAACGGGGTTTTTATGCAAAATGACTACTAAAGAAGAAATTACAGCCAGCCCTGCAAATACTCCGAAAATTACAGCCTGGGGCTCGTTCCAGTTAATCATCAGTTAAACAATCCTTTCCAGTATTTTCCCCAGTAAACAACATAAGTTGAACCTAGCATAATCGTAAACAGACTCCAGGGAATTAATTTTTTCCAGCCGAGACCCATTAATTGGTCGTACCGAAAACGAGGTAAAGTCCATCTAACCCAAATAAATAAAAATGCAAAAAATAAAACTTTTGCAACAAAGAACAATAATCCGATTATCGGACGTAAGTCATTTCCTTCAAAAAGCCCGAATGGAACATTGTAGCCTCCAAAGAATAATAATGTTACGATGCAACTCATCGTAATTAAATTCATATATTCAGCGACAAAAAATAGAGCAAATTTGAACGACCCATATTCCGTGTGAAAACCGACTACTAGTTCTGATTCTGCTTCAGCCAGGTCAAATGGAAGCCTATTTGTCTCGGCAAACATTGCCACAGCAAAAATGAAAAAAGCCAGAAGTCCGGGGAGAGTAAATATAAACCACATTCCTTTTTGCGCTTCATTGATCTCGGTTAACTTGAGAGACCCTGACATCAATACTATTGTAATTACCGAAAGGCCAAGCGGTAGTTCATAACTAATCATTTGAGCTGTAGCCCGAATTCCACCCATCAGGGAATATTTATTGTTGCTGCTCCATCCTGCAAGAATCACTCCGTAAACAGCTAACGAAGAAATTGCAAACATAAACAATATTCCAGTATTCGGATTTACGATCTGCAAATCCAGCACAGGAAATCCGACAGAATCGGCAATGGCTGGTGGCAAAGGGATTGAACCACCGAGCGGTACTACTGCCCATGCCATAATCGCACAGGATATGGAGATTACAGGCGCTGCAAGATACATCAGCTTATTTACTTGCGAAGGAAATATTTCTTCTTTTGTCAGAAATTTTATTCCATCTGCAACTGGTTGCAATAATCCGAAAGGACCAGCCCTGTTTGGGCCTTTTCTATCCTGAATGAACCCAGCAAAACGCCTTTCGGCCAAAGTATAGTAGGCACAACCGGTAATAAGAATAAAGAAGAATAAACCACTCTTTATTGCCCAGACTAAAATGAGATTCCAATCCATCCTAATTTATACCACCATCTCTGATTTTTTTTCTTGTACGAGTTTTTTTTCAAACTCAGAAGTGAATTTCTGAATTGTGGGACGAATTGCTCCGACACATGCATCAGCAAGAGGGCAAATAGTCGTCCCTCCCTCCATGTTTATTGAGAGAGAAAGGATTAAATCCAAATCTTTTTTGGTTCCATGCCCCTCTTTAATCTTATGCAGCAAATTGGCAACCCAATGAGTTCCTTCTCTGCATGGTGTACATTGTCCACAAGATTCATGCGCGTAAAATTCGGCAAGTCTGTAGGATGTCTCGACTAAATCGTTTTTATCGGAAATTACAATTACCGCACCACTACCCAGAAAGGTTTTGTGCTCATTCATGGACTCAAAATCCATGTTAGCCGTTTCGCATTCTTTTGCAGTCAGGATTGGCACGGATGATCCACCAGGAATGATTGCTTTTAAAGAATGGCCGTCTTTCATTCCCCCGCACATTTCGTTGATCAAGGTCATTAATGGAGTTCCAAGTTCAATCTCATAAACTCCCGGTTTTTTTACCATTCCGCTCACGCTAAAAAGCCTGGTTCCAGTTGATTTGGGAGTACCCATTTTGGCATACCAGCCTCCCCCATTTTGAATGATATGCGGGACAGCGGAATAAGTTTCCACATTATTTACGACAGTCGGGCAACCATAAAGGCCTGCAACCGCAGGGAATGGCGGCTTTAATCTTGGATGTCCCCTTCTTCCCTCCAAAGAATTTATAAGTGCAGTCTCTTCACCACAAATATACGCTCCTGCCCCGGCATAAAGCCCCAATTCAAAATCATACCCTGAGCCCAGGATATTTTTTCCTAATAGTCCTGCCTCATACGCTTCATCAATGGCTTTCTGTACGGATCTGTAGCTTTTAAAATACTCTCCACGAATATAAATAAATCCTTGATGGGAATCAATTGCTTTTGCTGCGATGATCATCCCTTCGATCATCATATGGGGGATTTTCTCAAGAATCACTCTGTCTTTAAAGGTTCCCGGTTCTCCCTCATCCGCATTGCAAAGCAGATATTTAGGCTTATCAATATTCTTGGGAATAAAAGACCATTTCATGCCGGTAGGAAATCCTGCTCCCCCTCTTCCCCGTAATCCAGATGTTTTGACTTCATTCACAATGTCATCGGCTTTCATTGTAAGCAAAGCCTTTTTAGCGGACTCATATCCACCGACCGACCTGTAGTGCTTCAAGGTCGCCGATTCAGGATGGTCAACATATTTGGTGATTAATTTAAGCTCGCCCAATTTTTACTCCAGTGATCCCAACACCTGATCAATTTTCTCAGGGGTAAGGAACTCATAATAATCTTCATTAATTTGCATCATTGGCCCAAAACCGCAAGCACCCAGACACTGTACTTCGTTCAAGGTAAACTTCTTGTCTTTAGTAGTTTCGCCTTTCTGGATTCCCAGCTTTTGGCAAATATGAGCTGTCACACTGTCAGAGCCTGTTATAAAACAAGAAATATTTGCGCAAACCTGTATGTGGTATTTTCCGACCGGTTTTTTGTTGTACATCGTATAGAAAGTTGCAACTCCATATACATCAGCTAATTGAATAGGATCACCGATTTTATTTGCTAGGTACTCCATTGACTCCTGATCCACGAAGCCCTTTTCTTTTTGAATCAGATATAAGCCGGGCAAAATTAACGACCTTTTATCCGGAAACATTGTTCTAAGTTTCTCCAATCTTTTTTCCGATTCGCTAGTAAAATTGTATCCCATAAATTTAACAGTCTAACTCCCCAGCAATTGCATTAAGTGAACTCATTGTCGCAATAGAATCAGCGATTAGGCTTCCCTTTACTATTTCTGGAAATGCCTGGTAAAACCAGAAGCAGGGCCTTCGGACATGGATTCTATAAGGAGACTTTTCTCCTTCTGATACAATATAAAATCCGAGTTCTCCATTTGCAGCCTCCGTAGGAAAATAGTATTCCCCTGCCGGTACTTTGATTCCGTGCATGATAATTTTAAAATGATAGATCAATTCTTCCATATTATTGTAAACTCTTTGCTTTTCCGGAAGAAATGCGTGAGGAAGATCTGCGTGATAAGATCCGGCTGGAATGTTATCCACCAATTGCTCGATTATTCGGATGGATTGGCGCATCTCCTCCATTCTGACAAGAGCTCGGTGCAGTACGGATCCATCAGACCCGATTGGCACATCAAAATCTACTTTATCGTAGAACATATATGGCTCGTCTTTTCGTACGTCATGCGCCACACCCGCAGCCCTTAAATTCGGGCCGGTAAATCCGTAGGAAAGTGCATCTTCCTTCGAAATTCCACCGACGCCCGCAGTACGGTCGTTAAAAATTTTGTTTCGAATTAATAGCGTATCAAACTCTTCAATAACAGGCTTTAAGCCGGTAATCAATTCCTTGACTTCTTTCTGAAAATCCGGATAGATATCTCTTTCGAGACCGCCTACTCTACAAAATGTAGTGGTGAGCCTCGCCCCGGTCAGCTTTTCAATGATAGAATAAATTCTTTCTCTTTGGTGAAATAGATAGAGCATTCCAGAAAATGCCCCAAGATCAACCCCCAGAATTCCGTTGCAGATTATATGATCCATAATTCTGGAAAGTTCTGATATGATCATTCTTACATAGGTAACTCTTGCAGGCACTTCTACGCCCATTAATTTTTCAACAGTCAAAATCCATCCGATATTATTCAATGGAGTGGATACATAGTTCATCCGGTCTGTGCAAACTAAGAACTGATTGTAGTCGTATCTTTCACCGAGTTTTTCGAAGCATCTATGCACATAACCGATGATGGCCTCGGCTTCAACAATTCTCTCTCCGTCAAGCTGAATCACATTTTGCAAAATCCCATGCGTTGCCGGATGAGAAGGCCCAAGATTTACAAGTACGTGGCCTTCCGGGAGGTTTTCGAATTTTTTATGAAAATGCTTGGATGTTTTTTCATACATGGCCATAATTATGCAGGCTCCTTGTCGGCAGTATGAATTTGAAGCAGATCATGAATCAGGTAATCCTGGCCAAATCCTTCTAGTGGAAAATCTTTTCGCAGGGGATGCCCCAAAAAATTATCCGGCAACACTATTCTTTCCATGTATGGATGATTCACAAATTTCAGCCCGAACAAATCATACACTTCCCTCTCTGGCCAATTTGCTCCTTTAAATAGAGAGACTATACTCGGAATAGATTCTCCATCTTCTACGGGAACCTTTAACATAATTCGAAAACTCTTATTTTTTGGAGATTTAAGCAGATAGCAGAGTTCAAACCTGGGCTTCTTCTTTCCCAGCCAATCAATTGCCGTCAAGTCATTCAGAAAATCAAAGGATAATTCCTGATCTTCTTTCAATGCCTTGATTACTGGAACTATGCCTTCAGACTTGATAAAGAATGTAGGAATGTTAGAGACAATAGTCTCTTCTTTAAAGATATAATTTGCAAGCTTGGTTTTTATATATTGTTCGACTTTCTCTTTCATCTTACTATAACAGGACGGTTCCTTGCGTTTATTTCATCAATTTTTCTCATTACTTCCTGCCTTCTTTCTTCAAGGCCTTGCTTCATTACTTTTTGTTGCAATTTTATCAGCGCATCCAAAATTGCTTCCGGCCGAGGGGGGCAACCAGGAACATAAATATCTACAGGTAAAAACCTATCCACACCTTGAACAACTCCATACGTATCAAACATTCCCCCGGAGGATGCACATGCACCAACGCTGATAACATATTTTGGTTCGGACATCTGATCGTATATCTCCCGAAGTACTGGAGCCATTTTATAGGTGATTGTTCCCAGCACCAAAATCATATCGGCCTGGCGTGGAGAAAACGAGGGCCTTTCTGCCCCGAACCTGGCTATATCATTATCCGAGCAGGCAGTACCCATAAACTCTATTCCGCAGCAGGCTGTCGCAAAAGGAAACGGCCAAAGCGAATAACTTTTCCCCCAATTGATTAAAGCATCTAATCTGGCAAGGTGCGCAAAATCGCCCAACATTTGCCCTGGTTTATGCAAGATATCTGTTAGTCCCATTCTAAAGCTCCTTTTTTCCATACATAGTATAGACCGACTATCAGAATGAGAATGAATAAGAACATTTCGATCAAGAGGAAGCCGCCCATTCCAGCCTCCTGAAACCCGATTAAATTTACAGCCCAGGGATATAAAAAGACTGCTTCAATATCGAATAATATAAATAGGACAGCTACTAGATAGAATTTTATGTTAAATAAGCCTCTTGCATCCCCGTAGTGCTCAACCCCGCACTCAAATGCGTCGTGAGTCTTGCTTTTTTTAAGTGGTTTAATCAGGAATGCTACTGTAAGGATTAAAGCAGCAAAACCAACTCCGAGAATTAGCTGTATTACAACCGGCCCCAGATTTTCAGGTGCAATTCCCATCATCCCTCCGAATAGAATTTAATCCTGTTTTAAATACTTGGTTTTCGTCAAATAGATTTACAAAAAGAGGAGCAATTTTTCAGTTTCATGCCTTATTTATAGAGTTTAACAAGGCCTTGGAAGTGCATTACTTTGGAATTGATGCAAAAAGAAATGCTGCGTCAGGGTTTTCAAATGCTTTTTTAGCATTATTCATTATCTGTAGCGAGTGTTTAGGAATTTGATTGGCAAAAATCTTCGAGTGAAATATTTTTGCCAATCATTAACTTTTAAACTATGCCTTATGTTTTGAATCAGAATGGATGTACTATCGAGTTCTAACGCACCTAACATAGAATCTTGTATCTTTATTGAATGATTTTTCGTTTCCGAAATTCGTTCCTGAAAAAGATATCGCTTTCGCTGTTTTCCCTGTCACATCGTTTTCATCACTCCAGGAAGACCAATAATATTCGTCGACGGTATTCGGAAAAAAAGTAGTGAGCATATTTTGGCCGCTTGCGGCTAACTTCTTCAATTCTAAATAAGTGGGAACTCTCCAGTCTGATTGTCCTGCAGTTCTATCATCGGCGCAGGAAGAATACGCTTCACTGGTTACATTATTGATTGGGGATTTTAATGTGGGTGGAAGTGATAAGGAGTTGCAATCATGGCCGTTCACATTGCAATAGGTTTTTAGTTCCGCTCCATAAGTCTGTGCATTTACAGGAATATAAGTAGCGCTGACTGTCCCCTGGCAATCGTTACCTGCCGATCGGAAAGTTTGTCCTTGGGTACATTTTTTCCATTCCACTCCAAGGCTACTATCCAAAACGGTGCCGTTTCCAGTGTTGGAATAGGTAGTGTTCATTACAAAACCCATAATTATGGATTTCTGGTCTTCTTCGGTCAAACCGAATTTGTTCTGTCGAGTGATTTCTTCACCGCAGTTTACTAATGTTACCGCTAAAATCAAAAAGATTGAATTACGAAATATTCTCATGTTTTTCCTCAAAATATATGGTTAAAGTTCACAAACAACTGGGAGTCTTCTCTGGATCGGGCATAATCAATCATAATGATTGTAGCTTGATTCCAGGCAATTCTGAGTCCTACACCTTTGGAATATTTATATCCTTTTAAACCCACTTCACTTGTCTTGTCCCAAACACGACCCGCATCAATGAAGGGAACTAGATTAAATGCAAATCCTGGAACTTCTGCAAATTTCCATCTTAGCTCCAAATTATAAAACCCTACAACCGGGCCAACAAACCTATCCTGCTTGTAACCACGCAGAGTTCTTAAACCGCCAAGTCCTGTAACCGTTCCCTCGGTTCCCCAAAAATTTCTATATTCATAAAAAGGCGCCTCTCCGCTGGTTCTACCCATTGCAACCCGCCCAGCAATTACAAGCTTATCGAATGTCTTTGGAGCAGGGCTTATGAATACTCTTCCCTGTGCCCAGGTCTTGTTGTATTCATAACTGGAACCCATGGCCTTCATTGTTCGGTCATGCGTAATTTCTGCAAAAATTCCTTTATTTGGGTCTGGCTCAAAATCTCTGGTATCGTAAACAAGACCAATCCTCAATTGATTTACGTATCCTCCATCACAACCCCTGATCTTTTTTGCTTCGCAGTCTTCTTTTAATTTTGTTTTACCTTGAACAGTAGGAACCTGCCCTGCACTAATTGCAGAAAACTTATCACTTGTAAAAACGCTCGGAGAATCGTAGATTTTCCCGTCATAAAAATTGATGATATTTTTTGCAAATCTTACCCCACCGACAGTCCGAACAGTTCCGCCAAAAAAGGAATGCTCTGCACTAGCCAGAAACTGAGGGGTTTTGTTGTCGTATCTATAATACTTTTTATCAGTAACCTGCGTTGGACGTATTGGAGAATTTTGGCTGATAATACTATTCAGTTGTGGGTTGTCGCTATACTGAATTTCATTTGGATTCGCAGGACGAGTATACGCCAAAGCATCCTCTGTCGCACCGAATCTCGTGTTCGTTTGCAGAGGTTGTGAATAGTCGTTCATCGGATGATAGGAAAGGGTTTGCAAAGCTTCTTTTCCCCTGCCAAAATACATTGCAACGGGATTGCTTTCATAAATTGCATCTGCTCTGACTCTCCATTTGGAATCTCCGATATAGGGAGCGTCCAAACTCAACCAGTGGTACTGGTAGTTTTTGGTAGTATTGAAGTATTGAGCAAAAATTCTAGTACGGTAGGGAGTATATTCAAAAAATGGATCGCTTTTGCTCTTATTGTTAAATAATAGGACTCTTGCGCCATACCCAATTCCAGTGTTCGGATCGGAGTTTACTAGGGGTAACCCAGTCGGATACCAGCCTTCTTTTTTCTTTTCTACGTCTTTTGCATTCAGTCTTTTCGTTTCACTGATTTCAAAAGGCATCCCGCTAACCGGCTTTCTTTCACCGGCATCATTCTTTTCGACGGCTTTTTCGGCTTGGGGCTTTTTTTGAGCAGGCTGCGCGACCAGTAAATTTGACGCATATAGGCTCATTAAGCAAAGAGTAATGGTTATTTTCCTTGTTTTCATATACATTAAGGCTTTTTCCTGATAAATGTCGTTATTTTGTCCAGATTAAATGCAAACTGTGGTAGTCTAAGTAATTTTGTCAAATGAAATCCAAATTTATTTTACTAAACAAGATTTTTTCTACAAAAATTTTGAAATTAAAATTCATTTCCAAAAAAGGAATTTGATATAGATGAAAACAATGTGGATTTTGATCCTGTAATCAGGTAAGGAAAATTGAATAAAACTGCATCGCAAAAACGAAACGAAATATTCGGCAATCTTTCAAAAGAAATCTGGGATGTTCTCATCATAGGAGGTGGTGCGACCGGCGCAGGCACTGCTCTGGATTGCGCCAAAAGAGGGCTGAAGGTTTTGTTAATAGACAAAAATGACTTTTCCTCTGGAACTTCCAGCCGTTCTACTAAGCTCATTCATGGAGGGGTGAGATACCTGGCTCAGCTTCACTTCGGGCTGATAAAGGAGGCCTTGACAGAGAGGGCCAAGCTTTTGGAAAATGCTCCGCACCTGGTCAAGCCACTTAAATTTGTATTGCCTACTTACAAATTTTACGAGAAATCCTACTACTCAATTGGGATGACTATGTATGATATACTCGCAGTGAATAGCAAGCTGCCTCCTCACGCAAGAATTTCCGAGTATGAAATCCTTACCGAATTCGGCGGCCTTTCGCAAAAAGACCTAAAGGGTGGGATTTCCTATTATGACGCGCAGTTTAATGATTCCAGGCTGAATATCAATCTGGTAAGGTGCGCGGAAAAAGAAGGGGCCACTGTTCTGAATCGAATTGAGCTGGAAAATTTTATGAAAACTTCCGGAAAAATAACCGGTGCGATTTTGAAGGACAAATTATCAGGCAATACGGTTCAGATTCAATGCAAAATAGCGGCCAACACGACTGGGGTTCATATTGACGCAGTCAGAAAAATAGACGATCCGGAATGCAATCCAGTGCTTACTCCTAGCCAAGGAATTCATTTGGTTTTTTCTAAAGAAAAAATTTCCTGCAAGTCTGCAATGATTATACCCAAAACAAGCGACGACAGGGTTGTTTTTCTTATTCCCTGGGAAGACCATGTCATCATGGGCACGACGGATACTCCGATTGAAAAAATTGACGATGAACCGATGCCGATAGATAACGAAATTGATTATCTCTTAGAAACCGGCAACGAATACCTTCAGAATAAATTATCCAAAAGCGACATACTATCCGTGTTTGTCGGTCTGCGCCCTCTGATCTCAACTACTGGCGAAGGAAATACAAAAAATATTTCCAGGGAGGAAATGATTCTGATTTCCAATTCGGGTCTTGTGACAATGAGCGGAGGGAAGTGGTCCACTTATAGAAAAATGGCGGAAGATTTGACGGATAGAATCATTCGTGAGGGAAAATTTGCCTTTAGGAAATGCCTAACGCACAATTACTCTTTTATAGGCAAGGAAGGATTTTCGGAAAATTTATTTCTTGAGATTCAGAAAAGATATAAGTTGGATGATCTTATCGCAAAGAGACTACAGAACCATTACGGAGGCGAAGTTTTCTCTATTCTTGGGGAAAAGCCAGTCGAGATTTTAAAAAGCTCCGGCTACTTTGTAGAGGAAATTAAACATGCAATCCATTCGGAATACGCTCTTTCGAGTATGGATTTCCTGTCACGAAGAGTCAGAATTTTGTTTCTGGATTTACAAAGATCGAAAAATATCCTTCAATCCGTAAATTCTATTTTTGCATCAGAGCTAGGATGGGATTCGAAGCAAAAAAAGGAAGACGAAAAGGAAGTCTTGTCACTTATCCAATCTTTCGAAAATAGTATTGTGCGAATTAACCCGGCGTAAAATGAAAACCCGTTCTTGCAAAACGGGTTTTTCTATTTTTATCACTGCGAGTTTTTTGCTACTGCAGAAGCCGGAGTACAGAACCCGGACGGATGTTGGATTGAGCTAGCATCGCCGTGCCGCTCTGCGTTAATATTTGTTTCGTAGTCAATGCAACAACCTCCTCTGCCATATCTGTATCTCTGATTCGGGACTCACTTGCCTGGATGTTTTCGTAAGCGGTCATAAGACCCTTAGCTGCATGCTCCAGACGATTGTAGTAAGCGCCCATATCCGCTCTTTGCTTCATGATCTTCGTTAATGCGTTATCCGCAATCCCGATCACATCGTTTGCTTTTGACGGGGTCGATATGGATATCGGCCTTCCATCGGCTGCTGACATCTTAAGAGCTCTTGACGTCATCGTACCGATAAAGAATCTCTCTCTTTGGTTCGCATTTGCACCCATGTGAAACCACATAGAAGCAGTCTTTGAACCCTTGGCAAAAGACCCTTGAAAAAGTCTAAACTTGTTAAACTCCGCCTGTGAAGCAATCCTGTCCACCTCGTCAACCAATGCAGAAACTTCTACCTGCACGAGTTGGCGATCTTCCGGGGTGTAGATACCGTTTGAAGTTTGAACAGAAAGCACCCTTATTCTTTGGATGATGTCTGCTGTCTGCTCCAAATATCCTTCGGCTGTCTGAATGAAGCTCATACCGTCTTCGGTATTTCTTTCAGCCTGCCTTAATCCATTGACTTGGGTTCTGAGTTTTTCAGAAACTGCAAGTCCTGAAGCGTCGTCCGAGGCATTGTTGATTCTCATGCCTGAAGACAAAGCCTTCATGGATTTATCTACATCCCATTGTGCAAATTTCAGAGAGCGATGGGAACTAATCGCGCTCATATTGTGATTGATAATCATTTTACACTCCTTTGTGTTTATACACCTTCCGGATCTCCCTATCCAGACGGCCGAACATTATCTGTCCGGTGGAGCGAAGGATCTACCGGTGTTCAACCCGACAGACATAAAAGAGTGTCGCATAACGCACGATATTATCAATCAGTATAATTTTACTTCCATAGTTTTCGCATGTCAAGATTTTTTTTAAAAAATCAATATTTTTTTAGGAAGTGATTTCGCCTAACGTATAAATATTGTTTTTCTGGAACAGAAAAAGCACGCTCCAGGAGCGTGCTCGTTTTTTTGAAAGGTTCCTTAAACGGCATCCGGAAAAGATTCCGCTTTATGAATTTTCTTAACGCAGAAGTTGCAGAACAGACTGAGGTCTTACATTTGCTTGTGCAAGCATAGCAGTCCCTGACTGAACAAGAATCTGATTCTTTGTAAATGCTACAGATTCTTCCGCCATATCCGCATCCCTGATCCGTGACTCAGAAGCCTGAATGTTTTCATATGCCGTCATAAGCCCTTTTGTTGCGTGCTCAAGGCGGTTGTAATATGCTCCCAGATTTGCCCTTTGTTTGTTGATTTTATAGAGAGCGTCGTCTAACGTCCCGATCGAATCATTTGCAAATTCTGCGGTAGAAAGAGTCAACAGAGATCCGTCTGTCTTTTTCAGGTTGAGGGACCTTGCGGTCATTGTTGCTATGAAAACTCTTTCTCTTTGGTGCATGTTTGCTCCCATGTGGAACCACATAGAGGCAGTTCTTGAACCACGAGCGAAGTCCCCTTGGAGAAGGTTCATTTTGTTGAATTCAGCCTGAGAAGCGATTCTATCCACTTCATCAATCAGCTGAGAAACTTCAACTTGCATCATCTGACGGTCTTCAGCAGTATAAATACCGTTGGATGATTGAACAGCCAGAACCCTGATTCTCTGAATAATATCACTGGTTTCAGAAATATACCCTTCAGTTGTTTGAATCATTGACATGCCGTCTTCTGTGTTTCTTTCGGCTTGTCTGAGTCCACGAACCTGTGTTCTCATCTTTTCGGAAACAGCGAGACCGGATGCGTCATCACCGGCTTTGTTGATCCTCATTCCGGAAGATAGAGTTTCCATATTTTTCTGAACTTCGGTGTTTTGAAATTTCAGAACCTTGTGCGAGTTAATCGCGGCTAAATTGTGGTTAATGATCATTTGTTTCCTCCTTGAAACTGATCAGCCCCGAACATCCATGCTCAGGGTTTTTTTGTGTTTGTGTGTTTTGGCTTTTTATCTTTGTAATATAATATTCGGAAATGGAAAATCCAATATTAATTTCATGATTTTGATTGTTTTTTAGAGATTTATGGGCTTTTTTGATGAAAATTGCGAAATATTAAGCTTTTTTGTGGTTTGAAAAATTTTGCAAAAATATTTATTTTTTCAGCTAATCAACTATTCGTTAGAATTGGAAAAATGCATGACAACTTTTTTCCGAATTAGCTTCCAAAATACAAAAAAAATTGAAGTCGCTACCATTATGCTCACAATTACGCTGGATGTCGGAAAATATAATAGTTCCCCACCTCTGGAAAATGGAAAAAGTGATAGGTTGAACCCCAAAAATGTCGCTACTCCGCTGAAAATGCCTGAAAAAATAAACAGGAACCTCATGCTTTTTGCAATGCTTAAAGCAGTAAATACCGGAATCAGAAGATGGGCTATGCTATAAAATGAGCCAAGTAGATTTACGCTTATTGAAATAGCAATGGTCAAAATCAGATAGAATGAAATTTCAGTCAGGTTTACGGAGAGTTTTCTCACTCGAAATTCATCTTCATCGAAGGAAAAAAAAAGAATTTTCTGATAAAAAATTATAAAGGCTATAAAGCAAAGTACGACTATTGCAAAAGTAAGGGAAAATATTTTTACCTGCGAGGTTAGAATATCCCCGAAATATGCGGCCATTAAATGATTTTTTACATTTCCTCCGAGTGAAAGCAACAATTGTGAAAGCGCCGTAAAGCTTACGAAAATAATTCCCAGTTTGGAATCCAGATAAGTTTGATTTCTGGAGAGAAGTAAAAGTGGAACCAAAAAAAGTGACGAGAGTAAAATTATCACAAGGTCGTTTCTTAAATCAAAAAAAAGAGCTATTGCTACGCAGGAAGAAACAATTTGGGAAAGTGTCACTCCGAAAAAAGCCATTTTGCGCAGTACAATAATGACTCCCAGAAAAGAAATGATTATCCCCAGTATTATACCCAGAGCGAGTTGAGGCAGAAAAAACATTAAAGATTGGAGATGAGCTTCCAAGTTTGCCTCCTTTTGTTTCGGTTCATTGAACGAAAACCATTACTTTTTTACTTCTTTTAGAATTCTATCTTTAATTTGAAAAACCCGATCAAAGTCATCAATAAAAGTTTTCTCTATATTATGCGTAATGATAAAAAAAGTAGTTTTATTTTCTTTGGAATATTTTAATAGCAAATGAGAAATCTGAATTCTGGAATCTTTATCCAGGGCATCCATTGGTTCATCCAGAAATATCAATTCGGCCCCAGACAATAAAGACCTCGCGATTAATATTTTTTGAAGTTCACCTCCGCTACATTCACGAATCAGTTTGTTCAATAAGTGATAAACGCCGATTTCTTTCAGTATGGTTAACTGCTTATCCGTGATCGGGGACTTTTTCCGAAATAAAAAATCGAATTTTCCGGAAAGAAAAATCACTTCCCTCACGGTTAAAGGATATTCCAGTTTCATTTTTTTGAACTGAGGAACCATTGATATGGATGTATTTTCACCAATCTGGAGAGACCCTGAAATCGAAGGCATAAGGCCAGCGATACTCCTGATAAAAGTCGTTTTTCCGCTACCATTCGAACCCAGAAGCGCGCAATATTGTCCCTTGTAAATTTCCAGATCAATATTTTTCAGAACAGGTCCATTCGCCGAATACCCTATGAAAAGTTTTTTGGCGCTGAAAATAATTTCCTTCTTGTGCATTTAATGACTCTTTCCCGTCTTATTCAGTGCAGCTCTTAAATTATGCATCATGGTTCTAATGGTATCTTCATAGGTATTCACATCTTTCATCGAACCTACGGATGTCGGCATTGTAACGATTTGCGACCCACTAACCCGGCTTGCAACAAATTCCGCGTATTTCGGGTTATTATATGGCGATATTAAAATCACTTTTATATTGTTTGCTATCATATTTTTTATTGCGGATTCGAGGTAATGATTTGAGGGGGGAATTCCCGGCCTTTCTTCTAACGAAAGATTTGAATTGAATCGAAACCGATTGGAGAGATACAAAAACTCGCTGTGAAATACGGCAACTTTGGAACCAAAATAGGGCTCAAAATTTTTCAATTCAGTTTTTAGCAGTGAAATCATTTTTTTCTTGAAAGCTTCATGATTTTTTTTATAAACTTCGGAATTTTCCGGATCGACTCTTTGCAGCGTTTGGGCAATATTAGATGCCATCTGGATAACATTAACCGGATCCAACCAATAATGTGGATTACCAAAGACATGCATATCGCCCATAGATCTGTCTACCTTGGTTGTTGGCTTTCCAAGCACATTGATTCCGACTGACGCATCGCAATAGCCATTCTGCCCTTTCTGGATTTTCAAGTTCCTTGACTGCTGGAGCAGTATCGGCGACCATCCGATTTCCAGATCCAGTCCAATCTCACAGAATGCATCGGCCTTATTCAGCTTTACCAGAAAATCCGGACGAGTCAAAACGTAGTGAGGATCGTCAAACCCCCGAATAAGAGATTCTGTCATGACTTTTTCTTTTCCAATTTCGTCGGCAATATACTTCAAATCCGCCGTTGTCGTAACAAATCGAATTTGTGAAAATATGCTTTCTGAAAAAACCATGAATAAAAAAACAAAATAAAATAAACCATTTCTAATCAATTCACTATCCCCCTACTTTAATCCTATAAAGCATTATCTATCCGCTAATATGTATGCGCCGGATGCGCGCCTAAAATAAATGTACACTGCAAATATATTTGATACGTTACTATTTGCTGTTTTGACATTTCCATTTTTGGATTTTCAGAAAATTCTTTTACCCACTCTTCATTTGATTTTACAGTTAAAAAACCGGAATCAATGGTAAAGTCTTTTGTGTATTTTCTTTCTACTGATAATCGAATAAAGGAAAATTCCGATGGCCGATAAGTTACCTGGGGAGTGTAAGCCATCTCGGCATTCTCGGCCAGGTATCCGTATTTATCCCGCAGATTTGGAATTTTATAGTAATCGAACCGAAACCCTAAAGACCACTGCTGATGAAATTGGTAATCGGCAAAAATGTAATAGCCGACTTGTGTTTCCATTGGGGTTTTCTTGTTCTGAAAGGTGACAGTGTCCATCACTTGCGGGAATCGAGTTTCTCGGTACCATAATTCACCGGTTAGTATGAAGGATTTCAGAAATGATCTATTCCAACGTAATAAAAAATCCGCGCCATACTGATTTCGGACGGTCTTGTTTGATTTCGCATCGGGCTCGTAACGGATCGCGGTAAAACCGAATTGAGTCCCCCAGTTATCTCCGAGATAAACAAAATTTTTCAAATGCAGGTACATCATCGGATTATTTTTTGCCTGACCATCTGAATGAGTATGTCCCCATACACGTCCATTTGTAGCACCCAGAACGATTTCTTGGGTGATCTTTTCCCAGGGCAAAAGAAAATTCAGTTCTGCTCCGGTGTCCGCAATTGCTTCCTTGTCCATAAGCTTTCTGTGTACGATAGGCGCATTCGTAAAAATCCAATCGTGCCTGTGAATCCGGTTCAGTCGTCCCAAATCTAAAAACATCTTTCCAGCTTTCAGAGTAACGTATTTTGAAAGAAAAGGAAAGAACGCGTTTGCCTCATGAATCTCGAAATTATATTCTCCATCTTCATTATGCGCTGCAACGAGCAAATTTCCGCGAATCCATTGATCTACTGCTCCGTAAAAGCCGAATTCACCTTCTCGGATATCGAAACTATTTTCTGTCGTTTTCTTTTTATTCTTATCCCACTGTCCAACCGTATCGACAGCAGCCATGATATCCATCATCAAGTTTTGAGTAGACCGATCTGAAGACTGCGGGTTCATAAACATTGGAGAATTAAATCCCCTGGAATTCTGAAATTTGTCAGCTTGTTCTTTTTGCTTGGAAAGATCCTTTTCCAGTTCGGCTTCCCAGCTTGCCTCGGTTTCGGTTTTTTCTTCATTCTCTTGAATTGTATTTTTCGCCAACGGACTTCTGTTCTCAGTTCCGACTTCCTTTGAAAAAATCGGGGCAGTAAGTGCCCCGAAAATGAAGATGATTAAAAAGTAATGCACCTTACTGAAGTTTCCCGCCAGTTGCTATTTTTGTTCCAACTTTAAAGTTTGTGATTGTCGCATTATTTAGAACAAAACCCAGCCCTCTTCCAGCAAATGTAGTAGCAACCTCGGCATCATAGGAATAGGGCGCTCCTTTTGATGTCACAGAAGCGCAACTAGTGGGGAAAAAGATAATATGGGCTTCAGCTTCTTGATGAAATTCCATGCAATAGGTCATAGATTTTGAAACCGATGTGTTGAGAGCTCCAGAACCCAGAGTCTTCGTTTCACCGGTCGCACCAATTGCAGAAAGAGTTGTCGGTGTAATTCGGACTTTGGTACCTGTCAATGCACTCGGTAGCCCTGTGGCACGACCCACAATATCGAGATAAGAAGAGTCAGAATTCAGAGTAAAAGTAACCTCCACGTTCAAGTCATCAGAAGCTAAAACACTTCCTGTAGAAGAGATAATACTGTTTGTGCTTGTTCCAGTGAGTCCTTTTACAACATTCTGTCCGGAAAATCCAATGCTCGATAAATTTGACTCTGAGCAACCGGCAACTTCATAATTAGTCCTTGATGCCGAATCTACTTTTCCCGGGTTGGCGATTGCAGTTGTTGATGAAGATGTGCATGGACCCTGAATCAAAAGTAGAGCCAAAGCACCGGCATTAGATTTATTTTTTGACCTAGAACCTTCACAATTGAATAGCAGTAAAGAAAGAATTGATAAAATGAATATGTTTTTCATAAAAACCTCGTAAAATTATTTGGAAATGGAAATTTTGTACAGATTTAAAAAGAGGTTAGGCCCGAGGTGGAGCCCGACCGGATTGCCTATGAATCAGAAACCATAACCCTACCCGCGTGGTGGATGCAGAAACAATGGCTTTCAGAATATCTTGGCGAATGGTCGAATCTTTTTTTGTCAAATAATAGTTTGCGGAAACCAGAAATAAATCGCATACATTGCAGTCATTGTCAACATACTCCGTGTGGTCGGCAGTTAGCAGATTTTCTGCGTGAAAGTGCAAATTGACTTCTTTGTGAAAATGAAACCATCCTGAGAATGTAAATGAAATAAATCCGAATAATAACAGATATGTCTGTAGTCTATTCTTAAGACTAACTGGAATTCTATATGAAACTCCATTTCTCAAAGAATCAGAATTTTCGCTTTTTGAGACAATATATTTCATCTGAGAACAATATTTTAAGCAGGGAAATAAATGCAACTCTATTTCATTATCAAATTTTGTATGAACTTCGATCGCCTGCTAAAACCTATTTCGAAAGAACTTGCCCTAAAACCAGCTTATAAAAATGTTCTATGACAGACTTTTAATCATTATGAAAATATTTGGACATCAACTCTTCTAACTCCGACTTTTTGAACGGTTTTGGGATTTTATCAGTAAAGCCGTAGTCTTTTGGATTTGCCATGATTGGATCCTCCGAGTAGCCACTGGATACAAAGACCGGAATTTTTTGATCTTTCAGCCGCAATCGTTGAACTGCTTCTTTTCCACCCATTCCACCGGGTATTGTAAGATCCATGATTATAGCAACATAAGGATTTTCCGACTTATGAGCATTTTCGAATTTTTCCAGCGCTTCTGCTCCGTGTTCGGCATAATCCGTTTCATATCCCATGTCTCGGAGCATTTGTCCGTAAGTTTCCAGAATGAAATCTTCATCATCCATGATTAAAATTCTACCAGTACCGATGTGATTTTTTACAGGCTCTTTAGTCGACAAAGAAGCAAACGAATCCGTCGTTGCCGGTAAGTAAATGTGAAAAGTTGTTCCGACATCCGGGCTGGATTCTGCAGTAATTTTTCCATCGTGCTTATCTATAATAGAAAAAACCGTAGCAAGTCCAAGGCCGGAGCCTGTTGGCTTTGTGGAAAAAAAAGGATCGAAAATGTTTGGCAGCACGCTCTGAGGGATCCCGGTTCCGGTATCCTGAAAAGAAATCCAAATGTAGTCTCCTTCTTTCAAAATAGAAATTTCGCCGGATTGAACATGTAGGTTCTTCGCTCTTACAGTAAGGCTTCCTCCATTCGGCATCGATTGCAGAGCGTTAATAACAATATTGTCGATCACCTGGCCGATTTGATTTTCATCAAAATCGCTAAGATGCAAATCTTCCGCGATTTCAAATTTACAAATTACATTTGATCCACTCATTGCAAATTCGGCCGATTGCTTCAGCAGATCTGCAATTTGACCTGTTTGTTTAAATGGGGTTCCTCCTTTCGAGAAAGTGATTAACTGGTGGGTAAGATCTTTTGCGCGGTTGAATGCCTTAATAGCTTTTTCCAGGTAGATTCTTTCTTTGCTATCCTGGGAACTAACTTCCCTAGCCAGATCGAGGTATCCGAAAATCCCGGCAAGCAGATTGTTAAAGTCATGCGCAATTCCGCCAGCCAAAATACCAAGAGATGATAGTTTATCCGAGCGCAAAGCGTTTTCAATCAGCTTTTGCTTTTCCGTAATATCCCGAAATACCAGCACGACGCCGATAATTTTCGAATTCTTATCACGGATCGGAGCCCAACTAACTGCGATAATATATTCCTTTCCTGACCTGGATACGAGAGTTATTTGATTGGGTAATTCTTTTATGTCAATGTTATCTCTTTCCAAAACTTTTTTTACCAGACTTTCAAACCTTTCTTTCGTTAGCTGATTAAAGATTTGAAATACTTCATCTATAGGCCTTCCTCTTGCCTCATCCTGTGTCCATCCGGTCAAAACTTCGGCTGCATTATTCATAATAAAAATATTGCCGTAAATATCCGTAGTAATTACTCCATCTCCTATGCTTCGAAGGGTTATGGAAAGAAGATCTTTTTCTCTTTCCAGATTGTTCTCGGCTTCTTTCCTTTGAGTAATGTCTCTGGAAACGCCTAATATCAAAACCCTGCCCGTTTCGGCATCATGAAAGAATCTCGTAGTGACTTCAAGAGTCAAAATTCTTCCATCCTTATGAAACTCTTGCCGTTCGTCCCTGTAGATTTCATCAATTCCACTTTTGAATTTTTCGAGCCTAGTCGTTATATCTTCCGATATATGCGCTGCTGTTTTTGGAGTTACTGCCATCCCTGCTTTTTCCTTCAGGATCTCTTCCTGAGTAAATCCACGTAAATTATATATCGAAGGGCTTACATATTTAAACTCCCTTGTTTCAGGATCCAAGAGCCAAATAACGTCGGCAGAATTTTCAGCGATCAAGCGGTATCTCTCCTCAATTTTTCGCATTTCTTCCTCTGACTTTCTCTTTTCCATTATATCATAAAGCAATAAAAGAAGATTCGTCTCTCCTTCCAGGGTAAATAGTTCCAAATACGCGTGTACCCAGTATTCCTTACCGAAAGTGGATACTCCATGCAGTTCAATCTGGGCGGGTTTCTTTGATTCGATTGCCTGTTTGACCGAATCCCTAAGATCAAAATTTTTCACTGTTACCAAATCCCAGAAATTCTGGCTTTGAATTTGTTCAGGTTGGGCGCCAACGATCTGACAGGCTGCGGAATTTGCAGAGATACACTCCCCGGTAGATTTATAGGTTATGATTCCAATGGGAGATAAATCTATTATTGTGTTCACAAACCTTAAGGAATCCAGAACTTTTATTTCTGCAAATTTTCTTTCAGAGATATCGCTAATAGACCCGATCATCCTTATGGCTTGTCCGCTTTGATCCCTTTCCACCTGGCCGTTGCAAAGAAAAAATCCGTAGCTTCCATCACCGCGCTGAAAACGAATTTCAATTTTGTATGGATAATTCTTTGTAATATTTTCACTGACTGCACCTAGAAATTTTTTTCTATCATCCGGGTGAACCAGATTTTGTACAGATTCAAAAGTTCCATCAAAATCCTGTTTGGCTAATTGGAACATCTGGTATATCTTATCAGACCATATGATTAAATTCGCAACAATATCCCATTCCCAAATTCCGTCGTTACTCGCTTCGATTACTGACCTGAGTTTTTCCTCACTATTGACTAGAGCTTCTTCCGCTAACTTCCTTGTAGTTATATCTTCTATAAATCCTTCAAGCGCAATCACCTTACCCGTTTCAGAATAAATTCCAAGCCCTTGCTCCAAAACCCATTTAGTCTCTTTTGTGGAGGAAACAATCCTGTAGCTTAGAAGAAAGCGTTCTTTTTTGTTTAATGCATTCTGTACTTCATTCCAGACGCGTTCCCTGTCCTCCGGATGGATAATATTTGCAAAATAAATGCTGTTTCCCTCCAGGAAATCTGCCGTCGAATAGCCTGTTAATGGCAGGCACCCACGATTCACAAATTCCATTGTCCATTCCTGATCATTTTTGCACCGGTAAACCATTCCAGGAAGATTATCCATGAGATTTGTTAGTGTGCTTTGACTTTTTTCGAGAGCCAATCTGGATTCAAACAAATCCAGAGCCATTTCAATTGTAGACCTGAGAACCGAATCTCCGGAGTCTTTCAGCAAGTAACCGTATCGAGTGACCCCACGAACTTTTTCCACTACCTCATTGTCCGCATACGAGGTTAGAAAAATAATTGGGATTTCCTTTTTTTCAAGAATTCGGATGGCTGTCTCGATTCCACTGATTCCTTTACCCAAATCGATGTCCATAAGCACAAGGTGAATACCGTTATCAGAAAAAAACAGCTCCAATGCCGATTCTCCGGTTCTAGCAATTAGGACATCATATCCGAAGTCCCGGAGAATTGCCTCCATTTTGAGAGCAATAACCGGCATATCCTCAACCAATAAAATCTTCTTGTTAAAGTTGGACATTTTCAAGGCTACTGTATTGACTAGAAACATGCTGTCAAGGCACATTGTAATAAGGTTGACACGAAAAATATTCAAATTAGGATCATGCTATTAAAGTCTAATTGGAGACTCCATGAGATTACTGTTCCTAATTTTGATTCTAGGATTTTTGGGATTTACCCAAAATATTTTTTCGGATGATAACCTTCGTGGGCAAAAAGCTTGCGACAAACTATCTACGACAGACGCATACAAAAGTTGCAAGGTATTGTCGGTAAAACTTCATGCGACTAGTTCGGGCAGCGCGAGTTATCAGGTTCAGTGCAATTGTCTGACAAAAAAAAGCGATCAACCGATTACGGTTACAGTTAATATGGGAATGTACTAATCTACCGCTATTTTTTCGATTTCTGGCTATGGTACTTATAGAGCATTTCTCGGAGAGTTTTCTTTAAAAGTTTTTTAATCTCGCTATTTTGCTCTATTTCTATTTGATCAAAAAAAATCGGCATTACAGTTGGGTCGTCGATTTTCTCCAGAGAGAAGATTGCTTCTTTTCGCAAATCCTGTTGGTCTTCGATTTTTTTCACAGAGTCCAAAAGGATTTGAACAGCGTTTTTTTCCTTTAAGAGGCCTAAAGAACGAATCATTTCGATTTTCACTGGATTTTGTGTTTCGTATCTCAATCCAGTCAAGAGAGTCGAAGAAGCAATATTCGCATTCAATAGCCCTATTGCCTGAGCAGAGCGAATTCTGACCTCAGGGGATTTGTCATCCTTTAGCGTGTTAATGAGTCCGCCACCTCCTCCGTGATTTCCTAGCGCTATCAATGTCTCGATCATCGATAACTTTAAATCCGTGAGACTCTCTTTCTCCATTGCCTGAGAAACGTAGCGCGCGTAATACTGATCCCGAATTGCGTAAATCGCTTCAACTGATGCACCTCTGACTTCCGGGTTTTCGTCAAAAATTGTCTTCTGGAATACGTAAGATTTACTTCTGCCATATAAATTTCTTAAGGAAATCACAGCATATTTTCTTACTTCATAGTTGGCGTCGGAACCGGCCATATTTGACAATATATAATACTTCTCTTTTAAAAATAACTTTTCGATAGCGGTAATGCACTCACTTCGGATTGCCGGGCTTGGGTCAGCTAAGAGCTTTGGCAAAAGGGACAATATTCTATCATCTTTGAAATATAGAAGCGACTCAAGATAATACTTTTTGTAAATTCCTCTTTCGGAATTTCCTAATTCGAATAAAAAAGGAATTGCCCGGTCATCCCCCAGAGAACCCAAAGCCTTGTAGGCCGCAATCCTAACGGAATATATCGGATATTTCACAAATGACGTCAATGGATAAAGCAGCCTTCTCTCTTTTCTTGTTTCAACAAAAGAAAATATTTCGATATAATGAGATTCTTGTCTTGATGTTTCCAGTATCCACTCAAAGTCCTCTATCCATTTTGCATGGTGCTTGTCCAGATCTGTCCCATAGGATTTGTAAAGAAGGATAATGGACGATATTACATCTTTATTCGAATCGGGGCTTCTCAATATTTCGGGCAATAGTGGAAATAAATCTTCTCTGTTCAGAACTTTTATTGATGAAATGGCTTCGATTCTGGCTTGGCCGGTTTTCAGGAGGTTTTCCTTTAATTCATCCTTTATATCGCTAGATGCGAATACCGGATTTGAAAAGAAAATAAAAATGAATGTGATAAATAAATTCTTTAGCATATAATAACAACCGAATCATTCACTACACTCCTTTTGGTTTTTAATCCATCGGGAAAAATAGAAAAACTATTTCCACTGAATAGTTGTAAGTTCATTTAGCAAGCTGGAATTTTCTCATGGACTAAAAATCATTCAGAACCGAAGAGTATCAAAGTTACATTTTCTTTTTTTTATCAAAAAAGCAAAATCAGTTGATTTATAAAAAAGGGTAGGATTTTCTAATCTTATGACTAGCCAACATTACAGCGATAATCCCGCAAGAAATCCAGCTCTAGCACCTTTTGATATCTCCGGCTACACCGGGAACCGCGGCAAGAATTTTTATGCTGAAGACTCTGTGCTGAAAAGAATTATAAAGAAATATTTTTCGCTGTCGGATTCGGATTTCAAACAAGCACTAGAAAATAGCTTAAGCAACTACGGAAAGCTGATCGGTGAAACAATCGATCCTCTTGTTGATGCCTGCCACAAGGAAGGCAAATACGGAGAGATCGTAAAATTTGACAATACGGGAAACCGAATTGACGAGGTTCGATATTCGCCGGAACAATTAGAAGTTCGACGATTGACTTATGAATACGGAATTGTAAATCTAGATTTTCACCCTGAGTGGAAATACCCATTTTCATTCATTCACAAAATGGCTTTTGCCTATCTGACCAATATGTGTGGGGAATCCGGAGTAACCTGTCCGGTTGCGATGACCGACGGAATGATACAAGCACTGAAAGCTCTCGGAACCGAAGAGCAAAAGAAAAAATATCTTCCTCTTGTTGCTGGATATGGCAGCAAATCCCACTTCATGGCAGGCCAGTATGTAACCGAGAGAGTCGGTGGAAGCAATGTTTCTGCAGGACGAACCGTTGCAAAAAAAAGCAAGAATGGACAATGGCTACTCACTGGAGAAAAATGGTTTTGCTCAAACCCTGGTGACCTGTGGGTTACAAGCGCCAAGATTGAAAACTCAAATACAATTGGATTATTTCTGGTTTCTAGGTATAAGGGAAACGGAGAACTAAACAACCACCACCTGCTACGCAAAAAAGACATTATCGGTTCTAGGGGAAAGGTAACTGCAGAAATCGTTTATGATGAAGTAGAAGCAGAGGAGTTGGGCAGGACATCCCACGGAATTGCCAACCTTATCAAATTCGTAATCAAAACATCCAGAATCCATGTTTCGATTGCATCTCTTGGTTTCAGCCGTCGGGGTTATATGGAAGCATTCGAGTATGTAAAAATGCGCGAAGCTTACGGCAGAAAGGTCATCCAATTCGGATCGGTTTTACGCACTCTGGCTGAGATGAAAATTCTTCACACAGTACTGACCTATTCGGTTTTCAGAAATTACTCTTATGTGGAAAAATCAGAAAATGTTGAGCTTCTCCTAACGCCCCTTTTGAAGTATATTTCTACTACACATTCGACCTGGCTATTGCACGAAGCAATCATTCTTCACGGAGGAAACGGAATCCTCGGGGATTTTTCCCCTCTTCCCAGAATGCTAAACGATTCTATAATCAATGAAACCTGGGAAGGCACGCACCATATCGTCACGGACCACGCCCTTCATGCTTTCAATCGGCCAAAGGTTCGTGATTCATTCGAAAGCGAGTTGAAAAAAAATATAGCGGGCGCTGAAAAGGACTCATCTCTTGCGCTTGCAATCAGAATATTCACCGAGAAAAAAATCGAACTCGAAAAACAATTGGAAAATTCCAAGGACTGGATCGAAATGAACAGGCTATCCATATGCGACCTGATTTATTCGGTGTTTTCCCTTTCGGAAATCATAAGGCAGGTTATGGAGAGCGAATCAGCAGAAAGCAGAAATATTCATACGTTATTCGCCACCGGTTACGCAGAAATAGTCCAGAGAGGAAAACTCAATCAAACCAATCCGGACGGAATATTTTCAGATACACAAAGTATGGAAAAAATAGTCTACTACTAAGGTCGGTCTTTTCTAAAAAAAGCAAACGGCTTTCTGTTTTCATCAAGGCAGACAAAGACCACTTTACAGCTAATAATCTCTTTTCTTTCTTTGCTCACACTATTGAATGATATGGCCGTAGTCCGTACTGTCAATGACGAACTACCCTTCTTTTCGATTGAAGCGTAAATTTGAATGATGTCGCCGTTTCTACCGGGATTTTGAAAATAAATATCATCCATATTCACCGTTACGATATTTGTGTAGGAAATTTTTTCCATTACATACAAAGCCGCTGCTTCGTCCACCCACGCTAGCATGATTCCCCCGAATAAATTTCCGTGCGCATTCAAGTCTTTCGACATGATGATATGCTGAGTGACAAGATCCATATTTTCTAAATTCATTTTTCCACTCCAGTCTTTGATGATGGACAGATTTTATTTAATGGACATTTATCGCAATAAATCTCTCTGGCTTTACAAAACTCTCTTCCCAAAAAAATTAAATAAAGTGAAAATTCCATCCAGATATCTTTTGGAAGAGACTCCATTAAATCCTTCTCGATTTTTACAGGATCCAGAGATTTGGTCAAACCTAGCCTTCGGGAGATTCTCCTTACGTGGGTATCCACAACCACACCCTCCGAAACTCCGAAAAGCTCATTCAAAACAACATTCGCAGTTTTTCTGCCCACCCCTGGTAACTGAATCAGTTCGGCCATGGTTGAAGGAATTTTACCGGAATGTGCCTCTAAAATTTTTCTCGCAAATCCCTGAATGGATTTCGCTTTGTTTTTATAAAATCCAGTTGAAAAAATGTATTTTTCAATTTCCTGCAAATCAGCGGTTGCAAAATTTTCCAGTTTTGGAAATCTCTTGAATAACTCCGGGGTTACCTGGTTCACTCTGCTATCGGTACACTGCGCGCTAAGAATGACAGCGACTACCAGCTCGTGTGGTTTTTTGTAATGAAGAGGGCACTTAAGCTCGCCGTAAAAACTCTTTAGAATTTTGTTAAATTCTAGTCCAAGGCGAGCTGATTTTTTCTCTTTTGAGGATATATTTATTTTTTAACGGATTTTTTTTGGAGTCCGACGTATTTTTTCGGAGCTAATGCTTTCAGCGAACCGCCATTATCTTTTATGGCTGCTTTTAATCCTTTATTATTCAAAGTTCTGAGAGCCCTTGTGGATAGCTTCACGGTTACCCATCTGTTCTCATCTTCAAGAAAAATGCTTTTTTTAACAATATTTACTTTCCAGATTCTGCGGGTTTTTAAATGAGAGTGGGAAACTGCATTTCCATACATTGTCCCTCTACCTGTAACTACACATTTTCTTGCCATGATGCACTCCTAGTCAGCCATTCTGAAAAAAGCGCTTTTTTCGTCAATTAGAATGTAATTTCTTTCCTCAATACTCTCATAGCCTCCAGAGGAGAATCTACAAAATGAAGCAGATCCAAATCGTCTTCATGGATTAGAGAATTTTCAATCAAAACATCGAAATGAATCATTTTCTTCCAAAAATCAGATCCATACATAATGATGGGTAGAATTTCGCTCGTCTTCCTAGTTTGCATCAAAGTCAGAGTTTCAAACAACTCATCCATTGTACCAAATCCGCCAGGAAATACGATAAGGCCTTTTGACAGGTTCAAAAACCAGAATTTTCTCATAAAAAAATAGTGAAATTCAAAGCACAATCCATTTGTAACGTAGGAGTTCGGGACTTGTTCAAAAGGAAGTGAGATATTCAGCGCAACACTCACCCCACCAGCATCCAAGGCTCCCCTGTTACCGGCTTCCATAATTCCCGGCCCTCCTCCCGTACAGACCAGGAGCCTTTTCTCCGTTTGGGAAATCTCTCGGCCCCACTCCGTAATCATTTTCGAGAGGATTCTTGCCTCATCGTAATATCTACAAAGATTCAGCCTATTTTTGGCCCGATTGATTTGCTTCTCGTCGGCCTTATTTCGGATAAGCCCTTCAATTTCCTTTTCCACAACTGAGCGCTCATGAATTCTGGCGGAACCAAAAAGCACGATCGTATCCATTACATTTTGTTCATCAAGCTGAACTTTAGGGTGGTAATACTCGGACAAAATTCTTATAGTCCTTGCTTCCTTGGAATGGATGAAATTCTGGTTTTCGTAGGCTTTTAATGGCATAAAGCCAAATTAATTATTGCTTTGGATTTACAAATTGAAAAAAAATGAATAATAAAGATTTTTTGAAATAAAAAGGCTCAAATGATAAATACGATTGATATACAAAGAATTGAAGATTTTCTAAAAACCCTATCGCTTCGAACGATTGAAGGGGAAAATTGGAACGTTTCACCGGCGTTACTACGACCTATCTCCTAAAGTGAAATTTGCCTTTAATATTCAGAATTCCTTTTATATTCTTTTTAAGGAAAAAATTGCGAAATTTAATCGTCACTTTTCCGACTTCCTCAAAAAAAAATTTTCTGATTTCAACTCTTCTAACAGTATATATTTCGACCTGGATTCTCAAAAAACCGATCTCTCTTCAACTGAACTCAGTAAATTCTTTGAAAAAGAAGATTGGCAAAAGTCGTTTCTAGATTATCCTTACTTCCACCATTCGTCGGATTCCTCTGATACGAAGCCGGGAGGAAAATTAAAACTGAATAAAACCGGACGTCAGGCATACCTCTCCGAAAACCGATATTTTTTGGTGTGGAAGTTGAGAAGGGAAATATATCCTATCGAGAACGGAAAATCTGAATTTAGAGAAACCTGGGAATTGGAGTCTCTGAACTTACTTTCCAAATTCCTTATAAAATTATTCCCTAATATTTTGGAACAGAAGATTCTTGAATTTTCCAGAGAAAGAATCCGAACGATCCAATCAAGCATCTCTAGTCTTTCACATTTTCCTGTAAAGATTCATTTTCATAAATTCAGCCGTTCCGCAAATTTTTTTGTAGACACTGCCATTCAGAATATATTCATCCTTCCTTTCTTGAGTGAATGGAAAATTCTAAAGAAATACTTTCCAAAGAATTTCACTCCCAGATTTCATGGGCAAAAAATTCTACTATATTGCGTTTACTACCAAATTCGCTCCATTCAAAAAAAATTTTCAGACGGCAGGGAGTATACTGAATTTTTTCAAAGTAAATTCCCCGAAAAATCGGATATCTATGCAGATTGCTTTCCATACTCGGATGAGAAAATCGTCGGCCTGAATTCGCTGCCAATAAAGTTCGGGTCAATCTATCAACAAAAAGAACTTCTGAAAAAAGAAATAGAATGGGATTTTTCTCCAACAGAAATTCAGGAACTTTTTGTGAAAATCGATGTAACAAAACAAAGCATCACTTTAAACACCGGAAAAGTCTCTTACCTATACCATCAAAATGGAACAGCCTTTGCGAAAAAAACATTCCAGGAATTCGGAATATCAAAAAATTCCGATGCAAAGCCCATTACTTTACTGAATTCTGAGAATCCTTTCAAGGGATATTTTATTTCATCCGCAAGTTTATCTGAATGGAAAATTACCCATTCCTAACAAAATTCGAAAAAAAAATTACTTTTTGGCGAATTTGTTTCTGATTCCTATCCAAATTTCAGGAAGATAGGCGCCAAAAATTATAATAATCAACCCACCCACAGTCCATTGGGTAAAAATGCTAGTTGCAGTAAATCGATCCAGGCCGATGTTCACAATGCTTATAAACCAGCCAGTAATTATAAAACACAATCCGACAAAGTGAGGTAGGGTAAATTTTTTAACAGTGTCTAACATAAGTATATCCTTTTATCTAGGTGTATCTTTTCTTCAACTCTCTCGCATAAGTCAGATCCGTAGTGAGAAGTCTCATCCTTTTTACAAGGTAGGAAGAAATCGCTTTGTAAAACTTTTTCTCCATCTCCAGACTCGAAGACAAAACCGATTGCAAATCATCGTAGGAAATTTCCAAGAGTTCACTTTTTTCGATTGCTTCCACCGATGCGGACCTCTTTTCTCCATCTAAAAAAGGCAACTCTCCGAAATGGTCTCCTGCGCTAAGGGAAGTCAGGTTGACATCGTCTCCATCTTTTGTATTAGTTACGATATTCAATGTACCGTAGCGCACAACGAAAAATGAGGAAGCCGTGTTTCCTGCGCTGAACAAAACATCTCTCTGGTTCAAAACAACATGTTTCACTTTTGATGCGATTCTTGAAATCTCATTTGGAGAAAATTTCGCAAATAAATAAATTTTTTGTAAGATATCTTCATTACTGTCCATTTTACTTTCCCCTGATCCTGTCGATTAAATCTAAAATCCATGCCCAAATTTTCCAGAAAATATTCGTTCTGGAATATCTTTCTATAAGTTCTTTGCTTCTCTGCAATTCTTCATTTGTAAAGTCCAGCCGAGATATATTCTCGTCAGCCTCAATCAAAATCCGATCCTTCTTATTTTTCACCTCGACGACTTTCACTTCGACGTGTTCCCAGCCGAGCTGTTTTACTGCCTCCAGCCTTCTTTCCCCTGCAATTAACTTGTTGTCCAGGTCAATAACTATCGGGTGCAACAAACCAATTCGGTTGATCGATTCTTTCAACGCAGAAATATCTCCCGGGTGCAGCCGGATTCTATTCTTAACTTTAATATCTGATACTCGTATTTTCATTCTAATCCAATATTTTTAACCCCTCATTCATTAAGAAAGAAAAATTTGTGTTGTGGGAAAGGGTTGTGCCGACTTTTTGTGAATTCATATGAAACATTTTATAGTAAATTTAAAATATATAGTTTCGATGGAAACAGTTGACAAATATTTGGTTTCTCACAGGGCGTTTCTGGATAAGGGATATGAAAAGAAAATTCTTTTAGCATCCGGCCCAAAGAACCCGAGAGACGGCGGGATATTGATTGCAAGGTCAAAAACGCTGGAAGAGTTGAAAAATTTTTGTAACGAAGACCCTTTTTCTCAATCAAAGTGCGCAGAATATAGCTTTGAAGAGTTCATTCCAGTCAAATTTCAAAAAGAATTTTCTGACTGGTTCTCTCCTGACGCCGATTAGGCTTGCCGAATTTCTGGAATTTCCTATTTGCAAATATAAGCCTGTATGAACAATTGGTTTATGAATGTTCAACTTTAGCCAATTTGGAATTAAAGAAAAAATAAACCATAAAAAGGAAACAGTATGTCTTTAAAAAATTTTATTTTTACCTCGGAATCAGTTTCAGAAGGACATCCCGACAAAGTATGCGACCAGATTTCTGATGCTGTTCTTGATGCCTATCTTGAAGGAGATCCTAAATCCAGAGTGGCGTGCGAAACTCTTGTCACCACGAATCTTTGTGTAATTGCAGGTGAGATTACAAGTAAAGTGAAAGTCGATGCGCAAGAAATAGCAAGAAATGTAATTAAGGATATCGGATACACTGATATCTCAATAGGATTTGACTCCGAATATGCGGTCGTTCAGTCCCATCTTCACAGACAGAGCCCTGATATTTCTCAAGGGGTTACCGAGGGCGAGGGCCTTTTCAAAGAACAAGGAGCCGGTGATCAGGGACTGATGTTCGGTTTTGCAATCAACGAAACCCCGGAACTAATGCCTGCTCCGATTTACTATTCGCATGAGCTGATGAAAAAACTTGCTGATATCCGCCACTCAGGAAAATTAAAATTTCTTCGTCCTGATGCAAAATCCCAGGTTACGGTTGTGTATGAAGACAATAAGCCTGTACGAGTTGAGACTGTAGTAATATCTACCCAGCACACTCCGGATGTTTCCCACAGCACAATAACCGAATCGGTAATTGAAGAGTGTGTCAAGAAAGTAATTCCTTCAAATCTTCTCCAGAACACAAAATTTTTCATTAACCCAACAGGTATTTTTATTGTCGGAGGCCCTCACGGTGATACCGGGCTTACTGGAAGAAAAATCATAGTAGATACCTACGGCGGATATGGCCGTCATGGTGGGGGGGCGTTCTCCGGAAAAGATCCTTCCAAGGTAGATAGATCAGCTGCATATATGGGGCGTTATATAGCCAAAAACATTGTTGCCGCAGGGCTAGCCACCAAATGCGAAGTTCAGCTAGCCTATGCAATTGGGGTTGCTGAGCCGGTTTCCGTTCTTGTGGATACCTTCGACACTGCAAAAATTTCCGATGAAGAAATTGTCAAAAGGGTGAAGGCAAATTTCAAGCTTACTCCGAAAGGAATTATAGAAACTCTGAAGCTACTAGAAAAAGGAAGGAAATACAGAGAGACAGCGTCCTATGGGCATTTCGGTAGAACTGGTGAAACGTTCACTTGGGAAAAAACAGACAAAGCGGATGCACTAAAGGGCTGATATGGGTTCTGTTACAACTCCAGACAAGAATTCAGCACTCAAAGCTACTCGCGACGGTTACGGTGATGCTTTGGTGGAGCTAGGCGATAAATTAAAAAATGTGGTAGTGGTAGAAGCAGACCTTTCCGCATCAACCAAAACAAACCTGTTTAAGAAGAAATTTCCGGAACGATTTTTTAATGTCGGAGTTGCAGAACAAAATCTGGTTGGGCATGCAGCCGGACTTTCCTTGTCCGGCCTCATTCCATTTGCGTCATCCTTTGCCATGTTTCTTTCCGGTAGAGCCTGGGAAATAGTCCGAAATACCGTTGCATACCCGAAACTAAATGTTAAGCTAGTTGCATCTCACGGTGGAATCACTGTGGGAGAAGACGGAGCCTCCCACCAGTGTATTGAAGACTTTGGAATCATGAGGGTCATTCCGGAAATGACAGTTATATGCCCATCCGATTATAACGAGACAAAGCAGGTTATTCATGAAATTGCGGACTATAAAGGCCCTGTGTATGTCAGAGTTGGAAGACCTGCAATTCCAGTCATTGAAAGAAATCCTAAATACAAATTTCAAATCGGAAAAGCAGAGGTTTTGAGAGAAGGAAAAGATGTCTGCATAATCGCCTGCGGGATAATGGTGAATGAAGCCTTGATTGCAGCAGAGCTATTGCAGAAGAAGAAAATCAAAGCAACTGTCATAAATTCTGCGAGCATAAAACCTTTAGACAAAAAAACGATATTGAAATACGCAAAACTATGCAAAACCGTTGTAACCTGTGAGGAGCATAATGTAATCGGCGGGCTTGGATCTGCAGTATCCGAATTTTTATCGGAAAATTATCCTGTTCCGGTTTTTAAGGTCGGAATGAAGGATGAATTTGGAAAATCCGGAACTTGGCAAGAGTTGATGGATTATTTTGGACTCAGAGCAGTTAACATATCCAAACTTGCTTTAAAGGCGATTCAACTCAAGAAATCAAAAAAATAATTATCCTGAACGCGATTTTTCGGTGCGCAAAGATTCTGGATATGAGTGCTAGATGGAAAGAATCATTGAACAACATTTCAGAGGAGGACAGACTTGCCGGTAACCACTCTTCCTGATATTGAAAAAGACACCGAATTGAAAAAGCCGGATTCGAGCGGGCCATGGAAAGTAGTACTATGGGATGACGACCAGCATACGTATGAGTATGTGATCGAAATGCTCATGGAAATTCTTTCAATGAGCATGGACAAAGCTTTTGGCCACGCGGTAGAAGTGGATACGGAAAAGAAGACTATCGTATTTTCAGGAGAATTAGAACACGCAGAACACATTCAGGATAAAATCTTATCTTACGGCCCTGATCCGAGAATGCCGAATTCGAAAGGTTCCATGACGGCAACGCTAGAGCAATAGTAAAAATTTCAAAAGTGAAAAAATCCCAGAAAAAGAATTTTCGTGGCAATAAAAAAGTTCTTTTTCTAATTTTCAGCTGCATTCTTATTTGCTTTGTTCCATTTCTATATTTGCTAAGCAAAGGCTATTCTATATGGAATGAAAATCAAATGAAAGCAGTAGCCGCTTTGCAGAAACTGAATTCAAATATGCAAGGAGCTTTTTCGCCTTCGGAGTTAAATCCGGTAAAAATTTATGACAGAAATGGAATACTCATAGGACAATTTTTAAGAAAAAAATTTAATCTGGTCACTCCCGACAGCCTCCACGAATACAATAATCTGACTTGGGCAATCCTTTCGGCCGAGGACAGAAGATTTTACGAACACTATGGACTGGATTTTCATGCAACTCTTAGGGCAATCGGAAAAAATCTAATGCAATTTCGCCTAACGCAGGGAGGGAGCACTATAACCCAGCAGTTGGCCAAGCTCATTCTGAATTTCCCGGAGCGAAGTCTTAAAAATAAAATCGCCATTACTTTCTTTGCCTTCTACATCGAAAACAATTTTGATAAAAGAACTATTCTGTCTATGTATATGAATACCGTTTTTTTAGGGGAAGGGAACTATGGATTCGAAGAAGCTTCCATACGATACTTCAACAAAAGAGCAAATCAACTGAAGGTGACAGAGGCTGCTCTTTTGGCCGGTGTGATTCCCGCTCCTTCGCTCTATAACCCGATTAAAAATCTTAAAATTGCCCTGCATAAGCAGCAGATCGTCCTGGAAAAGATGTCGCAAAATAAAGCATTATGCAAATCGGTAAATTGCGCATCGGGAGTATTCAATGCAAAAGAGAGCCTTTCAGAATTTAGAAATAGCTACAATGTAAAAGATTTGAAAAATTCAAATGGAATTTATAGCACGAGTGATATAGGAAAATTTTTCAAGAGTAGAGAGTATAAAGTCAATCTAGCGCCGCAATTTAATGATTCGATAAAAAAAATGCTTTCAGATAAATTCCAAAATGATGAGTTAGAAACTCTGGGGTTAAAAGTAATCACTACGCTGGACTATGAAAAACAAATCGCAGCAGAGCGAAACTTAAGGATCGGGCTTGAAAAAGTTAAACATGCAATTCAGAAAAAAATCCTGAAGAGGCCAAATCAAACCTTTGATTTGAACCTTGTAAATGGTTTAAGCGGGATATTCGTTTCGCTAAATCCAAAAAATGGTGAAATCGAAATATTTACAAATCAGAATATCCATTCTTCCCGTGACGGAGTCAATAGAATTGAAGATAATCGCCGACAGCCCGGCTCGTCAATTAAGGGGCTTATCTACGCGCTTGCACTAGAAAAGAAGATTATTACACCCTCTTCGATTCTCGTCGACGAAAAAATCAATATTGGCGGTTATTCGCCCAAAAATTGGTATAAAGGGTATCAGGGGGAAATAACCGCACGAAAAGCTTTTGCGCAATCTGTGAATACAATTAGTGTGAAGCTCCTTCAGAAAATTGGAGTCGATGCTTTTTTGACCAGGCTTGCGCAAATTCTATCAAAACCTGAAGGTGAAATTTTCTCGAGATTTTCACCAAATTTAACTCTAGCGCTCGGTTCCGGTGAACTAACACCAATGGAACTTGCAGTAATCTATGCGACTATTGCAGGAGGAGGATTAAAGATCACACCAAAAAAAATTCTTAAAATCATCGATAGAAAGAATAATGTTCTTCTCAATAATTCAAGCCCCGATATTCGCGAGCGGATTTTGGATCCCGTTGCCTGCGCAATGGCTATTAACTTAATGGAAGCAGTAATGAATGATGGCGGCACTATGAATATACATGCTTCTGATGAATTGAAACTCCCAATTGCCGGAAAAACGGGAACTGTTCAGATTCCTCAAGAAATAAAGAAAAAATGGGGTTCAATCTCAGGGATACGAGATTCTTGGTTTGCAGGAGTTGTTCCATCTACCGTATCCGTTGTGTGGGTTGGAAATGATTTTGGCGCACCAATCCCATCAACTAGGAGATCTCTCTCCGGAACCGTATGGTTCAATACCATTCTTAGAATAAAAAATAAATTGGAATTTGAAAAAGAATTGATTCCCCTTTTTGAGGGAAATTTTATCAGGGTAGACATTTGTCAGGACAATGAAAAACTAGATACTCCAGAATTTCCTTGCAAGAAAATACTCAGAGAGCAATTTTATTTTAAAGGCAGTGAACCGAAATTCAATCATCTGAAACCAGAACCGGAAAAACCAAGCGAGATTTTCGAAGAAAATCCTTTACTAAATGAAGAAGATACGGACAGAAATTCTACTATAGAAAGTTCTCTAGATCAGAATACTGATTAGCTTTCTCCGATAAAATATAATTGTCATCATTTGACCACAAAAAAACCCAAGGCGCATCCTCTTCAATGACATTGAAAGTTTCTTTCAATATATTTTTGTCGATATTAGAACCCAAGCGAATGGACTGGATAGATTTCTGAACTTTTTCGTTATTGTAAAATGCCCTATTTCCCCCATTCCCGAAATTCGAAGACGAAAACAAGGGATCCAGATAATTCAGAGCCGATTCCGAATCCAGATACCAGGTAAGTAAAGTCAAATCACCTTTACCCTCTCCATTCTCTTTGTACAATTGAATTTTCTCCATCTGAAGAATTTTCGTAATAATCCCGATATCTTTTAGATTTTTTTGAATTGCAAGTCCAATTGCCTTGTTCTCATCGTCTCCCCTCATCCGAAATTCTAAAACTTTCCGCTGAATTTCCGGAAAACACTTGGACTCTTTCAGAAGTTCTACCGCTTTTTGAAAATCGTACTCGTAGGAATATTTCATCGGCTCACCGTACAGGCCTAAATAATATGAGGGAGGCAAAGCGGAATACAAAAGGTCTGCATGATTATCCAGTAATTTCGTGATGATCAATCTTTTGTCTATGGAATAATTCAAAGCCTTTCTAAAGTTCTTATCAAAGCAAGGATTTGAATTGTTGATAGCTATATATTGAATCGAATTCCCTTTTTTTTTGACTATGTTTGTTCCGGTATGTTGAAATTCATTTACAAGAAAAAACGGAATCTTAAATGTATCCAGGGATTTTTTTCGGAAAAGAAAAACACCGGATGAGGATTGAGGAAGAATTCTGAATATGATCTTTTCCGGAAGATTTTTTTTTATGCCGAAGGGATTTCGAAGAAGCACAATCCGATCATTTCGATCCCAGTTTTTTAAAACGTATGGGCCGCAGGAAATGAAACTTTTATCTTTTTGGAAATTCGAGGCTTCATAGATAGAAGCAAATGTATTCGAAAGTAGCTCCAAGTATTTATCATTTATTTTATCAACATAGATTGTAATTTTCCTATCTGACCGGATTTTAAAAGATTTCAAAAATGAGTAATCCGATTTGCGGGGACTATTTTCTTCTCTTAGTCTGGTTAAAGAAAAATACACATCACTGGAAGACAGATAATTACCCGAGGCAAATCTTACTTCGCCAAGTTCAATATTCAAGATAGGATGATGATTTTCAATATTCCAGGAATAACTTTTGACCAGTTCCGTTTTTTTGACTTTTCCCTCGTAATTCTGAAAAAGTCGACTAAACAAAAACAGATTCAATTTTCTAGACGAAAGGTCTGTCGAAAATATCGGGTCCATCGAATATGGATCAGAAGGAATTCCCATGATAATTGAATTCGCTTCATTGGAAAGAATCGTCGGTTTGCAAAAAAAGAGGGACAGTAAGATAGGCAAAAGATACAAGGTATTCACAGGCTTTTTCTCATGAAAATTTTTAAAAGAATTTTTCAATATGCTTACAAATATAAAATGAGGCTCATAACAGGAATTCTATTGTCATTTCTGGTGTCAGTTTTTAATGGAGCATCCCTGACTAGCCTTATTCCCATTTTTGATTCCCTCGGAGCAGGTGAAAACACAAAATTTCAAATTGCTCTGACAAAAAGAGACAAAGCACTACTCCAGAAAACCGGTGAAAAAGAGAAAATGTCCAGAATAGAACGACTGGAATTTGCATTTGCTGAGTTCAAGAAAACCATGAACAATAAATTTGAGAAAATGACTCCCGATGAAATTGTTCTTTTCTTCTGCTCATTGGTTTTTCCAATCTATATTTTAAAGCTAATCTGCCTTTCGGGTACTGTATATTTTATAACTTCGACAGGATATTTGGCCATACGCGATTTGCGCTCAGAGCTGTATCAGAAAATATTCGCACTGCCGATGAATTTATTCATTCGCGAGAAAACCGGAATTCTCATGAGCCGTATTATCAATGATGTAGATGCTCTCGGAAAAGTAATCAGCACGGATTTGAAAGACGCAATCAATGATTTTTTTTATATTATTACACATCTATTAATTTTATTTTTTCTTAGCTGGAAAATGTTTCTAATCGTATTTATTGTTATACCTCTCATCATGGGCCCAATCACTGCATTTTCTGACAAAATTCGAAAAGCAACCAAAAGCCAACAGGAAAGATTATCGGCACTTTACGGCCATCTTCAAGAGGTAATCGCCGGAATCAGGGTAATCAGAGCTTTTTCCATGGAAAAAAGTGAATCTTCAAGATTTCTAAAAATTAGTGGAGAACTTTCAGACAAAACATTCAAAGGGCATTTTTACCATCAGGTCGGCCCTGCTCTGATTGAATTATCCGGATCGATTATTTCAGCAATATTTCTGGCATTTGGAGCCTATGTGATATCCGAGGAAAATTTTTCGAAGGGAATGTTCATGGCATTCTTTTTAACTCTAATATTTCTAATGAGGCCGATGAAGCAGATGAGCGTCATGTTCAATCTGATTCAATCCGCAAAATCATCAGGAGAAAGGGTTTTTGAACTGTTGGATTCAGAGCCCGGGATTGTAAATCCTGCAACTCCTATTCCCTTGCCAAAATTGAAGAAGGAAATTCAGCTTGAAAATGTAAGCTATAAATACCCTGATTCAGAAAATTTTGCACTAACGGGAATCAATCTCACTATCAAGAAAGGAGAGACAATTGCTCTAGTTGGTTCGAGCGGTTCAGGCAAATCCACTTTGACAGACTTGATTGTGAGGATCATTGACCCGCTAGACGGAAGAATAACTTTTGATGGCATTGATCTAAGGAATCTGGATTTATCTACAATCAGAAAAAAAATCGGAATAGTATCCCAGCAGGTTTTTCTATTTAACGGAACAATCAAAGAAAATATCGCCTGCGGAAAATATGATGCTGATGAAAAATCAATTCGTAAAGCCGCAGACGAAGCTTTTGCGACTGAATTCATAGAAAATCTGGATCAGGGATTTGACACTGTCATTGGCGAGAGAGGAGTAATGCTTTCAGGTGGACAAAGACAGAGAATTTCTATTGCGCGAGCTTTGCTTCTAAATCCGGAAATTCTAATTCTGGACGAGGCGACTAGCGCCTTAGACACAGAATCGGAAAGGCTTGTTCAGGAAGCTCTGGAAACTCTTTACAAAAACCGAACCACCATATTGATTGCGCATAGGCTTTCGACAGTCCAGATCGCAGACAAAATCTATTGCATGGAAAACGGGACAATTTCGGAAAGCGGAACCCACCAAGAATTGATGGATTTGAACGGGAAATACAAAAAACTTTACGATTTGAATTTCGCAGAAACCTGAGAAAAAGTTCGCGCTTTTCTAGGACTCCGATTCCACTTCAATTTTTTCATTCTGTTCGTCTTCAGTCAATGGTGAAGGGTTTTGCAATTCATCAATTAAAGCCTTAAGAGTCAAAAAATACGGCGTAACTTTTGACTCGATTTTATTTCCGAACTTTTCTACATAGGTTTTCACTAAAGATGCATTTTCTTTGGCATCAATTCTCACCGTTTTTTCCGCCACTGCACTCCACAACTCTTCAAACGATTTGCAGTCTTTTAATCGCCCGATTGCAAGGATAGTTATTTCATCGGCTCTCTTCAATTCTCTGAATTTGATAAAAAATATTCCTTGAATCTTAGGGTTTTGAGCGCAGGAAGATTTCTGAATTCCTGACGGATAAACGATGAATTCTTTATGATGAGAAATATAATTTCTGGAAATTTCAGAGATTAAATTCAACTCCTCTTGCTCCATTGCGAGATTTTTCTCTGTAACAACCAGAATTCTTTTTAAGGACTTCAATTCATTTTTTAAATTCGGAGATTGCCTAACTTCAGAGACAGTGCACCCGGATACTAAAATCGTAAGGATTGCAAGTGTAAAAAATCTCATGAGCTTATTTCTTCTTTTTCCCCGGGGCTGGCTTTTTCTTGGCCGGAAGAGACTTTTTCTTCTTCGGAGCCGGTTCGGTAGTAGTAATTTTGTCGGAATTTGTCTCCAGATGTTTTTCTTCCCGAATTTCCTCCTGAATGGTTTTTTCCGTTGTTTCCCATAGAGGATGCTCTTTTTCAATATCTGCAAATTTTTTATTTGAATAAGCAAGCGCAAGCATGGAAGGAAATAACGTAAACGCAACCAGAAGAGATGAACCAATTCCAATGCAGGCTACAAGCCCCAAAGAATGCAGGCCTCTGTGTTCAGCAATCAAGAGAACTCCCCATCCTACCAAAGTAGTTAAGGTTGATGCAGTAATTGCCGGGCCAACTTTGGATATCGCAACCGAAATATCTTTTTCTTCCTTAAACCTGTAAAATATATAAATCCCATTTTGAATTCCATATCCGATTACAATAGGAAAGACAAGTATATTCATAAAATTCACTTTTTGCCCGGATAATCCCATAATCCCTAGCATCACTGCGATACCGATAATGAGCGGAAATAGCGAAAGAACTGCTGGCAATAGGCCACGAAAGAATATGACGAGAATAATCAAAACCAAAACTAAAGTTGCGAAAAATGTAGTGTATCCTTCAGCCTGGACAATTTTTGCCAACCGCGCGAAAAGAATTACGCTTCCGGATGTATTTGCCTTCTTCGTAAATTTCTTAACTTCACTCAATGATTTGTACGGCCTGTGCTCCAGAATGAATTTTGCCGTTCCGGGCAATATCCCGATGCTTTCCAATTTTTCCTGAGAATAGGAATTGAGAGCTTCGAGAATAGAATTTTCTTCGTCTTCGTCAAAACTCTCCTTCAGCGGAACAAATTTAGAACCCCCGAGTTCTCCACTTTCCACATAAAGCAGAGTATTCAAAGTTCGTTTGCTGATAACTGGAAATTCAAATTCGGAAACGACAGAATAAAAATTCAATAGATCCTTACCATGCCAGAGAGCTATTTTGGGATATATAAAAATCATGAAACCCTTTTCTTTGCTGGTTGGAACTTCACGAAACTGATTGTAAAAAACTCTCGGCACATCATCGATGGAAAATTGTTTTACCCTCATATATTTTTGAACGACAGGAAGATATTTTCTCTGATGAGGCTTTAAAAAAGCAGGCTTAACCCTTTTGATATCTTTCTCGATGACCTTTAGATTTTTCAGGTTCTCTCTTTGCTGGCCAAGTGGCGGGACAAAATTCCAGATGGACACAACTTGATCGACTGAATTTGCCATCTGTTTTGGAACCGGGGTGAAATAATCAAATGCGGCCTCTGAATCTTCCAGAGTATCCAGCAAAATCACCTGAGGGTCGCTGGAAATATCAAAACGGTCTCCAATTTCATCATACAACAAAAGGGATTCCTGGTTTTCCAAAAGCAAATCCCTTCCACTGTAATTGAATTTCACATCAAATGCAAAAAAGGAAACCGCAACGATTGCCACAATACTTGCCAAAAGTACCAGCACCGGCCGTCCATAAATTTTGAATAAAAATGGAGATACTGTTTTCTCTTTCTCTTTTAGGAGAAATATTTTTTTGATTCCAGGAAAAAGTTTCAAGAGAATTGCAATCTGTAATGCTGTCACAAAGTACATTGAAAGAGCAATGATAAAAATCCCGTAACAGGCAATCAATCCAAACTCGCTAAAACCCCTGAACTGAGAAAACATCAGTACAACAAACGCTGAAGTCGTAGTCAATGCAGAGCTTAGAGAAGCAATCCCTGTATGGTAGATGGTTTCCTTTACAGAAAATAAAAAGTCATCACTCTTTGAAAACTCTTCCCTGAATCTGTACAGAAACTGGATGCCATAATCAATTCCAAGGCCCATTAAAATTGCTGCCATGATACTCGTAATCGTATTCAGTCTTCCGATAACTAGATAAGTTATACCAAACGTCAGTATCACACCAGTCACGAGGGATGTGACTAACGTTACAATAAAAACAGGATTTCTGAAAAAAACTAAGAGTAGAATTACAATACCCAAAAGCGACGCAATGGATACCGGCTTCAGGGCATTCATCAAACTGTCATAATCATCCAGATTGAGTTTGTAGGTTCCTGTGTAGCCGACTTTTATCCCGTCTGCTTCCAGATTAATTTCCTTGACTATATTTTTGACTTTTGCATCAAATTCCCGAATGAAACCTATGTCTGTAAAAATTCCCGTTGGCTTCACTAAGAGCAAAAGCATTCCCTTGTCAGGCGAAATGTTGTAATCATCAAAAATGTCACGCTTGGCAAGCTTCTGGTATTTGGTCAAAATATCCGTGAAGTCCGGGTTGTAATCATCCTTTGTAAGTTGAATATAGAAAGGATTCATTTTCTCTATTTCAAGATCTATCTTCTTCTTTACCCGTTTCCCGGATTCTTTAATATCTCCGGGCAGAATGAATAAAGGCAGTCTTTCTTTCAGAAAAGTAGTATCGTAACGATAAGAAATATACCTGACGTCTTTTTCTTTCAAAAGCCTTGCATTCAAAATATCCGCCCGCTTTTTTAAGAGCATCTCTTTGTTATGGTAATACTCAGAGAATTTTTTCTTTTCCTCTTCGGCAAGCCTCATCTCTTTTTTGTATTCTTCGAGATTGCCTTTACTTTTTGCTGCAAAAGCGCTCTTAAGGTGAAACTCTTTTTTGTGTTCATCGTTATATTTCAGCACGATGATAAAAAATCCATTTCCACCGATCATCTCGATGACTTTTTTTGCCTTTACCACTTCAGGAAAATCTTCAGGCAAAAGATCGATTTGGTTGGAATTAATCGTCAATTTTGTTGCAAGAAAAATGGACAACCCTGTAATACAAATCAGTACGATTAAGGAAACAAACGGACGAAGTAGCGCAATGTCGCAAACTCGAGATAGTATTTTTTTCATTTACTTAGAAATCTTCTTTAATGTGGAAATTACTTCTTTGATGCCTTTCTTCTTGTACATCGGCTCTATCTGTTTTGTGCGATTTACTTCAGAAACTCTCTTACCTTCCGTAATGAAATCACTGACCAGAAATTTTCCGTTCGTTTCGGTCAACACCCAAGAAAATACGACCTTCTCCGAACCCTGATACAATACGGATGATCCGATTACTGCTTCATTTCCTTTGATTACAGGCTTTTCATAATTGATATCGACTTTGTCAAAATACTTCAGTGCAACCGGAAAGGATTTGTTAATAATGTATTCCTTGATAGCTTCTTCGAACCCATCCTTGTCGGAAGAGCTGAGAGAGTCAAAATTTCCTTTTAGAAGATTCTTTGCAAATTGCCTGGTATCCACATACTCAATCGCTTTGCTGTTCTTCTTGTATCGGATAAAACCTATCATCTTTTTCACGGAAGACAAAGCGCTTTCTTCTGCAGAAGGAGTTTCTTTTTTTTCCTCTTCTTTCTTTGGAGCTTCATTGGCAGGTTCGGCCTGTGATGATTTTTTTGGCTCTTCATTAGCTTTTTCGGCTAACAAAGAAAAAGAAACGAATAAGGCTATCTGTAATAAAGATATAACAACTTTTTTCAAAACAAAACCTCTCTAACCAATTTTACAGGGGAAATCCCCTATTTCGGAATTTTATTTACTATAAGATGCAATTTCATTTTCAAGTCAACCACAAAGAAACCGCCAAAGAGCGAGTGGGAATTCTCGCCATACAAAACGACCTCTTGATCAGAGAATATTGATTTCTTCAATTTCTCAAATCAGAAATCATTTTTGCGATTCTTAGAACCCCTTTATCTATCGCTTCCTGTCCAAGCGCATAGGAAAGCCGAATATGGTTATCGTCTCCAAAAGCAATTCCAGGGACAGCGGCTACTTCGTATTTTTCCAGTAGGTGGCTGCAAAATAGAGAACTCTTGGAGGATTCCTTGGATCCTTCCTGAATTTTTTGAAACCCTGGCAATTTGAAGATTTCCTTGATTTCTGGAAAAACATAAAACGCCCCCTGAGGCATTTTGCAATTAACTCCGGAAATTTCATTCAACGCTTTTACGATTTTTTGTCTTCTGTCATCAAACGCAGTTACCATTTTCTTAATGCAGGACTGATCCCCTTTCAGTGCTTCCTCTGCCGCGTATTGGGCGATAGAGCAGGCATTGGATGTGGACTGCCCTTGAATGGTATCCATATTTTGAATGATAGCAGGATGTCCTGCTCCATATCCGATGCGCCATCCGGTCATGGCGTATGCTTTCGAAACGCAGTTTGCAATAAACGTCTTTTCTTTTAGCTCATCGGACAACATTGCTGGATTCCAGAATTCAAAATCATCGTAAATTAGATTTTCATAAATATCATCGCTGAGAATCATTATATCTTTTCCAACCAGAATGTCGCATAACGCTTCCAAATCTTTTTTCGAATACCCTGCACCCGTAGGATTCGATGGTGAATTAAAAATAAACACTTTTGTTTTTGGGGTAATCGCTTTTTTCAACTGTTCAGGTGTAATCTGAAAATTATTTTCTGCCTTGGTTTCCACAAGAACCGGATTTCCTTCGGCAATTTTCACAATGTCCGGATAACTAACCCAATACGGCGAGGGAATAATTACCTCGTCCCCAGGGTTTAAAACAGCCATGAAATAATTGTAGATGACTTGCTTGCCCCCTGCTCCAACAATTATGTTTTTACGCTCGTATTTGAGTCTATTTTCCCGTTGAAACTTGGTGATGATTGCATCTTTCAAAGTAACAGTGCCGGACACCGGAGTATACTTTGTCTTCCCGGTATCGATAGCTTTTTTTGCAGCATCCTTGATATGGTCTGGAGTATCGAAATCCGGCTCACCGGCTCCGAAGCCGACAATGTCTTTTCCCTCTGCCTTGAGTGCATTGGCTTTCGCAGTAATCGCTAGAGTCGGCGAAGGCTCTACTAAATTCAATCTATTTGCTTTTAAAATCATTTGCTTTCCCTGTTGTTTTTATCCTACTGCAGCGACTGCCGCACCCTCTACGGTTTCTATTGAATTACAAAATTGTTCAAAGGTATAAATCTCATATTCATAGCCTTGTTCCGTTAAAAATAATTGCCGGTTCTGGCCAAATCTTTCTTCGCTTGAATCCCTGGAGATCAGCGAATAAAAAATTGCAGTATTGTCATTTTTTTTGGGGCGTAAAATCCGGCCAAGTCGTTGAGCTTCTTCCTGTCTTGACCCGAACGTTCCCGAAACCTGAATCGCAATATTCGCATCCGGCAAGTCTATGGAAAAGTTTGCGACTTTACTTACTACAAGTGTTCTAATTTTCCCGGTTCTGAATGCATCGTAGAGTTCCTGTCTTTCTACAAGAGGAGTCTTTCCGGTAATAAGTGGAATTTTAAACTTTTCTGCAATTGCTTCCAGCTGATTGATATACTGCCCGATGACAAGAATATTCGACTCGTTATGCTTTTGTAAAATCTTTTCGATTGCTTTCATTTTATCTGGATTTTCTGACGCCAGACGAAATTTTTCCCTATCATCTGCAACAGAATATTTCAGCCTCAACTCCTCTTCCATCGGAATCCTGATCTCTATACATTTTGCCTCTGCAATCCAGGATTTATTTTCCAGCTCTTTCCACGGAACATCATATTTTTTCGGACCGATAAGACTGAATACGTCTTCTTCCAGTCCATCTTCTCTCACGAGAGTTGCCGTCAGTCCAAGCCTTCGTTTTGCCTGAAGCTCGGACGTCATGCGAAATACCGGAGCGGGTAATAGATGAACTTCGTCATATACGATAAGCCCCCAGTTGTTTGCGCTGAATATATGAAAGTGCGTAAAATCCGACCCTTTCTTTTTTCGGTGCGTGAGTATATTATATGTAGCAATCGTTATCGGTTTGATTTCCTTTGTTTCCCCGGAATATTCGCCGATGTCACTTTCGGGAATATCCGTCTTGTCAAGAATTTCGTTCTTCCATTGCCTGATTGAGAGAGTATTCGTAACTAAAATCAGAGTCTCCGCGCCGATAATCTGCATAACCCCGATTCCGACAATCGTCTTGCCTGCCCCGCATGGAAGCACAACAACCCCGGACCCCCCCTCATTCCGTCCACCTGCGTGAAAAACTTCTACGGATGCTCTTTGGTAATCCCGCATACCGAAAGTCCTTCCACTCATCGTAACAGGCTTTAGATTAAATCCGTATTTGTTGCCTTCGTCATAGCCAGCCAGGTCTTCTACCGGAAATCCGATTTTGATAAGAGCCTGTTTTATATGGCCTCTGTATTCTTTTTTCACTAGAATTTTATCGTCTTTCAATCTTTCTTGAATGAAAGGTTGTATGGCTCTGTGGTTGCTAATCTCCTGCAAAAAACCGGTCTCATTGGAAATAATTACCAGATCGCCATTTTCTTCTTTAACCAGTTTTACTTTTCCATATCTTCCGATTTGCTCTTTGATTTCATTGATTACGTTTTTGGGTATTGAATATCGCGCATATTTCTCAAGCGCTTCAATGATCTCGTCTGCCGTCATTCGGATCGAAGCGGCATTCCAGAGAGATAAAGGTGATATCCTGTAAGTATGCAAATACTCAGGGCTTTTTTCCAATTCAGCAAATTTGGAAATCACTGTTCTGCAATCCTCGAATTCAGGATTGTCTACTTCCAAAAGCATAGTTTTATCGCTTTGAACTATAAGAGGTTTACTCATTAGAATCCGCCTTTTCGCCAAGCCTGAAAAAAAGGGTGATTCTGTCAAGCAATAAAATAGCCTTGTTCAGCGACGAATATTCTGACCACCCTGTAGAAATTTTCCTGCGTCACGAGCATCGTGATTTTTCGTATCCCGATATACATAATGCCCTGAAAAATTTTTAAAAGACTTGAAACTTCCTTCTTTATACGTTAGACCTGTTGAGTAATCCTTTAGTTCGTCTTCGCCAAGCCCGGGCAATTCATAAATCAGACTGACTTCACTTCCATCGTTTAACTCGCCTGTGATAATTTTGTTACCGTTAAAATTATTTATTTTTTGGGCAATTTTCTCTATTCTCATTTCTATTTCCTTATTTTGCTTTTAATAGTGATTTCGCATAACCTTCGGGAGCCTCAAACCCAAGAATCTCCATAACAGTAGCAGCAATGTTCGCAAGTCCGTTATCCGGGTCTGTTCTTAAACTCCACCTGGACTTTTGGTCAAAAAGCGTTAGGCGTACTGGATTCAAGGTGTGGCTCGTTTTCGCAACCGGATGGCCGCTGGAGAAAACCACATTCCCCTTTTTGTCCAGTTGGTACATTTCATCCGCATTGCCGTGGTCTGCGGTAATCATTAGCACCGTATTCGTTTTCACGCAGGCAGATAAAACTCTTTCCATGCACTTGTCCAAAAACTCCAAACTGTTTACGGTTGCGGCAAAATTTCCCGTATGCCCTACCATGTCTCCGTTTGCGTAATTCACGCGTAAAAAATCATATTTTTCAGATAGGACTGTGTCAACTAACGCATCTGTGATCTCTTTTGCCTTCATCTCCGGCTTTTGATCAAACGGGATGATGTCGGAGGGAATTTCCACGTATTCCTCCAGCTTTTCACTAAAGTGCCCGCTTCTATTTCCGTTCCAAAAATAGGTCACATGCCCGTATTTCTGGGTTTCGGAGATCGCATACTGACTTACTCCGCTGCCCGCAAAATATTCCCCCATAGTTTTGTCGATTGCGGGTGGAGTAACTAAAAATTTTTCGGGAATTTTCAAATCTCCATCGTATTGCATCATTCCTGCAAAAACTAGGCTCGGAAATACTTTTCTATCAAACTTGTCGAATTTCTTTTCCGTAAACGCACGGCAGATTTCAATCGCCCGATCTCCCCTGAAATTAAAAAACACAACCGAGTCGTTATCCGAAATTTTTCCTACAGGCCCATTACCATCCGCCACTACAAATTCAGGAAGATACTGATCAATTACTTTGGAATCCTCTTTGCGAAATGTTTCAATTGCATCATTTGCCGATGAAAATTTTCGTCCTTCTCCTCGCACATGAGTAGCCCAGCCTCTCTCAACCATTTTCCAATCGGCTTCGTACCTATCCATTGTAATCGTCATTCTGCCTCCACCGGATGCGATTTTCGCATCAAAATCGGAGTCATTTAACTCACTTAAGAATTTCTCAAAAGGATTCACATATTCCAATGCAGAAGTTTCCGGAACATCCCTTCCATCCAAAAGAATATGAATTCTAACTTTTTTCACTTGAGAAGCTTTCAGATTTCTTATCATGGATTTCAGGTGGTCTATGTGGCTGTGAACATTCCCGTCAGATAATAAACCTATAAAATGAAATACTGAATTATTCTTTTTGCAATTGTTTGTCAGCTCTTCCCAAACTTTCGCTTGAAACATACTTCCCGATTCGATGGCATTTGTGACAAGCTTTGCCCCTTGATCAAATACCCGCCCGCATCCGAGAACATTGTGTCCAACTTCCGAATTTCCCATATCCTCATCAGACGGCATTCCGACGGCTTTTCCGTGGGCCTTTAGCAAAACAGTAGGAGACTCATTCCACAGCTTATTCAAAATCGGAAGATTTGCCGCTGAAATGGCATTTCCGAATTCTTTTCCTTTTGGTGTATATCCGACGCCGTCAAGAATTACCAGAAGGATTTTGTTTTTGAAAGAGTCGGAAGTTTTTATTTTATTCAAGATCATAGTCTGGAATTTTAATTTATGATCGGTTATAAGAAAAGAAGAAAAAAACTTTTGAAGCAATTATTTTCAATTTATATCCTGTCGCTCACTTAACATTTTTTATCGTAAGATTTATATTTGTTTCTATTTCTCCGGAGAACAATTCCGATTTGTAAACATATTTCAGGTTTGCCGGAAACAATGTTTTCAGATCAGGCGACTTTTTTTCCAGCCCCAGAGCGCGCTGCCTTTCCTTTATCATGCTTCCAAGATACTGAAACGACCCGATCCAATCATCACCTATCTCTAACCCTTCCACATGGCCTTCGGTTCCTGCAAAATGAAATACAACCCGATAAGTATTTTTCAATTTTATCCGTTCGCTCACTGTGAATTTTCGGTTAAACTTAATTAAAAATCCCGGAGTCTCCCTTGCGTGAAAATACAGATAATTGCCAAATTTTTCCCAGCTATCAACTTTTTGCGAAACCGGGACTTGAATTTCATAGGAATGGTTTTTTTCTTTTTTTTCCAGACAGGTTCCGTCAGACTTGAAGTTATCGCATAATATGACTTCCTGTATATTCAATTCTTTTGGTTTAAAGCTCTCCCTACAGGCAAAAAGCAGAACTGCAATTGCAATCGAAAATAAAAAACTATTTTTTTTCATGTAAAAAAGACTCCCTTAGATTTTTGTAAAAATACATTGCTTCTTTTGTTGAAAAGAACTGAGGCGAATTATTTTGGTAAACAAGCTTTTCTGCTTCATATATATAAACGATTTCCGCATAAACACCGTGAAAAATATAGACCTTATGAAGATCATCAGTTGAAGATGCGATAATGACGTTTTGAAGGGAAAGGTATCCTGGAATAATCTTTAATGTTTCGTCTTTCGCCTGATTTTTTTCGCATATTTTCAAGGTTTTCTTCTTTACTTCAGGGAGTTCTTCGCGATTTATTTTTCTTTTAAATGATAGAATTCTGGTATTCGAACCAACATGTCCTTTCTCTCCCTCGCCCAAAATCCATTTCGGCATGGGAGTGCTTTCGTAGGAGGATTCTGAGAAATATTTCTCCAACTCGCTTTTAACCTTGAAATACACTTCGTCTTCCTGAAATGAAATAACGGAAAAAAAAACGGATGACTTTGCGCGGACTAAAGTTTCTCGTGGATGGAATTTTGATTTAATCATTTTCCGGCTATATCCAGATCTTCAATCACTATGTATGGCGCATACGAAGATGAATACAACAGCTTTCTTTCTTTGCTCACCTGAGTGATTCGTTTCAAGGCATCGTAGATATTCCCGGAAACCGTGATCTCTTTTACCGGAAACTTTTCCTGTCCTTTCAAACAATACCCCCCCTTTACGACTCCCGAAAACTCACCCGACGAGATGTCACTTGAACCGGAAAATCGGCCGATCTGAATCGTGACCCCGGCAGGCTTTAGCATGTCGTCTAACGCATTCTCGCCGGCAAGAATCTGGAGCTGCTTCGGCCCGCAGGAAGGGCTAGATGAGGCTCCCCCTGTAGCGTTACCCAAAGAACCTTTTAGCCCTGCCTTTTTTGCTTCATAATGATTATAGAAGAAATTCTTGATTACTCCATTCGTGATAACTTCCTTTGGTATTGTCGGGACGCCTTCTCGATCAAAGGAAGTGCTTCCGGCAAAACCGGGAATTCTTGGATTTTCATAAACGGAAAGTAATTCTGAAAATTCTTTCGAGCCGAGTTTATCTTTCAGTTTACTTCTCCCTTTTCTTATCATTGAAGCAGTCATGGAAGCCAGAACATCACCCAAAAAAGAAAATAGGCTTTCCGGTGGTATGAGTATATTTCCTCTAAATCCATCGATAGCTCTTGACCCGAGAAATCCAATGCACCGGTTCAGAAAATCCAGATAATTCTGATTCAGCAATTTCCGAAAATCGGAAAGATTTCTGGATTGACAACCGTCGTGGTCGAAACTGCCTATATCCTCCCCGTCCACTGCCATTCCCATATACCCGGCTGAAAGCGCAGCTTCCATTTCCGAAAGAGAAATCCCTTTAGATGAGGATATATGCTTGAATCCTTTGTAAAAAGAAAAACTTCCGCTATCAATGTTTACTTTTTCAAAATCAGCCTTCTTGATCTCCAAACAACTGGAGGCCAGTCTTAGAAGATCCTCAAGATCAATGTCGTCTAACGCATCATCGTAAAGCCCCTCGACAGGTGTCACTAAAAGCGGTTCGGGAAGTTCCATTGCCGGGTCGGGGGTATTTTGAGCCATTGCGAGGATTTTCGCCTGCTGAACGGATTCATACAGTGTATCAGGATCGTTCGTGGTCATAAAACCTTCACAGAAATTCTCAATTACCCTTACTCCAAAATTGGCCTCCTCGGAGAAAACGGATGTGTTGATGTCGTTTTTCTCCAGGCTAACTTCGCCGGACTCAGAAAAAGATACAAAAATCTCAACCTGACTAAGACCTTCCTTTTTTGATCTGGAAATCGTATTTTCAATCAGGTCCTTTGTGTTCTCTAGTTTTTTCTCAAGTTCTCTTCTGTTCATACTACCTTTCCGCCGAGCTTAACCGTTGTACGAATGTACGGGCCGCCTGCATCGACTTTTGCCGGCTGGCCCTTGCCGCAATAACCGGAACCCAAATCCCATTTGAATTCTTTGGAGACTCTGTCGGTTTTGGATAGTACATCAAATGCGATTCCTGAAACCGTTACTCCCCGAAGCAATTTGGTGATTTTTCCGTTCTCGATTTTGTAGGCTTTCTGGACTGCAAACATAAATTCACCGGTTGAATCCGCCTGCCCATTCTTGGGCCCTTCCAGAAAATATCCGTTTTTGGTTTCCGAAATCATTTCCTCCAGTGTTGAGTGCCCGGGCTCCAAGTAGGTATTCCTCATCCGGATCAAAGGAACGTCCGAATACTCCCAGGCCCTCGCTGAACCTGTCGGTGCAACTCCAAACCTGGCAGCTGTTTCACGGTTGTGAAGATAGGATCGCAATATTCCATTTTGAATGATCACGGTTTTCTGTGTAAAAATGCCTTCATCGTCCACCGGAAGAGTTCCACCGGCTCCGTCGGTGTATTCGGAGAAACCGCTGTCGCATAACGTTATTAAATCAGAGCCTACCCTTGTCCCGATTTTTCCCGCGGCAACGCTTCCTGCGAGCACGAAATCGGCCTCTACAGTGTGGCCAATCGCCTCGTGAACGAGTAAGCCGACAATCGATGGAGATAAAATCACGACCGACTCTCCCCCGACCGGAATCTCGCTGTCCAGAAGGTCAATCGCCGTTTTGGAAGCAATTTCGCCTAACTCCTCCGGTTGTTTCTCCCGAAAAAGACAATCCCATCCTCCGGTTACTCCAACGGATTCGGACCCTGACTGCAATTGTCCCTCCTTGGATGCAACCGCATTGATTCTGAATTCGGGCCGACCCAGAGAAACAAAAACATTGGCTCCATCCGTTGTAACAATGGATTTTTCTTCAAAAACCTCTGAATACCCGCATGACACACTTTGGAGTTTCGACGAAAGTTTTTGAGTTGAAGCGACCGTATTTAAGATCAGTCGAATCTTTTCGTCTAACGTATGCTTTTTTAAGTCTTCAATTCCGTTTAACAGATAATCACCCACTGCAAAATCCGCTTTTGGCAGGCCTGGAATTTTTTCTTTTCTTGTCATTGAAGAAATCTGAGCGCTTTTCCGAGCTATGTCAATCGCCTTTTTGATGGAATCTCGATTCAGCTCACTCGTCGATGAAAAGCCCCATGTCCCCTTTGAAAGCACCCGAATCCCGATACCCATTCTTTTCTTCAAAGAACTCTTTTCGATTCTTCCCTTTTCTGCGGAAATACTCAGAGATTCTTTTTTGTGATAACGCAATTCGACAAAATCGCTCTCATCTGCCAGACAACTTTTCAGAAAGTCTCTCATGTCATTTTTTTTCCTTTTCTATTTGCTCTAGAAAATAATCCAATAGAATCTTGTCCAGCCAGCGACCATCGGTAATTTCATTCGATCTGGAAGCGATAAAACCGACATGCCCGCCACCAACGGTAAGCAAACTAGTGATATTGGGAATTTTGTCCCAACGAATTGCGTGGTACTCATCTGTCGGAATAATTGGATCATCATCTGCGTGAATGATTATACCGTTCTTTTTTATATTGTAAATAAAATTTTTGCAGGAGGATTTTTTGTAATAATCAAGAGCGCCTTTGAATCCATGGAATGGAGCCGACACCCAATCATCAAAATCAAACATTGTTTTTGCAGCAAAAGCATTTTTGGCCATTAGTGGGGGCATTCTGTACACACCCTTGCGGATTTTCTCTTTCATTTCAGAAAGGAAGTGGTCTCTGTAAAATCGTGCCTCTTTGGAATCTATATGTTCACACGTTGCCTTCAAATCAAGTGGAGGAGAAACGGCTGAAAAAAAGCTTGCTTTTGTTTTTTTAGTTTCTCCAAAATGTTTAAGCACCATATTCGCGGAAAGTGAATACCCGCTGAAAATAAATTTTTTCGTCAAATTGGAATAGACAAAATCTTCAATAGCCTCCAGGTCCTCTGTCTTGCCAGCGTGGTAGGCCTTATGCGCGTACCCTTCACCGCGTCCGCACCCTCGCAAATTAACCCTAACAACGCCAAAACCTTTTTCCAGCGAAGCCCTGGCCATACTCACCATATAGTGACTGTCGGCAGTCCCCTCCATTCCATGCAACAATACGATGTAATAACCGTTGAATGGCGTAGCGTTTTTCGCGAAAGACTCTAGTGGAAAATTATGCTCAAGCCAGATAACATCCCCTGTATCGTCTAACGTATCAATCAAAATGTCTTCCGACAGGTAATTCTCTCTAAGGGTATTCTCCGGAGGAAATACGATATTCATTACAGTCTGGACATGCCCGCTTGTAAAATATTTTTTCGGAACGAATTTTGGATATTTTTCTTTCATATTCAAAATAGGCTTACAATTGAAACCGGAATCAAAAAGTAAAAACGGATTCCGGAATATCGACACCCCTTTTTAAGCTTTTGAATTTGATTTGAATTAAATTCGTTTCTTCCTCGGTTTTTAGATTAGTCACTTTTGTAATCAGTGAGCGAGGAGGATGAATGATGTTCTCTTTCATTACTGCAATTGCTTTCATGTTTTTGGGCTTCGAGTAAAACTCCAATGACCCCAGCTTGCCGTTTTCAAACGCATACTGGTATTCGTCCCCTCCCCGAATCACCAGAACCCTGTTTTCTTCCGGACTAAAATAACTTTTGTTCTTTTTAAAATCCTCATGGAAACTTGATGTCAATGAATAAAAAATAATCGGGAAGGGGATTACAGTTACTTTTCTCGTTTTCGGGTCAACAAGGCTTATGTCGTCCATCGGTTGATGATGGATTTTCGATGACCCGGAAGACCGAATTTCAATTTTATCCTTATCAGAAATTACTTTCGCAAACGTCAGGCCAAAAAATGCATCCGACAATTGGATTTTGATTTTATTCAAAGGCTTACTGAAATAAATCCGACCCTCAAGGTTCAGAATTTCCTTCACTTTTCCCCCGGAAACAATTCGAATGGAAAAATCTCCTGAATAGGAAACTGATTCTTTGTCCAAATTTTCAGCGGCCATTACTAGGCCTTCGGATTTTTTGCTTCCATAAGGATAGTATTTCGCCTGACGCACGGAAAGAAATTCTACGTCCTCTACATGCTCAACCGTTTTACATGTTTGAAAAAGAATTGATAGTATGATTAAACCGAAAACCAGTCTCAAAATTATTTCCCCTGAAGCACCTTTGCTTTATTGATTTTCAACCGAACTCTTTTTTTGTCCTTTTCTTTCTGAAAAAGAGGAATTGCCTTTTCCCAAAAATTCAACGCAAGAAGAACGTCATTTTTCTTGAAGTAGGCATCTCCCATATGGTCAAATACAACAGGATCAGTATCGTTTTTGTCGTTCATCATCTGTATCGCCAAATTCAAATGGTGAATAGCATCCTCTAACTGATCCAGTTTATAATAGACCCAACCCAGACTGTCTTGAAAAGCTCCGTTGTCTGGCTCCAGTTCAACAGCCCGCCGGATGAGTTTGAATGCCTTACTTGGATCCATATTTTTTTCGAGATATAAATAACCCAAGTAATTGTGGGCGTTGGAATTATTTGGGTCCAGTTCGATGGCTTTTTGCAAATCATTTACTGTACTTGTGAAATCTCCTTTCTTATCAAAAGCGGTTCCGCGGTAAAAAACATACAAAGAATTTTTTGGCTCAAGAGTAAAAGCCATATTCAGCGCCTCTATACTTTCGGTATATTTCTCAAGGCCTAGGTAATTCAGTCCCAATAAAAAATTTGCATAAGCGCTATTTGGATTCAGAGAAATTACCTCTTTAATGATTTCTATGGATTGCCCGTATTTCCGAACATTCGGAAGTCTTAGAATATATGCCAGATGGAGCTTGAAATTTTCCATTTCGATATTATTCTGAGCTAGCTCGATAGCCTTTTTGGAGGATAAAATTGCGCGGTTTGGGTATAAGGATTCTTCGTAACAACTTGCGAGAAAATCATAGGCAAGTGCGAAATTGCCTTTGATTTCGGGATTTGCTTTCCAGAGCTGGATTAATTCTTCAGCAAGTTCACTGGCCAAAACGTATTGCCGGATTGAAAAAGCAAGCTCGGCCGTTTTTTTCAATTCATAAGAAAGTTGAACAGGCCTTTTTGTTTTCTTGTAAATATCAACAAGCGCCAGCCGTGCAGAAAGCCTCATCGGGTTTTTATTCAAATAGGCCACAAAGAATTTTTCAGCCGACGAATATTTTCCGGTCAAAACAAAATGTAGATTTTCCATTAATGGCAAACTGGATAGCTTGTCCTCTGCCTTGAGCTTTTCAAAATACGAATAGGCATTCACCCGGCTTTCAATAAAATACATTTCCCCAAGAAGGAGCTCAACGTGAAGATTTTTGGGGCTGGATTTCAATATTGTTTGCAATTCCCTTTTGGAACCGCCAAACTCCCCGAGGCTATTTAGAATCTGCGCAACCTTGTACCGAACATCCATATCGACAGGTTCATACCTCAGATAACTCTGAAAATAGTAGAGAGCTTTCTTTACTCCCCCGCTTCTATTATAATTTTCTCCCAGAGATTTTAGCACAACCCCTTTGTATCTCGCCTCCCCTTCTCTTTTTTCTATTGAGTCCAAAAGAGAACTGTGGTATAAGATAGCTTTCTGATAATTACCCAACTCGGAATATAATGAGCCAAGAAGATAGAGCATGTCGGAATCTTCCGGGAACATTGAGATATTCTTTTCCAGAAAAACTGAAGCATCTTTTAACATTTCCTGACGGATATAAATTCTGGACTTAAGGAAATAGGCATCCCGGAATCGTGGCTGCATTGCTATGGCCTTATCTACCTCTTCCAACGCTCCCTGTAAATCGCCTTGCTCAAATTGGCTTGTCGCTTTTAAATAAAGCGCAGTGTAATTCGCTTTCTTTCCCAACTCACTCAGACATTGAAAATAGTTGGAGTAATATTCTAGAGCCTTTTTATGGCCCGAAGCGTTTTTAGGTGTTTCCTTTCGCATTATCTGGTGAATCGCAATGGACTGCTCATTTAAGGCGAGTGAAAGGAAATATTCCGGATAGACAGAAAGAACCTCGCCGGAAATTGAAGTATAAGTACAGGTTTTTTTCTGCCCGTCGGAACTGAGATCAACCGAAATAAAAAATAACGCAAAAAAACCGGCAAAGATGAATTTATATGCTTGATTTTTCAAAAACATCGCTTCCATTACTATCTTGGACTCAGCCACTCTACAGGTCGAACAATTATTTGTTTGAGGACTGAAATTCTGGTGAAACCTTTTCTTAAAAACGGGCATATCATTTCAAATTGAAGAAATTATTTAAAGAAAATCTAAAATACATCGTATTCGTCCTCAGCGTTTGGGCGGTAGCAGTACCTGTAATTTTCTACAATAAAGACTGGCTTTATTCAAAATACGCTCTTTTCACAGCTCCCAGAGCCTACTCTCCCAAAGCAATGAAAAGTTTCATTGAAAAGGGGGATAGTGCAAAGGGAGATATAGACCTTGACCTGATGAAGGAAATCTGCTCTTATTACACTTCTCTTTCAAATCTGGACAGTGTTTTTTATGATGCAACGTGGTTAGATAGAACGACCCGGTGGACGGTTGACAAGGAAAAATCTCAAAAAGGAATAGGAAATAGAAGAAAAATTCTTCCACCTAGCATCGATCCGAAAAGCTACTGGAATGAGCATCTGGAGGCAGTTGCAAAGGCTCTGGACTATTACAAAAGAGCTCTAAATGTTTCAGGGCCGGAAATTGCAGCCGCAAAACTGATCGAACCTGCAGCGCTGGCGACGTGTCGTCCTGCGGAAATTCTCTTGGCATATGCAAGCCACATCCGAAACTCCGAAAACTACGTCTTGGAAAAAATTTCGAAAGAGACCGATTCACTGAACGGCCTAACAGAAAAACAAAAATTATCCATTGTCTGGTCCCAGATCAAAAACGGAAAAATTCCAGAACTCCCAGCTAATGATTTTTTGTACAGCATGACCCGTCTTGTCTCCAACATGAGGCTAGCCAAAAGCTCTCCTTATGAAGCGCTATCAATTCTGGAAAAATTGATTTATTTCAGCGGCGGTTCCGAATGGGATGAAAACCAGTTCAGGTTCAAACGTGGAATTCTATTCTACGAGACTGCAAAAGAAAATAAATCCTATTACAACAACGCGATTCTTGAGTTCAAGGCTTCTGCAGAATTTCAAAATTTGAAAGAGGAAAGTAATACAAAAGTCCGATTAATGATCACTCATAGGTTTCAGGCAATACTGATGATTGCAAAATGTTACTTCCAAAAAAAAGATTATAATCAGGCTCTATCCGTAATTCAGTCGCTCGAACCCCAGCTGAGAAATATTGACGGCCGAGACGGAGGGCCTGCGAACCATGAATTGCAGGATGACTACCAGAATACAAGGAGGAGAATTCTGAGAATGCTCAATAGAACCGAAGAAGCCGATGAGGGGCTAGAATGACAGCGAAATCCGTCTACTTTGACAACAACTCCACCCATGCGCCGATTCAGGACATCATCACAAATTCATTCAAGGAATATTTTGAAAATTACTACAATCCTTCCGGAGCAACAAAATTTTCTCTAGCCTGTCAATCCAGGATTGAGCTGGCAAGGTCCTATTTTTCAGCAATTACGGGAAAAAATCAGCGGGGACTCATATTCACATCCACCGGTACGGAATCCAATTATCTTTTGGTTAGTGCGTTAGCCGAAACCCTAAGTTCAAAAAAAATAATCACTTCCACACTCGAACATCCCTCCGCATATGCCGCTATGGAATCCTACGGTTTTGAAGTAATCCTGATAAAAACCGATAAAACCGGCCGAATCGATTTGAATGACCTGGAAACGAAATTAAAAATTCATAACTCTCCAGTATTTCTGATTTACGCCTCTAATGAAACCGGTGTGATTCAGCCTGTTAAAGAAGCTCAAATGCTCGCAAAAAAATTCGGAACATTTTTATTCTCCGATCTAATGCAAGCTTTTGGAAAAACCGAAATTGATTTTTCAGCGCTTTCCGGTTTTTCTTTTTCCGGCCACAAAATCGGAGCGGGAATGGGAAGTTCTATCGCATATATCGATCCAGAACTTGTAAAAAACAAAGATTTTTCGATTTTCAGAGGTGGAAATCAGGAAAACGGACTCAGAGCCGGAACTGAAAATCTTCAGAGTATAATTGCATTCCACAAGTCTTCAGAGTTTCAACTAACGCATCTTGCCAAGAAAAACAAAAAGTTATCGGGATTTCAGAAAAAAATTGAAACTGAATTGAAAGATCTCGGCGCAATCATTGTATCGGAAAATTCAACGCGACTTTCATCTACTACTTTTGCGATCCTGCCGATAGCGGATATAGACTTTTTTATGATAGGCATTGAGGATAAAAATATCGTAATTTCCAACGGGGCTTCCTGTAAATCCAGGACAAGAACTCCTTCCGGGACACTGCTTTCCATGGGCTATGCAAAAGAAGAAGCGTTACGTGCAGTCAGAATATCATCTGGTTTTTTTACAACCGAAGCCGAAGTGAATTTACTAATAGACTCTGCAAAAGAAATACTCAAAAAACTCAAATAAGATCAGATCTTTTTCTATGGAGTTTCACCTCCTTTCTTGTTTATTTGGCAAATTTGAAGTGAATACTGGATGTTGAAACAATGACTTCCTATGGACATTGATTGATAAAATTTCAACTCAAGACCATGTTAAAGCGCTAGAAAACCTGACGATTCATTTAGAACGTGTCCTAAAACCAACTTTTGAAAATGTTTTAGGAAATGCTCTAAATAAAAATTGAGAAGGAAAAGGAATCCGTATAGTATTTGAGCTTGAAAAATAACTCGTAAATAATTCAGAATATAAATCTATGATTTCCGGTTACTTGAGAATGATGGAATATGAAAATTTGAATCCGGTGAAGTATTTTCTTTGCCTGGCAAATTATTCCAATGATGATTTAAAATCGAAAGAACCTGCAAAAACCCCTGCACAAATTTCCAGATCGGAATTTTCTCTGAATTCGCTTCTCGGAAAAAAGATCGTAATAAAATTCAGCGGAGAAATCCGTTGTATTGAATGCGGAAGAATCACTTCCAAGAGTTTTCAACAAGGAAATTGCTACCCTTGCTTTATGAAACTCGCAAAAAATGACTTGTGCATTTTGAAACCTGAAACCTGTCACTTCCATCTTGGAACCTGCAGGGCACCGGAATGGGGGAAATCAAATTGCTTCAAGCCGCACAAGGTTTATCTTTCCAATACTAGCGGATTAAAAGTCGGAATCTCCAAAGAAAATCCGGTTACGAACAGATGGGTTGACCAGGGAGCTATGTTTGGTATTGAATTTTTTGATGTGGGGTCCAGAAAAGACGCAGGAATTATCGAAAGCGAGATCAGTAAATTTATTTCAGACAAAACCGCCTGGCAAAAAATGGTTTCGATGGACAGCGAAAAAATCAACCTCGCGCAGAAAAGGCAAGAGATTTTCCAGATGGTAAAAGAAAAAATCGGGAATATTCAAAATACCTTTTTAACAAATGATGAGATTGCAATTACATATCCGATTCTGAAATACCCTTCCAAAAAAACTGCGTACAAACCGAACGAGCTAAAACCGATCGAAGATACGTTAGTTGGAATCAAAGGACAGTATCTTCTTTTTGAGAACGGAGTATTCAATATTCGCTCCAATTCGGGAAACTTTGCAAGTTTTGAAATCTAGGATTTACGAGATTTATTATTCAATTTCGGGCGAAGGAATTTCTTCAGGGATTCCAACAATCCTTGTGAGATTATCCGGTTGTTCACTCCGATGCGGAAAAATTCCCGGAAAGAAACTATGGTGCGATACCCCATACGCTTTGAGCCCGAATAAGGGAGAACTATTCTCTACAGATCGAGTAATCGCAAAAATCGAAGAACATACCAATTGCCCGGTTCAGATCCTATTAACAGGAGGAGAACCCCTGGAAGGAGATAAGAGAGAATTTTGCATAGAACTCGCGAAAAAGATTTCCAGAAGGAGACATAAAAAAAACTATGCTTTAATTCGAGTAGAAACAAATGGAAAAGAGAGCATAAGGGGCTTAAGGCAAATGGTTTTTTCAATTGATTACAAATTGCCGGGCTCTGGCATGGAAAGTTATATGAATCTGGATAATTTAAAGGCCTTAAATGAAAGAAATAATTCGCTTGATGAGCTGAAATTCATTGTGCGCGATAAAGAGGACTTTCAAAGAAGCCTGGAAGTGATAAAAGAATATCAGGTAAAATCAAATATCATATATTCGCCTGTAACCGGCGAATGCTCTTCAAAAGACCTGGCGGAATGGATGAAATCATCTTGCATTCCAAACTCTAGGCTATCTCTACAAATCCACAAAATTATTTGGGGAAATAAAAAGGGAGTTTGAGTTTTTGTCAGTTTCTCTCCAGCTAGGCCTGGATTTTACAATTCAAGAAACCGGTAGTGCTAGAGGGAAATACGCCTATCTAGCTTCTTTTCCCGAAAAAGGCATCGGGGAAGTGACTGAATCCGGCGACCTAGAAATTAAAATATACTTTCCTGCGATAGGCGTAGAGGAAGCCCATAAAGCGGATTCCACGAATATCAAGTATCTGAATCGCTATCCAAATGCGTTATGCGAAATCGAGAGCTTTGAAAATGAGATGAGAATGTCTCTTCTTGCAAGCGAATTAAAACTCGCTTTTGCATTTGATAAGCTCTCCTCTTTATCCAATTCGCGCACGAGGTTATTACCCCATCAGATAGAGTCGACAAATATTGTCGCAAACAGTTTTTCACCCAGGTTTATTCTGGCCGATGAAGTCGGACTCGGAAAAACGATCGAGGCTGGGCTTATCATCAAGGAGCTAATGTTCAGAAAGGGCTATAAGAAAGTTCTGATTGTCACTCCTTCTCCACTCTGTTTTCAATGGAAGGAAGAGCTGAAAAATAAGTTCAACGAAGAGTTTGAAATCATAAAGCGGAAAAATTTTCTGTATGAAGGAAAGAATAACTGGCAGAATTTCCAGAAAGTGATAACCTCCATCGACTTCATAAAGAATCCGAAATATGCAGAAGACATTCTGAAAAAAAAATGGGACATCGTAGTATTCGACGAGGCCCATAGGCTCAGACGGGATTATTCCAAAATTACGCGAGCATATATTTTTGCGGAAAAAATTTCCAAAAAAAGTGAATGTCTGCTTCTACTCAGCGCGACTCCTTTCAGAGGCAAACTGGAAGAACTGTATTACCTTCTCCACCTGGTGGACCCGAATATTTTAGGATCCTACCAATCGTTTGTAAATGATTATGTGATCGGGACAAAATCGGATTTGAAAGAAAAAATCAGCAAGGTTCTTTTGCGACGAAGAAAAGTCGAAGTCGGAGGATTTACCAAACGGCACGCAAAAACCGTGAAGATCGAGCTTTCCGACGAAGAAAGAATTTTCTACGATGAAACCACTACGTATGTAAAACGAGAATACAATCTAGCCATGAATTCCGAGAACAGAGCTACCGGGTTTGTGATGATTGTTTTCCAAAAACTATTGGACTCATCAGTTCATGCCCTTCTAAACGCGCTAACAAAAAGAAAATTTCTCATCGAGTCAAAGCTACACAATGCGCTAAGGCTAAATAATCTGGGATTAAGCGATTGGGATTTTGATGAAACGGAGGATGTGGAGGATTTCATCAACATTCTGGACGATTCTATTCCCGGAGATTTTCAGAACATACGAAAGGAACTATTCACTTTAAACCGGTTGATCCACATAGGAAAATCCATCAGAGAAGATAGAAAGTCTATTAAGCTTAAAGAAATCATTACCAGGCTAAAAAAAGAAGGCCACCATAAATTCATCATTTTTACCCAGTTTCGAAGCACTCAGGATTTTCTGGCTGAAGTACTTACTGGATTCAAGACTGTACTTTTTCACGGTTCCTTAAGTTCCGAGGAAAAAGAAAAGGCTATTTTTAGATTTAAAACTGAGTCCGAAATTCTGATTTGCACTGAAGCCGGCGGAGAAGGAAGAAATCTTCAATTTGCAAATATTCTTTTCAATTACGATTTGCCCTGGAGCCCCTTAAAAATCGAACAGAGAATAGGAAGAATTCATAGATTCGGGCAGAAATCCGACGTTTATATTTTTAATTTTGCGAGCAAGGATACTGTTGCGGAAAGAGTTTTATCCGTACTCACAACAAAGATAAAATTGTTTGAGGAGTCAATAGGAATATCCGATGCGCTACTTGGAACAATTGAGGATGAACTCGATTTCCATTCGAACTTCATGCTATTTATCACCGGAAGAAAAACAGAGAAAGAAATGGAAGAAGAACTGGACAACAGGATTCTTACCGCAAAAAAAGGATTCCAGAAGCTGAACGAACTTTTAACACCCAGAGTTCTTGACTTCAACCTGCAGGACTATTACAAGCATACGTTAGACGACAGAACTGTAAACAATTCTCACCTGGAAACATTTATGAATCTATTCCTGAACCACTCCCCGGAAAAACCAATTGCCGAGCTCGTGTCAGAAGAAAACGGAATTTATTCATTAAAATACGGCAATGAAGAAAAAAAAGCTACGTTTGATTCGGAACTTGCATTGCAAAATGAACATCTGGATTTTCTGGCTTTTGGCCATCCACTAATAGAGAAATGTATTGGCTCAATAATAGAATCGAATAGTGGCTACAAAAAAACTTGTGTTTTAGGCGACAACTCATATTCCGGAAAAATCGTTTTTGTTTTCTTTGTAAAATATTCTTTTTCAATGATGAGAACCGAAATATACTTTCTAGAATTTGATTTGGGATCGAAAAAAATCAGGTTAATTCAAAATCTGCCGGAACTTTTTCAAAAGCCTGATAGGTTGGCGCAAATTCCCGCAGCCATAGAAATAAAACTGGAGCAGAGTTTTCTAAAGAGCCTGATTTTCCTGGAGGTTGTTGCGGAAAAAAGAAAGCATGAATTGGAAGAGGAAACCATAAGCGTATTCAAGAAAGAAGAATATAAACTAGAGATCAATTTTAAACGCCAGATTCGCCAGCTAGAGGAAAAATTGATGCGTCAGGAAGCAAATTTCAAATGGGATCCGAAAACGGAAAAAAAATCCTCAATGAACAGAACCAAAAATGAAATCATCCGGGCTCACGAAGAATTTGAAAAAGAAAAAAGAAAGATCCGGAACGGAAAAATCATTTCTCACAATATCGATCTTTTTCAGACCTATATCGCAATATAGAAACAGAAAGAATTAGTTCTAAAAATCTTTGCCCTAGTCAAAACTCTTCAGAGTTTCCAGCTTTTTCTCAGCGAGGTCTTTGTACTTTTTCGCTTCTTCAAGAGATGAATCAATTATAAGTATCTTTTCAAACACAGTAATTGCCTCCTTCAATTTATTTTCATTGTAAAGATATTTGCCTTCATCCATATACGATGAGATATTTGCCTGTGCTTCAACTTTTGCCTTATTTTTCAGTGAATTACTGTCCTTATATTCACCTGAAATATTGGAAAGGCTGACAAAGGCCTCTACAAATCTTTTCCTTTTGAAATATTCCGACCCTCTGTCGTAATTCACAATATTCGCAAGCAAGGTTTCCGTCTTTTTCAAATGTTCTTTAGAGTGTTTATGCTCCGGATCATTTTCCAATGCTTCTTTGTACCCGGAAATCGCTTTGGAATACTGTTTTGCTTGGAATTTTTTCTCGGCATCCAGATAGACAGCGTCTGCAACCTTGCTGAGTTCCTTTTGGATTTTCTTTTTGTGATTTTTCGCCTCGCTATTTCCGGAGTCGAATTTCAAAACATCGCTATAAAATGACCTGGCTTTTAGAAACCGCTTTTTCTCTTCTTCTTTTAAGCCCTTTTCAATGAGCTTTTTAGCTTCTTTATGAACCTTTTCCGATTTAACCAGCTCTTCTATTCTGGATTTTGTATCCTTATAATTTTCCCGGATTGCTTCAACTTCCCGAAATCTGGTCAATGCTTCCACATCCTGCTTTCTTGCCTGCAGTTTTTTCCCTTCGTTATAAAGGGATATAATATGCTTTTCGCCCTCCTTTTCTGAAAGGGTTACATATCGCTGGATGTTCCGAAAATCCGGGTCAATATCTTCGACATAATGAAAATGGTCTGCTGCCTTTTCATACTGGCCGTTCTTGAATTCTTTCACTCCTTCCTTATAGTGCTCGTTTAAGTTGGATTTCACGTGATTATAAATTAAAGCACAATTCAGAAATGGAAAAAGGAAGGTGTAAATAACCAAAATTTTTAATGAATTCATATTTGCCTCCCTTCTCATGCAGGACAGAAACCCAAGAAAAACCATCGTAGCACAATCAGAAATGATGGACAAACCCATGATAAGTAAGAAAAAGAGTTTATGCAAGAGAAAAAAAATCCAACGAATGAAAACGTTTCAAATTTTTTAAGCAATTTCCTGCAAAAGGGAGGAATTCGTTTAAGGCTCACTCTGATTTTCTCCCTTCTATTCCTTGGAATGATCGCTATTCTTTCGTCAACAATCATCACGATTCAGGGGAACTCCCTAAAAAACAAATCCTTCGAAGTTTGCGAGTCAATCGAAATCGGCTTGAGTGCCTCGGCAAGGGAATCTATTTCAACGGACAGCCTGATTACGTTGAGGGATGTTTTAAAGAATATTCAGAAAGCCGATATTTCCGGCCTAGTCAGAGTCGATGTTTTTTCCATAAACCGCCAGAAAAAGAAACGCGATGAAAAAGATGCAGGAGCATCTTACAAAATCGTTGCATCCTCCCAGGATGGGAGAGAAAATCTTGAACCTGGAAAAGAAGCTTTGGAGTATATTGCCAAAAGCAAGGAAAATGAGAAATTACAGAGATATGAATCCGTTAATGATGAGAAAAATTCGGTATTTATTTTTGTAAAACCGGTCCACGTTCAAATCGCAGGAACTAAAAAATGGATCGGAACCATCTATATCGAATATCTTGAATCCGAAATTACCGAAGCTTCCAAAAAGGCGATCTGGATTTCTTCATTAATTTCTTTTTTGGTGCTCATTGTAGCCATTTTTATCATTTACAGAATGGGGGCAAATATCGCGGCTCCTATCTTGCAGATCGCCGATGCGAGTAAACAGGTTGGCGAAGGAAATTTTTCCGTCCAACTGAACATTCATACCAATGACGAGCTGGAAAAACTGTCCAAGGACTTCAATTCGATGGTAAAAGGATTAAACGAAAAAATTAAAATGGAAAAATTCGTTTCAAAATCGACCGTTGACATGATTTCAGGAAGTTCATTGCAGGAGGATATCGGACTTGGAGGAAAAAATGAAGAAATTGCATTTTTGTTTTCCGATGTCAGAGGCTTTACCGCAATGAGCGAAAAAAAGACACCTGCTCAGGTAGTGGAAATATTGAATCACTATTTGGATCTGCAATCTTTGATTATCAAGGAGAATGGAGGGGATATCGATAAATATGTCGGCGATGAAGTAATGGCTGTGTTCCACGGAGAAAACAAAAGATACCACGCTGTCAAATCGGCTGTTGAAATTATTGAGAGAATCAAGGGAGACAATGCGGAAAGAATGAAACGTGGAGAAGACACTGTCAACGTAGGCGTTGGGCTGAATGTCGGGGAAGTGATTGTTGGAAGCATGGGTTCCAGATTTAGGATGGACTACACCTGCATCGGCGACTCGGTAAACCTTGCTGCAAGATTATGTTCCGCAGCAGAGCCGGGGGGAATTCTCGCGTCACACGAAATGCTTTCGGAACCGGAGGTACTTCAGGATTTTCATACGGAAGAACTCCCCCCAATCAAAGTGAAAGGGAAAGAAAAACCTATCCCAATCTATAGAATCTCAAAAAAACCGTAATTTCCGTTTCAAATGGTTTGACATTGTTATGAATTACTAAATTCTGCCAACTAAAGCATAAATATGAAGCCAATAGAAAACAGCAAAGGTTTTTTTCGCAGATTCCTTGCACTGGGTCTCGTAGGCACTATTATTTTTTATAATGTCGCTTCTTTTGAGAAAACTTCTTATCTGAACGATACCCACAAAAGAACCGTTAATGAAACAATCGTACTATCGGATACGCTGGTTGCCTTAAACTCCTGTTTTTCTTTCAGCGAAAGAAACTGTTTTGCATCTTTAAATTTTTATCATGAAGATAAAATCTCCATTTACGTTCAGATTATCTCCATTCGTTTTATTAAATCGGAATTTCTTTCCAAAGTAACCAATCTTTTACAAAATAAATTTATCAACATCCCTCCACCCTCCATTTCTTAAAAAATTTTCAATTCTCCAGAGGTGAATCATGTCCTGGAAAATCCATGCAGGGGGTAACATATATTCTAAGTAGAATTTTAAAAATCGGAATCCACAAAAGAGAGTTGAACGCGAAATTATTATTTTGCTTGGTATGTTTTCTGTCTTTTAACAGCTTTGCAGATGAACCTGCTCCTCAATCAGAGTCTTCTATTCAAAGGGAGGAGATCAAGAAAGAGGAAGGCGAAACCAAAGATTCTGCAAGACTATCGCTCTCAAAAGCGGAAAAAATGTTCGTTCAGAACAATTTAATGCTATTGTCTGCGAAATTTCAGATTGATATGAAGAAAGCCTCTGTTATGCAAGCAGGACTTTACGCAAACCCAACCATCGGCGTTGATCAGGGAATTTTTAGAGATGGAACCGACAGGTACTTTGATACTACCAGATCCGGCCAAACAGCAATACAAGTTCAACAATTATTTTTACTCGGAGGAAAAATCGATAAGCGGATAAAGGTTGCTGAGATCGGCAAAAAAATCTCAGAAGAAATGTTTTATGATTTGCTAAGGGCATTAAAGCTCCAGCTCCGAACCAGCTTCTTTCAACTGTATTACTTGAGACAGGCAATCGGATTCTATGATGAAAGCATTCACGCTCTGCAAAAAACGGCAACTCTTGCAGACAAGTCTTATAAAAGCCGGGCAATTCTTCTTTCCGAACTTTTACGACTAAAGGCATTAATATTTTTTCTCTCGAATGAAAGAACCGAGCTTATGATTCAATCTAAGGAGAAGGAAGCAAACCTGCGCGTTCTTTTAAACAGTAAGGATCTGGAGGGGCTGGCTATTGCACCGATTGTAGAGCCGGATATTCTGGATAATATACCTTTGGAAAATCTGAAAATCGCGAATGTGATAGATACTGCCTTCGAAAACAGGCCAGACTTGAAAATCGCAATCCAGAGCGTAAAACTGGAGGAAGCGAATATTCAATTGCAAAATGCAAATGCAATTCCGGATATTGCTTTCGGGCCTTACTACAATAGGCAGGGAACAGCTTATCCGAATTACTGGGGAATTACTGCCCAGGTGACTGTTCCAATATTCGACCGCAATCAGGGAAATATCCAAGCCGCGGAAAAAGCGCTTCTGGCAAAAAGAGCCGAACTCCAGAATGTGCGGATCCAAGTAGAAAACGAAATTTCAATCATTTACTCGAAAGCAATCGAGAAAGACAAATTGTACAAGACCTTCAAGGATAAGTTTACAGAAGACTACAAAAAACTTTCGATGCAGATGATTAAGAACTATGAAAAGCGTTATCTTACTGTTATCGAATTTGCAGACTTTTTCGAAACCTATAGAACGAGCATTCTGCAAATGATCAAACTTCAAACCGACCGCGTAGAAGCCATTGAAGGACTGAATTACTCAGTCGGAAAAAATATTCTAAATATCCAAAGCACTATGGAGTAAGCCATGAATAATTTATCATCCAGAACCGGTTCAAAACGAAATCTCTTTCTGATTTTTGGAGGACTTGGAATAATAGCAATCTCCACCTATTTTATTTGTAATAAAAAAAGTAAAAAAATTATTCAGCATGTCGACCAAAGGCCCAAAGTATCCGAAGAAGGGCACAAAATTACATTCCCCCCGACAAGTCCAGGTTTACAACAAATCGAAGTTTCCAAGTTTAATAAAACCTCAGAGTTTATCTCTGTTGGAGCGCCTGCCAGAATTATTGCAAGCGTATCTTCTTCTGTTGGAAATCGGGGAAGAATAGTTCTTTTCGAATCTCCTGAAATCAATACGTTATACGCGAACTATCAGCAAAGCCGCAATTCCCTCAATCGAACTTCAAAGAATTTAGCGCGGATAAAGGATATGTACCAAAATCAGGTGGCAACGATGAAGGACATGATCGAAGCCGAAACCGATTATGGTAATGCCAAAGCAGAATTTTCAGAAACGGAAGGCAAGCTTAGAGCTCTCGGATTCAATCCTGTCGAGCTTGGGTCGGTCAAATCAAATACGATCATTTTGATTTCCGATATACCGGAAAGCGACCTTGTGAATGTTTCCAAGGGAAAGCAGGTTAAAATCACCTTTACATCTTTTCCAAATGAAAAGTTTGTCGGCCGCTCTGATGCGGTAGGCGACAACGTTGACCCATTGACCCGAACCGTCAAAGTCCGCGTTTCCATGCCGAACAAAGGAAATCAGTTTAAACCGGGAATGTATGCCCATATAGAATTCAGCGAAAAGGGAAATGCAAGTGCTGTAATTCCATATACATCCATTGTTACAGTTGAAGGAAATACTTATGTATTTGTGCAAACAGAACCGGGTGTATTTGTGAGACGAAAAATCGTTTTGGGAAGTTCAGGAATTGATAAGGTTGGAGTTATCAGTGGATTGGAAATCGGAGAGGACGTTGTGACAAAGGGAGCAATTCTTCTAAAGGGATTAAGTTTCGGATTCTAAAATGCAAAATTCCTCCGAATTCAAATCATTGTCCCCGCAATCCATACCAATTGGAAAAACATCCTCCCTACTATTATTTTTCCTGCTCTTGAGTTTTGCTATATTTAACCCAATTTATTCACAAAGCTCAGTAAGTGAACCTGACTCAAAAACTTATATTGAAGAGAATCGCAAAAAAGTAGAAAAATTAAAAGCGAAGAAAAGCGAAGAAAAAAATATAGACATTAACTCCAAAGAAAATGTCCGAAAAACAGTTGATGAAAGTGTAAATTTCCCGGAACCGACACCGGAAAGTTTCCTATCTTTGGGGTTAACTGTCGGTAGTCCTGCCAGCATAAATTTCCAAGCTTCCTATTTGTATCGCAGAGCTGTAATACGCGGAGCCGGAATGTTTTTTAACAGGCACTGGAACGGCGGTCAGCTGGATTTGGGTTATGTATTTTATAAGACTCCGGCCGTGATCCAAAGTTTTTCAATTGTTGCCGGTAGTTACAATGCGAACCCTTTTAACCCTACACCCGGACAAGGCGGACAGGTATCTTATGATTTGCGATATTACCCAGGATATAACCACAATCCCCCGACTTATCAGGATTACCTAATTCGGGATCAGGTTAAATCCATGAACCCGGACCTGGCAACCTATCTGGATTACCAATATAACCAGGGAAAGAAAGCATATCTACACCAAAGTTATATCGGAATCACCTACGATGTACGTTTGGGGGGATTTTTTCTTCAGCTTGGAATTGGAGCCGGAAAAGGCGATTACCGAAACCCACAATTGCTTTTTCAATTGGGTTATATGTTTGATTTTGGAAGGAACAAAGAATGATTATTCGTTTAATCGGTTTTGCAATTAAATTCAGAATTGTAACGATTTTTTTTGCACTCTCTATTTTCGTATTCGGGGTATGGGCATGGATTGATATAAGAAAAGAAGCCTATTCGGATATAGCAGATACTCAAGTTCGTTTGGTCGCAAAATTTACGGGACGGGCTGCGACAGAGGTTGAGGAAAGAGTTACCCTTCCGATCGAGCGTGCGTTAAACGCCATCCCAAAAGTGCTCATTCGGCGTTCCAGAACTATTAACGGGCTAGTCGTTTTTCAATTTGTGTTTGAGGATGGAACGGATGACTATTTTGCAAGAACTAGACTCTTGGAAAAGGTGCGTGAGGCGGACATTCCGGAGGAGGTAACCCCCCAACTGGCCCCGATGAGTTCTCCAGTTGGAGAAATTTTTCGATATGTTGTAGAATCGACTGAAAATCACACTCCTATGGAGCTTCGCACCATTCAGGACTGGATCATCATGCCCAGAATGCTACAAATTCCCGGGATTGCCGACGTTGTAACATTCGGCGGCCTTCCAAAGCAATACCATGTAATTACAACACCTGAGAAGCTAATTCGGCATAAATTGACAATCAGCGATGTAGTAGAAGCCATTCAAAAAAATAACCTGAATACGGGTGGAAATGTTCTCTGGCAGGGTGACCAGGGATTTCCCATTCGATCACTTGGCGCTATCCGTGAAATTCAGGATATCCAAAACATTGTGTTAAAGCAGGAAAGTGGTGTTCCAATATTCATAAAAAATATCGGTTCTGTTGAGGTTGCCCACCCTATACCTAGTGGGGTATTAGGCTATACTTTTCAAAATGACGAAGAAGGGAAAACGGATATAGATTCATCAATTCAAGGCTTAGTCGCAATGAGAAGATGGGGCGATACAAATGAAATGGGAGTGAAAATTCGCGCCAAAGTCCAGGAAATCAACGAAAACTACCTTCCGAAGGGAGTCAAAATGAGAACTTCTTACGACAGAAGTGATCTCGTAAATTATACTTTGCGCACAATAGGGATGACGCTCTTCGAAGGAATTTCTATTGTCACCCTTGTACTTATCTTCTTCATCGGGAGTATTCGCGCATCCCTAGTTGTTGTAGTCACAATCCCGTTTTCACTTTTTTTTGCATTTATCCTGATGCAATTTTCCGGAATCCCTGCAAGTTTACTTTCCCTTGGGGCTATTGATTTCGGCATCATTGTAGATGGAGCCGTAATCATGGTGGAAAATATTATGCGTCGTTACAGAGATGCGGATAGAGAAGAAAAGAATATGGGTATAAATTTCTTCACTACAAATGCGGCCGGAGAAGTCGGCCAGGAAATTTTCTTTTCCATTGCAATTATCATTCTTGCATATTTGCCGATTTTCAGTTTTGAAAGAATCGAGGGACGCCTTTTCAAACCGATGGCATTTACGATTTCTTATGCAATCCTTGGGGCAATGATATTCTCTCTAACCGCAATTCCAGTTCTTATGACGATTCTTTATAGAAAGTATTTCGAGGATATTAATCCGGGGCCGATCGAATGGCACAATCACATATATGAATGGATTGAAAACAAATATAAAATTCTAATTGCTTTTCTTGTCAAGAGATCAAAACAAACTGTAATTTATGCAACTTTACTCGTAACTATGGTTATCAGTGTCGGGTTATGGAAAATCGGATCTGAATTTTTGCCTGAGCTGGACGAAGGTGGTTTTACCTTAAGAGCATTTTTTCCTGTGGGAATATCCTTGCAGGGTGCAAAGCAATATCCACAAAAAATGAGAGATGTAATCTCCAAGAATGAACAGGTAAATGTCATTCTCTCTCAGTTGGGACGAAATGACGACGGAACTGACCCCCTGCCTGCAAACCGTCTTGAAATCTATGTCGGCTTAAAGGATTATAATGACTGGCGTGAAAAAATAACCAAACAACAACTTCTTGTCCGAATGAGAGACGATTTGGAATCCACTTTTCCTGGAGTTCGGTTTAGTTTTTCTCAACCGATAATGGATAACCTTTCCGAAGCAATTATGGGAACGATTGCTGACCTTGGCGTTTTTGTAATCGGCAATGATTTAACTGTTATGCGAGGGCTTGCTGAACAGATTTTAAAACTCGTAGCAAATATGGAAGGCGCAAGCGAGTATGGAATTGAGCAGGAAGCTGAAAGTCCTCAGCTAAATGTTAAAATAAATCGGGAAGCCGCAGCAAGGTACGGAATTAATATAAGTGAAATCCAGCAGGTCATAGAATCGGCAATCGGTATGTCTCGAATTAGCACTCTGTACGAAGGCCCATGGCGTTTTGGAATTGTGGTTCGATATTCAAATGACTACCGTTCAACCATAAAATCCGTTGAAAACATTCCTATAATTTCCTCCAAGGGTGAAAGGATTCCGCTTTCCAATCTTGCAGAAGTGAAGCTTGTCGATGGCCCCACAATGATATTCAGGCAACAAGGCCGAAGAAATATCACGGTTAGAACGAATATTCGAGGCAGGGATCAGGGGGGATTCGTATCAGAACTTAGAAAAAAAGTCGAGCAAACTATAAAATTTCCTGAAGGATATAGGGTTGAATACGGGGGACAATACGAAAATCTAGCTAGGGTCGGGAAACGTCTGGTGATTGTCATCCCGATTACAATCCTAATCATTTTCAGCGTACTATTTGCATTGTATAGAAATCTCCGATACGTTGCAGTTGCCCTTGCTTGTATTCCACTTTCTTTAATTGGTGGACTGGTCGGGCTTCTTATTCGAGGATATTACTTTAATGTGTCGGCAGGTGTGGGCTTTATCTCTCTATTCGGAATTGCTACAATGGCAGGGGTTCTGTATGTATCCCGAACTAACCAAATCCTAAGAGATCACAAAGACATTTCGATTGAAGAAGCAGCGGAAAAGGCAGCGGTTATCCAGCTACGGCCGATGCTAATGACAATTCTTTTGGCTCTCCTTGGCTTAATCCCGGCAACTTTGGCATCGGGTGTTGGCTCGGACGTTCAAAGACCTCTTGCCACGGTTATCGTTGGAGGCCTGACATCTGCAATGATTCTGGTTCTAACCGTACTACCTTCACTGTATCTCCTAATTGTCAAACAAGAAGCTCCAACTCAGCCGGACTATACATCAACGACAAGCACCTACTCTTATGTAGAAATGGCAGGGTTAGACAATGAAATCACGGATGATAAAAATGACACGGAAAAAGTCAAAAAAGCCAGACGCAAAAAAAAGAAGTAATTATTTTTTTTTGGTTTATTACTGGAAAACCTGGTTTATATTGAGTATTCAATATGGCTGTATTTAGAGTAAATTTATTCAACACTTTTGAGAATGCTCTGAAGAGAGGCGCGTTTTCTGCACCCAGCAAAACAAATATGGAATACAGTGATTTTAATGACTTATCTCACTGGTCTGAACTGGAGCATATTAAGAAAGGGAATCTATTACTGCTTTGCCGGGGAGTGAATCAAATCTGGGCAATCGCATACGCTACTGACGACTGCAAAATCACCGATATTGACGCATTCAGAGAGGAAATAAAGTATGAAGAACATGGCTATAGATATATTTCTTTTCATATATATAAGGAATTGCAAAGGCCGATTGATGGAAAAATCTTTTTCGATAAATTACTTACATCTCACAATCCATTCATAGAACCCCACCTTTGTATGAGATTGCAACCCGACAAAAATCTCTTGCCGATTTTTAATAAAGCCATCAATCACCTTCTGGAAATTGTGCTAAAATGAGTGCCTATCGAATTAACATTTTCAATACCTTTGAAAATATATTAGCCAGAGGGGCTTTTTCTGTTCCGAATTCGAGCCATTCAACTTTTGGGCAAATGGAAGAGGAATCTAGCTGGAAAATTGTGGAAAAAATAAAAAAAGGGAATGTAATTCTATTATGCAGAGGAGTTAGGCAGATATGGGGAATCGCAATCGCATCCGATGACTGCCGAATAACTGACATAGATGCATTTGAAGAAATACTCCGTTATGAAGAAAAAGGATTCCGGTTCGTAACCATAGATATATACCGGGAATTCAAATCTCCAGTCGACGGAATAATTTTTTTTAAAGGTCTGCTACAAAATAATCCTTTTGACGAAGAACTATTTTGCATGGAACTGAAACACGACAAAAAAAAAGAAGCAAAGTTCATAGAAGCAATGAATAAACTACTTTCTACGCACTGAAAATGGTTGAAAAATTATTGACATCTCTTGAATATGATACAAAACATTTGAATGCTTATGATATCAATTGAAGACACACGAAAGAAGGTTCACTCTTTAATGGGACAGATTCAAAAGGGTTCTTTTGAAGATGCTGAAAATACCCTCGCTGATGTTTTGATGCAAATACAAAAAGATTACCAGAATTTAGAAATTTCTGTTCCAAAAAACACCGATATAGCTCAGCTTATTCAAGAAATGCGTTATGGTTTTCAACAAATGGACAAAAGATTTGAAGCCATGGATAAGCGGTTCGATGACCTTATTCACCAGATGGATAAAAGGTTCGAACAAGTTGATAGAAGATTTGAGCAGGTTGAAAAAAGGTTTGAACAATTTGATAAACGCTTCGCTTTTATGCAGTGGACTTTCGGAACGATGCTGTCTCTGTTAGGACTTTTAATGTCTATCCTACTTGTTATTGCCGGTTTTAAAAATTTGCCATAATTAAAGTATTAGCGAGCAGTTTAAAAAAGTCATTTACTGTTTGATTCTAAATTCAATAAATCTATCAAATGATTCATATACTGTAATGCGCCAGGGTCATTCTCTTCCGGAGCCCAAGAAGCAAAAGTTTTGTCTTCTTTAGGATCATACGGTCCGGACTTCCCTTCAAAACAAACGCAGACATCAGAGAGGCAAACTGCGCTATGCCAAACGTTAGGCGGAATATCTACCCCAAAGATCGGGCCTTTGGATGCAACCAGGTATTTCTCAACAATATTTCCAGAATTGTCAAATAGGAAAAAGGCAAATTCGCCTTTCAAGGCAATAAACGTTTCCGGTTTCGGAGGATTTTTATGTTTATGGGGCCGAATGTAGGTTCCCTTCAAAAGTACATTCAAAAATCTCTGGTAAACATCCGACAACTCGTGAAAATTATAATTTGCTCTTTTCCTTGTAGACCTGCCTGCACTTTCCACAACCTGATTAAACAACTCTTCCGAGATAACCCTGCAAACAGACATAGAACACTCCGACGAAATTGAATTTTACTTGCCAAAAATGGCTTCCCGATGATGAATCATCAGGACAAACATACAAACTGTGCAGATTTCGGCAACTGCAAGTCATTCATCAATTCTTTAAAGTCTAATTACTGGCTTTTGCAATACCCGAAACTGCAAAACTAATACGGGGTCAATGGCCTTTTCCTTGAACATCTCTAAGATTTTGAATTGCGAATAGATATCAAAGAAAATTAGATTCGAGCCCTTTCTTTAGATTTTTATCCTTCTAAAACCTGCCTAAGCTTGGTTATTGCGCTTACCAATATGTTCGAAATCGGCTTCCTTTCATTTTCATTCCGGATTCGGGATAAAATATTTTGAATGGAACTCTCCACATTTTCAATATCCGGCATAAGTTCGAAGGAATTTGCGATGTGAGGCCAGGCTGATTTTGCAATTCCTAACACTTGTGGAGGTAGGTTTTTAAATTCCTGAATGCAACCATCTTGAACTGATTTTGTCTGCCGGAATATTTCAATTCTGCCTTTCAGGTTTCGCAGAGAGTCTTCCGTCAAATCCGTTTTTTGGGAAATTGTGCGAAAAATATTTTCCCAATTAACGGCTTCGCCCTTTTGCTCCTTTGCTAGATAATTTCTTATCGAAATAAAACATTTTTCTAATTCCGAACAACTACTCATCCACCTACTGTATCCTTCCATATCCTTTGCTGACTGATAGGACTGAATCGCTTTCATTATGGCAGAATACTCCTTAAACATAAAATCATCAACGGGATCTTTTGGTTTTTCAGGAACCTGTGATAATAGAAAATCCAGATCCATAGTCTGATTTTCATTTCCTTCCATTTGCGATTGAGGTTCCTGTTGAATCGAATCATCCTCGAATTGAAGATCCTCGATTATTCCGAGTTCTTCCTTCTCAGGTTTTTTCTCGGCCCTGGAAGCAGGCTGCATTTCCGCAGTACTAATAAAATTATTCGGATTCTGGACTTCAAGAGCCTGGCCTTTCAACTCGCCTCCGAACAATTCGATGATTTCTTTTAGTATAGATTTTTCTGGCCCCCGGTGAATTAACTCCGGTTCGGTTTTTTTTGATACCTGCTGGGAGGCTGGCTCCTCGCCGGTTGTCGAACTTTTGGGCTCGATTAGATTGCCTGTCGTAAGATCCACAAGAACAATCCTTCCTTCCTCCCTGATAAACTTAATATTTTTTAAAAGTTTTTCTCCAAAGATGTCATTCAATTCCTCAAGTATGCTGTTATAGCTTTTATTTCCCACCCCTGAGGAAGATGCCTGCTTTTCAATTTCCTGACCTTTTAATTTTTCCTGAACCTTGTTAAGAATTCCCAGAAAATTCTCATTCAGGTAACTCTGAAGATTTGCCTGACTTATTCCAAGTATTCCGGCAAAATTGTTAATATTTTCAAAAAAATGATCGGTCTTTTTTACATTGGTTACCATAAAAGATTTAATGGATTGGGAAAGAGAATCTGACTCGTTTTTCGTAAGCTTCTTTCGCTCTATCAACTGATTGAAAATCTGAACGTGCGCATGGTAGTAAGATAAAAATTCACCGTATGGAGTAAATACATACTCTCCATGAGAATTTTTCTCGATTACTTTTTTCGGTGAATCTGACATTTAGAAATATCTTTCAAGCCGGCCGTTTTCTATCAAGTAAAAACATGGATAACCCGCATTATTTTGATAGGGAGTGAGTATCGATCAAAAGGAACTTATCACAAAGGAATGTTTTCTGGAATTTCGGAAGCAAAGCCGAATAAACTTTGGCTTATTCTTCTTTAATACTGTATCGAATAAAAGTATTGCACGTTGCTTCTTCAGTATATCTGACCAAATCATAATCCAATCTTGTGGAGCGGAAAAAATTCGAGCTGTCCAACCTTTCCCTGATTTCTTTCTTTATATGCCCACGCGCTTCACTTCGTCTGGAGTATACGGATGGAACAGTCATTTCATTTTTATAGGAAAGCAATCCATTTCTATAAATCGAAACGGTTATCTGCACTTTGTAACGCTTTTGTCCGATTGCTCCGGGAATTCTTTTTTCGATTTCTGGGTTCATTTTTTCTGCTCTATATATACATTTTATCGACCTTCGCTATACGGTTTCTTAAAGATGGTTTGATAGATTTTTTTTGTCCCTGAAATATTTTTCAAGGCTCGTTTTTAGGTTATGTCGGCTGGGAGTTTGTCCGACTTCGAGACCGCTCGATTCTTACTTCAATAAATCGAGAAAGGATTTTTCAATATCGTTTGATTGCATAAAATAAGTCCCGATCAACATGAACTTGGTATATCTTTTCATGGAAAGGTAATCTTCTTTCCCATGAATTCCAGACTCGGCTATTTTGAATAATCCATCCGGCAAAATGTCGAATAGCTCACCAATTAATCCTTTGTGAATCTGAAAAGTATCCAGATCTCTAGTGTTGACCCCAATAATTTTAGCTCCTGCTTCCACAGCGTTTTCAGCTTCTTCCCTATTATGGATTTCGACTAGAACCTCGAGCCCAAGTCCCTGAGCGTACTGATAAAGTTCTTTTAATCGTCTCAAATCCAAAAGTCGGGCAATCAGAAGAATTGCGCTAGCGCCAAAAAAAACCGCTTCCCGAATCTGCTTTTCATCTATAATAAAATCCTTGCGAAGAACAGGAATCGTAACGCGAGATGATACATTCTGTAAGTCTTCGACAGACCCTCTAAAAAATTTTGTATCCGTCAAAACAGAAATCGCAGATGCTCCGCATTTTTCATAAATTCCGGCAATTTCAACAGGATCATAATCATCGCGTATGACTCCCATTGAAGGGCTTGCCTTTTTACATTCTCCGATTATTCCGGATTTCCGCTGAAGAGATTCTGAAAAAGAGTATTTTACAAAAGGTAAATTGCTATAAAAAGGAATCTTCTGGACTTCATCCTTTTTCTGGTCAACAATTTTCTGAAGTACGGGGTGAATAGACTAACCTTAGGATTTAAATGATGCCATTGCAGATTCTTCTGAATCTGATATATCAAAGAGTGAGGTCAACTCGATCACATCAAATATTCTTTTTACAGAAGGCTTGATATTGCATATTTTCAATTCACCTTCCATTGCATTCAGTTTTCGCAAGGTTGAAATACAGGCGCGAAACCCAGAGGAAGACATATATTCCACCCCATCCATATTTAACAGGACTTTTTTATGCCCCCCATTATCAATCAGATCAGACAGACCTTCTTCTACTTCATTGGCCACCGATACGTCTAAACGACCTTCCAGATAGACAATTAATTTATCGCCTACGACTTTATGATTTAACAAACCCAATATCCTCTATAAGAACTACGATCATTCCCTAATTACTTATCCGGGATACATCGTTTTATGTCAACGACAGTTTTGCGCAAGAATCTGCAAATTTCAAGGGTTTTTGGTCATTTTGGGATTTTTTTTAAAAAAATTGAGTCATTTTAATTGATTGACCATGAGAGTTTGAAAAGTCTCATTGAATTAAGAGACGGCCATGGCCAAAAAGCAATACATCGTAACAGATAATCCAAAACTAGAATCTGAAATAGCTCCATACTGCAGGAAAATTCAGGCCGAGGTGTTCCAGTTGAATTCGCTTGAACAGCTTTGTAAGAGCAATCTGGACAATATCGCACTCCTGGTTTTTTATATCGAAAAAGATAGTCTGGAAGAGGAACATTCAAAAATCAGAAATATACTAAAACTTCACCCGTCAATTATGTCCAGGTTCGTTATATGCGCGGAAATGGACTATGAAGTTACAAAAAATTATATGGAACTCGATTTGTTTCACAGCATTGTACCCAAAGAAGCGCCTATGATTTTTCTGGTAAAAAATCTGACAAACGCTTTTACTCACCTTCAGATGATAGTTGAAAAATTTGAAATGCAGCACAGAATCAACACCAGTTCCAATGAAATATCCAAATTAACTAGGATCGGAATCAGTCTCTCAAACGAAAAGGATTTCACCAAACTCTTAAGGGATATTCTGTATAACGCCCGTGAAATCGCATTAGCCGATTCAGGCTCGCTTTATCTGGTAGAAAAGGATGAAAACGGAGATCCGCAAAACCTTCGGTTTAAAATCTCGGCCCTTGAGCTGGACAGCGGAGAATTTATTCTTCCGATCAACAAACAAAGCATCGCCGGCTATGTTGCTTCAACTGGAAAAACTCTAAACATTCCCGACGTCTACAAACTCTCCGGTGAGGAAGAATACAAATTCAACCGCATCTTTGACTCCGTAAAGAATTACCATTCGAAAAGTATGCTCGTTGTTCCGATGAAGAACTACTGGGATGAAATTGTCGGTGTAATTCAATTGATCAATAAAAAGAAAAATTTCAACAAAAAACTGACACTCGAAGAAATGAAAGGCGACAGTGTGTTTGCATTTGATAAATATTCTGAAGAGTTGGTAATGAGTGTTGCAGGCCAGGCTGCGGTAGCCATTCAGAACAATAACCTGATAAAGGACATCGAAACACTATTCGAAGGGTTTGTCACTGCATCAGTAAGCGCGATTGAATCACGAGACCCGACTACGAGCGGTCATTCGTTTCGGGTTGCCAACCTTACGACTGCGCTTGCAGAAACGGTAGACAGGATAGATTCTGGGAAGTTTGCCGACCTGAAATTTTCTAAAGCCCAGATGAAAGAAATACGTTATGCGTCACTCCTTCACGATTTTGGAAAAGTCGGCGTTAGAGAAAAAGTGCTGGTCAAAGCAAAAAAACTGGAAGAGTATGAGCTGGAGTTGATCAAATGGAGGTTTTATTACTTACAAAAAGACCTCGAAATCAAATTTGACCAGAAAAAAATCGATTATCTGAAAAAGCACGGCATTGAAGGATACAAAGAATATGAATACGTCGTTGACATGGAATACAAGATGGAAATTCGTAAACTTTCGGAAATGCTGGACGTCATAATTTCGTCAAATGAGCCGACTATTCTGGAACAATCGAATTCACAAAGACTGGAAGAACTTTCCAGAATGAAATTCAAATTTCTGAATGATAGCGAGCTGCCTGTCATTACTCCCTCCGAGTATAACTTTCTTACAATCCGCAAGGGTTCGCTCGACTTTGACGAAAGAAAAGAAATCGAATCACATGTAGAGCATACATTTCAATTCTTAAGTAAAATCCCTTGGACTGGCGATTTAAAAATGATCCCCGCGATTGCTCATGCACATCATGAAAAGCTAAACGGCACCGGGTATCCGCGAGGACTGTATGCAGATGAAATTCCAGTTCAATCTAAAATGATGACAGTCGCAGATATATACGATGCGTTAACCGATAAAGACAGGCCCTACAAAAAAGCAGTCCCTCTGGACAGGGCTCTGGACATTCTTCGCATGGAAGTAAAAGATAATCATGTGGATCCTGATCTGTTGAAGATTTTCATAGACGCAAAAATTTATGAAAAAGTTAACAGGTCAATAGTTTAATCACTAAAGGCTACTCACCAAAGCTTTAAAGTGTTCTCCCCTTTCCTCGAAATTTTTGTATTGGTCGAAACTTGCGCAGGCAGGGGAAAAAATAAAATACCTGGCATGAATATTCTCGGCAACAGTGTAGCCTTCGCTCATAACCTCCACTAGATTCTCTTTGACTACGAGTTTTTTACCTAGGATTTCGCCTAACGGACTAGCCCAGGCCTGAGAAGCCTCCCCATAAAGAAAAACAACCAGGTTCAATTGTTTTAAGCGTTGTAGCATTGGACTAATGTCCTCTTTTTTGGGAATGCCTCCCAAAACTAGAACAATTGGAATATCTTCGTTAAATCCTTTTAAGCCGGCAATCATGCTGTGGAGATTGGTTGATTTGGAATCATTGATGAATTCGATTTCTCCGATTTTTCTAATAAATTCAAACCGGTGAGGAAGGCCTTTAAAGGTTTGAATTTGAGCCTGGAGTCTGGAGGGATTGCAACCGATGCTTTCTGCAATCAAAATGGATGCTGCAAGATTTTCCAGATTGTGCTTACCTTTCAGAGAAAATTTTTCAGTTGAGTAAACGGCCTTTTCCGTAGTGATTTGATTCTTATCCAGGATTATTTTTGCATCAGCCATTGAATTATATCCGAAGGCTTTTTGAATGCAATTCAAATCATAATCGGAAAATTTTTCCGCTAGAATCTGTCCGGTGACAAATGTAGTCCTTCTGTTTTTATATCCAAGTATTTTTAATTTTGCAGTTAGATAATTTTCCATCGTTCCGTGTCTTTCCAGATGATCTGGAGCAAGGTTTAAAATGGAACAAGCTGCAAAGTCTATGGGCAGTGAGTCATCCAGTTGGTAACTGGAAAGCTCAAGCACTGCTAGGTCCAGATTATCTTCACAAAAAGATGTAAATGGAGGTCCTAAATTTCCACCGGCTTTTGACTTGGGAAAATCATTTTGAATCAGATGCCACACTAGGCTTGTCGTAGTTGATTTTCCATCAGTCCCCGTAATTCCAATGATTTTACCAGCAAAGAATATAACGCCCAGATCAATTTCCGATATCACGGGAATTTCTTTGCTGCGCGCTTCAGTCAGAATCAAATGATCCGGGCGAATCCCGGGGCTTTTCACAATCAAAGAATGTTTATCCATCGGGGGGATTTTTTCATCCGAATAAACCTCATCAAAAATACCGTTGGCCGTTTCTTTTTTATCGATTAGAATAATTTTTTTTCCGAACTTTTTCAATAAAGCGGCAGCAGACGCTCCGGAACTCCCCCCGCCAAAAATAAAGGCTCTGGAAAAAGATTGCAAAAATTCATCGCGTTCTGGTTTCAATAATTAAAATACCATTTTACCAATAATCTTCTCTTCTGAAATAAGCCCCAGCTCTCTGGAATCTAAGCTCTCATCTCGATTGTCCGAAAGCAGAAAAAAACTTCTATCCTTCACAAATACCTCATCAAAATTATCTCTCTTCGAAAATGATCTAGGGAATGAAGGCCGCTTGTCCGTAAACTGAATGCTTTTACTCTCTTCGCTAATCGGATTCATATTGCGATAAAGTTTTTTATTAGAGATATGAATTTTATCACCAGATTTCGCGGCGATTCTGGATATAAAAACAGTTTCCTCATTCAACGGATTTTTCGAAAGTACAACATCCCCTACTTTCAGATTTCCCTTATTAAAAAATGGAGTTACAAATATAATCTTATCCTTCTTCAAGGAAGGTTCCATAAATTTATTTGCAATTTTTACGGGATAAATAATATAACTTCTGAATAATACAGCAGTAATTAAGCCGATAAAACAGGAAATGAAAAGCCTAATGAATATTCGCCTGTACTTCCTCTTACTGTCCGTTGAAGTTGCACTCCCTCTCTGAATATAAAGTTTATTTAAGGTATTTTTTTTCACAAATTATTCCACTACGCCCTGATTACAGTATTTTTAGAAAGTTCTTTTTTAAAAGAAGTATTTCTAAAAAAATCAAACAAAAGTTAATTCTTGTTCTCTCGACAAACAGGATTTATCTGGATATTATAGATATAATTTATGAGAAATGGTTAAACTTGGTATGAACAAATTTAAAATTCTAACCTTTTTTACCGAGTCCGTTATCATTGCAGTTATATATATAGCCGCAGCAAAGATTGGTTTTTTTCTCGCTTTTTTCAACTCTCAGGTATCTCCTATATGGCCACCGGAAGGGGTTGCACTTGCCGCACTTTTGGTTCGCAAAAATAGAGCACTCCCTGGAATATTTCTGGGAGCGCTTGGTGCAAATTACCTGAATAATCCCCATATTCCCACGGCTTTGATTATAGGCATTGGGAATACGTTAGGAGCACTCCTAAACTCTACACTGTTTTTGCAAATTACTTATTCGGAGAATCCGCTCTCAGGATCCAGAGATTTATTCAAATTCCTTATATTCTGCACAATTCCAGGCTCTGCCCTAAGCGCATTCTGCGGAGTATCGTCTCTTTACTACTGGGATTTTGTCAAACCCGAAGTCTATTGGAATGTCTGGATTACCTGGTTTTCCGGAGAAATGCAGGGTTTTATCGTAGTGGCTCCATTTTTATTATCCGTTTTATCCATGAGATTTGCCGACTATAGTCCAAAAAAAATCGTGGAAGGAATTGGAATATTTGCGCTGATTTTAATTTCCGGAAGAATAGCTTTTTATTCCTCGAACTATCCGATTTCTTTTTTGCCTTTCCCCTTTTTAATATACGCTACGTTTCGATTTCAACAAATCGGAGCGACTGCTTCGATAGTCCTGCTATCGGGTATGGCCATCTTACGGACTATCAATGGGGCTGGCCCGTTTGCAATCTATTCAAATCAGACCTTATCCTTGAATGACTCTTTGATTTTCCTGGACATTTTCATCGGGGCAGTTACCCTTATGACTTATCTGATCTCGACAGTTCTGACAGAAAGAGAAAAAGCCCAGAACAGCGCTCTGGAGAATCTTACAATGCTGGAAAAACTAAAAGACGCTGTCAACAAAGAACTCGAAAAGAAAGTAATTGAAAGAACTTTGATCATTGAAAACCAAAAAGAAGAATTGGAAAGACAGATCGAAATGGCTCAGACCATCCAGTTGTCGCTTTTGCCAAGAAATATTCCGGACCTTCACAATATCCAGATAGCTTATAAGTACCAGCCAATGATGAAAATCGGAGGAGATTTTTTCGACATCAAATATTCTCCAAATGATGACTCTCTAGGAATTTTTATATGCGATGTGTCAGGGCATGGAGTTCCGGCTGCCTTTCTTGCTTCAATGGTGAAAATGTCTCTGAGCGGTTGGTATGAAAATACTAAAAAAGTCGTAGAGGCCATTAATTATATCTATGAAAACCTAAAAGATAAACTTGGCACGAATTTTATTACTGCCAGTGCCCTGGATCTGAATTTGAAAACGGGAAAATTAACCCTCGCTCGCGCTGGACACCTCCCGTTTATTATCATCAAATCCAACGGTTCCGTCAAAACACTTCTTCCAAAAGGTAGAATCATTCTTTCCTTCCTAAATCCCGAATGTGAAGAAATGACGGATGATCTGGAAAAAGGCGACTTGCTTGTGCTTTACACTGATGGGTTGACAGAAGCCAGAAACCCTGAGACAGGATCAATGTTTTCCGATGAAAGATTTATGAGGATATTATCCGAACAAAGAAACGAAGATATATCCGTTCTGTGTGACTCGATTTTTGAAATTGTCTCCCAATTCTCAGGTGGTTGTGAAGTACTGGAAGACGATTTAACTCTCCTCATCCTGAAATTCTAACCATATTCGGACAGATTTATTTTTTTTCGAAAAATCCTTCATTAAGAAAAATTTGATTCTTACCGAATTTATAATCAGGATGAAAAAAATGAGATTCCTTTCAATCGTTCTATGTATTTTTATATTCAATTTCCATATATTTGCGAATCAAAACAAAAAGAAATCTGAATTATTGTTTCCGGACGATAAGCCCGCCGGTGGGTATTGGGGAAAAGAAGCAGAAACCCTTGAAACATCGAAAGATTTAAAAATCATCGAAGAGATCAGTGAAGAAGCATCCACAAAAAAAATCGAAGACGCAAGAAAGTTCTTCAATCAATCGATAGCAATTTTCAAAGCGTCGGAAACCCAGATCCAGAATAAAAAAATGGAATTTGAAAAAGAAGTGAATCTAGAAGATAAATTTGCCTGGCAAAAAAAAGCGCGGGAGATCAACCGAGAAAGGGAACTCAGAAGAATTTCGATTGAAGCAAGGCAGAACGCAATCGTGCCACTGGTTAAAGGGATGAACACTTTGGAAAAAATTGAAAATCCTGTGGTAAAGAGTTCACCGATTTTTGTAGATTTAAAAGCCAGCCTTTACCGGGAATACATCAAGCACCAATTCGCCCTAAAAAACTATTCTCTTGCTATTGACATGATAGAAAGATATCTCGATCTAGCAGAGAAATATGAAGGAGAAGCTGAACCGCATAAAATTCTTGCGGCTTGCCTGGAAAAGCAGGAAATCCAAGCAGCCAAATACAAAAAGGATTCGCTTACTTTCGCATTAAGATCCAAAAAAAACCACCATTTAATGCGTTATGCGGAACTGGCATACGGTAAGAATTCCAGTCAATACATTAAACTCGCCGAAAAAGCGGTCCGTGAGTAAGTAGAAGATTTTTATCGCTATTTTTTCTGTGGTGGTTGTGGAATTTTTGGAACCGGTAAATTCGGTGCTCCTGGAGGCAACACAGTTGAAGGCTGATTCTGTAGATTTTGGTCGCCCATTAACGAAATATTCGCTTTTGGTTGGTCCACCGTACCTTGTATTGGAACGCAAAAATCGGGATTCCCTTTACTGACTACCTGAAGCATATCAGAAAGATCCGGACGTTCTGCAGAAAAACTGGCGCTTAATCTCGGACAAATTTCCATATCAATCCTAGAATTTCCAAAATTTCCAGTGTATTCAATTTTTCCCTTGAAGGAAATTTTGCCTATCGAGGTATCCAGGACTCCTTTTTCAATGTGAATCCTGCCGTTCTTGAGCTTCATAAGGATGGAAATATTTTTAATTGCCGTATCCTTTAATTCTCCGATTAATGGAAGGATAGGCACCTTTGTCAATGTCCCGTTTGCTCCTTGTATCATTAAGCTGCCGTTAATCTCATTGAACCCTTCTGTGAGACTGGCTAGTTTTCCTTCAAACAAAATACTTTTCAGATTTAAAGAAATTTCCTTTTTATCCAGTTTAACGGAATTTGCCTGAATTGTTCCGATAAACGACCCTTGAATTATATTGTACAAGCTGGAATTGATTTCGATTTCTTCCGTTTTAATCCCAAGCCCATCCGGACTTTGAATATTTAATGAATCAACTGTTTTACTCCCAAAAACCGGAATCTTTAGTCTTTTGAAGTCAATGTAGTAACCCTTCTGAGAGCTTGCCTTGGAAATTTGACTCCTGATAAATTCTTCCAAAGGAAAAAGTAAAACTAGAAATGTGAGAAAAGTAAATACCCCTCCAAGAATCAGGAGCAACTTTTGCTTGACTGAAAGAGTAGGAACTACTGAATACGCATCTTCATCAATGTCTTCTTCAATCGGTGGCGCTTCTTCATTTTCAGCATCTTCGGAATTTTCAATTTCTTCTTCCTGAAGTTCTTCTTCTATTTTAGGCATTTTTCTTTCCTAATTTACTATAGGATGATAATTTCAAGTTCACATCATAAACCTCTTTACCAGCAAAGGGTTTTCTGAAGTTAATATAATCAACTTTGCTGTTGATCTGCTTATTTACCTCAATGTCATAAATCAGTTTGATCACATCGTTCAATGGAACAGAGCGCAAGCTTATATCGATCGTAATTTTATTGTACTGTTTCAAAATCACCGTATTGGAATCTCTCATCGTGGAAACTTTATCTTTCAGGGAATATCTGACAAGTATCTGATCCAGTTTTGAATAAATCTGACTAACGTCCTCTTCCGGGCCGGACTTCAAAGATCTGTAGTAATTATAATCGCGTATCAGTTTATCCAGTTGAACGGAACTGCCCCGGCTTTCGGCTATTTTTTCAGAGAGATCGCTTCGAAATTCCGCAAGCTTTCTAACAACGCTGAAAAGCAAAATTACGATAACGAGTATAATGCCGCCGATTACAAAAAGTCTTTCTCTTTCATCTAATTTATTCAGCATTGTTTTCCGACTTATTGTTATTTTTTTCCGAAGAATTCGCCACTTCAAGTTTAATTTTAAAACTAACTTTCAATTTATTTACACCTTGAATCAGTCTTTTGTTTAAAACTTCAATGTTCTTGAATTTTTTCGTTTTCTCGAGAGACGTTTGAATCGTGCCTAGCTCACTAAATTCATCAACTCTTCCATAAATCTGTACCTCATTTCCGTCAAAGGTGAACTGATCCAGAGCGAAATTAAAAGTATCTTTGGAAGGAAAATTATTGGTCAAATCTAGTAAAATCTCAAGTATACTGTCCTGGCTTAGAAACAGACGAACAATCTCTGAATTTTTTTGCTCTTTTTTAACTTCCCGTGTTGCCAGTTCCATAACATCGGAATCTGTCGGCGCTTCGATTCCGAAACCCTGCTGAAATTTTGCAGCAAGCACTTCGTTGTTAGCTTTGATTTTTCTTTTATCGATAATGATTCCAACAAAGAATACGGTTATCAAAATAAAAAATGAAATACCCAAAAGCGCCAAATGAGTTTTGAAGTAACCGAGCTTCAACGAACTTTTGTTTATAGCCTGCACGAATTTCGTGCTTAAAAAATCCATTTTTTCCGATTTTTTCATCAGATAATGGTAACCCGTTCCAAGACAAGTGATATAGCTCTCTTCTCTAAGTTCTACAAACTCATATTTTTTTACGCTGATGCCGATTTTATCGGAAAGAAATTTTTCAGTACCCGGCAAGAGCGATCCTCCCCCTGATAAATAAATCACTTCCGGCTTTTCGGAATCAAATAGAGCAAATATACTTCTCGCGATTTCTTCTGCAATTCCATCCAGAGACGAAAAAATAATTTGCATCACTTGTTTAAAGTTTTGATTCGACAGCTTGAATTTCTTCTGAAATTCGGACTTTGCCTCTTCACTAATCTCGTTAATATTAAATTGAATGGAGGTTTTTAATTCTTCGGCTTCATGCAATTCAATTTTCAGCAGCTCTGAAATCTTTTGTGTGATGTATTCACCTCCGGCAGCAAAAAACCGGGAGTGGGTTAACTTTCCGCCAGAAAGGGAGTTAAAAATCGTAATTTTCCCGCCAATGTCAACCTGGCCTGTTTTTTCTGCAAGAACGGTTCCCCCCTGGTGTTTTGTAATAACCGTGCTCAATACGAATGAATCAATGGACATCGATTTTAGTTGGGTCTCTGTTCTCAAAAATGGAGTAATTGCTTTCTGCAATTCGGAATGGTGTGCGCTGAATGTAATTACATTTGAACTTTCATCTTCGATTTTCCAAATATCTCCGAGCACTTCCATTGTCTCGACCGGAAATGGAATTTGGTTTTCCACTTCAAATGGAATAATTTCCCTGACGGCTTTTTCGGTTCCTAAAGGTACGACCAGGTCTCTTATGAATAATTTCTCAATCGGGAGGTTGATTAGAAAATTCGTTTCCTCCGGAAAGAAACTCTGGATAAAGCGAACGATATTGTATTCATATTCATCACCCTCGCTTTCCTCCAACCTTACAATTTTCAGAGTTTCATTACGCAAAATCGTAACTCCACCCAGAAATTGCTTAAACAGAATCCCTTTTATAAAAGTAGTACCGTAATCTATGGCAAGGTATTGGTCAATAAACACGAAATATCAATCCTCTGAATAAAATAGCATCTGATCATTTGCCAAATCGAACAGACAAGTGATTCTCCGAGTCACTTTATCGTTTATGATTCCTACTCCAACTATTTTATAAATATCTCCTTTAGTTTTTATTCGCCCACCGGACACATCCGTTCCCTCACCCGCTAATTCTTTGTATAGTGTAAATCCACCTGATGTTTTGATTTGAAACTCAGGCAAAGGTTCAATATCCTTTAGTTCCTTTATATATCCGCCTTTTTCCAATTTCAATTTCAATAATCTCATAGCAGCCTGTTTTGTCATAAAGTCGGAAAGAGACATCAGCACATGGTAGGGAGCACCGTTAATGTTAATTCTTTCATCTGAGGTATCTTTAAATGGAAGGTAAGCGGTAATATTGTTGGCTAAAACGAAGTCCTTGTCTGTCAAGAGAACTTTTTCTTCTTCAGTTTGAAAAGAAGAAGTCTTGTTTTTATCGTAATCTGCAGGCTTCAGGGATTCATAAACTTGCTTTCTGGTGAACCCTTTGATGGAAAGCAATTCAGAAAGCGAATACATCGGAGCATTTTTGATTTTCCGAGCCGGCTTTAAGCCGGAATAGTAATAGATTTCAGCCCCTCCTCCCATTTCCTGCGAGTTTTCATCAATCCAGTCGATAATCGGAAAAATCTTTTCTTTTTTTATGCCCAATTGTTCGAATAGCCTCGATACCATCTCCTGTGTTCTTGCATTCGGCTGATTGTCATACATTTTCACAAGGGAGTTCAAATTAATTTTGCCGTCTTCCGGTGTAAGTTTATAGTAAATGACTCCTCCCCCAAGTGGGATTGGAGGCGGGTCTAAAGCTATTCCCGATTGGTAAAGAACTTCTTCTGGGATTTTCTTCAATGCGCCAAGTCCTCCCTGAAAGCCCGCCCTTGCAAGGAGCTGGGCTCGGAAACCTTCCGACTCGGATTTTGCCATTCGGTATTCAGTCATTCTATCGTTGGCAAATTTATTTGAAGTCATAAAGGATGCGCTGCCTATCCCCATGACCAGCATTATGACCATAGCTCCTTTTCTGTTTTTATTTGAAATATATGCCCGGATACGCAAGCGTTTCAAACCTCGATTCTTTTTTCCCAACTTTTACAATGAATTCAATCCTGATAAGCTTGGGTACTTTCTGCAATTCTTTGGAATCCCAATCATCTTGCCATTTATCGCCTCTCAGGGAATATTTCATGTGAAAACTTTTTACGTAATCAAGAAGCACATGCTCCACCCCACCTTTATCAGGATTGATATCAACCATTTCATCTTCCCTTCGAATCAGATAGTAATAGTCAGATTCGCTAGGCATTTTTTTTAAGAAAAAAGAAACTTCCCGAATTGCCGGTGTGCCAGTCTCTTCTGAGTTCGGATGATTGGCTGCAAAAGTTACCATATCCCTTCTTGAGTTTTGCCCGCCTTCACCTTTTGCAAAAAATATCAGCCGCCTTTGACCGGGAAGATAAAAAGTCTGTGAAAATGATGACCGCAAATTTTCCAGCGCATAAAACACATCCTTTCTTTGGGCTCCTCCTTTCATTTCTGAGCCTTGAGAAATTTTTAACGCAGCGTAATAAGCGCCGAAAATTCCAGTAAATAAAACTCCCAGAATCATTACAACTACGGCAAGCTCAATTAGATTTACTCCCTTTCTAATTCCTTGAATAATCTGCATTTTAGAATTTCGATGCCTTAAATGTTTCGGCCGTATAGGAATCTTCTCCATAACCGGAAGGGTAAATAATTTTGACTTTAATGTGAAATACTTTGATTATACCACCGGTTTCCAACCCTTGGGATTTGCCCCTTTTTTTCAGGAGATTATTCATTTTATCCTCTCCACCAAATAAATCTGTTGGCCTGCCTTTGGGGTCTTTGGTATCTTTCTGGCCTTTAGAAAGTTTTAATAAATCGATTTCTTCTTCCTTTATTTCAGTCTCAAACTTGTAGCCACGATAACCCGGAATCTCTCCTTTCGAGGAATCGGTTTCAAGTCTTGTGGCTGAATCAATCTGAGCCATTTTGATTTTTGCCAATTGAACCGCATTAGTAAAATCAGCCGCTTTCTTTTGCATGGTGATCCCGTTACTGATGAGCGAATAGGACCAGACCATTGCAGATCCAGCGATGGCTAGAGCTATGGCAACTTCGATTAGAGAAAAACCGCCTCGAAAATTAGAGTTCTTCTGCAAAGCCCTCATCCTTTCCAATGTCTGTTTGAGTGCCGGCGCCGGTTGAACGGTTTACTTCTCCATCTTTCAATGATAACTTCCCACGGTATTTGTAAACTAGAATTGTTTTCTTGATTTTTACTTCATCACCTATGTGAATATTATAATCTCCTGATGTGCCGTTATGCGTGAATGGAATTCGTAAATGGCCAGTCTCGTATTTCACGCCCCGTAAATCCGTTACATTCACGATTGAACTATACGATGGTAGCTTGCCGGATTCGAGGATTTTCTGCTCTTCAAGCCCTTCCTCTTTTCGGTTTATTTTGTATGCGGTATACTTATCCTCTTCTATATCCAAATCCAAAATTACAGTTTGATTATTCAAAATAGCGGTCTGGTAACAAAATAAGATCGCAGCTTTTAATTTTTCCGAAGTGTCGGCAACAGATGGCCTGATTAAATTTGCAAGACTGGAAATCACCATAGTCATCAAAATTCCTATGATAGAAATCACAACAGCTAATTCAACAAGCGTAAGGCCCTTGCGGTATTTCATAATGGAGCCGAGAAGGAAAATTGCTTTCTGAAAAACTTATGATAAGCTTCAAAAAGCAATTTTACAATGATCTATTTTTTACGGAATGCCTGTGGATAAGTGTTTTCATCTCTGATGTTAAAATCAGCGTCTTTTCCTTCACCACCGTCTTTTTTATCTTTTCCTAAAGTTATGATCATGTATTCATCACCATTTGGGTCTTTTTTCAGTATATATGGCGTGCCCCAAGGATCCAAAATTGCATTTTTTTTATTCAGTGTCGGTCTCCAGTCTTCCGGAACATCACCTGAAGTCGGCTTCTCAACAAGCGCAGAAAGCCCCTGTTCCTCGCTTGGATATTTTCCAAAATTCTGCGCATATCTTTCCAGTTGCATAGACAATTCATTTGCATCTTTTCTCAACTTTAGAGATGCGGTATCGTCTTTTAATTCTCCAGGGTTGATATTTAAAGCAACAAGTGTTATAATCGACCCCATAATCAAAACTACAACCGCAAGCTCAACTAAAGTCAACCCTCTGCGAAGCGTGCGATTTGCCCTTCTAAAAATATTCTTCTTCATTTTTCCCCTCTCAATTTAGTATTATAGATTTTGTATTTCTTTTGTCAATTTGTACATTGGCGTCATAATTGCCGCCATAATCGTAAAAATAAGGCCGCCCATGACAACGATCATAATCGGCTCAAGACTTTGCGTCATAGATTTGACTGCATTATTTACTTCTTCATCAAAAATATCCGCAAGTTTATTCATCATTTCAGGGACTTTATCGGATATTTCACCGGCAGAAACCATCCCGATAACCATTGGAGATAGAATCTTCGACCCCTGGAACGAATCTGAAAGTTTTGCTCCTTCTTTAATTTTCTCAATGGCTGTGGAAATTTCTGTCTGGAAAATAAAATTATTTACTATTCTGGAAACGATTTGAAGCGAGGTGATCAAAGGAACTCTATTTGTAAGCAGAACTCCCAGATTTCTGGTAAAACTACTGATTAAAACTTTTTTAAAAAGCGTTCCAAATACGGGAATTTGCAAAACAAAGACGTCCCACTTTTTTTTTCCACTTTCGGAATTTTTGAAACGGATAAAAGCATAAATAGAACCGCCAAAACCCAAAATTAAAAGCCACCAGAAATTGATTATCAGATTGGATAGCCCTATTACAATTCTTGTGATCAGGGGAAGTTTTGCATCGAACTGGGAAAACAACTCCTGAATTTGAGGTATCACCACTGCTAATAAAAAAACCGCAACAAATAGAGATAATGCCCCCATGATTAGTGGATAAATCATGGCTACCTGAACTTTGGATTTTAATTCTGTTGCGGCTTCCTCCAAATCGGCAAGACGATTCAGAGTAGTTTCATATTCACCCGTTTTTTCTCCCACAGAAATTAGGGAAGGATACTGGGAAGGAAAAATGTCTGGGTGCTTTTCCATTGCACCGGACAAGGAACTTCCTTCGGTAATTGCGCCTTTGATCTCGATAATGACTTTCTTGAAAAATTCGTTTTCTACCTGATCAATAATATTGCTAAGGGATTTATCCAGCGGAATTCCCGCTCCAAGCAAAGTACCCAACTGCCGGGCAAAAAGCCCCACTTCTTTTCTGGGAATTCTGTACAAAAGCTTGGATAAAAAAGGAAATAATTCTCTGTCCTTTTTTTCCTTATCTTCCGTTATTGTCCGGACATAAAGCCCTTTAGCTTTTAATTTATTGCGAGCGCCCTGTAGATTATTCGCATCAACAATACCTTTCTCTTCCTTTCCTTTTTTACTGAATGCAACATAGGTATATAAAGGCATTTTAGCATACCCTTAAAACTTCATCAGGAGTCGTAACTCCTTCGATGATTTTATATTTACCGTATTCCCGAAGTGGTATCATTCCCGTTTTTAATGCAACATCATTGATTTTATTCGCATCGGCTCCGGACAAAATTACGGATTTCACATCATTATTCATTACAAGCAATTCGTATATTCCACTTCTTCCTTTAAATCCAGTACCCATGCAAGCTGAACACCCTGCTCCTTGATACAATACTCCATCCTTCAATTCTTTGGGAGAGATTCCGATGGACTCCAGTACTTTAGACGAAGGTTTATAGGCTTTCTTGCAATGCTTGCAGATTACCCTTACAAGTCTTTGTGCGATAAACCCTAGAACCGTTGATGTGATCAGATAGGTTTCAATCCCCATATCCACTAGCCTGGTTACGGCAGATGCTGCATCATTTGTGTGAAGCGTTGAGAATACCAAGTGGCCTGTAAGAGATGCCTGGATTGCAATTCTTGCAGTTTCTTCGTCACGGATCTCTCCAACCATCACAATATCCGGATCCTGACGCAATATTGCGCGAAGCCCTGTTGCAAAGGTCAATCCGATTTTTTCCTGCATCTGCATCTGACTAATTCCGTCAATTTGGTATTCTACGGGATCTTCGCAGGTAATTATATTTCTTTCAACCGTATTCAACTCGGAAAGGGCAGAATACAGAGTCGTAGACTTACCGGAACCTGTTGGGCCAGTAACGAGGATAATCCCATGGGGCTGATAGATCAGTTTTTTGAAATTGTCCATTATGTTTTTGTTAAAACCCATTGTATCTAGCGAATATTTCTGATCGGTTTTATTCAAAAGCCTCATCACAACCCGCTCGCCGTACTGGCACGGAATCGTAGAAACCCGGATATCCACGTCCTTACCCGCAAGGCGGATTTTAATCCTTCCGTCCTGAGGGAGCCGATTCTCTGCAATATTCAGATTGGACATGATCTTGATTCTGGAAATGATTCCAGCCTGATAGGACTTCGGAGGCGAAAGAACCTTATGTAAAATTCCATCCACCCTGTATCTGACCACTACCGATTTTTCGTAAGGTTCGATGTGTATGTCCGAGGCCCTTTCCGTGACCGCCTGGGATAGAATCACGTTTACCATTTTGATGATCGGAGCTTCGTTGGAAAGATCTAGTGATTCGTTTTCGAAACTCTCTGCAAGGCTACCGAGTTCGCCTTCTACCATTTCATCCATCAGCTCTTTTGCATCCGACGAAGATGTGTCAAAGTGCTGGTGGATAATCCTCATAATCTCCGGTTCGGGAGTTAGTACGAATTCAACTGTAAAACCTTTTAGAAAAATTCGGATATCATCCATCGGATGAAGATCGGTCGGATCACTAATTGCAATTTTTACTCTAGTGCCTTCCAAGTGAAAAGGAACGATTTTACTTTTCTGAATCAGTTTTAAAGGAATGTTTTTATATATGTCTTCAAATGTTTTGAAATCCAGTTTGTCCAGAAACTCCATGTGGTGGAGTTTAGCCAAGGACTTCATGATATCGATTTCACCAGCGAGACCTTTCTTCTGAATGATCTGGCTTAAAGGCAAATTGCTTTTCTTCTGAACTTTTAGAGTTTCAACTAAATCCTTCTCTGTAATAATCCCGTCTTCAACGAGAACTTCACCGAGTGTTTTTCTCATCTCAGCTTCCTGTCTCTTTCCTCTTCGAGCCTTTCCTGTTCGTCCTTCTTTTCCCCGGTAAACCTGTCGGATTTTTGTCTGGAATCCAGAATATGAGGAGTCAAAAAGACCATCAGGTTGGTTCTTTTCAATTGAGTTGTAGTTCTTCTGAAAAAATTTCCTAAAATCGGAATGTCTCCGAGTAAAGGGATTTTTGTAATTTTCTTTTGTTTATCATTCGAAATCAGACCGCCAATTACGATGGTTTGCATGTTTTCTACAGTGATCGTAGTCTTAACATCCCGTTTGTTAAAAATTGGGTTTCCACCTTGGGTTGGAAGTCCTGCGATATTTTTAATCTCCTGAAACAGATCTAGAGTAATCTTATCGTTTTTATTTATATGAGGAGTAAATTTCAGTTTGATACCAGTTGGCCGATATTCATAGTTATCTACAGTAACGGCATTATCTCCACCAAGACCGGCATTCCTGCTCTGGGTCCTGACTGGCACGTCCTGACCAACATTGATTTCAGCTTCCTGATTATCTATTGTCAAAACCTGTGGAGCCGAAAGCACATTAAAATTTTCATTTGTGGAATTTGCATTTAAGATACCGATAATCTGTTCACCACCGCGTCTTAAAAAACCGAGAGAGAAGCCGGTCAAAGTATTGACGTTAGTTGGCTGTCCTTTCGCATTCAAAATTCCACCCTGGGCAGCAAGACCGGAGTTGAACTGTCCGTAAGCCTGCTTCTGGTATCTCCAGTCGATGCCAAAATCGTTCAAATCATTGGAGGTCAACTCCACGATCAATACTTCCAAGAGGACTTGTTTTCTTGGCAAATCCAGAATTTTAATAATCCTCTGAATTTCATTCCACTCAGAATTGGTTGCAGTTACGATGATGGAATTCGAATCCTTGTGGGCGACTGCTTTGATTTTTTCGATCTTAGCGGTTGGTGGCGGAGTGCCAGGAGGTTTTGTGGGATCAGTTGCTTGAGGGGTCTCTACCAGAGGATTGTCCAACTTCACAAGAACAGAAGTCAGCTTTTCCGCTTCATTATATTCCAATGTGTATATGTGAATATCTCCCGCAGTTACCGAAAGTCCAGGCCCCTCTGTTTTTTGATCGATTTTCACGATCATTTTCAATAACTTGTTAATATCGCTAGAAGACCCCGAAAGAACCACTGTATTGGATGTTTTGTAAACAATCACATCCGTGTCAGGGGAGGTAACCCTCTTTAGCAAAGGTTCAAGCTCTGCTGCGTTTGTATTGATTATAGGAACGATTTGAGTTATCGTTTTATTCGTATAGGCTTCATCGGATGGAATCAACTCTCTTCCAACTCTCACGGTCGGAGATTTGGCAAGAGCGTCTTTGATTTTTACTACTTTAATCAGATCGCTTTCTTCAATCAGCGCAAATCCCTGTACTTCCAGAACCGATTTCATAAATGAATAAGCATCTTTTATGTTGACCTTCTTCTGGGAAATGATCGTTATCTTTTTTCCCTTAATCGAATCATCAACGAGTATATTCTTCTTGATGATAGCACTCATACCTTTCAGAAAATCCTTGATTTCGGTATTGCGCCAATCAGCCGTAAAACTGATCGAACCGTCTTTTGATTTGGACAGCTTGCCTGCATTTGGATTTGTTTTAGAATCATCGACTTCTTTAAAAGTATTTGCGGAATCGGCTCCTGGATCCTGAGAGAACAAATTAGAAGTCAAAACCCCAAAAAAAATCAGGGAATAAAGGAATAGTTTAAAAGTTTTTATTTTTTTCATATCTGCCAAATTTTAGTTTCTTATAATAAACTCATACGTTACTATTTTTCCGCTTCGTTCAATATCTACAGTAATTTTTTGCGCCATTTTTATATTACTCCACATTTCCAGCATTTTTCCCGTGTCGTTTAAAGGCATCCCGTTTACTCTTTTCACAATATCGCCACTTCTGGCGCCGAGAGAGTAGAATATATGATTGCTTGCCACCTGATATAGTTTGTAGCCGTCAATCTTCCCAGCCACCAGATTTGGACCGAATTTTGCGTCTTTGTATATCAACGCCGGATCCTTCATTTTTGCGTTAACATCTTCTCTGGATAGAATTTTCTTTATTGTTCCAGGACTGGAAACCTCGTCTTTTGCAGTTGATTCAGTTTTGCCAGTCGCTTTCTGCTTGGCCTGCTGAATAGTTTCTCCAATTTCGACTTTTAAATTCAATCCATTTTTTTCCAAAACCACATAGTGCTGCCCGATTGATTTTACTTTATAGCCCTGAATTTTCCCGCCTATCGGATATTCTTCGCTTTCATCTTTTCCTTTTTCCAAAATTGTAACTCTGGCAAATGAAGGATGGCCGCTAATGGTTCCCGTCACAAGCATCTCATCTGAATTTGCATCTTCAGCATCACCCGGTGCGCCAGCATTGAGCTTAGAGTCGATCGCAGATACTATTTGTCCGCGAATTAGATTTCCCTGGACAATATCCTCGTAAACGCTCAAGGATTTTGTAGCCTCTGTCGTTGTTGTTACCATGTTATTCTCAGAATGTAGTGCTACCGGCTGCCCTGGATTTAAAAAAACAATTACTACAGAGCGAATCAAATATGCCAAGGAATAGGTGAAAAAAAATACTATCGGTAAAAGAACAAGAAAATTGTTTTTCTGAAGCCGTAGAAGAATAAAATTCATTTCAGCCTGTACACTGAAATATTATGCTTTGCCTGTCATGTATTTTTTTACTCGAATTGCGAAAAGAGTCAAAGTTTTGCAACAGAATTGATCGCTTTGGATGTATAGATTTCGACCTTTTTCAATGCTTTTTCGGGGTTCATGTACCTGCCGTTCAGGGTGACTTCAAAGTGAAGGTGCGCTCCCGTGGCGGTTCCGGTTCTTCCGACCATGGCAATTACCTTTCCCATTTTTACACTGTCACCGACCTTGACAAACATGTCTGCGCAGTGTGCATAAGCAGTCCTGTATCCATCCTTGTGCCGAATAACTACAGTATTCCCGTAACCACCATTCCTCCCGGTAAACTCCACGATTCCGTCGGCAGAAGCAATTACAGCAGTTCCTACCTCGGCAGATAAATCAAGCCCAGTGTGGTAATTTCTTTTAAAATGATTGAAAGGGTCTTTTCTGGAACCGTACCTAGAGGAAATTCTGGCGTTCACAACAGGCATAGTAAAAACCTTCACCTTTGTAATCTTGTAGTAAGGCCCAACCTTTGCAATTACGGGGATCTTTAACACCTGACCTTTGGCCAGCTTACTTGACTTCAAGCGATTGATTTTTTTGATCTTTGACCCGGCGACCTTGTGCTTCTTTGCGACAGTATCCAAGGTTTCATGTTCGCCTACCCTGTATTTTGCTACAGAGGATCTGGTATTTCTTACGACTTTACTGGATAAAATTCTGGAGACCCGGATGGTATCCGGTAATTTATTATATCCGTATTTGCTATGTTCCGAATTATCGTCTATTCCATCGTTTTTTAATTCTTCGGATAAAAATAGTTCTTTAATTTTGGATTCATCAGAATCAAAAAAAGAAGAGCTATCTTTTTCGGTATATTCCCTGATTTCACTCTCAATCTGGTCAATCGATTCCGGATAAATGCTGAGAGAAAGGTAACAGAATAATAGTAAAAATACAATTTGCCGCATACAATTTAATCATCGGATTTTGTAATCGCCATTCTTGAATCGAGAGAAAACAGAAAACAAAGATTTTTGCAATGTTTGTCTATCTATGTCTCTTGTTCTTTGGATTATAGAGGACGAGTTTTTCTGCGATAATCTTATCCAGTTCCTCCCGGGTCATTGATTTGCTCTTGTAGTCTTCGTTCACGATATAGATGATCAATTTGCCAATAGCGTATTCTCTTTCTTCTGTGCTCGGATAGCATTTCACTTTTAATAGAGAAGGAGTTGACTCAATCCAAATCTTAACGGATGCTCCTTTTTGAATAGTTTCGTTATTGCCAATTTGAATATTATCTTTCAGATAGTATGTCTTATCAGAATAATATTCGTTCAGCACGATTAAAGACTCTTTTTTTACCAGGTGGTGTGAGCAGGCAGAAAATTGAAAAGCGAGTAACCAAGAAACAAAAAATGCTCTCAAGGACAAAACTGGTGAACTGCAATAATTCAGAAATAAGTATTTTTTCATTTGGCTTGGAAATCAGTAATTTATGTCAAAATCTATTTAAAATTTTTACAGTAAAGAAGTAAATCAAGTGCATATCTTTCAATAAATTTCATCCTAACGCGTAAACTCTATATTTTTTTATTTTCTGGGCTATCATTTTTTTACCTGCTATTTTAAGGAAATAAAAATGAATTCTAAAATGGCTTACCTATTCAGCTCTAGTCTGGATGGGCTGATAGCAAAGATTGTACAGGTAGAAATCAACATCAAAAGAGGGATACCCAGATTCAATGTAGTGGGCCTCGCAGCAGCCAGCATAAAAGAGGCCACAGACAGGGTAAGAGTAGCGATTGAGAATAGCGGATATGAATTCCCCCTCCAGAACATCCTGGTAAATCTATCCCCAGCCGGAGCGAAAAAGGATGGGAGCTGGTTTGACTTGCCAATCGCTCTGGGCATTTTAAAATCAAGCGGCCAGATCAATTATGAATTTCCCTCAGATGATTTTCTAATTCTTGGTGAGCTGGGTTTGGATGGAAGCGTCAGGCCGCTCAAGGGAATCACCAATATCCTTCTTTCACTGAAAAATTCCAAATTCAAATCCGTGATCGTGCCAGAAGGAAATAAACTGGAGGCATCGCTCGTTCACTTTCTGAATATTTTTTCCATATCTCATTTGTCTGAAATCGGAATGATTTTGAGCAAAGCTAAAACTAAAGAGCCGCCAAGAGTAAGAAGGCCAGATACAGGAAGCCCTTTCCAAAAAAATACCATTCAGATTTTCAATGACCAGCTCCCTGCTCTCAGAGCATTGGAAATCAGCCTTGCAGGACACCATCATTTGCTGATGATCGGCTCGCCCGGCAGTGGAAAAAGCATGCTCGCTAAGCTTTCCCAACTTATCGCCCCACCACTTTCCGATTCCGAATTTCTCGATGTGCTTAGAATCAAATCCTCTAACGAACTAATTCTGAATGAAAATTTTCTGAGGCTTAGAAGGCCATTTCGCTCTCCACACCACACAGCATCTGATATTTCGATAGTCGGTGGAGGAAGGGATTTGAAAATGGGGGAAGTAACATTAGCCCATAGCGGAATTCTTTTTCTGGATGAACTAGGTGAATTCAAGCCTCATGTTATTCAGGCGCTAAGAGAGCCGATGGAAGAAGGAAAAATCGTAATTTCTCGGGTCAATGGACATCTCACCTACCCCTCTTCCTTCATTTTTATCGGAGCTACAAATCCCTGTCCCTGCGGATACTTTTTGTCAAACCAAACCGAATGCATTTGTTCAAAACAAAAAATCAGAAATTATTTTAGTAAATTTTCCGGGCCGTTTTTAGACAGAATTGAGCTTGAAGTAGAACTTTACCTTTCTCCGAGTAAGAGAACGACGACCGAAATTGATTTACAGGAACTCTCCTCTAAAATAAAAAAAGCGAGAGAAATTCAGAGAGCAAGATTTTCCGGATTAAAAACGGAATTTAATGGAAGAGCAAAAACCGAGGAAATTGAAAAGCTATTTTTATTCGATGAGAAATCCACTCAGTTGATTGGAAGCATCAATCGAACCCCGGGACAGAGTCTACGCAAATTGAGTATATTAAAAAAAATAGCGAGAACAATAGCCGATTGTTGCGGAAGCGAGAAAGTAAAGGAAGAGCATTTATATGAGGCAATGACCTACCAAAGTTTTGCAAAATATTTTTCTTTTCTGAACGAAAAAGCAGCTTAAGAATCACTTTATTTTGACAAAAAATGGGATAACTCCATTGCGATTTTATTAATGGCAAAATCCATATAATTCGGATCATCCAGTCTTTTTTTGTACAAATCGAATTTTTTTTTGGCTGTGCTTGTAACGCCTTTTTTTCTGAGTATGATCGGATCAGGCCCGAACTTATCCAGCTCCGCAAGATTCCCAACAGTTTTATATTTCTTCATAGTTACTTCCCTGTAACAAATTGTTCTTTCGTTCCATCCGTGGAACGTTTGGACACGGCTTTCTCTTTATAAGTCCTATTAAAGAATCGGATTGTAACCGACATTCCTTTATTAAACAAATATTAGATATTAAAAAAGATTTGAATAAAATTCTATCTCCTCATTTTCACCGATACTGATGAGGGAAAATGAGACTAAATAAGACTGAAATGATACGTGTTCTGATAAAAATCTCTCTGCAGTTCTTTGCATTTTTTTGATTTTGATTTTTCCGAATGTTTCCAAGGGGGACATTAGCCTTGAATTCCAAAATTTGACTTCTATAAAAAATATTGTCTCACCCTTTTCTGTTATTATGTCGATCTCGCCGGAACTTTTTCGGAAATTTTTTTGAATAATTTTATGCCCTTCTTTCAATAAATAGGATTCGGAGATTTTTTCTCCTGCCTTTCCTTTTTGGTACCGGTAGTTCTTTGCGGCCAAACGTATTTCAGAAATTCGGAGTTTCTATCGCTTTTGTAATATAAATATTCGTATCGTTCAAAAGATTCAGGAACTGCATGTCCTTTAGGAAAGCGCCTGACGCATCCTGCATAAGTTTCAGTGAAGGCCTTAGAGGCTTCGCCGAATTTGAATCTATTACGATTGCAGTTCTGCCATCGGACAATTCCACTGAAGATCCAATCGGATACATTGAAATTTTATTCAAGAAAATCCTGACTATTTTCAGATCAAACTTATTCATGTTCACACTGATCATTGATTTAATTGCATCGTATGGAAGGATTCGGCCTCTGTAAGGCCTGGAATTTACCTGCGCCGTAAAATTGTCTGCTATCGCATGAATTCTTGCAAACTCCTCTATATTCGTCCCTCCCAGTTTTTGGGGATAACCGGAGCCGTCAAAATTCTCGTGATGCTGTAGTGCAGTAAGCGCAAGATTATTTTTAATCTTGATCAACTTAGTAAGAATTTGATAGCCTAGAACAGTATGCTTCCGAATGGTTTTCATTTCATCTTCGGTCAACGCAGAAGTCTTTTCGGAAATGTAGGATGGAATTTTTGTCATACCTATATCTGAAAACAGTGAAGAGATTCCCAAATCTACCAATTTCGGTTTAGAATATTCCAGGCAAGTACCGATTACGAGAGAATACAATGTAGATTGCAAAACCTGGTTGTACAAAAAATATCCGCCCGATGGAACCGTCAAAATATTGAAAGCAGCATTCGGATGTGACCTAACGTGATCCGTCAGCTTTTCTGAAACCTCGCGGAACAAATTGATTTCAACTGTTTTATCATCCGCAACTTGTCGATAAACATACTGAACTGTTTCGAGAGATTCCCGATAGAGCGTGCTAAATAGAGTTTTACTTTTTGTAATTTGTTCATAGAGAGTTCTAAGAGGACTCATCTCGTCCAATTTTTCAGGACTCTTGGTAAAAAAAGATAATTCGGGAGAGGCTTGAGTTTTTGTGCTACTGATTTCACCTAGAGTTGTGACTTCGGTAATTCCGAATTTTTTCAGTCTTTCGATATCATTTTCTGAAATGGGAACATTCGCATTTACAAACACAATATCTTTATCTAGATACACCGGCTTTGTAAAACTTTGGCCGGGCTTTATTTCAGAAACCTTAATTACCTTCATCTTAATATTACATTCCTTGGCCTTTGCCTACAAATCAAGATTATTTTTTCTAAGAATTTCCCTTTTCCAGCTCTAAAATAAAACGGAAAATTGAGGCTACAGCCTTGTACAAATTCTCGGGAATTTCCTGGTCTATTGGCAAATGATAAAGATTTTCGGCAAGTGCTGTATCTTTTATAACTGGTATATTATTTTTTTTTGCAATGCTGGATATTTTTTCTCCAAGAATACCATCTCCGCTTGCAACGATTACCGGAGCCAAATTCTCTTCGGAAACAAATCTCATCGCGATACTTTTCATTCAAGCAATCCACTCTGAATTCTCAGATTCTAAAAGGTGGGATTCCGAAAAAGTGAATGAGAAATTCTGGTAGGGGATGCCACTATTTTTCAGTGTCTGAAAAATCTTTTCCCGCTTTAGAAAAGCCATAAGATAGGTTCTTTCTTCGGAGAAAAAAGATTGAATCACCAGGTCAGTCATATCCGGCTTTTCCCAGCTAAGCAAAAATACCATCCTACCTAGATAGGATGAAAAAATCTGAAAATAGAAAGCTTTTTTGTGCTGTTTTTTCCCGAAATACCCTTCAGCTTGCGAATCACCGAACTTCCACTCAAACCAGGGAGTATCGTCCTTCCATTCAATTTCCGGGAAAAAAGCCTGTAAAATTTTCAAGAAATTGGATTCATCCAGTTCTTTAGCCTTAAAAGTGTAAGGTTCCAGAATTTCATTTAAAGTATGGAGCGATTTAATTGAATTTTTAGAAAACACTGGTTCTCCCGTGTCCCTCTCTTCGAAAGATCTTTCCAGTATTTCCAGGTTAAACCCTTTCTCCGTTTTTGTAGTCTTCAAATGAAGAAATTCATTTAAGTGAAGGTGATTGTCGCTTTTTACTTCTACCGTCTGCCCTTTATAATAAAGCAGATAATGCCCTGATTCCTTTACGAATCCGACAACCTTACCAAAAAAGAAATTCTCCAGAAATACATCATGAAATGCCGTTTTTACCTGTACTCCGGTAGAACTATTGCCTGATTGTAACGGGAGAACGCGCAGTTCCATATTATTTCAGTTTTTTTACAAGAAAACTTTTTCTATGAATCTTTGAATATCCAAAATTCTGAATTTTTTCAAGGTGCGCTTCTGTCCCATAACCTTTATGCTTTTCAAAACCGTATTCGGGATATTTTTCCGAAATCGATTTCATAAATCTATCCCTTTTTACTTTCGCGATTATCGATGCGGCCGCGATCGAAGCAATTCTGGAATCGCCTTTTATAATTGATTTATAGCGAAACCTACGATCATCGCTTTGAAATTTATCGAATTTGTAATTGCCGTCTATGAGAAGTAAAGAATCGGTAAGACCGCTCTTGATATGCAATTTTTGAATTCCGTAATATATGGAGTAAGCTATTCCGTGGCTATCGATAAAATAATTACTTATGAATTGATGTGTAATATTTTCTGCGCAATCGGAAATTTCCTGAAAAAGAGATTCCCTCTGATTCTCTGGAATTTTTTTGGAATCGTCTAAGCCTTTCAGGATTTTGCCCTGGAAAATAAGCTCCAGGGTCTCTTTTGAAAACTGCACTAATGCAACGGATAAAGGCCCGGCTAATGGCCCTCTACCCGCTTCATCGACCCCGCAAACTGGGGCTAAGTTGATGTGATGGAATTCTTCCTTTTCAAAAAATTTTATCAGGTTGCTGCTACGGCTTCGGCAACTGCAACCGGTTTTGCGCTTTCCATAGCCTCTTTTTGCCTCTTCTTCTCTGCTTGAACAATCGCTTGTCCACCTCTTTGCTCTTTAATTCTGGAAGACTTACCGGATTTTTTTCTTAGATAGAATAGCTTTGCCCTTCTTACCTTTCCTTTCCTAACCAGTTCAATTTTAGAAATTTTCGGAGAGTATAATGGAAAAATTCTTTCCACTCCAACATCATAGGAAATTCTTCTAACGGTAAACGATTTCGTGTTCTCTTTATTCGTGATAGAAATTACAGTTCCTTCATAAACCTGAATTCGCTCTTTTCCGGATTCGATAATTTTGTAATGCACTTTTACGGTATCGCCTATTCCAAAGTTCAACCTTGACGGGATAATATCCGAAGAAACTGCTTTTGATAATAACTGATTCATTGTAACCCTCTAACAAAATCACAGTCGCGGCTGGATTCTATTCTTTTCCTTCCATTTACTGATTTCGGCGTGATTTCCGCTCAATAACACTTCTGGCACCTTCCAACCATTGTATTCAGAAGGCTTGGTGTATTGAGGATACTCCAACAAATTCAATTCGTTGTGAGATTCATCCGAAAGACTTATCAGCCCCCCACCCATAAAACCCGGCAGGAGACGGACAATTGCATCACTTACACAAAGTGAAGCTAAATCACCCGATGAAATTACATAGTTTCCAAGGCTAAGTTCCCTGTCAATAAGAAACTGATTCACACGGTAATCAATTCCCTCATAATATCCGGAAATCAAAGTCAGATTTTTTTTTGCTTCGGCAAATTGGACTGCGTGCATTTGGGTGAACGTTTCGCCTGATGGAGTCATCAGGCAAACTGTTCCCTTATCTTCACCTAGGTATTCCAGAGCTTTATGAATCGGTTCCACTTTCAAAAGCATTCCAGGGCCTCCCCCATAAACCGTATCATCTACTCTTCCGAATTTGTCGGAAGAGAACTTTCTCAAATCCAAAACTTGGATTTCAAAGACTTTGTTTTCGATAGCCTTTTTGGGGAGCCCGTATTGAAAATAGGATTCGATTCTTTCGGGAAAAAGTGTAATGTAATTAATCTTCAATCCAGTTCTCCCAATCAGGAATTTCAACTGTGGAATTTTCTAGGTCAATTTTTTTTACAAATCTGTCCAGAAATGGCACAAGCACTTCCATTTCTCCGTCGCTAAAAATGAGAATCGGGTGCGCTGGATTCTCCATTACTTCTACCAGTGAAAATTTATCCAGCTTGAATTTTTCGGAGAATGGCCGAAGGCCTATCAACTGGAAAATATAAAATTCGTCCTTACCGGAAACGGCCGGAACCTTTGATTTTTCAAGATATAGTATTTGGGATTTCAGCTTTTCTGCTTTTTCAATTGAATCTATTGTATCGAAAAGTAGAATGTAATAATTTTTGCTTTTTTTTAGCGAAAGGATTTTCAGTGAACTCAAACTGGATAAGGCATGCCTTTCTCCGACTTTCACTTCGATTGGGATTGGTAGATTCTCCAAAATGTCCCCTGAGCTTTCGACTTTGAGGTGCCCCTTCAAGCCGAAAGTGGCAAAAACCTTCCCTACTGAGACAAAATCACTCCGAATCCCTTGGACAAACTCGTGCTTTGACTTATCAGTCAATGATTTCTAGAACGTAATTTTTCCCTTCTTTTGCAGAAGAAGCGCTCAAAAGTGTTCTGAGTGATTTTGCTATTCTGCCGTTCTTGCCGATTACTTTCCCGATATCTTCAGGGGCAACGCGTAGTTCAATAATATTCTCTTCTTCGCCTTTGATCTCGTTGATATTGATTGAATCAGGTTTATCTACGAGAAAAGAAACGATATAACGGATCATTCCTTCGGAACTCATATTACTTTCCGCTTTTTGCTGATTGAATAATTCCGGCCTTTTTTAAGATTCCACGAACAGTCTCGGTGGGCTGAGCGCCCTTTTTTAACCAACTCTGTATGGATTCATTTTTCAAAACAGTCTGATCTTTCTTGGCAGCCGGATGGTACTGGCCTAGTATTTCCAGAAATTTCCCGTCTCTTGGGGAACGTATATCGGCAGCAACGATTCTATAATGAGGGTCGTTCTTTGCGCCGGTTCTTTGAAGTCTAATTTTTACCAATTTAAAGTCCTTATATAAGTTTCCTTATGCTAAATTACAAAGGTTTTTTCTAATCCGCTAGAGTCAAGCGTTTTAATTCTGCCGATTTTTCGTTTGCATTATTGCCACCAAAAACTGCCGACCCAGCGACTACCATATCGACTCCCAGAGAGGACACTTTTTTGATATTGGAAATATTTATCCCGCCGTCCACTTCCAAAACGATTGGAAAATTTCCGATGAGCATCTTGGCCTTTTGGATTTTTTCAAATCCGTTTTTTATAAAACTCTGGCCATAAAATCCGGGCTCAACCGTCATAATTAAAATCAAATCTATATAAGGGAGAAGTGGCTCTAAGGATTCCACAGTAGTTCCAGGATTAATGGATACCCCGGCCTTGATTCCCTTTGACCGGATTTCGTTTGCAAGCCTTACTGCAAAATGGGTCGCTTCCAGGTGAAATGTAATGATTTCCGGTTTTAAATCAAAATATTTTGGAACATGAACTTCAGGATTATTTACCATTAGATGCACATCCAGTGGAATTTTGGTAAGTTCAGATACTTCCTTGCAAACCGCTTCCCCAAAACTGATTTGTGGAACAAAATTCCCATCCATAACATCCAGATGGATGTAGTCAACATGTTTTGGATCTAGGCTTGGAATTATACTTCCAAGATTCGTAATTTTTGCAGCAAGAATTGAAGGAGATATTTTCATAAATCACTTCGAAAAGAAAATGATTTTTCTTTCTCCCCCTCTTTGGTGTAGATCACTACTTTCGAATTTCCATTTCTATAGAAAACTAATTTCAGTTCTTCATCCTTGGAATAGGAAGTCGGTTGCAAAAGCTCCAACTGTTTTTTCTCCTTTCCTCTTTCCTCTTCTGCGACTACTTTGTATTCTTTTGGATTGTCAATTTTATAAGAAATCGCCTCATACCCGCTCTCCACCCTCTGAGATATGGGGTAATGATATACTTTCAAGTTATAACCGCTATCGCTCTTCTTTTCTGCGGATTCCAAAAGACCGCTTTCATTTTTGAATTTCGTGGGAATTATTTCCGAGATTTTCCAAGAAAGTTTTTTGCTTTTGAATCTCTCGGTTATAAATGATACCGGTTTTCCTTTTAGTTCTTTCGATTCATCTGTCTGTGGTTTCTGTCCCTTCGGCTCTGTCACCAATAAGTAAACCTTTTCCCGATTTGTGGTTTCCTTTCCAGGTTCCGGAATCTGGTCAACTACAGTTTCCGGCAATTGTCCTTCTTTGGGCTCCACATAGGTTATCCCTCCCAGAGGAATGGAAACATACGTTTCGCTGGATAAAACTTTTTCCAGGCTGGAACGGGCATTGGATAGAGTCTGCCCTCGAAGGTCCGGGATGGTAACTCTGTCGACACCTGTATTTACGACAATGGTGATTTTACTCCCCTGCTCTGTGGATTTTCCGGGAGTTATAGACTGATACAGAATGCTTCCGTCATTCTTGTCTGCAAATCTTTTGTTCTGGAGCTGAACTTTAAAGCCCAGCCTGATGAGTTCGTTATGAACCTCCACATAATTTTTGCCGATTAAATCAGGCATGATGATCTTGGATGGATTTTTCGTTCTAAGTAGTACTACTAAAAATGCTCCCAAAAAAAATATAACAAGCCCAATGAAGAAAAATAATCCATAGCCCAAGATTGGCATAATTTTCAATTTTTGCAAAAATTCTTTCAAGTCAGTCTTTCTCCCTCTACAGGCCTATACCCATTTATAAATTCTGAAACTGTCATCTGATTCTTATTTTCCGGCTGAAGAACACAGAGTTCCAACCATTCACCATCTCCACATTCTACAACCAGCGTCTTCTTGTCCACAAGGAAGAGTGAGCCGGGACTATTAGAATCCTTTATTTTTTTTCCCTGAAACAATCTAGTCTCCATAATACTAAACCGCTTATTCCTGAATTGACAATAAGCCGTGTGATAGGGATAATAAGCTCGTATTTTATTGAACACCTCAATTGCGGTTTTCCGGAAATCGATAACCCTGTCACCGGAAAGAATCTTTTTACAATGGGTTGCAAGAGAATGATTCTGTGGAGTTGCAAAAAATTTTTTGCCCTGGTATTTTTTCAGTAAGGCAATGATTTCGGAGACGCCAAGCTCTGCGAGTTTATCCAAAAGAATCCCCCCGTTATCATTGTCCGAAATAGGAATTTCTTTCTCCAAAATAATATCACCGGCATCTAGTTCCTCCGTGATATATTGAAGAGAGATTCCGGTTTTTTGGTCTCCGGAAAGAATTGCAGACTCTACGGGAGATGCACCCCGGTATTTGGGAAGTAGGCTGGTATGCAGATTTATAGTTCCTGAAACCGCGTGTGTAAAAATTTCTTTAGGAATAATCGAACCGAATGCGAAGACAATATTAATCTCGGTCTGAACGGAATTGACTGTCCCAATTGCTTCATTTGTTTTTAGAGTTGGAAACTGAAAAACAGGAATGGAGTGTTTTATGGCAAAATCCTTCACCGGAGAGGGGGTTATTACTTTTTTTCGGCCAGATGGCTTATCTAGATTAGTAACTACAAAGGAAATTTCATGCCCTTCTTTATAAAGAGCCTCCAGAAGTTTGACGGAATAGAATGGAGTTCCAAAATACCCGATTTTCATTATAATAAATCCACCGGATCAAAGTCAATTTCCAGATACACATCTTTTGGAAAATGCAGGGGCTTTATTTTTTCACGAATAAAATCCCGGGTCTTTGCAAGGTTCAAAGTTTTCACAACGATATGATTTCTGTAATTGGAGTCAATTTTATAAAAAGGACATTCAGCAGGCCCGAGAACAATAGTTTTCTCTTCAGGGTTTTTTGAAAGAAACAAATCGATCTCACTACGAATTTCCGCAATTGCTTTCCCGGACCTCTCTTCCGATTTCGACCTGATTACAAATCTGATTAGCCTGCAATAAGGAGGATAATAAGCATCTTTCCGAAACTGGATTTCAAATTGAAAAAACTTTTCGTAATTCTGTTCTTTCGCCATTTGAATTACAGGGTGTTCGATATTGGAGGTTTCAATGATTACCTCTCCCTTTAAATCAGCCCTGCCTGCTCTTCCTGCAACTTGGGTCAATAGGGAATAAACTTTTTCATTCGAACGAAAATCCGGAACCCCAAGCCCGGTATTTGCATTGATCACGCCGACTAGAGTAACCCTCGATGCGTCAAGTCCCTTGGCAATCATCTGGGTTCCGGTTAAAATATCGATTTTTCCATCGAGCAATTTTCCGATAACTTCGAAAAATATTTCTTTATTCTTGGCGCTATCCTGATCCAATCTTTCCACGACTGCGCCCTTGAATTTTTCGAGAATATATTCTTCCAGTCTTTGCGTCCCTGCTCCCACAAATTCAATGCCACCGGAATGTTTTTTTTCTATCGCACTAATATTTTCTTTGTACCCGCAAAGATGGCATATCGCTTTTCCGCGATTATGAAAACATAAATTCGCTGAACAGTTTGGACATTCGATAAATTTCTTTTCCTCTTTGGAATAAATCATCGGACTATGCCCTCTTCTGTTCAGAAGTAAAATCACTTGTTCTTTTCGGGACAAGCGATCCTTGATTGCATGTAGAAGGTCATCTCCGAATACTTCAGAACTGTCCTTTTTCTCAAAAATTTTCACATCGGGCAAAAACTGGGCTTTGGCTCGTTGGCTGAGTTTATTCAAATGAATCTTCCCCATTTTAGCCTGAAAAAAGACTTCGACCGATGGTGTTGCGCTACCAAGAACCAGACTGGCTTGATTTTTTTTGCACCTCTGCAAAGCGACCTGACGGGTGTGGTATCTGGGTGTTGAATGCTCTTTATAGGAATGGTCGTGCTCTTCATCAATAATTATTAGTCCCAAATTTTTCACCGGAGCAAATACTGCGCTTCTAGTCCCGACTGCAATTCTTTTTTTCCCATCCAAAAGAGACATGTAGGAAGAAAATCTTTCAGATACTTTGAGTGTGGAATGAAGGATAGCTACCTGATTTTCAAATACATTTTCTAATCTAGCAAGAGTCTGAACTGTCAAGCTGATTTCCGGAACTAGAAAAATAATACTCTTATCCGAATTTGCCAGTATTTCTTTTATCAAGTGAATATAGACCTCCGTTTTCCCGCTACCGGTCACACCAAATAGTAAATGTATAGATTCGCTTCCCAGCTTTGTGCAAATATCACGAAAAGCCTCTTCCTGCTCAGAGTTCAGCTGTAAAAGTTTTTCGTTTGCGATAGACGATGTAAACTCGACAGATTTATTTTTTCGTCCGGAAGGAATCATTTTGTATAATCCTTCGCCTAGTGTTGAAAGATATGTTTCGCGCATCCACTTGGCTAGTTCAATCTGTTCAAGATTGACGACAGGCCTTTTGTCAATCTGCCGGATTATTTGTTTCGTAGGATAATTCGGACACAGATTGTGAATATCAATGACGATACCTTCATTTTTTTTTCCTCGGAGTGGAATCTCCACACGCATTCCTACTTGGAGATTTTTCATTGAATAAGGGATCTCATAAGTGAGAGTATCCTCTTCAAAGGAAATATTTAGAGCAACTTCTGCGTACCGGATCAAATTTATAAACCGAGTTTTGTCTTGAATTTCCGAAGATTTTCGGAAAATTTTTCTATCAGTGAATTTTCTTCCATCTGAAGATTCCCATATTCGATTGACTCAACAGAAAGATGTTTTCTTTTTTCCTGCATTTGAAGTATCGCTTCCGGGGATCTGAGAATCAACTGTGGGATGTTTTTTCCATTATGGTCATAGTTTATAATTTGCCCTTCATTCTTTTTTGCATTTTCGATTCCCATTGCAACAACAGCAGAGCTTCCAAGCATAATAATTCCTGCAATATTGTCGGATGCGAGAGACTCATTTACGTGAAACCTGCATTTATCGGCTCTAGCAATCCAGTCGGAAACGGACGAGTTATCTGTCTGAAAATTGCAAGCAGGGTATTCCTGATAAAAAAATTCCAGATAAGAAAAACCAAAAACCTTCTGAATCAGCTTTCCGAATATATCTTCTGCCTCTTTTGTTCGAAAAATCTGGTGTTTGGATTTTTTCACAAAAGGCTTCTTTCCTTTTTTTGTTTCTCCGGAATAATGCAAAACCAGAATATTTTTGCGTCCGTTCCTCTTAAAAGACCGGATACCGGAAAGCCTATCGCTGCATAACTTACAAGATATGTTCCTTTCCTCTCTTGTAAGCTGTTCTTTGAAAAGGATCTTGGCCGAAGGGTTTTGCTTGAGAACCGATTTGGATTTTTTTTGATAAATAAAGGGAATATCCGCAGGATCAGGTTCATCTTTTTTTCGAAAAATAGGAAATGCATCGGTGCCAATCAGAAAAGACGCATCTTTTAATAGACTAATGAATTTTGCTCGGATTTGCTGGTTCATTCAGAAAGATTCTCAATTTGTATATTCAGGGATTTGATTTTCCTATACAGGTGAGTTCTTTCAACACCCAGAATTTTGGAAGTCTTGCTAACATTTCCCTCATTCAACTGTAGGGTCTTCACTATATACTGTTTTTCAAATTCCTCTTTTGCCTTCCTAAGTTCTCCCTGCTCAAAAATTTCGACGGCCTTCTTAAATCCGATGAGTGACTCTTTCGCATCCTTTGCGGTAATAGTATCGCCTATCGTCATAATACAAAGCCTCTCAATTACATTTTTCAGTTCTCTCACATTGCCAGGCCAGAAATGGTTCATGAGTATATTCACTGCATCCTGCTCAATCTTTTTTGGGGCAAGCCCGCTTTCCTCAAAAGTTTGTTTCAGAAAATGATCCAATAGCAGAGGAATATCCGATCTTCTTTCCCTTAACGGGGGGATTATAATCGGCACAACATTCAACCTGTAGTATAAATCTTCCCTGAATTTCCCTTCTTTGATAGCATCCTCAACGGCTATATTGGTTGCGGCAATGATTCTAACATCAACTTCTATCGTCTCAGTGCCGCCTAACCTCTCAAATCTTTGTTCCTGTAAAATTCTTAGAACCTTTGCCTGGGTTGCAAGCGACATATCGCATATCTCATCTAAAAAAAGCGTTCCCCCGTTTGCCGATTCGAATTTTCCGATTTTTCGCTCACTGGCTCCGGTAAATGCCCCTTTTTCAAAACCGAATAACTCGGATTCGATCAATTCCTCCGGAATAGCGGCACAGTTAATTTCAACGTAAGGGTTATCTTTCCTCTTGGAATTCATAAAAATAGAGCGTGCAACCAATTCCTTGCCGGTTCCATTTTCACCATAAATAAAAACCCGTGCGTTAGTTGCTGCCGCTTGCGAGATCGCGAATTTTACTCTTTGAATCGAATAGGACTCTCCAATTAACTGATCAAAATCCAGTTTTACTTCAGGCAGTTCGGGAGAATCTTCTCTGGAAAGCGCAAATCGAATTGTGTGTAAAACCTTCTCAATTGATAAAGGTTTTTCGAGAAAATCTATAGCTCCTTTTTTTGTAGCATTAACGGCAAGTTCGATGGTGCCGTGTCCGGATATCATGACTACAGGCATTAGAGGATAAATTTTTTTGCACTCATCCAGAATTTCCAAACCGTCTTCTTTGCCAAGCCAAACGTCCAAAAGCACCAGCGAAGGCCGCTCCTTTGAAAGTCTTTTTAACAGTACCTTCCCCGAACCGAAATCTTCTACGTCGTAACTCTCATCCTGAAGAATATCCCTCAAAGATTTTCGAATTTCCAGCTCATCATCAACAATAAAGATTTTCATTTTTCCTGCCCGCTTACCGGCAATTCAATTTTAAAAGCACATCCGCCAAGGCTTGACTCCTCAACCTTAATATGCCCGTGGTGGTCAAAAACAGCTTTTTCCACAATGGTCAGGCCAATCCCGCTACCGTGGCCTTCCTTGGTGGAAAAATACGGTTCAAATATTTTTTCTCTCATCGTGGCTGAAAGCCCCGGCCCGCTATCTTCAATATTTATGAGAACAAATTTGCGAGCAACTTTTCTTTCTAGCTTTGTCGAAATTCGAATCTTCCCCGGCGATTTTTCTCCTTTTTCAAGAATTTCTTTTTGAATTGCCTCCAGGGCATTTTTTATCAAATTATTAATCACTCCCAAAAAAAGCCTTTTATCTAAAAAAACTTCCGGTAGTACTTTGGATAGTTTCAATTCAAACTGAACGTCAGTAGATTCCCTAAACAGCGAAACAGCCTCTTCGATCAGCGGATTTAAGCTTTGGTTAATCAATATCGGTTTAGGCATCCTTGCAAATTCGGAAAATTCTTTTACCAGATGCTCAAGGACTCTTACCTGCCCGATTATGGTCTCTGTACCGGTTTTTACGACCTCATCAAAATTTTCCTTGTTCGGATTATCCAGTCTTTTCCTTATTCTCTCTGCGGACAATTGGATCGGGGTAAGTGGATTTTTAATCTCATGCGCCATGCGTTGTGCGACTTCCTTCCAGGCTGCGATCCGTTGGGTATGCATCAATTCTTCGTTTTTCGATTTCAAATCCTGGATCATTTCGTTGAAAGAATCAATCAGTATCCCCATCTCACCTTCAGCTTTGAGGTTGATTTTCACATCACTCTCACCCTGGGACACAAGTTGGGTTGCATTGGATAATAAAACAACGGGTCTTGAAATTTGCCTGGCAAGAATAAAAGATAAAAATACACTGACTCCAAACATCCCGATTGAAAATATTGCAAGCCCTAGCCTCAATAAAAAAGGGACTTTTTCCTTCCAAAGGTTAATTGAATTGTAGGCTTTTTCCGTTTTAATGATATTGTAAATATTTCTCTCATTTCCCTTATGAATCCGCTTTCCTATAATCAGATACTGATTCGGATTCAATTCAATTTTCAGCAAGATATACGATTTATCTCTTTTGTAAAGAGTGAAGTTTTGAAATTCTTCGTCAGGCCGTTTCGTGAAATTTTCTTTTGCTATTTGACCCATCAGACTCAGGCTTTCCGAAATAATTTTTTCATTTTGAGCAACTGCAATATAATAGGATTCAGTATCCAAAAGTTTTAGCTCAAAAGCTCTGGAAAAAATAGATTGGATATCCGCATTCTTGTTTTTAAGCGTAGCCGAAATCAATTTTGCTTTTTCAAACAGATTGAATCTGTCTTCTGCTTCAATCAGACGAACATTGAATCTAGCTGATTTCAAGGCTTCAGAAATATCAATCCGATAAAAACTTTCGATGATTTTGCCGACCACATTGGATGACAAAAGAAAGATCGGAATGGATGGGAGAAGTGAAACAAAAACAAAAGCCAGTGTCAACCTGTAGCGAAAAGAACTTCTGGCTTTTCCGGTTTCTTTGATTCTCTTATTCCGGTAAACATAAGATGCAATCATCGAAAATGAAAATATCGGCACTATAAAATAAAAATAAGTAAAAAGTCGATCGACTGCATCCGCATTCTGAATATTTCTTAAAACGAAAAGTTCCGCCGCGAGAACTGAAAAAAGGACGCTCAGAAAAAAAATAAAAAGATCTTTCAAATAATACATCCACTCATGTGGAATGCTATTGATTTTAAAAGAAAATTTCATACTAATCCGTAAAATCACTCTTGATAAGTTTATCCAGGGCTTCAAGAGCTTCTTCTTCCTCTGCGCCTGACGCACGAATTTCAAATTCAGCTCCGGGATATAGCGCAAGCATCATAAGGCCCATAATGCTTTTTCCGTTGACTTCCACTCCTTCCTTGATTACAAAAATCTCGCAAGGAAATTTGCTTGCCAGCTTAACAAACATTGAAGCAGGCCTCGCGTGCAAACCATGGCCGGTGTCAGGAATTGATGTTTTGATTTCTTTCAATTTGATTTTTATCTATTAAACCGGTAAGTTTTTTATTGAATTCCTGAGCGCCAAATTTTCCCATTTTTTTCAACCTCTGGTTCATGGATGCGGTTTCCACAATAATTGGAATATTCCGGCCCGGTTTAATCGGAATTTTCAAAAATGGGATATTCACCCCCAACACTTCTTCCATTTGCTCCTCAAGCCCACTTCTGTCATAGTCGATTTCTTGGCTCCACTCTTCAAGATTGATTATCAGCTCAATCAATTTATTGTCGCGAACAGAACCGACTCCAAAAATATCTTTGATGTTGATAATACCAAGCCCTCTGATTTCCATGTGGTGCCGCAATAGATCGGAGCACGACCCGATCAGGTAACTTTCGGAAACCCTTCTAATTTCCACCATATCATCAGCTACAAGCCGATGCCCTCTTTCAATCAATTCCAGCGCTGTTTCACTCTTTCCAACCCCGCTTTTCCCTGAAAGCAATATCCCGATCCCAAACACCTCGATCAAGACTCCGTGCCTCATCGTCCTTGGAGCCAGACTTCGATCTAGTATCTGGGAAACCAAGGTAATGAATTTCGATGTAGAATGCTTGGTAGTAAATAGCGGTACTTTTTTGGATATTGCCTGTTCTATAAAATATTGATTTGGATGATTTCCGTGTGTAAAAACAATGCAAATTAAATTATAGCTAAAAAATTTTTCAGCAATATCCCTCGCATTTTTTTCAGAAATAGAATTCAAATAAGCCCATTCACCTTTTCCAAAAATCTGAACTCTGTCAAAAGCAAAATGATCAAAGAATCCCGTTAGAGAAAGCCCGGGCCTATTAATCTCAGAGTTTGAAATTCGTTTTGACAGCCCCTCTTCTCCGGCTACCAAATCCAATTCCAACTCTTTGTGAACATCCCAAATGGATTCGACGCTAATTCCGTTAATTGACATTTCTATTCACTGTCCTTGTTTCTTTCTTCTATTGGACGGTAGGATTTTCAGTATCTTTCTATACTTAGCCACAGTCCTTCTGGCAATTTCGATGCCTTTTCTGCTCATGATTTCAACAATCTCCTGGTCAGATAAGGGATTCTCGCAAGATTCTTCCTTCACCAGATTCTTTATCATGTCATGAATCTTTTTCGAAGACTCTTTCGGGCCTTCCGCAGACTTTACACCAGAAGAAAAAAACCACTTTAATTCAAAAACTCCCCAGTTTGTCTGGACATATTTATTCGTTGTTACTCTGGAAATCGTTGATTCGTGCATTGACAATTTTTCTGCAACATCCTTTAGAGTAAGGGGCTTTACAAAATGAATTCCCCCTCGGAAAAATTCAATCTGAAAATCCAGAATAGAGTTCATGACTTTGAATAGAGTTTGCCTTCTTTGGTTTATCGATCGAATTAACCAATGGGCAGCTCCCAACTTGGATGAAATGTAGTCCCTGTCTACGGATTGCGTCTTATTATTTACGATTTCTTTGTAGCTGTCATTCACCTTTAGTTTTGGCAACCATTCGTCATTCACTTGAATCACAAACTCTCCGCCTGTTTCCTGAATAATTACATCCGGAATAATATATTCAGTTTTTTTGCTAGAGTAAATCGTCGCAGGAAAAGGCTCCAGCTTTTTGATAAATTTCGCAAGGTCTTCAACTTCATGCTCGGCAATTTTCAAATTCCTGCTAATTTTTTTATAATCGAATCTTTCCAGATCCTCAAAATTCTCTTCTATCAATTTCTGAAGGTAAATATTTTCAGGATATAAAATTCTTGCCTGAATCCGGATCGTATCCTTAATGTCTTTGGCTCCGATTCCAACTGGATCCATTTCATTAATGCAGTTTAGCACTTTTCTGACATTAGGTTCTTTCAGATTCATTTCCCTGCAAATTTCCTTAAGCGGCACAGTAATAAATCCCTTGTCATCCAACATGGAAATCAAAATTTCTCCGATTTCAAATTCCTCTTCGGTTAAATCCAGAATGCGAAGCTGGGACAACAAATGGCCTGCGAGTGTTTCTCCAACAGGAGAGGACTCTATCATTTTCTGATTTTTGTCTGATGCTTCGCTATTTGAACTGCCGGGACCATCAATCGTATAGGTATCCTGCCAGGAAGTGTCCGTATTTTTTAGAGAAGAATTTTTCTCTATCTGCCGAATCTCGCTGATAGAATAGAGATCAGGGGTTTTTTGCTTCTCAAAATTATTTTCCTCTTCCAGCATAGGATTATCTATCAGCTCGGATTGAATTTTTTCGGAAAGCTCTACCGTAGACAACTGAAGAAGCTCAATAGACTGTCTCAAGTCGTGAGTGATGACCAGCCTTTGAGTTTGCTTTTGGACTAACTCCTGGCTAAGTCCCATGGCTAAAGTGTAAAATCCTCTCCAAGGTATATCCTTCTAGTTTCCGGATCGTTTATCAAATCCATCGCCGAACCGGAAATCAAAATTCTTCCACTATACATGATATATGCCCGGTCGGTAATTTTCAGTGTTTCACGGACGTTATGATCGGTGATGAGAATCCCCAGCCCCCTATCTTTCAGGCTCTTAATTACATTCTGTATATCTTTTACAGCAATCGGATCCACGCCGGCAAATGGTTCGTCTAATAAAATAAAATCCGGTTTTGTTGCAAGCGCCCTTGCAATCTCGCACCTTCTCCTTTCCCCACCGGATAAGGTATAACCTTTCTGATTGGCAACTCTCATGATTTGGAGTTCCACCAAAAGTTCATTGCGCCTTTGAATGATCTCTTCCCTTGGAATATCCAGAGTTTCAAGTACCGCTTCAATGTTTTCGGCGACGGTTAATTTTCTAAAAATTGATGCTTCCTGTGCCAAGTAACCGATACCGCGTCTTGCACGAATGTACATTGGAGCATCGGTCATATCGTCTCGATCGATAAATACATGGCCTTCATCCGGCCGAACAAATCCGACTGCCATGTAGAAGGAAGTGGTTTTCCCTGCACCATTCGGCCCAAGCAATCCGACAATCTCTCCCTTGCTGATTTGAAAACTAACCCCATCAACGACTTTTCTCTTGTTGTAGATCTTGACAAGATTTTCCATCCGAAATGTTTTAAGGGGTGAGTTCATTCAATTTTTCCTTGCCGGGCTCAACATTGACCCCTTCACTTAAAAATACCTTGTTCTGGTTCGGGTAAACTATAATTTTGCCGCACTTGATCGTTTTTCCGTTTCTTGTGAGGGTAGGATTGCCTTCTAGATAAATTTTTTCTTCCCCTTCGAAATAGGTTGCAAACTCTCCTTTTGAAATGGAATCCTCCGTAGTGATTGAAACATCTCCCCTTGCAACAATTTCTTTTTTATCGGAAAACCTTTCTATTTCAACAGCAGTCAATGTAGAATTTACTTCTTTGGTCTCTTTGTTTAAAAATTCAATTTTTGCGTCATCAGTAACATGAGTATATTCCGTAGGTTTGTCATATTCCAGAAGATTTCCGGATAACTTGACATTGTTCTCGTAATCAATCATCGTTACGCCGTCTCTCGCCTCAACCCGTTCGTTATCTTTTCCAAAAGCTTTTATATACGAGGCTTGAAACTCATTGTCCGGCCTGATCATCTTTGCGTTGCCAAACATTCCAGTATAACGCTCCATTTCACTTCCGGAGTGGCTCACAATTTTATCTCCGCTAAAAATACTCGTAACTTTTATTGGGCTATCGTCTTCGGTTTTCTCTTCCTTTTCCCCTTTATCATCCGTTGAAATATTCTTTCCGGTTTCTTTTCCAAGGAATTCATTTTCCACTTTGCGCTTTGATTTATCACTCAGGTTTATTTCCTCTTTTTTTTCTGAGGTTTCAGGTTTCTCTTTATCCTCTTCGCTTTTTGTTTCCTTTACTTTTTTTCTTTTTTTCTCCATGGATGTCTGGATGATCATTGCTTCATTTTCTAAAATCACATCTTTTTTCTCTGAATCGTAGTACAATTTCTGCCCTGACATAAATTTATTCTTACCGAAAATATAAGGATAATTTTCCATAATGACCTTATCCTCTTTTTCCAGCATCACTGCGGCTTCACCCAAAATAGTATAATCTTTATTCTCCAGAATAACTCCATTTTCCAATGCAATTTTCGATTCGGCTAAATACCTTTTGATATAGGGTGCTGTAACTTTTGTAACTTCTTTGTCTTTGCCGCGAGAAATCACTTGCGGGCGTTCATCCAGAACTACAGTCTCCTGGTATTTATCATACACCCCCTTACCCGCATACAACACCGACTTGTTCTCGGAATCCTCAATTTTCACTCCACCTTTTAGAAATCCATTAACGGCATCTTCACCGATCACTTCGATTGCACGGGCGGAAAGCTTGACCTTATCGTGCAGAATCCAGGCCCCCCCTCGTAAGTTATATGTGGTAATTTTTATCCCGCTTTGCTCTTTGTCTTCCTGAGTTAACTCGCTTCCACCCCAGGATGTCGGGATCTTTCTTTTTTTCTCTTTTTCGGGTTTTTGCTGAACCACTTCGGTTTTCTTTTTTGGATTGATTTCCAGTGGAGAGAATAATAGAGGTGGCCGAATCGTTCCATACAGGGAAACCGAGATTACCATGAATGCCCAGATATGAGCTTTCACTAACTGTTCACTTATTTTTCTCAAGAGGATTTCCCTCCCTGGAAATTGCAGTCGGCCTAAGAATTGTGACCTTATTTAGATTTTTGTCCGCGCGTAAACCAATTCCATGAATTACCGTTCCATTGGAATTTACCGTCACAGGCTTTTCAGAAACAAGGGTCTGGTCGTCTATGTTGTACAATAACTCTTCCGCTTCAAGTCTCTTGCGGTCAACAGTATCTAAAACGATATTTCCTTTTACATTCAATTTCTTCGTTGTGTGGTTAACCTCACCTCTATCGCCTTTTAGACTGGAATCAAATTTCCCATTTTCGTATTGATCAAAAATTAAGGAATAAAAGACAGTTCTGTTTTCCTCAAAAAATACAAAAGACTCTTCTGCCTTCAACTTTGATACCATTACACCATCTTTGTCAAATGAATCCCGCGTGAAGTTTCTTAAGGATATAGTAGAACCGGACTCTCTTTCCTTTTCTATTTTTATCCCCTTATCTTTTTTGCAGAAATGGAAAATGAAAACCAAAACCAGAAATAGCCATATCCGCGATGCAAAAAATTTCATATCTTTTCATCCAGCCAATTCAGGGAAATTTGAAAATCCATTTTTTCTCCGAAATAATGGGGTTAATCATTCCTGATTTGTATCAATATCAGCTTTCACCAGTCTGTCTAAATTGACCAATCTTTTCAGGAGGCTTCTAGTTTTTGAAAGATAGAATTGGGTAGTAGCGTCACTTTTTGCGTTAGGCGGATCAGGGTGAACTTCCATAAATATTCCCTCCACTCCACAGGCAACAGCAGCGCTTAAAAGATCTGGAATAAATTCCCTCTGGCCTCCTGTAATATTTCCGGCCCCTCCGGGCAACTGAGCGGAATGAGTTCCATCATAAATAAATGGTATGCCCAGACTGTGTAAAATCGGAATAGATCTGACATCGAACACCAGATTATTGTAGCCGAAACTGGTTCCTCTTTCCGTTATAAGATATTTATCAGAACCGCACTCCTTGATTTTTTCCACAATATGGCGGCAATCTGCGGGAGCCATGAACTGACCTTTTTTCACATTCACCCACTTACCGGTTTTTGCGGCTTCTGCAACCAGGTCGGTCTGACGGGAAAGAAAAGCTGGAATCTGGTAGACATCGAGTACGTCTTTCAATGGAGCAATCTGGGAAGTTTCGTGAATATCGGTCAAAACCGGAACATTGTATTTGGATTTGATAAACTCCAGATTTTTGATACCCTCTGTAATCCCAGGCCCTCTGTAAGAATGAACAGAAGAACGGTTGGCCTTATCAAAACTACTTTTGAAAATGTAAAAAATTCCTAGCTCTTCGCAAATCTGAACCATTTCCCCGCAAACTCTGTCAATGAGTTCTTTGGATTCCATCACACATGGGCCCGCAATCAGGAAAAAAGATTCGCATCCGCCGATTTCCTTATTCTGTAAAAATTTTCTCTTGGGTATTGTAGTTGCCATTTTATTTTAAATGTTTCTCCGCAGCTCTGATAAATCCCGCAAATAACGGATGCGGTAAAAAAGGTTTTGACTGAAATTCCGGATGGTATTGGACTCCGATAAACCAAGGATGGTCCGGAACTTCTACAATTTCAATTAATTTTTCATCCGGAGAATGCCCAGAAAAAACCATGCCCGACTCTTCGAATTCATTTTTGTATTTCAAAGTAAATTCAAAACGGTGCCTGTGCCTCTCAGATATTTTTTCCGACCTGTATTCATTATAAGCCAAAGTATTCTTTTTTATGATGCAGGGGTAAGCGCCGAGCCTCATCGTACCACCCATGCGCTCAATATCCATCTGTTCTTCTATCAAGGAAATTACCGGATAGAGAGACCTCTGGTTGAACTCAGTGGAGTTTGCATCCTTGTAACCCATAACGTTACGTGCAAATTCAATTACTGCGCATTGCATTCCTAGACAGATTCCAAAAAATGGGATATTTTTTGTTCTTGCGAATTGGATTGCGGCGATTTTGCCTTCCACCCCCCTATCCCCAAATCCTCCGGGGACTAGAATTCCATTTACATTTTTTAGAATTTCTTTCACATTGGATTTATCTAATTCTTCAGGATTCACTTTCAGAAAATCGACCTGAACCTCATTTGCAATTCCCCCGTGAGACAGGGATTCATAGATGGAACGATACGCATCCTGCAGGCTTATGTATTTCCCGACGACTGCAACGGTTACTTTCTTCTTAGTTGAGTTAATTTTTTTTGTAATCTTGTCCCACTCTGAAAAATTGAGCTTTCCGATTTCCAATCCGAAAGTTTTTAATACGACTTCATCCAATTTTTCAGTTTTATACATTCGCGGAATTTCATAAATAGAAGAATTGATATCGACTGCGCTGATTACATTTTCTTCTTTTACGTTACAAAATAAGGATATCTTGGAACGCATTTCTTTACTTAAAGAACTTGCAATTCTGCAAATCAAAATATCCGGCTGAATTCCGAGTTGCAGAAGTTCCTTAACCGAGTGCTGGGTAGGTTTTGTTTTTGCTTCTCCGGCAACGGTAATTGTAGGCACCAAAGTAAGATGGATAAAAATCACCTGAGAAGAACCGTGCTCGTATTTCATTTGCCGGATTGCTTCCAAAAAAGGAATAGATTCGATATCGCCTACCGTTCCACCGATTTCAACGATTACAAAATCAACTTCCGTTTCTGTTGCAAGGGAATATATCCGGTTTCGGATCTCATTGGTGATGTGCGGAACAACCTGAACGGTTCTACCGAGATAATCACCCTTTCTTTCTCGCTCAATTACTGTATAATAGATTTGGCCCGTACTTACCGAATTCTTACGGGTAACGCTGGAATGGGTAAATCGTTCGTAATACCCAAGGTCGAGATCGGTTTCTGCACCATCATCGGTTACATATACTTCGCCGTGTTGATAAGGACTCATAGTACCCGGATCAATGTTGATGTAAGGATCCATTTTCTGAAGCGAAACAGTGTACCCTCGGCCTTCCAATAGGCAACCCAGAGCTGCAACAGTTACTCCTTTTCCAAGCGAAGAGCAGACCCCGCCGGTGATAAATATATATTTCGATTTAGCCAAAAATATTCCCTTTCGTTTTTTTGAATAATTTTAAGAAAATCGCAACCTATTTAAAAGTCAAGTCAATGGTAATGGTGTTTTTCCAGATATTAGTTTTTTGTGCTCCCAATTTGCATTTCATCCGACAATAGAAAAGTGAATAGGAAAATATTAACTGATGCATCCGTTTACAGGCCTTGGGGTAGCGGAAATTATTACTCTTACAGCTCGCTTTTTTTTTCGGAACTGAAAGAAAACGAAACATGGAATTTGAGCAATCTGCACTTGTTTTCACCTGCTTTTTTTTCTTTCCTTTTCATGAGAGCCTTCCTTTTTTCGGAGATTTTCGGAAGGAAACTTATAGTGGAATCAGTGACAAAATCGGTGAAAAATGCTATATCCAAAAATCTAGACCCTACGGAAATTCCAGGACTTGAGTTTGCTGAATTTATTCCAAAACTAATCATTACCAAAAAGAAAAATTCAAATGAAGCAGGTGTATCCAAAATTCGGTTTTCCAAAAACCGCTTTTATTACTACCACAAAACATCGAAAGGAATTTTCCGGTCAGGCGGCTATTTGAAACATCAGTCCGCCCTAAAAGAAATTTTTGAGAAGACCTACTCTTCCATTTTAAAGAAGAAAAATGCGAAAAGTGGAAATCTTTTTTTTATTCAGAATAATTTTTCTATTTTCGGAGAATTTGGACAAAGTAAACCAGCGAAGAATCTATTTATTCAGAGTTTTGAAAAGAAAATCAATTCGGATTTTTTATTTTGGATGTCGGAAATTCGACTATCTGATTGACAAAGCAGATCAATTATGATCTCTGAATTTAGATTGTCCTGATCCACACCAAATTCTTAAGAGCCCAGAAATGTATCAAATAGACCGAATCAAATTCCAAAACTGCGCAGATAAGTTAAGAACTAAAAAAATAATAGTCATTGGCGATATAATTATCGATGAATACTTACTTGGAAGCGTATCTAGAATTTCACCAGAGGCGCCGGTACCTGTAGTTTTGGTAGAAAAAGAAAGCGTTACTTTGGGTGGCTCTGGCAATGTAGTCAAAAATCTCACAGCCATCGGTGTATCTTCTATTGTTTTTGGCCGAGTAGGAACTGACACTCAGGCGAAAATTTTAGAAGATCTTTTGCTTACAGAAAAGGTCGAGAAAGATGACCTTTTTTTACTGAAATCCAAAAACGTCCCGACTACAATCAAAACAAGAATCATAGCCACTCACCAACAGGTTTGCAGAGTAGACAGAGAAAAAGTAGATGAAATTTCAAAAGATGAAGAAGCCGAAATCATGGATCATTTTCAGGCAAAAATTCAAGAATGCGATGGAGTAATAATTTCCGATTACGACAAGGGTTATTTAACACTAAGCCTAATTCGGAAAATCATCGATATCTGCCAAAAAAACAAAAAGTTTTGTTCGGTCGATCCACAGGTGAGGCATTTTTTTGAATACGAAAAGGTATCCATTTTAACCCCAAACCATCACGAAGCCGGAAAAGCTCTGGGCAAAACCATTTTTAAGGACACCGAAATTGAACAGGGAGCAAAAGAACTGGCGGAAAGGCTGAACTCAGATTCCATGATGATTACTCGTGGAGAAAAAGGGATGACTGTTTATATTGCAAAAGATAGAAAAGTATTTCATATTCCCACTGTGGCAAAAGAGGTATTTGATGTCACGGGAGCCGGTGATACTGTGATTTCGATTTATTCTGCTTTTATTGTCTCCGGGTTAAACGAGCTGGAATCTGCCATAGTAGCTAACGCATCTGCCGGAATTGTGGTGGGAAAATTAGGTTCTTCAACGGCGACTTTTTCCGAAATCCAAACTTCTCTGGAAAGCATGAATTTACTCAAATGAATATTCTTGCAGGGATTCAGGACAAAATAGTTTCATTCGAAAAAATCGAAAATGTGAAGTCAAAACTTGTGCAAAAATCGGTGATTTTCACCAACGGATGTTTTGACATCATTCATTCAGGGCACCTAACGTATTTGTCCCAAGCAAAGGAGCTGGGTGATATTTTGTGGATTGGATTAAATTCTGACAGTTCGGTTAGAAAACTAAAAGGTGAAACAAGGCCGATTAATCCGGAGTCTGACAGGGCGCTCCTTCTTGCTTCCCTTGTATTTGTTGATTACGTAACTATTTTTCCGGAAGATACCCCTCTGAATCTGATTTCTAAGATCAAACCGGACATCCATGTAAAAGGAGGAGACTATGTTGCGGAAAAACTCCCCGAATATGAAATCGTGCAAAGTTACGGAGGAAAAATTTTTATCCTTCCGTTTATCGAAGGCAAATCCACGACCTCAATTATTGAAAAAATCAGAAAATAAGCTCAAGCTGAATCGACTACTACAAGAGTCATGTCGTCTTCCGGAGTTTTCGTCCCGGAAAATTTTTGCACACTTCGAATAACATGGTCACAAAAATCATTGCCTTTTAATTTTTTTCCCGAGTAAAAAATATCCAACATTCTGTCCTGTCCGAGTAACTCCTTATCCGGATTTCTGGCTTCCAAAAGCCCATCCGTATAGAATATAAATCTGTCTCCGCTATTCATAGAAATTTTTTTCTCATCAAGAGATACTTCTGGAAATAGTCCAAGTATTTTCCCTCTTCCTTCAAGAAGCACCGGGTTTTCATCCCCTCGCAAAAGTACCGACGGAATATGGCCTCCATTTGAAAAATGCAAAGAATTGTCTCTTGAATCAAACACCCCTAGAAATGCAGTGATAAAATTTCCAGCAGTCTTCTCCAATAATTGCGAATTCAGATACCTCAAAATCTCGGAAGGATTTTCGTAATGATCCAGTCCATGCTGCCAGGCGATTTTTGCCATGAGTGCGATAAATGCTGCGGGAACCCCATGGCCTGACACATCCGCAATAATAAATCCGATTTTATTGGAAGGCTTTCCGTTTCGTTCCGGCATTATTCCAAAATCAAAAAAATCCCCGCCAACGCTTGCTACAGGAAGATATTTGGAATAGATCTCCAATCCAATTCTCGCGGGAAATGATTGAGGCAAAAGGCTCAACTGGATTTTTTGCGCCATTTGCAGTTCCCTCGAAATTTCAGTTCTAAGTCTTTTTTCTTCTTCCAATGATTCGCTAAGACGCTTAATGGTAATTTCGTTGATCTTACTTACAAACTCAAACGATTGCCTTTCCAGAATTATCAAAGCGTTTTCAATAAAATTCTTGTCCGGATCATTTTCAATGACCGAAACAAATTCTTCTTTGAAATAATTCTCTCTGATCGTAAATTCGTGATCATACCAGGGAATTTTTTGAATGTGAGACAGGGCTTTTTCAAAGTGTTCGGTTTTATCCGGATAAAGCACTAGTTCGAACCGATTGCGAATGGATAACAGCAAATTCTTGGATGTATAGTCATCGAATTTTCCATCGTTTACGCGCTTATTATAGATCCTCTCGATGAGAGAATCTCCGGGATGAATTTCGCCTATCGCATCATGAATATTTTGTATTTCATTATTCAGAAATTCCCTGTAGGAGATCCCTTCTGCCAGTATTTGATTCAGAGTTTCTTCTTTTTTCCCGAGTTCCCGATTTACGATCCGACCGTATTCTGTCAGAAGAATTCTGAATAGTTTTTCTCTTGTTGAATTTTTCTCTTTCAAAATTCTATTACTCTATTTGCTAAGATGATTAAGTCACGCCAAAAAAGTATCTCAATATTTCTTGATTTCTTTTTTTAGTTTGTTTTTTACTTCATCGCGGCTTGACCGATTTTTCAAATGCACATTGTAATAGATCAGATATTTGGTCACAACCGGTATCGTACCTTTTTTATGCTCAAGATTCCATCTGGTTGCATCATTTTGTATAATCTTCGCAATATCATTAATCCTGGGGACTCTAGTGTGGAAATTAAAATTTTCGAGCTTGCCGGTCTCTGCATTCAGCTTTACCTGCACAACTCCGTCATCGGAAAAATCGATCATGTCAAATCTCTTGAGTTCATCAGAGATGAGCTGGTCTCCACCCGGATCTGGCTTTCTCACTATATATTCGGTTCCTCGAATCTGCCGCAACTGGTAGGACTCGCTAGTAATAATTACCCTGAAATATTCCTGAGGTTCGCTGGACTCTTTTGAAAAAAAAGGGGGCTCTTCCGAATGGTTTTCTACAAACTCACCCTTTTCATTCAATATCTTTTCCGAATCACCTGCCGGGTTTTTTAGTTTGATACGTTTGACCACATTTGCGTTCCTATTGTCGGATGCGCAGGTTTGAAACAGCACGATGATGATTGTAAATAAAAAAACAGGAAATCTTACCAAGATGAAAAACCTCTAACTAGATTTTTTTTAAATCCCGGAAGTCGTCAACTCTCTTTGCTAAAGAAAATTGATAAAAAGCGAGGCCAGCCCCAAAAAGCAAAAAAATCCAAAAACATCAGTGCTTGTCGTAACAAATATGGAGGATGCGATCGCCGGATCAACTTTGATAAACTTCAATAAAATCGGAATAATGGATCCGAAAATTCCGGCAATGATCAGATTAATAAACATTGCAAGCCCGATTACCACTGAAAGCATTAGATTCTGCTTGAAAGCGTAAGTAAAAACAGCGGTTACTAGCCCAAGAACTATACCGTTCACAATCCCGATTATCAACTCCTTTCGGATTGCGAGAAACCAGTTTTTTCCGGTTAAATCACCGGTTGCAATATGGCGAACTACGATTGTAATTGCCTGAGTGCCCGCATTTCCACCCATCCCGGCTACAATTGGCATGAGAGATGCAAGCACAACAATTCTTTGAATTGTATCCTCAAACAGAGAAACCACAGAAGACGCAATGACCGCAGTGACCAGATTGATATTCAACCAAGTAAGCCTTCTTTTCAGTGAATCCCAGATCGTGGTCGAAAGTCTCTCATCTTCGCTCACCCCTCCAAGACGCAGTATATCCTCAGATGCTTCTTCCTGTACAATGTCTAAAATATCATCCACAGTAATTCTTCCAACCATCACACCATTGTCATCCACAACTGCCGCTGAAACGTAATCGTATTTACGAAAAAACCTCGCAACTTCTTCCTGATCCATGTCATAATGAATTGTTTTTACATTCTGCTGAGTGATTTTGGAAATTTTCGTAGTCGGAGAGGAAAGAAATAAATCTTTCAACTTTACAAAACCCTTAAGCACTCCACTGTCATCTGTTACATATATAACGTATATGTTATCCGATTCGCGGGATGCCTTTCTTAAATTTATAATTCCTTTTCTAACATTTTCATTCTCTTTCACTACCGCAAAATCGGAACTCATCAGCCTTCCGGCAGAATTCTCTTTGAAATTCAGCTGGCTTCTAATCTTAGAAGAATCTTCCTTGTCGATAGAATTTAAAATTGCCTCGGCTTTTTCCGGGCTGATTTCGTCGAAAAGAGACGTCGCTTCATCCGACTCCATATTTTCTACGATAGGCGAAATCTCTTTTAGATTTAGGCTGTTTACAAATCTTGTTTGGAGTTCTTCATCGAGCTCAACAAGTACGTTAGTTCTCTTCTCATTATCGCACAAACGAAAAAGATAAATAGCCTCTTCTGCATCCAGGTGAGAAATTGCATCTGCTATGTCAGCCGGATGCGAATTCTCCAGAAATTTGAGAAGATTTTTATCTTCTTTCGCTTCAATCTGATCTTTTAACTCGTAAATCCAATTCGATTCATCTTCACTGAAGCTTACAATTTCGCTTTCTCCAGAGTCCTTCGTTTCAAAATTTTCTTCTTTCATAGAACTATAATTAGATCACCCTTGAATAATTCAGAGAATCGTTTTTCCAAACCTGCACGCCGCAAAATTTATCCCCTTCCGGACAGAAAGGCTTAATTTTTCCTTGCAACCTCATCCAGCAGGGCGCCCGTAACCACTTGGCAATATTCGGACTCATCTTACTCAAATCCTCAACTTCTTCTACAGAAGCCTGAAATATTTCTTCCTGAGCATTATAACACAACCTGGATCGCCATTTGTGGTGCAGTCCCAAAAGATTTCCAGTTTCGTAAAAACGGACAGGAAAAGCGTTCGGCAATAAATAAGAAATGGTTTCGGGCTTGGAAGTTATCTCGGCATACTTTTTCACTTTCCTGAAAATTTCTTCCATTCTATTATCATAAAACTCCAATAGGCTTGGATATTTTTTTACTATGACAGGAGTAATATAATCCGCATCCCCGGAAAACTGAGAAAGAAGCACCGGCCTGGAACCAGGCACCATCCTGTGCCTTTGATCCTGACTGTCGGCTGAATGGGAAATTTTTTTCTTGAATGTATAAGACAATTGAAACATGGCACGGGATAAGGGGCTCATCGTTGTTTCATTAAGGGTTGAAGCAAGACTTTTGTTTTCTTCCGGACTCAAAAGCATCCGGATTACCTCCTCATCCTCCATTGAGCCGGATTTGATTGCAAGAATAGATCGCACGGCATCTGCGAGTAATTTCTCACCATTAGAAAATCCGGCAACCAATTTCGAATAACGTCCTTTCATGTCAGAATCGAACTCCTTGGCAAACTCTCTGGCATTGGAAAAATTTTTCCCGGCCTCCCGGCCGAATACGCTTGAAAAATACTGATATTCGGATGTTTCTTCCAAAGGGATCGGCTCATCCATTTCCTCCGTAAATAACGGATCGATTTTTTCCACAAGGGCGACCATTTTCCGGACGACTCTAGATTGTTCATCAGGCACATTATAAGAATTCATCAAACGATAGTATCTGTGTAGCGTTATACCACTAATCGAATGGTACATGTACGTATGAGTAGCCAAAGGCAAAAGGTACCTGGCAACCTCGATGGATTTTTTCTTAATCGGATCTTGCCATTTTTCGGGATAATCAGCCCTCGCTCTGAATACAGAAAAATATTCCTGTTCAATGAACGGTTTTAGAATTTCGGAAAATTCAAAATAGGATTTTGTACAAAATTTTGCGCATTCCAGATAGAGTTTTTTTTCATCCTCTTTTAGAAATGGCGGAATATAATAATTCTCATCCTTCACTTCTACGTAACGCTGGCTAACCTGTTCGGAATTATAAAAAGGGTGTGAATGCAAAAACGCCCAGACAAATTGCCTCGACACCTTATCCAATGAAAAAATAAACTGAGGGTGCTGCCTTGTAGTCAAGTGGCCGGCTTTTTTTGTGGACTTTGCAACCCTATCCCGAATTTCAAGAGATTTCTCGCTTTTGACCATGTCACTTGGATACAGGACTCCTTTCGAAGAGTAACAGGTTCTGGCAGAAGCAATAGAAAGATTAAAAGGGTCTCTAGTATAATCGATTAATTCTACAACCGGCTCATTCTCTGGCATATTCATTAGACAACTAAGTTTACTAAAATCATTTCATCTGATTCCGACTTTTCTTGACCTTTAAAAATACAAAAAATGCGATCACAAGAATAGTAACAACAATGATTACGGAAATCTGCGCCTGGTGCACCATACTCAAAAGTTTTTCATAGTTACTCGCTCCGTAGTAACCCAAATACACCCATACCGGAACGCTTATGACTGCCGCCAGAAAGTCGGTCACAAAAAATAGAATCGGATGGACTTTCTTAGTTACTCCTGCAGTTAAAAAAATAGGCATTCGAAGGCCCGGCATAAACCTCCCGACAAAAACTACAAATTTACCGTACTTGTGAAATTGCAATTTCACTTCTTCAAATCTCTTCGGAGTAAGAATCTTTGAGACAAATTTTATTTTCAAAACTTTCTCCCCATAAATCCTTCCCAAAAAAAATACAAATCCGTCCCCAATCAGCACCCCTGCCATCCCCACTGCAAACATGACATGCTCATTCGTGTTTCCCAGAGCGCTGATTACCCCTCCGGCGACTAAGGAAACGTCTTCGGGTACTGGAAGGCCCAGCCCGCAAAAAATCAAAACAAGAAATACGGAGACATAGCCGTATGCTGCGAAAAAATCGATTAAAAGTTTTAAAAAGTCCATTATATTTCGTTAGGTAAATGCGTTTTTACCCACCTAGATAATGATTTTTCAATGCGATGAAATCAAGCAAGGATTTTAAGACTTATCCCCACTCAAAAACAACAAATTACTTTACAATTGTATGAGGACTGGCTGAATCAAACTTAAATATGAACCTTTCTTATAATGTATCTCCTTTCTATTTCAGGAGAAGAAAAACCAGAATCGTGAAGGCCGGTGGTCTTGAAATCGGAGGAAATAATCCAATCCGGATTCAATCCATGACCACTTCAGACACCCAGGATACTGCAAATTCAGTCAAACAAATCATCGATCTGGAAAATGCAGGGTGCGAAATGGTCAGGTTAACAGTTCCGTCCATGGCCGATGCACTAAACCTTCCGAATATACGCAAAGAATTAAAAAAATACAATTCCAGAATTCCTCTGGTTGCCGATATCCACTTCACGCCAAGCGTTGCATTAAAAGTTGTTGAATACGTTGAGAAAATCAGAATCAATCCCGGAAATTTCGCCGACAAAAAAAAGAATGCCGTTTCGGAATATTCGGATACAGAATATCAGTTGGAACTAGATAGAATTTTCGAAATTTTCCGGCCCCTGCTAGTCAGATGCAAAGAACTCGGAGTTGCTATGAGAATCGGCACAAACCACGGTTCCCTTTCAGACCGGATCATGAATAAATTCGGCGATACACCAAAAGGAATGGTCGAAAGCGCAATCGAGTTTATCAAAATGGCCGAAAGCGAATCATACAAAGACATTGTCGTATCGATGAAATCCTCCAATCCTCAGGTCATGATTCAGGCCTATCGGTTACTCGCTTCCAGATTTGATGAATTAAGAATGGATTACCCACTGCACCTCGGTGTGACGGAAGCAGGTGACGGCAAAGACGGAAGAATTAAATCCGCCATTGGAATCGGGTCATTATTAAACGACGGGCTAGGAGATACGATTCGAGTATCCCTCACGGAAGATGCGATACGCGAAATCCCTGTAGCAAAAGTTATAATCCAGAAATCCTTTTTGACTAATACCGAAATCCTTTCGAATGACTTTAAGGAATTTAGAAATCCATTTACTTATTCTAGATTTCACAGCGATCTCGTTCTTGCAGGAAATTTAAATATAGGCGAGAATTCACCTGTCAAAATCGAAACCACTATCGGCAAAAATCTCACTGAGACTGACATACAAAAGACGATCACTGCTTTCCAGAAACAAAAAGAGAAAAAAACAATCCCAGATATTTTTCATTTTTTTGCAGATTCGGAAAATTCACTGAAAACTTATGCGAAATTGAAAAAGCAAAATTTTTCTGAAATTCCGTTTTCTATAGAACTTACAGGAAGCATCAAATCACAGGAAATGGATTTCCAAAGTGAACTTGCTCTTTTTGATAAAATGGTTCTGGATATTTTTGAATACCCGAAAGAAACTTTTGAGGACATTCTGAACTTCGTTCGAAGCCTTGCAAAAGAATCAAAATTAATTGAATTCAGATTACAAACAAAAGATTTCGATGATCTACAAACTCTCCTGAGCGATCCGGCTTTTCGAAAAATCGGGAATATCGGATTTTCCTTGAATACCAAAAATCTAATCCATGACTACAGGAAGCTGGGGTATATTCTCAGAGACTCTGCATACCCGCTCATCCTGGTCTCACGTTCGGACACCGAAGAAGATGCGTTATACGACAGCTCCATCGGATTAGGCGGGCTACTCATTGATGGAATCGGCGACTTAGTCCGCATTGAAATTAACGATGGCAATCTGGATCAATCTCTGGAGCTTTGTGCAGACATTCTTCAGGCTACTAGACTCCGAATATCCAAAACGGAATTTATCTCCTGTCCTTCTTGCGGAAGAACCCTGTTTAACCTGCAGGAAACAACCAAGCGAATAAAAATGAGGACTGAACATCTGAAAGGAGTGAAAATTGCGGTTATGGGTTGCATTGTGAACGGCCCCGGCGAAATGGCCGATGCGGATTTTGGATACGTTGGGGCCGGCCCGGGAAAAGTGCATCTATATAAAGGGAAAGAAATCATAGCTAAATCTATTCCCTTTGAAATCGCTGATCAGAAGCTGGTTGATTTAATCAAAGACTCAGGGTTGTGGAAAGAGCCTTGATAGAATTCTTTTTAGCAATCACAATACTTGGGACCTTTTCCTTATTAATCAGATTCATCCCTTACTTTAAACGATTTCAGATACCCGTTGCACTCATCAGTTCAACTTTCGTTTTAGCTATTTTTACTGCTTTTAGCGATTTGAAAAATTCTTTTGTTTTTACAACCTGGAAGTCCTGGCCATCCGAACTCATCGCGATCATTTTTGCTTCCCTCTTCCTGGAAAAATCTGACGACTCTGAAAAATCAACCTTAAACGAAATTCTGAACGAAGGAATTCTGGTTTGGCTATCCGTTCTTGGACAAACAATTATCGCAATCTCTTTAACAATTTTTCTATTCCAAAGATTCTACGAAATTCCTTCGTCCTTCGCGATGGTTTTGGAAACAGGATTTGCTGGAGGACACGGAACCGCATTCGTAATGCAAGAGCCTCTGGAAAAAAGCGGGCTAAGCGGGGGGCTGGAACTTGGCTTATTCAGCGCTACTATGGGACTAATTCTAGGAATCTTGGGGGGCATTTTTCTAATTCAGAAAGAAGGCCGAATGATCCGGGAAGAATCCGATGAAGATGAGAAAATACAAATTTCAATCCATTCTGTCTTTGTATCCGCTTCATTGATTTTTCTTTCATTCTTTTTCGGAAAATTTTTGCATTTTATTTTTCAATCCTATCAATCCAAAATTCCGACCCTTCCTCTTTTCATCTATGCGTTATTTGGAAGCCTTGTCCTGAAAAATATTCTGAAAATTACGAAACTCGATTATATTTTGGACAATAGTGCAAACTCTTTTGTGGCATCCATAGTAATGGAAATTCTGATTTTTACTGGTATCTCAACGATGGACCTGAATATAATTTTAAATTTCTTATTTCCCCTGCTTATCCTGTTTTCTGCAGGGTTTATCTGGAATATATTTTGCCATTTTGTGCTCAGTAAAAAACTCATACATAAAAATTACAGATTCGAGCTCAGCCTAATCAATTTCGGAATGCTGAATGGCACTACAGCAACTGGATTAATGCTTTGGAAGATGGCTGATCCTATGATGAAAAGTAAAGCCCCTAGAGTTTATGCAGCAGCGGCCCCTCTTTCATCTCCATTCGTTGGGGGAGGAGTTTTGACTCTGACTCTGCCTTTTATCCTTACCAAATTCGATCCCTATTTTACTCTTTTCGCTCTAATTGCATTTTGGTTCGGTTTATTTTTTTTCGGGAAAGAAATATTTAAGAAAATTCACAAATGACAGCTAATAAAAAAGCCGGACAATTCCTATCCGGCTTGTTCATTGAATTAGAAATAAAAAAGTTAAATTAGTTGTATAACTTCTTAATCTCTGTGTTATACTTTTCGGTAATAACGTGTCTTTTCAATTTCATCAAGTTGGTCAATTCATCTCCGACTTCGAACGGTTTTGAAGTAAGATAGAATGGAGTAACTTGCTCAAACGATTTAAAACCATTCTTTGAGTTATTCAATTCCTTGATTTCCTTCTTGATAAGCTCATTCACTTTAGGATTCTTAATCATTGAGTTCGGATCGGAATCCGCAATTCCATTTGCCGCACACCATTCCTTCAATTTGTCAAAATCCGGAACGATGATAGCACCCAGAATTTTCTGATCTTGACCAACAACCATACACTGGCTTATGTAATTGGACTCTGTAAGTTTATTTTCGATAGGAACAGGCTCAACGTTTTCTCCACCTAGAAGCACCACTGTATCTTTCGCACGGCCAGTCAGTGTAAGGGTCATCTTGAAGTTGATCATACCGATATCCCCGGTATCCATCCAACCGTCTTTAAGAGTTTTGGAAGTAGCCTCTGGATTTTTGTAATATCCCTTCATTACTTGTGGGCCTTTTACATGAATCACACCTTTTTGGCCAAGCTTTCCTTCTACCAGATTCCCATTTTCATCAATTCCCGTTAGAACATTTCCCTTGTCGTCACGGATTTGAAGTTTTGTATGGGGAACAACAGGCCCAACTGAACCCATCACCAATTTATCAAAAGTCCTTACACCAATAACTGGACAGGTTTCCGTCATTCCATAACCTTCAAGGACATTAATTCCTATATCATTGAAGAACGCATCCACATGTCTAGGAAGAGCTCCACCACCGGATACGGATGCTTTGAGCTTTCCTCCGGTTGCCATTCGGATTTTTGCGAGAACAATTTTATCTAATGTAAAATAGTTTAAAATCATCCCCAGCCCACCTAGAATATAATGGATTGTAGGAACCCATGTCATTTCTGGCATATTCACACTCGCTCCATAAGCCAGCCCAAAATTTATCGCAGAAAAAGTGAATGGGCCAGTTAAAAGGAGGACTATAATGGATTTAATTGCTGTACCGAGAGAAACAAAAATATTTCTTCCCTCATAATCCACCTCATTCCCTTTTAAAAACCTTAATGCGGCATGGAAGTGTTTTGAGAAGAAATACGCAGTGTTAAACATTGCTCTTCGCACAGGAGGAGTAATTTTCGGATCATTTACTTTTGTATAGATTCCAAGATAAATGCTTTCCCATAGTCTAGGCGCTGATCCCATAAAAGTAGGTTGAGCTTTACCTAGATCGTCTCTCAAATCACGGACATTCGTATAGTATGTGGAAGCGCCCGCTTTGATGGAAATATACTCGAACACCCTCTCAAAAATATGCCAAACAGGAAGGATTGATAACATCCTTTCAGAAGAAGAAAACTTGATTAGAGGCAAAACGTCATTCAACTGGTGCATCATGTTGGAATGCATTAGCATCACGCCTTTTGGAGCGCCTGTAGTTCCTGAGGTATAAATCAAAGTGAAAAGATCATCCGGTTTAATTTGAGCAACTCTTTCTTCCGCCTTTTTAGAACCTTTAGCGCGAAGCTCTTTGCCCTTTGCAATTAAATCATAAAGCTTCAAAACACCGGTAGCCGTAGATTTTGGATCCATCATTATGATTGTTTTTACGCTAGACGCCTGAGGCTTGACTTTATTCAATTTCTCCAGCATTTTGTCGTGCTCAACAAAAACTACCTTGGCTTCAGAATGAGTTAATATATGGGTCAATTCGGACTCGGTAACGTCTGTTCCTCTTGGCACATTCGCAGCGCCGGACATGAGAATCCCGTAATCCGTAATGATCCACTCGAGACGGTTATCCGCCATCTGGCCAACATTTTCTCTGGCGCTTACGCCTAAATCGATCAAAGCCTCGGCAAGAGCCAGACCCATTTCATATAATTCCTTATAATTGGTTGGAATGTAATTTTTTTTCTCATCTTTAGAGTAAAAAGCAGGTAAATTACCGTATTTTTCTGCCGATTCTCTAAATACTTCTGCCAGATTATTCGCCATTGATTAACCTCATCAAATTTATATATTTATATTATCTGAAACTTAACTTGTTTCTTATCGCATTCAAAAAGAGTCAACAAAAAAAGGAAATATTTTGGCATTAAACTAAAAAACATTTTCAGCCTTTTACTGGAATCAACATGAGAGAAAACAAAAACCGCTCCCTTCGGCTACCCTCTAGGAACGGTCTTAGAAATTTTTGGACATTGAGCAAGTCGAAATGTCGCGACTAAAGTTTGTCTAAAAGTTACGGTTTTTCTAGAATTATTGCTCCTCCCACACCACCTCCGGCGCAAATGGTTCCGATGGAACGCTTTACGTTAGGGTTTAAACGGAAATTCATGATCTGGTTCAACAAAACCCTGATTCCTGTTGCTCCAAGAGGATGCCCAATCGCGAGGGTTCCACCGTGTGGATTCACTTTACCTTCTTTATCCGCAGCTTCCAGGTCAAATCCATAGGATTTTTTCACTTCTCTCATCGTTCCCATTGCAGTTGCCGCAAAAGCCTCATGGATTTCAAAAGAATCCATATCTGTAAATTTCAAATTTGCCGCATTCAGAGCCTTATTCATAGCATAGGCCATTCCTATTCCCATCCAAGCCGGATCTGTTCCATACATTCCCCAACCTGCAATAATAGCTTGAATATCTAACCCAAGGCGCTTTGCTTCTTTTTCAGTCGTTACAAAGATTGCTCCTGCTCCATCGGATCTCGGACATGCATTAAACAGGGTAACCGCAGCCTGGCTTTCGCCTTCCTTAAAAGGCTTATTGATCCATTTTCCGTATTGAGCATAAAAATCCTTTAGGCTCATGTATTTTGAGTCAAATATGACAGACGCCTTGTCAAATCTGCCGGGATTTTCCACCATCCCCGTTTTACTCATAATGTATTCATCGTCTTCCAGAAGCCCGTCTGCCGTCTGAACGGAGACCTGATAGGGACGATACTTTCCTGCTTGGATCGCATCATAGGCTTTTTTATAGGAACGATACGCATAATCATCCAGCTCTTTTTTTGTAAGATTGTAATTTTGAGCAGCAATTTCACCAGTCATTGCCATATTCATTTTTCGAATCGGATCATTCAGTCCTTCATCAATGGAATCAATCACTTTTACGCCCAATGCTGGGGCTTCAGCCCAATTTGCCATGAGTTTGTCAACTGTTGCAGTTTTTGAATTCTCTTTTGCTCCTTCAATGATAAATGGACCCTGAGACATTGACTCCAAGCCGAGAGAAAGATACAAATCCCCTTCTCCAATCATCACCCTTCTGGCTGCATCTAACACAGACTCGAAACCGGACACGCAGTTGTTTGCCACAGTGATCGCCGTGGATTCCAGGGGTAGATTTGCTTTTACAGCAATTACCCTGGCCACATTTGGCGCCCTCATGCTCTGGCTGATTTCTCCTGCTGTAACTCCATCGATTTCCTCTTTGGAAATCTTGCTCCTTTTGAATATTTCCTCAGTTACGAGATACCCAAGTTCCATGGATGGAATTTCGGCAAAAGACTTCCCTGCCTGGCCAACCGGAGTCCTGACACCTGATGCAAGAACCAACCTGTCGTTATCAATTGTTGTAAATTTCATAAAAGTTCCTTTTTTTAGACATAAATCTCTAATTATTTTTGCTCTTCTAGAGCCTAATATTACAAATTTTGTTCGTATGCGACCTAGTCCACTTCAATTTTTTCCATTAGACCAATTTTTCAGCTTGTGGGACAAAAAAGGAAGGTCAGTAACCGACACTCCATATTGCCTATAAAGCAATTCGCCATTTCCATTAAAAAAAGCTAGAGCCGGAAGCCCGGTGATTTGAAGGGACTCGGACAAAACCATGCTGGAATCCAATAGGCTATCGTAGGTCATTCCGAATTTTTTGGCAAATCTCTGCACTTCCGCTGGGGTTTTCTCTGAATCCGTATTGACACCGAAAAACACTACTTTTTCCGGGTCTGAATTCTTTTTCAGAGCTTCAATGACCGGAACAGATTTCTTACAAGGCTCACACCAGCTCGCCCAAAAGTCCAGCACTACAATTTTTCCTTTAAAATCAGATAGAGTCACTTTTTTTCCGTTCCAGTCTCTTAATGGAATCGAAAGCTCCTTACCCTCATTCCGTGGACTGCAAAATACGACAAAAAAAAATAGCGGGAATAGTTTCTTCATAAGAAAAGAAAATCTCAGACAATTTCCAGTGCAATGAAAATTTTTCTTTCTGACTTCTGCCGGATATTTTCAATAGCAGCACTGCATACATTTAAAGTAGACGAATATCTGAAATTTGCGGGCAAAAAATTCAGCATCTGCGAAATAGATTGACAACCAATATGGGTCGATTGGAATCAAAGCATTATGCGAATAACACAAGTTGCTGTAGCCGTATCCAATCCGGCTGATAAAGAAAAGCGTTGGGAAGGTCTTTTTCTGGTGGATACAGGCGCTGTTGATTCAATGGTTCCACGAAAAGCGTTGGAGAGCATTGGAATCAAACCCGAGGCAAAACGATCTTATGAGCTTGCCGATGGTAGTGAAATAAAAATGGATATTGCAGTTGCACGATTTGAATTTATGGGAGAGATCGTTGGCGGAAGCGTTATTTTTGGCGCTGATGACGTAGAGCCGATATTAGGGGTTACAGCTCTGGAATCTGTTGGAATTGAAGTCGATCCCCAAAACCAGAGATTGAAGCGACTTCCTGCAACGCGATTAAAAAAGATCCGTCCTATTTTTTCTTGAAATAGATGGAAACCGTTTTTTCAACTTGGCATTTCGATCCGATCGAAGGCGAGCTAAGAAGCAACCCGAAAATTTGGAAATTCCCCCAAGCCATGCGAAACGACATATTGAAACTCTACGCATGGATAGCAGTCCCATCAAGTGTAATTGCAATTCCAGCTTTGTTCACATTTCCTGTGGTATTTGGCTATTCGGAATATTTGGATGCGTTCGGTTTGGAAAAATTTGCTTACAAATTTTTTTTTACATCTCTAACATGGAGTTTATCAGCTCTAATTTATTTTTGGCCATTAATATTGTCAATTCGCAAACCTAAGATCTTATCCGTTTCCAATGGCTCTTTGTCTCTTAACAAAAAAAAATATAACAGCAAAGAAATAAGAAAATGTGAACTCAGAAAAACACAACACACTACCCGACACGGATCCTCGTCGTATGTTACAACAGTGCAGGTCACCAGAAGTTATTATCTCCTATCAATTGAATTCCAAGATGGAACATCTTTTTTCGAAACTTTCACATCAAATTCAAGGGATGAATTGGTGAGTTTTGTGAAATTTCTGGGAGAAAAGCTTCTAATCAAAACAGAAATAATCGAAATATAAACAGATTGGGGTGAGGCATGCGAAAATTTCTTCGTCAGAACCAAACACCAACTGAAAAAATCATTTGGGAGAAACTCAGGAATAGAAAATTCCTGAATTTAAAATTTCGCAGACAGCATCCAATCGATAACTTTATCGTAGTTTTTTATTGTGCCGAACCATCATTCATAATTGAAATAGATGGAAAAGTCCATGAAAAACAAAAAGAATACGATGAATTTAGACAAAATTTAATAGAACGTCAGGGCTATCAATTTTTAAGAATTACGAATTCTGAAATAATTACTGATGTAAATATTTTATTGGAAAAAATTAGAATTATTTATGAAACCTCACAGGCTAACCTTACCCCGGTGGGAGTTACCTCACCCAATTTGAGTGAGCCCCTCACCCCGACTTTATTGAGATTGTTAAACTCTGCAGAATAGCCCCTCTCCATCCCTATTTATTGTGCCATAAAAGGGATGGAGAGGGGTAATAAGTTTTGATTGATCAAAAAGAACTGATTGGGGTGAGGTTTACTTGACACCTAAATCCAATTGCCTATTTCTTTCCATAATTATGAAAAGATTTATCCTAACGTTTTTTCTTACAATATTCTCTGTAACCTCCGGTTTACATTCCCAACATAAGCCTCTTCCGTCAGATTCCGGACAGACCTCTGAGCCTATCGTACTTTCTGACAAGACGGGTGAGTATTCTATCGGAACCTATCTCGAAATTCTGGAAGATAAAACGGGGAAACTAACGTTCGAGGAAATTTCTTCTGATAAGTACAAAGACTCTTTTGTGCGAAGTAAAGTAAAGACACCGAGCTTTGGATTCTCGAAATCTGTTTATTGGGTGCGATTTAACGTGAAAAATGAGTCGAAAACAACTACTGAGTGGTATCTTGAACACGATTATCCACCTATCGATAAATTGACGTTTTATTCAAAATCAATTGATAAAGCTTGGTCAGAACGGTTGACAGGAGATACATTTCCTTTTAGCCAAAGAGATATATCATATCGAAATTATATTTTTTTTCTGAATCCATCTCAAGTAAACCAAGAAACATATTATTTGCGTGTTCAATCTGAAAGTTCATTGATCATACCTCTAACTTTATGGAATACAAAAAACTTTTTTATTAAGGTTAACACAGAGAATTATATATATGGAATCTATTATGGCATTATTATTGTTATGGTTATATATAATTTTTTGCTTTTTATTTTTATTCGAGATATATCTTATCTATATTATATCATTTATACAGGCTCAATAGGTTTATTTAACTTTTCTATAACAGGGACTGCTTATGAATATCTTTGGTCTGACTCCAGTTATTTTTCAAATAAATCAATTCTTTTTTTTGCTTGTGGATTAGAAATCGGATTAATCCAGTTTACTCGAAGTTTTCTAAAAGTAAATACATTTTCAAAAATATTGGACATGTCTTTATTTATTATTTTAATCATCCACTTATCCTTGTTAATTTCAATATTGTTTTTTTCATATATGATAATCTCACAAATTATATCAGGATTATTAATACCTGTATTTTTCCTTTCAATTCTTGCAGGATTGAAAAGTCAATCAGATGGAAATAGATCAGCAAAGTTTTACTTGATTGCGTTTAGCTCGATTTTACTTGGAGGTTTTATTTTTAGTTTACGAATGTTTGGAGTCATTCCAATCAATTTCTTTACTAAAAATATTCTTCAAATCGGCTCGACACTTGAGGTAATCCTCCTCTCCCTTGCGTTAGGAGATAGGTTTATTTTAATGCGTAAGGAGAAAGAGGATGCTCAGAGAGATCTTTTGGATGAACAAAAGATCTCTTTAGATAAGCAGACCCTTATGGCGAATTCATTCGCCAGATTTGTGCCGAGGGAGTTCATCCAATTTTTAGGAAAGAAAGACATCACTCAGGTTCAACTCGGTGAAGCTGTTCCCAAGGAAATGTCCATTCTATTTTCGGATATCCGTTCCTTTACGACAATCTCAGAAAAAATGACTCCTCAGGAAAACTTCGATTTTCTGAACGCATTTTATAAACGTATCGGCCCTGTGATACGGACTCATTCAGGATTTATCGATAAATACATAGGGGATGCAATCATGGCTTTGTTTCCAAATCGTCCGGATGATGCAATACGGGCTTCTATCGAAATGTGGAGGCTTCTCAATCTATTCAATGTTCGCAGAAAAGAAAAGGGGTATGATATCGTGCGTATCGGAATCGGAATCCACACAGGTTCTCTCATTTTAGGGACAATAGGCGAAATCGAAAGAATGGAAAGCACGGTAATTTCCGATGCGGTCAATATCGCATCACGTCTCGAAGGAATGACCAAGCTTTACGGTGCGGAGATTTTGATTACCGAACAGACTTTCCTGCGTCTAAATGAACCGGAGCGTTACAAGTTCCGGCTCATCGACAGAGTTCGCGCCAAAGGAAAATCCGAATCCATTTCCGTAATCGAAATTTTGGATGAGGAGATATCTGAGGCAGCAAGACTGAAAATCTCCACACGAAGTGAATTTGAGAGAGCTGTGAACTCTTACGTAAATAAAGAGTTTGCACAATCAAAGAAACTATTCCAGGAGATTTTGAAAAATAATCCGGACGATACTGCCGCAAAGATTTACATCCAGAGAATTGAAGACCACGAACGTTATGGGATACCCGTGGACTGGGAACCAGTAAATTCGCTGGAAAGTAAATGAGGATATGATTTTTTTAATGTAATTTTTTTAAAGTATCAGGATTACGACGATTATCCCAGATGCATAATATATGAATTTCATTTTGAGAAATTTCATAAAATATGGAATAATTACCTGATAATAAAATCCGTGCTTTATCATTTTCAACTTCTTTACCAATGAAATTAAATTTACCAATTTTCTCGATTGATTTTATGATTTGTTTGGCAAGCCTTTTTGAATGCATATTGCTTTGGTTTTTTTCTTCCCAATATTCTAAGATTGAGTTGAATTCATTCAAGGCTCTTTGAGACCATATTATTTTTCAGCCATTTAGCCTGCTTTTTTAGCACATCTTTATGAGTGATTATCTTCCCTTTTTGGATTTCATTCCTGCTGTTTTGAATACTCTCTTTCTGAGAATCATTTAGTTGATAGGTTTGTCGACGAATTTGGCTATTATCAATAATCACATTAAGAGCTTTTAAAAACTCAGTATCTTTAATTAAATTAATTTTTTCGGTTAGGGTTTTTTGCAATTGAATTGTAGTCATAGGAACCTTTCTCTTTAAATAGTTTTGTATCCATTTCAAAAAGCAAGCAAAACTTTACGGTGCGGAGATTTTGATTACCGTAAAGACTTTCCTGCGTCTAAATGAACCGGAGCGTTACAAGTTCCGGCTCATCGACAGAGTTCGCGCCAAAGGAAAATCCGAATCCATTTCCGTAATCGAAATTTTGGATGAGGAGATATCTGAGGCAGCAAGACTGAAAATCTCCACACGAAGTGAATTTGAGAGAGCTGTGAACTCTTACGTAAATAAAGAGTTTGCACAATCAAAGAAACTATTCCAGGAGATTTTGAAAAATAATCCGGACGATACTGCCGCGGGGTAATTAGATTTTGATTGATCGAAAACAGATTGACTGGGGTGAGGATTTTTTTCCCTTGCCTCCCTAAGACCTGCGAGAATCTTTAACCTTAATCTGATTATTATGAAATTCTATAATTATTTTTCAGAGCAAAATGAACTTGAAAAATACCTGGAAGGGAATTTTTCCGGAATAGGAATCTATTTCGATCCGGATGAATTCGAGAAAAAAGAAACTTTACGCTCCAAATTAAAAATGTCCGCAAAAAATGGAGAACTGAAATTCCATCTAAACCCCAAAAAACAAAAGCCCCTTTTTTTTTCCAAACTGATCCGGGAAATAAGCATTCTCAAAGAGGATTTCTGCGAATTTCAAACAGAGAATAACATTTCAATAAAAATCCAGGCAATGACAAAAAATAAAATGCACATTCATATTTTCGGATGCAAAAACGATATGAATATTATTTACATTTCGGGGGTTATAAACCGAAATAGGTTTTTCTAGCAAAAAATCTTAATGACGAATTGGGAAAATCGTTCAGAATGGACTGGAAATGTTATTTTCAGAAAAGGTCAGCGAATTGATTTAAAAAAATGAACCCTCTAAAGAAAAAACCAAGAACATCTCAATTTCATGAGGCTCCAGAAAAACCCTCCTGGCTGAAAGTCAAGCTCGCTTTCCCGACAAAGGAAAACCCTGGAAGTTTTGTCCGAGAAAATCTGGAAAACTCAAAACTCCACACTGTTTGTGAGAGCGCTTCCTGTCCGAATTTAAACCATTGTTGGTCAAGAAAAACGGCAACCTACATGATTTTGGGCGACATCTGCACAAGAAAATGCGGCTACTGCGACATTGCCTCCGGAAAGCCTGGTCCAGCGGATCCAGGTGAGCCAAAAAGAATTGCAGAATCCGTAAAAACTCTTGGGCTTAAACACGTTGTGATTACCTCAGTAAATCGAGATGATTTGGGGGACGGAGGAGCAACTCATTACTCAAATGTGATCTCCGAAATCCGAAAACTGAGTAACGCAAAAATCGAAGTATTGATTCCCGATTTCCGAAACAAAATTTCCTCCCTGGAAATTCTTTACGAGTCTAGGCCGGATATTATAAACCACAACATAGAAACTGTAAAATCTCTTTTTAAAAAAATAGCTCCGCAAAAAAATTATAATGACTCACTCGGTGTTCTAAATCTATCATTTCAGAAAGGATTTGTGACAAAGAGTGGAATCATGCTTGGGTTCGGGGAACCCATAGAAGAAGTGAAGGAGTGTTTGCAGGATTTGAGAAATGCAAATGTGCAGATGCTTACAATCGGGCAATATTTACAGCCTACCCGGACACACTACCCATTGGTGGAATACATTGATAAAGACATTTTCTCCGAATTGAAAAAATATGCAATTGAAATCGGGTTTCGACACGTAGAGTCTGGCCCATTAGTAAGAAGTTCCTATCACGCGGAAAAGCAGGCAGAAGAAATATTATGATTAAAAAAAATTATATCCAGCATAGAAGAAATATCGCGATTATCACTGGAGCATCGAGCGGGCTCGGTTGGGAATTTGCCAGGGAAATAGACAACGAACCGGAACTGGAAGAAATCTGGCTCGTTGCAAGACGAAAAAAAAATCTGGATATACTTTCAAAAAAACTCAAAAAGAAGTCAGTCATCCTGACTCTGGATTTACAAAAGCCTGATTCGATATTACTATTGAAGAAAAAACTGGAAAAGGAAAATCCAAATATCCTATTTCTGGTAAATAACGCCGGAATCGGGGCTGTCGGTTATGCGTCAGAGATTTCTATACAACGCCAGACAGAAATGATCGATCTCAATGTGAGGGCGTTAACCGAAATCACTCTTCTTGCTATTCCATTCATGAAACAAAATTCCAGAATTATCCAGATAGCAAGCTCCGCAGGGTTTGCTCCAATGGCAAATTTTGCGGTTTATGCGGCAACCAAAGCCTATGTGATTCACTTCTCTTACGCCTTGAACGGTGAATTAAAAAATCAAAAAATTTCCGTTAACATTGTGTGCCCAGGCCCGGTGAAAACGGAATTCTTTGAAGTAGCCAGCGGGAATAAACCTCCTAGACTCGCAGCCGACCCCCTGGAAGTAGTCAGACTAGCTCTGAAAGATGCAAAAAAGGGAAAAACATTCTCCATTTACGGGCTTCCCATAAAAATATACTCAGTTATTGTAAAATGGCTTCCCAGAAAGTTGATTTTGTGGTTTACGAAAAAAGTTAAGTTTGCTTAAATCTATGAAATCATGGATCCGAAGACACTAAATTATGTTCAAGCATCCACACTTCTAATTAGTTCAATTACATTATTCATAACTTGGAAACTAAATCAATCTCTCGATGGAACCAAGAACTGGGCTATCGGTGGATCAGTTATGGCGTTCAGCTTTGTCTTGCTTACAATTTATACGACGATTTTTCCATTTACGACTCTGGCAGTTGTCGGGACTTCAATCGGCTGGGTCGGATACTATTTGTATTACAGAGGGCTGTGCGAATTTGAGGAATCAAAACCGATTCCTTCCTCACTTTCCATTATCCTATATATAATTCTTACTATATCCATGTTTTTTGGAGATAGTGCGGGTGAGAATCCAAAACTCTGGAGAGTTGTTGTTGGCTCATTAGGTGTGGCATTGATTTCATACATCGCATTTTATGTCCTAATTCAGCGCTTTTCTGAATTTACACTTATCCGTGGATTTATGGCCGTTACATTCGGGCTAATGGGCCTTGTCTGGACAAGCAGAATCATTTGGTCGCTCATTGACCCCCCGCGAGAAATTTACTCTTTCCGATTCATAGACTCGCTTACTTTTTTTACTCAGATACTATTTACCATTTCTCTAACCGTGGGCATGATCATCATGACTACGGAAAAATTGCAACAGCAATTAAGAAAACAGGCTGCAACCGACGCACTAACAGGGCTTTTGAATAGGCGAGCTTTTTACCTCGCCTCCGAATCGATTATCAAAAAAGCAATCCGGGACAATTCAGCTGTTACAATAGCAATGATCGACCTGGATCATTTCAAGATGATTAACGATACTTATGGGCACACCACTGGGGATATAGTCCTAAAAAAATTCGCAGATGTAGCGAAAAAAAGTTTACGCGATCATGATTTGATTGCACGATATGGTGGAGAGGAATTTATTTTGCTTTTTACGGGATTAAACAATGATCAAGCGACCAACGTAGTAAAACGTCTACAAAACGCTTTTAACAAGGAAGTCATTGATGTCAACGGAAAGATAGTTCAAACAACTCTCAGCGTAGGAATTTCAGTTTGGATAGATACTCATTTTGACCTAGAAAAAGGCATCCAGAATGCGGACAATGCTCTATACCATGCAAAAAGAAACGGACGAAATCGTATAGAGATATTTTAAGAGTATTGTGGCTTCAACTACTGCTCAACGATAAAATAATTGTGACTAAAGCAAGACTATGGTCACGTCCAAATCAAAATGAAAATCGCGCCTTTTAGAATTTCCTCGTAAATTGGAAGATACAGGATTTATCGAAAGCGTCCCTGTCACAGATGAAATCTGGCTTGAGAGTATCCGATTAGCCTGGAAACATAAATACCCGGCAAATCGGGTCATCGTTGCAACATGCAAAATGAACTCATTGAAGCTCATCCAAAAGAAAAGCCATTTACTCCTACAGAAAAATTCCAACCATTTGGTAAATTATTCCCAACGGCAAATCCGAAAAGCAGGTTTACGATTCAGTTTCTTTTCTAAAGGATGAATCCTCATCCAAAATCAGGCCGGCTTCCAAATCCTTGAGTCTCAATTCTTGCAAAATTTCTTTTTTGGCCTTTTGCTTCCGAGATCTATTCAATTTGGCTTTTCGGATTTTTTCCTGCGTTGGATTTTGCGATCCGTCATCCAAACGGTGCTTTTGTTCGATTTTATCGCATAAGATCGATCTGGCTTTGTAACGGTTCAACCCTTGCGTACGATAGACGGAACACTTCACCTCAATTCCGGTCGGATTGTGAAAAAGCATGACAGCTGTCGAAACCTTATTTACGTTTTGGCCTCCGCGCCCCCCACTCTTAACGAATTTCTCCTCAAGGTCGGACTCAAGGACTTTCAGATTCAGCATCCTATCCTCAAGCTTTTTCTGTTTTTCTGGGCTGACAGGAAAAGTGAGAGGCATACCTATTTGAGAATGTTCAACTTTTCTGCCGAAGAAAGAGAATCTTTTACATTCTGGATATTCTTAATAAATTTCTTGTGTTCACCGGATGAAAAATCTATATTCTTGGTCTCTTTTCTGTTGGAATAGCTAAGTGAGATTTTTTTTGAGTTCAAAATTTTGTCCAGAATTTCCTGGCTCAGCTCCGATCCAATCATTACATATTCCGAATATTCAGTGGAAATTTTTTTTAGATTGTGGTACTGGCCATCGATGCCGAGCGAGACTCCTAGTGGAAATTCCACTTCGAACGTTTTCAAATGGTATTCTAAAGAATATTTTTTCGCGCCCGAATCGTTCTCCACTATTCCCCGAATTATCACGCTATTCGACGATCCTTCCCTACAGAATGAAAAAAAAGAAAAGCAAACAGGTTCTGAAATAACTGTAGTTCTTTCCAAAATCGGCTCTCGAATCACCTTTAGAGAAGAGCAGGACATAAGAAAATGAAAAGATATAAAAAAATAAATTGTGGCTAGTTTCAGATTTTCCATATATATGCCAAAATAAATCAGAGAATTATTTCATAAATACAAAAATTCTATTTTCAGAATTGCCAAGCCTAAAAGATTTGTATCATTATGGTATCCTTTCCCAAAGACAAGATTAAAGTACTACTTCTGGAGAACATTCACGAGAACGCATTTCGGATGTTTCAAAACGACGGATTTAGCGTTACACTCTTGAAAGATGCGCTGAACGAAGATGAATTGGCCAAAGCGATCGAAAACGTCCATATTCTGGGGATTCGAAGCAAAACAAATGTCACAAAAAAAGCACTCGACAACGCGAATAAACTTCTCTCGATCGGATGCTACTGCATCGGCACAAATCAGGTAGATACAATTGAGTGCGAGAAAAAAGGAATTCCGGTTTTTAACGCTCCCTATAGCAATACCAGAAGTGTTGCAGAACTAATAATCGCAGAAATCATTTTTCTTGCGAGAAAAATATTCGACAGTTCCCGTGATGCGCATATAGGAAAATGGACAAAAATAGCTGATGGGTGCTTTGAAGTCAGAGGAAAGTCTTTAGGGATAGTTGGATACGGACACATCGGTTCTCAAGTTTCCGTGCTTGCGGAATCTTTGGGCATGAAAGTGTATTTCTACGACATCCAGACAAAACTCCCTCTTGGAAATGCGATCAGTTGCTCGAGCTACGAAGAACTTTTAAAAGTTTCCGACTTTCTGACATTCCACGTTCCGGAAACACCGGATACGATGAATTTAGTAGGTAGAAAAGAAATCCAAACTCTAAAGAAAGGATCTTATCTAATAAATGCTTCCAGAGGAAGAGTGGTTGAAATTGATGCGTTAGTTGACGCCCTCAAATCCGGCCATCTGGCTGGAGCCGCGGTTGATGTTTTCCCTGTTGAGCCAAAATCCAACAAAGACCCATTTGCTACTCCGCTCCAAAATCTTCCGAACGTAATCTTAACCCCGCATATCGGGGGAAGCACTGAGGAAGCTCAAAAGAATATCGGAATAGAAGTTGCTACAAAGCTGATTAAATACGTCAATAACGGCTCAACTTCTTTTGCAGTGAATTTTCCAAATGTAGAACTCCCTACTCAAAAGGAAAATTATAGAATTTTAAATGTGCACAAAAACCAACCGGGATTTTTAAGAGATATTAACAGTATAGTTAGCGATCTTGGAGGGAATATTCTTTCCCAATATTTGAGTACTTCTGCCGAAATCGGTTATCTGATTATGGAAATCGATAAAGCGTTAGGCGACACAGTCAAGGAAAAACTAAAACAGCACCCGTTGAGCATTAAAACTAGAATTCTTTACTAAAACAGATTCCGAAGAGGTATTATGGAAACCGACAAAAGAGCCTATCGAGTTCTGTTTTTTGCATGGCTAGGATGGTTTATCAATTTTGCGGACAGGCAATTATTAAGCCCTCTACTTCCGCTTTTGCAAAAAGAATTCCATCTTTCCAACACGGACATTGGGCTACTGACATCCGCATTTTTTATTGGATACTCCATATCTCCAATTCCAGGAGGCTATCTAGCAGATAAATACGGATCAAAAAAAATCATCGCATTTTCTATTCTATTTTTCGGGATATCCACTTTTTTCACGGGGCTTGCCGGGGGAGTAATTGGACTGCTTGTTGTGCGCGCAACTACAGGGCTATTTGAAGGAGCATACTATTCCAGCGCAGTGGGATATGTCACGTCCGTTTTTCCCAGATCAAAAAGAGCATTTGCCTCGGCAATTTTCTCAACCGGTTGGACGTTAGGCTCATTTGCTGGAATTCTTTTTGCAACCGCAGTAGGACTCCTCGCCTGGAATTTCTCCGATGCGTTAGTTGCAGTGTTCACAGGCTCCCGCGTAGAGGCAGTATCCAGCGACTGGCGCTCTCCATGGCAATGGATGCTCATCCCGACAATACTCGCTGCAATTCTAACTTATTTTTTCATGCCGGAAATACCGATGCATGAAAGAGCCGCATTTCAAGAAACCGGAAACAGCGGCAACAACCACAGCTTCTCGGAAATCCTAAAAAACAGAAATGTTTGGATAATCTTCTCGCTCCAATTTGTAGCCAATTTCGGACTCTGGTCCATATCAACCTTTACTCCGAAATATTTCAGTGAAGTAAAAGGTTTTTCTCTTGTTGTTGCCGGTGGACTGACTGCCCTTATGTTCTTGCCTGGAACTATCGGCTCTATACTCAGCGGAAAAATCGGAGACATGATTGGAAGAAGGCTAACAATCACTCTTTTCTATTCCCTATCAGGACTATTGTGGTATGGAGTTCTATTAGCGAAAGATGTGCAATCTTCATTTTACATGATAGCTCTTGCCGGTTTTTTTATCACCGGGCTTTACCCCACAATTCTCGCGTGGATGACTGACTCTGTCTCTGCAGAGCTTTCCGCAAGGGCCACAGGATTTGGAATCATGGGTGCGGAGCTCGGTGCCTTTACCACTCCGATCATATCGGGTTTTTTAGCAGACAAATTCGGAATGGCGTTCTCCATGAATATTTTTATCTGGACATACGTATTCGGCGGACTAATTGTATGGCTTGGGAGTGAAAAAAAGAATCCATGAAAATTTATTTTTTAGGTGTCGGTGAAGCTTTTGACTACGATCTCCCGAACATAAGCATGGCTTGCGAATCAGGAGGTAAAAATCTTCTAATCGATTGCGGCTATTCGTGCGTTCAAAAAATTTGGCAAACTTTTCCCGATGCGAACTCGATTGATTACATATACTTCACCCATTGGCATGCGGATCATATTTTTGGACTTCCATCTCTTATGACCAGATGGTGGGAAGATAACAGAAAAAAAGAACTAACGATTCTCGGACAAATCGGCACAGAAGAATTTGTAAAAAATTTGCTTGAGGAAGCTTATCCCGGAGTTTTTTGGGATTATGAAGGAAATTTCTCTGATAAGATAGGCGAACCACCGTCTCCAGGAACGTTAAAAAAACCACACTTTAAAATCAATTTTTTGAATTCGGATGCGTCATTTGACATTGCGGATTTCAAAATCACTCTTGCCGAAACAAACCACTCCAGAAAAAATCTGGCCATTAGATTGGATACAAGGGAAAATGGAAAACCAAAATCATTCGCATTTAGCGGAGACGGTGACTTCACTGAAAAGTCTTTGAAGTTATTTTCCGGTCTGGATCTTTTAGTCCACGAAACTTATCTACTTGATAGAAAAATTCTAGGGCATGGATCGATTTCCAACGCTATCAAAAATTCGGAAAGTCTGGATATAAAAAATCTTGCGATTGTCCATATAAATAGAGACGTCAGAAGAAACCAAACAAAAGAAATTTCCAATTTACTGAAGGCATCTAGGGTCAATTGCTTCATGCCGGAACCAGGCGATACTTTTGAAATTTGATTTTTGAAGGCAAATGAATCAGACAACACTCGGAGTTATTTATGCGATTCTAGCCTGCGCAGCATGGGCAGTAGCTTACGTCACTCCCGTTTATCTCTCGTTTTTCTCCCCCGTTGAAATAGTTTTTTTCAGATACGCAATCTATGGAATCATTTCCTCATTTTTCTTCGTTCTAAACGGAAAAAAAATATTTCATACTAAGAAGATTTTTTTCACATCTGTTCTATTTGCGTTATCCAGTAACATTTTTTACTATATACTGCTAGTTATTGGGATGAGGCTTGCCGGTGAAGAAATTGCCATTGTAATTATCGGAATCCTTCCTCTGACAGTCACCTATTTCGGAAATCTGAGCGAAAAATACATTCCCGTGAAAAAGATTGCCATGCCATTGTTTTATATTTTAGCTGGGCTTCTGGTGGTGAATGTCGCAAGAACCGGGATACTTCATTCGGAAATCAACATTTCAGTCCTGGGGTATTTGTGTCTTTTTGGAGCCGTAATCCTCTGGACATGGTTTGGAGTTGCCAATACAAATTTTCTGAAAACTCATAGACAGATTTCTTCGATGGAGTGGGCAAACGCAACAGGCGCCACGACACTTATGACTACGCTTCTTTTCGCAATACCCTTTTTCTTATTTTCAGACCAACATAGATTGGATACGTTATGCGCCACCCTGAAAAGAGAATCTTCCCTCATTCACTTTCTAATTCTTGCGATTTTCCCTTCTTTTCTGGCCGGGATTCTCTGGAATAAAGCATCCAAGGCTCTTCCGATATCGATTTCAGGACAATTGACAATCCTGGAAACCGTGTTCGGGCTAACTTATATTTACATTGCAAAAAAGGAATGGCCGGGCGGATTTGAGTTGGCAGGAATTGCTCTTATTCTTTTCGGAATCAGATCTTCTCTCTTAATTTTCAAAAAGCATATGCACACGCAAGGATTTTGAATCCTGCTTTTTAACCTGCCGATCTGCGCAGTGGCAGGACGAGTTTTAGTGATAGTTTTAGGACATGCTCTTATTTAATGAAGAATTAACTGCTTTCAGAAGCGCATTTGCAGAATAAGGTTTCTGCAAAAAAGTATCAATTTGAAGATTTTTCAATTCTTTTGAATAGGAATCATAACCCAATCCACTGGATCCAATAATACGAATATCTTGATCATCATTTCGCAAATGCCTTATGAAAGATATTCCATCTCCGTGAGGCATCATTATATCTGTTATCACCAGGCTAATTTTCTCATTGAACTTTTTAAAAATATCGATCCCCTCCCGTCCATTATTTGCAGTAACTACTTTATATCCCTTTGATTCCAAAATATCTTGAACGATGGATAGAATGGCTTTTTCATCATCAATTAGTAAAATCAACTCACCATTGCCCCAAAACTCATTTTCATTTTTAGAAACCTGAACGGGTCGAAATTCGCTGAATGCAGGCAAATAGACTTTGAATTCTGTTCCAACGCCTAATTCACTATGAACTGTTATAAATCCGCCATGTGACTTTACGATGGAAATTGCAGTCGATAAACCGAGGCCTGTCCCCTTTCCAATTTCCTTCGTTGTAAAAAACGGCTCAAAAATCTTATCCAATATTTCCACAGATATCCCGCTACCACTATCTGAAACAGAAAATACAATATAACTTCCAAGTTTTGCATCGATATTATTATTTGCAAAATTTTCATCCACCAAAAAGGAATGCAGCTTAACCTTGATTCTTCCACCCGATATTAATGCATCCTTTGCGTTTACAATTAGATTTAGAAGAACCTGTTGGATTTGCGTTGGATCTGCTTCTATGCTCAGATTCGATTTTTCTTCTTCAAAACTTACAATTACATTTTTTGAAAAAGTATCTTTTGTAATTTTTTCAATTTCACTAATAATCTGACCTGGCTGGATATTTGTTTTTTCACCACCAAATCCGCGAGAAAAGGTTAACACCTGTTTCACTATATCCTTCCCTCTCTCAGCGGCCGATTCGAGGCTTTTAATTAATCTAACCTGATTTGGATCAGTGATTTTCCTTAAAAGCAACTCGATTGATACCATGATCGGAGCGAGAACATTATTCAAATCATGAGCAATGCCGCTGGCAAGCTTCCCTAAACTATCCAATCTTTGAGATCTTAACAATTGGATTTCAATATTTTTTTTATCTGTCACATCCGTGTTGATGCATAAGATCGACTTGCTTCCATTTCCGGTATTCAATTGAAGAGTCCACCTACTTTCCACAATGATCTCTTTTAAGAATTTTGTCTTTTGATATATCTCGCCTACCCACTCCCCATTCTGAATGATTTCCTTCTCCGCTAAAAAAAATCTGGAGCGACTCTTCTCATGAACAAGATCTCTCAATTGCATATTTTTTGCTTCACTAGAATTCCATCCGTACAAACGCTCAGCGCTTCGATTCCAGTACACTATTTTTCCATCATCATGAGCTACGATAATCGCATCTCTTGCATGATCGATAAGATTTACAAGGTCATTTACCTGAGCTTCAGCTTTTCTTCTGTCGGTTATATCCCTTGCAATTACTTGAAACCCAATAATTCTTCCGGATTCTACGATTAAAGTAGCATTTTGCGCAAACCATTTCACAGTTTTGTTTTTATCCCAAAAAGGAAATTCTAGATATGTGGTATTTTTTGCCTGCAGAAATTGACGATGGTAAGTTCTTTGAACTGAATTTCTAAAAGACGGTAAAATCAAGTCTAGATAAGTAACCTTTTGCAATTCCTCAATGGAATAGCCTGAACTAACTAAAGCCGCTCGATTTGCATAGAGAAATTTTCCGCTTCGGTTAATCGTAAAAATGATATCTGTTGCATTTTCAATCACCTCCCGATATTTTTTTTCTGACTCTATTATCGCAAATTCTGCTTCTTTCTTTTTCGTAATATCTCGTATAATCATCATGATCTTTTCTACGGATAGCGGGGAAAAAAGAATCTGAAATACAAAATTCTTTCCGTCATATTCAAACATACATTCAGAAGTTGTAGGTATTCCGGTTTCAAAAGCTAAATTAATTTTTTCTAGAATATTTAGATTCGGATCGCTTTTAAAAATTTCGGAAGTATTTTTCCCGATGGTAAATCCAAAAAATTCTTTTCGTTTTGAGGCATTTGTTTCGATCAGTTTCAATACAAATCCGTTTTTATCCAGAACAATTAGAATATCGTCTAACGCTGAAAATAATGACCTTAACTCAGAGTTTACCTGAAGTAGTTCCTGGGAACTCAGCTCCAAAGACCTTTCCAGCATCAACCGATCATCATCAAATTGATTATAGGCATTGTTTATGGATTCTAAAAATCCTTCCATCTCCTTTGGAATTTCAGAATCTTTAAAAAATTTTCTAAGCTGTCTAGCCAATAATACGTGCATTTTTCGATTCGCTATTCTTCCACAAACGCCGTAATGGTCATAGTCTGGTTGTGCAACTCACAACGTGCGTTAGGCGTAAAAGGGGAAATTTCTCCATAAGAATAAAAACCGGAGAGAATTGCCCTTTCGCCCAAAACGGCTCTAACACTTTCTACTTCTTCCTCAATTCTCTGCTTCAATACAAGCTTTCTTCCTACACAACTGATTAGAATAGCGAAATCAGGCGCAATACTTCCAATCGCCTGATAGCTTGTTTTTGCCGCCCCCTCTGCGCCATCAATCAATCGATCAAAATTGGCTTTCATCAGGCTAGCATAAGAACCTTGAGGAATATCACCGGCAAAAGTCATTGACTGCGCGCTTTCATCAACAGCAAGAATAGTCCGAACAACCGGGTTATCATTATCTTTTAGTTTCAAACTGAGAGGAAAAAGTAAACCTGTCGCAGGCAGTCCGGTAGCATGTTCTCCCAAATATTTTTTATACAATTCAAGAGCTGATTGTCCATCCATTTCATAGAGCACATTTCCATTCGATTTTGTAATAAGCCTCTGAGGTCCGAAAGTATCCCAGCCTCCGAGAGATGCATAGCCAATTTTAATTTTATTTCCATAGAATCCGATTGCTACGATGGAATTTGTTAAGGTTTCCTCCCCCCAGGTAACAAATGTTTCCCGAAATCGATCTCCATCTCCGGCAAGGCCCCCGGTAATAGTTACTCCCTTTGGAATCTTTTCAGATAATCCCCTGACTAATTCCGTACCATTCACCTTAAGCCCATCCGATAAAACGAATAAATGCGCAAGGCCTTCCAATGGAATTTGCTCCAAAAGTTTCTTTCCTGCGGAATAACTGTCGGGAAAATCATCCAGTTGAACTTTTGAGCCAATTACAGAAGTATAATCAAATTGAATTGCAGTAGCCACTAAAGTATCATCATAAACTTTGATACCCACTATTTCACCGGCAGTGGAACAACCGAAAAATTTCGCTTTTGGAAAAAGTTTTTTCAAATCTACAGTTAGGCATTCGCCCTTTAATAGATTGGCATCTCCAAAAACCAGTACTAATTGAGCGCTATCCGAAATTTCCGATTTTAGTTCCTTATCCCAACCTCTTGTTTTCTCAAAATGAAATTGATCGACTCGCATAAACCCTCCAAACGCTACACCCTTGCAGTGTCCTATCCGAAACCTTAAGGGATTTGACGATTTCTAATTCAGAAATTCATCAAAGATTTTTTTTTTCTACTTTCTGTGGAACATCCTTTCCAGATCATCTCTGGTGAGCTTAACCAGTGTTGGCCTTCCATGAGGGCACCGCGAAGGGTTTTCGCAGTAGCTCAGTCGATTTAGAATCTCTCCTATCAAATGATCTGAAAGCTGATCTCCTTTTTTAATTGCATGACGGCAAGCGATCGATTTCGCCAATTCATCAAATAGCTGTTTTTCTTCTGAAAGATCTTTTGTTTTGTTTAAAAAATCCAGAATGATTTCCTTTTCCGAGCCGGAGTCAATGAAATCCGGAACCTCCCTTACAAGAACGGTTCCTCCACCCAGATCATCCAGACGAAAGCCGACAGATTCAAGCTCGGCTCCTTTCTCAACGACCTCTTCTGCCTCAATGATTGATAAATCGAGACGGATCGGGGTTAAAAGGCTTTGTGTGGAAATATTTTCAGTGAATTTCCGTAAAATTTCTTCATATCGGATTCTTTCATGAGCTGTATGCTGGTCGATTATGTAAAGTCCATCGTGTCCTTCGGCCAAAATAAACGTATCGAACAAAAGCCCGAAGTGCCTCTTTGGAATAAATTCAGTTCTTTTTTTCTCAACGGAAAAATTCTCTTCATACCTTCCATGCCCTACATTTTCTAATTCGAATCCTTTTTGCAATACTGGCTTCGGTTGAAATGAATCTCCGAAAGCAATCTGCCCGGAACCACTCGAAGTATCGACTTCACTCCTCTCGAATTTTAACGGTGTTTGAAGCCTCTTTTTCAATTCCAGAAAACTCACCGGAGTTTTGGAACGAAGCACGGAACCGATCGAATATAAAAATATAGAATGAAAAGCATCCTCATCCAAAAATCTTAATTCCTTTTTTGCCGGGTGCACATTCACATCCACTCTGGATGGATCAATCTCAAAAAACAAAAAGCACCACGGATGCGCCCCACCCGGAAGAAGTTCATCATAGGATTTTTTTAAAAGAAAAGAAGCGTATTTTATTTCGACTGCTCTACCGTTTACAAAAGTATATTGCCCCATTCTGTTTGACCTGTAAAAATCCGGATCCGAAATGAAGCCGGTAACGGATATTCCGTTTTTTTCCGAATTCACTTCCAGTAAATGATCTCTGAAATTTTCACCAAAAACAGAAATGATTCTTTCTTTTCTGTCTTCAGGGGAAAGCCTGAATATCTCTTTTCCGTCCTGAATAAATCGAAAACTTACATCGTGCCTGCTTAGCGCTGCCGAAATGATTTTGTCTTTAATCTTTTTATCTTCGCTTTTTTCAGATTTGATGAATTTTCGTCTCACCGGCGTATTGAAGAACAGATCCGAAACTTCAATGGTTGTGCCTTTTCTACCGCTAACCATCTTTCTGGAGCTGATAATTCCTTTTTCGGACTTTACCTGAATAGATTCGATTCCTTCTTTTTTCCCCGTCGTAAGGCAGATTTTGGAAACTGATGCGATAGACGACAGAGCCTCTCCCCGAAAACCGAAAGTTTGAATTGCTTCTAGGTCGTTTAAATTTTGGATTTTGCTGGTGGCGTGCCTTCGAAATGCAAGCTCAATATCGTCTTCATCAATACCTAAGCCATTATCTGAGACAACAATCTTGTCGATCCCACCGTGGACTGTTTCCACTTCGATCTGAGTTGACAAAGCATCGAGCGAATTCTCAACCAATTCTTTCACAACAGAAAATGAGGATTCGATTACCTCACCTGCCGCGATTTTGTTAACCAGAGATGTGTCTAATTCGTGAATAATCCCCATACATTAAGGGGATTTGCAGTAACCGCATGTGCCAGTAACGGATATTGTGACTTCTTCCGGAAAAAAATCGTAATCCTCAAACCGAATCGATTCTGCAATGTTCAATGGAGGAACATCTATGACACACCCGCACTCATTGCATAATAGGTGGGCATGGTTGTCCAAACAAGCATCGTACCGACAGGAGTCTGAATCAATATTTAGTCTCTTCACATAACCATGGTCTACCAGATACTCAAGAGTGTTGTAAACAGTGGCAAAACTTATACGATCCGTTTCTTCCTTTACAGTGTCAAAAACCATTCTCGCTGTAGGATGGTCCTTTCGATTTTTCATAGATTCCAGGATTTTTCGTCTGTGTTTTGTCAGATTTTTCATATTATTGTCACTTCTAGTTGTATATTAGACTCACTACAAAAAAATTCAATAAAAAAATAGAAGTTTTCTAAAATAAATCTTTCTTTCTTTGGGTCAAATAATTTTCTTTCAAAAAATGGAAACATCAAAAGATGACTTTAAAAATGCTCTTGGCCAATTTGCCTCCGGTGTAACTATAATCACCTACCCGGACGGAGAAAAGTTTGGAGGAATTACTGTGAGTAGTTTTTCCTCTTTGTCCCTAGAGCCTCCTTTAATCTTAATCTGTCTCCAAAAATCAGTTGCCAGCCACGATAAAATCCGAGAAAACGGATATTTCGCAGTAAATATCCTGGAAAAATCGCAAGAGAATCTGTCCAATTCTTTCTCCAAGCATACATTGGACAAAAACGAGTTGGTTGTCCAAAACGGATTCATCCAAAAGGTATCCAAATCTCCAATTTTGAATGGCTGCCTAGCGTATCTGGAATGTAAAGTTGAAAATTTTCTGGATGGTGGAGATCACTCAATTGTAATGGGAAGAGTCTTAACCTCAGGAACTAGCCCCGACAAAAGGCCTCTTCTGTATTACAATAGGAAATACTACTCGATTTGACAGAAGTCCCGGTTTTTAGGCCGGAACTCTGATTTTATAAAACTACTTTTTCTTTTTTGGCGCAGGGGCAGGTTTTGCAGCACTCACTGCTCTGTCCACATCTCCCTGAAGGCTGATCAATTTAGAGATTGCATCTTTTGTAACCTTTAAAGCCTCTTCTTCCGTAGCAGGAGTAGCTTTGGATATGCTTGTTGCAACTTCGGATAATCCGCCATTAGCAGCAGCGCTTGCTTTATTGCGATTTGAATGAGCAGGCTCAGTCAGTTTTAAATCATTTAGTTTTTTTAAGGATTTTTCTACGCCCTCAGTTTTGTATTTGATCTGAGAAAATTGACCGACAACCTCATCCAGTTTTTCATTGGCTGCTTTGAGAGCTTTTGCTTGCTCTTCGCCTTTTAGGGCATTTGCGTCATTGAACATTTTTTCGGCGACAGCAAATCTTGCATCGATAACTTTTGCAAAATTAGGATATTTTTCCTTTGCTTCTGCCATGTCCTTTTTATGATTTTCCCAGTATTTTAATTCATTCTCAACTTTCGGGCCGCAACCGATAAATAGGAAAGCCGACACCAGGCCAATTGCTAAAATAAAACTCTTTCTCTTCATGCAGTTTAAATTCTCCTTGAATGTCAAATCCTCGATGGATATTTATTTCCTGTAAACAATAATTTTGGAAAGAACCTCCGAAAAACGGGAACCTACAAATGGAAAATGTAACTATTCTAATTCTGACTTCTTGATGGTAGCAAATTTGGACGCAATGTCTCTTCTTCTCTCAACGATTTTATAGGAAAAACTTCCAAAGAATGGGTCGTTCGGGTATTTCAAAAGTTCACTATATTGGTTCTCAGCAGTAATATAATCTCCGACCAGAGATGCGGTTTCCGCAAAATAAAAATGAAATTTTTTATCGTACTCTTTTCTTTTTCCGGCCGAATCAAAAAGTTCTGTCTTTTTGAATATCTTGTATGCGTTCATATACTTTTTCGAATTCAATTCCAATCGAGCAAGCCCCATCTTTGCATTCGGATTTTCTTCGTCGATTTTCAGGGCAGCCCTTAAATATAGCAACGCCCGGTTTCGAAGTTTTGCATTCAAAAAATGTTCTGCTAACAAAATCAGCGCCTCGGTATTCATTTTATTCAGCGGGACTGCTTTTTTGTACATCGCAACCGCGCTATCAGGCTCATTGGTTACTTCTAAAAGTCGGCCGAGATGAATGTAGATTTTGTAAAAATCCGGAACTTCGAAACTTGCAAATTCAAACTCTCTTTTGGCTTTTTCATATCTTTGACCTATCCCGTAAACTCTTCCCAGATTGTACCGGAAAGGAAAAAAATGAGGATCAGACTTTACACCGGCTTCGAACATTTCCAGGGCTTCTTTTTTTTTCTGGGGGTCCTTATCTTGCATCATTCCAACTGCTTTGTTGTTAAATTCCCCTGAATTCTCGATTTTTTCATTCTTGTATAGAAAGGAAACCGCTGATTTCGGAGGCGCCCCCTTCCACAATTTTCCGAAAGTAATAATAAAATCGTCCGGTGTGCGGGAGAAAGAGCCATCCGGGAAATCACCGGTATCGAATTCCTCCTCTTTTCCCCATAGCAAATCCTTGTACTGCTTTCCGGCAATCGTAGTCTGGGTGCTTGCTTCGCTCACAAGCAAAATTAAGAAAAATAGAAATTGATAATAACGCATGGAAAATAAAATAGTCCTTAAGATCCAGTTTCATCCATTTTGAAAAAAGCGCTTACTCAAATACAGCAGAATTTGATACTTTCCTGCAAAGGCCTCAATTATAGTATCGGATATAAAAAAATTTTAAAAGACATATCCATTGAAATTTTTCAGAATGAAATCGTTTTGTTATGCGGGGATAACGGCAGCGGAAAATCCACCCTTTTGAAATTAATTTTTCACCACAAATTCAATTCCGGTTTTTTTCAGACTGATGAAAGTCTAAGAGTCGGGTATTTCGGCCACGAACTGGGACTATATTCTTCTCTCAGCCTGGAGGAAAATCTCAGGTATTTTTCTGCAATAAGCGGAAAAAAAACTCAGGGCAAAAACCTAGAAAGCTATCTGGAACTTTTCAATTTAAAAAAACGCGTAAAGGATCCGGTTTGTACATTTTCCAGAGGGATGAAACAAAAAGCCGGAATTTTATGCGCAATAGCGTCCTCTCCTCAGCTATTGCTTCTAGATGAACCGACGAGTGGGCTGGATGAAAAATCGCGCAAAGTTTTTTTGGAATTTATACTGGATTTCAAAAAAAACGGATCTGTTTTCTGGGTTACCCATGAAACTAACATTGAAAATAAGTTCAAAGACAGAACGTATTTTCTCTCAAACGGAGAGCTAATTAAGTGATTATCGAGATTTTACGCAAAGAAATTCTTTTAATCGGAAAAGCCAAGAATGGAATATTCTCCATGTTCGTTCTATTGGTCTGCCTGATGTTCATTTTTCACTATTCAGAAGAGAGAACATCTAAAATGGATTTGAATTCTTTACTGGGACTAAAATGGGCAATCATGTTCATGGTAAGTTTTGTTCTAATCGGTCAATCCGCGTGGGAGGAAAGAGAAAGTGGAGCAATGAGAATCAATCAAGTATATCTTTCCGGAACAGTATTTTTCTTGTGCAAGGCGATTGTCCTCTTTTTTGCAATTTTACTCGTAGCAGTTCTGGAAATTCTCATGTTCTCTTTTTTCTTCGATTCTTTTTCAATTGATCTAAATTTTTTTATAGGAAATATTCTGTTTTTTTCCCTTGGGCTATGCTCTCTGTCTTTTCTCGGTGTCTCTTTAAGCATTGTAAGCTTCGCCACCAGATTAAAAGAGATGGTTCTTCCATTGCTTCTTATCCCGTTTTCAATCCCGATTGTACTTTTTGGGATGGAAGCAGAAAGAAAATTTATTTTCCAAAAAGGCGACACGGCATTCTCTGTAATTATCATGGTTTCCCTGGTCTTTCTTTACTCGGCGCTTGGAATTTTATTGCAGGAGATTTCAGTTGAAAACTAAAATGATTTCCAACCTTATACATCTCCAAAATTTCAAGATAGATTTGATTCTCTATATTCTATTTGTTTTGATTTTTCCATTGTCTGTGTTTTTCAGCCTCTACTACCCGAACGTAATAATTGAACAGGGAATAAGCCATAAGATTTTTTATCTACATGTTTCCGTTGCTTGGGTTGCATTGTATGCTCCAATCATATCTGCATTTTTCGGAATTCTATTTCTGATCAAGAAGCAGGAAAAATTCGATCTGCTAAGCGTTACAGCCGCTAAGATTTCTTTTGTATTTTCTCTTGCAGTTATTTTTTCCGGGAGAATCTGGGCAAAAAGCGCTTGGGGAGTGTTTTGGGACTGGACTGACGCAAGGCTACAGTCCTTTTCGGTATTATTTTTAAGCTTATCTGCCTATTTACTTTTGAGGAGCATGATCGGTGACAGAACAAAACGAGGGATATTTTCCTCATTTCTGGCAATTCTTACAGCGCTCAATTCAGTAATCACATGGGGTGCGATTCGCTGGATAGAAAACCCCGGAAATCATCCGGGTTCGGTACTTTCAAAAGGAGGAATGGATCCGGATATGAGGCTTGCATTCTGGATGAATATAACAGCATACCATATCTTGTTTATTTTACTATTTATCATTCTCTATAGAAAGGAAAAATTGAGTAATAAAATCGAATTTATAAAAGAGTCGGGCCTTGAGTAAATGAGCCTCTTTCAAAAAATATCCGGAAAAAAGAACATCTATCGATGAACACAAAATCAGAAAAAAAAATTAAAATTCTGATCATCGAAGACTCAAAAGTTACTATCGATATTTTGGAACACCTTCTGACGAAGGCAAAATTCATGGTTTTCACAGCCCTGACCGCGAACGATGGCAAGAAAATATTGCTTTCCGAGCCTATTGACCTTTTGCTTTTGGATATAAATTTACCAGACATAGATGGCTACACACTTTGCAGCGAAATCAGGACATACAAAAAATTCCAGCTTTTACCGATAATATTTCTTTCATCCGTAAATCGGGAAACTGGTTTTCTAGAAGCAATTTCTCGAGGAGGGGACGACTTCATCAGTAAGCCTTTCCACCCAAAGGAATTAATCGCAAAAATCAAGGCATTAGCTAGAGTAAAAACTCTGCAAGACACCGTCATTCAGCAAAATGAAGCCTACAACAAAGAACTACAAATGGCAAAAAAAGTTCAAGAAGAACTGATTCCATTAAAGAATTTCCAATTCCGAAACTCCAAGGTCAGGACATTTTTCAAGCCGTTAGGCGACGTCGGTGGGGATTTTGTCGATGCCTGGACATCCTACAACAATCTGCACCTATTCATAGCGGACTGTTCAGGCCACGGGCCATCCGCTGCGCTGATCGGAGCCATGCTCAAAATGCAATTATTTGCCATTCCAGAAAATCTCAGTTTTAAGGAAAGGGTCAAACACATCAGAACAAATCTGAAAAGAGTTTTGCCGGAAGACTACTCGATTACCTTTTTTTACGGAATCTTTCACGAGGACGGGTCTTTCGATTACATAAATGGAGGCCACCCTTATCCGTTTCTGTTCGACGGACAAGAGACATCGACCCTGAAAGGATCCGGCCATCTGATTATGAATATTGAAATGAACGATGCGGACAGTGTCCACAAAATACAATTAACGGAAAATTCGACAGTGCTTTTTTATACTGATGGAGTAACCGAAGCAATTTCGGCAAATTCGGATATATTCGGGCAGGAAAGGCTAGGAGAGGTTTTCAGAAATTCTGTAAACAAAGAACTTGAAATCGCGGAAACCATCATACAAGGAATTCAGGAATATCCCGGTGAATATGCGTTCCAGGATGATATTGCAATGATAACACTGGAGGTAAAATGAAACCGGATTACATTGGAAAAGTAAGGGATGTTTATGATCTAGGAGAATACCTGCTCTTATGTTCGACAGACCGGGTATCTGCATTTGATGTGGTATTCAAAGAACCAGTTCCGGAAAAAGGAAAAATCCTGAATTCAATTTCCAATCTTTGGTTTGGGTATTTCAAAAATATCAAAAACCATATAGCGGAAAAAGACTGGAAAAAATTTCCAAACGAATTTTCGAAAGACTCCTATTTTGACGGGAGGTCTGTGCTTGTGAGAAAATGCAAAAGGATAGACTTCGAATGTGTCGTAAGAGGTTACCTTTCAGGCTCCGGCTATAAGGAATACAAGCAAACGGGAAAAGTTGCTTTCAAAGAAATTGAGCCGGGCCTTTTGGAATCCTCAAAACTCAGTGAACCGATTTTCACTCCCGCAATCAAAAAAGACTCAGGGCACGACGAAAATATCAGCGAAATCGAAATGGAGAATTCTACGGGAAGCGAGATATTCAACTTTTTGAAAAACACATCCATTCAAATCTATACCGAAGCTGCAAAAAAAATTTCCTCCGGTGGACTGATACTTGCGGATACGAAATTCGAGTTCGGATTCCTGAATGGGGAGATCGTGTTAATCGATGAGCTCTTGACCCCGGATTCTTCCAGGTATTGGGAATTGGAAACCTATAGAACTGGAATTTCCCCGCCCAGTTTCGACAAACAGATTCTAAGAAACTATCTGGAGAAAATCGGTTGGGATAAGAACCCTCCCCCGCCGAATCTTCCGGAAAATCTCATAAATGAATTGTCAGAGAAATATAAAAAATTGGAGAGTATATTAAAAACATGTTTATTGGAAAAATAAATATCACGCTAAAAGAGTCCGTTCTGGATCCGCAAGGAACAACGGTTCATCACACTTTAAACGAAATGGGTGAAAACTCGGTAAAGGGTGTTCGGATAGGAAAGTATATCGAATTAAAACTGGACTCTCCGGATAAAGAAACAGCAACGGAAGATTTAAAAAGAATTTGTTCTAAACTTCTTGTAAATCAGGTCATCGAAACCTATACTTTTGAAATACAAAAATTATGAAAACAGCCATAATTACATTTCCAGGATCCAATTGCGATAAAGACATAGGGCTTGCTCTTTCCAAAAGCTACAACCACCAGGTGAGTTATATCTGGCACAAAGAAAGTTTCGGCAAGGAATTCGACCTTGTTGTGCTACCGGGAGGATTTTCCTATGGAGATTATTTAAGGTGTGGAGCAATGGCAAGATTTGCAAATGCAATGAACTCGGTTGTTAGCCACGCAAAGTCCGGAAGGCTCGTTCTGGGGATCTGTAACGGGTTTCAAATTCTAACGGAGGCCTCTCTACTACCGGGAGCTTTGACACGCAACAAATCTCTGAAGCATATCTGTAAGACTGTTTCCCTGATAAAGGGTGGAAAAAATAATCCACTAACAAGAAATATCAAAGAAAACGAAATTTTGAATATTCCTATTTCTCATGGAGAGGGCGCATATTTCGCAGATGATGCTACTCTAAAACAATTGGAAGATGAAGACAGAGTTCTTTACAAATACGCTAAAGTTAATCCGAATGGATCGTTGCACGACATAGCGGGAATAACGTCCAAAGATTTCAAAATCGCCGGGCTGATGCCTCATCCGGAAAGGGCACTGGATGACATAACTCAAAACAATGACGGAAAAAAATTCTTTGACTCTTTTTTTGGATTATAATTATTTAGTCCAGAGAAAGGATTATGGATACTGCAAAAAAGAAATGGATTTTGGAGCAGATGCATCTCGAAGGAAGTCAATGTTCCGAGTGCGGAGATATTTTTCGGAAAGAGCAAAAAGTCATTACGCTAATCCTGGGTGGGGGAAAAGGAACAAGGCTACTCCCGCTAACTGAAAAGCGATCAAAACCCGCAGTAAGTTTCGGAGGTAAATACAGGCTCATTGATATTCCGATTTCAAACGCTCTTAACAGTCAATTCAATCAGATTTATGTTTTAACACAATTTAATTCCTACTCATTAAACAGGCATATCGCACGAACTTATAATTTCAGCACGATCCACAATAAAGGTTTTGTTGAAGTAATTGCGGCAGAACAAACCATATCTTCTGTAAAGTGGTTTGAGGGAACAGCGGACGCAGTAAGGAAAGTCCTTCCACACATCAGAGATTATGCCCCAAGATACATCATCATTCTTTCCGGAGACCAACTGTACAACATGAATCTGGAATTATTTTTACGCCATCATATACTCCACGAAGCAGATATCAGCATTGCGACCAATAGCGTATCTCCGGACAGAGCTTCGGAGCTTGGGATTATGAGGATCGATGAAAGTAACATGATAAAGGAGTTCTATGAAAAACCAAAAGACCTTTCGGATGTAGAATCATACAGAATGCCGAATGGGAATTTTTTGGCATCAATGGGGATATATATTTTTAATACTGAGATCCTTATTGAGATATTAAAAGATCACTCTAGAACCGATTTTGGTAAGGAAATTATTCCTCATACTCTGAGTAACCACAGAGTTTTCGGTTATATCTATGAAGGCTATTGGGAGGATATCGGAACCATAAAAGCATTTTATGAAGCAAACCTCATGCTCACCGATGATTTTCCGAAATTCAATCTCTATCTTGAAGAAACTCCATTTTTTACCCGCGCTCGATTCTTGCCTCCGACAAAAGTCAATCGCGCAAACCTTTCAAAAGCCCTACTATCGGAAGGGTGCATTATTAACGATTCAACCATCATTCGCTCGGTAATCGGAGTCAGGCAGGTTATTGATGCCGGATGCTACATCGAAAATTCCGTAATTATGGGAGCGGACTCGTATGGAAGTTTTGACAGAATGGGACAAAAAATTCCAGTGGGAATTGGTTCCGGTTGCGAGATCAGAAATGCAATCATAGACAAGGACTGTTATATTGGAAGAGGCGTAAAGCTTCTAAACAAGGAAGGCCATCTCAACTTTGAAGACAATTATGTAAAAATCGTCGAAGGCATTATTGTTGTTCCGAGAAGGTCAGTTATTCCAGACGGTTACGAAATCTAACCGTGAATTTCCAAGCATATCAGTGAACGCAAGCATGGTCGACAATCTACTATTTTTCAACGGAACAAATAAGAATAAAGATGTAGCGTCTCTTTTAGAGAAAGAGCTAAAACTTACAGTAACAAGAATTTCTTCATTTGAAGAAATTGCCAGGTCAAATGCAGAAAAGAAACTTCCCGGAAACATCCTAGCGGTTATCATCATCGGTGTTTTGGACGAAATACAAGGAAACCTGTTTAAAGAAAATTTTGAAGTTGTTCGTTTTTTCCGGCATAAAGCAAGATTTCGTCATCTCCCAATTCTCTATCTAGCAAAAAACTCCGACTACAAAACAAAACTCGCCTGTATTTCTGCTGGAGCTGAATTCATCGGAGTTCCAATCAGAAAAAAAGAGTTAATCCTTTTGGTAAAAAAATATATCGGTTACACAAAAGAAATCCTGGATTTAAAAATGCAATTATCTCAAGCGTCGGAAATTCAAAATTTATACTGGGAAGAGTCAAAAAATCGACAGATCATACTTCAACAGGAAATTGAAAACGCAAAAACAGAGATTGAAAAACAAAGTATGGCTCAAGATGCAATGTTTGAATTGAGCAGACAGGAACTATTGGAAGCAAACAGTAAAATCAAAAAACAATACGAGCAGGAAATCAAAACCCTTAAAGAAAAAAATAAAATCGAAGCCATTTTTGGAAAATACGTCTCCCCGGAAATTGTGTCCAGAGTAACAGATCCGGAAAAATCCAGAGAACTAGACGGGATTCGCCGGGAAATAGCTGTTTTTTTTGCAGATATCAGAGGGTTTACATCGTTCAGCGAAAAATTGAATCCCGATAAAGTAATTTTCATTTTGAATGAATTTTTTACTGAAATGACGGAAATTATTCATGAGATTGGGGGCTGGGTTGATAAATATTCCGGTGATAATATCATGGCTCTATTCGGCGCCCCTATCGAAATACCAAACTACTCGGAGAAAGCAGTAACTGCTGCATACGAAGTGCAGAAAACTTTTCGAAAACTAAAAGAAGAATGGTTTCATATTTTCCATATAGACGCAGGGCTAAGAATCGGAATTGCGACAGGCCAGACAGTAATTGGAAACATTGGCTCATTTCAAAAAGTGTCCTACACTGCGATAGGCGACATCGTCAATGTCGCATCAAGACTGGAAACCTCCTGCCCAGACGGAAATGTACTCATGAACGAGGCTTGCTACAAACAACTTTCCGACTCATTCAAGGAAAAATATAAAGTTAGCGACTATAAAAAAATCGAATTAAAAGGAAAATCAGAGCCAGTTCTAACCTACTCCTTGCAGCTATAAAATTCCAAACTCTTCACACTTATTTCGGAAAAGCTGGAGTGCGTTCCTGTCGTCCGGAGTCAATTCAAAATGAAGTTCATCTAGCAAATATGTTCTGGTTAAATCCGGGGGAAACCTTTTTTCATTCTCGACAATTTCATGTATTCTGGACAATCCGTAGCGTAACGAATCCTGAAAAAAAGAATCCTCGATTGGCGCGCTACGAGGAAATGCCCAAAGCGCAAAGCAAAACGGAAGGCCTGTAATTCGATTCCACCAGGTAGCAAGGTCAAATTTTTCAAAATTCCTATCGTCTGAAAAATCCAATAGGGCGTTATCCCCAAACAATAAGTGTGAACCGGTATGATTTTGTAGATATTCGGAAATTTTCTCAGGAGGCGTGGGAACCATATCTACCTCGGCGCCGGTTTCCATCCTGATCAGAAGCTTTAATAATGCGACGCTAGTTCTGGAACCGGAATCGGTCTGTACAGTTTTCGGAGGATAGCTTTCCTCTTTATTCCTATAAAAAACAATAGACCTGACTTTCTTAATTGCAGAGACCCCTACTCTTTCACAACAAGCCAGCTTTTCTGAATTCCGGAAAACTTCAACGGATGAGATCAGGGCAGTATCCAATTTTCCACTGACCAAAAGTTCCACTAACTTGGCAGGATTGTCCGAAACAATTTCATGGTTTCCGATTTTTTCAAATCCGTATGTTAACGGTCTGGCATTTAGGTGTTTAATAATTCCGATTTTCATAAATACTACTGCTAAAATCCAATTTATTTGGAGCGCCTGAAATCACAAAAAAGATTTTTCTTTACCGTAATGTATGACCGGATTAAATTGTAAACAATCGATTATGAATGATTTTTTTGGAAGTTTGGCCGGCCTGGAAGACCTGGAATTTAATTATATAAAAGACTTAGTTTACGAAAAGGCAGGAATTTTTCTGCCGCCACATAAAAAAATCATGGTTCAATCCAGATTGAATTCCAGGCTCCGAGCAAACTCTCTCAGCAATTTCAAGGATTATGTTGGCAAATTAAAGAACGACAAATCTTTTTATGAAAAAGAAGTCCTGGAAGTCATTAATAAAATTACAACAAATAAGACAGATTTTTTCAGAGAGAATCACCACTTTGAATATCTAACCAAAACATTTTTTCCCGCAAAAGAAAAATCCCTACAGAACTCACCACAAAAGAAAATCAGGATATGGAGTTCTGCATGTTCAACGGGAGAAGAACCTTATTCTATTGCAATTACTGCGGAAGAATACTTCAAAAACAAAAGGAATTTTGAGGTAAAAATTATTGCCTCCGATATCGATACTAACGTAATTGAGACTGCGAAAAAGGGAATTTACAAACCGGATCGACTGGAGACAGTCTCGGATGAATTCAAAAAAAAATATTTTTCAAAAATCAATGAAAAAAACGGCCTTTTCGATTACGAAGTTTCACAATCATTAAAAAATCTGATCGAATTTAAAAAAATCAATCTTCTCGAAGCCCCTTATCCATTTCGAGAAAAGTTGGATATTATTTTTTGTAGAAATGTCATCATCTATTTCGATAAACCTACACAAAAAAGACTATTCAGCAATTTCTATTCGATTTTGGCAGATGATGGAATTATGGTAATCGGGCACTCGGAAACTTTATTCGGAATATCAGACAATTTCGGTTTCTTGGGCCAAACAATATATAAAAAGAAAACTCAATCAGGTTCGTAGCGACAGCATTCCGCAGGCTCCGAATATCTCGTGCCCCGCAGACCTTCTGACCATCACAGGTACTTTGGCAGGTTCCAGCAAACTTTGAAACTGCTCTACCTCAGAGAGTGTTGGCCTCCTCCAGCCGTTAAATTCCGTATTCAATGGAATTAGATTGATTTTGCAATTTACCGATCTTCCGATTCTCACAAGCTTCTCGGCTGAATTCTCGTCCATGTTCACTCCGGGAATCATTACATATTCGAAAGTAATTCTTCTATCGAGAGTTTTCGTAAAATTTCTTGCTCTGCTCAATAGCTCATCTAATGGATATTTCTCATCAATCCCCATGATAGTTTTCCTCAAATGAACATCTGGATGATTTAAGGAAATTGCAAAATTAAAAGGCTCGCGATTTTCTACAAAGCGTTCAATTCCGGTAATCACCCCTGCTGTCGAAATTGTGATCCGCTTGGCTCCGATATTCAATGCGTCAGGGCTATGCAAGAGATGGGCTGCTTTTATGACCGAAAAGTAGTTGTGCATCGGCTCTCCCATTCCCATAAAAACTACGTTAGTCGCCTTATCGTTTACGATTTTCTCTACCTGCAAAACTTGATCGATAATCTGCCAGGATTTCAGGTTACCCCTAAAATCCAGTTTCCCTGTTGCGCAAAATGCACAGGCCAATGTGCAGCCCACTTGGGACGAAACACAAATTGTTTTACGGCCTGTGTCACCGGATGGAATCCAGACAGACTCGATTTCTTTTCCCGACTCAACTTCGAAAATAAATTTCACAGTTCCATCAATAGATTTCATTTTCTCCTTCAGTTTCAGAGAAGGGATTGCGGTAAGGTTTTTTAGCTTTTCTTTCAGCTCTCGGGAAAATACCGTAAACTCGTCAATGGATTCATATCTATCAACATATAAACCTTGATACAACTGATTGGCCCGAAATTTTTTTTCACCGATAGAGAAAAAAAATTCTTCCAGTTCTTTTTTGGATAACCCTTTAAGAATTTGCATTTATCTCTGTTGCGGAGGTGCCTCTGCAATTACTTTTCCGTCTTCCAAGATCATCCGAATAAGCCTTGTCATTTCCACGGAATACTCTACATTTAGTTCTTTTGTTATACTTTCACAAAAGCCGTTGACAACAAGAAGCTTTGCGTCATCCTCAGTCAGCCCTCTGGTCTGTAAATAAAACAACTGGTCATCATCCAGCTTGGATACTGTCGCTTCGTAATTCAGAGAGCCGTGCTCACCACTGATATCATTATATGGAAATGCGTGGGAGGAGGATTTCGCATCCATGATTAGGCCGTCACACTTCACATGACTGAAAGAATTTTCCGATGTGGATGTGAATTTCACTAGCCCCCTATAAGAATTGATTCCTCCGTCCAAAGAAACCCCTTTTGCTAAAACATTACTTCGGGTATTTTTTCCAATATGAATAATTCTAGCGCCCGTATCCTGGACCTGTCCGTGGCCGGCAAATGCGAGAGACAAAACGCTTCCCTTGGAGTCATCTCCCAAAAGAACAATCCCCGGATATTTGATTGTGTTGGCTCCAATATTGCAATCCGTCCAAGTGATATGAGCGCCCTTATGACAGAGGCCTCTTTTCACTGTCCAGTTGTACATATTTTTTTTCCAATTTTGAATCGTTGTATAATTGATTTTTGCATAGTCGTGGGCAACAAGCTCCACGACAGCTGTGTGAAAGTTCGTGCCATTGTCCTGAACCGAACTGCATCCTTCACTGTATTCTATTTCTGCTCCTTCATCTGCAATCAAAAGAGTTCTTTCATACTGGCCGGATGCAGCCGCGGATACTTTGAAATATGCCTGAAGGGGCATCGGAGTCCTTACACCTTTGGGACAAAATGCAAAAGACCCACCGCTAAAGACTGCGCTATTCAGAGCAGAAAATTTATTGTCGCCGGTGGTAACAACCGTCCCGATATATTTTCTTACTATATCCGGGTATTCTCTGATCGCAGTATCAATATCGCAAAAAATAATTCCAAGTTCAGTGAGTTCTTTTTTTACATTAGCATAAACAGTCTCCGAATCATTCATCGCCTCGATACCGGCTAAATATTTTCTTTCGTGCTCCGGAATTCCAAGCTTTTCAAAACTGCGTAAAACCTCGGGATCGACCTCTGCCCAGGATTTTTTCTTTTTCTGATTTGCCCCAACATAGTGAGTGTAATCATTTATATCCACATGAAATTGCGGAAAAAAACCCCAAGTGGGCATGGGTTTCTCTTCAAAAATCCTGAATGCTTCTAGCCGAAATTCAGTCATCCAACCGGGTTCGTTTTTGATATGGGAAATGGATTCAACAACCTTTTTGGTTAAACCTTTCGGAAAATTATCCGGTTTGTAGAATCGGGATGTTTCTAATTCTGTATTCATCGTAGATTAGACTATAATTCTGAAAGTGGGAAATTTCACAATGAAAGAGAAAACATTATCGAGTAAATTTTTAAAAATTTTCAGGCCTCTTACCCGACCGCTCTAAGTTCGAGGATTCCACTAAATAGCTCATTTCGACAGGATCACTATCCGACAGTTTCACATCGATTACATTCATTACCTTAGAAATGCAGAGTCTTTTTTTTGCCAATCAAAAAACCTTGAAAGAGCCTGCCTAGAATCCATTACAAAATCAAATATAATGATTTTTGTCATACAGTAATTATTTTTAATTTTCCTGAAAAATTACTTGCCTCCCCCCCCCCACTCCGTTTAAAAATTGCTATTTAGGGTAATTTGAAAAGGAAGATGAATATGGCAAATTATACAATAATTCTAAATTGTCTCAAATGTGGCGCAGTTTCCGCTGAATCTGTCGTGCTAAAACCCGCATTTTTATTGACTGAAAACTGGATTTCCCGTAAAAGTCATCCCCTCATTCTTGTGTTGATTTTAGTTCTTTCATCGCTTTTTTCCTCCTGCATCGGACTATTTAAAAGTGAAGCAGGTCCTTTTCCCGAATCTTCCATGCCCTACATTGCAGCGGCATTTATTGCAAATGGTCTTACGTAAAGGGGCCTTTTGAACTAAGGGGCGGGCGGATGACTGAAGTATTTTTCGATTTTAACCCGAATTATTCCGTTTTTAACACGCTTGATAGCGGTTTTGTGCTTGAACCGGATATAAAAGTGATCTCAAGTATCAGCATGACGGCAGAACAGGACTTAAGAGTCGTAAACTCTTTAAGGCAAAATGCAAATATCGTATGCAAAGAAGCCGAACTTATCTTTCAGGCAAGTGTTTCCGGAAAAAATTCATTTTCAGGAGTGGATGACGCTGGAAAAAATCGGATATACACAAGCGTAAATCTTCGAGTGGAAGACCGGTTGCGCGGGATCTTGCAAAATCCGGATGAATTCAAACTTCGAACGTTAGGCGGAAGTGTAAATGGATTGAATCTCAGGATCAGTTCAATGCCGGAATTTAGAAACGGAGAAAGGTCTATTCTTTTCCTGAAAAAATACGGAAATGAATACGGACTCGTTCGCGGCGAGTTTGGAAAAGTAAATCTTTAGGAGCAACAGCACCTGCCCAAGCCGCCCAAGTGCTGGACTCGAATTCTGCCAAATGAATGGCGGCTACAAAATAAAGAAACACTTGTTTCTTAGGAGCCGAAAATGAACACAAAATATTTTTTTGTCTTATTGGGTATTTTTTCTTTCACTGTAAATTTCATGTTTACGGGGACAAAATGGAAAGATGCATTTCCATACGTCCGATTCAAGGTCAATCCGAATCTATATGGAATCACTCCTGAAAATCAGATTAAAATTATTTCAGATGCGGCAGATCTTTGGTTTAACGGCACAGATTCCAAATTCAGCTACTCCTACGACGGACAAACTACAAATACTCAAAGCGCAAGTCCGTCTCAGTTGGATTGTAGCGACGAGACAAAGAACTCATTACGCCAGTTGGAGAATACGGTTTATTCTACGTCCATCCCCGACCCCTATTGCACGTCGGAAACCTGCGCGCTCATTTGGAGTTGCGGAGACGAAGTTCTACATTTTGACATTCGCATAAACCGAGTTGAAACCGAGCTGAAAGCAAGAATTGCCAAAGAATTCGGATTTGTCGCAGGGCTTTCCAGATGTGCGGTAGGCGACACCCCCGAAGATTGTACTGCAAAATCCGTGAACGGGCAATCCGATCCCGACACAAATTCAATCATGCACAAATTTGCAAGCCTTGCAGAACTCAGCCCCGACGACAAAGCCGGAATGCAGTCTCTCTACGGCGCATTCAACAACCCATTCCCGAAAACAGGCCCTTACGTCCTGAATTCGACAGAAGTGGAATTTTTGGCAGGCGCGGAGAATGAATTCGCAAAAGCTATTGGTTCGGAAAGTATAAATTCCGCAAAAATCAAAGAATCAATCGGTTCTCTTATGGGTTTTATTGAGGCAACACCTGAACAGATCGATCTGGAAATAGATCAATGGGTTCAAGAGGGAAACGTACAAAACCAATTCATGTTTCCATGGGAAGGGCAATCTCCGGATAAACCCCCATGTAAAACCCAACCGCAACCTACAACTTCGATTATTGGTTTACCAATTACTCCCACCCAGCCTGTGGAAGATTTCACAAAATGTAAATATACTACTCCAACATTAACTCCACAAGAAGCAAGAGCGCGTAACGCACAAGAGATGAGTCAATTTTTCAGCGCAATAAAGGGAATGATCTACGGACTTTCGGACATGGAGCTTTTCACAGCCAGAGTAAACAGCGTGCTTGCCGTAAATTCGTTTCAAAAGTTAGGAGAACATTTGACCGGAGACAACAGGATTGATCCTAGTCAATTTCAAGAGGCATTTGAGAGATGGCTTTCTATTCGTCAGGAAACGATAGATGAACAAATTCGCAGAATTCGTTAAAAGATTTTCTCTCCCCAAGCCGAGTCTGCATATTCTTTCATTTTGTGTATTCGGAATATTTTTCTTTCATGGCAAAGCGCATTGTGAAAGCCAGGATAAAACGAGTGATTTTTTTAAAGAAAATCCAAGCGTTTTTTGGGCTTGGTACGGTAGTGCTCTGACTCCGGATCAGATATGCGTGAATCCGAACCCACAATCAACTACCAAACTCACAGTATCGACTCCAGTTCAAAATAATGTTGCAAAAACTTATTTGATATATCCTGAAAAAAAGCCCGTAAAAGTGAAAATTACTCTTATGGAAGATGGATGCAAAGTTTTCCGAACCTATGGTTATTGTTTACAAGGAAAGAATCATGGAATCGGAAACTCTACAACGTCGAGTGTCTTAAATTGTAAAAATTGGAATTACGTTAATCAAGATGAACCATTTTCAGGTAGTTCAGGAGATTATCGCGACTGTGATCTAAATTTTCCAGGAGAAATTTACGATATTTATATTCATTATTTTGAAACAACGTCAGGCAATAAGCCATGTAAATACGAAATTAAATTTGAATATTAAGGAGAAACTATCATGAGAAAAGGAATAAAAATAATACTGATTATTGCCTTGTTTCCAATAGCAGGGATCACTTCACAACCTTTCACAGAACGACCAGTCACACCAGATAAAGACAAACCATTTAGCGATCAAATCAGTTTCTGCAACACCAGTTCCCAATATAACGATCTGACACGCGCTACATTTTATGGCGATAGTCGAATGGACTATGCTTTTCAAAATCCTGCTGATATGGATTTTTTTCTGGGCGCGAGCGGGCAAGGCTGGAATGTCCAGAATTTCGGATCAAGCGGTGAAACATCAGAAGGATTACTTACTCACCTGAAGAGTTGTTTAAAATATAGCAATGGACAGCAATATTACCAAAACTACAAAATTCACCAGAACATTGTGTATCATATCGGAGGAAACGATTTTGGTCTGCCCAATGTTTTTGGCTTGTTGCTTAAATTAATGCCATGGAAATTTCCGTCAGCGGTTGCACAGGTAGCCAACAACAACGAAAAAATCGTGAGTATATTTCATCGAAGAGGGAAAAATGTGCTACTCGCAGGTCATTACGCAACAGTAGCCAACTCGATAAAATTTGGCGGACGCAAAAATTATTTCAGTGGATTTACACCAGGTAGCAAGCAAGGAAATCCGTTAGACGGAAGCGAAATCAACAGAACGTGGGGCGATCAACTGATTTATAACGCAGACCCAAGGTCAAAATTGAGAAAATGGTTTTTAGAAAATTTTCCTTTATCGCTGACCGTTCCAACTATCACTTTCAGCGATCTAAATTTGTCGCCTACACTTCCAAGCGTAGGTTCTTATAAATGGTGGGTGACCGTATTTGCCGATTATGCATCAATTGCATCCATCGGTTTATTTGCTCTTGAACCAAAGATCATGGAAATGCAAGAAAGAAGAAGTCGATATTTCAACATCCTTCATCAACCTATGTGGGGAAATTTTTCGTGGGCTGAAAATTTAGGAGAACCATATATCGCCAATCCGGTTTTGATGACTGATCCGGTTCATCCAAATACGACCGGGCTTTACGTGTGGGGAACCGTTATCGGAAATAGACTCAGGGAACTCCAATGGCACAACAGTGCTTTTTCCATCGTGAATCAAAGATTTCAGCCAAATATAAATGATGATGTCTCGCCGGATGGCGAGGTGCTCGACAGTAGTGCCGAACCTCCACCGGATAATACGGGGTTACTACTGCTCCTCTGCGTGCTTACCGGAAATTGTCATCTATGATGATTTATCCAAACAGAAAATCTTACCTTTTGATTATGCTGGCCAGTATGTATTCCTGTATTATTCTCGATCCGGCTTTTGAAAAATCAGATGACAGTAATCCGAAATTGATGAGACGGGAAAAGGCACGTGCGTTAGCTCTGCTTGCCTATATTTCTCGAAGCAATGAATGTACAAAAACAAATTCTAGTTTTCCATACGCGGAATTTTTTTCAACTCAATTTCGAATGTGCGATAATTTTTCAGGGACATTACTTCATTCAAATAATTCTAAATGCAAATTTGTTACAAAGAAAATTTTTAACAATTGCATCGCTACAATTTTTTCCAAGTCATGTGATTCTTTTAAGACTTCGTGGCACGTACCATTTTTTATCTGTCAAGATGGCGGGTGGCCATAAAGTTTAATGAATGGTATGCTTAGAAAATTTAATTTGAACAAATCGAACTTTAATCTAATTTTCAATGCAGTATTCTTGCTGATATTCTTGCTGAACTGTTTTGCTATCGACCCGCTTGGTGAGAAAGAAGAATCGGGTCGTAAAGATTTGATCGAGCGTAAAGAAGCACGAAAAATCGTAAGTCTCTTACTGATTGCAAAGTTCAGCCAATGCGGACTTAATTACTTTTATGTAGATGTTTATAGTCCCGGAGAAGGATCAAATTGCCAAAGTCAAAATAGGCTTTCTTTAAAAAGATCCTGTAAGTCAAAAAGCGTTTATATTTCAAGAAAAGGGTTGAATATCTGCATCAACTCAATAGCCGTTCAGCCTTGTGAGGAATTCAAAAAAAATTACTATTCAGCGATTTTTATATGCCAAGAAGGAGGATACAATGGATTTTAAAAATCTAACATTTAATTTCGCAATATATTCGAATAACGTCATTTTTGGATTTTTAGTGGGAATTGTTTTACCAGTCTTACAGATGTATTCCTCGCCTTTTGATGTTGGGCCTAGTATGTTCGATATTACATCTTGCAATACGACAGCAGGATATGATAATAAAACAAGAGCCAGTGTATTCGGTGATAGCCGCATCATGTATACATCTGTAATACTTGCACCACAGCATTTGGATACCTATTTAGGCGCCTCAGACGAAGGGTGGAATGTGCAGAATTTTGGGATCGCTGGCCAAAAATCTACTGAACTACTGAGTCGGTTAAAAGTCTGTCTTAAAAATCCAAATTTTAAAATTCACCAGAACATCTCATTCCACATTGGAGGGAATGATTTTCGGGAAGGACATATCCGAAATCTGGTTCAACTTCAACCGTGGAAATTTCCGTCTGTAGTCAGAGATATTGCGGACAATAACGAAAGAATTTTGAGTTTATTCCAGAGAAGAGGAAAGAAAGTGATTCTTCACGGCCATTATCCGGCGATCTCCCGATCATGGAAAAACAGACCAAACATTGGTTTTTCCAGCTCGGTAACGGATTTTTTGTATTGGTCTATGTATTTTGCTCAAGATAGCGCAACAGTCGCGTCTTACGGCTTAATGCTCCTTGAACCGAAAATAGTTGAAATGTACCAACGACGAAGCGCGTTTATGAATATCAATCATGTCCACATCTGGAGTTCTTTTTTATATCCAGGTCATCTGGACGAACCGTACAGGGGAAACCCGTTATTGATGCTTCCTGACCACATTCACCCAAACCCGGCAGGTATGGCAGTCTGGGGAAAACTTGTCGGAGATAAAATGAGGGCTCTCGGTTGGACATCTGACACTTACGACATGAACCGTGCGTGCACCAAAGGCACGAATTGTCCCGAAGACATAGACGATACAACTCCTCAAGCCGGAGACAGCACAAACGATCCGCCACCTGCCTGCGACGCATTATGTATCGCCGCTATTTGTTTTTTTACAGGAAAATGTTGGTAATGGAGACCCAAATGAAAAAAATAATTTTGACTTTAATCGTTTGTATGTTTTCGGCAACCGGAAATATATATGCCGCAGATTTTCTCGGAAGCTGCAATGTGAATCTGCACCAGATTTGTTTCAACTATCTTCGCGGGTATTCGCAGGACAGCGCATACCAGTCCTGCAAAAAACTCGAAGTAGGCCAATTTTCAAACGTGAATTGCGGCAATACATCTCGGGTAGGAAGTTGCGTGAATTCAAGCGGAAATACGATTGTGGAGTCGAATTTCTATTCGCCGAAATGGTCGCCAGTGACAGCAAAGGATAAATGCGCAGAGAGCAAAGGGACTTTTCGGAATTAGACATGGCCGAAAAAAGGAAACGTCTACTCAAACCAAAGTCACTCATTGCGCTGGGAGTGATCCTTCTACTTCTTCCTGTCTTGAACTATCTTGCGATTTCATTTCGATTTGGAATTTTTCTGTTAAAACCCGTTGCAATTTTACGGACATTGACTCCAGTAGAAATGTTTCTCTTGATTTCTCCCCCAATTATCGGAATAGGTATTTTGCAAGTTAAAAAATTTGGACTACAAAATATCTAAACGGAACATCTCTAAAAATTTCAGGCACGATTGAGAATTCTTATTACAAGTTTGGTTCAATCGATACTTTCAATTCCGTCACATGCGATTATTCCTACATCGTAGACAAAACTTCTACAACTACCAAACAGTCGGGAACCTTCTGCGGAAAGACTTTTAGCTTTTGAAAATTGGCAGTTCTAAATCCATATATACTAAAAAATCAAAAAAATACGATTTCTATCATATGATAAATATTTTTATCTTTTTACGAAAAAAAGCTTGCAGCATTACCAATCATTTGTTAAAATTTGCCATTTAGGTAAATATTGAAAAGGAGAAGCAAAGTGTCGAAATTTAAAATTATTCCAAATGTTCGAAGAAGTAATGTCGTTACTCTTTATTCAGCCATCGTCAGACCCTCAATTTCATTGACTAAAACTATTGTCCCCCCCCCCCGTGTTATTTTTCTCTAATAGTTACATCTCTACTTTTTTCCTCCTGCATCGGACTATTTAAAAGTGAAGCAGGTCCTTTTCCCGAATCTTCCATGCCCTACATTGCAGCGGCATTTATTGCAAATGGAGTAAAGGATGTTCTGAGAGATTCAAAGGGAATTCCTATAATCAAAGAAAATGAATCCTACTTTAGAGCCAAGCTACAAGATGACCCAATTTTAGTTCCGACGGGCAGTGGACTAATTCATTTTGTGATGGATTTGAAAAATTTTCCGGTAATTGCGGTCGATGGGAAAAAACAGGCCAGAGAATTTGACAAGATTACGCTTGCCCCTATTTCCATAACAGCCAAAGGAAAAGACAAGTCCAAAATTGTTTTGCCGACTCCTCAGGTAAAGGTTGTTGCATTTTGGAAAAACCGAAGATTTGCAGTTCTTTTGAATAATCTCGGACTCCCGGCAGGAGACTATGAATCTCTTGAAATTGAATTTGCTGATGACAGCGATAAATTTTCACCTCATTCGATTACGATTGAAGGTAATGATTACCCTCTTAGATTTCACGGAGAAAAAATCAAATTTCAGTCTTCCTTTAAAGTCGAGTCTGGAAAGATAACTACGCTTCACGCAAGACCAAAGCAGAAAGAGATTGCGAAATATGACGGAGGAAAATACCATTCCGAGATTGAGGCAAGACCTTCCGGTGTGATCGTCTATTCTCCGATTGACAAGGTCTGGCTGACCACACATTCCATTACTATCGCCGACAGTTCCGGAAAAGATTTTTTTCTAAACGATACCACGAACAAATTTGATCTTTTGGCTCTAAGAAGCGGATTTGTGGCGTTAATAGGAAATAAAATCGTTCCTGCCGGAACATACGCTTCCATTTCTCTCAACCTTGATCCGGATAGTGCTGTCGAGATTTCCGGCAAAGGGCAAAAACTAAATATCATAAACGAAATCAATACTACAATTGCAATCAAAGGTCCTTTTGAACTCAGAGGAGGAAGGGTAACAGAATTTATTCTCGATTTTAATCCGAATCTTTCTATCATTAAAACTCTGGACGAAGGTTTTGTGCTTGAACCGGATATTCAGGTGGTTTCCAATGTGAGCATGACAGGCGCACAGGATATCCGAACAGTAAGTTCTCTGAAAAATTACGCAAATCTTGTGTTTCAGGAATCGGAACTGATCTTTCAAGGAACGGTTCTTTCAAAAAATACGACCCTCGCTAACGACATATACGGGAGGCAAAAGATTTATTCTGATCAAAGCATTGTCATCGAAGACAGACTTCGCGGACATTCAGATGCCGAGCCGTTGATTTTGCGGACTGTCGGCGGAGAAATGAACGGTCTGAAGTTGAAAGTTCACGAAATGCCTGAATTTACAGCCGGAGAAAAGTGCATTTTGTTTCTGAAGAAGTCTTCCGGACGTTATGTGCCCGTGCGCGGCTCTCTTGGCAAAGTTAGCCTCTAAAGCCTTCGTGAGTTCTTGCAATGAAATACGTTAGGCGATATATCTTGAATCGATTTTTCGTTTCGATAGCCGGATTTCTTTTTATTTTCATTACAGGACTGACTTTGACCTGCAACCGGCAACAAAACACAATAAAAGAAGATAATAAAAAAATGTATTTAAACATGTTATGGCAATATCTAAAACCAGATGATGTTTGTGTGAATACTCTACCGAGTTACTATCGTAAGCTCGATTCATCGACATCAATTCAATTGAAAGAACCTGGTTATTTTTATCTAAAGCCGCAGAAATTGCCCGTTAAAATCAAGATTACATTTTTGCAGGACTCCTGTATTCTTTTTCGCAATTATTCTTACTGCAATAATTTGAATCGCTTTGCATCTTCGGACGCACCTTATAATGATCAATTTCCGATTAATTGCAAAGACGGTCAAAATTCTAAAACTAAGGAAATAGTGGGAAATATAGGCACATCTGATGAATGCGATTTAAACTTTTCGAAAAATATCAATTTTATATACGCCTATGCCCATACTAGCGATGACAAACCGTGTCTTTTTGAAATACAGTATATTCCATAAGGAGATAAAAATGAAAAAAAACAATTTAGGTTTTCTGATAATTCTACAAACATTATGTATTTTTGAAATCGGAGCTCAACCATTTTTTAACAGACCTAACAATGATAATTGCAACACAACCGGCAAATACAACAGCCAGACTCGAGTTACGTTTTACGGAGACAGTCGGATGGACTATGCGCAGTTGTATTCTCCGGGAAATATGGATTTTTTTCTGGGAGCGAATGGTTGGAACGTTCAGAATTTTGGATTGAATGGGGAAGATACGGAAGGTCTGCTGAAACATTTAAAAACATGTTTGAATAGAACCAATTACCCTTCGTACAAAATTCATCAAAACGTAGCGTTTCACATCGGAGGAAATGATTTCGGTCGTCGCGTTTCAGGCGCATTGATGACAATGCCGTGGCTATTCCCGTCTGCGGTAGCGCAAGTCCGCGACAACAACGAAAGGATCGTGAGTTTCGACAATGAAATACGTTAGGCGGAATTTGTATATGCCAATTTTGCTTGTCAAGCTAATCTTGGTAGGGGTATTGCATTGTAGTAGGAGCAGTTATCAAGCATCGTATGAAGAAAAAGTAAAGGAAGCCAAGCGTCAGATCTTATGGTATATGGTTGTTGATTTTCAAAATCGGCCAGATTATAGTTGTCCAAATATACAGAGCTATACAAAACTTCAGATCGGACAGAAAATACAAACAAATAAGGAAACGCATTTTGTTATCTATTCGGTACAAAAACCGTTTAGTGTCAAAATAACTCTTTTGGAAGATAATTGTAAGATTTATCGGTACTATGGATATTGTTTAGAGAATCGAAGTTGGAATACCGACAAGCAGTATCCTAGCAATTTTAAATGCATCAATAATCCTGACCCGATCAATAATTACAAAATTAGCGGAAATACAGGAACTTTTGAAAAATGTGAATTAAATTTTTCAGCGGACTACTACACTCTATATATTTCTTTTGGAGATAATTATTATGGCAAACCCTGTAATTATGAAATTGTATATGAATAAGAAGAAATTTATGAAAATTAAAATTATTTTTGCCTTTTTCACAATTGCGTGGGTCTTTAATCAATCGATTAATGCTCAGCCATTTTTTAAACGTCCCTCCGATTCCAGCCCGATAAAGGAAAATAATTGCAACACAACCGGCAAATACAACAGCCAGACTCGAGTTACGTTTTACGGAGACAGTCGGATGGACTATGCGCAGTTGTATTCTCCGGGAAATATGGATTTTTTTCTGGGAGCGAATGGTTGGAACGTTCAGAATTTTGGATTGAATGGGGAAGATACGGAAGGTCTGCTGAAACATTTAAAAACATGTTTGAATAGAACCAATTACCCTTCGTACAAAATTCATCAAAACGTAGCGTTTCACATCGGAGGAAATGATTTCGGTCGTCGCGTTTCAGGCGCATTGATGACAATGCCGTGGCTATTCCCGTCTGCGGTAGCGCAAGTCCGCGACAACAACGAAAGGATCGTGAGTTTACTTCAAAGAACCGGCAGAAGAGTTTTGTTGATTGGCCATTACCCAACGTTAGCCAATTCGCGAAAAATCGGGAAATATACGAATTACTATCCGATGTACAATCCGAAAGCAACTCTTCCATGGGAACATGAACCGCCTACCGCATCTGCAAACTGGTACATCTGGTGGACAAATATATTTGCTGACCCCGCGACCGTGGCGTCTCTTGGAATGATGTTTCTTGAACCTCTATTAGCAGATATCAAGAACAGACGATCCGGAATGTATGGAAGAAGCGTTGAATATACTAAAGTCTGGGACGCATTTACATTGAAGTTGCTCCTTGATGAGCCGTGGCTTGCTGAACCGGCGCTAATAACAAATAAAGATGGGATGAGAGTTCATCCAAGTTTCGTCGGTCTTCGGGTTTGGGGAGATTTGGTCAGCGCAAAGCTTCGTGCATTGGGCTGGGAAGGCGATCCGTTTTCCGTAGAAAAACAATGCACTGAGGGAGTCAGTTGCGGAGACCCGAACCAGAATACTACGAAAAACTGCGAGGAAGGAGATGACGCTTGCAGTACCGAGCCTGCTGACCCTGCAGGGTGCGACGCTTTGTGTCTTTTGATTCTTTGCGCCGCAACAGGAAAATGCTGGTGATTTTGAAATTCATACAATTCAAAAAGGAGTGTTAGATGAAAAAATTTTTCTATTTCGGCGTGCTTTGCGTTTCTCTTTTTTCGGTTATAGCAGACATCCATGCGGGGAGTTGTTTTGTAAAAAAGAATTCTCTTTGCTTCAACTTCGGATCGGGCGTCTCCGACGGACAGGGCATGTGCTCCAAACAGATCGATTCAAACTATTCCTACAGTTCGTGCCCTTCTGCAGAAATAGCTGGAAAGTGCATGACGTCCCTGAACGGGCAAAGTATTGAAACCGTTTTTTATTTCCCGACTTGGACGCAAAATTTGATCAAAGAACGATGCTCTAAAATGAAAGGAAATTTTACTCCTTAAAACATCCAATAAAGCGAGGCAGAAAATGAGATTTCTCAGAAAAAATATTTTGCAATTCAAATTCCTTTTTGTAGTATTTGCGACGGTTTTTGCAATCAATTTTATGTTCGTGGACAAAACCATGCGACAAAGACGTCCAGGGATTTTCCCGATCGTGAATTTTCAAATTAGCTCCGGAACTAACGTATTTTTTCCGGATGAAAAAAACTGGATAAAAACCGCAACAGACGCAGGAACGTCATGGTTTCGACAAGGTGGCGCAAAAGTAAATTTCGGATTTAACGGAGTAGTTTCTGGCGCGGTTCCAGCTTCGCCTCTGAGGTTCGATTGCTCCGGCGCAGTTAAGGATTACTTTTCATCTCTAAACGATTCTGTATTTGTTGCCTCTGCTGAGGACCCGGACTGCACTGGATTTTCCTGCACATATTCTTGGTCCTGTGGAGATGAGATATACCATTCGGATACACAGATTAATCCTACGTTTGCTAATGAAAAATCCAATGATATAGATTGGGTTTTGAGGCTACTCGTTCATTCGTTCGGACATTCTGCGGGATTGGATCATTGCAATGTCGGAGATACGGAAGCGCAATGCGCTCAAAGGATGTCGCCTAACGCTTCTGTTGATCCATCTCCCGATTCCGTTATGAATAAACTATTCACCTCAGCAAATGTCAGTCTGAACTTTGATGATATCGTGGGAATCCAAAAGCTATATGGAGCATACGTTAGTAGATTTCCTACATCGGGCGACTATGCCCTGAACAATTCCGAAATAGAAATGCTCTCCGGAATGGAAAACGACAGCTTTCAACAGATTTCTACGACTGGAGAACCTCAAAGTCCTGCGGAAATCAGGAAATCCATCGGGGAACTATTGAGTTATGTTCCCGCAGATTCCAGACAAATCGATTTGGAAATCGAACAGTGGGTGAGCGACAGCAGTCAAGTTGTTCAACCTCCGTCCAATTTCTTTCCTTCAGCTCCGACTGTGCCGGAAAAGCCGACATGCGACCCGAATAACCAGAACCATATTGTACCGTTTGCGTTCGATTTTTCCTCAACCACTCCAAGCTTCAACCTGAGCGTTTGTAAGTATGTTCCTCCTTCGCTTACTGCGACACAATCAAAAGCGACTAACGCACAAAAGATGAGTGAGTTTTTCTCCTCTATGCAGGGTTCGATTTCCGGTTTGTCCAAAGAAGAACTGGCAACTCTTAGAGTAAATTGCGTTTCAGGCGTCGAGGCTTCCGCTAAACTGAAAGAAATTGTAATTGGAGATGAAAGAATCGACGCGGCTCAGGTTCAGGCTGGTGAAAATTACTGGTACAGCTTGCGTCAGGCGGTCATCGATGAAGAAATTAAGAGATGAACCGCTGAAGAATTCAAGTATGAAAACATTGTTATTGACATCTGCGATTTTTGCTACTGTTATTAATCTATTTTGTCAAAAGCATGAACCTCTTACAAAGGAGGAGAGGCTCGCTCAAATATGGGGATTTTTCGGAGTTTGCATTAGACTGGGAAGTAAGCCTACACTTGAAAAAGGAAAAACAATTGAGATAAATAAAGAGGGAGACTTTAAAATTTTACACGGTAAGAAAAATATCAAAGTGAGAATCACTTTATTGGACACCTGCTCATTAAAGCGCTCCTATAGCTATTGTGATTTTCTTTCAGTAAAAAGGCCCGGCGAATCGGATGGCAGTGAGTTTAAATGCAATACAGGGAAATTATCGGACTATCAGGATTTTGTCGGTAAATCAGGAGATTATGAAGAATGTACACTCAAAAATGTTTATGGCGATTTTGTCTCATTGGGCTCATATGATTATTATCAAAAATGTAAATATCAAATATATTATGTAGAGGAATAAAAAATGATCAATCATTACTTAATATTCTTTTTCTTTATTTTCCTGTCTATTCAACTTGAACTTTTATCTGAACCTTTTACTATGTGGAGCTATGATGGCCAAGCATGGACATGTAAAACAAATTCTGATGAAAAAACCCGCGTTACATTTTTCGGTGACAGCAGAATTGATTATCCGAACCACGCTCTTTTGCCTCCGGATGGAACAGGATTGAATTTTTATTTGGGAGCTACGGGCGAGGGTTGGAATGTTCAGAATTATGCAGTTTCTGGCTGGACTTCGGACAATATTCTCGACTATCTGAAAATGTGTTATAACAACAGCAATTTTAAAATACACCACAATGTGGCATTTCACGCTGGAGGGAACGATTTTCGGAAATATGACAATTTTCTGAGGGCGAATCCCTGGCACTTTTCGACACTTGCATCTAAAATCGCAAACAACAACGAGAGAATAATCACTCTACTTCAAAAAAAATGGAAAAGAGTTTTGCTTATCGGACATTATCCAGCCAGAGTGGACTCGCTGTTTAGCTACCACAATGTGCCTGTCTTGGATTCTCTATCGGCGTATTTGCGATTGTATGTTGCCGATACCGCTACGATTGCGTCCATAGGGCTCTGGCATTTAGAACCAAAGATAAGAGCCATCCAACAAAGAAGAAGCGCATACATGTCTATTTTTCATGTTCACACATGGACATACTTTCAAGACCCTGCAAATTTGAACGAGCCGTACAGAGCAAATCCGAGTTTGATGAGAAGCGATCAAATTCATCCGAACTATAGCGGCATGCTACTTTGGGGTCAGATTGTCGGAGCTGCAATCAGAGCTTTGGGCTGGCATACGGATGCATTTTCAATCGATAAGCAATGTACGGTAGGCGCTGATTGCGAGACTCCAAAGCCTCCGCCAACCTGTTCTCCGGAGGATACCGCTTGCAATTCCGATGAAGCGCCTGATTCCGGTTTTCAATGCGATAATCTTTGCCTTTTGCTTCTTTGCGCCACGACAGGAAAATGCTGGTAAATAATATGCGTTATGTGAAATTGCTTTATATGAAAAGGATTTTTCGAATTTTGGCAATATCGGTACTGTTGAATGTGATGTACTGTTCAAACATGTCGGTGATGCCCGGAACGATTTCGGGAGAAGACGCATTCAACAGAATCAAACTTGCATTTTCTTTTATCAACTCGTTAAATCCGCTCATGTATGCCTTGCCCTATCTCTTAACAAGCAAGACTTCTGCTCTAGCAAATCTTCCAGATGGCCAAACTTATATTACCACGGGCATTGCAATTGCAAATTATTCTTCGGAAAACTGGACAAAGCAAATTGTAAACAGAAAAAAATATTATTATGTGAAGGACGTAGATCGATGCGTTTCCGGAATTCAAAAAATAGGTTTATTGATGAACCTATATTCCTATAACAATTCCCTTACTTCTACTAACGCGTTTCAGGCGATTATGCCTTTCGCTCTCACTCCCGCAGTAGCGGCTGGTTCCTGTAATCTCCAACCCGTCCCTGATCTACTGATTCTAAGAACCGGCACGGAGGGCAAAGCAGAGGAGGATTAGAATTGAAGAGCCGAAAAAATCCGGCTCTTTCGAAAGTGTGATTTACTTATTTACTGCGGCAAAATACTCTTTGGATTTTTCAACATCTGGCTTCATTGTTTTGGAGCCTTCATGCCAGTTCGCAGGACAGACTTCTCCGTGCTTTTCAACAAATTGGAATGCTTGAACCAATCTTATCGCCTCGTCGATATTCCTTCCAACGGAATTGTCATTGACTGTCGCCTGACGTATAATCCCGTTTGGATCGATGATAAATGTTCCCCGAAGTGCAACCCCTGAATCCAAAAGGATGCCGTAATCTCTTGAAATCTGTTTTGTGATATCAGAAACAAGGGGATATCTGATTTCGCCGATTCCTCCTTCTTTTCTTGGAGTTCTCTTCCAGGCTAAGTGGCTGAATTTGCTATCAACAGATACACCGATTACCTCGGCTCCGATCTTTTTAAACTCATCTAGCTTAGCATCGTATTCGATTATCTCGGTTGGACATACAAAAGTAAAATCCATCGGATAAAAGAAAAGAACTACCCATTTTCCCTTATAACTTGATAATGTAATTTGTTTAAACTCGCTTCCTACTACTGCATCCGCTGTAAATTCAGGAGCTTTTGAAGTAACTTGTGGCATATATTTAACCTCTTTTCGATTTTAGACCATTTTACCAGGCGTAAAAAAAATTGGAAGCAATTTTTTAGAATTATTCTAAAAAATTAACCTTTAGCCATGAGGTATTTTTCCATAAACTCAGTAATATCCGTGATATTTCGATTTACCATTCTTTTTAACTCCGGTGGGATATTTTGAGATTTAATCACCCGGTAATAATTTAACGCATTTTTGAGCATCTTTCTCCGGGCAAATTCCTGGGCTTTCATAAGCATGGGCTTATATTTATAGTAAGAATATTCCATTACAGTGTGATTCTTCGAAAGCCTGAAAGAGTGAGGAATTTTTCCAAAATCATAAGTGAGAGTGAGAAATGGTGCATCATCTGCTTCTGGCGGTTTAAGTTCCAGAATCCCATGAATGGTTCTTTCTGGTTCCGGTGGTGTAACTTCTTTTGGTTCTGCCTCCGGAGGGGGTTCCAACTCATCCAAATTCCCTTCAACAACTTCGACTTCCGGAAATTCACTTTCCTGATCCGTAGCAGGAATCTGCGGAAGAGGGCTTGCCTCAATTTCTTTTTCCGGCTCTTTCGCCAGATCAACCGGATCAGGCAACGAAATCTTGATGAATGAATCATCAACTTTCTCTTCAACCAATTCGTCTTGTATATCGGGCTTTGTCGACTCCAACTCTGAAACCGGTTTTTCGACCTCTTTCTCTTTCTCGGAAACTATCGGGTTCTCTTGGGGGAGTTCGAGAGCCTCGGGCTTTAGCAAAATATCCTGCGGAACTGGTAAATCAATTGAAGCAAGCTTTAATTGTTCCAGAGACGGCTTGTATTCCGTTGCAACGTCCAGCAAATCCAGTTCATTGTTTATCGCTTGCGGTTCAGGTAAGAATTGCTTCTCCAGAGGATCGGGAAGATTCAAATCGCCTATTTCAATCTCATCCTTCACCACCGGATCGGGCAAAGAAAAAACAGAAGGACGAGCGTTTATCTCTTTTTCTTCAGGGTCTGGCAAGAGAATCGGTAATTTTTCAAAAGGAACATATCCTGGTTGAAACGGGGCAGGAAATGAAACAGGAGGAACTACATCGGAAATTTTCTTGTTTAAAAGATTATGTAAGTCATCTTCCTTTTTTTCTTCTGCTTTTTTGTCTAAGAATTCTTCTCTCTCTTTGAATAAATCATTCTTTCTTCTGTCCTCTCCAGACCTTCTGTCCTTTCTTAAAAAGTCCCCTCGTCTTTCATTGGTCTTCCTTCTTTCAATTCCTGATCGTCTATCCTTAATTGGAAGATTCTGGAATTTTCCCCAATTCGCGTCGAATAGGGCAGACTCAAGAACTCCGTCTGACTTTTCTTTCGCCTTGGATTCTTTTTCCAGAAGCGCCTCAAGTCTAGATTCAGCATAAGGATCGACTTGCATTGACTCACTCGCTGAATAGCCGGGGAATCCGCCTGACGCACCTGGGCCTCCACCTCCTGCGAAACCTTTTTCAGAAGTTCCCTCACCGGGTGTATAGGGTTCTTTGCGATTCAGGCCTGAATCTGATCTGCCCTCCTCACCACCTTTTACATCTGTAGTACTTTTGGTTTCTTCTGAGCCTAATTGTTTTGACAGAGGTTCATACGAGGCCCCCACCCCACTGCCACCGCCGGAGTTTTGAAATATCTGATAAATTACCGGAGGAGAATTTTGCGGAAAAAATTTTCCGGGATCAAATAATGGCTCTTTCGGAACATTCCCTAAATCCTCCAGCTTCTGTAAAACCGACTCGTCTAAAATCATAGGAACGGCTACGATTTTGTATTCTCCGGAAATCGTTTCTTTTCGAATGTCTTTTAACTCATTACCGATTCCACCTAACGCACTTTCCGGAGCATTCCTCCCTGCGCCTTCGGGAAAAATGGGAGGGTATGATAATCCTTTATCAACCGTATGCGAAAGCCCTTCTGTAATTTCTTTTATCGCCCTAACTAGATCGTGAAATGGTATCTCAACTTTACTGTATTTTCCGTCCTCAAGAGTAAGATCCTCTTCATCAGGCTCATTTAAAAAATTTCTTATGTCTTCCGCATTTTTTCCGATTTTTCTTTTGATTTCCTGATCCGGAATTCTGTTTTCTGTCCTGGTTAAAATCTCCAGCGCACTTTCATAATTTTCCTTTTCAACCAAAAGTTCTGCATTTAAAAGAGGCCTACGATGGAATGAATATCTGGAATTTTTCGTTATAATTTCGTCTGTATCGTAAGATAATTTTAGCTTATTCTTTTTCTTTAGATCGCCCTCCTTGATTTGTCGTTTGGGATCCGGAGCCTTCTTCTTATCAAGTTGTTCTAGCTCTGTGGCAGGTTTGGCTTCTTCCTGATGATCGTAGGGAAGAATTCTGATTTCTGTTCCCCTCTGAATTCTGGTTATTTCACCGGATTCTGCCTTGTCCGGCTTGTTTTCCGGTTCACGCCCTCGTTCTGGGTGGGGTTCACGAAAGAGATAATATACCCCACCACCGGCCGCCAATGCGGCTATAATCATTAATAAAGTAATCATGTCCCTATATTAAAATCGACTAAAATGGAGGTCACTCTTGAATCAAAGAACCTAAATGTGTAAGCATTTTCTGATTGACAAAACTCCCCCAATAGCCAGAGTAAGCCAGTATGATAAAGTCAGCCAAGAAAAATATGAGTTTCGGCTCAAGTCTGGATAATCAGGACGGTTTACAGCTTAAAATCACTTTTGATGAAGACACAAAGACAGCCTATGGCGACTTTACCTGTCCTGCCAAATATCAGGGCAAGCCGGAAATGATCCATCCCGGAATTATTTCCACTATATTGGACGAAATGATGTTCAAAATTAATGAAGCAATGAATTTTGATACATTGACCGGTGAACTGACAGTGAGGTTTTTGCAGCCGGCTTTTGTAGATGAACCACTTCACCTTCGCGGCTGGTTTGTAAAAAAGAACAAAAAGGTTATCGAAAACCGCGCCGAGATCGAAAATGAGATTGGAAAAATTGTCGCTCGAGGAAAAGGAAAGTACATAGAAGTAGAAGAATAGTTTTTTTAGAGCCGATGTGGTGAAATTGGTAGACGCAGTGGATTCAAAATCCTCCGGGGGCAACTCCGTGCCGGTTCGATTCCGGCCATCGGCATTACTTAGCAATTTTTGGGATTTTTCTCTTTTAATTTCTAAGAT
>CAYTEA010000004.1:0-183533 GCA_964436695.1 uncultured Leptospiraceae bacterium
GCGGAAGAGCATTGTAAATTTCCGCTTTCTGTTGTACCTGCGGCATTGCTTGCCTTGAAAGGAAAAACATTGGAAATAGTCGGCGATATCAGAAGAAGTAGCAAAGAAAAAATATTTCAAGAACTCAAATTTACCGATTCAATTAAAGTTGTACACTTGATCGGTGTACCTCTTCAATTTCAAGTAAAGAAAGAAATTAAATCGCGATACAATGCTCTTTCAGATTACGGACCAAACGACGGATTGACTTTAATCACAGATACAATTTTCCCAAAAGGAATGATTATTACGGAAATTGGGTTAGATCATTATTTCAAAGATGAAAACATAGATGCGAAAACTGCCGCTTTAGCGATAATGATTTCAGGAGAAGATTGATCAGGGAAATGAGAACAGTGCTTAAGATCCTTTCGCTTAATCGACAAGAAAGGAAGGCGAAAATACAAAAAGACCCCATGCCAAACATTGTACCAAATTTAGCACTTTCATTTTACGAAAAAAGGAACCAATAATATCAACCAAATTTTTAATTAATCACCGATAATATCAGTCTAATATCAGAATAGAGGCACATCAATTAACCGTGAAAGTATCATTTTGAGTTGGGTGTCCGTTAAATCTTTTAGGGTTGGGGTATTGGAGCCATGAAGAAGGCATTTAAGATTTTTGTCGCAATAATTTTGATCGGCGGTTGCAATAAAACGCCGACACGGCCGATTTCGAATATCATAGAAAATGTGGACGCGGTCAAATTCAAGGACCTGGTCTCATCCGGCAATGGAATCATTCTGGATGTTAGAACTCCCGAAGAGGTTGCGCAAGGCAAAATCGAATCGGCAAGCACCGTAAATCTTTATGACAAAGACTTTGCTTCAAAAATCCGTTTAATGCAAAAAGACAAACCGGTTTATGTTTACTGTAGATCCGGTGCTCCCGGAGGCCGCAGTTCTCAAGCGGCAGAAATTTTAAGCAAAAACGGGTTTTCAAAAATATACAATCTTAGTGGTGGAATTACCGGATGGATGAATAACGGATTTCCCGTCGTGAAGCAAAAGCAAGCAGAGGATGACAAAATTCAACAAATATCACTTGCTGAATTCAATAAAATCTTAAAGACCGATAAGCCAGTGTTAGTCGATTTTCACACAAAATGGTGCTCTCCGTGCATTCAAATGGCTCCTATTGTGGACAAACTCGCGGTAAAGTTCGAAGGGAAAGCGACAATTGTCCGGATTGACATTGATAAAAGCGAAGAAATAAAAAAAGAATTTCATGTAGAAGGCGTGCCTATGTTTGTGCTTTTCAAACAGGGAACTGAAAAATGGAAGCACAGTGGAATAATTTCGGAAGAGGGTTTAAAAACTGAAATTAATAAAATGCTGCAATAGAGAATTGTTTACCGAAACTTATTTTTGAAAAAAATCAGTCCCAATAACCATATTACTTACGTATTTTGAAATTCATAGACTCCATCCCAATTGTCAAACTCACTACCAGACAGACTTTTAATTCGCTCCAAATATAGTTTACAAATAAAATCATCTGGATTTTTTTGAAATGCCTGTTCAAATAAAATTGCCGCTTTCTGAAAATCTCCACTTTTGTAATACATTAGTCCATTCATAAAATCAGATAAATTCTTTTCTTTTTTGCTTATTTCATCCTCAGGCAAATATGAGTAAACTTCAAAAATTACACACGGTATCTGCTTTCCTCTTACCCGAACAGAATCGATTTCTCTCAGCTTAAATTTCTGCTCCTCAGCAATTCCCTGTCGAATGCTGTCAGAAATCAAGAGATTTGATTTATAGAATTTATTCAAATTCTGAATTCTTGAAGCTAAATTCACGTTATCACCGACAATGGTGTATTCTCTTCTTTCAGATGAGCCGACGTTTCCTGCGACTACTTTTCCGGAATGGATACCAATCGTAATATCTAACTTTTCATTTCCAAAATGATTCCTTGCATTGAGTTCGTTTAGTTTTTGTAGCATTTGGACTGCAACACTAACGCTAGTACATTGAATATCCGATTTGTACTCAGGAATACCAAAGACAACCATCATTGCATCACCGATGAATTTATCTAAAAATCCATTGTTTTTCAAAACAATTTTGATCATTTCCGAAAAAAAACTATTCAATAATAAAATCAAATCTTTGGGTTTTAGCTTTTCAGATAAGTTGGTAAAATTTTTTATATCGCAAAATAAAATTGCGACTTCTTTTTCTTCTCCTTCAATTTTAATTTTCTTATTTATTATATCACCAACTAACTGAGGGGAAACATATTTTCCAAAGATTTCTACGATTTCATTTTTTCGATTTTTTTCAAACAAAAGAACATCTCTTAAAAATCCAGCAGTAATACCAAGCAGTACTAAGAATGGAGTTTCAACTAAATGCTCAAGCATAATGGTGTGTACATGATTCTCCGAAGATAACATTGTAAATAAATGAGCAAATCCTACAATTAGACTTACACAGACACTGATAATAAACCCTGTAAATATTGCTGAATAGAGAATTGGAATATAGTAAAGTCTCATTGATATGGCTATTAAGACTTCATTCCGGCTTTCGAAACTGAGAACATGAGTAATGAAAGTAAAAGTTAGCAATATCAGTGTAATAAAAATCTTGGAAAGCCTTAAGCCTTGCCTAAATTCAATCAAATGATGTTGTATTAATTTTATCACTCCACATCCTAGCCCTGACTTGAGATCCTTCTCAAGTAGAGGAGAAATTATCGGTACTCATAAATTTTAGCCAAGAAAAAAAACTTTCCCAAAATCGAAGATTCACAATTGCAGATAACGCATTCGGAAATCTGATATTCTCCAGAAAGTCGCTCCCAATATGATTCATCCCAACTAAAGAACCCTCCGGTACTTCCGGGTCATTCGTATCTGTCCCATCAACACTATCTGCGCAAGCGGTCTCGGAATAATCATCGCAGAAGTTGGAATCGTTTAATATATCGCTTGAAAATTCGTTATCTGAATCCTCAGATGCATATTCTTGCATTGCAGACTTGAAAGTTGTTGACAAAAAATTATCAGCAACGTCTAGATTTCCGGAACCGGATGAAATATCTCCGACATCTTCAAAGGTTAGTCCATCGTCCGCATAACCGACTCCATCAAAACCCCCATCCGAAAAATCATCCGCCATTGCTTCAAAGATTTGTTCAAAGTCATCCGCATCTGCGCCTGCCTCCTCATCATCCGCTGTATCCAGAGCCAACTGGGAAAAAGCTTTCAACTGTAGCCTGTATTTCTTTGAATCTTCGGAATCATCCTCTTCAAAATCTACATCCAATTCCATAATATCATCGATCGAATCGTCCCCTTTAAAAAACACCTGAGCAACTTCTTTGTTTGACTGATTTACTCCCTTGGGATCCGTATTGCACGAGAAATTCACTCCATTACTGGATACCGTAACTGCTTTGTTAATCTCCGGGTGATAAGAAAAATCGTAATTCAAAATTCCAAGCTTTAAAGCCATCAAAGCCGCAGAGGTTCTACTCCTCGCATTAGCTCTTTTAGATGCGACTCGAGTGTGGGGTGTGATATTTTTTCTTTTTACTTTTTTGCCAGGCAAAGGTTCAGTCATAAGTCCTGAGATGGAAACATTTCCAGACCACGCAATGTCCTTCTTTTTCTTTGGGTCATACATCTTAGAATTTGCAGCTGGAGAGATAATCACACAAACAGGACATCCTTGCCTTTTGATGGAAACGCTATACCCTCCCCTGGAATTGGTTGTGCCGGAACCAAGAAGTGTGCCTTTACTGCTCGAGCACTCAGAAAAATCTCCAGGGGTGCGAACTTCAACTTTTGCATCCTTGATGGGGCCGGATGACATGGCTCTCCCTGCAATTTTTACAGGTGTAAGTGTTAAAGTTAATAGGTAGGAAAAGATTTGCTCTCCACTGGAAACTTTGCTATTCTGAACACACCCGCTCAGAAATGCAAAGAATAGGAGGAAAGAGGAGATGATTTTTACAACAACCAATGCCTTGGATTTTCTGTGAAAATTACCGGATAAGTTTAAGCTGTTTATCTTTTTCATGGGAAAACTCTTTTTCGTTATTTTTTTCTTGCAGAATTTATAATTATAATATTTCTAATATATTGTATTCTAATGCCCGACTTTTTAGCAACTTTTTTATATAAAATGTTTTAGGAATAAAAATCATTGGCCCGGAATACAAAATCAGTATTTTAAAGGAAAGAAATTGAAGACCAACCAAAAGTTTATCCTCACTTTTACATTTTATCTTTTCTCAAACGCTGTGCTAATAGGGCGGGAATTCGATTTGAACTTTGCAAAAGGTGAAATCAATAGCGGTGCTTTGAAAAATTCCCAATCGGCTGTTTTTAAATCCATGCTTTTTGACTGCGTCACCAACCAGGGGTGTAACTATAATATTCAGCTCCCAGGAGGGAAGTTGCACGGAGATTTTGCTTCTTTTGTTTATGACGAAAAATTCGGGAATCTCGAAGCCTCCCTGAAATACAAAGGAGGAAAAACAACTCCGTACAAATTGTCCGATGCAACATTTAACCTCACTGATTCTTTTTTTTCTGATATGAACCACCGAATAGGCAAACCGGACAAATATGATCTCCATTTGGACTTATCTTACCCGATAGGCGAATATTTTAAGTTGCGAGGTGGAATCTATTATGATAGGCTTTTAACGATGGAAAACGGATATTCTCTAATCTTTGAAAACCCAAAGCTTTTTAAAACTATTGAACCTGGAACTGAGCGATTGCTTTTCAATAGCCAAAGTCGTTTTCTGGATAAAGAAGGTGGGGCGTTAGCCGGTATTAGCTTTCATTTTCCATTTTGGAAAAACCATTCCATCGAGATCACCGCAATGGGATTTCAAATTTCCGGAAGGTCCAGGCAAGATAACCTCACCTTCCCGGTTATACCTGGCAGTTCGCCAAATACACAGGATTTTAACAACTCTCGATATACGTTCACGACGATTACCACGGGAAGCATCGCTACATTAAAATACGAATGGAAGGTATTTACTAAAGTATCCATTCAAATCTTGATGGAAAATTATGAATCGCGCGTAACGTCCAAAAATGCTCAAATCACAGGTATCGAAAGGGACAATGGAGTGCTTAAGTTTGATTTTACGCCTACCTTTGGCCGGGAAAGCTCCGTAGGTGGATCCAAATATTTTAATTTTGGCGCGAAGTATTACTATTAGAACGTGTCTTAAAGCCAACTTTTGAAAATGTTTTAGGACATGCTATTAATTCAACTGCTTCAATTTCATTGAACCATTTCTCAGAAAGGAAAGGCTTGTAACAGAAAAGTAATATTTTCATTCGTAAAGGCTCATGAATTCTGTTTGATTAAATTTCCAAGTAGAGCAACCGTATTCTCATGAAAATAATATCTATTGCAATTCTGACTCTGGGATTTTTATCAATTTGTAAAGAAACTAACTACGATCTTGGATTTACTCTTCCCTCCAAAGAGGAAGTCATCCTGAAAACAATCGAGAACATTAAAAACGGAGAAGAAGAGAACCTGGAAAAACTCCTTCTTTCGCGAAAGGAACACAATGAAATGTTCTGGAATCATGTTGGAGAAAAATTTACATCAGACAAGGGAATGTCTGCGGACTTAGCATACGATTTCATGAGCACAGAAACGAAGATTGCTCACAAGGAACTTTCAAAACTGCTCAGAGGAAAAGAATTTTCCATATCCAAAGTTCAATGCACTAGAACTCCTGAACAGTACGGCCCGTTCACACTGCACCTTGGATGCTCCTTTCGCCTGAGATGGCAGAATGAAACAGAAGAAATCGTCACAGGTATTCGCTCCGTCTTGGAATACAAAAATCGATTCAAACTGTATCATCTGAAACGCGAGTAAATTCGTGGGTTTCTGTGTTTGCTGTAGTATGTAAATTGAAAAAACCATCCTTTCGCGTCAAAGAGGATAAACGGCTCGAAAAGGTTTGCATTAAACGAAACCCCTAGTAAATCCCTAGCTCCATCTTTGCCTCTTTTAGTTTATCCGGGCGTTCCCCCTCACCATTTAGCGAGCCCTCAAGCGTTAAAAATGGTGAGGGGTCGGGCTGCTACGGGGTTCGCTATCGCTACCCCCAGCCTCTGCCTGAACAATCCAGATCATCAAAAATCTCAGGATATATTTGGGCAGGGGCTGGGCAAGCCCTACGCATCCCTAACGCAGACTCCACACCTAACGTCCACGAAATCCCCTTTTTCAAAGGGGAAGAGCGAAGCGAAGGGGATTTTTACACAACCCCCAGCCAATCCATCCTCAATCATCTCGTTATTCGAAAAAACCTGTCCCGCACCACTGGTTCAAAGGAAACGTTAGTTGACTCTTGTGGTGCGTGGATCCCTTCTGTATCACAGCCTCTTCATCCGGCTCACCCTTCGAATAAAAAACATCGACAAGATACCTATCGTATTTGTCCGACCCGTGAGTCTTAATAACCAAAAACTTAACGTCCTTTAATCTCGATTCGACAAACTTTTTCGAAGTGACGCCCGGTTTCGTCCCCAATTCAGGAGCATCCAACCCTCTTAGCCGTAACCTCTGGCGAATAAATACTTTAAACCCCAGGTCAATGTTTACGACTAACGTATCGCCATCGACCACCTTCTCCATGTAGGCTTTGTAAGTGTAGAGTTCCCTTGGCTTTGCCCCTGTCTCAAATGAATAGGATTTACCCTTCTTCACTACTCTAACAATCGCCCCAACCTTTAGTTTTGCTGTGTCGCATGACGCATTCTCGATTTTTACAGAGAATCCAATATCCAGTCCCTCACCACTTTTTGAATAATAGGAAGATAATTCCAATATAGAAAACAAAGTGGTGAGGGATGATTGAAAAATTTTGCAAAACACGGTATGTATATAGCTCCAACAATGCTCGTTTCAACCCTGTTTTTATTGACTCTTCTTCACTTTCCCCGCCTGTTGTCCCAGTTTGACGCGAAATCGCCTTGTCAATTAATTTCCGGAAATTTTCATGCGAAATGCCCCCTTTAATTGCTCGTTTTTCCAGGGTCAAACGCTCTCCGGAATCCTCAATCAACATCAATAACAGGTAATGTGACCACGAAAGCTCCGGATGGATCGCGCGTGCGTCATACAATTGATAAAATTTTCGCATGTGACGAAGGTTTCTATCAGAAAAACCTTTTCCATACTTCTGATTTAAGTCTTTGGACAATTGAACAAGAATCCTGTCTCCATACGCAGCCCTTTCCTTATTCCCCTGCTCTATTTTCACAATCCTTTCGCCTATCTTCCAGTTTGAATACAGCGCAGCTTTGTTCCAATTTTCGTTTCCGTCGGATAGTGCGACTTCATAGATTTGGGATATGTCTTTTAGGAGAGAATGGTAAGTGGTTGGGGAAATTTCGGCGGGTTTATCTGATTTTTTATTCATATTTTTCCAATTCTAAAAATAAAATTGTTTCCAGTATTTAATGATCCAAGATTTACTAGCAATTAGAATATTATGCAATCATGAAAAAAGTGAAAGAAATAATAGATAGGGGTTTCAAGCTGGAATTACAAAATAAATTAATTCAGAAGCTAATTTTTCTATCTGTCATTATATTATAAAGAATAAAATTGATGAATATTTATGGAGAAAGCAATTGATAGATATCAAAGAAGGTACAAAAATTTTAGCATCTTTGGCTGTATTTAGAAAACTCTATGATAATGAAAAAGATATATATGGGGTAATTAGTGAATTCTTGAATTCAGTTATTATATCAGAAGGGAAATACCAATTTAGTTCGAAGGGAATAACAGATTCATTAAATATTACATTCGATTTCTCAATTCCGGAATCTGTTGTCATCACATCTCTTGGGCGCTTGAATTATCTAACAAAAGATCACGGAATTTATATTGTGGATAGCACCCTACAAACTAGCAGAAAAAATTTAATCAATTTCCAAGATGAAGTGAAAATAAGTAATGATAGTTTAATTGAGAATCTTTTTTCTTTTATAGCTTTAGAGAAGAATATTAATTTAAATTTTAATGAAAAAGAAAAAATAGTTCATTCTTTTTGTTCATTTCTTCTGGACGATTTTGACAACGAGGAATATTCAAAATTTATAAGTGGTTTTGTCATAAAAAATAAACATGACGATGCATTTAGAAAAAAATTAAATAATATTCGGGAAGGTGTTATTCTATATTCAGGGCTTAAATATAACAACAATTTAAGTGAGGTTGGTTCATGGAAATCAGAAATTATAATTTATGTAGATACGGAAATTCTATTTCATTTTGCAGGTTATAATGGGAAATTATTCAAATGTCTGTTTGATGATTTTTTTAAATATGTACAAGAAATTAATAATAAAGCAAAGCAAAAACTTATTAGATTAAAGTATTTTAAAGAAGTAAAGGATGAAATCGATATTTTTTTCACTAAAGCAAAATACATAGTTGAAGGAAAAGATAAGCCTAATCCCAAAATGATTGCTATGAGTTCGATAGTTGAAGGGTGTAAATTTCCAGGTGATATAATAGATAAAAAATCTGATTTTTATTTACTCCTTAAAAATAATGGGATTGATGAGGAGGAATCTACTAATTATTTTAAAGAATCCGATTATAAATACAATATTGTAGATAATAATGCAATTGAGGTTATTTCAAATGAATTCGGATTTGACATCACTGAGTATTTACGATTCTTAAATTTTATCAGTATCCACCGCAAAGAAGCTAATTTAAATAATTTTGAAAACATAGGATGCATATTGTTAACAGGTAATTCTAAAACAAATAAAATTGCTTGGCATAAATTAATTAAAAAAGAAGGAGTAGTTCCGTTAGCAACTACTTTGCATTGGATTACAAATAAATTTTGGTTTAAACTTAATAAAGGTTTTGGCAATGGGGCTTTGCCTAAATCATTTGATATAATAACGAAGGCACAAATTATACTCTCTTCCGTTTTAAATGAATCTGTAGGCAAAAAGTACGATGAGTTACAATTTCAATTTAAAGCAGGAATAATATCAGAAGACCAAGCAAAAGCAAGAATTATCAACCTAAGACATCAAGTAAGAAAACCGGAAGAAATTGAGCGTGATGCTATTTCTTCAATTTTTCATGTAATTTCAGAAGATAGTTTAGAGCACTTCATAAAAGAGCAAGAGCTTTTTAAAAACGAGGCAGCAAAACAAGCTGAGGAAAATATTAAATTAAAAGGAGTGTTAGATATTCATGAAAAAACTATAAAAGAAGAAAAAACAGCTAAAACATTAGCCCAAATTGAACTTATTCGAGCTTCGATAGATTCAAAAGAAAAACTTCTGAAAGAAAAAAAAGAAACTGTTGATATGTTGGAGAACCAAAAGAATCCAATCGATAAAATTGCAAATAAGATATTCCGGAATTTCAAAATTATTTTTGGAAGTATTTTTATTTTATACTACCTTGTAACATATTTCTTAATTTGGAAATATAATTGGGAAAAAATAGAACCATGGACATTCATAATCGGTACATTCCCTATCATATTAACTCTTTTATACCTTTTTATATCTGAAAAAGATTGGAATCCTAAACATTTCTTAAAAAGGAAAAAAGATCTGATAAAAAATCAGGAATATAAGAAGTTTAATTTTAACATAAACAGATTACATGTTATGATTCAGGAGATTGCTCAATTAGAAGAAGAAATAAAAAGTCAAAAAATACAGGAACCACTTTTATATAATGAAATTCTCAAACAATAAATTACCTGATTGCTTACAATATAAAAAGTTTTATTTATTGGATAAAAATATTATAAAAGGATTTAACCAGTGATTGAAAGGCTTTTTACAGAGACATTTTTCAAAAAGAATAGTTATTTCAAAAAAGAGCTGGGTATTTCAGAAGAAACTCTAAAAAAAATTAAAAAGTCAATCGATAACTGGCAGAGAAATTGTAAAAATTTTAATCCGGATTTTGATAAAGAAACAACAGATGAAAATGAATTTATAAATATTGTTTTTAAAGATATTTTAGGTTATATAGGAAAAGGTACAAATAGCCAGAGCTATCATATTTATCCGAAATTTAAAATAGATAATGCCGGCGTATCTGGAGGTTCCGGTTACGCTGATTTAGCGCTTGGTTATTTCACGAAAGAAAAAACGGATGAGGCACAGGTTCTGGTGGAGTTCAAAGACTTGAATTCGGATGATTTGGATAAAGCCACAAATAGAAAAGATAAACTTTCGCCAGTCAACCAATGCTGGAATTATTTGGACTTTTACGGAAAAGCAAAATGGGGAATTGTTACTAACTTTAATGAAATACGCATTTACCATAAAAATAAAGGAAAACGTTTTTATGAAGTTTTTTATTTTAATGTTCCTGAAGAATACAAAGACAAATTCAAACCTTTAAGCGATGAAAATGAAATACTAAAATTTATTTGCATTCTAAAAAGTTCGAACCTTCTAATAAATCCGGAGCTTGGTAAAGGAAATTCTTTTACAGATGAGATTCTAATCTCACAGGGTGCCGCAGAAAAAAAAGTTCAGGATGAATTTTATACAGCATACAAATCATTGCGAACTGAAATATTTTATGAAGCCTTAAAATACAATCCACAATTTGAACAAGAAAAATCAAAATCTGAACTACTTCAACTGGTTCAGAAGTTTTTAGATAGAATTATATTCTGCTGGTTTTGCGAGGATTCAAGAGAGCATTTGATTCCCTCTAATGTATTGTCTGCCGATTTGATTCAAACACAAACAAAGAATAAATATTATAACCCGCAGCATTTTAGCATTTATGGTAAAGTAAAAGATTTATTTCAGGCAATCGATGAAGGACGGGCGTTTGGAATCGATCATGGATACAATGGAGAATTGTTCAAACCGGATTCAGTGTTAGACGCTTTGAAATTGCCAAATTTTCTTTTTGAAAAAATCGCAGATATTGGTTTGAAATATGACTTTGGTGATGAGAATGAATTGAATGTGAATATTCTGGGTCACATTTTCGAGCAGAGCATTTCCGATCTGGAAGAAATGAGAATTCAATTTCAGGAATTTTCACAAGAACCATCTCGTAGGGAACGGTCATTGACCGTTCCGCAATCATTACCATTTGTTCAATCCCAGGATTTAGAACAGAAAAAATTAGATGTTCTCGAACACAAGCACCAGGAGTTTGATCCTAAAAAAACAAAACGTAAAAAAGAGGGAGTATATTATACACCGGATTATATTACAAAATACATTGTAGAAAATACGGTAGGCGAATGGCTGAAAGAGAAATGGAATGATGCCGTAAAGAAAAATGCGAATGTAAAAAAAGGAAAAGAATACAAAATCCTGATAGATTACAGGACAGAATACTTATCCAAAATCAAAATCCTTGATCCGGCATGCGGTTCGGGAGCTTTTTTAATTGCCGCATTTGATTATCTGTGGAAAGAACACGAAAGAGTCTATAAGGAAATCAAAGAACTCAAAAGTAAAACAGCTCAAGGAGAATTATTTGATTTTGATTCCATCAACAAAACAATTCTTGAGAACAATCTGTATGGTGTTGACCTGAATCGGGAATCAGTAGAGATCACAAAACTTTCTCTCTGGTTAAAGACAGCCGCAAAAAATAAAAAACTAAATAATCTGACGAGCAATATCAAAAACGGGAATTCACTAGTAGATGATAAAAACGTAGCAGGTGAACTCGCATTCGATTGGAAAAAAGAATTTCCTGCAATGATGAACGCAGGCGGATTTGATGTTGTGATCGGGAATCCGCCGTATGTTTTTGCTCGAGAAAAAATATCTCAGGAAGAAAAGGATTTTTATGTAAAAAATTATGATAGCGCACAATACCAAGTCAATACATATCTGCTATTCATAGAAAAGGGACTTAAATTACTTTCTCAGAATGCTCAAATTGGCATGATTGTGCCTAACGCATGGCTGATGGTGAGTTCTGCAAAAAATCTTCGAGAGTATTTATTATCAAATACGAGTGTAAAGCAAATCATAAATCTATCAGGTTATTCATTTGAAGGAGTGAATGTTGAGACGATTATCATGATCGGAGTAAAAGAGCTTCAAAAAAACAATGAAATTAATATTTTCCTTAGTAATGGGAAGCTTTTTGAATTTTCTCATAAAAAGAAACAAGATGAGTTCTCCAAAAATGAAGGTTCTGAACTCTATGTTTTCTCTGATGATAAAGAAAGTAAGCTTTTAGAAAAGATTAAAAAGAATACTACAACACTTGACGATTTAACCCTTATAAAAGCTGGTCTTCAAGCATATGAAGCAGGAAAAGGAAATCCAAAACAAACGCCAGAAGATGTAAAAACAAGACCGTATGATTATAATTACAAATTTGACTCAAATACTTATGAATATCTTGAAGGTAAGGATGTAAATAGGTATTTTATCAATTGGTCAGGATCATATCTACAATATGGAGAACAACTTGCTGCTCCAAGAACAATTGATATATTTAAAAATCCAAATATTATAATCAGAGAAATAACTGGCAAATATCCTAAAATGATAATAGGCTGTTACAATAATTATCTCTACTTATTTAACAGAAGTAACATAGCTGTTCTAGAAAAATCAGGATCGGACATTGATTTAAAATTTATAATAGCATTAATAAATAGCTCATTGATTTCTTATTATTTTTTATTGAATACAGCAAAATCAGTTAGATTGATGTTTCCTAAAGTAATATTAGAGGATCTAAGAAGATTTCCAATTAAAAACATTTCTCCCAAAGACCAAAAGCCTTTCATCGAAAAAGCCGACACCATGCTCTCCAAAAACAAAGAGCTACAAGTAATCCAAAAAGATTTTACAACTCTTTTAATTTCCGATTTCAAAATTGAAAAGTTGACCGAAAAGTTAGAAGACTGGTACTTACTCGAATGGTCAGAATTTGCAAATGAATTGAAGAAAAAGAAAGTCGTATTAGAGGAAGAAGAGGAAGTAAAATGGCTCAAGCGTTTCGAGCGTATGAAAAAAGAAGCTCTCGTAATCAAGAACGTGATTGATTCCACTGATAGAGAGATCGATGTGTTAGTCTATGAGCTGTATGGATTGACGGATGAAGAAATTGCAATTGTGGAGGGGGTTAAGTGAATCCCCCCTGCCCCCCTTTGAAAAAAAAGGGGGGTCTGCTTCTTCGAAAATGTTAAGTCCCCTTTTTCAAAGGGGAAGAGCGAAGCGAAGGGGATTTTAATTTTGAAAAGTGCAAGATCAAAGCGAACGGGATTTTAATTATGAAAAGTTCTCCATCTCCGAAAAAATCAAGTCCCCTTTTTCAAAGGGGATTTAGGGGATTAAAAATCAACCCCACAATTCATCATATCCCGTACAACCCTGATCTAAAAGAGAAAGCACGTAACCTAAGAAATAATATGACTGTCGCAGAAAAAAAGATATGGCATGAACTGCTTTCCAAAGATCAACTGCATGGGTTTAGGTTTTTACGGCAAAAGCCTATTGATTGCTATATTGCGGATTTTTATTGTAGCGCTTTAATGCTTGTCATTGAAATTGATGGGGACTCTCACTTTAGAGAAGAAGTGCAAGAAAATGATATAGAAAGATCTAAAATTTTTAGCAGCTTTGGTATTGATGTAATAAGATATACGAACGATCAAATATTAAATCATTTTAGCAATGTTGTAGATGATTTAGAAAGTAAAGTTGAAATGCGGCTCAGATTTGTGGAGGGGGAGAGATGATGGACTTTATGCCGCAAGCGCATTTGTTCCGAATTCATAATCTTTTAGGAAGAAAGCTTACAAAAAAACGACTTTATAAACTAAAAACAGATAGTGGTTATTTAGTTGCTCCGATGGTTACGAATTTTATCCCCCAAAAAGTGAGCCTTGAATTTTCAATACATAACTGTGTAAAGGTAAATGAGGAAGGTTATCTTATTACATGGTCTGAAGGGCAATTTCAAGTTTATCAGATAGGAGAAGACTATAAATATAAGGAAATATTGAATTTTTCTATCCCTGATTTACGAGTCAATAAATTAAAATTCTTCAAAGACTTTGTATTTATTGGAGGGAATGCCAATAGAGACCCATTCACGGCTGATTCATTTTCTGAAAAAGAGGATGTATTGAAATTTTTTAATTTTAAAAATTTTAAGGGAATTAGTGACATCTGTATTCCTAGGGAGCTTTTTGAAAAAGACTTTATCGATGAATTTAAAGGTATTTATGAATTATTTATCGAAAAAAATAATCTATTTGCTGTTGGCAATTTTATCTCAGAAACCTGCATTATCAAGTATAACATTACGGACATGAAAAACATCCGGTGTCTGGAAACAAAAAAAATGCCAATTCCAGGTTACCGGGTTACAATTAAACAGGGATACAAAAACAAAAACTACTTTGCATTTCGAAATTATGTTTTTAATCCGCACAGTTTAAATTTTCCTGAAGGAATTAGTTTGATTTCAAAGGACATGCAATATATAGCATATATACCGAAATGGGTATTAACATTGGGAGTTACTAAGGAATATAAAAAAACAGAAATTGAGGAACATAAAAAGTTTTCAATTCCCTATGTCGATTTTTATATGAATGAAGAAAATCTATTTTTACTGCTGAATTCAGGGCTGATAGCTTTTTTGTCTCTAACATCGATTCAAAAGCGGTTTGAAAGGGAGCAAAAAACAGTCAAGATATCCAATGAGGATTTTAGATATGTTTCATTGGTTGACAAGAAGGACATTAAATTCCTTCCGATAGGCGAGAAATTATTCGTTGCATATGGAGCCTCTGCCGGTGAAGGAACTTCTGGATTTCTGGTTGAAGAGATAGATAATCTTTTCAGTCGAGCAGAGCAGAAAGAAATTTCAGTTGTTATCGGATGGAGTTATGCAATTAAATAATAAATATTCCAAAATAGAAATGATATGAAAATCCTGATGTTATTAGCTTTATCAATATTAAACTCTACGAATTGGAATGATGATGAAGTCGGAATTGAGGAGGGGACTAACACATGAGTGGAAGTTCTGCTATCAAAGGATTTTTATTGCAAACACTAATTTGTATATTGGAAACTTTGGAAAATAAAGATTGGAAATCTGTGACAATTGAACCTCAAGAAGATTCAGAAAAAGTTGACATTACATGGTTTTACGCCCAACAGAAAAAAGTGGTGCAAGTTAAACATTCTATTAATCAAATAGGAAAGTCTCAGGTTGAAAAATGGTCTGAGGAATTAGAATTAAATTCACTGCCAGATGTGTATATGCTGCTTTTGCTTGGTCCTTGCTCGGAGTCTGTTACCAAAATTGGAAAGATAAGAAACGTTCAAATTCCCGCCCCTTTAAATAATAATGAGACTGCCCTGTTAGAACAAGCATCTTTTAAATTGGATAAATTTTTAGAAAAGGAAAACATATTAAATGTAACCGCCTCCCTAAAAGAATTAATAGTCAAAGGAATAACAACTGATTTTTTACTTAATTCGATTAAGTCTACTAATCTTAGTCATGAACAGTTTCATCAACTGCTTTTGAATTATATTTGCAAAATTCTTCAGAGCAACAATCATGAATTGAGAGCGATTGATAAAGCAAATTACAAAGTATTTGTCCAATTCGGGAGCAATCAAAACAGACTTAGGATTTTTCCTGAATTTAACAAAGAAATATTTTATCATGTAAATAATATTCCGGAAAAATACGAAAATGCTATTCAACGAATAAACCAATTTAAAAGTCTTGCTTCTCCATTCTTGAAGGTTATTGAAAATATTGAAAGAATCAAATTTGAGCGATACAATAAGAATCGAAAAAATTTATCTCAATCCAAAATATCAATAAAGCTCACCAATGTCGGAAAAAAGTCATTAGAAAAGTATAAGTTCAAATTAAAAGTGAATGGAAAATTTAAAGCATTGTCCAATCAAGAAGATGCAAACGGATTCTCTCTTATTGTCGACTCAAACTTTCAGGTTAAGATCGAAGGAAACATTATACATTTTAGAAATGGAATCTTAAGCGAATTGATTGAAAATGATTCTATAAGTTTCATTTTTTTTATTGTGCCAGAGCCAGACTATTATGAAATTCCTTTAGAATGGGAATTTATTTCCAAGGGAGACTACAAAGATTCCGGAGAACTCGTTTTGGATATTTTTCCTAATTTTATAGAAAGATTTACGGAAATAAATATCAAAGATCAATTTCCGGAGCATAAAATTTCTGAGTATTGGAGCGAAAAAGATGAAGAAAGCCAAGATGAAATCTAAGCAGAAAATTAAACGAGAGGTATCCATATGAGTTCGAAAGCCTTGAAAGAATTATTTTTAACAAACCAATTAGTATTGAGTGATCCCATTATAGATTTTTTCTCGAAAAATTTAAAATTTATTCTTTCTGAGCACCTAAAAGCATTAATCCTCTTTGGTTCAAGAGCCAGGGGAGAAGCTAAAGAACATTCCGATTATGATTTTCTAGTTATAGTAGATAAAAAAGATAGAGATATTAAAAGCAAAATTGTGGATGTAGAAGTAGAAACTTTGGACAGGTTTGAAAAACTAACTTCAAGTTTAGTTTGGGAAGAGAAAGACTGGGAATTGAAAAAAAGATTTCCGATTGGAATGAATATTATAAAAGAAGGCGTTTTATTATGAGTGCCGATAAAGAAATCTTAAAACTCATGATAGAAAAAGCAGAAAGTAAATTAAAGATGGCTAATATTGCGTTAACAAACGATCAGTACGACGATGCTGTTTCAAGAAGTTATTATGCAGTATTTCATGCAATATCTGCTTTACTCTATACGAAAGGTTTATCTTTTACCTCCCACTCTCAAACAATCGGCGCCTTTAATAAAGAATTCCTAAAGACTGAAATCTTTCCCAAAGATTATTCGAAAAAAATTCAGACTCTATTTGATGAAAGACAAACCGGAGATTATGATATTCGTTCGGATATTGATAAGGTAGTTGCAAGCGAATCTACAGAATTCGCAAAAGAAGTTATTGAAAATTCTAAGTCTTACTTGGAGAAAATTTCACTTGCATGATTCCGACAAAAAACTCCTGCAGCAAAAATGCGATTTGCTGGAAAAAAAAACGAAACCCCTAGTAAATCCCTAGCTCCATCTTTGCCTCTTCCGATGCCATTTCACGCGGGTCCCATTTCGGATTCCAAACGATTTGCACGTCTGCTTCTTCAATTCCCTCTGTTTTCAGACAAGCGTTATACACTTCGGATTGCAACTGAGGGCCGAGTGGGCAGGCAAGGCTTGTAAGCGTCATATCGACCAAGGCCTTTTTCCCTTCGATACGAATTCCGTAAATCAAACCTAGTTCTAGAAGAGATAGCCCGATTTCCGGGTCTTCTACTTGCTTAATCGACTCGTACAATGCTTTTTCTGTTTCTGTTACCGGTTCTTTTAGGTTCATGATTGAAACGCCTTCTCTAAAGTATTCCACGGAAGTACTGCGCATTTTACGCGGACAGGATATTTCTTTACTCCGTTCAGTGAGCCCAGGTCTTCCAACTCTTCTCCGAAATCCGGCTCTTTGTCTTCAAGGATCATCCCTTTGAATTTTTTGATTAGCTCAATTGCTTCATTTTTTGATTTTCCTTCGATTGCTTCCACCATCATGGATGCGGATGATTGAGAGATAGAGCATCCCTTTCCCTGAAATTTTACTTCGGTTACGATTTCATTTTCAATATTCAGAAAAATTTCCAGTTCATCTCCGCAAAGAGGGTTCACTCCCTTCTCGTGAATATGTGCGTTAGGAAGCGAGCCATAGTTTCTGGGGTGCTCAAAATGATCCAGAATTACATCTTTGTATAAATCGCTACTTAAGGACACGTCCGAATATCTCCTTTACCTTATACAAGGCTTTGACAAACGCATCTACATCTTCTTTTGTATTGTACAAATAGAAACTGGCTCTACAGGTTCCTGGAATGGAATGTAGGCGCATATACGGCTGACAGCAATGGTGCCCAACTCGGATTGCAACTCCCTCTTCATCCAGAATAGACCCCACATCGTGGGGATGAACGCCAGGGAAGTTAAACGACACCACACCACCACGGTTCTCGATATTGCTTGTTCCGTAAAGAGTCAGCCCTCCGAAATCTTCAAGTTTTTCAATCGCATAAGATGTGATCTCTATTTCATGCACCCTTAGTTTATCCATTCCAATATTCTCCAGATATTCCAGAGCATGGTAAAAAGCGATTACTCCCGAAATATTCGGAGTTCCGGCTTCGAATTTTGCGGGAAGGTCTGCATAGGTCGAGAAATCTTTATGGACTTCAGCGATCATATCTCCTCCACCGAGCCAGGCGGGCATTTTTTCAAGGATTTCTTCTTTCCCATACAGAACTCCAACTCCGGTTGGTCCAAGCATTTTATGGGCAGAGAATGCGTAAAAATCCACATCTAGTTTTTCTACATCTGTTTGCAAGTGACTTGCTCCCTGCGCCCCGTCCAAAAGTACAAGAGCGCCGACTTCCCTAGCTCTTTTCACTATCGGACGAATGTCGTGAATAGTCCCCGTAACATTAGACATTTGGGAGATTGCAATAAGTTTGGTTCTTTTTGTGATGACTTCATCCAGACTGGATAAATTTAGTGTTGAGTCCTCGTTAAGGGGAATGAATTTCAAGACCGCATTTTTTTCTTTGGCGAGCATGTGCCAGGGAACAAGATTCGAATGATGTTCAAGTTCTGTCAGAACAATTTCGTCTCCTCTTTGAATATTCGCTCTTCCCCAGCTTTGGGCGACGAGGTTGATGCTTTCCGTAGTGTTCCTTGTGAATATGACCACTTTTGCACATTTCGCGCCGATAAAATTCGCGACTTTCATTCTGGTTTTTTCAAAAAGCTCCGTTGCTCTTTGGGAAAGATGATAAACCCCACGGTGAATGTTGGCATTTTCTTCTTTGTAATATCTGTCTATAGCGTCTATCACCTGAAATGGTTTTTGGGAACTTGCGGCGCTATCCAGAAAAACGAGTGGCTTTCCATTCATCGTCGTAGATAGAATCGGGAAGTCCGTTCTAATTCGATGCGGGTCAAACGGCATTCTTAAACCTCCAGCTCCACTTCAACATTTCCATTTTGGATTCTGACATTAAATTTCTGAATATCCTCCGTTGCCGGCATGCAAAGAGCTTTTCCTGTGTTCAAGTCAAATTTTGCCATGTGCCTTGGGCAGGTGATTGTACGATTTTCTAGTTTCCCTGAAGAGATTCTCTCTCCATCATGAGTGCATACGTCTTCGAAAGCGAGTATTTCCTCTCCTATTTTCAAAATCCCCAAATTCATATATTTTGTTTCAAAGGATTTGATTTTCCCTTCTTCCAGTTTATCTACCGTTGTAATCTTAGTATATTTCAGCATTGCCAAATAATTTCCGGTGAATAGTGTTTCGGATATTCTCTTTTTCCGATTCGATCTTTAGTTTGTCCAGTACCTCGGATAAGAAACCTTCAACGATCAAAGACCTCGCCTCATCTTCTTTTAGACCTCTCGAAAACAGATAAAACATCTCTTCATCCTGAATTTCTCCGACCGTTGCTCCATGTGAACATTTTACATCATGGGCAAATACTTCGAGTTTTGGTATAGATTCCGCGCGGGCTGTTTTATTTAAAATAAGATTTTTGTTCATCTGGTTGGCTGTAACTTTTTCTGAGGCTATGGGAATATTCAGGTTCCCCGTAAAAACATGGTGAGCCTTTTCTTTCGCGACTATTTTCACTAGAAGCTTGCTCGTTGTATTGCCGGCATTATGATTGATTCGTATATCGGTATCCAAAAACTCCCTTTTCACAAGAGCGCCCGCGCCGTAAGCTTCCACCGACCCTCCAGTTCCAGCCATATCTGACTCAACTATTGTTTTTCCTTTATACCCACCCATATTGAAATAAAAATTTTTGAGCGACGAATCTTTTTTTTCTTCTGAAAATAGATTGCGAAAGTGAATTACGGATTCGTTGAATTTTTCCGTTGTGACATAAGTTAAGCTGGAAGAGTCTTCCTGGAAAATGCCTGTGAGCGAGTTGATAAATACGGACTCTTCGTGATTCTCTGCGGTTAATTCTTCTACGATTTGGGACTTGGAAAATTTTCCGACTCTAATGATCGTGAGCGGACTAAGATAATTTTTTCCTGCCGGGAGATTGTATTTCAGAAAAATCGGGCCGCCATTTTCAGAGGATTCCCGGATATCGATAAAAAATGCCGAAGAAAAAAAAGCCAGATTGTACAGCCTGAAGAATTCTCCGGAGGACTTGGCAAGGAGTTCTTCCAGGTATTTCTGGAGAACTACAAGGGTTTCGCCTGACGTATCGGAAAATTTTCTTACGGCAATATCGTTTTGCGCAAAAAGTGGATTTGTATTATCCTGAAAAATGCCGAAATTTACCGGGTCGAAATCTCCCATGGGAAATTTTCTCCAAGATTCCATTCCTGTGTTAGGAAATTCAGAGAGAATGAGTTTTTGATATGCCTGTTCTCTGAATATTTTTATCCAGCCTGTCTTTTCCGACCGTATAAATTCGGAAAATGAATTGTCTTGTAAGCTCGAACTTTGAAAGGCCAACCTATTCGCTTTTCGCTTTAACGAAATCCTCCATGAGGGAGTCATAACCCTTTTCTTCCAATTCCAGAGCCAGTTCTTTTCCTCCCGTCCTAACAATTCTACCGTCGGTGAAAATATGGATGTAGTCGGGAACAACGTAGGACAGCATTCTTTGGTAGTGGGTTATAAGAAGAATTGCATTTTCTTCTCTGTGAAATTGATTGATACCGTTGCAAACGACCTTTAGAGCATCGATGTCCAGGCCCGAATCGGTTTCATCCAAAATCGCAAAAAGGGGATTTATCAGATTCATTTGCAAAATCTCGTTACGTTTTTTCTCGCCACCGGAAAAACCTTCGTTGACATATCTGGTGACAAAGGACTCGTCCATTTGTAATAAATTCATTTTCTCTTTCAGCTCTTTGCGAAATTCTTTGATTGGAATATCTTTTCCACGTATGGATTTCAAAACCGTCCTTAGAAAATTCGCGACAGTTACCCCTGAGATAGCTGTGGGGTATTGAAAACAGAGAAAGATTCCTTTTTTTGCGCGTTCGTCCGGAGGAATGGATAAAATGGATTCGCCGTTTAGTAAAACTTCACCCGATGTAACTTTATATGACGGGTGTCCCATAAGCACATTGGAAAGAGTGCTTTTTCCTGAGCCGTTCTTACCCATAATTGCATGAACTTCACCTTTATTGATTTTGAGGTTTACGCCTTTTAGAATTTCTTTTCCGTCTATAGATGCGCAAAGATTAGAAATGCTGAGAAGTTCTGCCAAACAATGATCTCCATGACCAGTTTTTTACCGTTGCCAATTGTGAAAACACCTTTCAGAATTTTCAATCTGTTGGAAATCGAGATTTCACATTTTTTTTGTAAGTCAAAAACCAAAAGGCAACGGTATTGGTTAGACTTATTACTTGCCGACTCTAGATTCGAAAGTTTTTTTATAGCGCGCGCTCTTAGCTGTTAAGAAGCACTTTCGCGATTAAAATTACCGAATCGGTTATCGAGAAGGTAAAGATAATGTACTGGTTTCTTGATTGAAGATCGTAGAGGGGTTCTGTCACTCCCCATCTTCTCTTAAAATGGTAAATTTCGGCTTTGTGCTGGGCAAAATACGGTTTCCAGGCAAAATTATTCCCAATGTCTCCGATGACTTCCTTCCACTCTGAGCCTTCTTTTCTTTCGTAGGTAGGCGTTATCTGGTATCCGTGGAGGTCGCAAAAGAACAAATGGCTGATATTTTCCGGGAATGTCCGCAGAACTTCGGCTACATACCGGAATAATTCATCTCCTTCTTTCTTTTCTATCCCGTGAAGAATATTGGAAAGTTGATTTACTATATCCTGCTGTCGTTGGAAATCCTGGACGATTTCCAGAAACCTCAAACCGCTGAATTTCTCCAAAATAATTTTCAGGTCCTTAGAAAACTGGGAACGGCTTTGAAATTCTTTGGTCGCTCTTGAAAAATAAAAACCCTGTAGAAGATTTGCGCCCATGGAAAGTGCAAGCGTCAACTCTTCTTCTGTCTCAACACCCTCGAATAACAGATCAGACCCCAGCTTAATGGACATTTCGGAAATTGCGCTTAGAACCTGGCGGAAAGAAGTCTTATTCAGGCTCTCTCTCATGATTTTTATGTCTACTTTGATTATGTCGGGATGGATATACCCGATTCTTTCGAGATTGGAAGACCCAACCCCCATATCATCTATTGCGATCTTGACTCCGTAATTTCTGAATACATTCACCATTAAAAGAAGCCGCTCGATTTCTCCTTTAAACTCCTCCTCGGTGATTTCGATTACGATGTTTTTGCGGTCAATGCCGTATTTTTCGATGAGTTGGATTATGTGAAATCTTTCCGGATCAAGCAAATCTTCTCGGTGAATTGCGGAAAGCAGGTTTGGCATCATATTAAAAAATAGCTTGGTGTTTGAGCCGGATTCTTTCAGGTGTTTGATTGCTTTTTCGCGGACGATTCTGTCGATATTGATGTTTTCGATTATGTTAACATCAGGATTGTGAAACCTGGGGCCGACTGATCTGTATTCATTTGGGGGTACAAAATGCCTGCCCAACACTTCGTATCCAATAATATTCCTGGTTGAGGTTTGTATTATTGGTTGGTAGTGCGGGACAAAACTATCTTCCCCTAAAAAATCGGGGATTTTCTCGCTCAAATCCTTTTCTAGCATTCCGAGTCCTCAAAATTCAATGAAAGCAGAATCATGAAAAAAGTCCATCCTTAAAGAGAGTTTTTCCGAAAATTGCCGCAAATTTTTCATAAAATTGTCTTATTTTAAGACATCTTTTTTGTTGAACTAAATAGACCATTCTAAATCTAATTGTTCATGACCATTAGACTGAAAAGTAACGAGAATTCAGACAACAGCTTTCAATTATTTGAAAAAGAGTTGAGCTCGAAACCCAGAAATTTCTTAGAAAATTTAGGGTTATATCGAAAATTCAATTCTTCAGAAAATATAATCCTGTCCGATGAGGTAGTAGTTGGAATTTCGCTTGTCTCAAGCGGCCTTTTTTTTAATGGAAGTATATTTTTGTATGACCGTAGAAAGAAGGAATTTACTGAGAGACAGTACCAAACTATTTTCCATCTCGGCTATTCCTTTCAGGGAAAACCAGAAAATGGTTTTTGGACTTTTGATAGAAAATCCACCCGTTTAAGTTATCGCTCTGACTTCACTTTGGAACACGGGTATCTTCACGCCTCCGTTGTCGATTCGTCACTCAATTTACAGCTCGATGCGCTCACAAATCTTTCCTACAAAAATGCTGCAAAGGTTGCCTCTACTTTTGAATTGAACTCCGGTATAATTTATTCGGAAAGGGTGATCGGTTTTCCTTGCCAAGGCGTTGTCAGCTGGAATGACAAAGTGTATGATTTTTCGCCTAAGACCGACAGACTGTTCAGTTTTTTCTCGATGGGACAAACTTCGGAATTTCAGGATATTAGTTTGTATTTCTTCGGGATGCCAAAAAAATCCGGGACGATCGCGGGATATTTTTCCAATAGGCTAGATTTGAAGAACAGATCTGAAAATACTGTCTGGATAAACGGCCTGCCAGTTTCATCGGAGTCTCACGATTTTAATTTGAATAAATCCCAAAAAACCTGCGTAATGAGAACCAGGGGCGGAACCGAACTGAGGTTTATCCCGGAGAATTATATCGTGCAAAAAAAAGCCGGCAAATTTCTACCTGAGGATAAATACAAAGTTTTTGGAAAAGTGTCAGGCGCCATCAGATCTGGAAAAAAATCCGAAACAATTAAAGATGTGAATGCATTCCTTGAGTTTTGAATCAGGAGCTTTTAAGTTCGTTAAGAAATTCTAGGCGATTCCCCAGCCCCTCAACATTATTGGGTGAGACGTGATAGAGGTGCTGGGCATCTCGACTTCGCTCGATGCCCAGTTAAGCTACCTATGATATCCGATTACTATGCCCAGCATAAACCTATGACATTAGCGCGGTTTGATTGGCTTTACTGACAAAACCAATTTGGCCTGGCAGTGCAGTCGAAAGCGGAACCTCTGACAACTCCGTCCGAACCTTTTCCGATAATTGAAGCTCCGTTTATTTTTCCAGTAATCGCGTTGTCGGAACATGCAGAGTAGGAAGCATCGCAGTAGTAGGCTTTGTATTTTACCCCGCTATTTGCTGCCTGATCTGCCCCAAGGCCTGCAAATCCCAATTGACTACAACTACTGGAGGTTGCATACGCTTTTGCAGGTGCTCCAGTTGGGGCAGCTGCTACTGCATCCATCATGGCCTTATAATTCATGTCGTAGTAATTTGCAGCTGTGATTGTTCCATAGAAACTATCCACACAAGTTCCCTGAAAGGTTGATATATCGGTTTTTGCGAGATATACTACAGACTTTAGGGTTTCAGGCTTAAAGTTGTTCGGAGCATTTTGCAGGAGAGAAAAAAGGAGCGCACCTTTTGAGTCTTGCTCCTGAGATTTAATGTAGGCACAACTTACCAGATTCGTCAAAATCGCCGTGATTGATAAAATTTGTAGAAATCTTTTCATAGAATTTTTCCTTGAGATATTTTTCATTATTCCAACCTCGTTTCCAGCTTATCAGGTGGAGTTACGCCAGTCCAAAAAGTTCCCTGCACTTGAAAGAAAACCTGGTTGTTGTTCAGATCATAATTCTGGCCGTAGGTGTTTATGCCCAGATGGTCCTTAAATACGTTAAAGAATATTTGTGCTTTGAACAAATGCCTGTCTCCGAAGAAATTCAAGCCAACCCAATATAGTTTGAATATTTCGTTAGGCGAATAGGTTCCGTCTCTGTTGAAGTCTGCCTTGAAAAAGTCGTATCTAGCAACGGGCATTATCCATTTTCCGAATACTGGGATATTGTAACCCACAGTAACATGGTGGCCTCTGATATTGTTGGAGGCTGCTCCTGAAAAATAGGAAACAGCTCCGTTCAGATAAATATGTTTATACGTAAATGTAGTATCGAAATTTCTCGCAACAAGCCCCATGTTCGCTCTAGCCAGGTTCGACCCGGATTTCGTGTTTTGTGAAGTGAAATCCAGAGAAGAATTTGTGAGAGCGCTGGAAGTTGAACCGGTCGGAGTCGTTCCACCAACCGGAGTCGCCTGATAGGGCGTTAGTTGAAATCCTTCCATGTTTCTCTGTTGAAATTCCGCAGGGAAAGCCGTTCCGATTACTTTATAGTTTTTGGTTTCTGCAATTCCCGCGCCGATAGACCATTTCATTTCATCTTGGAATATTTCCTCACCTTCCTGCCAACCGATGTCTTTACCATTTTCATTTTTCAGTCCGCCAAAAACATTGTATTGAATACGCCCTGAGAAGAGAGGAGAAATAATTACTGGAGCTGTTCCGTTTTTGGAGTAAGTCGTATCAATTCTTCTTCCAAATCCGTAATCCCCACCACCACCATGTCCGTTGGACATCATCCCGGATATGACTAAATACTTCTCGTATTTTTTATCCAGAATGTCCGCGAGTGGCATCCATTGAAAAGATAAGCCATTATCAAATTGAGGAAGAACATTCGATACGAAAGTTCGTTCAACTCCGATGAAATTGGCTGACGACATCAGATAGTCGCGGTTGAATTGGACCGGAAGCATTCCGACATTTACTCTAATGTGAAAAGGAAGATTCACATAAATGAATGCTTCTTGAACAAAACCTCTTGCGTCTTTCAGGCTGGGCTGGCTTGTCAATGCGCTTACTTTTGTAGAACACGCCGCGTCCGCACAAACGGACGTGGTGCCCCCCGGAGACAGATAAGGAGAAGCAAATGCGTTTTCAAGCCTGAGATTTAATGCGGTTCCCCACCACTTATCTCCTTGATAAAGGAAACCAAGCCGCGCTCTTCTGACTGACCAGTCCAGAGAATTAAAATCCCTGTGTCCGTTGTTGAAACTGGATTGAGTCTGGCCTGAAATTCCATGCACCTGCAATCTGCCGGTCATAGTAAATTTTTCATTTTTGATTTCTGTCGGCCTGTTTGTAAGATGATTCGGGAACGGCTCATATTTGTCTTTTTTTGGAGACGGCATATTTTGGACTTTTGTTCTCTTTGGACCCGGTTTTGTAAATAACTGCCCTGTTTCCGCATCCTCGTAGATTTCGATGGTTTCTTTTTTTGCCGGTTCTTCTTTTTTCACTTCCGATCCAGTCTCTTTGGTTTGCCCGAAAAGAAAGGTTGCGGGTAATATCGAAAAAATCAAAAATGCAAATGTAACTTGAAAGTTTTTCTTGATATTCATTTTTAATTAACACCTTTAATGAGATTGTAATTTTTCTTAAACACAAATGCACTTTCGCAGTCTCGTGTTACAATCATATTACGAGAAGGTTACGATTGAAATAACTTTGTAATTCATGGTGTGGGATTCAGAGCTGGTAATCGGGCGAGGTATTTCACCAGCAGCATCCGGTCAACATACAAAAAAGCAACGTCTGATTTCTTGCCGCTTCTTCAGCTATTGCAGCGAGTCTCACTCTTTCAGCCGCAGCAGCTCTTCCCGTTCAGCCTGTATTTCTGCGAGCCTTGCAGATTCTGCCGCGGCTGCCTGCTCTTCGGCGACTAGTCTTGCCTGTTCTTGTTCAAGAGCAAGTTCAGATAAAATCATAATTTTAGGGTATGAAAAACAATCTAAGCTCCAGAAGATAAAAAGGAGAATAGAATTGGAAAGATTAAACGTAAAAACTAAAGGAAAAAGTAAAAAAGAGAAAGTGGAGGATTGTTTATTGGCATTAATTCTGTATTGTCAAGATAGAAGCCCTTTTTATTGTGGGCAAGATCTATTTGTTCAGAATTCTTGTTGGGGTCCCCCTTGAAAATGCAATGAAAATAAGGGCTATTTTTGCGACAAAAGGACTAGAAGTATTAGTGCGACTTTGTCACGTCGCGCACTCTCTTAATACTTCATCATAGTGCAAATTCACGCATCCAGATTCTCGGAAATCCATTCATACTTTTTCTTTTGTAAATAGATTCTGAAAACAATCAAGGTTTTACCAAATGTCCTCAGTTTTTTTTCGATTTCTTTCAAAAGTTTTCGATGTTGTAACCATTGAATCAAACTGTATGCAACAAAATATAAATCCAGTGTCGCATTAGTTTCTTTTTCGGAGTGTGCCATTTATGAGAAATATATTGGCTGCATCAATGTTTCAACATCTTTCATTTTTCAAATGGGAAAAAATATATTTATTAGAATTGACGTTATTGCAACCCCTTGTAGGGTATTATCAGGTTGTATATTCATCGAACTAAAGAAAATCGAACCGGTTGATAAAATTTTACTGTGATCGGTTTTCCATCGGCTTTACTCGGAACATATTTTTTCTTTTTGAAAGAGTATATTGCAGAATCTTCCAGGCCATAACCGAGTTTTCTGCCGACTGAACGGACACGTAGGACTTTTCCGTCGTCGCTAACTACGATTTCCAGAGTGACTGTTCCTTCGATTCCCGCACTTCTTGCGTCAGCCGTGTATTCCGGAACTATTTCAGGATTCATATCCACGGGAGCTGTTGCATTTCCTATAACCGGATCAACAGCGCCGGAAATTCTGGGGTCTTCTGTTGCGTTAGGATCCACCGGTTTATCTTTAATGTATTCATTTCCGAAAACCTCGTCGATTTCTACCACGATTTTGCCGGCAGATTTATGGATAATATCACCGAAGTCAACTGTGAGTGCTATGGAATCCAAAAGTTTGTCTTCTGCTTCGCTTGAGAAATTCATTTTTTCAAAATAAAAAAACGCAATCTGGGCAGAGCTGACTAAGAAGAAAAGCCAGATAAATGCATTTTTTTTCCAATAGGAAGTTTTCTCTTGCTTTTCAAAACTATTTAGAAAGTTCAGCGTTTGTGTTTGCATAAAAATCTCTGTGAATTACCTTACTCCGCGCGCGGAATCTACTGCTAGTCCAACCTTAGAAATTCCTGCGAGCTTCACTTCATCCAAAAGTTTTAAAACCCGCTCGTATTCCGTTTTACCTTCTGCCCGTAAAATCACTGCAAGTTCGCTTTGAACGGCTTTTGCAGCTTTCAATTTTGCCGGAAGGGTTTTTAAATCCTTCACTTCTTTGTCATTCCACCAAACAGTTCCGTCTTTTTTGATCGTGAGACTTATCTTCTGTGGCTCGCGCTTCATTGCAGATGCGTTCACTTTTGGTAATTGCACTGGAACGGTTCTATATCTTGTAAATTCGGCTGTGACCATAAGAATAATCACGAGTACAAGCATGATATCCACTAGAGGCGTTACGTTGATGCCGTTAATTTCTTCTTCGTTTGACGAGGACATTCCTGCCATATTGATCTCCTATTTTTTCACAGAAAGACGAAGAGCAACCAAAATGGCTGAAATTTCTTCAGCGCAGGAAAGCTTGTCTTTTACGATTTTGGAAAGTGCGTTGTATGCAATCACGCAAGGTATTGCGACCGCAAGGCCTGCGGCAGTTGCAACTAACGCTTCAGATATTCCCTTCATTACTACAGCAGGCCCGGAGTCTCCCATTGCCGCAAGATCTCGAAAGGCTTTCATAATTCCTAGAACCGTTCCCAAAAGCCCGATAAATGGAGTATTATTTCCTAGAGTAGATAGAACAACTAAGCGTTTTTCGAGGTTACGTTTTTCTGCCATAAGGGCGGATGAGGAATATTCTTTCATGGATTCTTCTCCACTCTTCCAACCTTTTAGAGCAATGGATGCCACACGGCCTTCCATCCCAAAATTATTTTTTACAGTGCCTTCCAAATCGGAAACATCGGTCGGATTCGCGCTGAGCTTTTCATTCAAGAGCTTTACAAGTTCGGAATTGTTACTTTTGTTTTTCCGGATTACCCAAATTCTTTCAATGGTTACTGCCAGAGCCAGATTAAATAGAATGACAAGAACCCAGATAGTTGGATCTTCTCCAAAATGCACCTTGCCGGCTTCGCTCATTGCAGCATTTGGATTTTGCTCTTCTATTGCCGGTTGTGATTCCGCATTTTTCTCTTCAGTCGGGTTAGTCGTCGTTGTCGGCGCTTGCGGAGGATTTCCTTGAGCAAGAATTTCAGTTTGAATTGCGAGAATGCCCGCAAAAATAATTGTAAGTAAAAGCAAATACCGGCTTTTGATAAAATTCGATTTTTTTTTCTTATTTAAGAGACCTGTCATATTTTTTTCCTTAATTCGTTTTCTTCTTTTATTTGTAGATTAGGTTCATTACACTTAAATTACGAATAAATTACTATTTGGGATAAATTCCTTTAACTTCTACCTCCGGAAGTGTCGACCGTAAATATCCGCTCCTTGCAATGCTCTTTTGGCCTTCTTCCGATGTTGCAAAACTTACAAAGTCCATAGTCTTTTGATTTGAATTCGTAATATATACCATGTATAGAGGGCGGGAAAGTTTATACTTTCTGTTGTAAACATTTTCAATATTGGGAATTATTCCTTCTTCTTCGGGTGAACGGGAATATTTCAATAATTTAACTTTTCCTTTTGCACTAACTTCCGCGCTGCCCATACCCATAAAGCCGATTGAATTCGGGTGTTTGAAAATATAATCTGCAATCGATTCATTATCCGCATAAATTTTTGCGGAATTCACATAGTCAAGAAAACGGGATTTTCGATATTCTTCGGTTCCTAGATCGAGCTTTCTTAAAATGTGTTCCTTGAAATAAAATCCTGTCCCACTTTTTTCGTTTCGGATTACAACTTGAATCGGTTTATCGATTCCAGTAATTTCTTTCCAGCTTGCAATTTTGCCAGAAAAAATCTTTGACAGAGTGTCCAAGTCGAGTTTTTCAACAGTATTTTCCGGATGGACAACAAGTGCTGTGCCGTCATAAGCAACCGTGACTTGCTCTATCCTTCCTTGTTTTTGGAGTTCGAGTAGCTCTTTTTCAACAAGTCCTCTTGATGAAAGCGCTATATTCGTCTTTCCTAAAATAAGATTGTCGATTCCTTCACCGGAACCTCCACCAAGCACTTCAACGTGAATAAATCTTTTTTTCTGCATATAGTCGGAGGCAAGAATACTTATCATTGAATGCATGGTTTCTGAGCCGGTAATCTTTAATTTTTCCTTTGCTTTGCATTGGAAAAATATCGAAAGAACCGGGATTATCGCTAAAAGAATATATCGTTTCATTGGTTTTCCTTTTTTTACAAGAATAAAATAAGAATCCCATCTTCTCTTTACATTCGTATTACAATCTTGTGAAGAATGTGTTTTTGCCGGAAACAATTTCTCTATTTCGCATGACGCACAATTTTTCTCGTTAAACATCGAATCTTCACAATTCCGTAATTATCCTGTAATGCAACCGGGTAAAGATGTTCATCAAAAGAGATAGAAACAAAGAAACAAGGGAAATAACAAATGAGAAAATTACGAATTTTAATATTAGGGATTTTGATGTTTTCAACATCCCTATTTGCTCAGGGGAAAAATCCCCCCGGGCAACAACCAATCGTAGATGGGAATGGAACAGTATTCGGAGAGATTGTGGACTCTTCTAACGGGGAGCCGATGTTTGGAGTTACCGCTGTCATTCGGTCATTGAATAAAATCGGAAGAACTGACATCGATGGAAAATATTCCATTCAAAAACTACCCGCAGGACAATATGAGATCGAATTTATCATGCAGGGTATGGAAACTCAAAAGAAGAAGGTCACAATTGCCGACAAACCCATAAAAGTAAACATAGCTATGGGATTCAAAAAATTAACTGAAGTAGTAGTTGAAGGTCGTGCGTTAAACGACACAGAAAGCTCTCTTTTGAAGCTTCAGAAAAAGTCAGCTTCCGTGTCTGACGGGATTTCCGCGCAGGCAATTCAGAAAACCCCGGACTCTAGCGCTGGAGATGTGGTTCGGCGGGTTACAGGTATTACACTTGTTGGGGGAAAATTCGTATTTGTTCGCGGCTTGGGTGAAAGGTATTCCAATACGAGCTTTAATGGAGTTCCATTATCCTCTCCGGAACCGGATAAGAAAGTGATACCGTTGGATTTGTTTCCAGCCCAATTACTGAAAAACATTGTGGTTTCGAAAACATTTATTCCGGAGGATACAGGCGAATTTTCCGGTGGAATTGTAAAAATTGAAACTAAAGACCATCCTGATAAATTTTTTATCAAAGCTGGATTGAAGCAAGGGTATAATAATAACACTACTTTTCAGGATTTTAAAACCTACAGTGGAGGAAAAAACGATTGGCTCGGAATGGATGAAGGCAATCGGAAGAAACCGAGCACGGTTGACTTGATTCCAGGACAAAAATTTACCGAAGCCGGACGTTTTGAAGCAGGATACAATAGAACTTTGATTTCCCTCGGTTCCTATGAGTTCTCTAACCAATGGACTCCGAAAGATATTAATGCTCCGATGAATCGGGGATTTGATTTTTCTACCGGGAATTTATTTCAAGTTATGGGAGATAAGAAGTTAGGAGTCGTATTTGCTCTAACGTACAATAACGATTTTCAATTCAAACAGGAAAAGGAAATTTTCAATCTCACCGGACCTGTAGTGAGGGCATTACCGGCAAAAGGGATCAATCGACTTCCAAATCCTGCGTATGATTATGGCACTAAGCTTTACGAAGAAAGTGTCAACTGGGGTTCGATTCTCAATACCACGTTTGACTTGAATTCTTCCAATAGGCTTTCATGGAAAAATTTCTTTAGTGTAAATAACGACAAACAGGTGAGAGAATATTCCGGTTTCAATTATCTGATCCCTTATGAAATCGGCGCGCAGAAATTAAACTTCATTCAGAGAAATATTTTCAATTCACAACTCGGTGGAGATCACAGGGTGAACCTTTCGGAAAAAGCTTCTAAACTTGACTGGAAAATTTCCTTCTCGGAGGCAAACCGTAATCAGCCGGATATGCGAGACACTGTCTACGCATCAACCCCTGGACAATTGCAGACGGGAACCCCTGCAACATTGATTGAATCTACGATGTCTGGAAGTCATTTCTACTCCAGAAATAAAGATATTTCAAAACATTTCGGCATCAATTATGAACATACTTTCAATCAACCGTGGAATGGGATAGAAGGAAAGGTAAAAGTAGGATATAGCGCGCTGAACAGGAACAGAAATTTTGAAGCCGAGTTCTTTCGTATGCGTTCTAGAGATCCGGATAATTTGAACTTAGCCGGACAGAGAACTCCAAGCCCGAATTATCCATTGCCCCCGGAGGTGATATACAATCCATTTAACAGAGGAGCGAGAGGATACTACGTTCAGGAGGATACTCGCGCAACCGACAGTTATGCGGCACAGCAAAAACTTCACGCGAAATATATTCAATTCGATATGCCGGTTTTGTCGAAGCTTCGTTTTATCGGAGGAGCTAGAAGGGAAGACAACTTCCAGTTCGTTAGAACATTCTCGCCCTTCGACAACTTGAGCGAATTAAAAGATAAAAACGATATTCGTAACTACCTCGATAGATACGCACTATCTGTTTATGATCCTTCCTACACAAAGACAACTGCGACTAATCAGAATAAAGATGTTCTGCCTTCTTTGAATTTTGTATATTCGCTTGACGACAAAACCAATATCCGACTTGCGTATACGGAAACACTGGCTCGGCCGGATTTTCGAGAAATGAGTCCGTTTGAATTTACGGATATTTTCGGCGGCCCTCCAGTAAAAGGAAATCCGTTTTTAACGAGATCGTACATTCACAATTACGATGTGCGTTATGAATTCTATCCTGGTGAAGACGATCTCATTGCATTTGGTTTGTTTTACAAGCAAATCGCTTCACCGATTGAAAGGGTCACCCAAGTGGATAACCAATTCCGTTACACTGTAGTGAACGGTAGAACTGCATACATTCAAGGTGCAGAGGTTGAATTTAGAAAAGGGTTGGATTTCATATCCGAAAGTCTCAAAAAATTCTCAATCGGCGTTAATGGATTCTTGATCAAATCGGAGGTTACTCTGAATGATTGGGCATATTATGAGCTTGCAGAAATGGGAATTGTAAAAGATACTAACCGGCCGACAAGTCTATCCAGGCCATTGCAAGGACAATCACCTACAGTACTAAATTTCAATCTGAAATACAAATTTGACGCAGAAGGAAAGCACACTCTTTCACTTCTCTACAACGAATTTGGAAAGCGAATCTATTCAGTTGGCGGACTAGGAATGCCGGATACCTATGAAAGGCCTGTTGGAATTGTAGACCTTGTCTACAATGTGAGAGTAAAAGACCGGTGGGATTTCAAAATTGCAGGAAGAAATCTAAATGACGCAAGAGTGAAAATCGTACAGGAAGTCCCTGCGTTCAAAACGGATCAAACGGTATATTCCTATCGTTTGGGCCCAACGATCACATTCTCAGCGACGTATAGCTTTGAGTAAAATGAACTTTTTTATAAAAAGGTTAAAATTTTTTAGGAGAAAAAAATGAAAAACAAAATCACAAAAATCTTTGCGTTAGTTGCAATTCTAGCCAATGGTTTCTTTGCAGTAAATTGCCAAGAAAAAAAAGAAGATAAATCAGCGCTTCTTGCGTTACTTTACCTTGCAAATGAGCAGACTGGAACGGCCAATTGCGATCTGATCAAAGAAACGGTTTCAATATCTGCAGGAAATATTGTTACACAAACTTGGAAGTTTAGCAAATCCATCGGGTATTTACTGAATGGAACAGTAATTGTTCCAAGTGGAGTTACTCTAACGATAGAGCCAGGTGTTTGTGTGTTTGGTTCATCTACAGCAGGTGGTGCTCTTTTGGTGAAACAAGGTGGGAAGATCGTTGCAGAGGGTACTCAGGAGCGACCAATAGTGTTTACATCTGATAAAGCTGCCGGAAGCAGGTCATCCGGTGACTGGCAGGGTGTGATCCTCCAAGGGAATGGTATTCAGACTTTTGGCGGTTATGGATCGACTGCAACCGGGGAAGGTGATGTGGGAACATTTGGTGGATCAACGGACACAGAAAGCTCTGGGACTCTAAAATATGTCAGAATTGAATTTGCCGGAAAAGCATTCTCTCCTGGCAATGAAAGAAATTGTCTTTCTCTAATGGGAGTGGGATCTGGAACAACGATCCAGTACGTTCAATGCCATAAGAGTTTGGACGATGCATTTGAATGGTGGGGTGGTGCTGTGAATATGAAATACCTTTTGGCAACCGATTCGAGAGACGATAATTTCGACTTTACAGACGGTTATACAGGAAAAGTTCAATTCGCAATTGCCCACATGGGAACTAACATTACATCAAACGATGATACTTCCCGTTGTATCGAAGGCGATGGGAATTCTGCAACAACATGCACATCTTCCAAAACTTCTTCAGGAACTTGCGCTGATCCGATGTTTGCAAACGTAACTTGTATCGGAGCCAATGACGCATCGAAACAAGGGGATGCAATCTATTTAAGAAGAGGGTCAATCGGAAGATTTACTCACTTCCTAGTTGAGGATTTTGGAGCAAATGGTGCGGCCATCAACTGTTCTACAAGCGGACAAGCAGTAACCTCTGTTGTATCCAATGTCTACAAAGTGACCACAACCAAATCGGATACGCTTCAATCAAGTTGTACTGCTTCATCAACAGCATCCTCTGGGGTCAAAACCAAAACCATAACTGCTCCCAATTACATCCCGACTTCAAAGACTACTGTATCGGCTCTTTCTGGAATTACTGGATTCAGCGATTCATTCTTCACAAGCACAGACTACGCCGGTGGTATGGATCCAACTGCGACTGCTTCAACGGAATCCATAACGGGAACTGCTTGGACAAGTGGTTGGACCAGCTTCCCTGCTAACTAGTCCGAGATGATACAAGCGAAAATATTGAAAAAACTTTAGAATCTCCATTTTAAAGGAAAAAATTGCCCTTCTGTATTACGAAAAATACAGGAGGGTTTTTTCTTTCTAAATTCTGCCCTTGTTTTACGAGGAAAACACTCTATAGCCTTTCGGTCTTCGGAGGGCTTTTTTTTCCTCACGAAAAATCTGCCAACTTCGTAATCAGGTGATCGGGCATTTACATGCATCACTTTTACACTGCCACCTGATGGGAGCCTCCGGAAAAGCTGAGAGAAAGCTCAAGTTTATGACAACAATCCTGACAATATTGCGTTATTTTTTTAAAATGCTGCTGGAAAAAATTTTATTATCTTTTAAACTCAGTTTCAAGGAGACTCGTATGATCACCAAACTTTACAAAATTCTGACCGCAATCGTTGTATTACAACTTTTTGTTTACTGCGCATCCGGAAGAAAAGTTCAACCGGACAATTCAACCAGTACTATCACCCAAACCCAGGTGAAGCCTGAAACCAACCCGAAAACCTTGCGCCCGATTTTTACCACCAAAGAACCCCCACAATTTTCGCCTCTGGGGCTTTGGGCAAATGACGGATCCAAACCGAGAAATGACGGATACTACCAGGAGACTACGGAAATATTTCCTCCGGACGCAAACGGACGGTATCCTTACCGGGGCACTCTACTAAAATTAAATCTTGCGAAAACCGAGCAGGTGGAAGCAATCAATGAAGGTTATGCCGAAGTCAGCGGGATGGCAATCATCATCAATTTCGAAAATCAAAAAGTGAGAAGAAGAACGGCTGCGAATGAAGAAGCTCTTTACCAGGCTCCTTACAGCGATTGGAGAAATTTTCAGTTGAACCGAGCAGAAAAGTCCACCTTTAATATGTTGAAGAACAGACTCGACCTGGAAATTTATTATGAAAGAGGCGTTGCAACCTATTGGCAAAACGACCCTGCTGATCCGAACAGAGTAAATGAAGTGGGCTCGACTTTCACAATGCCGGCCGGAATTATCCGCTACTCTCGCGTCGGGAAGTCGGCATCTGCCGATGGCGGAAAAGCAAATGCAATGCCGGCAAAGCTCCCGATATTTTCCGGAGTAGTTTTTGACGTTAGGCCTGCGACAAAAGAGATCATCATCACTAGCCAGAACCTAAAAGATGTCCGGATAGGAACAGTTGTAGACATTATCAACATGGAACAGAAAAAAGAACTGGGGAAAGCAAGGATAATTCAGATAAATTTCTCGAATGCAAAAGCTGTCCTAATTTCCGGGGACTTTTCAAAAATCATGAGAAGTGATGGAGTCGTTATCTACAAATAGCCTAAAGAGATTATCCTAAAGTTTTTTCAAAACCGCTTTAATGATTTCGCCGGTATCCAGCGAGCCAGTCTCGGAAATGGTTCCGGCAACTTCTTTACGAGCGGTTTTTTCTTCAAAGCCAAGCTGAACCAGAGCCATTACGGCTATTTCGATTTTATCATCCTTGGTCGGCTGAAAGTCTTCTCCCTCAGTCAAAAATGATTCAAATTTTTTTAGGTTTCTCTTCACTTCAAACAAAATCTTCTCGGAAGTTTTTCCTTTTACTTTCGGAATTTTCTCCAATTTGGTTTTATCTTCATTCTGGACTGCCTTGTATAAATCCTCAAAAGTCATAAATGAAAGGATTTTCAGTGCTGTAAGTTCCCCTATTCCGTTTAAAGACTTCATCGTTTTAAAAAGCTCTCTGTCTTTGTTGGATAAAAATCCGAAAAGTTTTTCAGACCTGTCAGTAATAGAGTGGAATATATGGAGATAGGCTTCTACGATTTTTTTTTCTTTCAGCTCTGAGTAGGTTTTAAAGCTGATCTGAACTTCGTAGGCGACCGCCCCCGTGTCAATAGTTACCGAATTCACATCCAGTTTTGCAATTTTTCCTTTTAATCCGCAAATCAAAACGACTCTCCTATCCGACAAGAATGAATGTTATATACTAATACCATATAACCATGTCAAATTGAAAAACAATTCTTTCTAATGTTGTTTTTTGAGTTGGAAACCTCTCGCGCAAATTAAATTCTGACCTAAAAGAGAAGATGATGAAATTTTTATACGAATTGCTGTATAGATATTTTGAAAACAAAAGATATACCTATTTGAAAAATAATTTAGGGTATTTGCAAAAAACCGTTAACCTCGGTGGCCATCACCTAACGTATTTTAAATCGGATAATCAAGGGAAGCCCCTGATCCTTATTCACGGCCTTCTGGATGCTTCATTCGGATTTAGAAAGCTTGCACCCCTCGTCAAAAAAGATTGCCAAATCTTCCTTTTTGACATTCCGGGATTCGGAAGAAGCCCCATGCCAAAAATCAGATACCTGTATCAACTGGATATTTTTGCAGAACTCATATACCAAGCAATACAGAAACTAGATTTACAGAATGTCACTCTTGCAGGGCATTCTATGGGTGGACTGATTTCCCAGCACGTTGCGCTCCTGGACAAGGAAAGCTCCAGTCCAATCATTCAAAAATTGATTTTGATTTCCTCCGGAGGGATTCCGCACCACAAGAGGGATGAAATGAAAGAAATTCTTTTTCCAGCCAGCAAAAAGGAATTGGAAAGACTTTTGGGTTATCTGTATTTTGCAAAATTTCCACAGCCGAATTTTCTAATTAAAAGCACTCTGGTTCATTCCTGGAAATCCATTGAGCATAAATATTTGGCTGAGAACACTATAAAAAGGGAAAAAGAAATATTTTTCGGAAAAAAAGCCGGAGGGATTAAAATACCCTGTCTAATACTTTCCGGGCTGGAAGATGAAATCACAACTCCACAGATGATGAAGGCACTTTCGAAATATATTCAGAAAAGCAAATTGAAGCTGATTCCCTCTGCAAAACACGCCATTCACCTGGAAAAACCAGAGTTACTCGCAAAAGAAATCAACGCGTTTCTCAAATAATGCGTTAGTCGCTATCCTCCGAACTTTCAGGAAAATCGTCCGCGTCATAGGTATCGGGTTTTTTTAGTATATCGATAAGCAATCGTATTTGACCGATATTCAATTCCTCCGCGGGCATTTGGTAGTAATAGGAAGAAGCTGCATCCAGTCCGTAATTTCCATGACCCCAGTAGACCGTGTTGATATAATATTCCAGAATTTTTTCCTTCGAAAATTCCTTTTCCATGTCCACCGAGATCCTGATTTCTTTGATCTTTCTGTCCAAAGTTTTCTCACGAGTCAAAAATAGGGTTCTTGCAAGTTGTTGAGTAATAGTGGATGCTCCCCGCAACTTCCGATTTAGAAAAAAATACTTAAAAAGCGAGGAATGAATATCTTGCAAGGAATAGCCTCTATGATTGAAAAACCTCTTATCCTCAACCTTAATCAAGGCCTGACTCGTGTCAGAAGGAAGATTGTTTAGGTTAACCCAATTTTCCGTCAGCGGCCTAGAAATAAGATTCAATTTTAAGCACAAGATTTCATTCCCAGTGAAAATAAAATTCCTTGATTCAAAAAACTGTAAGCCGAAAATCGAGATGGATGAGAATAGAATGATGAAGTAGAAATTTTTCATTTCCCGTCTAGAACATCAACTGAACCTTAAAATTCAGGATTGAGTCAACGCCCATTTGGGGGCCGTTCAGATTTTGGTAAACGGCTTTCCCTACTTCGAATCCCATGCGAAGATTCCTCCACCTGGGATTTCGGACAGTCCCTCCGATCAGTAGGTCTATCCTTCTACCACCCTGTAAATTCGGGTCATTTTGCGGATCCATGTACGGATTCATTGCGGGATCGCTACCCTGCACATTTTCCCATAGATGGTATGCAATCCTTAAAGACGGGATAAACCACTCGAAAAGTTCGTAGGCGATCCATATAGAGTTTTCAAATTTATTTCCCATTTTGAAGCCACTAGGATTGGTTCCGTTCCGAAAAATTCCTTGTGTAAAAAATCCTGCCGATACTTTCGTCGAGTCATAAAAATAACCCAGCCCAACATAGGAACTAACGCTCCCGGAACCCAACTGCATATTGTAAGGAACCTTAACCTTGTCCATCATCGGCATGAATTTTTTTTCATTGATAGATCCGGTAGGTAGTCCGATTCCAAAGCGTACAAAAAAAGTATTCTCGCCTTTCTGGTAGACCTTCCAATCCATAAGGAATGAAATATCCCCAACCCCTTTTGTGGTCATTGTAGTTTTTTCAAGATCAGAAGAGAGCATTTCCATCGAATTCACCGAATACGGCAGAAGAAAAGTTAATGTGATATTATCGGAAACAGATTTCATCAAGGAAGCCATGTGCATTTCCATTATCATTTTCACCGGCGTGGACATATATCTGTAAGGAGTAAAATTTAATGTTTGCGGAGTAAAATTCGGAAACGGGTCAACCCCCGATCCGGCTGTCCCGTGATTGTGCCCCGATGAACCCAGAACAACCTGATATGGGACGTTAGTTCCATAGAGAACGCCATACGGATCCTTCTTGCCACTTCCACTGTAAATAGAGTTCATATTCATCCCCATGTACATGTATTCAGCCATCCAGCCTCCGTCCGAATGAAAATGAGGGAGCATCAATCCCGCCGGGGTATACGATAGTTTGTGACCCCCGTGTAACCCGAGTTCAGGAGTTTTCTCGGCTTCCATAGCTTTGTGGTCATGCGGAGGAAGCTCCTGGGAGTTTAAATTTGAAGCGATAAGAAAAACCAGGATTGCACTTACTTTCACGATTACAAATTTTTGCATTGCCCCTCTCAAATATTTCAACGTTTCACTATTACGCTGGACGATAGACGCAATCCTCCAGCGAAAAATATAACTCCGGACGTCATGCGATATTCATTCGGAGTTATCTCCAGTTAAGCTTTAGTGATTGTGGCTGCCGTGGACATGAACCGATTTCGGCGTCCCGGTAAAACCAATCGTCTGCTTAACTGTATTCGTTACGTAGTCTATAACCGACAACGTCATATCTGCCCCGTTCGGAATGATAATATCCATTGGAATATTATTGTGGCTGATTATGCCGATTGACCGGTGCGACCCGCTCTCTTTTCCCACTGTAATCTCTTTAACAAAAGTCATTTCAGGAAGATTCGAAGTATCGTACACTAGCACTACGTTATTTTTCAAATTCGTTAACTGAGTGCCGGACCCGGATGTGGAAGATACGACATAGAGTTTTGTGCCATCCGGCGTGAACATAAAATGGTCGGGATTTACATCCTGATAGCTCACTGTTTTTACGACATGGTCGGAAACTCGGATTGCATTCATCTTTCCATAAATGTGACTAGAATCGGTTGTTTTATCGGTTCCTTTTAGCAACATATATTTCTTGTCATTGGATGCATGCAAAGTTCCAGTGTACCCTACAGCTATCGTCTCGACAGCTAACGTTGATGCATGAATCGCCGAAACCGTTCCATACCCTGTATTGGAGTTGTATATTTTGCCGGATTCTGACGAGTAATCAATTCCATGAGGAGCAGAACTATTTGTCGTTCCAGTCGTTGACGAAGGACATGTCTTACCTAAAGCGGCTTCTTTTGCAGAATCGCAAAGACTTAAAGTAGTAACCACATTCAGAAAAGTGGAAGACGCCGAGTCTGCATCGATTACGGTAATGGTTCCATCCGTAATATTACTTACAAAAGCTCGGAGAGGGCTAGTGCTAGAGAATGCAGCCTTATGATGTCCCCGGCCAACGCAAATAGTTTTTACAAATGTTGCAGCACTCGATCCCGTCGCGCCGGCATCTCCGTCTTTGATTACAGTTACAGACGCCTGGTTGGAATTGCAATTCGTTGTATCTGCGCCCTTGTTCGGAGCCGCTGAATTACCGTCATTCATCACCCAGAGATATTTTCCATCCGGTGCAAGGTACATGTGATTTGGACGGATTCCGGCAGTAATGGAAGTCGCAAGTTCCGGAGTTCCGGTTGAAACATCGATCACTCCGACTTTTCCGGCATCAGCCATTGCTACAAACACATGATTGTTAGTAGTTCCTACAAACTCGCCGGAACTGGTGGCGGGTAATGTAATCGTTTTCCCCAGACTGTTCCCTGACGAGCCATGCTTATAGGCATATATATCCGCTCCTGTCGAGTTGGACACAAAAAACCAGGTGTCAGAGTTCAACACCAATGCCAATAAACCTGCTGCAACATTATTTGATTTGTTATCACCAGATAGTTTTAGCTGCGAACATCCGGCGATAATCACCACCGATGTAATCATAAATAAATATTTTATTAATTGTTTCATAAATAATTCTCCTGTAGTTGAGGCACGGGTTATTTCTGTACCTGAAAATATGTTTTTTTAAAATGAGCCCTTTCAGGAGAAGGAAGGCGGCCTTTCCAAACGTAAAGTAAAAAGAATACACTTCAGTGAATCGCTATCTACGATTATTTTTTCAAAATGATAAGCAGGGAAGTAAGAAAACGAAAAATCAATGTTGTAAATAAACTGCGAGAGGAATTCGCCTAACTTCTTTAACATCTTTCCGTTTTTGCATGAACAGACATGCGGAATATTTTCCTTCTTATGACAGTCGGGCACTGATTTTATATTTTCGGGATTTTTCCGAATTTCTTGCGAATGGCCCTCTTTTTCGAAATCGTGATTGCAAGTACACCCGAAAAAAAACACGATTGCCTCAGAGCTGTGAAGGCCCTGAATGCCAAGCCCGAACACAATCATAAAAATTGAAATCATTGCCGCGCAATTTTTCCGGTTGACCGGATTCTTTTCGGATACTTTCAGAAAGAATTTCATTTTGGAGCGCAATTTTTTATCCAATCGTAAAGAATCTGATTCAACTCCGAATTGGAATATTGCTTCATAGCTCCTTGAGTCGAGGTTAAATACAGAAAGCTACTGTCCGGTTTCCCCTTGTTCAATTTGGCAGTGATGGAAACATAATCATACACATCCAGATCAGAATCCGGACAAGCAGGCCCTCTGCCTCTGTGACAAGCAGCACAAGGAGCCAATTTCCCACTTGCCACTATCCCTGCAAAGGATGGTGAAGTATTTGTCGATGTGGTACAGTCTATTGTAACGGATGCGGCTTGGCTGGCAAGAACGAGTCCGATCAATTCAGACTTATTTTCACTTTCGCTTTTTTTGCAGGCGCCAAACACCAGCACCAATAAGACCACAAATACCCTAAAATTCATTCAACCTCTGGATTTTGACTAACATTTTATCCCAATTTAATAATTGTTTTAAGTCAATTCCTATAAAAAAATATTCTGGTCAATATAATTAGAATTATTCTAAATTCTCTAGACAGATTTTCCCTCGAAAATATACTGGTCTAAGCAAGCAGTACGGAGGTTTTAGATGAAACCATCTCAAATTGGATTTTTTGCAGCTTTCGCCTTTGTTTTTCTGACCTTTCCCAATTCAGCCGAAGAAACTATGCAGGTTTGTTTTTCCAAAGCCCAGTTGAGGCGCGAAAGCCATCTAAGCACCAAAATCAAAAATAAGGCAATTTTTCAATATCAGGAATACAGCAAATCTCTGGAAAATGCAATTTATATCCAAAAAAATTCTAAAAACCAGATTGATCAAGAAATCTGCGAAAAAAGAGGAAACGCGAGCTCTCGAAAAGAGAATCTCTTAAAAAACATTCAACTGGAAAAAATGCCAAAAGCCTGATTAGGTGGATTGTAGTTTTGTGTCATTTCGTGAAGGTTCCCTAGTTTCGGGATAATCAGTAGAATAGTGTAAACCGCGGCTTTCTTTTCTGAGAATCGCAGAGCGAATCGTGAGATCTGCAATCTGCAAAATATTTCGGAGTTCCAAGAGTGGATTCGTAATGACGGTTCTATTATAATAATCACGCACTTCCTCAAATATTAGATCGATCCTTCGTTTTGCTCTCTCCAATCTAAGGTTACTTCTCACAATGCCGACGTAGTCACTCATAATCGTTTTCACTTCCTGCAAATCGTGAGAGATCAAGACCCACTCTTCCGTATTGGTCATCCCTTCTTTGTTCCATTCAGGAATTTCATCTGCCTCTTTCAGAAATACTGCGCCCTCTGCTTCCACATTTTGCGCTATCCGGTTAGAGAAAACAAGCCCTTCCAAAAGACTATTGGACGCCAAGCGATTTCCACCATGAACTCCCGTGCAGGCTGCTTCCCCCGACGAGTACAAATTCACGATGTTCGTTTTACCCCATACGTCAGTCGCAACCCCTCCACACATATAATGGGCTGCAGGGACCACAGGAATAGGTGTCTCGGTTATATCAATTCCGAGTGATTTGCACTTTTCATAAATCGAGGGGAAGTGTTTGATAATTTCCGGTTTAATCAAATGTGTGACATCCAATAGAACGTGATTTTCTCCCCTCTTCTTCAGCTCATTGTCAATTGCTCTGGCAACAATATCGCGAGGAGCCAGATCGCCCATCTCGTGGTATTCTTTCATGAATGCTTCACCATTCAACCTTCGAAGAATTCCTCCTTTTCCCCTCACTGCCTCGGAAATCAAAAATGAATTTCCCTTTTCATGGTACAAAGCAGTCGGATGGAATTGGTAGAATTCCATGTTTTTAATTATCGCACCCGCACGATAAGCGCAGGCCACGCCGTCACCAGTCGCAATTTCGGGATTAGTTGTGTGCAGATAAACCTGTCCTGCCCCACCGGTGCAGATAATTGTTTTTTTTGCAAGCAAAGGGAATATATCTCCTTTCTTGATCTGTAAAATATACGCGCCGTAACAGATATTTTTCAGATTCTTCTGTCCCCTCAAATGGTGAGGGGTAATCAATTCCACGCAGGTATGGTGTTCCAAAATTTTGATATTGGTATTTGCCTTGACCGCGGATAGCAAACTGTTCTCGACTTCCCTGCCAGTCCTGTCGTAAGCATGGACAATTCTTTTGTGCCGGTGGCCTCCCTCCAGCCCCAAATCTAGATTTCCTTCTGTGTCCCTGTTGAAAGGCACTCCGAGGCTAATTAGCTCCTCTACAGATCTCGGCCCTTCCTCAACCAAAATCCGCGTGGCCTCCGGATCGCAAAGGCCAGCACCCGCTTCCAAAGTATCTCGAAGGTGACTTTCAGGATGGTCGGTTTTGGCGAATACGGACGCTATCCCACCTTGAGCGTAATTCGTATTGGACTCAAAATCGGATTTTTTTGTTACAATCGTTACCTCGCCCAGTTTGGCCAATTTTAGAGCGCAGAAAAGCCCTGCAAGCCCACTGCCGATTACGAGAAAATCAGTCCTGGTTTTTGGCAACTCTCTACCCCGATTTACTTGGTTGAGATCAGGGCTTCCACATAATCCAAAGACCGGATCAATTGGTAATCTGGTTTAATCGGATCATTTTTATGCTTTTTCAAAAACTCTTCCGCTTTCCCTTTTTTCTTCACCCATTCTTTGAGTTTGTCCAAATTAAAGTATGTCTTATGTTTCGTATCTGAAGGGATCTTCGGAAGGTGAGCCCACATATTTTCTTCTCGGTATTGGAAAGGAAAACTTCCGTCATCTTCCGCAGAGACTTCAATATCCGGATTAACACCAACTACCTGAATCGTCATCCCAGTCGGGTCGTAATATCTGGACTGAGTAATTTTTAAAACAAAGTCCCTATTCCCGGGAAGAGGGTCGATCAATTTCTGCACGGTCGCTTTTCCAAAGGTTCTTTCACCGAGCAGTATGGCTCTTCCGTGGTGCTGAAGCGCGCTTGCTACAATTTCACTTGCCGATGCAGACTTTGCATTAATCAAAACAACCATCGGTAAATTTGTAATTTCATTATTCGGCTCTGCCCTGGCTTCTTCGGTTCCCCTATCCGGGCTTTTCGTGCTCACAATTACTCCATTGGACAAAAACATATCGCTGATATCGATTGCTAGATCCAGATACCCACCTGCATTATTTCTCAAATCCAGAATGAGTGCTTTCATCTTAATGTTTTTTTTCTCGGCCTCTTTTTCCAATTCCGCATAAGCATCCTTGATATCCCTATCTGAGGACTCCGAGTTTGATTTAACAAATCCGGTTAATTTGATATAACCGATATGCTCATGGTCTTTCACTAAAAATTTTGTAACGTTTTTAATCTCAATCGTAGCTCTTTCCACTTCTATATTAAACGGTTGCGCTGAGCCTTTACGTTTTAAGGTGAGGGCCACCTTCGTCCCCTTTTTTCCTTTGATTCTCTTTACCACTTTATCGAGAGATACGCCTTTAGTTGTTTTTCCGTCTACAGCGAGTATAACGTCCCCGGATCGTATTCCTGCTTTCACTGCAGGCCGCCCTTCGAGGGGATTCTCAACGATCACTTCACGAGGGCCTCCTCCACTGAGGATAGCTCCGATTCCTTCAAAACTGGAGTCCTGGATTTTCGCCATTGACTCCTCCCACATCTCTTTCAAAAAGACATTCGAATGTGGGTCCAGTGAATTCAAATATCCATTGGCTGCCGCAAGATATACATCTTTCATTCCGAATCCATTTTTCTTTTCCGATTCTTCGTCTGATTCAAATAGCGGGTCTTTAATTGCCGGCTTATCGTATTTTGAAATGTTGTCCTGGATATAGGCGATCACGCGATCGAAATCTTTCTTGGAAAAACGAATCTGTTCCCATCTGGAAGCAAGAATTGACTTCTTCACTTTTTCCCGATCAATAATCCTTTTCACTTCATCGTTGGATGCTTTTGGCTTTGTGCTTTCTGCCTGGAGCTTTTTCTTCCGAATCTCGTCCACTTTCGCATAGTCCGGGTTGAAAATTACAAACTGATCCGAAGGAGAAATCTTCATAGTCTCACCCGGAAAAATTTCTTCGGCCTCCTCATATTTATCTCTTTCCTTGAAATAACTTTCCGGATACAAAAACAACGTGTGTGGAAGTGACATCAACGCAAAAACTGCCGCGTCCGTATAAGCTCGATCCACATTTATGTTTTTGTCTATATAATGCTTTTCGACTGAGCTAACGACGGTTTCGAAATCTCTGGAAGTGAAATCGTAAGAACGGGGAGGCTTCTTGGCCTTGGACTCACAGTTGATTGTAAGCGATAGAATAAGAAAAATGTACGCTGGTAAAAGTCTTAAGAAATTCACAAATCTGCCTCTTCAAAAATAGAAATCATTAGGAAACAAATTTATTTATTTCCCAGGGTTGTCAATAGTCATTTTCCAAAAAACAGCAGTGATACAATTATTTATGCTCCCGCCAGAAAAACAGTTGCCTTGTCCTTTGGTTAGAGCAATGTGAGATGAAGGCATTCTTTTCTGCCGACAGCGGCTTCAACCGATTTTAAGAATTAAAAATAATCAATCCGCTCATTTGAGAAATTCAAAAATGAAATTCATCTACTATTTGACTGCTTTTTCCTTTCTCAACTGCTCGGCCGTATTCTTCAGGGAAAAACCTGGCACTCTGGAATACTGGAAACTTTCGGAAAAAGTATTTTTGGATTTTTACGGGTCAGACGACCAAAGAGATGAGGCATTCAGCACTTTGAAAAAAAGGTGCAATTCAGCCGTCAAAGAAGAGGCATTATCTTGTTACAACCTATCAGTATTGTATTTCTATTCCAAAGAATTCGATAAGTCATACGAATTTGCCAGAAAGGCCGTGGAAAAACAGCCTGAAGACGAACTTTTTCTGGATATGCTCAGGCAAGCCGCTATCGAATCCGGACAGGCAGAAAATCTGAAAACCGATTACCCTTACGAAAAGGAAATTGCCTATTCATTTGCAAAACTTTCTATTCATTGCAGAAAAAAAGACGAGAAAGCTGCGCTAACCGAATTGGAATTTCTGATTTCCAGAGATTTGATTTCTAAAGAAATCTTAAATTCTCCCGAATACCGGGAGTGCTTGTCGAAAGATTCTCTGAAAGCAATTTCGCATAACGCGAAAAGCGCGAAGGTCAATTACAAGAAATTTTTTTTGGATGCAAAAAAAGAATCCCACGAATTCCATTCGATTTGGGATACAACGAATTTCTTCGAAAAGAAAAAATCGGAAAGCGCCGAACCACCCAAAAAACCTCTGACAAAATTCTGGATGGATTTTAGAAAAAGCGTAGCTGGAAATAACGCTCAAGCCGCAAAAGAATATCTGAAATTATTTTTCGAGGAAATTAAAACGGGGTTAGAAAAAGATAAAAAAAACAAGCACCTCTACAATTCTATTGACAAAGCGGCAAGGCTTCTGATCGAACAGGACAAATTTTTCGAAAAATTCAAGAATTTGCCGAAAGAACTTTGAGATAGGTCTTAACTGATTCCTCGATCCCCACATACAGAGCGTAAGAAATTAATCTGTGCCCGATGGAAACTTCTTCCAAGCCAGAAAGTTTTCTAAAAATCGTTAAGTTGTCGTGGTCAAGGTCGTGGCCAGCATTTATTCCCAGTCCCAGCTCTTTGGCCTCCAATGCGGTTTTTTCATAAGCGAAAAATGCCTTTTTTCCCTCCTCAATATTTTCTTCAAAACGGGAAGCAAACGGGCCTGTGTACAATTCAATTCTATCCGCGCCAATATCTTTTGCTATCTTTAGATTTTCCACGCCCGCTTCCACAAAAATAGAAACTCTGATTTTGTTATCTCTAAATTTCTGAATGATCGGGGCCAAAACTTTCGTATCTTCTTTTAAACGAAACCCGTGGTCAGAGGTAATTTCCCCCGGAAGAACCGGAACAAGGGTAGCCTGATCCGGAAGATTTTCCAATACCAAATTCAAAAATCTATCGCTTGGCTCGCCTTCAATATTCAATTCCCTTTTTACTGAGGAAGTTTTGTTATATTTCGCTAAAAATCCCTTTAAGTTTAAAACATCAGCCTTACGGATATGTCTTTCATCGCTTCTGGGGTGGACAGTGATTCCATGAGCACCAGAATCTAGAATAATTCCGGAAAGTTCCAGTAGATTTGGGATCTCCCCTCCTCTGGAATTTCTGAGCGTTGCAATTTTATTTACATTTACACTAAGTTGAATCATTGAAACCAAGCTATAACTTTTCCCTCAGAGCGCGTCTGAAAAATTGCCCCGCACCTAGTTGCTGTGAGCAAGTGTTAATTTATCAAGAAACAACTTTCCAAACGAATTCTTAGGTCATCCTGAAAAGAAGATCCCTTGTGACAATCCATTTCGAAATCCGAAATCTGATCCTGAAAGAACCCATCCTTATGTGTTTCTTGCGATTATCGAAATAGTATTCCAATTTTCTCTGAAAAACAATAATTTTCTCCCTATCAAATTGAAAAATTCGTTTAAAAAATGTTGCACAAAAACTGGATAAAAAGATTTTAGTCTCTTTTCCGTATGGTAAAAAAGAAGCCAAAAACAAAAGAACCGGTCGCCAAAAAAAAACCGGCGGCAGTAGCCAAAAAAAAAGCAAAAACAGGCAAAGTTGCGTCTAAGGGCTCTGACCTGGGGAAAAAACATACCTGTTACAATTGCGATACCAAGTTTTACGATTTAGGCAAGCCGCAACCGACCTGCCCGAAATGCGGGGTGGATCAGACGCAGAAACCGGTCGTAAAAACCAGAAAAGTCGCCCCAAAAGTGTCTGAATTTGACGTAATCGACGAAGACCTGAATATAGCAGAGCAGAGCGAAGACATTGTTGAAGAAGCGGATCTCGAGCTGGAAGAAGGCGAAACTGAGCTGATCGAAGAGGAAGAAGAAGAACGCTGAAAAATTTCAGATTGCTTGTGATTTCGGGGCCGACAGGATCCGGAAAAACGGGGATTGTATGCGGTTTAAACCCTGAAATTTTTGAAATAATATCTTTCGATTCCAGGCAGGTCTATCGGGAACTTTGCATTGGAACTACAAAGCCGACTTTGCAAGAAAGATCGCGGATTGAGCACCACCTGGTAGATTTTCTTTCTCCCAGAGAAAAAATCAATGCCAGCACATTTGTCCAGATGGCAAATGATGTTTTAGAGAAAATTCTTTCCAAAAATAAAATTCCGATCATCGTGTGCGGGACAGGATTTTACCTAAAAGCGTTTTTGTATGGAATGTTCCCGGTTCCAAAAATTTCGGAAGAAACAAAAAGACGGTTGGAAGCTATGACAAAATCCGATAGATGGGCCCTCTTGGAAGAAATCGATAGCGAAGCACAGAGAAAATTGTCGCAAAATGACGAATACCGGATTTTTCGGGCGCTGGAAGTAAATCTTTCAGGAGTGAAATGGTCGGAGCTGAAAAATGAAGAAAGCGAAGGCCTTTTGAAAAGAAATGATATAGAGGTTACCGGCTTTTTCTTGGATGAAGACAGAAAGCAACTGTATGAGAGAATCAATAAGCGAGCGGATGAAATGATCAAAAACGGGATGATAGAAGAAACTAAAATGATTCTCGAAAAATACGGAGAAGACTGCCCAGCTTTAAATACTTTAGGATACAATTTTACACTTGAATTTATCAGAGGAAAGCTGGATATAGAAAGTTTGCGGGAGAATCTAAAAAAATCTCACAGAAATTATGCGAAAAAGCAAATTACCTGGTTCCGGAAAGAGAAAATTCTCTTGCCGATTTCCAAAGAGAATGCATTAGATTATCTTATAAAAATACAAAACGGATAAAAAAAATATGTCAACCAGAAACAACATTCAGGATCATTTATTAAACACAGCGAGAAAGGAAAAAATTGAACTTACGATTTATCTACTGAACGGAGTTCCCCTGAAAGGCAAAGTGATCAGTTTCGATAACTTTACACTGGTTCTGGAAAATGACGGAAAGCAAAATCTTGTTTATAAGCACGGCATCTCAACTATTATTCCGGCAAAGCCGATCAAATTACAACCGGAAGAAACTAAAGAGGCCGGCTGATTTTTGTAAATGCGATATTATTTTAATTCGATTTTTCGAATCCTATTTCTGACAATTTCGGTTTTTGTTCTTCAAAAAACCGTGTACAAAGTGGCGCCCGGAGAAGCATTGATTATCCGTTCTGCATCCGGTGTGATTACCGAAACCATAACTAAAGAAGGATTTCATTTCGTTTACAACAGACTGATTCCGGGTTTCGTGCAGATTGAAACGATACGGATTAAAAACCGTGCAACCAAAGTTGCCATCCGAAAAGAATTGAGTGGTGGGCTTTTCCCGGAAATGGGAGATGAAGGGTATTTGCTCTTGAATTTCAGCGCAACTTATTCCATTTCACCAGAAAATCTAGACGAAATTTTCTCCGATGCCTCCGGGAGTGAAGAAAATATATCCAAAAATGTCGCCCTTCTGATTCAGCAGAGATTTTCCAATACGTTAGGCGCCATCTATAAAGACCCTGCAGAACTCCCGTTTCTGCGCAACCGGATAATCGACTACTCCGAAAAAAATATTCTGACCGACCTCAACGATCCAAAAACCAAAGCAAAAGGAATCATTTTTGAAAACATACGGATTACCAAACTGGAAATGCCAGATCCGAAAGTTTACCTTAGGCTTTTTGCCGGAACCGACCTTGTGATAAGAGCGAGAATTGAAAGAGCCAACGCAAGCATCCGTGGTGAAGGAAGCGCAATAGAACAGGAAAAAAGAGACGAAGCCTATTTCAAAAGACTGGAAAAAACGGCTCAATTTTTGCAAAAGCACCCGGATCTGAAAGAATTTGCTCTGACAGACAGGCTTTCCGACAAGGTTCAAGTAATCGCAGTGCCCAACGAAAAATATAGCGGAGAGTTGTTGAAAGATAAGGTCAAACCAAAACGAACTCCAAAGGAAGTTGAATGAAGCTCCAAAATGAAAAACCTGTTGTCCTGATTATGGCTGGAGGAAAAGGCGAGAGATTCTGGCCTACTTCGCGAATTTCTTCTCCGAAACAACTCCAGAAAGTTTATTCCTCGAAAACTTTGTTAAGAGAAACTCTGGATAGAGCCCTTACTCTCACCTCACCGGATAGAATCTACATCGGAACAAATGCCTCTCTCAAAAAAGAAATCCTAAAACAAGAAAAAAGTTTTCCTGAAAAAAACTTCATCATTGAACCGGAGGGGAAAAACACTGCTCCGATTGTAGCTCTTGCATCCTTACACTTTAAGGCAAAGTACGGCAATCCGGTACAGATTGTACTATCTGCCGATGCCTTTATTGAACCTGTCAAAGAATTCACAAAAACGATCCAGAACGCAATTCTAGAAGCTGACGAAAATCTTGTCCTTCTCGGAGTGAGACCGAATAGACCAGAAACCGGTTACGGCTATCTTTCGGCCGGTAAGCCTTCCAATGCAGGATTTCAAGTAAAAGCTTTTTTTGAAAAACCAGAGCACAAACTAGCAATGAAGTATATTAAGAAACCCAATTTTTATTGGAATCCGGGAATCTTCATCTGGAAAACCGACATAATCCTTTCGGAATTCGAAAAGCACGCTCCATACATTTACGGCCCGCTAAAATCCGCATTCCCCTTCAAAAATTTCGGGGACCTAACTACTGTTTTTAAAATATTGCCGTCGGAGGCGATCGACACGGCAATTATGGAAAAAAGCAATAGAATCCGAATGGTCAAGGCACTTTTTTCCTGGGATGATGTCGGCTCTTGGCTATCTCTGGAAAGAGTTCTTCCCGGCGATAAAAATAAAAATCACCACAAAGGAAAGGAAGTTCATTATTTCAACTCAAAAGGCAATATTTCCTCTGTTAAAAAGGATTTTATTGCATTTTTAGGAGTGAATGACCTGATTTTGGTCGAGGAAGACGATGTGATACTAGTCACTTCAAAAGCAAGCGTAGGTGAAATAAAAAAGATGATCGCCGAACTTGGAAAAAATAGAAGTTTACAAAAGTATTTGGAATAATTTCCTGATCTAGAAAGTAAAGAATTAGGAGAGGTGAATGCCTTCCGGTAAAAAAAGAAAACGAAAAAAAATTGCAACTCATAAGCGCAAAAAAAAGCGCAGGGCAAACAGACACAAAAAGAAAGGGAAATAACCCTTTTTTAGACTTTCAATATTCTTAAGTAGGTTTTTGAAATCACCGATAGTTGTACTATGCTGAACGAAGGTGATTTCGAAGCCTATAGAAAATGGTGGAAAAAAGGGAAATCCTCACTAAAGGGTTTCCACAAGTCTTATAGAGCAGAAACTCCGGAAGGAGATGTACTTCAGGCCGATTTCAATTATCATGAAAGGCTTGTTCGTCTGTTTATTGAAGTTTCCAAAGAAAGGGGCAGAGCCTATACGGCAAATGTCAAACAAGGCTCTATCATCCGTGAGAAAGATATTACAACGGGCAGAACTACCTCCATAAAGGGCAGGATCCACCCGTTTAGGCATATTTTTTCCTGCATCCCCGACGACGACCTTCTCGAATCGCTCGGAGGCGCTTATGAAATATCACGGGTATCTCTGGGTAAGCCGGTTTATACTTCTGAGCCTTCCGAAAAATTTGAAAATTTCGAATTCGCCAAAAAGGAAAGTTTTTTCGAAAGGCTGGAGCGAAAAAGACTAGCTAGAATTGAAAAATATGGAACTCTTTGGCAGAGGTTCAAAAAACGATTCTGGGGAGATTTGCACGATTTTGTTCTGGGTTCTTCTCTAGGGGTTGCAATCTACTACCACTTTTTTGATTTTATCATTCTGGGAGCGACTCTTGCTGGCTTTGGATTCTTTTTTGGTGGGCTGGACTGGATCATTAGAAATCGAGATCCTTTAATGACAAAAGTGTTTTTATTTATGGGAATTGGGACTTATTTTTTCTACACAGGATACACAAAATACTAAAGCCATTGCCCAGCCTCTGTGCACAGGGGGCTGGGCTGGACTCGAATTTTCATAATCGAATGGCAATAAGAAGCAGATAACAGTAATTATCATTTTTACGAGGTTTAAAATGGCAAAAGACACCCTCAGCGAACAATATATCACATTCAGCATTGGCGAAGAAGAATACGCAATCTCCATTCTGAACGTCGAGGAAATCGTCAAAGTTTCCGGCCTTATCAAAGTCCCGCGAGCAAAAGATTATTTTGTGGGACTCATGGATATCCGCGGAAAAGTCGTCAGCATGATCGATCTGAGTAAAAAGCTAATGAACAAAAGAGCCGAGAATAGCGTATTGGACAGAGCCATAATCGTGAAAATCAGCGGGAAGTCCCTTGGAATCATTGTGGACAAAGTCTCCCACGTAACCCGATTTCAAAGTTCCCAGATTGACCCTCCCCCTCCATCCGTTAAGGGAATATCTTCTCGTTATATTACCGGAGTTGCAAAAAAAGACAACAAGTTCATCATCATCATGGACATAGAGAAAATACTAACCTCTGACGAACTTTCCGAGTTGCATGAAATGACTCCTTCAGGCATACCGCGTTCAAAATAAATGAGCCGAAACAGAGAATACGTTATGCGCTATCTACTGGGATTTTGCATAATTGCATTTCCTCTTATTGCACAAGAGCAGGACGAAAGGGACGACTACAGAGGCCTGTATAAACTCCCGCACGAAGTTATCACAAAAGACGACCTAACAAAATTATCCACATTGAAAAATGACCCTGCTTCCCAACCGGAAAAACTGCTCGAGGAAACTACAAATCTTTTAAACAAATACTATTCCCAGTTTATCGGAGAAAAAAGGATTTTGGAAGATAAACTCAGAGGAGGAAGATATAACATCAAATCCGATCCTACTGCAATTCAGGCTTTCATACGCGAACTGCTTTCGGGAAAAACAAACACCGGCAGAATCCGGGACTCGGAGATTTTGTACAATCTTCATTTGGATCTGGCGAATTTGTACGAAAAAAAACAGGCCTACCATAAAGCAATCGAATCCTACATTCAAGCCTTCCGTTACAGAAATTTCATTCCCACGGAAGAATATTATCGATCCGACAAAAGATGGCCGGAAATCTCCGACAACGAGGAGACTCAAAAGAAAGAATCTCACAAAAAAATATACAACGAGTTGAAAAAATCGGAAGAAAGCTTGAAAAAGTCTGTGGATGATTTTCATGAATTGGAATCCAATTATGCAAAAAATATAATTTCTAAAAATGATTTTCTGGTAAAAAAATCGGAAATTCAGAATTCGATCCGAGAACAAACCGCGCTCGTAAAAGAAAAAGAAACCGCCTACACAGACTCAAAAAAAAATAACTACCTTCCATTTTATTTGAAAAATTCAAAAGAAGACGCAAAAATCCTTTTGAGATTTGCAAAAATAATAAAAATTGTAGAGAACGAAAACAAAGAAAGACAGAAGATTATTAATAAAACATCCACTGTAGGAAAGGGAATTTTTGTTCTATTCGACTACAAGCGGAACTCGGATTTTTTTGCCTACCAACAAATCCTTGAGTTCGCCCATAAAGTGGATGCTGAAAATGAAGAAATCGTGAAAGCCATAGCCGAAGAATCCCAGATGGCAGGGAAAAAGCAAAACGCCCTTGATTTCTATTTGAAATATGAGAATCTACTCGAGAAAAAAAATTCGAATCCAAACGACCGGAAAACAACAAATCTGAAAATTGCAATTCTGTATTCCGATCTGAAGAGATACGTTTTGGCAGCTGATTTTTATGAAAAATATTTAGCTAAAGAAACCGACCCCAAGAAAAAAGCATCGATTGAATTCGAGGTTGCAGAGTTCTACGATAAAAAACTTGGAGATTTTGAAAAGAGCGCAAAGCACTACCGGAACTGGCTCGAATTTGTTTCGGCCGTCGATGTAACAACCTTGTTATTCGCAGAAGCGCTTGAATTGAAATCCGAAAAGTTTAATGCATACTACGGAATTTCAAAGCTTGGAAATAAGGAAAAAAACCGGGACAGCGAAAAAGAAAATTTGTACAAAGCTTATGAAATTTCTTCCGATGTGAAAAAAAGCCTAGAGAACGAAGAGAAAAACCAGATCAATATCAAAAAAGAAATGCTTCAGGTCAAAAAAGATTTATTGGTCTCCACCAACGACGAGGTTTTAGCAAAATACCGGCTTCTGGAAATCCGGTATATCGATGCTGGAGATAAAGTAAACACCACCAAGACCAAATACGGAAAAATGAAGGTAGTGGAGATTCTTTCCAGACTCAGTATACTGGAAGAAAGAGACAGAAATCTCGACAAGACAAGAACTTTATATGAAGAAATTCTTGAAATCGGATCGGAGGAAGAAATCGCTCGTTCGGTAAAAAATCTTTCAAGACTGGATGCAATCCAAAGAGACGGAATCTATAGAGAGCCCAATCTCTGATTATCTGGAATACTTTACGATTTCATCGGTTTCAGATTCCAGAGAACCTGTTTCGTCTAACGCAGAGTAATAGCTCTCTTTCGGCAGAACCTTAAAGTCAAGACTGTCTACAACTTCCTGGTCATAAACTATTTTGATTCGATAGTTCCCTGGCTCAAGCCCTGAGAAACTTCCCCGCAAAAGATTATTTCCCTGTTCTATCTTTTTTCTTTTCAGATCCACTTCCACAAATCCGAGAGATTCCTTGTCCAACGCAACCATATATTCGCTCGGACCGGAAAAATCCAAAAAACTCAGGAAGTTCATTTTTACCGGTGGAAGGATGTAGATGTAATGAATCGTATCCTCGATTTCAAACGTCACATTCTCTCTTGCCATCGTAAAATCGGTATTCGTATTCGTAACGTGAAACAAAGGGTCATCTATCTCGGCTCTGGTTACAGTCCATCCGAATTCACCTGTCGAGGAGCCGCAGTTAGCAAAGAATAGAATTAGTTGCAACAAAAGAATTGATGCTGGTTTTGAAAGAAAGTTTTTTTCCAAATTAAAATTCCTGCTGATATTTTTTAAATCGGCAGAAATTCAGCTCAGCACTTGATTATTTCCTCCAACTGGCAAGCTATCCTCGCTGGCTTTAATAAAATAATAAAAAAAGGCTTGATACTTATATGGTAATATGGAAATATGGATATATGAAAACTACAATTGAAATTCCAGACCAGCTGTACTTTAAAGTCAAGGTGTTAGCCGCAAAGACCAAAAGACCCGTAAAAGATATATTGATTCATGCGCTAAATACAATTCTGGAAGCAGAAGAAAATCCGGAATACATGATTCCGATTGAAAAATTTTATCTGAATCAGTCCGGTTGGCCAATTCTCCAATCCAATTCTAAAAAAGGTGTTTCGGATGAACTTATAAACAAAATCCGGGAGAAAGAAGGAATCTGATTTGAGTTATCTCTTGGATGTAAATGTTTTGATCGGACTTTGCGATCCGAATCATTCCTTTCATGAAAAGGCATGGGCGTGGTTTGACAATAAAAAGAAAATCGGGTGGGCAACCTGCCCGATTACGGAAAACGGTTTAGTCCGTCTCCTTTCAAATCCATCGTATCCCAATAAACTGGATGATTTAGAGCAAGCAATTGGGCTTTTGAATAAAATCACTCAAGTCGAAGGACACATGTTTATTCCGGATGACATTTCTTTTACGAAAAATGAGATATTTATCGATCTCCAAAATACCAATCAGAAGCACCTGACCGATATCTATCTTTTGGGACTGTGCATCAAACACAAAATCCGATTTGCCACATTTGATAAAAAAATTCCCTCAACTATCAATCCTGAAGGGGCCAAATCAATAGAGATTGTTGGCTGAATCTAATGAGTCTCAGCCATTTCCAATTTGTAAAATTTTCCAGTAGATTAAGAAAGAAGTTTCAAGGCTTCCCTTCCGGTCATCCCCTCCAGAACTCCCAATTTTTTTGCCTCCTCGGAAACCTCCGTAACCTTTGCCTTCAAAAGATCCTCAGGGGTTACTAAAGGTAGCTCCGGGGTTCCATGGGCAATAGCAACCGCAAAGTGAAATTTTTCAATGACAGCCTTATCTACAATTCCACAAGATACAAGCCCCTTTGGAGTCACAATCATCACGAACTGACCTTTCTCCCAAGAAACTGAAAGCCCCATACAGGCGTTGTCGGAATTGATAGGTGTGATCTGAACCATAAATACTCCTCAATGGTTTCGAGAAATTCACTGGTTAAAAAATTGTCATCAAGTAAAAAATCGCCGTGAAATTTCTATTTTTTGTATTCACTGATCTTTGATCTCAAAACGCTAGTTATATCTATGCCATTCCTTGTAGTTTTTCTCAGTTTGATCTGGGGTTCAAATTGGATTTTTATGAAAGCCGGAATGGAGAATGTTCCACCGATTCTATTCTCCTCTTTAAGATTTTTAACCGGAGGAATCGTTTTACTTGCAATAAGCTACTACAAAAAAATTCGCTTCCCTGAAAGAAGAGAAAGCGTGTGGATATTCATAACTACTATATTCCAAAATGTTTACCCGTTCGCGGTACTGCAAACTGCAATGCAAACTCTGGACAGTGGCCTGACATCGGTTTTGTATTACACTACTCCGATATGGTTATCCATTCTCGCGCATTTTTTCCTGCCAAATGACAAGTTGAATTTCCGAAAAATTATCGGCCTCTCTACGGGGATATTCGGCCTTTTTCTTGTAATGAAAATCGATTTTGGAAATCTAAAATTTTCAGAAAAATTGCTATTGGACGAAATCTGGGTGATCAGTGCGGCAGTCAGTTGGGCAATCGGCAGTCTCTTGATTAAAAAATCCGGAAAAGAATATGAGCTATTGCAGTTCACAACCTATCAGGTTTCTTTCGCCGGGTTAATGCTCTTGGCCTCTTCGATTGCACTGGAGGATTTTTCCAAAACTCAATTCACTGCGAAATCAATATTCTCGATTGGATTTGCTGGAATTGCGGCAACATCTCTGGCATTTTTTCTTTGGTTCAAAATCCTGAGAGCGATGGATGCAAGCAATGCATCCATCTCGTTATTACTCATCCCTGCAATTGCTGTATTTTCCGGGTGGATATTTTTGGACGAAAAACTAACCTATCAATCGATTCTCGGAATAGGACTCATCCTTTCCAGTGTTTTTCTTGTAAACCGGAAAAGCCAAAATTGACTAGCCCAGCAAAACCGATTCCGCGATCAATTTCCGGCTTCGATAATTTTTTTCGCTTTCTCCAAAATCATTTTGTTTACGATTCCCGGATCAGCCTTCCCCTTGGATTCTTTCATTACTGCACCAACAAGAGCAGCTAACGCACGCTCTTTGCCTTTTTTGTAGGAATCAATAGCTTCTGCGTTTTCGGAGATCACCTTGTCCACGATTGCCTCAATTGCTTTGTCGTCACGAACAACGCCCAGATTTTTCTTGTTCATGATTTCCAAAGGAGAATCTTTGGAAACAAGCATCTCCTCAAAAATAATTTTAGCAATTTTTCCTGAAATTTTTCCCTCATTGATTAGCTGAATCATTTCACCGATTCTTTTCGGCTCTATCGGAAAATTCTGGATCTCTTGATTTTCCTTATTGATAATGCCCAGCACTTCATCCTTCACCCAGTTGGAAGATTTTTTCGGGTCTTTGGAAATCTTCACGACCTCCTCAAAAAACTCGGCGACCTCTCTCTCCGAAGTCAAAACATCCGAATCGTAAGAAGGAAGGCCCATTTCTTTTTCAAATCTGTTTCTTTTTTCAGATGGAAGTTCAGGCAAAGTTTTTCTCAAGTCCTGAACATATTTCTCTTGCAGGATAATTACGGGAAGGTCAGGATCTGGAAAATACCTATAGTCATGAGCCATTTCCTTGGATCTCATCGGGATGGTTTTTAAAAGAGTAGAATCCCATAGTTTAGTCTGCTGATGGAATGTAAGCCCTCTCGAATACTGATCTTTCTGCCATTCAATTTCGTAGTCAATTGCCGCTTTCACTGCCTTGAATGAATTCAGGTTTTTGATTTCGATTCTTGTCCTGAACTCTTTGGATCCCTTTGGCCGAATGGAAACGTTTGCGTCACATCGAAGAGAACCTTCCTCCATATTGCAATCCGAAACCCGGATATATCTCAGAACATTTTTCAGAGCTACAAGGTAGTAATAAGCCTCATCAGAAGAACGAATTTCCGGCTCCGAAACAATCTCAATTAGTGGAGTTCCCGCACGATTCAGGTCAACATAAGAAACATTCATTCCCGGATCGGATGAGTGAATGAGTTTTCCCGCATCCTCTTCAATGTGTATTCTTGTGAGGTTTACTGTTTTCGACTCAGTTTCCCCTTTCACCTGAAAATGAACTGCCCCATTGGAAGCTATGGGTTTGTCAAATTGGGAAATCTGATAGCCTTTGGGGAGGTCGGGATAAAAATAATTCTTTCGATCAAATTTAGTAAATAAGGAAATCTGGCAACCAAAGGCTAATCCAGCGACAATTGCCTTATCCAGAACGATTTCATTCAATACGGGCAAAGCGCCTGGGAGGCCAAAGCAAACCGGAGAAACCTGGGTATTTGGAGATCCCCCATAGGCGCACGAACTCGGCGAAAATACCTTAGATTTTGTGTTTAGCTGAGCGTGCACTTCCAGTCCGATAACAGGTTCAAATTCTTGCATTTTATACCCCCATACCAATTTTTTTCATCCGAAGAATAGGAAAAACACAAAAAAATTGATTTTCGCTGTCCAATTTTTCCTTGAAAATGACTAAAAATACAATGATGGAAAATAGAAAAAATTTCGTCTCAAAAAGTGTGGCTATCATGAATAAATTCAAATTTTATTTCTTAATATTTCTTGTCATTGCCTCCGGAAATCTTGCAAAACTCGATGCCCAGGTTTATTGCAATGGAACTCTTTGTAGCATTATCCCAAGTAATTACCTAAGTCAGTTTAACGGGCTAGCTGGGTCTTTCCAAAACCAGTATATGGGGCCTCTTTCCGATTCTTTAACGAAAGCAGCACTATTGTCAAATTCGAATACAGGTTTGATCGGAAATGGGCACATCAATCGGTTTGAGCTTGGTGCTGGAATCTCAGGAGCATTAGTCAAAGGTGGAGACATAACCGTTCGGTACAACGACATTGAATTGCCGAATATGCCGAATGCTGGTATTGGAATTTCCCCCTTTGTTATGGCTGGAATCAATCTGGGATTTCTATTTGGAAACGGCCAGTCAGATCAGGACAATAAAAACTTTTTGCACAGATTCAGTATCTATGGACATGGAATCAATCGAACAGAGGACTTGCAGGATTACGTAAAGTCCAAACCTACCCAGAACCAAATGACTGGAAAGCTTTCTGTGAATAGCGGTGGGTTGATGATCCGGTTCCAGATTCTCCAAGAAAGATATACCAGATTGGATATGTTCGGGTTTACAGGCTTGAACATCGGGGTCGGGTACAATGAACAGAATTTTCACATGGATATAAACTATCGCGAAACAAAATCGCCTACGGTTAAGTTCGGCACTTTAAGCGGGAAATGGGCAGGAAACAATTTACTGGAATTTGACTCAAAAGCCTCAACGGTTCCAGTTGATATCAGAGCCGGCTTCAGATTTCTTTATTTCTTCACCGTATTTGTGGGCGCTGGAACGAGCTTCAGCAATGCAGAAGCGAAAATTCACCTTTCGAGATCGGGCCCTTTCACAATTGTAAATCCTCTTGACCCCGCAAGCAGTGGGATACTCAACACTACAAATACAACGAATCTTGAGGAAGCGCTCAGAAATTCCGGAAGGGCAGTAATTCCAACATCCAACTCAAATGCTGCGAATCTAGGATTAGAATTCAGAGGATACGGAAATTCGAAAGCCAGAACAGATTATGGTATTGTTGGGATGGAAATCAACCTGGCGATGTTCAAAATTGTTGCTGAAGCAATGATTCTCAAGGGAAATAATAAACAGGGAACGATCGGAGTAAAATTCGCTCTATAGTTGAGCAATTATACTCCGTCGGTAACAAGCTTCGAAATCGTTTTAAATTCCGGAGCATCCGCACTTCTGCAAAGTTCAAAAAGAATAGACATGGATGAACTTATTATTCCCCCTGAAGCGCGGATCCTATCAATTGAAATTCTTTTATCACTTTCGCTCTTTGCCGAAACGCAATCCTCTACGACTATCGGAAGATAACCCTTTTCCAATAAATCCATCGATGTCTGCATAACGCACACATCCGACTGAATTCCGACCAAAATTACTTGCTTTGCCCCACTAAGTTTCAATTTTTCCCGAAAATGTTCAGAGTCCATCGAACTAAAAACTTTTTTCTCAATGGGCTTATAGAATTCGCCAAGACTTTCGACGATAGGCGACACTGTTGGGCCTAGTCCCTTGGGGTATTGCTCGGTTACAAGGATAGGAACCTTCATTGCAATTATCCCTTCGATTACCACCCGCGAATTGAAAACCATATTGTCAAAATCATAAATGGCCAAAGCCAGTTTCTCCTGAATATCCACAACGACCAGAATTGCATTTTCTTTCAGAATTCTCATCCTCTACCTCGTTTCAAATCCTAGATAACTTTAAAGTGTCTCAAAACTCGCTCTTAAGTTAATAGTCCAAAAAGCGAACTCTTTTTCTTTTTATTCTGTATGGAGGCAACATTTCTGTAAACCTCTTCCATTTTATCAACGCATTTCCCCAGCTCGTGCTCTGATGCGATTTCTATTGAGGCTTTCGAGAATTCACTGAATTTTTCTTTTCCCGTTAACAATAAAATCGTTTTATCGGCAATTTCTCTGACGTTAAAAGGCTCTGCAATGTACCCGTTTTTATTATCCACAACAAGTTCAGGAATTGCAAATGAATTGACTCCGATTGCAGGAAGGCCGCAGGCGATCGCTTCAAGGATCACAAGCCCTTGAGTCTCCATCGTAGAAGCGGTTAAAAATGCGTCATACTTAGGGTAGTATTCGTGAAGAATGTCGTGATTGATGAATCCCAGAAAATGAATTTTATCGGCCAGTCCCAATTTTTCTGCCTGGATTTTCAACGACCCAAGAGCCGGCCCTTCTCCGATGATTGTAAGAGTGGATGAAGGAATTTGTTCATTGATCAACTTGAATGAATTGATGATCACATCACAATTTTTCTCATACGAAATTCTTCCCACATGCAAAAGCTTTGGATTCTCCGGAAGTTCCCTGACGCTTCCTTTGAATCTGGACAAATCCATTCCGTTTGATACTACCGTGATCGGTTTTTTGATTCCGTATTCCAGAAGCTGGCTCTTCAGCAAATGAGAAGGCGAAATAATCTGATCGCACCTGTCGTAGAGGTTATTGCAAATTTTCAAAATCACTTTCTTGCGAATGTTGAGCTTGTTGAATTTTTCGACTTTGATCAGATCTTTGATTTTTAGCCTTTTCTTGAATCGGCTAATTTTCATAAACAATTTGTCGATTTTCAAAAGCCTGTAAAAAGATACATACATGTCCTGCTCTGCCATAAGGGTGTGGTAAGTTCCTATTGTGGGAACTCCGTATTTTTCCGATGCGTTAACGGCATATAGTCCCATAAGGCCTGGTGTGTGAATGTGAACCACATCCGGCTTGAATTCCTTGAAAACTCTTCTAATCTTGTTCGGAGAAGGAAGAACAACTTTAATGTCCGGATAGCTAGGAAGATATCCGCAACGAAATCTTTCAATATGAATATTGTCGTTAATCCTGGAAAAATCCCCCTCTCCGTATCGTGGACAGAGTATTCTGAATTCATGGCCCCTAGCAGAAAGGTGCTCTGAAAAATTTTTGATGGAAATGGCAACCCCGTCGATTTTTGGAAGAAATGTATCCGTAAAATATAGTATTCTCAAAATTTAATTATCCTAATGTTTATAGTTTGACCATAATCCCGACTTCACTGTCTTATCCAAGATGAGGAACTATGGCGCTACACAGAATATTCTTAATCCTACTTCAATTGTCCATCATTTCCTGCGGACTTTCCATTTCTTTTAGTCAACTTTTTCTGATTTTGTCATTTGTTTTTTACCTGATTGACACAAACAGGGAAAAACTCTCATTTACTCCCGTTTTTAAAGCTGGGATTGCCCTTTTCGGTTTTTACATTTTGTCTTTTTTATACCGATACTACCAGTTGAATTTTGATTCGGCTTATTTGAAAAAAATTCAAACCTCCGAATTAAAAGACATTTTTCTTTTTCTGGCATTTGTAGTCGTCCAGAACGTGAAAGAAGAGGAAATCCCAAAAATACGGAAAGCATTCTGGATACTTTTCGGAATTCTATTGGTAACAGGATTTTTTTCCACATTCACTCCCATACGTTTTTCCAGATTGATTAACGATCTAATCAAGCCTTCTTCCACCTGGAAATTTACCCACCATTACGGAAATATTTTCGGACAAGGAATCTATCTCCCGATCGGGCTAATGAATACCCACCTAACGTTCGGAGGCTTGCTTTTACTGTTTACTCCACTTGCGGTATTTTCTTTTTTTCTATCGGCTAAAGATAAAATTTTTTCCGGAAGAACTTTAGTATATTTGTTTATACTCTGCATTTTCGGATACGTATTTCTTTTGAACAATGCAAGATCTGCGATTATCGGAGCGGCCGTTTCAGTTTTTTTCGGGTTCGTCGATTTAACTTTTATAAAAAAAGATTTTTCATTCAAATTCTTTTTAAAATTATTTTTGGTCCCTTTAATTATCGCAATAATTCTTATCAGCGCTTTTGCATTCAGTGAGCCTGTACAGAAAACGATTCAACCGATTCTGGGAGAAGAAAAACACACTGACTCCGGACGGACATTTATCTGGAGTTCCACAGTCCCGCTAATAGAAAAGAATTTCCTGTTTGGCGTGGGGCCGGGAAGATACAATGAGGAGATTGAAATTTCCAGAAAGCAGCTCTCCGAAAAATATAAAGAACTTTTGTTTTTCTTCGAAGTCACTCAAAGGGGGCATGCGCATAACGATTATCTGCACATCGCGGCAGTTTCGGGAATTTTTGCCCTGATTGCATTTCTTGCCTTATCGGGAGCAATCTATAATCAGATAATTACATCGGGACTGGATGCGAAAAACCGGGTATTTTTTTATGGACTTCTGGGATTTTTCTTTGCCGGAATTTTTCAGTGCTACTTTCAGGATGATGAAGTTGTGATCGTATTCTGGTTTCTTGCCGGATTTCTAAACTTATTTTTCCATAAAATCACTTTACCTGAAAAATAAGCTCCTATAACTTGATAAAAGGCCAATGGACGGTATCGGTAAAAATCTGATTTTTGTTGGAATTCTACTCATTGCAGCAGGGCTATTCTTAAGCTACGGAAATAAGCTCTCCTTTTTGGGGAAACTGCCGGGAGATATCAGCATAAAAAAAGAGAATTTCAGTTTTTATTTTCCAATTACTACTTCCATCGTACTATCAATCCTAATTTCACTATTACTTTGGTTATTCTCAAAACGGAGTCCTTAAAATGAATATAATTTACAGTAAACACATTTTTGTATGCGACAACACAAGGGAAGACGGAAGCAAGCCTTCCTGCGGTAGCAAGAATTCCCAGAATATTTTGAAATATCTGAAAGAGAACTTTGAAAAATCAAACTCAGACAACAAGGTTAGAATTCAGAAAGCGGGCTGCTTTGATTTATGCGAACAAGGGCCTGTCCAAGTTTGTTATCCCGCGGGAGACTGGTTTTCGATCAAGACCGAGGATGAGGCAAAACTATTCATCGAAGAATATGTGCTGAATAATAATGCATCCAAGGTAGACCACCTCAGAATTGTAAAGCTAATAAATCTGGATTGAATCCGGATTTCAGAATGAGTTGCAAGAACGGCGAAGGGCATAAAGCAACTACAGAAAAGATCGTTTTTAAAAACGATGCAATCACCTCATCCGTAAACTTATACAGAAAGGAAATGCGTTAGGCGATTTCCAGAGGCAATATGTTCCGTATTAGCAGATTCCATCGCGTCAAAAACCTCGAAAGCCTGATTCTTTTCGCCGGGCTAGTTGCAATTTCCATCATATCAAAAGGAAGCCTTGTTCTCAAGGCCGAGCAAAATCTGGACTCTGACCAGTCAATTCCCCTTCTTATGGCAAAAAGAATTTTGGAATTGAAAGAATTCCCTTTTTTTTACTGGGGACAGAACTACATGGGGCTACTGGAAGTTTGGCTCGCGCTACCCTTCCTGGCTATTCTTGGCACAACAATACAAACTTTTACCATCGTTGAGATTTTTTTTTCCATACTCCTTTCCTTTGTGCTTTATCTCCATTTTAAAAATGCGGGAGAGGAAAATCTGGGAATAGCCATTTCGATAATTTTTGCAATGGGACACCCAGATTTCAATTCTCACCTGGTAAATGTGAGCGAGAACTATATTTCCAGTTTGTTTCTTGGATTTTCAGGCTTCTACTTCATTCGCAAACTCTTCGAAAAAGACCTCACCGACAAATTCTATCTTGGAATTGGAATTCTTTTCGGACTCGCTTTTTACAACAGGGAGATTCTATTGATTATCCTCCCCTGGATGTTTCTTGTCACAGCTCCTCACTGGAAAAAGAATTTTAGAAAAATTTTCCATATTCTTCCGGGTTTTTTCATCGGTTATTTGCCTGCAATCCTGCATTATCTCACTACCCCCTATTACAGAAAACTCGTAAGGCCTTCAATTTCTTTTTCAAGTGACTTGCAACCAGGACTGAATTTTATCAAAAGCGGATTACTCGATTCGATTGTGATGTCCGGCGATTCTTATTTTTCCATTTCTATGCTGATTCCGGGAGCTATCGGCCTATTCCATTTTTTTTCGGAAAAAAATAATCTAATCAGGAAATATTTTTTATATTATTTACTCGGAGCGCTATCCTCTTTATTTCTATTCACGGCATCCGGATCATATATGCTGGTCAGGTACTTTTTTTATTTACAATGTATAATTTTATTTTTCGCAGCCTACGGATTATCAGCACTCTATAAAAAACAAAAAATTATCACAATCATTTTAGTGGCAATTATCGGATTGGCTTTTTCTTTTCAGTCATTCCAACTCTGGAAAAAAAATCTTGCCGAATCTCAAAATACCCCGGATGCAAAAAGAATTTCCGAATTTTTAACTGCAAACCATTTGAAATACGGTTTTTGCGAATACTGGGCAGGGTATGTAACCTCTTACTTCTCACATGACAAAGTTCACTGCCTCATTTATCTGGACAAGCAAAGCGATTTCTATTCCGCTTATCAAGTAATCAGTAACAGGGCCGATTTTTTTCTATTCAGAAAAGATTCCCCATTTGAAAAACAATTTTTGCAAACAGTTTCACAAAGCCGGAAATTCACCAAAAAGGAAATTGGAAAACTCATACTGTATATTTCGCCGGTTGCGACACTTGATTTCCTTGAACCGAATAGAGATGCCCTGCTCAAAGAACTAAAAATATTTCAAAAATAGGGGCCTGTGATGAAAATAGCATTGACTCTAATAAAAAAACAATAAACCTATATCATAAAAACGGAAAGTTAAAGATTTAATCAAATGCAATTTAAAGACTACCTAAAATTACAATTCAAAAAACCCTCGCTGGAAGCTTCGGAAGAAATACTGGAATCCAGAAAAAAAGCCTTTCAGAAAAGTTTGCAAGAATGTTATTCAAGGCTGGAATCCATCGAATTATTGTACAGCAATTCAAAATTTCAGGATTCAAAAATTCTGATCCAAGTTTTGCACAATGAAATCACAAGTGTGATTCTACATCTTTACGAAAAAAACAAAGCACAGTATGGTGCCCAAGAAGCCTATGCATTGATAAAAGAACCGTCCATTTCCGCAATTTGTCTGAAAGAACATGAGTTGATAAATGAATTGCTGAAAACCGACAATTTCGGCGCAGAAGAAGTTGAGGGATCCCTTTCCGCCTTTCAGAAAATCTTTGATAATTTTGAAAAATATTTCAGGAAAGAAAAATCATCCAGTTTTCATACTTCTTTGGATGATTACAAAAAGAGATTATTGGTTCAGATTGCCTTTGCGACAATTCTGCTTGCTTTGACTATTTTTCCGGCCATTAATAATAGGGTAAAATATCCCCCGATCAAAAATGATACAGCTTTGTTATCCTACACTACAACAGAAACGGAAAACTTCACACCACAAAATTCAATTTCACTGGAACTGAATAAGGAGGGCTGGCAGGATTATAAATTCAAAATCAACCCTGCAAAAAATCTTTTCAAACTTCGATTAGACCCAATAAGCCAAAGTAAAATAAAAATTCAACTCAAGGAAATCCGTCTTTTGGACAATTCCGGGAAAGTGCTGAAAGAAAGGGATTTTCTCATAGGAAGCGACTTGCGCTTAAAAGATATGAAGGAAATTGAAAATATACAACAGATGAAACCGGGTAAGGTTGTCTTTGGAAAGTATATTGAAATGATTTCCGACGGAGATGATCCGCAAATCTCTTTTAACTTCGGTCCATTACAATCCGTTGCTGAAATCCAGGTTACTTACAGAGTTGCCCAAGGGAATAAAAAATTTACAGATTAAAGAACTCTGTCTACTTAGAACGAACATAGCCGAAAGGCCGACGATTATGCCGGACGGTTGGTGAGCGAAATCGAATAAAAGAAAACATTTGCGAAAACATTTGACCGGACTCGTTTTAAAAAAATTTCTGTATTAAAGGGACAAAATTTTGGATATTGTAGAATTAGAAAAAGGTTTCGCAGAAACCGAGAAAACAATCAAAAAACTCGCAGAAGAGTGCGGCAACGCAATTGAAATCATTCGTGGTGGCGGAATATGCGATACGCTCCATTTTATCGGTGATACTCGCAAAATTTCCGAGAAATCCGGTTATGTAAAAGAACTCCCCGGAGTCAGCAGAATCTGGAATGTATCCGCTCCCTATAAAAATATTGCAAGAGTGGCGGCCGGAAAAGGTGGTGAAATCGTCCATAGAGGGGACAGAATCGTTGAAGTAAAAGGGCCGGACGGGCTAATCAGAAAATTCGGGACCGGAAAACATATTTTTATCATGGGCCCGGATTCTCCGCAAACTCTGGAACAAACCATGATAATCGGAAAACAGGCAAAAGCGCTCGGCGAAAAATTCGGAATCTTGGATAGAGTCATCCTTAGGGGTGGAGCATTCAAACCCAGAACCCGGCCAACCGACTGGAGAGGGCTTGGATGGGAAGGTATCAAAATGCTGGACAAGGTTCGTGAGGAGACCGGTATTCCTTATGTCACTGAGGTTATGGACCATACTATGGCTGCAGAAGTCGCAAAGCACGCAGACATGATCCAGATCGGTACGCGTAACGCACAGGATTTCGAATTGCTGGAAGCAGTCGGCCAGACAATGAAGCCGGTAATTCTGAAACGAGGATTCGGAAATGAAGCAGAAGAATGGTTTTCGGCCGCAGAATATATCGCAAATCAAGGAAATCTGGATATCATCTTATGTGAACGTGGAGTAAAAACCCTATTCATCAAGGAAGGATATTGCAGAAATACTCCGGACTTTAACGTAATCAGCCATGCAAAAAAGAAAACTATCCTGCCTGTGATATTCGATCCTTCTCATGTTGCAGGAGATGATAAAATCGTAGTTCAAAATCTTTTGGGTTGCCTCGCATTCAACCCAGACGGTTCAATTACGGAAACCCTGCACGAAGAAAGTTTCCGTAAGGAACAGATGTGCGATGCGGCTCAGGCTTTACTCATGAGCGTCTATGAAAAGGCTGTTGAAGCAATTCTTACATACGAAGAAAAAGTGCAGCCGATTACCAGAGAGGTGGAGAAGTATTTTACCAATCGATCAAAAGCATAAAGAAATCGAAGGCCTCAGATGGCTCACACCGGATCAGGTCAGAAATATCGGAGAGGAATTCGGAACTCCAATTTTTGTTTATTCGCAAAAAGAAATAGAAAGGCGCTGCGACGAAGCGCTAGCTTTTCCGAACGAATTCGGCCTTGTTGTGCGTTATGCGATGAAGGCAAATCCGAATTCTACTATTCTGAAAATTCTCCGTAAAAAAGGAATCCAAATCGATGCAAGCTCGGAATTCGAAGTGGAGAGAGCAATTCTTTCGGGATATAAACCGGAGGAAATTATGCTCACCTCACAACAACTTGCAACCGGCCTCAGGAAAATTGTCGAACGAGGCACAATGTTTAATGCCTGTTCTCTCAGACAACTGGAAGCTTTCGGCAATTTATTTCCCGGAAAAGAACTTTCAATCAGGATAAATCCAGGAATGGGTTCCGGGGGCACAAAAAAAACCGATGTAGGTGGGAAGACTTCTTCTTTTGGAATATGGTTCGAATACATGGATGATGTGAAAGCAATTCAAAAAAAATACGGACTGAAAATCACCAAGGTGCATTCCCATATCGGCTCAGGAAGCGATCCCGAAGTTTGGAAGTCGGTTTCCAGCCATACACTACACTTCGCAGAACTATTTGAAGACTGTGTCACAGTCAATTTGGGTGGAGGATTTAAAGTCGCAAGGATGTCTGACGAAAAAACTACAGATTTCCAGAAAATCGGCCCGCCAGTCAGAGAACTATTTCGCGAATTTCATACGAAGCACGGACGAAAATTGAAACTGGAAATCGAACCTGGCACTCATATGATTGCCAACGCAGGTTGCATAATTGCAACGATAGACGACATTGTGGATACAGGAAAAAACGGACTCAATTTTATTAAATTGAACACCGGGATGGACACAAACACAAGGCCTTCTTTGTATTCCGCACGCCATCCATTAATTTCCATCCCCCAAAAGAATATTGGCCAAAAACGAAAAATTGCTGAGTACGTCGTAGTCGGGCACTGTTGCGAAAGTGGAGACTTGTTTACTCAGGAAGACGGAGGGGATCCCGTAAAGCGCCCAATGGAAGAAGCCGAGATAGGCGATTACATGGTTATGGAAGGGTGCGGGGCATACTGCGCCTCCATGAGTGCGAAAAATTATAATTCTTACCCGGAGACCGGAGAAGTCATGGTTGACTTAAACGGTAAGCCTATTCTAATCCGAAAAAAACAGTCTATGGAACAGATTGTGCAAAATGAAATTTCCATTTCGATTTAGTGCAGTAACAAATCATTTCAAATAAACTCTACCTCGGCAAAAGTAGTAATGGTTTTCCACAAAGAGTAAGATAATAATATTACGATGGCAAAATTAGTATTATGTCTTTTCATTTTATCAACTGGAATTTTTCCCGGTGAAGAAGGCTTCATTCCGGTAAGCAAAAAAGAGAAAATCACTCAGGGCGAGATTGCATTGAAAACGGCAAGCGAATATCTCGAAGACCGTAAATACTTGTCCTGTATCGAAAAGATCAAAGAGTTCCAGATTTTATTTCACGATCATCCTTCATTCTCCAAGTCGCACAGGTTGCTAAGCAACGCCTACGAAAAAGCCCAAAAGTGGGACAAGGTGGCGGAAACAGAAATGAATTTGTATAGAGAAAATCCGGAAACCGAGGAAGGGCTTGCTGCATACTTAAATGCCGGTAAAGCCTATGTGCGAATCGGAAAATCCGGTGAGGCAAAAAAAATTTTTGAATCTCTGATGACGAAAGAAAATACTTCAAAACTCGCCAAAGAAGCAGAGCTGGAACTGAAAATGATGAATAGTCCCTAGTGGACTCTTGCTGTTTTCCGGAAGAATTCTTCCGCATCTGCTTTTTTAAGTTTAGAGACATATCTACAAAAAAAGAACGAATTTTTCCTAATCACTTTATCGATTCCGTCGAAGTTATTTATAGGAAAAGTATAAATGAAACAACCCTTAAACGAATGGATCAATAGCTTATCAGAGATTTTCACGAAAGAAATACAAATTTATAAAAACATTCTGGCATTAGAAATTCGGAAAAAAGGAATCATTATCGAGAAAAACGGAAAGATGCTGGAATCTCTGACGAAAGAATCCTATAATTTAATGGTTGGGGCTTCTGAATTGGAGCGGGTAAGAATGACAGCGATAGAGAATTTTTACAAAGAAAAGAAAATTGAAATCTCCGCTGAACAGAATTCATTTAACGAATTTTTGAATCACATAGACCGAAATTCCAATTACAAACTTAAGGGGCTTGCGGGTGAGTTGAAAGAAGTCCTGCAGGCATTAAAAGAGAAAATCATCGTCAATGAAAAATTAATCAAAACAAATCAGGAAATTTTCAAACTTAGCATCGACGCTCTGAAGAGGGCTTCTGAAACCGAAATACCGGTTGCTTACGGAATAGCAAATACGAAGACCGTGACCCGCAATACACCGGTCATGTTGAATACCAAGGCATAGAGGAGACAAAAATGGGCTCTACATTTTTAGGATTAGAAGTAGGAAAAAGGGGACTGAGTTCCCATCAACAAGCTCTTCAAACTACGGGGCATAATATTTCCAATGCAGACAACAAAAATTACTCAAGGCAGCGAGTGAGCATGTCCACACCAGATCCGCTTTACGATCCTGCTTACAATCGTGCGTTAGTTGCCGGCCAAATCGGACAAGGTGCCGAAGTCACAAGAATAGAAAGGATTAGGGACAATTTCATTGACGACCGAATCATCGAAACCGGCAACAAGAAGGATTATTGGGCTGCCAGAAATGATTATCTCTACCAGATTGAAACTGTTTTTAATGAACCGGCTGGAATCACCCTTCGCACTCAAATGGATCAATTCTGGGCAAGCTGGGAAGATTTGGCAAATTACCCTGAAGAAAGCGCGCATCGTTCAATCGTAAAAGAAAAAGCATCCGGCCTTGGAACAAGAATCGAAGACACTTTTCGAAAATTATCCCAGCTCCGTGAACAGGCAAATCGGGAAGTAGAGTCAAAAACAGGAATGGTAAACATTCTGGCAGAAAACCTCCGAAATCTGAACGAAAGAATCGGCAAGGCTGAAGCGTTAGGCGATACACCAAATGATCTTTATGACAAGAGGGACGCAGCATTACAGGAGCTTTCCTCGCTTGTGGATATTAATGTCGGTCGTGGCGACAATGATGAATTCATGGTTTTTATCGGGCAGCAGATTCTTGTTCAGGGCTCCAAATCGAATAAGATACAACTTGTCGGAAATGCGGATAGAGACGGAATGTCCGACCTCGTCTGGGCTGAAACCGGAAAGCCTGTTCTTTTGAGAAGTGGGAGAATTCATGGGGTAATGGAAATCAGAGATCAAGTTCTCCGCGAGAAAATCGATTACGTTGACTCTCTTGCAATTAACATGACTGATGTAATCAATGAAATCCACAAAGACGGATTCGGCCTAAATGGTAAGACAAACCTGAATTTCTTTCAGCCCAGAAACCTGTCTGCAAATTCATTTGGAGAATACGATTCCAACGGCGACGGGCAAAACGATATAACGGCGATATTTAGAGTTACGGGAAAAGTTTCTTTAGACAGCGACCGTCCTATAGGGATTACGGGGAATCTGGTTTTTCACAAGCCTGATAAGGAATCCACTCCAGTAGTTATCCCGTATTCTAAGGACGATACTCTTGCAGAAGTAATCAAACGCATCAATAGAAGCGAAGTGGGAATCGTAGCCTACGTGAACCACGACAATCAACTGGCATTGAAAGCAACTATCGCCTCAGACAACTCCAAAAACAATTTTCTGATTCGCCACCTAGAAGATTCCGGAGACCTTCTTGTCGGACTGACGGGAGTATTGTTCGCAAGCGGCCCTTCAGGTGCTTATGACTATCGTAAGTTAGGCGAAATCGCAAAACTCCAGTCCAACCCACAGGACATTACTCTCACGCCCCACTATCATCCGTCGTCCTACGTCAGGATGACAGAAGACATTGTCAACAATTCAGCAAACATTGCTGCTGGAAGAGGGAAGGACGTAGGTGGAACGGGAGATTACAATTCGCCTAACGGCCACAAAGACGGGTCTAACGCTCTTTTGATTGCAAGCTCTCTTCGCGGAAAACCGATTATGGTAGAATACTCCCGGACAACTGATGATTTTTACAACTCTCTCATTGCAAAGCTCGGTACAGAAGCTAGAGAAGCAAAGCAGGAGTTCAACACCCAGAATGACCTTCTAGCCGAACTGGACAACATGCGTCAGTCGGTAATGGGTGTAAATTTGGATGAAGAAATGGCTAATATGATTCAATTTCAGCACGCATACAACGCATCAGCAAAAATGATTTCGGTTGTGAATGAGATGCTGGAAACCATAATCAATAGAATGGGAGTATAGACGCAATATGAGAATCACAAATCAAATGACAAACAACACTCTGGTTAAAAATCTGGGAAGGCATCAAATTCTTCTGGATGAAGCACAAAACCAGCTTGGAACAGGCCTGAAAATCCGCAAACCGTCCGATGAGCCGGGAACAGCTACGAATCAAATGTATTTCCGGTCTCGTCTAAATGAACTTTCCCAGTTTCAAGAAAACATAACCGACGGGCTTTCCAGGTTACAGCAAATCGACGGAGAGTTAGACCGGATAGGAAGTATTTTTCAACGCGCAAGGGTCCTCACTGTCCAGGCATCAAACGGTATCTATCAAGGCGATAAAGGGTTTGAATTGGAGATTGCTATCGGGAAGGAAATAGATGAACATCTTCGTGCGTTAGTTGACATTGCGAATACACGAGACGCTACCGGGCAGCCCCTCTTCGGTGGGCACGTCATCGAAAGGCCTCCTTTCGAGCCGATAGAATCCAAGATCAAGGGACTTCAGGGCCTTGAATTGAAAAACCAATACATTGGTGTCGAATACAGAGGAGACATAGGAGAACAGCTTCGCGAGATTGAACGCGGGGAATATATGCCGATATCTTTACCCGGAAATAAAGTTTTCTGGGGAACAAATATGGCAATCACAAGCAAAGTAGACAATTCGTCCTATGCCGCGACTTCCGATCAAAAATTCAAAATCGATGGGGTCGAAATTCATATCTCAGTCGGAGATACGATAGACGACATCATAGATAAAATCAATAATTCTCCGATAGAAGTGAAGGCAAGTAAGCTAGCACAGGACAATATTTCCCTAAGTTCCACTGCGCCCCACCAGATCTGGCTGGAAGACTCAGAAGGAGGGACAGTGCTAAAAGATATCGGACTCGTGGATTCAGCAAGCTCCGAGCCTCCAAACAATTATTCGAAAAGCGCAAGCGTGACTGGGCTTTCGGTTTTCGATGTTCTAATCCAATTGAGAAATGATCTGATCCGAAAAGACCAGGAAAGAATCTCCGGAAGAGATCTGCAGGATCTTGACCTTGCGCTGGAAAATGTTCTTCGCTACAGGTCGGTTATCGGTGCTAGGATGAATAGGTTAGAAGAACATACGAAAAGAGTCGATTTTGACTCCTCTTACATGACGGAGCTTCTGGCGAAAAACGAAGGAATTGATTTTCCGGAAACAATTATGAATTTGAAATGGCTGGAAACTATTCACCAGTACGCATTAAATGTCGGATCAAAAATTATTAAACCCACCCTAATGGACTTTCTAAGATAATGGCGATTGAACTAATTACTAAACCTTTCGGAAAGATACAGATTGCAGAGAAACAGCTGATTTATTTTCGAGACGGACTCCTGGGTTTTGAAATGCAGAAGCAATATGCGCTGATCGAAGACTCTCCGGACAATCCTTTCAAATGGCTGCAATCAACGGAGAACACCGATCTTGCATTTGTGATAATGCACCCTCAACTTTTTTTACCGGAATACATTCCCGTAATTCCGACAAATGATCTTTCCGACATCAAACTCAGTGAGTTAGACTCGGCGCTGATCCTTACTATTGTTACGATTCCGCCGGACGACCCTTCCAAGATGACTGCCAACCTTCAAGGGCCAGTTGTCATAAATCCAGAATTGTCACTCGGTAGACAGTGTATATCCAGAAATGAAAGTCATTCAGTCAGGACAAAAATCCTGGAAAATTTCTCAAAATTGGAGAAAGTCTAGTTTGCTGGTTCTCGCAAGAAGATTAAATCAATCTATAATGATCGGGGACGATGTCGAGGTTGTTGTCGTCGATATAAAAGGCGACCAAGTCAAAATTGGAATCAAAGCGCCTAAAAGCATTTCCGTACACAGAGCCGAAATCTATCAGGAAATTCAGGACGAGAACAAAAAAGCCTCCGCGATAAATATAAAACCGGAAGAGCTTGGAAAGTTAGGCGACATCCTAAAGAAAAAAAAATAGTGCGAGCAATAGTTACTTTGTCAAATATGAAACATACCGCACTCATTCTTCTAATTGCGGCCGTTTTTTTTTCCTGTGCAAAGCCCGTCAAAGAAAAGCCGGTTGTTAAGGAAAAGGAAACCGATAGCTACGGGTGGATAGATGACCACACATTTCAACTTAGAACAAATGGAACTCCACCGGAAAAAACGATGGATCTCGCAACTGCAAAATTACTGGCTTGCGAAAATGCGAGAAATTTCGGGATAAAACTATTTAACCACAGATTCTTAAGAAACAGCAATACTGGTTACGAGAATCCTCTCTACCCTGAACAAAAATTCACCAAACAATTTCACGATTACAAAATCGAAATCAGGACTGTTCAAAAGGAAAATGACCCGGGCGGGAACTGTTACCTCCAGCTACAATTCAGCGGTACGGATTTGAAGAAAAGATTAATCCCTTTCGAAGACAAATCTGTTGCGCCAACCACTCCCGGTTGGGATTGAATTTCAAAAAAAATCAGTGATAGAATCCTAGAAAAACCGATAATCAATACTGGAATCTACCGAGTCAAAATTTTGCATCGGAGAGATTTACAGAATCTATGCCAAATCTCGAATTTGTAAAACTATTATCATGAGGACTAAATGACAGCTACTCAGGGGGCGTTATTCAACAAATCCGACGGAAAATTGTTAACTTTTCTTTTGGATGGACGGGAATACGGAATCCAAATACTCGAAGCCAGAGAAGTCGTTGGGATGCAAAATATAGATCCGGTTCCACGCACGCCAGTATTTATGAAAGGCGTTATCAATCTGCGCGGCAAGATTGTTCCTGTCATTGACATGCGCCTAAAGTTTGATTTGCAACCAAAGGAACTGGATAAGGAAAATTGTATAATCGTCGTAGATCTGGCCGGAATACTCACCGGCATCATCGTTGATCAGCTTGTCGGGGTAATCACAATCGAACCTGAAAATTACGAGTCATCGCCACAGTTAGGAAAAAATGTTAACACCGAGTTTATTGCAGGTATGATTAAATTACCCCAAAGAGTTATCATCGTTCTCGAAATCGAAAAAATTCTGAATAACGGTGAAATTGAAAAATTAGCTAATCTATAATCAGGAAGAAATATATGAATTTTTTAAGAATGAAAATGTCCACGAAACTAACAATACTGGTAATCGTTCCGGTTATAGCCTATCTTTTTTTTGCAATCGCTGCATTACAAAATAAATGGGAGCTAAATAACGAATTGAAAAAATTCGAACAGATTGCAACCATTGCGACAAAAATGAACGAATTCATCCATGAATCTCAGAAAGAAAGAGGAATGGTCGGGGGTTTTCTGGGTTCTGCCGGGGAAAAATTCGTAACCGAATTGCCGGGCCAACGTTCTGTAACCAATGAAAAGTTAAGTTCCGTTCGCTCAGCGCTGCAAACATTCGATTTTAGCAAATTTGAGCCCGAATTCAAAATTGCAGTAGATAAGGCATTGGCTGAAACGACACGCCTTGAAGAAATGCGTAAGGCGCAAGCCTCGTTTACGATTTCAGGTCAAGATGGAACTAATTATTATACAAAAATGAATTGGGATTTTCTGGAAGCAATTGCGTTCATGCCCAAGTTGACAACAGATGCAACGTTGGCTACCCAACTGCGTTCTTTTGTAGTATTTTTGACGGTGAAAGAGAAAACCGGCGTTGAAAGAGCGATCTTGACTAACGCATTTGCCGAAGGAAAGTTTTCTCAGGGAAGTTTCATGAAACTTTCCGAAGCAATTACCGGCCAAAAGGATTTCCTCACTGTTTATAAAAGAAACGCACCAATTGATTGGATTCAACTTGTTGAAAACAAAATCAAAGGGCCAGATGTGGACGCAGTCGAGAAAATGCGCGCAGTCGCAATTGAGCATGCAGTCGACGGAAAATTTGAAGTTAATGCAAATGTCTGGTTTGAAGCAATCACTGCAAAAATCGAATTAATGCGGGAAGTCGGAAATTTACTTTCCACTAAAATGCTGGCCTATACAAGTGAAAGAAGGGAAAGAGTTTATCAGGATATAGTTATTTATACGACCATACTTATAATCGTAATCAGTTTCACTTTAACTTTTACCGTTTTGGCAATCTGGAATTTATCCAGAATGATAAAAAATCTAAGTGTTGGAAGCCAGGAAGTCACCTCTGCATCAAACCAGATCGCTACTGCAAGCGCTCAGCTTTCCTCAGGAGCACTCGAACAAGCAGCATCAATAGAAGAGATTTCCAGCACAATGGAAGAAATTGCGGCTCAAGCGCAGGCAAATGCGGAATCGAGCAAGAAAGTTTCCGTCTCCGTTGCAAAAGTTGCAGACATTGTCCACCAAAGCGCTAATGACGCAAAAAATGCAGTAGGTATGTCGGAGGAAGCGCGTTTAGCTGCCGAATCCGGAAATGAAGTGATAACGGAAATCACAAAAGCAATGGAAGAAATTCGACAGGGAAGCGAAACGATTACCGATATCATCGATTCCATAAATGAAATCACCCAGCAGACAAAAATGCTTGCAGTCAACGCGGCAATTGAAGCCGCGCGTGCAGGCGAACACGGGGCAGGATTTGCGGTAGTGGCTGACCAGGTGAGTAAGTTGGCAGAAACTAGCCGGACAGCAGCAAAGAAAATTGCCGAATTGATCAAAACAAGCGTGAGAAAAGTGGAGTCCGGAAACGCAATCGCAAGAATGGGAACCGATACTCTAAAAGACATTTTGCAGAATTCTTTCAAAATCGTAAATATCATTACTGAAATCAACGCGAATTCCAATGAAGCTGCTCAGCATGTAAGCGCAGTAAAAGACCAGATGGAAGAGATCACCGGATCTATAATCGAGCAATCCCTGGGGCTGGAAGAAGTAAGCAAAGCAATTCATCAGATTGACGGAGTCACTCAGCAGAACGCGAATGTTGCAGAAGCCACTTCATCGGCTGCGGAACAATTGAACAGCCAGGCCGAATCTTTGATGAGTATTGTGAATGAATTGAACTTTCTCGTAGTTCAAAATAATATGAACCCAAAACAAGAAAAATCTTCAAATGGAGCTCATCAGAAAGCGCGGTCCAAACACAAAAATGGAAATCTCCAAGAACACCTGGCATCCTCCCAGCAGGAAAACAAAAAAATAAAGGACACATCATTTGATTCGCACAAGGCTATTCCGATGAAAGATGACTTTGAGGAATTCGGAGAAATAAAGCACTGATGATCCGTCTTTTGATCGTTGACGATTCTTCGATCGTTAGAAATCTACTACAACAAAATTTAAGCAAATTTCCGGACATCGAAATCGTAGGTTCCGCAGTTGATCCCTATGATGCGCGAGACAAGATTGTAGAATTGAATCCTGATGTGATTACATTGGATCTGGAAATGCCCCGAATGAACGGCCTGGAGTTTATCACTGTTCTTATGGAACACCACCCGCTCCCGATTGTAGTATTTAGTTCTCTTGTAGACGGAGAATGTGAAACCAGTTTAAAGGCATTGGAACTTGGCGCGCTAGAAGTAGTGCCAAAACCGGTTCACGATCTTGTCGACACATTGCCTTCCGTAGTCAGTGAACTGGTGAACCGAATACGGGGAGTTTATGGGGCAAAAGTACAGAAGTTCAAAGCGGATCCAGAAATCGTAAAACAAGTTGCCTCGCTTTCCAATATTCGCCCGGCTGAAAAAATTATCGCAATCGGTTCATCCACTGGTGGTACAGAGGTAGTGCGCTACATTCTGGAATGTATGCCAAAAGAAATTCCTCCTATCATAGTCACACAGCACATGCCGGAAGGTTTTACTGCATCTTATGCAAAACGCCTGAATGATTCCTGCAAAAATCTGGAAGTCCGGGAAGCGCAAAACAATGATGTGCTATATTCCGGTCTGGCTTTAATCGCTCCGGGAAATTATCACCTGGTTCTGCAAAGAGAAGGATTAAAGTACAAAGTAAAGACCAAATCCAGCCCGAAAGTAAACAGATTCAGGCCAAGCGTAGATGTAATGTTTTTTTCAGCGGCTGAAATCGCAGGTGAAAATGCAATAGGAGTTATCCTTTCAGGAATGGGCGAGGATGGAGCAGAGGGATTATTCAGGCTAAAACAAAAAGGCGCAAAAACAATTGCTCAGAGTGAACGCTCCTCTGCAGTATTCGGAATGCCACAGGTTGCGATAAAAAAACACGCCGTAGATTACATTGAAGATCAGGAACAAATTCCTGTTCGTCTATTAAAATTGTTGAACTAAAAACTATGACAAGTCACCTAACGTCCGAATCGATAAAGAACATCTTGGAAAATATAAAGCCTATGCGACTGGACTTAAATACCGGACTCGCACTCCTCGATTCGGGCGATCCTGATCCGCAGACCTGCTTACGAATTTTTACGTTATTGTCGAAAATAAACCGGATATTTTCCGGGGAAAATTTTCCGGCAATCCAGGCAGCGTATGCGATAAGCGCAGAGGCAATTCAATCAATAAGTCTAGCGGAAATTCCGGTCGAAAAATCCTTACAGCTTATTTTTGAAATATTGAATCAAGTTGATGAGTTTTTCGAACAAATAGAAAGCGACCCTTCCAGGTTTTCGGAACAACACAGCCAGGCAATTTCTGAACAGATGGAAAAAATCACCCAAAAAACAAAAAATCTGGAAATCTTCCTGAACAATATCTGGGAAGAAGATACGAAAAAAAACATCGGAAATTTCCGGGAATCCAGAGACAAGGAAGATTTAGAAAAGCTTAGCTCTACGCATAACGCATTGCCTAACGTAGACAAAATACAAAGTTCTCACGAGAAGATCAAAATCGATGAAAAAGACCTTATTAAGGATTTTCTTACAAGCTCAACCGAGATTCTGAGTGCAGTAGAAGACAATCTTCTGATACTGGAAAGTTCTCCCGGAAATGACTCGGTCATTAACGAAATTTTCCGGGGTATCCACACCCTAAAAGGGGACTCCGGGTTTCTTCGATTAAGCGATATTCAGACGCTTAGCCATGCGTTTGAAACCCTCTTGGGAAAGTGTAGGAACAAAGTAATTACGATAGACCAGGAAAAAATTTCTCTGTTTCTACTGGTGCTAGACACTATAAAAAAAATGGTGAAAAACATTAGCCTGCAACTTGGGGTACTTACAAAAGAAATCAGTAAAGCAGAATTCGAGGATATCGACATAGTTGAACCTCTGCAAAAGCTGCAAGTCGTCATTCAGGGTGGCAGCCTTTCTAGTCTCCAGGAATCCGGCAAACAGGACGGAACCGGGGTGCAAATTACAAAAACAACAGAATCTTTATTAACCGATGCGATCCGAGTTCCGCAAAAAAAAATAGAGGACGCCGAAGAGATGGTCGGAGAATTGATGATCGCTCTTTCACTCCTGAAACAAAATTCATTTTTAAGGGATAGCCAGGACCGGGAAGCGACGGAAAAACTCGATCAAATGGAATTGGTTATCGAGTTATTGCAAAACAATATTTTGAAAATGAAGATGTTTCCGATTGGCAGCATTTTTAATAAACTTTCCAGAACGGTTCGGGACCTGGCGCCAAAACTCGGGAAGAAAATAAATTTTGAAGCGACTGGCAGCGAAGTAGAAATAGACAAAAGTCTTATCGACCAAATTCATTCTCCGCTTGCCCACATAATTCGGAATTGTATAGACCACGGTATCGAATCACCGGGTGATCGTTTAAAAAAAGGCAAATCCGATACCGGAAGCATCAGACTTAAAGTCGAGAATATAGCCGATAACGTAAGCATCGAAATCGCCGACGATGGACGGGGCTTAAACAGAGAGAGAATAATCTCAAAGGCAATCGAAAAAAAAATCATTGAAAGCGGCAAAGATTTATCGGAAAGCCAGATCGACAACCTGATTTTTACTCCGGGCTTTTCCACATCGGAGCAAGTCACTGAAATTTCCGGCCGAGGTGTCGGAATGGATGTTGTGCGGACAACTATTGAACAGTTCGGCGGGAGCATCAGCCTTTCTTCAATTCTCGACCAAGGCACAACAATGAAGATTCGGCTTCCACTGTCATCATCCATAATCGAGGGCCTAGTAACGAACATAGGTACCAGCAAATTTATTTTCCCGATAATCAAAATTCTTTACACCTTGATACCGAACCTGAACTCATTTCAATTTGCCATCGGAGAAAGAGGGCTATACATCATTTTCGAAAATAAAACTACACCCATCATTTGTCTCGGTGAATATTATGATATAGCCGATTATATCAAGACTCCAGAGAAGGCAGTAATTCTTATAGTCGAGCACAACGATAAATACTATGGCATCATGGTGGATGATATATTGCACCGGCAAAAAGTTGTGTCCAAGAGCTTCAAAAACAGATTTAATTCCGTACCTGGATTAAAAAGTGGAACGATACTAGGTGATGGAAGCGTTGGATTCATCATAGAACCAAATGAGCTGGTGCGGGAATATTACTATGAATGACGTATCTACAAAAAACCAAATGCCGAATAGCAACGTAGAAACAAACGGAATGTATAACTTTTCCGGATACGTTATGCGCAATCGCAGGACATTCCATTGAAAAATGATATAGTATTTTTATGCAAGGATGATGACCAAATCCAATATTTCAAGGAACTGCTTTACGCTCCGATAGAAAGCGATGACGATTTTGACAATATTGCCATGTTGCATTCACTGAAAAACAGCAATTTCTTTTATGAGGCTGAAAAATTTCTGGAACATATCAGCAGGTCTCAGCCGAGCTGCATTTTAATTCAAAACATAAATAACGATCCAGCTGCTCAAAAAGTTTATAAACTATTGAGGACCGATGTAAATTTCACAGACACACCGATAATTATTCTTGCATTGCAAAAATCAAAAAAAGAAAAATCAGCGATCACCGATGAACCTTTTTTCGAAAATGATAATAACCTGACTTATATCCAATACCCTGTAAGAAAAGAGCAGTTAATTCTGCAGATAGACAAAATTATTACAGGAAGAAATTATATACTATTGGCAGATGACAGTAAAATGATTCATAAACTATTGGGAGAGTTCCTTGTAGTAAATAATTTTCGGTTGATCAGCGCTTTCAATGGACGTGAGGCTCTTTTGATGCTAAGAAAATTCAAACCTGATCTGATCATCAGTGATGTTGAAATGCCGGAAATGAACGGTTATGAATTCTGCAAGGCTGTAAAGAACAATGCCCAATTGGAGAAAATTCCGGTTATGATCCTATCAGCACTCGGTTCAGGCCTGGATGTTGACCGCGGCTTTGAAGCCGGTGCGAACGATTATCTCACAAAGCCAGTAGACAATGATGAATTGCTGAGCAGACTTCAAAATCTTTTGCAAAAAACAAATCGCTCTACAAGAGAAAAAATATTGATTGTAGACGACAGCAACATAGTCTCGACCATGCTGTCACAAGGACTAGAGCAGCAGGGGTTTAAGGTTTTTACAGCGGTCAACGGCAAGGAGGGTTTAATCAAGGCTCTTGAAATTATGCCCGATTTGATCACAAGTGATTATGATATGCCCGTTATGAATGGATGGGAGTTTTGCTCTGCCCTTCGCAAAGATAAAATACTAAAAGACATTCCCGTAATCATGCTTACCTCGCGAGATTCAACTGCGGACAGAGCCAAAAGCACAGGTGCAGGGGTAAAATCCTATCTTACAAAACCATTTACAATCGACAAATTACTTGCGGTCATTGAAAGAATTCTGGCCGAAAAACGAATGGAAAGGGAGCGGGAAATTTTAAAATTTTATGTATCGGATGTGGCTCTGGAATCCGCAAGGCTGTACTCGCAAAATCAGGGCAGCATGAATAATATGCGGGCAAAAGAAATATATGCTACTGTTTTATTTTCCGATATAGCTCAGTTTACAACAACCTGCGAGAAGCTGAACCCGTTGGACCTTATCAATCTTCTGAATGAATATTTTGATGTGATGTGCTCGGTTCTTAAAAAGAACAATGCGATTATTGATAAATTTATCGGAGATGCGATAATGGCGATTTTTCCCGACAAAGGAAACGGGTCTTATAATGCTGTGAAATCCGGTTGCGAAATGACAGAGGCACTAAAGGAATTCAACAAGAACCGTGAAACCCCCCTTCACATGCGGATCGGAATCAATTATGGCAAGCTTTATATTGGAGATATTGGAAGCAAGGCGCACAGGAGAGATTTTACAGTAATTGGAGACACTGTCAACATCGGACAAAGACTGGAAAGCAATTCCAAAGTCGATGGAGTTTTGATAAGCGAATCTACTTACGAAAATGTAAAGGATTTCGTAGATGCAATAAAAGTCGGCCCCCTAAGTTTAAAAGGAAAAGTCGGCGAGCATTATGCGTATGACGTATTAAGCATCCAGGAAAAAATTTCTTTTTGAATATGAAAAATCGGTTCACAACGATCAGCGAATATATCGAAATTTTTCCGGAGGATGTCAGAAAAATTCTGAATAAAATCAGAGCTACAATTCAAAAAGCCGCCCCGAAGGCCGAGGAAACCATTAGCTACCAGATTCCTACTTTCAGGTTAAACGGTAACCTGGTTCACTTTGCCGCTTACAAAAATCACATTGGCTTTTATCCCACATCTTCCGTTATTCTAAAATTCAAAAAGGAATTATCTGCCTATAAAACTTCCAGAGGAACCGTTCAATTTCCCTTGAACCAGCCTGTGCCCTACAGATTAATCTCCCAAATTGTCAAATTTAGAATGAAGGAAAATTCAGAAAAAGCAAAACGCAAAAAAAAGAATTTGTAACTCTACAGGGATTTAAGGAAAATGTCCTAAATCTTTTACTTACGAGGCAATATGAAATTTCTGAGCAGGATAATTTATCCGATTTTACTCGCCGGATTTTGTTTCTCTCTAACATTCGGTTTATTCGCCGATGAAACAAAAACACCAACTAATCCCCCGCAGGCAACTGAGGAACAGACAAAACAAGTAAGCCAGGAATCCGAGCATCATCCCAAAGGCCTTGCGCTACCCTATTGGTCTGTGATTCCGTTTATTGCAATCCTGCTTTCAATTGCAATTCTACCGATTGCATCTCACGTCACAGCGCATTGGTGGGAGAACAACAATAATAAATTGATTGTAGCTATTGCACTGGGATGCGTCTCATTCGGGATACTAGTCGCAAATCATTGGGGGCACGCAATCTACCATACGTTAGTCTTCGAGTATGTTCCGTTTATTATACTTCTAGGAGCCTTGTTTTATATTTCCGGAGGAATTGTGCTAAAAGGAGATATCGAAGCTACTCCTTTGAACAATACTCTGTTCCTGCTTCTGGGAGCATTTCTAGCTTCATTTATCGGAACAACAGGCGCCTCAATGCTTTTGATCCGTCCGATTCTGAAAACCAACTCGGAACGAAAACACATAGTCCACACGGTTATATTTTTTATTTTTTTGGTATCCAATATCGGAGGCTCGCTGACTCCCCTTGGAGACCCTCCTCTCTTCCTCGGATATTTGCAAGGCGTTCCATTTACATGGACATTCAGCCTGTTCCCGGAAATGATTTTTTCGGTTGTGGTTCTGTTATCCATATATTTTATCTGGGATACCATTCAGCATAAAAAAGAAACCAAAAAGGACGTTAAGAAGGACCATACTAAAATTGAACCTATTTCCATAAGCGGGCAAGTCAACTTTGTGTGGCTTCTGGGAATTGTTCTTTCTGTTGCCTTCATCAATGAAAATTATATTCCGGCTATCAAGCAAAATCCATATCTTGCTTTTATCAGGGAAGCACTCATGATCTTGTTGATTATTCTCTCCAAAATTACTTCCAGTCCAAAGTTAAGAGAATTTAATAAATTTACTTTAAACCCAATTATCGAAGTTGCGTATCTGTTTATTGGGATATTCCTAACGATGATTCCGGCGCTAATCCTCTTGGAAGCTAACGGCAAGGAACTCGGAGTAACGAAGCCCTGGCAGTTTTTCTGGGCTGCAGGAGCATTCTCTTCTGTTCTGGATAACGCACCCACTTACTTGACCTTCCTTAGTCTTGCAAAAGGTTTAACGGGCGCAACCGGAGTAGCACAGATTCTTGCCAATCCAGAATGGGAAAAACTATTAAAAGCGATTTCGGTCGGAGCGGTATTCATGGGAGCGAATACTTACATAGGGAATGCGCCTAACTTCATGGTGAAGTCCGTTGCAGAGGAAAACAAAGTGAAAATGCCGAGCTTCGGAGGATACATTCTTTACTCGGGCGGAATACTAATTCCGTTATTTATCTTGATCACTTTCATTTTCTTTTGATAGCACAAAGTCTCGGTATCCCTCACATTAATTGGTGCGTAGGGATACCGAAGATTCATGCAACTAGGCTATTCACTCTTACAACAATGGGAATGTAGATTCTTTTAATTTTTTTCTTAACCATCATAGCCATTCTTCCAAAAATTCGAGTTACTTTTGATTGTTCCCTTCTTCTCTCAAAATAAAATACGCATTGGCAGTTAAGTTACCCTTAGTATTCATTTTCTCGATATCACCGAAAATTTCATCGAGTTTTGACTTTACGGTATTTTTGACGATATTTTTCCCCACGTATTCCTTCAGACCGATTTCCAGAATACTTTTGGTTCCAGCTGCAGGATTTAGAAAAAAATCCGGAACAGAATTTAATACTTTCAAAAATATCTTCATTTCTCCACTCAATTCTGAAGAAAAATCACTGGAAACAAAACCCTGGTTGTAAACCATCTGAAACTTTACATTCGGATTCAGAAAAATAATGGAATTTGTACCAGTATTCCCCGTTCCTTTCCCTGCAACATTGCTAACGCTCACATCAATATTCTGGATTGCATAAACTGGGCTTGCTTTAAAGCTCCCCGCAGGAGTGACAATCTTGAAAGTCGGATCTTTTTTGTCTGAATAAATTTCAATAAACCCCGTTTCACCTGGTTTAACGGATTCAACTGTAATTGGTTCAGAAATATATGGCCCTTCTATAATTGTTGTTCGCAACTGTAAACCAGTTTTATCTACCTCGTAATCTACGACTTGTCTTATGGTGCCGGATTGGGCAGAGGATTGAAATTCATTAATCAAACGGATAATAATACTTTGATCCAAAATTTTGGTAATTTCATATTTTGCCGTACCTTTGGTAATTATCTTTGTTGGAACAAGTGAACCAGCGATACTTTTTGCAAGAGGATTTCCGCCCACATCAATTTGGAGATTGCTCTCACTGAAACTATCAAAAATTGCAAAATCGCCTACCTTCGGATTCTTATGTAAAAATATCCGGCCTCCTACTTTCAATTTTTTTACCTGAGCGCGAATCATAGCTGATATGCATCCGTTTGTAAACAAAAACACGAATATCAATATTGCGATGGTTTTGATTGGAGTTTTATAGTAATAATTTTTTTTCATTTGATTACCTTTATTTGATATTTTTGGAACTTATTTCTATATTTTTTATATAGTCCAGCGCAACCAAGCGAGTTACATCTTCTTGCCCATTTGTAAAAAGATTGATCCAAAGAAATGGAATTGCTATCCAACCGAAAAAAATATGAGTTGTCGGCGTGTAACTTTTGGTTGCTGTTTTTTCATAGGCTTTATTCTTTTCATTATAACTATAAAGGATCATTTCTCTAGTAATTCGACTTGGATAATACCAAGGCCAGATGGTTAGGGTAGCTCCTGACACTATTGAATTTATTATTAAAAGTGAAGTCGGAAGAGGGCCATACGGAACTTCACTGGATTTAATTTCCAGAAAAATTGGCGCTGTCCCTTTTTCAATCACTGCATACCTTTCCAAACTCTCATGATAAACAACGGAATCAAATACTCCACTTTCCTCGAAGGCCTTTGTGAAAGCCATTCTCTCTTTAAGATTGACTTGAATGACCTTATTAAGGGGAACTATAGTAAAATGCAGTTCTTTGAATTTTTTCTTTTCCTTTTTAGTTCCGGGCTCGTCCGGCTCATTGACTGACCATGTGATGCATCCATGAACTAATAGTAGCGCTAATAGAATTTTAATAAACTTTGAACTCTTCAAATTCATATCCTCTTTATTCACCCTTCGTTTTTAAAGAATATATCACAAGTAAAAGTCAAAGTCGTCCGAATGGAACCAATCGGACTAAAAAATTTGCAAAATTAGAAATATATTATATGCTAATTCCAGTTATACTGGATTTTTCCGATACTCTTTAGGACTTTTTCCGGTGAATCTCTTAAATTCTTTATTAAACGTGGATTTGGAATTGAAACCTGAATCAAATGCTATCTCCAAGATGCTTTTCTCTGGAAATGAAATGATTGCACCCTTAGCATCTTGAATTCTATAATGATTTACAAAACCATAGAAATTGGTATGATACTTGTGGTTAATAATTTCTGATAGCTCATGGCGAGTAATTTTCAGTATTTGACTAACACGATCCAATGTGAGAGAGTCCTCTTGATAAATTTTTTTTTCCTCAAAAAGACTAATCAATTTTCTTTGAACGCTTTCAGCTTCGGCATCAGACAAGCGAAATTTCTTTATTCCGGAATTCTCATTTCGAAATAATTTATTTGACTTATCAATGTAATTACCTTCAATTATTTTTGACCTGACGATTAAAGCAATTGTAACAAAAAAAAATAAGAACTCGGCTAAATGACCAACAGGGAGAAAAAATTTGACATAATAGCCGCCAATGGGGAGCAAACCTAAATTCGCACCAAAATAAATTGATTGAAAGATCAAAATAGTAATAAAGCCGTAAATGGAATAAATGACCGGTCTAAAACCCTGTCTGTAAATCCGTATACCAGCATAAAAGTTTACGAATGCAGAAAAAAAGAACAAATATCTTCCTAAAATCTGGAGAAGAGAGAGCGAAAATAATGAAATTGCGGAAACAATTGAGTATATGAAAGCTATGATGATCAAACCATTCATGATCCAGTAGAAATGCACAAGATTGGTTTTAATTGAAAGTAAACGCTGAAAGAATACGGTAAAAAAAATAACTGAAACTCCCGCGGATATACTAACCATACCAGCATTCAGTTCTGGATTATTAGGAAATAAATAAACAGAACCAAATCCATTTTGAATAAGCAAATAGAAATAATAAGATGCGACTAAGAGAGTATAAAAAATAGGCAATGATTTTTTTGTTAAAAACGCTAAGAAAAGATTCATTAAACAGATGGTAATTAAAACTACGGTATAGCTTAGAAAAAAAATTTCCTCGAATCTTTTTAGTGCGAGATAATTATTTTCAGGAAGCAATTCAAACAGAATGGTTTTCGTAAGGATTGATTCATATCGTAAATAGATTTCTGTCTCTAAGGATTGCCGGAGAAAAAATGGAAATGCATCCAGTCTTTCGCCGTATGGTTTTAGAATGATCGGAATACCAGCACCGGCCGTTAAAAGAATTTCTTGATTCGCAAAGTCTTTTGTAAAGAAATCTATTCGATCACTAAAATGAAACTCTGAAAAAAATACCCAATTTTCTAACTTTGTGCAATTCTTTATCCGGCACTTGAACCAAGCAACTCTATCATCGTTTCCAAAAGAAATTACAGACCTGGAAATTTTCTTCCATTCACCATGACCCACTTTTTTTATTTCTGCCAAGGAGCGAGTGCGATCCGGGGTTAAAAAGTAAGTGCAAAACTCCTTTGCATTTACGTTAGATATTTGCCTTAACTGAAAAGATTCACCAGCAGAAATTGGGTTAAATAAAGCAAAAATCAGATAAATGAATAGATTATGCATTGAAGAATACTTGTTAAAGAGAAAAAAACAGTCAATGAAAATGAGAAATACAGATAATTTTTTTATTGATTCTAATTACAGTTATTTCTTGACCAAAAAATCACCTTTCTTAGGGTAATCTCAGGGATTATTCACCAAGTTCATAAACAACAATTGACTCTTGCTTTCCTTTTACATGAATGATTTTTCGTTGCACAAACGTTAGATTCATACTAGAAAGGTTATATAGTTCCTCCGAAATTAACATCCTGCCGGGAGTGCAATTTGACTCCAATCTTTGCGCTAGGTTTACAGCATCGCCGATAAATGTATATTCCCTTCTATTCATTCCACCAACGTTTGCACGAATAGCCCGTCCTGCATTAATTCCAAGACGCACATTAAATGGATTTCCCTTTCTACGAATTTTAACAAATAGTGAAAGAATCTTCCTACCAGCCTCAACTGCTTTAAGTTTATCCTGAAACGCTGCAAAAATACAATCACCCATATATTTATCCACATCACCGCCGCATTCGTAAATTATTGCAGTCGCTGGTTCAAAGAGAGCATTAAGCGCTCGAATAACCTCTGTTGGTGGATTTTTCTCGCTATAGGAAGTAAAACCTTGAATATCCATAAATAGAAATGCTCCATTGAATTCAGTGTCAGCAATTTCATATTCCCCCCGTTTAGCTGATTCACTAGCCTTGCTCCAGACCTCGTGAGGAGTATAACGGTGAAGAACATCACTCTGTGCGCGTAGTTGTTCACCATCATGGTATACTTGTCTGCTGAGATTTGATAAAAATGATTCCGTGCTATCCAATGTCTCTTCGCTTTGATTTAACAAATCTTCCAAATCTCTGCCTGAAGACTTTCGCTCGATATGTGATGGAATTGTAACTTTCAATGGGGGTTCAGATGAAGTGATGGCTAGTAACCCAATTGTGGTGCCATGAAATAGAGATCCCCCCAAATTTTCATGACCTCCGGTAACATCATTGTAACTGTTTAACAAAGGGATAATTTCGCCACCGGAATACCAACCTATGATGGGCACATCCTTCCCAATCACTTCTCGAACGGCTTCAACCTCTTTTTCGCTTCTTGAATGTAAAATTGAACCACGAACAGAACACGAAACTGCTAGAATGAGAGTTGGCTTTCTCCCATCCAAAGCAGATAGGCATTTCTCAGCAGCAATGCGTGCCCCGGAGATAAGACTCTTTCTATTCGCCTGGATTAGATTCACTCTCTTGTTTTCCAAATTTTCCTCTGGAAAATACATCATACTCCCCTTTCTACGATCGACTGAAACTGGAATTTTTACTTTGGTGAGATTCTCAGCATGATCTTCTATTTGGAGAGCTAAGCCATATCGCTGAACCAATAGTTCGAAAAAATGATCATCGGCATCGCGGCCTAAAAATTGACGATAAAAATCTATTACCCCAATATTGTCGATTTCAAATACAGTAGATCCTTCGCTTCGAGTTACAACATGGGTTGGGCCAAGCGGTTCCCATCCATGCCCACAACCAAATGCGACGGAAAATTGATCCCTTGGGAGTCGCATGATTGCCAAACGCAAATGCTTTTGGTGAAGGCACTCACCATACTGGTAGTTCGGCCAAAAATCGGGATGGTTCATCCCAAGGTCGTAATTGCCACAAGACATTCCCCCGAAAAAAGCCAGATTCTTGACCTGGTTTCGCAATAGCTGTAATACAGCATTTGCGCGCCCAGCGTTCATTTCAGAAAGCATGAAAACAACATTGATATTTTCTTGTCCGGGTTGAACATCTCCTATCGCATCTAAAACCATTCGACTCATTGTTTCCGGGTCATCATGCAGAGGGACAGAAATTGTTTTTATATACGCAGACGGTAAATCTAATAGCAAAACGGTTACTGACTCAAAGGTAACGCCTGCGGTAGATATTTCCGCATAGGAAGATCCACCAATTAAAATTGCCGGGTCAATACCGGCATCAATCAATCCTGAATAAACATCGTTTTGATTCAGATGGATAGAGCCAAATGCAAGCGCAAGATTGGGAGTGGGAACAGCCTTTCGGGCTTGATTTACCGAATCAATTGCAGCATTACGGCCATTTGGATTCAAAGAAACACCGATACCTATTTTCAAAACAGCCACCTATTAGAATATATTTCTAAACCAAAGAGTCATAGTATCGACCCACGCCAGGTTTTTTCCCCGCTGCCGGAAATAGGAAATGGCTTGCCCAAGAACTTGGGGTTGGTATGCATCAGGTTGATGTCGATCCAGGCAAGATTTCTCGCAAGGAATTCACGGATACGGTTGTATTTTTCGCTTGTATAAACTCTTTGGTCGGCCTCGTAAGAGGCGATCTTGATTCCGAGTTTTTGGGCGATATAGACCGCACGCGGCAAATGAAATTTCTGGCTTACAAAAATCGCATCCTGGATTTCAAAAATCAATTTTGCCCGTATCAATGTGTCTAACGTCCGAAATCCTGCGTGATCCACGAAAATGTCTTCCTTCTTAACTTTATTCGCAAGCATGAATTTAAGCATCGGCTTCAATTCATTATAGTAATGTGTTCCGTTATCACCCGACAGAAGGATTTTCTTCACTTTTTTCTTTTGGTACAGCAGCAACGCGCACTCCAGCCGGTCTTTGAGTATAGGAGAAGGTGTTTTATTTCCATAGACGGCTGCTCCTGGGACAATGGCTACCGTAGCCTCCGGCGTAGTTCTGTAATTTTTTGATACGTCTGATTTTTTGTACATAAACTCAAAGTTCAGATCAATTAGGACGCTTGCAGATAAGACACTGAATGCCAGAACAAATAGAACCCTCGCAAGAATCAAGGCTCTTGCGCCATATCTAAAATTTCCACATCAACTTCGCCAGAGAATTCTTGGCCGAGACTCACTTCACCGTAATAAATCTGATTTAATCCGCTCGCAGAGGGAACCAAATCTACTTCGCCTAACGCATTCCCGTTTTTCTTATCCTTTAATCTTCCTTTAAGTTTCAGCCCTTTTTGTTCGGAAATATATTGAATCGGATATTTTTTTTCTGACGACCAGACCGGAGACGTAATGCCTCTTTCCATTTCCGGCAGACTCACTTCGAATTTGAAGACCTTTTCTGCGCCGTCAATATTCTCTTTGACTTTTAAGACGGTTTTTCCGTTGCCAATTAGCGTAACTGGAATGATCCGATTCAAAACATCTTTGGGGTTCACTTGAAATTTCAGCTTATTTTCGGATGAGTAATAATTCTGTATTTTCCCATTTTCCAAATCCAGCGAATAGGACACATCTTTTTTTTCTGAGGAATTCGGATATTGAATGTAAACATACCCAAATCCATTCTTGGAATCTTCCATTTGAAAATATATTCCCTTTTTTCTCTGGAAGGTGGAATAGTCCGTAGATATATCCAGTCTACCGTTCGGCTTAACTGGCCTGGGATTCCACCAGTTCAGAACAGATGAATCTCCGGTTAAAGGAATATCCTTGTCTACCTTATAATCCCATTCGGTATTAAATGCTTCTCCCCAATTTACAAAAGCCAGCTCATCAGGGGGCGTTAGTTCCCCTCCAATCAGAGTATTCCTGATCAAAGAAAATCCTGTATCGTTAGAATCCAGAGTTTCCCATACCGAACTTGTAATGGGATTAAACCTTACTTCATTCTGATGGATAAAATTTTCATTTCCATACGCGCCCGGAATCGTAAATGGGACACCGTCATTTTCACCGGCCCAGGTATCCAGAAACAGTCTGAAACCGATAGATTCTTCGCTTGCGGATTTGTTTTCGGCGCTGATGCTCACCCGGATTTTTTCGGTCTCACCGGTAATCGCCCTAAGAGAAATCTTGACAAGGATTGCTTTGTCCGGCACTTCACCTGTTACCGATATTTCGTTTGATCCGGAATTCGCATTCGTTTGAATTTTTTGGAGCGAAGAGAATTTGTAAACTTTCTCTCCAACCTTCACAGAAAGATTAGAAGTCCAGAGTCCGTCTTGGCCGGATCCATTCGGATGCCCGTAAATCAAATCCATTGGAACTTCGTTTACAATAGCGCCTATCGTAAAGTTTCCCTTCTCGGTCATCACGGCCTCGATCTGCCTACCTTTTACCATTCCGAATACAGGCGAAAATATCAAAATTTTCTCGTGCTCTTTGTAAGAAGATTGATAATATGTTGGAGTCTTTTTCAATGCAAGCTCACCGACAACAATATCGGATTTTTTGAATCCTAGCTCGTTTTCAAGAAATTCAATCAGCTGAAAATAAATTCCTCCCGGTAAAATCTTTATGACATTCCGAGAAGGGATCATGCTTACCTTCGCCAAATTGAAAAATGCAGATGAACCGCACGAAAGTTCCAGGTCTTTGAATGGATTTCCTTTATCAAAGTCGATTGACTTTCCTCCGGTCAATCGGAAAGCAAGCTTCCCACTTCGCTCCCCTTGGCTGCAATTCAAATCCAGGCGGGCCGCTTTTTCCCCATAGCCTTCAATGGCGTATAACGCATCGTCCGGCTCTTCCATTTTGAACTGTAAGCCGGAATACAATTTCTTCAGCTTTTCTGTGATTCTTACCACAATCGGAGAATAGTCCTGAAATCCGGCCTTGTCCTTCAGTTTATCCGAAATAGTTTTCAGGCCTTTTATATGAATCCGGACTTTTTCAGCTTGTAAAAAATCCCGGTCAATATTCAAAAGAGCCGCTTCGAAATCCTTTTGATTTTCTGTTGCACTTAGAGATATTAGCAGATTAAAAAAAAGAAATGTGCAAAATAAAATTCTTGCCATAGTATTAATGGCCCCCTCGACAAGATATCGCGAAGGACTTCGATTCATTTCCAGCAAAATCGACTGACTTCGCCTCCAGACTAAAGTCCCCATCGCTTTCGATCAAAATAGGCTTATGGTAATAGCTCCAGGCCTCGTCGCTTTTGTGCCGGTAAAAAATATGCGTCAGGCGATGTCCCCTATCGCTGGAACCCATCTCGATTCTGGAACCGTTTTTGCAATTGATCTGTTGCGAATCCGTCAGAGCTGCCCCATCTAAAATAATTTCCAGTTCCGGAGGAGTCCGGTCGATATGAACACCGAATTTATATTCCGGTGAAAAATTCCCTTCGTTGTCGATGACTACAACAGTGACCGAATGAGGCCCGGCTTTTTCCAGCTTTGCTTTTTTAGGATCGTAAGGCGCGAATAATTCGTCGTCCTGCCTGACACAGATTGTCTTTTTATCAGCCACCTTGGCTTCAACCGAATTTACTGCGTAGAAAAAATCTTCTTTTGTAAAATAAGTTGAATCCGATTTTCTGAAATCACTCTTAGGCAAAAAGGAAACTACTGCGTCATTCAAAACCGGGTCGCCAACATTCTCTTTTTTTTCCGCAGAATACTTCGCGCAAACATTCGTATAACTTTTCGGCCTTTTCTTTTCGGGAGGAACTTCATCCTCCACATATTTTCTCGGAGCAATAAAGGTTCTCGCCTTATAAATCACCCTCTGAGAAAAAATATTTGAGGTTAACGAAATAGCACACAGAAAGAAAAGAATATTTCGAATCACCGTAATTTAATTTCCGATTGTTGAAGAAAGATGTTTCAGCAAACGTCTTACTGACAAAACGCTGTAACTTTTATCGGCATTCAAAATCGGAATATGCCGGAATCCACCGACCGACATCATATTCATTGCGTATGCAACCGGAGCATCAGCGTTGAGTGTGTCGGGATCTTTTGTCATAATACTGGACAGAGGAATCTTCTCGATATCAATGGTATCGCTAGTCGCCTTAAACAAAATGTCCCTCTCGGTAACGATTCCGGAAAGTTTGCCTTTCTCCACAACAAGTACGCAGCCCTGACCATTCGCCACCATCCCTTCCACTGCTTTACGAATAGAATCAGAAGGGCTGAGAAGCACTGGAGTAACCGGTTTCAATGAATCAATTCTTGCAGTCATAATCGATTCCTGCAATTCAGTCTGAGGATTATAAATGTCGTTTCCGCGAAGATCATGCCCGCAATTATCGCAGGTTTCGTCTCCGTCAATATTGGATGATGCACAGCTTGGACAAATCATGCTCCCTCCTGGCTGGTAAACGTTTGCATTTCCGGCGGGAGGTTATACACCTCGTTTGGAAAATGCTCTGCAATATAATCTACTATCCCACGGACAAAAACCATTCCTATCGGCCGATTATTGTCGTCGACCACCGGAAGATGGCGAAAACCTCCCTGAATCAATTCCTGAATCGCTTTTCCAAGAGCAGTATTTTTCGGTAGAGTTTTCGGGTTCGCAGTCATAAAAGAGTCCACAGACTCCTTCAAGGAAACACGATTCAAATGGACTTTCTTCAACACATCTCTTTCCGTAAAAATCCCGCAGAGCTTGTTGTTCTCTACGACAAGGCATGCACCCGTACGTCTCTCTTTCATCATCTGGATACATTCGGTTAGCATAGTCCCTTTGGACACAACTACCTTGGGGGGATTTGCTACCCGCCAGAGCTCAATTGTTTTTAGTAATTGTTCGACTTTCATTTTCGTCTGCATGTTTCAGGATTATAATATAGACTCATTTTTAAGCAAGAAAATAATTTTTACCGGAGGAATAGAAATTGCAAAATATATCGCAGGCTAAAAGGCAGGATTCATCGCAAATACGTCAAAATCGTTGCATAGGTCATTGCGTGAATATTCGAGCTGTCCTAAAAACTAGCTCTAAGACATCACCCTGCCTCTGCGTGCACGGGCAAACTGATTCGGGTGGCTCTCCTCTAGCAGCCCGCTTTCATTCTGTAAATTATTCCTGCAATTACTTTGCGAGAGTCATTCAGCGGTCCTCCTCCACGGGGTTTGTCTTTTTCCTTCGGTAATAACGTTCTATCCACTTCCAAAGTTTATGGGGGATAAAAATAGTAATCCAAGCATGAGAAACGTATTTTTACTCTAAGTGTGCTCCCATTCCCACGATCTCTGAAATATGTTTTACTCCGCGTTTTTCCAGATATGAATCCAAATAAGACAGAATAGTTTTTGGCAGTCCAGGCCCTTTGTAAATGTATCCGGTGTATATTTGAATCAGATCGGCACCGGCTAAAATTTTTTCAAGTGCAGACTCTCCTGAATCGATTCCACCTACTCCGATTATCTTCAACCTTCCTTGCAGTTTTTTTCTGGCAAGCCGGATGAGGTGAGTAGATTTTTCTCTTACCGGTTTTCCGGAAAGCCCACCCTCTTCAAGATTTTCTCCGACGAGGCTGGATTTATCCAATGTGGTGTTCGTTAGAATTATCCCTTGAATCCCCAGATCCACAACCGTTTCCAGTATCTCCTCAAATTGAAAATCAGTGAAGTCCGGAGCAAATTTAATAAAAGTCGGAATCGGGAAATTCCCCCCGAGCTCTTTTTTAATTCCATTGACAAGATCGATAAGAGTATTTTTCTCCTGTAAGGCCCGGAGGCCTGGAGTATTGGGAGAACTGATATTTATCGCGCAGTAATCACTTAACGGATAGAGTTTTCGGTAAGACTTAATGTAATCGCCTAACGCATGCTCCAGCTCTACAATTTTTGTTTTTCCAATATTTATGCCCATAGGGATAGAACGCTTCCGTGAATGCAAAATTCCGCAGGCTTTTTCCGAGCCGGGATTATTAAAACCCATCCTGTTGATTAATGCATCGTATTTGGGATAGCGGAAGATTCTGGGTTTAGGATTTCCGGGCTGTCCTTCTCCAGTAATAGTTCCTACCTCTGCAAATCCGAATCCTAGTTTTTCCAGAAAAGGAAAATATTCTCCGGTCTTGTCGAAGCCCGCACCCATTCCCAAAGGATTTTGGAATTTTATCCCGGCAACTTCGGTTTTCAGTCTATCGCTACTATAGGAAAATCTGCTTTTTAAAATCGGAAAAAAACCGGGAATACTGTCCGCCAGTTTCAACATCGCAAAAGAAATTTCATGAGCATTTTCCGGATAGAGATTGAACAGAAGAGGCTTAATAAAGTTGTAATATAGAAAATCGTTTATCATAAATAAAGAAATCCCTGAGCTTTTCCTATGGGCAAATTCTTTGTCCTCCGGAAAAATCGGTTTCTGCTATTTCCATCGGCCAGTGTAGATTTAGGCTGATCAAAAACCCAGAAGGGTCAAGAATTTTTTTCTATGTTATAGCCTGCAAATTGATTAAGAACGTTCCCTAAAACTAGCTTTAAGTAATTGATATTCCGAATAAGCCTCTATTGCTCTAGCAGTAGCCCCATTACGGCAAAATGACAATGTAGTGCCAGCGCCTGAATCATTGGATCGTGGCGATGATAAAATGTAACTTCATTTTAGTCGATTTTCCAAAAACCATTGCAAGCGCGCATTGCATAAAGTAAGGTTTCCGGAAATACTAGCACTCATCCAGTACCTTTAAGGCTTTGGCCATCAGTATACGCTGTCACTTGGCTCCGGAACTTTTTCTTCTTTCGGAGTCCAGCCTTTCGGAGCATGGCAGGTTATGCAGCTTTTCATCAGTGGGGCTTTCTGGATTCGATTCTCGAATTGCGGCAGGGATTTTCCCGGCAATCCCTTCGATCCTTTTTCAATTTCGTCCTTATAATCCGCTTTGGCGACATCCTTCATGCCTAAATCAATCGCGCTTCCGTTGCCCTTGTTAACCGTGACAGGCTTTGAATCCTTTACTGTGGACTGAATCTCCACTTTTCCCTCACAAACGCAGTTCATTGCCTGCTTGAGTTCGGGATCATAGAGAGTTGCAAAAGCCGTTCCCCTTACCCCGGCTGTGCTTGCAGGAGTTGTCACATTCAATCTATATCCCTTGAACTTCACCAATTTAAACCAGGCAAATCCATTATTCACATCTACATGTCCGGGTTTATTTTTTCCAAATAAATCTCGAATCAAAACAGATGCGTTAGGCGATATTTTAAATTCTGATCCTTTGTATAATACTGTGACTTTTGAGCCTGCTTCAGTCGTAATCAGATCGCCAGAATTTATCCGGTCGTTTAATTTTAGCTCCCTTGTCTCCTTCAAATCCCCGGATTTTACCTGCGCCTTTCCAGTAATAAAGTTTATGTAGGCAATGTCTTCTTTTCCGCTCTCAGAAAATAAGGGAAGACCGATCGAAACCGATAGAATCGTGAGAACCAAAATTTTTGTAAAAGTTTTCATTGAACTCTCCTTTGAATCAAAATTAAACCAGCAATCAGAATGCTACTACCGAGATCACTTATCTCGCTTTGACGCTCAAAACGAGGCAATGCTTTCCCTAGGCCAATCTGGAAAGTGGCCGAAAGCCATTCTGCGTATTTATCCAACCTCATAGAAGATCAACGGTGACAGAGAGTGGAAGTAACGAGGTGCTTTCCAGTGAGATTCTAACATCAAATTATAATCATTCTAAATTCATAAAAATTGTCAAGTTTTTTGATGCTATCCTACCGCTAATGTTTGCACAATAGAATTACAATTTCGTTGAAATATCAATTACCAGCCGAAAGAAATAGGCGGAAAATCTAGTCTTCGGGTAGCCACAAATCTGAAAATTATTTCCTTTGGAAATCGAATTCATCCCAACAAAACTGTCGCAAACCGAATTTGATTTTTGGTTGTGTGAATACGAATATACAAAGAAAAATATTAAAGACTTACATTCCAGTTTGTCAATTTAGAGAACGCAACTAAGGCTCCAAAATAAATTGGCACTCACAGATAGTATTATTTTTGCAACTGTTTTTCAATATAGACCGGCATTACTGAAGAAAAAGACTGGAATTTCCAGAATAATAAAACCGTTAAATATTCTCCAAAAAGGATTCGAAAATAAAAATCACAGTGCCGCGCTTACACTCAGAAAGAAATACTTGGAAACCGGATCCAGTGTGTATCTTTTCGTATAGTCTGTGTCTTGAAGATTATTTCGAATATTGCGAATGGAATCCCCGGCGTAGGTAATTGAACCACCGGCCCAGATGGAAACCATGTCCCCAAAATAGTACTGGTAGATAAAGTCATACGAGCGTAAAAGCTTTTTACCCAGATAGGTAGTGTTTCCATACCTGTCATTGTAATAATTTTCCGTGCTTCCTTTCGTGACTAAATCTCCGTTTGTAGTGTACCACCCGTCCTGAAGCTTCGCCTTGTAGACATCGTACACAACAAATATATACCTTCCGTATTTCTTGGAAGTCCAGTTCAAATGCAGTGAATAGGATTTTACATTATAGTAGTAGGAATTGGAAGCAATCCCGTTTCCGGAATCAAAATAGGGAAAACCTCCCTGCCTGGAAGCAAACAACGGGTCCCAAGTTGCAACCCTAGCATCCCCTCTATTCGGATCGCCGGATGCGTAAGCATATTGAGCGCCAATCCTGAATTCCTTGAAAAATGTCAGTCCTGTTTGAAACACAAAAAATTTACTATCGTACAAAACTTTATCGGAATAAATCTTTTTTCCACCATAGCTTTGAGAAAGGATGTCCCATGACGCATCGATTGTCTCTCCGGTGTGGCCGCGTTGAACCGAAAACTCAAGAGTCCAATCCCAAATTTGATTTTCAGGCAGAGAATTATTTTTAGTGCGATTGGAAAATCGGAGGCCAAAAGTATTTTTGTCATCCCTCTGTCTGTCGCGGTCGAGTGATGTAACCTGAACGGTTTTGTTAATATATTTCTTATGAAGTCCGAAATAATATAGATCGACCAGAAATAATTCTTCGAATTTAAAAGTATTGTAAATACCACTCAGATAAGAATCGTTAATCGTACCTTTGCTTTTTCCGTTTGCAGTCACCATCCCGTAAGGACCGTTACTCTCTTCCGTATTCACTGCACCGAATATATTAAAAGTATAGTATTTTGAATCAAATTGATACCTTACTGCATCGAAAGAATTTCCTATTTGGCTGTCATTTCTGCCACCGAGAATTCTCTGGTCACCAAATCCTAGAATCTGCCTTCCAACGAATACTTTGGAGTTTGCCTGAAAATCCTTAAAAACAAGAAATGCTTCACGCAACCCCGTATCTGTCTTGATAGGAAGCGTTGTAGTTGTTGATGAATAGTCTTGTCCAATTCCAGTCGTCATTCCGTACCGGCCATCTGTTCCCGTTTTGGGAGCAAGGCTTCCTCCCCATAATCTGGAATCCTGAATAGTGACCTTAAATGTAAAGTACCTGGAAAAATCGAATACCATCCATACTTGGGCATTCTGGGAAACGAAAGATTTATAGTCATCGGTCGTTTTATTGAAGTCGGCATTCTGCGAAGACTCGAACTTGGGACGAAAATGAAATCCGATTTTCAACTGATCGGAAACCCAGCCCCTTGAGGAGTGCCGGATGTCCCTTGCGTGTTCTGGAAGAATCAACATATTCTTGGTGTACTCCCCGCTTAGATCCCCTTTCATCGGACTTTTGTATTCGCTTTCTGTTTTTGGGGGAAGAGTTTTGTCAGGCGTGGATTCCTTGGGCTTGTTTTTTTTTAAAGATAAAACTTCGCTCTTGAGAGACTCCAGCTCCTTTTTGATTTGTTTTAATTCGTCACTCCGGGTATCTTTTCTTGTAAATGGACTCTCTTCTTCTGTATCTTGCGCAACGATTCCGAAAGAAACAGTAATGTTCAGTAAAAAAGTGATCAATAAATAATTTCTCATGTTAATATCCTTCAAATTTCGTTCGTGAGGTCAACAAATAATCAATAGGCTCGAATGGTGCCTGGACAAACAAGACTATTCATCAAGAAAGTATGATTCTCCTATTTTCAATCCCAATAACCTCTCCAGGGAAATATTCTGATTTTCAAATTCCTTGTATGTTAGTCGTAGAGGTTCGTCTAAAGCTTCATCGGTCAAGACAAACGTTTGATAATGCATAGGCACCATATATTTTGCCTTCAAGTCCACAAATGCTTTCACCGATTGTTGTGGATCAACATGCATCGGACTCATAAACCATCGGGGTTCATAAGCGCCAATGGGCAAAATTGCAAGGTCGATATCAGAAAATCTTTTCGATATTTCGGAAAACCCTTCAAAGTATCCCGTATCCCCCGAGAAATAAAATTTCTTGAATTTGCCAGAAACTACAAAACTCCCCCACAAAGACATGTCCAAGTCCACAATCTTCCTGCCGCTGAAATGCTGGGTCGGAGTAAAAGTGATGGTCAGGCCTTTTTCCGATACCGCATCCCACCAGTCCAGTTCGGAAACCCTCGAAAGCCCTGCCGACAATAATAATTTCTTGTTATTCAAGCCTACAAGAAAATGGGGCTTAAACCTTTTTTCAAGTTCGACTAACGTATCCAAGTCCATGTGGTCGTAATGATTGTGGCTAATAAGCACTAAGTCAATTTTTGGCAGGTTATCCAAAGATAGGCCGGGTTTCGTATAACGCTTCGGACCTGCAAAACTTACCGGAGAACATCTGTCAGACCAAATCGGATCCGTTAATATATTTTTTCCATCGATTTGAACAAGCACGGTTGCATGGCCGATCCAGGTAGCTGAAAAATTTTTTGAATTTTCTTTCAGAACTTTTCCATCATTTTTGATTTCAGGAAATCGGTAGTCCTTTGGATTGAGGGACGGCAACGCGGCTTCATCCCTAGACCATCTCCATTTGATCATGGAGCTGAATCCGTGCCTTACGAAATTTTTTGAGGTATTTCGAAATCCGTTCTTCTTGTGATGAGGCTTCATTGAATCGAGCTCCTGACCCGAACTGCAAGAATTAATAAGCATAAGAGACAGTGCAATCGACATATGAAAATATTTTTCCCTTTTGCGAAACAGATTTATCATAAATAGTGAACCTACAAAAATGCTTTCGTGAAAATTTTCCTTACCTACGTATCTTATACAGTATTTTTCTGTCCGCCCTAATGATTATTTTGCTTGTAAGGCATATTTTTAATTGCAGAAAATCCAATTTTGGGGGAACTCCAGAGTCGTAGAATCTTTCGGAAAGAATTATGTCCCATTCTCCCAGTTCAAGCATCAAAAACCAGGTAAAGAGAGCTGTTCTGGAAATACCGAGATAATTTGCGAGAATCCCCAATTCTATCCAATCATCATTAAACGGCCTAAAATTTTTTTTGATTAAATTTTGGTGTTCTTCTTGGTAGGAGGTTTTTATTTTTTGGGATTTCGCCAAAAGACCGATTAGCACCATATCGCCATATTTTCTAAGTAGCACGTGCAAATATTTTTCGCGTGAAATATTATTGGTTTTTTCTTCATAGACATCAATGAGCTTTTCGGGAATCAATAGACTGGATTCTGTTCTTTCAGTTTTTGTAGGGTTCATATATTTATTGCCTCGCCCATGCAATCCAGAGCTGCTTCCATTAGTCCCTCGGATAGCGTAGGGTGAGCGTGCATCGCATTGCCTATATCCTGCACCCGAAGCTCCGATAAAGAAGAAACTACATATTCTGAGAGAAGTTCAGTCGCGTTCGGACCGATTATATGAGCCCCCAAAATTTCTCCATTCTCACCGGAAATTAGTTTCACCATTCCGGTCGTATCCCCCGTTGCTTGAGCTCGGCCACTTGCAGTAAATGGAAATTTTCCGATTTTGTATTTCGTGCCAGTTTCTTTTGCCTCCTTTTCCGTAATGCCGACTGAAGCAACTTCCGGATGACAGTATGTGCAACCAGGGATATAGTCGTAGTTGATAGGCAAAAATTGAATTTTATGGGGATTTCCGTTCCGAATCGAAATTGCTTCTGCCGCACGGACTCCTTCTGCCGAGGCAACGTGAGCCAAGAGAGGGTGGCCACAACAATCGCCTATCGCATAAATATTGTTTACCGATGTCGCATAACGCTCACTCACAGAAACAAAGCCGTTAGTCAAATGAACTCCGATTTCCTCAAGGCGAATTCCGGATGTATTCGGTGAGAGGCCTACTCCGACAATTACCTTGTCCACTTCCAGATCGAAAGATTTCCCGTCATCCGCTTTTTCCTTTAACTTCAAAATTACCTTGTCGGATTTTTTTTCTGCCCCGGCGAGGCCTGTGCCAAGATAAAATTCTATTCCTTTCTTCTTGAAGGAACGTTCCAAAATTTTACTGACCTCTTCGTCTTCGTTCGGAAGTAAATGGTCAAGGTATTCGATAATATGAACGTTAGACCCCATTGAGGAATAGAAATCGGCAAACTCGACACCGATCGCGCCTGCCCCGATAATTCCGAGTCTTTTGGGTACTTCTTTCTGATACATTGCTTCTTTACTAGAAAGAATTTTTTCTTTGTCAAATGGAAGTATTGGGAGTTCTTTTGCCCTTGCACCGGTTGCAAGAATAAAGTAATCTGACCGGATTTCCTCATCTTTCCCTTCCTTCGAAACAATCACTGTATTCACATCCTTGAATACTGCCTTTCCGGAAATCTGGGTCACTGAATTTTTCTTCATCAGAAATTCCACACCTTTAGCCATCTGATCTGCAACCTTTCTCGACCTTTCGATAACTTTTGGGAAATCAGCCTGTGCGTTAGGCGAAATGATTCCGAATTCGTGAGCCTTCCTGAATTCTTCCAGCAAATGAGCGCTTTGCAAAAGAGCCTTTGTCGGGATGCAACCCCAGTTTAGGCAAATCCCTCCCATTCTGTCCATTTCCACTACTGCGGTTTTTAAACCTAGCTGGGAAGCGCGAATCGCCGCAACATATCCTCCCGGGCCGCCACCGATTACCACAACCTGAAACTGTTCCGACATATTCTTCCTCTTTCATCTGAAAATTTTGTTTGCGTTCTGGTAGTATATTTTTTCCAGAATCGATTTGTTCAAGCCCAAACCGTAGATTTTCCAAAATCCTTTTCTATTTTTATTACCCGGATAGTAATCGAAATATTCATCCTCGGTTTCTAAAAACCTGGAATAAATTTCATATTTCCCCGGATCGGGAGGCCCATCCGTTCCAAAAAGTAATCTGTCCTGAAACTTTTCGAAAAATCTTTTTGTGGAATTTGGCTGACGTCCGAGTTCGTCGACTCTGGCGGATATTTCCAAGTAAACATTTTTATCCTTTAAAAGAAGCATTCCTGCTTTTTTCAGATCATGGGCGTATTCCGCAAAATGAAGAGATACAAACTTTAGGCTGGGATGCCTACCAAACAATTCATCCCTCTCTTTTAACACTTCTTCGAAAGAAGGAAATTCCTCTGTAGAAAATGACCATTCCGGGTGCCGCAAAAGCTCTTCATATCTCTCGTTTTTTTCATCAATTGGGGAAAAAAAACTTTTCGGATCTGCGGTATGGATAGAGATAATCAGTTTTGCTTTGGCGCATTCCTGAAATAGAGGGTCTAGAATCGGATCGTTCATTTTTAAACGTTCTCCGTTCCTTTTTTTGAACATGAGTCCGAAATCTTTCCAGAGCTTAATTCCCTTTGTTCCGTTGGAAATATCTTTTTTCAAATCCTCAAGCATTAGAGGGACAAAATTTTCCGACTCCCTCATTCTTTTCCAGTTAAAAGTGCTGAAATGAATGATTCTGGGATCTTTGTAATTTTCTTTCAGCTTCTGGAAATCATTTCCGGTTTTGAAGCTCAAGTTGATGAATTTTTGAATTCCGAGTTCAGTTAATCTTTTCGAAACCTCTTCGGGTTTTTCCGAAAAAGGAAAACCCAAATGCCCGTGAGTTTCAAAGACCGGGTAGGAAGGAAGTTTTTTCAACCGATAGTCCTTTGCATCGAGTATAGGCGTAGGATAATAATCCTGAATGAGAACATTTCTTCTTATGTATGGAACGTTTTTGGGAGCTGAATACCCAAAAGAATTGATAATCAAAAATCTAAGTTTGACTTGAACAAAAGGAATCTGGTAAATAAGGAATAAAATATTTCCCAGGACAGACAAAAAGAAGAGGATTTTGATTTTATTTTTCATTGAGGTAAAAATTAGAAAATAAATCATTGTCGTAAAGAGAAATTTAAAGAAAGTATGTCGAAACGGGAGAGAAAAAAAATACCCGAAAATCAGATTCTGCCGGTGGAAGATGCGCTTCCTCCTGATTTGTTTTTACTTCCAATCAAATCCCGGCCTATTTTTCCGGGAATTGTAACCCCTCTGCTTGTGCCTTCGGGTAAATTTTCTAACTCAATCGAAGAAATCCTGAAATCTAACGGATTTGTCGGACTCGTACTTTTAAAAGAAGACGAAAGCCAAAAAGACCCTTCAGAAAATATATATAGCGCAGGCACAATCGCTAGAGTCTTAAAAAAAGTCAATCTCCCTGAAGGGGGCGTCAATGTTCTCGTCAACACAATTGCTAGATTTCAAATCGAATCCATTCTTACAACTACACCCCATTTGGTTGCAAAGGTAAAATATCCGAAAGAAACCGATGGCGGAAACAAGATGGTAGTCAAGGCTCTAATGCGCTCGCTTTTAGTGCAGACCAAAGAGTTGGCGCAGAACAATCCTCTATTCACTGAAGAAATGAAATTTACTCTTGTGAATATGGATGAGCCGGGAAAGATGGCGGACTTTGTGGCATCTATTTTAAATCTGGAAAAGCAGAATTATCAAGACATAATCGAATGCGTAAATATTCAGGAAAGGCTCGAAATGGTAGTTCTATTCCTGAAAAAAGAAATCGAACTGATCGGACTTCAAAGAAAAATTCAAGAGCAAATTGGAGAAAAGATCGACAAACAGCAAAGGCAATTTTTTCTCCGGGAACAACTCAAAGCTATTCAAAACGAGCTTGGCATGGGTGAAGGAAAGTCCGAAAAAAAATATGACAAACTTCTGGAAAGATTGAAAAAAGTAAATATCGATCCTCAGATAATCGAGGAAGTGAATAGAGAAATCACAAAGTTTTATTCAACGGATTCAAACTCAGCGGAAATAAACGTTAGCCGCAACTATCTGGATATTTTGGATTCTCTTCCTTGGGAAAATCCTCCGGAAAGAAAAATCGACCTGCACCTCACCAAAAAAATCCTGGATAGGGATCATTATAAGCTGGATGATGTGAAAGACAGGATTCTGGAATCTCTCGCCGTAAAAAAATTGAACCCTGACAGCAAAGGGTCTATTCTTTGCCTGATCGGCCCTCCGGGTGTTGGAAAAACATCCATTGCAAAATCGATTGCTGAATCCCTTCAAAGAAAATTTTACAGAATTTCTCTTGGAGGAATGAGGGACGAAGCAGAAATCAAAGGACACCGGAGAACCTACATAGGTTCGATGCCGGGAAAATTCATTCAGGCTCTAAGGATATTGAAAGAGAAAGATCCGATTATTATTCTGGATGAGATCGATAAGCTGTCCACTGGTCAAGGCGATCCTGCATCTGCTCTATTAGAAGTCCTCGACCCTGAACAAAATAACGCATTCCGTGATCACTACCTGGATCTGCCGTTCGACCTGTCGAAAGTATTTTTCATAGCAACAGCCAACAATCTGGAAACCATTCCTAGAGTCCTTTTGGACAGAATGGACGTTATACGACTTTCCGGTTACATCACCGAAGAGAAGGTGGAAATTTTCAGAAAGTATCTCTGGAAAAAAGAACTGGAAAAAAACGGACTGAAAGAAAAGAAAATTACTTTTGAAACCAAAGCTATCATATCCCTCATCAATTCTTATTCCAGAGAATCCGGGCTTCGAGGGCTGGAAAGGATGACTGACAAAATAATCCGAAAAATTGCCTACAAAACCGTCATCGGTGAATCCTACAAAACTTTGATCAAGGAGAACGATCTTAAAGACTACCTGGGAATTCCGGTTTTCATTGATGACAGAATGACCAAGCCCAAATTGCCAGGAACAGCTCTCGGACTTGCTTACACTCCGATTGGTGGAGCGACCCTTTTGATTGAAGCAATTTTTGTCTCCGGAAAAGAAGGATTGCTTCTTACTGGGAAGTTAGGCGAAACCATGAACGAGTCAGCAACGATTGCATTCAGCTATGTTCAGAATTTACTGAAAGACAATTCACTTTTTGAAAACAGAAAAATCCACCTGCATGTGCCGGACGGAGCAACTCCAAAAGATGGGCCGAGCGCGGGGATCACGATGGCGACTGCAATTCTGTCTTTGATCAGGGGAAAAACTATAAAACCGGGATTTGCCATGACAGGAGAGCTTACTCTGACTGGAGAGGTTTTGGCAATCGGAGGGCTACGCGAAAAAATTGTAGCCGCCAAACGAGCCGGAATAAATAAAATCATTTATCCGAAAGATAACGAACCGAATCTCTCTGAAATTCCGGATTATGTGAAAAAAGGGGTAAAATTTTTTCCGGTATCCAAATATTCTGAAATTGCGAAACTGCTATTCGGTGAAATGAAAATAGAAAATAAACTTAAGAAAGAAAAATCAAATAAAAAAGGAAAATAAAATGGGCGTACCCTTCATTGACATAAAAAGATTCGAACCTTCTTTTCTGGAAGAATGGAATGAAAAAGTAAGAATACTCAGCGAAAAAGCCGGCTTTATCGGAGGAGAGGAGGTTGCGAATATTGAGAAAGGCCTCTCCGAATATTGCCAGGTAAAACACACGGTTGCCTGTGCTAACGGAACGGATGCCATCCAGCTTGCGTTACGCGCTGTGGGTGTGGGGCGTGGAGATAAAGTTTTGCTTCCGGACTCGACTTTCTGGGCTACATTCGAAGCAGTCGTAAATTGTAACGCTGACCCTTATACAATTGACTCCAACTTGAAAGACCTGCAAATGAATTTTGCCGATTTCGAAAAAGCGATCAATGAGGTAAAACCAAAAGCGGCAATTATCGTGCATTTGTACGGATGGGGTTCCGAGAGATTAAACGACTACAGGGAATTGTGCAAAAAGAAAAATGTTATTTTGATCGAAGACGGCGCTCAATGCTTCGGTGTTAAGTACAAAGGCGAGCAGATTTACAAGAATGCCGCAATCGCAACGACTTCGTTTTATCCGGCGAAAGTTCTCGGTGCGGCAGGAGATGCTGGCGCGGTTTTCACCAACGACAGTGCGTTAGCCGACAAGGTGAAAATTCTGGCTAACCACGGAAGAACATCGCATTACGGACACGGGGCCGTCGGCTGGAATTCCAGAATGGATTCCTTGCAAGCGGCATTTTTAAACCTCTCTCTAAAAAGATTTCCGGAAAGACTCGCTTCCAGAAAAAAATTCGCTATAAAATATCATGAAGAATTTTCCAAACTCGGAGTAAACAGAATTCTGCCCCCTACCGATTATGAGGAGAACGGTTACTGCAATGTCACTCTTTTCCCGAATGACAAGCGCACAAAACTGGAAACCATTCTTAAGGAAAAAGGAATCGGATTTGGAAATATCTATCCTGGAGCAATGAGTGACCAGCCAGGAGCAAAAGAATTTTTAAAAGGAAGATTCGGAGGCAAAAATGCACAGGAAGTTTCTTCAACAGTGTTAAACTTTCCATTGTTTCCGTATATGAAAGAAGAAGAATTTCAGGAAGTGATCGGAATAGTTTCGAGATTTCAAAGTGGAAAAGATTAGACTCACAGTCGTAATTTTACTTCTCGCAATTCTAGCGATATTAACTTTCACACTTTCTAAGAGCTGGTTCATTTTCGATAAAGGAATCGAGTTAAAAGAAGAGGAGGTTGCATCCGAAGAGTCTCCCGTAGAATGGAAAGACGACCCCGGTAGCTTTTCTCAAATTTTCTGGAAAGATTTTCTTGTTTATCCTGCAGGGCTGGTTAAAGAAGCGGGAGGGTTCGGCCCGGAAGAAATTCTGCACCATGCAAAAAATCTTACCTTCGTAAATCTGGGCAGTGGAAATCAAAACAAGTTGTTTGAAAAAAAAGTATACATTTGGGATTATTTTCCGGGAACTTTTCGAAAAAGAAATTCAAAAAACAATTCCGAAGAGGCCCGATTTGATTCGCTGGATATCGGCAATCGCCTGGTTGTAATCGCCATGACAGATGACACAAACAAGGACGGATTTCTGAACAACCGCGACAAACCGAAATTGTTCATTTACGATCCGATCGAGGAAGAAATCACTTCGGTGATTCCGGACAAATTTACTTTTGACAGAATTCTGTACAATACGAAAAAAAATACACTGGCTCTCGTAATCAAAAAAGAACCTCAGAAAAAGGAAGATAAAGAAATTTCTGCTTTCCTGATTTATGATGTGATCACAAAAAAAAGACAGATTGTAATGCCGGAATGACCATGAAAGCAATTCAGATAAATTCGTTTGGCATGGAAAATATTGCGCTCAAAGAATTGCCTAAACCGCCTTCTCCCGAAAATTCGGAGGTACTGGTCAGGTTTCATGCGGCATCTTTGAATTACCGGGACTATCTAGTCATAACCGGAAAATACAATGCAAAATTTCCTTTGCCACTCATCGTTTGCAGTGACGGCGCTGGTGAAGTGATCGAAGTCGGAAAGGGAGTAAGCGAATTTTCCGTCGGCGATAAAGTCTGCGCAACCTTCGCTCCCACATGGATTGCAGGAAAGCCTACGAAAAAAGAACTCAGAACTTCGTTGGGAGGACCGTTAGACGGCACCCTACGGGAATACGCAATCTTGCCGGAATCCGGGATTGTGAAAATGCCTTCACATCTCTCTTATGAAGAAGCATCCACTCTGCCTTGTGCCGCATTAACCTCCTGGTCTGCCCTATTTGTGCAAAGCCAAGTACTTCCCGGGGAATTCGTGGTCATTCAGGGAACCGGTGGAGTATCACTTTTCGCCTTACAATTCGCCAAGCTCGCCGGAGCAAAAGTAATTCTCACATCCTCATCCGACGAGAAACTGGAATCCGGCAAAAAAATGGGCGCCGACTTTCTTATCAATTATAGAACCGAACCCAAGTGGGGCGAGAAGGTGAAAGAAATCACCAATGGAGAAGGAGCCGACCACATTATCGAAGTCGGAGGCGCCGGAACTTTGGAAGAATCCATCAAAGCCGTGAAACTTTTCGGCAATATTCATCTCATCGGAATTCTTGGCGGGACCACTCCATCATTAAATCTTCTTCCGATAGTCATGGGGCAGGTGAAAATTCAAGGGATTGTCATCGGGCCAAGAAAGAGTTTTCTGGAAATGAATCGCGCCATCGAAGAAAATCAAATGCGCCCCATAATCGATAAAATTTTTGCGTTAGGCGAAACACGTCAAGCAATTGAATACCTTCGAGATGGAAAACACTTCGGCAAAGTGGTAATCAAAATCTAACACGCCCTTTCCTTCATACAGTGACCTGTTTTCGCTCAATCCAAAATAAGCTTATAAACTCTGCCATTGTATGCGCTAGTCGGACTGTCTGCGTTAGTTTCAGCCGTAACATATAGAATTTTCTCATTCTGACTTTCGAAAGTCAGATTCGTCACAAATGATATGGGAAGTTGGATATTTTTTTTCAATTCTCCCTTTTCGTCTAACACAAGAATCCTTGACCCTCCGTATTGGCAAACATAAATGTTTCCTGATTTCGGGCCGATTTTGATCCCATCCGGGCCAAGTTTCAAACTGTTGGATTTTACTGGAAACCGGCTCAAATCGGAAAAAACTCTCGGACTTGCAAGCTTTCCGTTTTCGATTACATCAAGCTCGATGACTCGATTGCGAAGATGTTCACTAACTAGGATTTTCTTCTCATCCTGACTGAGAGCCAATCCGTTACTATAATGAAATACGTTAGTTGCAATCGCTTCCTGAATCACATCACCCTTTGTAAGATACAGTATTTTTCCTGATGCAGGTGCTTTTTCATCAAAAACACCCGATACCGAAAAATAGATTCCTCCCGATTTATCCTTCACAAAATCGTTCGGTCCAATGTGCGATTTCTTACCGTCCAATTTATATTCGTGAATTTTTTCACCTTCGGGAGAGATTTCTACTAACGCATTTGAATCATAGCAGGAGACTAATAAATTTCTATTCTCTCTTATGATTTGAGATGCAGGGCCGCATCGTTTAGGTGGATTTTCATTATTTTTCCAAAAAACAGAAATTGTCTTCTCTTTCCTTCGAAAGATTTTGTCTTGGCCGTAACTGACATAAAACAGATTTCCTTCGTGCCAAATAGGCCCCTCCGGGTATTGAACCTGGGAGTCAATGTCCTGAATTCTGTAATTCAGCAAATTGTTACAACCCAATAGCACTACAAGAAAAAAATTGACTGCTATACTTTTGGACATGCCTTCTCTTATTTAACCTCAATTTTCTGGTGAAAAGCAGGATAGGCATCGACCATATAATACACACGATAATTTCCCTTTGCCAACCCGTTTGGTAAATCCAGGATTACTTTATTTACACGGCCATCTTGGCTTGCTTCAACTGTTGTGGCCCTTGCATAATTCGCAGGGACCGGCTTGCTTGTGAGGGCATTGATGATTAACAAGGAGAAAACATGCTCGGCCTTTCTTATATTACCATCGGTAACTTCCAAAACAGCGGAATTTTTTCCAATTGAAATCCTTGGATTGCCGATTCCATTTGGTGGATTCACTAAACCGTTGCCCCATTTGGAAAGATTCAAGCCGCCATATGCGTGAAGTAGGCCAGTCTTGAAATCAGTCATCCCCATGAGTTTCAGAAATTTCCCATAAAATTCAATCTCATCCCCTAAAGCAACAGCATTCAAAGCCGCGCTTCTCAATGGTTCTCCTGTTTTCGGATTCACCTTGGACGATAGGCGATACAGGCCGAATGGCATATCCCATGTTCCGATAAAACTAATTTTAAATCCATCGTAGTTCGTAAGCGTTATGAGTCCTCCGTCATAGTCCAAATTCAGAGGGAAACAATCCCTTAAAGCAGGATCCACTACGGTGCGATTAGTTTTTTCATCAAATTTTCCGGGGACCACCCAAACGACTGCCGTTGTATCATTGCCTTCGACCATTCCTAGAAGATAGTGAAGAGAATCAAAGCCAATCTGATTCCAAGACGGAAGCATAGTCGGATTGGGTACCGATTGACGGCTAATCTCATAAACTGTGGAAGGCTCTTTTTGATTTTTGGGAAATCGAATCGGATTTGTTGCCTCTGTTCGCGGCGAAATCTTAAATTGAAATGAGGTTTTAAAACTTCCGGATTTCTTTCCACCAAAAAATTTCAAACCGAATCGAGATAGATCCGTCTTGAAACTTCCTTCAATCTGTATCGAAATATTTTCCCCTGGCGCTGAAGTCCATTTTTCTTGGGGGATAATCGTTAAAAATCTTTTGTCAGCAGAAACATTGAATAGTGGTTTGTGTCCATTGGAAACACTAACTTTTGTTGATTCGCTGTCTATCGCGGAAAGTACAGTATCACCCTTACGACGAATGAACAATGTAAATGTTAAAGGCTCATTCGCATCAATTTCTTCAGGAGCTTTCGTTAGTAAACTTCCAAATCTGGTGGTAAATAAAAGAAAATCCCCTTCGTCCGGCAAAGCCTCTTTTTGATTTACAAAAGATTTTGCATCTTTTTTTCCGGATTGGGTGAGCGGAAAGTCATAGGGAATAAAAAATATTCCTCCATTTTCACCGGCAACATAGACCCCATCAAAACCGAGAGCAGGAGAAGAATTTATATCATTCCGATCTTCCTGGATCAACTGATAAGCCCAGCGCATTTTACCGTCCGGATTGATTGCATACAATTTTCCTTCTCCAGACCCGACATAAATAATTCCATTATTGTCAATCGCAGGAGAAGAACGAATGGGTTCAAGAGTATCAAATGCCCAATTGATTTTTCCGTTTAAAGGATTGACAGAATAAACCGTTCCATCCGCTGAAGGCTGAATGATTGCCCCATCTTTTTGTTGGGCTGGGCTTGAGTAGATATGGTCCCTCGCCCCAAATTTCCATAGTTCCTTTCCATTCTCTTGAGCAAAGGCTCTTAGATACCCGTCAAAACCTCCGACAATCAATGCTCCCTTGGGATGATTCGAAGTCAAAAGAATTGACGCCGCGTTGGTGCCGAGTCCTCCCGTTGTCCAGGATTTGAGATTTGTTTTTGTATTATAACTAAAAATATTTTTTGCTGCCATGAAGCAAGTGCCGAAAAATATTTCATCCGTATTTGTATTGACTGCAGGAACAGACCAAATCATTTCATTGCCAAAATACTGTGTCCGCCTAACGCCCTTTTCCCGGTCAATTGCATATACGAGATAGTTATCATTGGGTGCAAGCAGTGTCCCGTCTTTTAGAATGGATATATTCCCTTCAAACCAATTTACATTGAAGGTTTTTATATCAAACTTTTCTTTTACCTCTGCCGTTGTATCTGCTTTAAAATCCCAGAGTTTTTCTCCATTGCTTCTTTTCAGGCAATACACATGCCCGTCACCGGATCCAAAGTATACTCTGCCTTTGTTGTCCAACAGAGCCGAAGAATCTATAATCTCCCCCGTGGGAAATTTCCATTTTAATTTTCCGGTTTTATCGATTGCATAAAAGAAATGATCAGCCGATCCCACATAAACCGTACCCTCTGAATCAACGACGGGAGAGCTAAAAATCCCTTTTCCAGTTTTAAATTCCCAGGGCTTTAGATTCTCTTTTACAACTGGATCAACCGATGTTCTTCCATTTTGCAATTCGTTTGCTCTGAATTTCGGCCAAGGGCTTTTGGGGTCTAATGGGACATTGTAGGAAAATTCACCAGCGACTCCATTTTTATCTTTATCAGGAATCAGGATATAACTACCGAAAGGAACAGTTGCATAAATAAAATACACAATAGAAGGCAAAGCAACCATTAATAGACTAAGGAAGAGTATTTTCAACTTTGACATAAGCATCTCCAGAAATTGTAAGCGAACACTAAATGTGCAAATAAAATTTTTTATGACACTGTGTCAAGAAATTAGAAAAATTCATTCAAAATTAGTTTTTGAGAGCATATTTTTGGATAGGTTTTCGATTTTTCTTAAGAATCACCGCATTACTCAGGCAATTTTCGAGCATGTCCTAAAACATTTTCAAAAGTTGGTTTTAGGACACGTTCTTAATTTCCAAAAGCAAGTCTATTTTATCAACGACCTTTCGCAATTCCCCCGTTCTGTACTGGTTTGCATATTGCAAAACGGCAAAAATCCAATCAATCCTGTCAAAATAAAATTTTGCATTTTCTAAAAACATAATTGATTGTATTTGAGAAATTTGTAACCTGAAAGTTACATCTTCTTAACAAGAGGTATCGCATGACAACCGAAATCAAAGGCAATCAAAGCGAAGAGTGCCGTCCAAAATACGAAAAAATTATGCAGCAATTATCGACAAAGCAGAGTAAGGGTTTTTTATGAAAAAAATATTGGTACTTTGCACGGGCAATAGTTGCAGAAGCCAGATTGCAGAGGGGTATCTCCGTCATTATGCCGGAAACAAAGCCGAAGTCTTTAGTGCTGGCGTTGAAGTTCATGGAGTAAACCCGATGGCAATTGCCACAATGAAAGAGGATGGAATCGATATTTCCAATCAGACTTCAAATCATATTGACGATTACAAAGACATAGATTTCGATTTTGTAATCACTGTTTGCGATAACGCACGAGAGCGTTGTCCACATTTTTCTGGCCATGCGGCCAAATTCCATCAAAATTTTCCGGACCCGGCAAAAGCAAAGGGAACCGAGGATGAAATTCTGGACAAATTCAGAATTGTTAGAATGATGATTCAGGAGTATTGTCGAAAATTCATTGCCGATAATTTAAAATGAAGTGCATGACGGATATTTTTTTGCTGGGGACAGAGGCAGTTCCGTTTTCGGAAATCACATTGACGTATTTTTGGGAAGCACGAACAAAAATCCATTCTCCATCTGGTTCAAGAGCGACAGAAACAAACCATTTCGAGCCATTCTGGCTCCAAACCAAGAAGTAAGAAACACGCCATTCAGAAATTTTGCCACCACGCAACAAACTCTGGTGCAAAATCCGATTCCATTACAACCTTTCGGATTCTAGAAATCCACTTTCAAGCAACAAATTCATTTGACTTGTGGCATATTTGTTTTTTTCTATCTCTTGGGGTGAGACAATGAACAGAAAATTTCTATTTGTATTTACTTTCCTTTTTTTTCTGAACCCGATTTTTTCAAGCATTCCTATATATCAAATTATAAATTCTCCCGGTACCAATAATACTATTCAATATACCGATGAAGAAGAGTATGAAGGCGAAGAGGAGGAAGGTGGAGAAGAAGAACAGGAAAATGAAGAGGAAGAATCATCCTAGTTGCAAATACATTTCAGCAATTGCGATTGAATTGACACATATAGAAATGCAATCTTCCCGCAAACAAATTTCTGCTTTCTGACCTGCCCATCCAACATGGAATTTCTGCTCGACATAATCAAAAAAATATCAGTCGCGAAATTAATCGCTCTGAGTTTTATTTTTGCAATACTGGGCGGTTCATTCATCCTCTATTGGATCGAGGGTGGGAATTTGTCCTACGTCAACTCCCTCTACATTGCAGCATCCGCAATCTGCGTAACTGGCCTCAGCCCGGTCAACGTCAGCGAGTTCACTTTTCTGGGACAAGTATTTTTAATGCTAATGATTCAACTTGGCGGCCTTGGAGTTTTAACTTTCACTGTTTTAGTCGGAAGACTCGTGATTTCCGGCCTATCCAGAAACTCCGAAATCGGAGAAGTAATGCTTCAAGCAATAGATCACGATGTAAAAAAGAAAGACGAGATTCACACTGTCTACGAAATACTAAAATCTATTTTGAAAATTTCACTCTTCCTCGAAGCGATAGGCGCTATCATCCTTTATTCTACACTTCCGGAAAATATTCCTGGAAATGTGAACAGATATTTTTTAAGTTTATTCACGTCCGTCTCGGCATTTAACAATGCGGGCTTTTCACTTTTGGATGATATGGCATTTATTATCCAAGACCTCGGGAGTATTTACACGATAGTTGTTCTTGTCGTATTCGGTGGAATCGGTTTTCCGGTTATCATTTTTTTCGAGAAAATATTCCTGGAAATCTTAAAAGAAGTTTCAGGTAAGTTCGAAGTCTGGGGTGAAACCCATTTAATGTTAAAAGCAATCAAAGGACAAGATCCATCTGCGGTTTATCTTTTTTTCACAAAGTTGTCCAGCTTAACGGAAAATAAAATCGAGTCCTACAACAATAATTTAAGAGGCGCCTCCAATAAAACTCAGACAAATATACTGATTGCGGGAAGCCTGGTGCTGATTTTTGCAGGCGCACTCGGAGTCTATTATACGGAGTGCAATAACCCAAAAACTTTGAAGAATCTGGAATTCTCTGAAAAAATCGCAAACTCGATTTTTGCTTCGGTCTGCGCAAGAACCGCGGGCTTTAATACTTTTAATTTCGCATACATCACCGATTCCACTCTTGTCCTGATTTGTTCACTAATGTTTATTGGAGGTGGCCCGCAGGGAACAGCCGGTGGAATCAAAATTACAACTTTCGTGATTCTCATGCTCTATCTTAAAAATGTGATTAGCTCAAAAAAAGTCGTAGAAGTCTTTGGGCAACCGATTTCCAAACGCGCTGTAGCCATGAGCATTCGAACTTACTTCTTGGCTACTACCGCTATCGCAATTCTGGTTTTCATTCTGGCAATCATGCATAATGAGAACCACCGAATCCACTTGATATTCTTCGAAGTGATTTCTGCTTTTGGTACTGTGGGCTACTCAATGGGACTCACCCCACTATTGGGTGATGCAGAGAAAATCGTGTATTGCATCATCATGTTTGTCGGAAGAATTGGAATCTTTACATCTCTCATCGCATTGACAGGTATGCCGGGAACTCTCGGTTTCGGGGAAGAGGACGACGGAATCAAGATCCAGGTTGGGTAAATTCAATTAGAGAAGATTAGCGGTTTCGAGAAATTTGCAGGTATGGTGACCTGGACATAGACTTGAATGAGCTCTGAAAACGATGAATCGAAAAAACCAGTTTTTCGCTATTAGCTCTTCTTGGGGATCTCCCAGCCAAGCTTCATCAGAACTTTTTTGATATCCTCCCAGACATCTTTTTTTAAAGGGCTATTGTCGCCTCCGTTTCGTAAAACATAGCTTGGGTGATAGGTCGGCATAACTGGAATCTCTTTATACACTCCCCAATTTCCTCTTATCTTTGTGATTCCAAGTCCGGTTTTCAAAATAAATTTCGTTGATGGGTTGCCGAGAGTAATGATCACCTTCGGACCAATGATTTCGATTTGTTTTTCCAGATAAGGACTGCACGCTGATACTTCTTCTTCATCCGGCGGCCTGTCTTTTTGCATTTGGAGATCGACCGTCGGCCTGCATTTGGTAATGTTGGCAATGTAAACTTTTGATCGGGGGACTCCCATCCCTCTTTCTATGATTCTAGTGAGAAGCTCCCCTGCTCTCCCGACAAAAGGCCTGCCGCTCAAATCCTCTTGCATTCCCGGCCCCTCGCCGATAAACATTATCTCTGCGTTCGCATTGCCTTCCCCAAAAACCACTTTCGTCCGCGTAGAAAACAATTTACACTTCGTGCAACCTAACGCTTGAGCCTCAAGCTCGGCGAGTTTTTTTGTATTATCGGATGATACGTTATCCGGCATTCTTGTATCCCAAAGTCCCGGTTGATTCATGGCCATCTAGTGACGAAATTTTCCTGATAGTAAATCCTGTAAAGGCATATATGAGGGAAATTACCGGATTAATCAAATTGAAAAAGCAGAATGGAAAATAAGCAAGTGTTGAAACCCCAAGGCTTGCAGCCATGAATGCGCCACAACTATTCCACGGAACCAAGGGAGAACTCAAGGTTCCTGAGTCCTCAAGCGCCCTAGATAAATTTTCAGGGGCAAGATCCTTTAGCCGGTAAGACTCTTTGTACATTCGTCCGGTAATTAGAATAGAGAGATATTGGTCAGCCGCAGTAAGATTGATAAAAAAACAAGTGCCAATTGTTGCCGCTATAAGATTGCTTGTATTTTTCGCCAATGACAGAACAGATTGCGTTATGCGAAATAGCATTCCACTACCTTCCATAATTCCTCCGAAAAACATCGCAGAAAGAATCAACCAAACAGTCGGCAGAATAGCAATCATCCCTCCTCTGGAAAGAAGGGCATCCACTTCTTTGGATCCCGATTCGGCGCTAAAACCCGAAGACGAAGCAGAGACCCCGGCTTTAAAAATAGCCATGAGATAATTCGGCTCTTTCGCAAATTCCAGTATTGCTTCCTTCTGAAAAACAACGGCAGTGATAATTCCTCCAAGACAACCGACGAGGAGAGCGGGAATGGCTTCCAATCTTCTGACCACAAGCCCGATCACAACAATCGGAGAAATAAACACCAAAAGAGATATGTGAAATTTACTTCGTAGCACGAAGGTCACCTTCTCTATTTTCTCCGAACTATAACCCGATGCGCTACTGAATAACCCGATAAACAAAAAAATCAAAAGTGTCAACAAAATGCTGGGTAGAGAGGTTGCTAGCATGTGGCGAATGTGGGTGTAAAGATTTGTGCCTGCAACCGACGGAGCCATATTTGTAGTTTCCGAAAGTGGAGACATCTTATCTCCGAAATATGCCCCGGACACTATTGCACCCGCAGTCAGCGCAGAATTGATTCCAAGAGTATTGCCGATTCCTATCATCGCAAGGCCAACTGTTCCGGCTGTCGTCCACGAACTTCCGGTCGCAAGAGAAATGACCGCGCAAAAAAAACATGTCGTAAACAGAAAATATTTATACGAAATCAGTTGCAGTCCCCAGACGATTAAGGTCGGAACAATCCCGGCAAGAATCCAAATTCCTATCATCGCTCCCATCAATAGTAGAATCAATATCGCCTGCATGGCAAGATTTATATTCTCCAGAATTTTTTCTTCTAGCACCTTCCAGGATTTTCCATGAAAAATCGAAATCGTTCCAGCGACTATGCCTGCAAGAATAAGCGCCATCTGATTCGGGCCATTGGAAGATTTGTCTCCAAACACATGAACAGACAGAGAAAGCATCCCAATCAAAAACACAATGGGTATGGTAGATTCGAGAATATTCGGATTTCTTTTTTTGAAGTTTAGCATAACGGATTCATTAGCCTATGAATAACAAAGTTTATTCCGGGACAAAGCTTAGATCACACATGGATTTTGCCGCATTGTATCTACCTGCAAGGAGATGATTTTTCAAATCCGAAATTCTTCCGTAATAGATTTCCGTGTACTCGCCGTAAGCTTCTCTCAGGTCTTTCTTTTCCAGCCTGGAAAGCTTTCCGTCAAATGCCGCAGCGACAGTCAGAATATTCAAGAGAAAAAATTTTTCCTTCACATCTACAACCCGGAGAGTTTCCAGAAAACTTTCCCAGTTTGCAAAATCCCTATCTTCCCGAATCTTTAATATCTCAGACAAACGCACGAGGAGGATTAGCATATTCGGATGATAATTTTGAGTAAGTACGATTGAATTTCCGATTGCCTGAATACATCCGATTCTGGTTCTTTCCGATAAGCTTCCGATTTTTACTTCGGTGAATAATTCTTTTGCAATATAGCGCGCGATCAAATTTCCGAACAACCGGAGCCTAGCTTCCTTCACAGTTTTTAAAAGAACGATTGCATTCCACAACCCTGTAATAATTACAGAAACATATGCCACGCTGATCCGCAGAATACTCTTTCCGGCGAGTCTTCTTAAAATCAATTTTGCTACGACATTTGAAAGAAGAATTTTCAACTTATATACAAAACCGATGAGAATCAATTTCTTTTTGGAAACTCTTGCCAGAGGGTCAATCCCCAGATAATTTCTGACCGGATCCGGAACCTCAAGCGCTGCGCGAGCCAATAGTACATGAAGATTCTCGCCGGTTATTATTTCCGAATCCTCGTCCTCTGCCGGATGGCCTGCCGCTCTGGATATCATAAATACTGTTCGTAAGCCAACCCAGTAAAGAACCGCAAATTCGATTATAGTCAGGACAAGCGTAACTCCGGACAACCAGGAGTAAAGGACAACGGGAGAAGAATCTGCAAAATACTCTTCCACAAACACTGACCCACCGGCAGAAATTCCTCCGATCACAAAGGAAACTAAAGTGCCGAAAATTGTGGCACTTCGAATTCTTTTTGCAATAACATCATCATCAGGAATTTCTCCGATTAGATTTTTTTGTATGTCCATTTTTTTGTAGCGTTGAAAATAATAGAGGCCGGCTTTCTCAAGTAAACCGGGCGCATTGCTTTGCGAACTCATAAACTACATCTCCTGAATAAATTCAATCTTTCTATCCGCAAGAAACGGAAATTTTTCCCGATAACTTTTTAATTCACTCAAATGAATTTCCGAATACAAAAAACCCTCTTTCTCGGAAACTTCGAATAAATTTTTTCCGGAGGGGCCGAATAAAGCAGAATGTCCGTTATGCGACACCTGTTTTTTTAATCCAGCCCCTCCGACTCTATTCACTCCCAAAACATAAGACTGGTTTTCAATAGCTCTTGCTTTCAACAAAGTGTCCCAGGCGTCGATTCTTTCAGCAGGCCAGTTTGCGATTACAATGTATAAATCAGTCTTGCCAGCCGATTTTCTGAATGCTTCCGGAAAGCGAAGATCGTAACAAATGAAAAGCGAAACCTGAAAATCGAAAATCCGAATAGTTACAAGCTCCGACCCGGAACTAAAACTGCTATTTTCTCCGGCAAAACTAAACGGGTGAAGTTTTCTATACCTCGCTATAATTTTTCCATTTGGGGATGCAATCGAGAAAGTATTGAATGGAAGGCGCCCAGGATTCTTTTCAATCCACCCCCCACCGACAAAGGCATCCCTTTTTTTTGCCGATTCCAAAAAGAAACTCTCCGTGGGGCCAAGTTGAGATTCTGAAAATTCTTCGCTTCTCATGGTAAACCCAGAAGCGCAGGTCTCCGGAAAAATAATCAAATCCGCACGGTTTTCCAGTCGGTCGATTTTAGACCTGAAATTCGCCACATTTACGCCTGGAATCTGCCAAGAAATGTCAGTCTGAATGGCTATGATTTTCAAAAATTTTTTTTTCCCGCTCTGAATATAGAACATGATTAATCCAAATCCGGTTTCTCCACAACCCTAATTTACTTATTAATTTAATATTTAATCATTGAATTTTTTTTGAGTCATTGAATATCATGTAAATACTATTCAGTAAATGGAATTTGAATTTTTGGAGAATAGCCATGGCATTATTTAACTGGAGTCAGAAATACAGCACTGGTATTAAATCCATCGATGACCAGCACATAAAATTATTTGCTATTATTAATAGTCTTCACGATGCAATAATCAATAACAAGTCCAGTCAGGATATTGTCAAAAATATGCTAAGCGAGTTGATCTCATACACTCAGAAGCATTTTCTTTATGAAGAAAATTTGTTGACGGAAAATAATTATCCGGACATGGACGCCCACTTTGATGGCCACAATAAACTTGTTTCCGACCTCACTGGATACAAAAGCAAATTTGAGAATGGGGAGCTGGGTGAGGTCAATGAACTTCTAACCTTTGCAATTGAGTGGCTGCAAAACCATATACTGATATCGGACATGGCATATTCCGGGTTTCTGATCAGAAGAGGAGTAAAATAAAACTATTTTGATTGCTACAATGTAGAATCATGGAGATTTGCAATGTCATTATTTAACTGGGGAGAAAAATACCATACCGGAGTCAACTCTATTGACCTTCAGCATAAAAAATTATTCGATCTGATAAATACTCTGCACGAAGCTATTGTTGACAAAAAAAATGAACCGCTGGCGCTAAAAGAAACGCTCGATAATTTGATTTTATATACCCAAAATCATTTCATTTATGAAGAAAATTTGTTGTCTGAAAATAATTTTCCAGGCGCTGAAAGACATTTTTTGGAACACGAGAAATTATGCAATGAACTGGAACAATTCATCAGAAAATTTCAGAAGGGTGAGTTAAAAGATACGATGGAATTATTGAATTTTACGATTGAGTGGCTTCAATACCACATCCTCGAATCAGACAAGAAATGCGGACGGTTTCTATCAGACAGGGGAGTAAAATAAAATCGTCATTCAAGATTGCTAAAAAATCTCTGGAAAGGGTTTTTGTGGCGGCATCATCTTTCACTTTTTTCAAAAAATTTCCATGTTTCGGAGAGTCTTTATGAGTGAACAATTCGTCCCACCGATTTTCGATGTGCCCACTCTCTGGACTGCGGATGCGTTATTTCCGTTCCTGCTGCGAAGTCTTTTTAATATCACAGACATCCAAGTATCCGAAGAAGATAAAATCATGCTCCGCTCGCTTCGGGATGAAAAACTGATCTATTTCAGCAATCACCCTACGCACGCAGAACCCGGTATTGCATTTCGAATCGCAAACATAATGGGGGCCCGTTTTAATTACATGGCGACGAGGCATGTGTTCAACTGGGGAGCAGGGTTCGTTGGCCAGTTTATCAAACGTCTTGGAGCATTTTCCGTGCTTGCCGGCGCGACGGACCGAGATTCCATCAAAATGGCAAGATCGATTCTGGCCTCACCTAAGGGAAAGCTCGTGATTTACCCGGAAGGAATGACAGACGGGGAGAACGACAACCTGCTTCCTTTTATGCCGGGAGCAATGCAAATCGGTTTTTGGGGTTACGAGGATGCAAAAAAATCCGACCCGAATGCCGATATAATCGTTTTGCCTGCGTTTGTAAAATATCTGATAAATGGAACACCGGAATGGATTCGAGAAGAACTTTCCGGTTCTATGGCCAGAATTGAAAACGCGCTAAGTTTTGACCCCGGAAACAGAAATCTCCTTCGAAGATATTTGGCAGTAGGTAGGGTTCTTTTGGAAAAAGCTGAGAAAGACTACAATGTGAAGGAAACTACCTCAACCGATTACGAATTCAGAATCGGGAGAGTGCGTCATGCGATACTGGATAATGTGGCAAAGAAATACGGCGTGAAAAATTACGACAAGTCCAAAGACGCAATTTCAAAAATCCGCCATCTGTTTACCGCAGTAGAATCCATTGAAGCCGGATTTCCTTCCAAAGACCTCGAAGGCCTTTCCAAAACAGAACTGATTGAAGCAAAAAAAGAAATCCAGAAGGCTTATGATTTTATTGTTGTCAAACGGAATTATCTTTTGTCCTATCCTTCACCGGAACGGTTTTTTGAGTGGCTGGTTAGATTTGAGAGCATCGTATTCGGCAGAACAGAAAACAGGGCAAGAACTGCAAAAGTATTGTTTGCAAAACCTTTCGGGCTGTCCGAATATTACGACAAATACAAAGAGAACAAAAAAAATACGGTTGATGAGCTTACTCTAAGATTGAGAAACGACCTGGAAAAATTGATGCGTCAGGGAATAAATTTCACATCGCCGATCGTTCAACCTAACGACATAGGGAATGATTGAAAAACCTCAAGCGTGATTGCGAAAGCTCGGTTTTTGATTTTTGCTAAATCGCCTAACTTCAAAATGAAGGTGATTTCCGGTTGCCCGCCCGGTGTCGCCTACCTCACCGATCTTGTCTCCGCGTTTTACCTTCTGGCCTTTTTTAACTGAGAATTTACTCAAGTGGCCATACCTGGTTTCATAACCTAGAGCATGTTTGATTACTATTAAATTCCCGTAACCGCCGGTCTCTTTTGAAATTACGATTTCACCATCCGCAGAGGCAAAAACGTCCGTTCCTTTCTCCGCTGCAATATCAATCCCACCGTGAAAGGTTTTCTTTTTTGTGAATGGATCTTTCCGGAAACCAAACGAAGAAGACTGGATTCCCGTATCTAATGGCCTTGCAAAAGCCATTCCATAAAAAAAAGATTTTTCAATTCTTTCCAGACCCCGTCCCGGAATAAACCACTCCTTTCGGCCAGAATCGAAAAATAGAAAATCTCCGGGTATGGAATATTTACTCGATAAAATTTTTCTACTCTTCTTGGAATCATCCAGTCCGGACCGGTCATAAATTCCTCTCATGTTCGGTATGTATAGAACCATTCCTTCGTGCAAATCCTGGGGAGAAGAAAGTTCATTCACGGAAGACAGTGTATCCAGGTCCATTCCGGTTCTCGCCATGATGATAAAAAAATTATCTTTTGCTCCGACTTTGTATTTGTAAAATTTCAAACCTGTTAAATTGGAATCTGCCGGATTCGATTTGGATACCTTCAGGTTATGCTTCACCTCTCCTCTAAGTTTTAATAGAGATCTGTTGGAGTAATCCAGATTTCCGAGAGGAATTACCGCAGAAGCGATCAACGCGGAAAAATTAGCCAGAAATGCAAAAATTAAGATTTTCACTATTTCGAGTATCGGAAGAATTTAAAAAAACAATGACTTAAAAGCCTGATTTACAATAGTTGTAATCAGAAATCAGATGGAAGATACTTCAAAACCTCCCACCTCACTAATCGTTAAAATTGCATTAACGCATTTGACGCTGATCTTTTTTTGCCAGATTCTATTGTTTTTATTGCTAAGACTGAGTGTTCTCACCGTAACCCTACAAAGCAGGATCCCCGAAAATATTCTGGAAATGGAAAAATCGGAAAGAGACGCATCCCAAAAAGAAATCGTAGAAACATTTCAGAAAGAAGCCGAAAAAAATCCTGAGAAAATCACGACTGAATATTTCGAGCTTGCGTTAGGCGAGAAGCCCGGGCTTCTATTCTGGAATAGCCTCTTGTGGGCAATGTCTTTTTTGCCGGCCGGATATTTCATCCTGAAAAGAATAGGCGCGAAATTAAATGTACTTTCCGATGACCTGAGTTTTGGTTCCATCAGCACAGGGGTCATGGCAGGATTCTCGGTATTTTTCCTAGTGAGTTCCATCTCTTTAATCATGCTGATCCTTGGCTACAAACCCAAGGGAAATTTTTTCCAGACAGCCTTGTTCAAGAGCCTAAAAGACAATGGCTACTTACTTGCCTGGTCAATATACAGCATCGGAATCATAACCGGAATCATAGAAGAATGGTTCTTCAGGGGATTTTTACTCACCCACTACACCGGAATCGCCGCAACCAGAGCCGGGCTTGCATTGACCTCTGCAATTTTCGGAGCAGTCCATTATTCACCTGAAGCCTCACCGGCCATTCCGGTAATCTTGAGCCTTGTCGGATTTTGTTTTGGATATTTTTACCTCAAAACAAGAAATATCTGGGTTTCAATTTCAGCGCACGCAACCTACAACTCGCTCGGTCTTATTTTGGCATATTTTCTGGGAGAGAAAATGATCTAATGAAACCAAGATTCCTATTCGTTCTATTTTTTTTTATTTCTATACGGGGATTATTTTCAGCGGAAATAATCGAAACCTCATCTACCGTCGAGGATATGAATATAAAAATTCTGAAAATTTTGAGTCATGTAACGGAGGATAAATTCTACTCGGAAGAAAAGACAAGAGGATTTGTTCACAGATACACGGATAAGTTTTTCTGTCCGTTTAATTTTAATGTTTATATAGGAAGAGTAAATAAGAATTCTCTGGACTCCATTATTCGCATCGAATCTCCGAGAAAAGGAGAGGCAAAAGTTCTACGGCAAATTATCGAATCCGAAATATTAAAAAATCCGGACAGATCGGGAAAACAGGTTACAACAAAAAGCCATATACTCTCGCAGATGTTTAACATTGTTGCGCCTGCCGCAAGCGTTTATTACAATTCCAGAAATTCTCCTTTTTACTACGACAATGATGCTTCAAAAAAAATGCTGATGTACATTCTCGCGGATATTCTGCTGGTCGGAGGAGCTTATTACTACGCCGACAAATCCAATACCAAAAAGAGCGCACAGGACGATCTTTTGCTAAAGAAAGGGCCTTCTTCCGGAATATTCGAAATGAAAAACAGCGGATTTATCGTCGGTGCGCTTTTGACAACCCGCCTAATCCGGATGTTTGGAGCAGCCAGTGAAACAGCCGCACAAAACCGAATCGCTGAATTGTCTTACACATTCAAATTCTAAATCAAAGTTCAGGCCAGATAAATATTAAAAATGAGTAAAAGTAAAATTAAAATTGAACCCCAGGCCAATATCTTTTTGTCCCAGAAAGGCTGAGAACGATCTCTAGAAAAATACATAAGCCCTTGCAATTCGGAAATTTCTTTGGGATTTTCCAGAAAACTAACTACTATGATTGACAAAAAACAAACTGCGCCTGCATAAATCGCTCCGTAGAAATTGGAAACCATCATGGTCTTATAAACCAATACACCTGTTACAGTTAGAGCATAATGCAGAATGCCGGCTAACGTTCCCAACAGCAGCCCGAAAAAAGCTGATGATGCGCTGGCTCTTTTCCAGAACATCCCCAATAAAAATGCGCCGATGAGTGGGGCATTAAAAAATGAAAATAGCAGCTGGATATACTCCATCACATTATTGAATCTCATCGCAATGAATGATCCAAACACTGCCGATAAAACCGAAACAGCAGTGCAGATTCTCCCCACTTTCAAATATTTATCTTCGGATTCATTCGGACGGAGGTAGGTCTGGTATATGTCGTAAGTAAAAATCGTGTTCAACGCAGTAACCGAGCTAGACATTCCAGCCATAAAAGAAGCAAGAAGAGCAGTCGTTCCGAGGCCAAGCATTCCGTTCGGATAAAAAGTTTTCAGCATTAACAAAAACGATTTATTGTAATCAGTCCCCATAACGTCCTTCACTTCGGAAAATGCAATTATACCGGGAACTATCGTTACAAACGGCAAAAATATTTTGAACATAGCTCCGATAAGTGGAGTTCTTCGCGCAGCAGAATAATCCTTCGCGGCCATTGCCCTTTGAACCTCTGCAAACCCGCAGGTCCAATACGAAAACGAAAGGACAAAACCGAGGCCAAATACAACGGATATAATATCCATGCCTTGAGGATTGTTTCCATTTGGAAGATATTTCCAAAGATGGCGGGAAGTTTCAGGTAACCTTGACAATACCCCATCCCATCCTCCATTTTTCATCAGGCCTAAAATTACCACAGGAAGAAGCCCGAAAACTGTCAGAAAAAATTGCAGAACCTCCGTATAAATACTGGAACTCAAGCCCCCAAAGTAGGTGTAAATCAAAACAATTGTCGCACTAAAAGCGATTGAGAAAAATAAATTCCATCCGAACATCACTTCGAAAATCAAAGCCATCGAATACAAATAAATTCCTGAGCCAAGGGTCATTCCCAGTAAAGTAGTAATGCTATTGAAAAGATGAGCGTGATTGTTAAAGCGATATCGTAAATACTCCGGGACTGAACGGATTTTACTAGAATAATAAAAAGGCATCATGAATATTCCAAGAAATATCATTCCGGGAATTGCGCCTACATAGTAGAAATGAAACGTGACTACTCCGTATTGCGCTCCGCTAGCGCTCATTCCGAGAAGCTCTAAAGCGCTGACGTTTGCAGAAATAAAAGCAATTCCTGTAACCCACCCAGGAATTTTTCTGCCAGCCAAAAGAAAATCCTTAGAATCTGAAATTTTCTTTTTTAGAAAATAACCGATTAAAATCATAAAAATTACAAATGTGCTAATCAAAAGGTAATCAATGAACAGGAGTTTTGTATGCATAAATTTTTATCCAAAAGACCAGTTATTTTTTAATAAGCGAAAACTGAAAAGCAAAAATCAAAAAATTGCAAAAAAGAACTGTTTACAACTAAATACCGTCGTTTAGAATCATGTCAGGAATGTAAAAATGAAACCCTGCATCGCATATATTACGGCAAAGAACAAGACAGAAGCAAAAAAAATCGGCAAATTGCTTGTAGAAAAAAATGTAGTAGCGTGTGTCAACATTATAGATAATATGAACTCCATTTATATGTGGGAAGGAAAATTGGTGGATGAAAAAGAAACAATAATTATCGCAAAAACTCGCGAATCCAATACTGAAAAACTAATCAGATATGTAAAAGAAAACCATTCCTACTCCTGCCCATGCGTTGTAATCGTACCGATTGTCAATGGGAACAAGGACTATCTCGACTGGATCATCAAGGAGACGCACATACACTGATATGAAGATTGCATTATTCGGAGATATTCATGGTTTTTGGGATGAATTTGATACTCGGTCGATCAACGAATCCGATTACGACCTAGTTTTGTTTACTGGTGATTTAAAAGGATTCCTTCCCCGCGATGAAAAACGGATCCCAAAAAAACTTTCCGGAATCAAAAAGAAAGCATTCTTAATTCCCGGCAATTGGGACAGCGCAAATCTGATGCAGCTTGTTGGAGAAATCCGTCAGAACCGCCACTTCATCCGGCTTGGCTCATTCGGCCAGGCAGCTAGATTCAAATACCTGGAGAATGCGTTAGGCGATATCCAAATGACTGGATACTCTTCACACGTAATCGGAACCCCGAAGGACGATTTATGCCTCGTTGCCGGAAGGCCTTTCTCTATGGGTGGGAATTTAAGCTTCAGCCGGTTTCTGAAAGAAAAATACCATATATCGACCATGTCCGAATCGGAAAACAAACTCAAAGAAGTCATTGACAACACAAAAGAAAGTCGGCTGATTTTTCTAGCACACAACGGACCTTCCGGCCTTGGCGTAAATCGCACAGATATTTACGGTTGTGATTTTCGAAAAGAAGGCGGAGACTGGGGAGATGTTGATTTGCGGAATTCAATAGACTATGCGATTTCAAAAAATAAAAAAGTTTTGGGAGTTCTTTCAGGCCATATGCACCACAGCATCTCCAAAACCGAAAATCGAAACTGGAAAGTTGTAAAGAATAATATTCTGTACGTAAATGCAGCAAGAGTTCCCAGAATTTATAAATCCGGAAAAGAATTGACCCACTACCACATCAAAATATTAATCCATGCCGATGGAATTCAGGCAGAAGAAGTGCAGTGGGAAAAAAAGTAAGTGCATGTCCTAAAACTAGGTCTAAGACCTCACCCTGCCTATGCGCGCATAGGCAGGGCTTGTTCTGAGCAAGTGCGTTAGACGATATTGCTTTTGAGTAAGAGAAATAGTTCAACCTATGCCCAAAAACCGGGGAAGGCATAGTTTCTGTCTGGTTATTGAAATGTGAGGTCAGTCCTTGATAAAAGTTCCTCTCTCCAGTTCATCGAATGCTACATACAGTTGCTCTTTTGTGTTCATTACGATCGGGCCGTTCCAAGCGATCGGCTCGCGGATAGGTTTTCCGGATATCAGAACGAATCTTGCGCCTTCTGCCAAAGATGAAACTTTCAGGGTATCTCCGTTGGAAAGTAAAGCTAGATTACCTTGCGTGACTTTTTCCTGCATCGACTTGCCTATCGCCAACTCCCCCTGAAAGACATAAAGGAACATCGTGAAATCTTTGTTCGATTGAAATTCCCAATGTGCGTTAGGCGAAAGCGAGACGTCAAGATAAATTGGCTTGATGATTGTGTCTTCAACAGGGCCTTTTCTTCCATTAACTTCCCCTGCAAGGATCCGGATGTGTGCCTCAGGGGATTTGATTTCAGGTATATTGCTTGCCGGAATATCCTGGTATCTTGGAGACATCATTTTGTGCGCCGATGGCAGATTCAGCCATAACTGAAATCCGGACAATTTTCCTCCTTCTAGCTTCGGCATTTCCTGGTGAATGATTCCGCTGCCTGCGGTCATCCATTGAATATCCCCCGACCCAATGGTTCCCTGATTTCCGAGACTGTCTGAATGTTCCATTTTTCCCGAAAGCATGTAGGTTACTGTTTCGATTCCTCTGTGTGGGTGAAAAGGAAATCCCGCTATGTAGTCATTCGGATTTTCTGAGCCGAAATGATCCATCATCAAAAAAGGATCAAATAGATTTGCATTTTCGTGCCCAAATAGCCTGGTCAATCTGACTCCGGCTCCATCGGTCGCTTTTTGTCCTTTCTGAATTTTAACGACTTTTCTTTCAGTCATATCCGGCTCCTAACATCAAAAACGATTTAACGTTAAACTATTTGCTACATACTTTAGACGGTAGACAAAAGCGGAATCGGTCAATTTTATTTGGGTTGAAAAATTCGTCCTTCCAGAAAATATGCCATGTAGCGTGGGAGAATCGTATGGCAGAAGAAAATCAGGACAAAAAAAAGAATAAAAAGATCTCAAAAATGAGCATCCAGGAAATTGATGCTGCATTAAAAAAATCAACCGAAACTATGGTTGGCGAAAAAAGCAGATATGTGCAACACCTCATTCAAAGAAAGGCGGAACTTTCTAGCAAATAAGAAATTTCCGCATTAAGTTTAAAACTTGCTTCAATATATTTCAATCAGGCATCAGTACGCCTCGAATATTTTATTCGAAGATTTTTCTTGGCATATCAAACCAAACCGAAAGATTGCTTTAGTCGGGCCGAATGGCGCGGGTAAGACTACTTTATTTCAAATGGCTACCGGAAAGATCAAGCCGGATAGTGGAGAAGTAGTTCGCTCCAAAAATACCGCAATTTCTCTATTTCAGCAAATCCCGGAATTTGATTCGAACAAGACGGTTCTGGAGACAGCTCTGGAAGAAAATGTTCTCTACAAAGAATATATTACTAAAAAGAAAAAAATTGATGAGAGGTTTGAAGTTACTGACCACGAAAGCCCTGAGTTTGAATCTCTTTTGCACGACCAAAGCGAACTGGAAGACTTTGCAAATTCGCACAGGCTTCACGAACTGGAAGTCAGGGCGAAAAAAATTCTTTCAGGGCTCGGATACAAAGATGAATTCTTTGAAAAGAAAACAGGCGATTTCTCACCGGGGTTTAGGCACCGGCTCGCACTTGCGATTGCGCTACTGAATCCCCACAATTTGCTTTTGCTGGATGAGCCAACGAATCATCTGGATGACGCCTCCAAAGAGTGGCTTATCGAATATCTAAAGTCCGTCAGAACCACATTTGTTCTAGTCACTCACGATCCGGATTTTTTGAGCAAAACAACAGACACTATCGCGGAGGTCTCCAAGAAGGGAGTAACCGAGTTCGCAGGTACGTTAGACGAATTCCTGGAAGAGAAAAATGAAATTCATGAGAAGTTGAAAGAACAATTCAAGAAAGAAGAATCCTACCTGAAAAAAAGGTCGGAATGGATTGAAAGGTTCAGGTCAAAAGCAACTAAAGCAAGACAAGTGCAGAGCGCAATTAAAAAACTAGACAAGCGTGAAAGGGTTGAAAATCCTGAAGATCTTTTCTGGAACAAAAAGCCCGATTATAATTTTCGTTTCACGCCGGACGGAAAAATTTCTTTCCGCTTGGAAGACGGGTCTTTTTCCTATTCCGAAAATTCGAAACCGATTTTTCAGCACGCTAGCATGGAGGTCTCCTCCGGTGAAAAAATAGCCCTTGTCGGTCCCAATGGTGCCGGCAAGTCCACGCTACTCAGAGCACTCGGAAAAAAATCCCAACTTTCCTCCGGCACAATTTACTACGGACCGAAAACTACGATCGGATATTTTTCCCAGACCCACGGAGAAGAACTGAATTCCGAGTTGAATATGCTGGAAACCGTAATCAAAAAATTCCCGGAGATTTCGGAGGAAGCCGCACGGGATATTCTCGGGCACTTTGCATTTTCGGATGACCTGGTATTCAAGAAAGTAAAGTCTATGTCCGGTGGAGAACAGTCCAGGCTTCGTCTCGCGCTTATGGTGCTGAATCCGTCCAACTGCCTGATGTTTGACGAACCTACTAACCACCTGGATATGGTTACTAGAGATGCGCTGAAAAGAGCGTTAGGCGAATTCCCCGGCAGCGTTTTAATCATCAGCCACGACCCGGATTTTTTGAAAGGGCTATGCTCCAGAACTTTTGAATTGATAGGTGGAGAGTTGAAAAATCTCAATTGCTCTTTTGACGATTACTTGAAATTTCACAAAGAGGGAGTCTATGAAGAACCGAAAGTTTCTTCGGTAAAAACTGAAAATCGATCTAAATCCCAGGATAAAAATAAAATAAAGAAACTTCAAAAAGAAATTATGGATTTAGAAGCGAAAATTTCTTTAATGGAAAAGAATAAAGTCCGACTAGAAGAACTTCTCGCCGATCCGGGATTTTACAAAAACAGAAGCTATCAAACCGAGCTGGACAATTATAATGAGATAAAAAGAGACTTGGTTGTTTATTCCACAAAATGGGAAGAATCCAGCGAAGAGTTGGAATCTCTTTTGGGAAAAAACAAATGAGTTTGATTCCTGAAATTAGCGCGAAGGACCTTTTCGAAAGGCTGAACCGGAGGGACAGAGGAGAAGAAAATTTTTTTCTTCTGGATGTTAGAAATGAAAATGAAAGCGAAATCTGCTCTATCTCCGGAACCGATTTTTTAATTCCAGTCAAATCTTTGAAAAAAAGAATCGGTGAACTGGAGGGAAAAATTCCCAAATCCGGAGAAGTCATTGTCTATTGCAAGTCCGGAGTGCGATCAGTTACTGGATCAGAAATTCTATTGGAATCCGATTTTCAAAAGGTATCTCATCTTGCAGGTGGCATTCTTTCTTACATCCGTGACGTGGATTCCACTTTGCCGGATTACTGACTTGAAAGGCGTTTATTTAATTCTAACTTCGTCATTTCTTTTCAGCATGATGGGGTTACTTGCAAAATTTCGCGGAAAAGAAATCAGCTCTTGGGAGAATGTATTTTACAGAAGTTTTTTTGCAGTGCTTGTCCTCGGGCCATTTTTTATTTACAGGAAATTTATTTCCAAAACTATTTCCGAACAGGGAGGCAAAAAGTTTCTGCTCATATCGAGGGGACTCTCCGGTACTTTTTCTCTCTTCTTGTTTTTTTTCCTGATTCAGAACCATTCTTTGGGGCTGGCCGTAATCTCAGTTCAGACTTCGCCGATTTATCTCTCTCTTTTTGAAATTCTTGCGAAAGATGAAAAACCGGACTTAAAAACAATCTTATCGATTCTAGTCGGATTTCTAGGCATACTATTCATTTTTCAAGTATCCAGTGACAACTTTTTGGAATTCGGTGCAGCCGGAATTTTGTGCGGAATGTCAACAGCATATTCATACAATTCTCTGCGGGAAATGAGAGGGTATTACAATCCGGAAACAATTGTACTTTCCTTCTGCATACTAGGGAGCATTGTTCCTTTGATTCTGTCTGCATTCAGATTTGATTTATTGTTTACCGGAATCGGAAGCCCCACTATTCTTTTGCCGAGAAACAAAATCGATTTAGTTTTGATTCTTTCCGTCGGAGCGCTCGCGATGTTCGGACAGATTTTTTTGACAAAGGGGTATGTTTATCTTCCTGCGTCAGAGGCATCGGCACTAGGGTATTCTTATGTCGTATTTGCCTTAATTCTCGAATTTATTTTCGTAAAGCACATTCCGAATCCGATACAGATTTTTGGAACTGTTCTCATAGTGCTGAGTGGAATTGCAATCGCCACAAAAAGAAGAAGGTGAGTAGAAATCACCCTTAAAAAAACACCTTGAACGAAGCCTTCCCCGAAGAAACGATGGCAAAATGAAAAGCCTGTATCATCTGAAAAAAATGTTGTGCGCTTTGCTTTTTGTTCTTTCCGGCGTCTCCGTCTTCGGAGAGAATGCAAATTATTCTGGAATTGAATTTGTAAAAATTCCACAGGGTGAATTCACTTTCGATAATTCCTATTACTATAAATTCAATCATAGCAGAGTAAAGCGTGACTCGGACCATGTTACCGTAAGAATTTCAAGCTTTTCTATTTCCAGGTTTCCTGTGAAGCGATTGCTTTGGGAGAAAATTCTCGGAGAGGAAAAATTCCCCCCCTGGTCGGAATACTCTGAAAAATGCCCTGATTGCCCTGCTGAGAATTTGCTGTTCAAGGACGTTATGCTTTTTCTGGATGAGCTTTCGAATAAAGACTTTGGCAAAAAAGGCCTCTACCGATTACCCACTGAGTCCGAACTAGTCTATATTTTGTGCCAATGCGAAAAAGATTCTTGCGGCAGTTTAAAAAGTTATGGCAGTCAGATGGAAATACGACTAAAAAGCGGGTATAAAAACAAATTCGGGGTTGAGACATATATTAATAGTTCTTTTCAAGACGAATATACAGTTGAAGTTTCTAGACAAAAAAACAAAACAATCTATTTTTTCACGGAGGACTATCCGTCGAACAATTATCTAGGATCGGTAGTGGATGGAAAGCAAGTGGTTGCAAATCCAAGGCCAGCCCCGGACAAGAAGTTTGATTATGGCAGAATACTGTTGAGTTTTTACAAATTGAACGATAGGGTTCAAATAAACAGATTAGGGCATTCCATAAACATGCTCCCTGAAAACTCAAAAGTCTTTTTTTATATAGTGAAAAAGTGATGAAAATACAAAGTATACTTACTCTAGTGATCTTTACAAATTGCATTTCTTCTGCATATTCAAAAAAATTCGATCCAGTTCAATACTCTTACTCACTGAATGAATATGAAAAAATTCAACCATTAACCGTTGGAAGCGAGATTGAAAAGAAGGGTAAAGATGGAGAAATGTTCTTTCAGTTCGGATCAATCCTCTTTGGCAAGGGAAGAATGTTATTTTTTCAAATCCACCATGAAGAAAAAAAATTCAGAGTATTTGATTCCTTTAATTCTCAGAATTCAAAATCAACATCAATCTTGTTTTACAAAGCAGGGAATAATTTTTTCGACGAAAATAGAAAAATCCAGAAAAATGATCTCATCAATTCCGGAATTCGGAAAGAGGATTTGAATGACGAAATGATGCTGATTTCCTTGTCGGAGTTTATGGATAAGATCCGATACGTGAGAATTACAAGAAAAAAAGACGACCCCGAAATTTTTGAGAAATCTTTTATGCCGCGCACTGCGAAATTGTATTCGGATGAAATCAATTGGTATGTCAGAAGCCAACCGATATATTTTTCCAAAAACGTCGCCTACTATCTCGGATTTGTAGTCACTGTTCCTTTGGATATAATCACCCTTCCGGTTCAGTTGATAGGGGGAGCCTACATCCTTTTTTCCGGAGGCTTTGTGAAATAGGGCAGCGGCAAGAAATCGATAATGCGACAGGAACCGTTTAACTGCTAACGAGACGACAATAATAGCCGCGCCAGAGCAGGTGGCTAAAATCCCAAATTCGATCTAAGAGCATGTCCTAATTGAGATTTGAAGGGATATTTTTCTTTACCCGATCTGTGCTTTCACTCTTGCCGAAAGCACAAACCCTGTTGAAAATTTTCCACCAATGGTCAAAAAACCAGTGCGGTCTAAATCTTTTCCGATGATCCCACAATCAACTGCATGTCCGGAGGCTCTTCACAGAAAATTTCAGTCTTGAGCCCGGTAAACGGATGAATAAATTCTAATCTATGCGAATGAAGCGCTTGCCTAGCTCCTCCTATTCTCCTGATATGATCTTTCGTCAGCCCTGATTCTATAAATTCCAGAAATACTGTTTCATCCCTGCCATAGATTTTGTCTCCCACGACAGGATAACCCAGAGAAAATAATGATGCCCGGATTTGATGAATTCTTCCGGTTCTCGGATACGCCAAAAGCTTTGCCATCTCCCCGCTTTCTGCAATTCTTTCGAAATGGGTTTCACTCGCTTTGGAATTACCTTCCTGCGGTTCCTTAAATAGGGCTTTTTTCTTAATCACACTGGATTGTTTGTCTTGCGACAAAAAACCAATTGCAGATAACGCATCTGGAAATTTCCCATACACATATACTATATAGATTTTTCTGACTTCTCTTTTTTGAAATAAATTCTGCAAAGCGCGAGCTGCTTCAGTGGTTTTCCCGAACATCACGATTCCGGAAGTTTCCCGGTCAATCCTATTCGCAAGATGAAGGGCTGCCTTTAAATCACGGGTAAGTATGGAAACCAGATTATTGTTCTTGTATCTCCCTGAAGAATGAACCGGTAAATTCCCGCTTTTATTCACGCCAAGAAAAAATTCATCTTCAAAAACTACTTCATACTTTTCGTCAACTTCTCTTTCAATAATTCCTGTGGGAGTAAAACCAATTATATCTTTCTCCTTTAATTGGTAGGAAATTTCTCTTTTTGCTCCGGATATGAGAATATTCCCTTTTTCAATTTCATCCTGCCATCTTTCACGAGACAAATAACTGAACTTTTGAGCAAGAAATAAATCCAATCGTTTTCCAGAATCACCAGTGCCCACCTGAAATGACAATCGTTCACTTGTGCTCATTCTCTTCTATTTTCTCTGCATCCGCTTGATTAGCCTTAGATTCCAAATAATCTTCCAGAGATTTCATCTCCTCTGCTCTTGACGGATAGAACTGACATCCCAAACGGAATAGTTTTTCGGTTGGCTTAATATTTTTAATTACTGCCCGATATGAATTTCTCATGTTCTGCGAAAATTGGAGGTCGAATATAATCGTTGCTCCGGCAGTAAAGCTACGATTCATCATTCTGGTCGGAGGGTGGAGGAAGCTAAGCCCTTGCAAACTGAGGTCAGTCACTTCACAAATTTCTTTTGACTCCTGAAAAATCCCTGTTTGAATAATTTCCTTCTTGATTGATGTCGCAAGAATGTTCATTTCATTAAAGGCTTTTACATCCAGAATATTTTCTCCTAAAATCTGAATGTATCCCAGCGGGACATAGCCCTTGTATTTCAAGGGTATGCAAATCTCGGATATGTATTTATCCTGTAATTTAGTAACTTTCAGTATCTGCAAATACTCTTCATAGGGAAACAAGTCGCTAGGGGTAGAATCCTTGTCTTTTCTATCGGGAATATAAATCGGTCGGTCAAAACTCATCATCAGACGAAGCCTATTGTCCATTTTATCGGAAAAATAAATATACCCATTCCCGAATGTTTTTTTCAACTTTCCCAAATAAGATTGCATAATTGCTTCCGTCTTCTTATCATCAAATCCCAGAGCTTTTAGCACATCCACCTGATTGATAATATTTGTGACAAATACAGAGTCGATGCTCCCATCCGGAAGAGTGATTCTCTCTGCCCTTCTGGTTGCCGGACTAATGAGCATCCTAACAGGCTTCAAAATCTCCAGCCCCGAATTCTCATCCCCGCCAACAAACAAAAAATCTCCCATAATTAAATGCCCATTGTGGATGACAGAAAGCTTCCGCTCTCTGGAATTAAAAGTGATTTTGGGCAACCTTACTACAAGCCCCTGAGGCCTCAGGGCAATAATCTTGACAGGTAACTCACCTTGATCGGTCAAAATCGTTACAGGAGCAATGCCAAAAAGGGAATTAACAACTTTATTTATACTTTCTAGGTCTGTGAGCTCTTTCTCCATAGGTCAACTGTAATTGTTTTTTCATTTTTCAAAAATCATAGTCTTTTTTGTGCAATTTCTGTGAAATTGGCTACCCTTGACAGAATGCATTCGTTTTCATCAATGGACCATCAGCGCGAGAATTTGCTTTGACAAACTGTCATTTTTGTTTTACCATTCTGTTTCTTCGGGGATAATTATGTATTTTTCAGAGATTTTGCTTCCTATGGTCTCTGTTTATACCGTATATGCCTATCCGCGCGATCTGTTTTCCTCCTTGCAATGTAGCTCCCCACCATAATTGCCGTAATGTTGGGTGGAACTCCATTGTCGAAGAATTTCTTACGGAGGAATTTGTCCCAGCCAGCAAGGTCTAGGATTAAAAATAGAGTAAAAAGGGCTGTACGGGAAATCCCAAGCCAGTTTGCGAGGAGGCCAAATTCGATCCAGTCGGCATTTGAAAGAAGACGGGGAAAATATTCCTCTCTTGAAATTTCCTCAGTTTTTTTCCAGACTCTCAAGAGGCAAATTTTTGCGATTCGTGTGAGTTTGGCAAACAAGCCGGTTCAAAAATCCTTTTCCGTTGCTTTGATTTTTCCGATAGATAAAACTGGGGGAACGCATCACTTGAAGGAATTTGACATTAAAGCGCCGGAAGGCTGCACAGAAAAAATGTTGGAATGCTGGAATCTATTCACAACGTACATCGAAATTGAAAAAAATTATTCCATACATACAAAGGCCGCCTATCTGAAAGACTTGAGCCTTTTTTTTGAATTCTGCACAAAGGAAGGAATCGAGTTTCTAGAAGTTGAACCGGTAGATTTTCGATCTTTCTTTGCCTACCTGATGAAAAAACAAGCGATGGATAAAAAAACCCAGTCCCGAAGACTTTCATCCCTACGAACTTTTTACAAACTCATGCATAGAAACGATTTTGTAAAAGAGAATCCAGTTCTAAGCGTCCGTTTCCCCAAAACAAAAAAAAACCTACCTAAAAATTTTACGCCAAACGAAACTGAAGACCTGATGGATTATGAAAAACCTTCTCCAAATCTTGAAAAGCGGGACAAAGCAATACTGGAAATTTTGTATTCCACTGGAATCCGTGTATTTGAGCTAGTTGGAGCAAAGCTATCTGACCTTGCATCGGATATGACAACATTAAAGGTTCTTGGAAAAAGACAGAAGGAAAGGTATGTTTTTATAGGCGATCATGCAAAAGAAGCTTTGCAGAATTATTTGAAGGAAAGGAGTTTGTCGGACAATTCGGGATATATTTTTTTAAATCAGAAAGGAAAAAAGCTTACCACCAGAGGGATTCGATATATTTTGAGTACTAGAAGAAAATTAATGGGGTTTGATAAAACAGTTACTCCTCACAAATTCCGCCACACATTCGCAACCGATCTCTTGGATGCGGGGGCGGATATACGGGCAGTTCAGGAATTACTGGGGCATGCTTCTCTTTCGAGCACTCAGATTTATCTGAATGTTTCGAAGGACAAACTCAGAGAAGTTTACAGAAAATCTCACCCCCATGCAAGATAAAGGAAATATATTTGGAACAATTTCACTCAACCACAATTTTATGCGTCCGTAAAAACGGAAAGGTTGCACTAGCCGGAGACGGACAGGTCTCAATGGGTCAAACAATTATGAAGCATTCAGCAAAAAAAGTCAGAAGACTTTTCAATAACCAGATCGTATCCGGATTTGCAGGTTCTGCGGCTGATGCATTCACGCTATTCGAACTATTCGAAAAAAAAGTGACCGAATTCGGTGGCAGTCTTTCCAGAAGCGCGGTAGAACTCGCAAGAGAATGGAGAACGGATAGAATGCTTCGAAGACTCGAGGCCCTCCTGATCGTTGCAGACAAAAACGAATCTTTTTTAATTTCGGGAACGGGAGACGTGATTTCACCGGATGACGGAATTCTCGCAATCGGCTCAGGAGGGAACTATGCCCTATCTGCAGCGAGAGCCTTGTATGCAAACACGAATATGGAACCCCTCGATATCGTGAAAGAGGCCATGCGAATTACTGCGGATATTTGTATTTATACCAATGACAATATCACGATTGAACAAATATAAACACTGTCTACAAAGAAAAACCAGTGAAACCGGATGAATCAAAAAAAGCGGTTGATAAATCTACCTGAAAGTTTGAATTGGGAGAGAATGTCCAGCAGAATATGATCTCCGAATCTTTCACGATTTTAAAGCAATATAAAAAGTGGTATTTACTTTTGATGCTTTCCACATCAGTGGTTGTTTTTCTGGCGAGTAATATCAACCTCTATCTCGCCTATCTTGCCGGCTATGCAAAATACAACGAGTTTACTGCAGCGCTTCTGAATGAAACCTTCTGGTGGCTCGGAGTAAACTTCCTCGGATCGCTTTTTATCTACAAGAGCTTCATGAAAAATATTCAGAAGAGAACGGAGATAGAACTCCAGCACGCAGAAATCCGGAAATTATTCAGAAAGTCTCTGGCATTCATCGTATTCTTATGTTTAGTAAATTTCATGATAAATATAAGCTTTGCTCTGGCATCGGTAAGGCAAGAAGACCTCAATTTTTCACGATTTCTTGCGATTGCCCTCTCCTATTCGTATGCTCTTTTGGCTCTGCCTCCATTCTATTTGTATATTGCATTTATTCTTTTCTTGAGAAATTTTTTTGAGGAGATGTTTAAATCGGGCCGTGTAATATTTACTCTCGCAAAAAACAGAATTGTTCCTGAAATGATCTGGGCATTTCTGCTAGTTGTATTTTTCCCCATAGCGATCACAATCACAGAGTTCGAATATATGGGTTATTTCAAGGATATTACCGGTGAAAAACTTTTTATATTCGGATTTTTTGTACAGCTTTTAGTGGCGCTTTGTTTGTTTATTTTTTTCATACGCTTCGTAATCAGTCGGCCAGTTTCCCGATTGCTGGAGAATTTTGAAAAAGTTCGTAATGGAAATTACGATTCGAAAATTCCGATTACCGCTCAAAACGAGCTTGGGAAACTAATGGAGGGCTTTAATCTAATGGTTGATGGCCTTAAAGACCGGGAGTTTGTGAGAGATACGTTCGGAAAATATATTTCTCCGGAGGTAGCAGAACTAGTATTGAAAGGGAAGCACCATTCTCTTTCGGGCGAAGAGATGGAGGCCACCATATTATTTACGGACATTGAAGGATACACAACGATGGTCGAAAAATCTACTCCTTCAGAAATAGTAGAATTGTTAAATGAGTATTTTAATGACATTCTGGAAATTATTTCCCGAAATTACGGAGTTGTGAATAAATTTATCGGAGATGCAGTGCTGGCCTTTTTTAACCTGCCGGTCGCAGACCCAAACCACTCCATCAATGCAGTAAAAGCCGCAATCGAAATTATCCGGCTGACGAACTCGAAAAAGTATTTGGAGAAATTTTCCATAAGAACGAGAATCGGGATAAACACGGGACCCGTGATCGCCGGAAATATAGGAACGAAAAACCGGATGGAGTTTACAGTCATCGGTGACACAGTAAATATTGCCCAAAGGCTCGAAGCCTATAACAAAGAGTTAAATTCCTCAATTCTAATCGGAGGCTCTACTTTTCGGGCGGTCAAAAATGAATTTACTTGCAAACCTGCGGGCGAGGTTTCCCTGAAGGGAAAACACGATAAAATCCAGGCTTTTATTGTCGAAGGATAATTTCGACACACAATTCGTTGCAATCAGCCCAAATGAAAAAAAAATAAAAAAAATCTTCAGAATTTGCAAAATTTCTTGACAAACTTTGTTAGTTTGCCATAATAATAACATTAAATTGAAAAATTAATGAGGTGTATATGAAAAAATTTACATTACTTATGGCAATTGTGTTCGCAATTTCTACAACTTCTGTGTTCGCGACTGCTAAAAAAACCGTATACCCTGTTGTTTTCGCGCATGGTTTGGGCGGGTTTGACAATCTTTTGGGTCTTTATTATTTTGGGGATGACTACGGGGTATTCGTGGGCGATCCTTGCGACGAATTTCTAGAAGTAACTTGCAATGGAAACATCAATTCCAGCCAAAAAACACTTGCTGGGAATGTAACTCCGTTCAATAGCTCGGAGGTTCGTGGGCTTCAGCTTGCCAACCAGATCGAGAGCTACATGGCTACTGTCGGCGCTTCCTATGTTAACATAATCGGCCACTCACAAGGTGGGATTGATGCAAGAAAAGCCGCATCCGTGCTCAGATCCAGAAAGGGATATCCCGTTGTTAAGGTGTTAGCATCCGTTTCATCTCCACACAGAGGCTCAGGAACTGCAAAATACATTCTAGACCTGAAACCAGGAGTTGTGAGCGTTGTTGCTGCCCTCGCGACCATTTATGGGAATACTGTGTACAACGCAGGTAGTGATGCTTATGCAGCGGCTAAACAGCTAGTTTACAACGACTACAGTTCAACTGATGGAATCACAACTGGCATGAAAGATTTCAACACCAAATACAATGTGAATTCCGCACACGCGTCGAAATATATCTCCTTTGTAACGGCTCAAGAAGGACTAAGCGTTAATCCGGCTTTGTTTCTTTTAGTTCAAGGCTTTATTAACATGGACGCTGACGGGTATTGTGTTGGAGATTGCGACAATGACGGCGCGGCAGGGAAAGGCAATGGAATTAAGAGCGATAGCGATGACGACGGGTTAGTGGGAATCAACTCACAGCAAATGGGATATCGTGCTCAGCACAACGAATGCTTCCTTTGTGATGACTACGTTACTATCAATTCCACCTTAGGTTATGTAAGTGATCTAAATAACCCTAGTTCACTGCAAATGACTTCAAAAGCCAGTGTAATCCCTCAAGATCATGCAGACGTTGTCGGACTTGGCCCGGATACATTTGATGAAAATGAGTTTTATGCGGCGATAATCAACTACATCGCTAACAACGGCGGCTGAAAAATATTTTTCAGACAGAACCAAAAAAGAGAATCGGATTTTCCGGTTCTCTTTTTTTTTGTACATAACAATTTAGAGAGTTATACATGAACAGCACTACAAAAAAGATAGTTTTATTTCTGGGCGCGACCTGCGCACTATTATTAACCTGGTATTTATTTTTCAGTTCGGACCCTACGGAAAAGAAATTCAAAGAACTTGAGAAACGCGTAGTTACTCCAAAACCCATCAAAGAAGATTTTGATGAGTCTCAGTTTCAAACCGGCCCGGACGGCCAGGTAGTATATGACAACCTAACTGTTGAGCAAATGGCGATTATACTGCGAAAGAAATACGGTGCAAAAATCAACAATGCTCACGTTCAAGTATCCATGCTGGAAAAACTCATCCGAGATTTAAAAGCAAAGTATGGAGATAGGTGGGTTGAGGTTTTGCAGGAAGTTCTGGCTACTGCATTCCCGAATCTCGAAACAAAGTTATTTAGAATTTCCGAGTATATTTACAAATACAACAAATATCTGGAAGCCAATCATAAAAGGCTGAATAAACTTTCCGATGCAGACCGGCAAAAGGAATTGTGGAAAATGCGCCGGGATCTTTTCGGAGATGCGGCTGAAGAAATCTGGGCAGGTGAAAAGAAATATCTTAACATTACCGGCACTTTGAAGCAGATCGAAGAAGCAAAAAATCTTCCCGTCAAAGAAAAGCTGAATATGTATTCCAAAAGTCTCAGTGAATCCTTCGGCAAAGAACTACCTTCGGTCATGGAAAATAGAAGACAGAATTTAATGGAGTCCTTTTTGAAAGTGGTTCAAGACGACTTGAGCACAATGTCCCCTCAGGAAAGAAAGGAGAACCTCCGCGAAATACGGAAAAGTATGGGCATGGATATTTCAGCAATTCAAAGATGGGAATCTTTGGATGCGGAACGGGATGTCCGATGGGAAAATAACGAGAAATACAAATCCGAACGACAATCAATCCTCTCCAGATATTCAGGTGAAGAGAAGGAACGAAAACTGGATGAGATTCGGAAAAAATATTACGGAGAAGAAGCTGAATCTGTAAAGAATGAAGAATCCTCAGGTTTTTACCGCTTTGAACAAAAAAGACAATGGGGTATTGATTAGGACCGTGCAGAATCCAATTTTTCCGTCCGGATAGATTGAAATTCTGTTTGGGTTGATAAGACGAATTTCAGAGGAAATTCTAAAGCAATATAAGCGGTTTATTTGTGTGCAAATAAACCGTTCAAAATTCATTGTCCTTTTGAAACGGGAAAAAACTATTTATATGACTGAATTAGTGAAATCTTCTGAAATCAAAAAAGAAAACGATATGACTCCGAAACAAATCGTATCCATGCTGGACGAACACATCATCGGCCAGAAAAATGCCAAGAAAGCCGTGGCAATCGCGCTTAGAAATAGGTACCGAAGAAGAAAGCTGGATGAAAGCATCCGCGAAGAAATTTACCCTAAAAACATAATCATGATCGGCCCAACCGGTGTTGGAAAAACGGAAATTGCCAGAAGGCTGTCGAAACTCTGTGGCGCGCCATTTCTGAAAGTCGAAGCTACAAAATATACCGAGATTGGTTATGTTGGCCGGGATGTGGAGTCAATGATCCGCGATCTTGCCATTGTTTCTTTGAATATGGTGAAAGCAGAATTTCGTCAAAATGTTGTAGAAGAAGCAAAAATCCGGGCCGAAGAAACCATACTGGATATCCTTCTGCCGGACACGTTTAACAAACCTGGTGGGGCATTCACGGACATTTCTTCTAACCCTGAAGAAGAAGAGAGGAAACAGAAATTTCTGGAAAGCCGGGAAATTATGAAGAAAAAACTCCAAAGCGGAAAATTGGATAGCCACGAAATTGAAGTAGACCTGACTCCGCCTATGCCCCAGGGAATTCCATCTATGCAAGTATTCGGAGCAGTCAATATCGAAGAAATGGACGCGCAAATCCAAAATATTCTGGGCGACCTTGTTTCGAAGAAAAACAGAAAGCGCAAGATGCCGATTTCGGAAGCGTTAGGCGTCATCGCCGATCAGGAAGCTGAGAAGCTCCTAGATCAGGAAAAGCTTCACAGAGAGGCTCTCAGAAGAGCAGAAGAAATGGGAATCATTTTTATTGATGAAATCGATAAAGTTGCAGGAAAAGAATCCAGGAGCGGGGTAGACGTTTCTCGCGAAGGGGTGCAAAGAGACCTGCTACCGATCGTAGAAGGCGCAACAGTAAACACAAAAATCGGCCCAGTGAAAACTGACCATGTTTTATTTATCGCAGCAGGGGCTTTTCACATGTCGAAACCCAGCGATTTGATTCCGGAATTGCAGGGCAGGTTTCCGATCCGGGTAGAACTGGAAAAACTCACCCGAAACGATTTTATAAAAATTCTTACGGCTCCGAGATCCTCTTTGACAAAACAATATCAAGCCCTTCTAGGAACAGAGGGAATTGAACTGGAATATTCCGCCGACGGAATCGAAGAGATAGCTAGCATTGCCTACGAAGTAAACGAGAAGAATGAAAATATCGGCGCAAGAAGGCTGAATACAATTATGGAAAAGCTTTTGGAGGACGTTAGTTTCGAAGGCCCTGACCTCAAAGAATCAGAAAAAAAAGTCCACATTACAAAAGAATACGTCTCGAAAATTTTGAAAGAAATCGTGGAAGACCGCGATTTGAGTAAATATATTCTTTAGGGAAGGTAGACAGCGAATAACTGTCGGCTTAAACCCACTGAATAAAACTACAAATTGATCTCGGCTTTTAGAGCTGCTACCGGATACCTCAAGTAAACAGTAGTGTACTTGGAGCTAGTGGTAATCGTGAAGTATTCCAGAGGATTCACTCCAATATTGTAATAGCCTTCGTCGATCATAGCAATCCCAAAACCTGCGCTTTCTTTCTCGTCCAGAAACTCCGGCCGGAAGAAATCAGCTGACTGTCCGCTCTGATAGAGTTCATTATGTTTGTTTCTGGATTCTTCAATTCTTTTCAAATCCAGTGACATGATAGGAGCGTCATTGCGGATACGAATAAATAGATCGTCATCGGTAAATTCTATTTTCAGCGAAATTTTCAGATTGTCTCTTTGTGTTTTGTCCCTGATGAAATTCAGCAATTTTGTTTCATCTTCGTTCAGCTCTTTCTTTTTTACCCGGATTTTCTCTTCAAGAGTCAAAATATTCTGTACAGTCTTTTTCACTTTATCCGGCACGATGTATCTTTGCATTGCGTCCCGCAGGGGGCTAGTATCCAGAATTACTTGAAGTAGATGCTCGGTTTCCTCTTCGTCTTTCTCTTTTTGAAGCAATTTTTTATAAAGCTCATCCTTGAATATAACATACCGAATATTCCCCTTCAATGCGTTCAACAGAGCTTCCATAAGCCCGCTGAATATATGAAAGGAGGCAAGAGGATTCGCCCCTATTTTCTCCAGAACACCATTCAGAAGTTGTGAGAGACAATCTCGAGTTTCCCTGGTCAGGCCCCTGATTTCCAGGTGGAAACTTTTTCTCTGGATTAGATTGTCAATTTGAGCTAAGATTTCGTCTCTTTTCAGATATTTTTTTCCGTTTGCCATTTTTTGTTTTCTTTTTAATGTATTTGTCCAAAATGCCATAAGGAATGCAAGTAGGAAATTTTTTAATATAGTTAGAATCATGGTAAAACAACCGACTCGATTTGAATTACTAACTCCCGATTTAGGGGATGCGGAAAAGATAGAGCTGGCTCTTTGGTATGTAAAGCAGGGGCAGGATGTCGAAATAGGCCAGGAAATTCTGGAATTAGTTACCGATAAGGCGGCATTTCCGGTCGAATCTCCGTACAAGGGGCGCATTCTGGAGATTTTGGCTTCAAAAGGCTCCAATGTTAAAAAAGGCCAAATCCTTGGTGTAATGGAAGTTCTGTCCCAATAATGAAGATTGTACACATATCAGATATTCATTTACCGACTTCTATTCCTATACACTCCCTTTCGGGAAAAATGATTCTCGGCTACATCAGCTATGCGCTCCGCAGAAAGAAAAAATATCCGGAAGAAATATTTACGGCAATTCTAGAAAAGGTCAAGAGCCTCGATTACGACTGCCTGGTAATTTCTGGGGACGTGGCAAACGTTTCTTCGGAAACTGAATTTCAAAAAGCCTTCGAACGATTAAGCCCTTTGATGGATGAAAGAACTTTTGTAATACCGGGAAACCACGACAGGTATGTGAAAAGGGCCGTTTTCCCCGTCGATTTATTCGAGAAGTATTTCGGAAAATTCACCGGGGATAAATCCTTCGAGAAAGAAAACACTTATCTCCGTTACAAAAAAATTAAGAATCGGTTAATTGTGGGATGGGATTCAAATTTTCCGAACTCCCTAGTCAAAGCAACCGGCTACGTGGATAAAAGAATCGTTTCGATGACGGAAGAACTTTTGAAAAAAATCGGAGGAGAAAATCCAGTAATAGTGTGTCACCACCCTCTCTGGAATCCGGAAAATAAACACGAGTCTTCTTTCCATTGGCTGATAAATCGAGATGAGGTCATTAGAGGGCTGAAAGCAATTTCGCCTATCGTATATCTTCACGGGCATGTCCATTCGAATTGGATAAAACTTTCCGACAAGGAAATTCCTTTCGATATTGTAAATTCCGCATCCAGTTCCAGAGTATCCGATCATTCACACAACAGCGGATTTCACGTTATAGATATTCAGGGAAAAAGCGCCAGTTTCTCCAGATTCGTGTATTCTGAAAAAGATAGAAAAATGATTCAAGGCAATCCGATATTGTATCCGAATTCGCTTGACGATTTACACTCAAAAAAAATTGGTTAAGTTGATTCTGTCAGAGTCTAATTTAAAGTTCGGGATGCTTTGTCCCAAAAAAATCTTCCGCTGCAAAATGACGGTGGATTAACTTAAACAGAGTAAAAGGAAAACAAATGAGTTCAATTACTAAAGAAAAAATTCAAGAAGAGCTTGCAAAAATTCCTCACCCAGCATTGAAAAGGGACATCGCTTCCCTAGGAATGATTCAATCTATTCAGGGATCCGATGGGGCTTTTGAGATTATCTTGAAAACGCCTAACGCAGACCGAAAATTGCAGATAGGCCTTGAAGCATCGATCCGGCAAAACCTTACGAAAATCGATAAATCGGTAAAATACAAAATTAAATTCGAAGTCGATCCGAACCTCAAATTTGAAGAAGAAAATAAAATTCCAGGAATCAAAAAGATTATAGCCGTTGGATCCGGAAAGGGAGGAGTCGGAAAATCCACCGTCACAGTAAACCTTGCAATCACTCTCGCAAAGCAAGGATACAAAGTTGGTGTCATGGACGCAGACATCTATGGCCCCTCCGTTGGAAAACTTTTTGGAATTAACGGAAAAGTTGCCCTGAAAGCCGAAGAGGACAGAATTTATCCTTTGGAAAAATACGGGCTCAAGATCATATCCTTTTCTTTCCTTGTCAATGAGGATCAACCCGTAGTCTGGAGAGGTCCTATGCTCGGAAAAGCGGTTGAGCAATTTTTGTATGATGTGGTCTGGGGAGAGCTGGATTATCTATTGATTGACCTCCCACCGGGAACGGGCGACGTTCAGCTTTCATTGGCTCAATTGATTGACCTGGATGGGGTTGTGATCGTTACTACTCCGCAAAATGTAGCGCTTTTAGATGCCTCCAAAGCCGGCGCAATGTTCTCACAAGTAAAAATTCCGATTCTCGGAGTAATTGAAAATATGAGTGAATTCATCTGCCCTCATTGCCACAAGCCGTCCAAGATTTTTTCATCCGGTGGGGGAGAAAAACTTTCCAGTTCCTTTCAGTCGCCTTTACTCGGAAAAGTTCCTCTTCTGCTAGAAATTATGGAATCCGGAGAAAGCGGCAATCCGATTCTGAATCAAGAAAAATCTGAAGCAGTAGGTAAGGCTTATTCTGAAATAGTAGAAAACCTGAAAAAAGAAATCACAAAGTGGGAATAATTACCAGAGCGTATTGATATTGAGAATCAGCCGGATTCTGCGGATTACATCCATCGGATCGATCATTTCCATGCATGCAAAATCTTTCCGGTAGCATTCGGTATCTCCGAATATACTGCACGGCCTGCACGGGAGATTTTCTATCTGGAGCACTCCCACATCGTCCTGCGCGTAAGGGCCAAATCCGGACAAAGGGTGAGTGGTTCCGTACAATCCGATTACCGGTTTTTTTAAGAGCGCCATTATATGGACGTTAGACGAATCCATTCCGATCATAATGTCCAGTTTTTCCATTATGCCTATCTCGCCCTTGATTCCGTATTTTCCTCCGGAAACAATATAGCATCCTGGGGTATTGTCTATCAGTTCCGTCATAATTCCCTTTTCTTCTTTCGAACCAAACAGGAATATGTTTGCATTGAATTCTGACTTGATCAATTGGATTAAATTTTTCGATTTATAGTGGGGCCATTCTTTCAGCTTGTGACCAGCGAATGGAGCAAATCCGATCCACATAGTATCTTTTTTTCCGATTCCTATGCTCTTAAAATACTCGCTTGCAAAAATTTTCGATTCGGAGTCCACATTGATCCACGGCCCCTTCCTGGGAGTTGCTGGAAATCCCGCATTTGCAAAAACGCTCAAGTACCGGTCTACCGTATGTGGCAATTTATTGAGGACTTTATTCTTTCTGCGAGTTTGCAGGTATTTCTCTTTGCGGCCTTTCACTATTGTAAATGTAGGAACTCCGTAAAATTTAAAAAATAGTTTGAAAATTTTTGTCCTTAGCGAAGAATGAAGATCGATAAACTGGGAATAGGGACCGAGTTTTCTCAAGTCTTTAAAAAGCCGCCAAAGCCCGAAAATACCGCGGTATTTTTTCAAGTTAATACCCAATACATGCACATTCGGTATGTTATAAAAAAACGGGGTATAGTTTCCTCTGGTAACCAGCGTAATCTGAACAGTCGGATATTTTGCGGCAACTGCAATAAGCGCAGGCGTTAGCAAGGCAACATCACCCATTGCAGAAAATCTAGCTACGAGAAGATTCATTCTATTTTTTTTTGTATAGAGCAGGATTCAAATTCTGATCATTGTACATTTTCATTTGACGATAAACTTTGATATATTTCACGCCATTGCTCAAGTCCTGGAATAAATCATTCAGGCACCCGCTCATATCTTTTCGTTGATCCATTAGAACATCTAGTTTCTTTTGGCAGGCTTGTATGTGAGAATCGGAAACATCTTTTCGCTTGGTCTCTTCGTTCATGTGGTAGATTTTAAGTTCTAAAATACTCATCCTATCAATGAGCCATGCGGGTGTCTCGGAGTTCATTTTTGCATTCTGCTTTCTGGGAACAGATTCAAACTCTTTCACAAGATAGTCATCGAGCCATTCAACGGTATCCGTCCGTTCCTGATTCAATTTATCGATTTTCCGCTTGAGGTTAACGATCTCTTTATCCGGTATATCAGGCCTTCTGATTTCATCCTCGACATGCCATTGAATCGTATCAATCTGATTCTTTTTAAAGAGTTTGAATTCGAGGGTTCCATCTGGGAAAGGATTGGAGGCCTCCGATTCATTCTCATGCCAGGCGATAACCGAATTCTGAAATATCTGAATTACACTATTTGCAGTTAGTTCCATAACTAGGATTTAGTGTTTTATAGAAGGATAAAAAATCAATTGAAATTCTGTGAATTACCGCAATACTCCGCATAATCATCCAAACTGGGCCATTAAAAATTGCTGCAATCTATCTGAATAGCCCCTCCAGTTTTTTCTCCATTCGTCGCTGCCCGATTTTCCCACATAATTCGTGATCGAAAAGAGTGCAGTGAATTGCAACCCGAATTTTTCCGCTACATAGGCCAGCCCAAAAGATTCCATATTTTCAAAATCCAGGCCATTAAATAAACCCCGTTTCTCCGGTTCAATATCCTGAATCGTAATCGAATTGGTCGAATTTGTTATGCCTCTCTTGAGCTGACTATTTAGTAATTTCCCGATATTCGGGGAAAACTCCGTTTTTATTTCTTTCTGAACCAAGTCCGGGATTTTTACCAAACCGTAGATCTCGGCAATCTCCTTGTAAACAAATCTATTCGAATAGGCAATTTCGCCTAACGCATATTTCTTTGCATCATATATTCCACACGATCCGCAAAACAGTATTTCCGGCTTTTGCCCGGTCTCATAGAGGTATTTTTGTAGATGAAAAATAGAAGCAGAAATCCCGACCCCGGTAATCAGGGCCGGAAATTTATTTTGCAACAGTAGGTCTATTTCGCCTTCAAACGCTCCACAGAAAAGGAGGTTTGTTTTATCAATCATCCTTGGAAGATCTGTACATATCATCGATCTCTTTTGCATACATATCGAAGATAACATTTCTTTTCAGCTTCATAGTTTCCGTCATTTCAACACCTTTCTCAAATTCTTTATGAAGAATGTGGAGATTCGAAACTTTTTCAAAGACTTTAAAGCTTGGGTCGTTATTCACTTTTTCCTTAATTATATCTTTGTAGAATTTTACAATCGCCGGATCCTTATTCCAATCCTTCGGATCGGTTTTGATCTCTTTGCCTAAAGACTTAAAGTGTTCCTTAACCGTATCCCAAGCAGGCACTATAATTACGCCTAAATTTTTTCTATCCTGCCCGACAACAATTACCTGATTCACAAAATTGGATTCTGCTAGTTTGCCTTCAATCGGACCCGGTTCCAGATTTTCACCACCAGATAGAACAATAGTATCTTTTGCCCGACCGGCAAATTTTAATTCTCCCGTAGTAGTCCAGGTAAGAATATCTCCGGAATCCAGCCAACCGTCAACGAGTGCGGCCTTGGTCTTCTCTTCATTCTTGTAATAGCCGATAGTGATGTGAGGCCCCTTGTGCCAAGCAACTCCCTTATCTCCTGGTTTTGTCACAACTCTGTTTTTTTCATCCAGAAGTTTAATCTGCACACCCGGCATCACTTTTCCGATCGCGCCTATCTTCGGGCAAATCGCCTCGCCAAGACAGGAAACACCTGTGGTTTCCGTCATACCATAAGTTTCAATAATCGGAATCCCGATCGCCCTAAAAAATACGGAGACGTGCTCCGGCATTGCACCGGCGCCGCATAACGCAAATCTCATCTGCCCGCCAAGAACATTTTTCACTTTTTGCATGATTGCCTGAGCAATTTTATTCAAAGGGAAAAAAGGGATAAGTAAGATTGCGGCAACCAGCCGATTGATCATTTTTTCGGATTCGTTTTCCGGAACAGTAGTAACATAATTGTCGAGCGCAGTATCCAAAAGATTTCTGTATTTCATAACTACAAAATGAGCAAAGTTAAAGAGCTTCTGATTCACCGGAGGAGCTTTTTTCACATTATCAAAAATCTTTTTGTACATCCCCTCCCAAAGCCGCGGAACGGAAACCAGCACGGTCGGTTTTACTTTCTGAATATCCTGTGGAATTGTCGGGATTGAGCTTGTAGCCATGGAAGCGCCCCAGGCAATCAGCGCAGTTTCCAGCAATCTTTCGGCAATGTGCCAGGGTGGAAGAAAAATCAAAGTCCTGTCCCTGTAAGAAATCGGAAGATAGTTCTGGAGCTGGTATATTTCCCAGGTAAAAGCCCTGTGGGTAAGCATCACTCCCTTTGGAGCGCCGGTTGTTCCGGAGGTATAAATAATTGTTGCGAGGTCCATTAGCTCGCAAGCCTCACCTCTTTTTTCGTATTCCTTGATCCCCTTTTTTTTTATAAAACCTTCCCCCAAGGCAATGGCTTCTTTTAGAAATATGAATTTTGCCTTGGGAAGCTTTTTCTTATGCTCATCTAGGTTTTTGAACTTATCTTCATTCTCTATCAGTATAACTGTTTTGATATGGGAAAATTCATTCCCGTTTGAAGTGATTTTTTTTAGAACTTTTTCATTTTCCAGAATAATAATTTCTGCTTCCGTGTGATTGAGAATATATTTAATATCCTCAGGGGTAGCGTCACATCCCCTCGGCACATCCACTGCCCCGGTGGTAACAACCGCAAGGCTGCACAAAAGCCACTCATACCTATTATCGCAAAGATACCCTACCCTATCCCCTTTTTCCACACCTTCAGAAATCAAAAAGCTGGACAGTCTTTTCAGATCCTCATACCATTCAGCATAACGGATTCCATTGTATTCCCCCGAGTCGTCTTTGACCCAGTACATCGGCCTTTCTGCGTAAGTTGCCGCAACATCTCTAATCAGATGATAAATGCTTTCTTTTTCCATATTCTATTTTCCGTTATTATTTGGGATTGGTTTCTTAAAAAGAAAAACTATAGACTATGCAAAATCTATCAATCCTTTTCTTTCATCCAACCCAAGCATCAGATTAATATTTTGCAAAGCTTGGCCAGCAGCGCCTTTTACCAGATTGTCCAAAGCAGACACTAAAATAAGCACATTCCCATTCAATTTGTATCCGATGTCCAGAAAATTCGAATTTTGGACATTTTTCAACTCAATCTCTTCGGGAGTCTTATAAAATCTGATAAATGGCTCTTTAGAAAATCTACCAAATTCTTTTTCGATGGCTGCAACAGAATTATTCTCTTCAAATTGAATTACCATCGTAGACAGGATTCCCCTGTAGATTGGCAGCAAGTGAGGAGTAAAAATAATCTTCAAATTCTTTCCACAGCCTTCTTTCGCATATTCTTCCATTTCCGGAAAATGCTGGTGATTGAAAATCTTGTATGCCCGAAAATTTTCATATGTATTCGTAAATGTAAAACCAACATCCTCCGTCCGTCCACCTGCCCCACTCACTCCGGATTTCGAATCAATCACAATCGGCGACTTGATTTTTTTTCTCAGTTCACCCAGAAAAAAAATAGGCAAAATTGCTGAGGTAGAGTAACACCCCGGGTTCGAAACAAATTTTGCATTTTTTATCCTGTCGCGAAAAATTTCGGGAAGGCCAAACACGACTTCGTTCATCAGATGGAAAGAACTATGCTTTAGATTATAGTATTTCTCGAATATTTCTTTATCGTGAAGCCGGTAAGAGCCGGACAGATCAATAACCTTGTGGCCATTTTCCAAAAGTCTTGGGGTAAATTCCAAAGACACCTCATTCGGAACTGCAAGAACTACAAGTGAATCTTTTGGAATTTCGTCTTCGTGTTTTTTGAACACTAGATCTTTTCTATATCTAATGGTAGGAAATACATCGGAAAGTTTAGATCCTGCGGTTTTGTTGCTTGTGATGTGGCAAATTTCGATATTCGGATGGTGAGCCAATAAAGAAATCAGTTCTCTTCCGGTAAGCCCGCCGGCCCCAATGATTGATACATTCATTTTTCGATAAATTCCCGGTCAGCCAGTCTAAAAAAAAGCCGGGCTTTTTAGGCCCGGCGTCCATAGTTTCTAAAAAGAAAGCCTTAAATCTAATCTATCCGGTAGCTTCAATTGGTTCAAGCTCTTCTTCAAGTCCGGAATTCTTTTTTTGCGAATTTTTTTCAATTTTTTCGGGTTTTTCCGGATTTGCAGTCTTGACAGAAATTGCCGGTATTTGGCTATTTTGCCGTGGGAGGTCGTTCAAATCCCGAATTTGCTCCTCAAGTTTCATAGCAATTTCCGGGTGCTCCTGCAGAAACGCCTTCGCGGCCTCTTTCCCCTGCCCAATTTTCTCGGAATTGTAAGAATACCAGGATCCACCCTTGACAATCAGGTCATGTTTAACTGAAAGATCGATCAAAGAACCCTCTTTGGAAATCCCGGAATTGAATAAAATGTCAAATTCAGCCTGCCGGAAAGGAGGGGCGCACTTATTTTTCACTACTTTTACCCTAACTCTATTGCCATACGGGTCTTCCTTATCTTTTAGGGTCTCAATCTTTCGGATGTCCATCCGAACGCTTGCATAGAATTTCAGGGCATTTCCCCCGGTTGTAGTCTCCGGCGATCCAAACATGACCCCGATTTTCATCCTAATCTGGTTGATAAATACTACAGTAGTGTTGGACTTCGAGATGGTTCCGGTCAATTTTCTGAGAGCTTGAGACATAAGTCTTGCCTGCAATCCCATGTGGGAGTCCCCCATATCGCCCTCGATTTCGGCCTTCGGCACGAGAGCGGCAACCGAATCAATTACAATAAGGTCAATCGCATTACTTCTGACCAATGATTCACAGATTTCCAGTGCCTCCTCACCCGTGTCCGGCTGAGCAACCAGTAAATCCTCCACATTCACGCCCAATTTTTTAGCATAAGATGGATCGAGGGCGTGTTCTGCATCTATAAAAGCCGCAATTCCCCCTTTTTTCTGAGCTTCCGCAATTGCAGAAAGCATCAAAGTGGTCTTTCCGGAAGACTCAGGGCCGTATATCTCTACGATTCTTCCAACTGGGAGCCCGCCTATTCCAAGGGCTATATCCAGATCCAATGACCCGGTAGAAATCACTGGGATCACATTGGAATCTGTGTTCCCTCCAAGCCTCATAATCGAGCCTTTCCCAAATTGCTTTTCGATCTGGCTTACCGCAGCATCAATTGCCTGTTTTTTCTCATCATTTTTAGCGTTTTGCGCTTCTTCTAATTTTTCTTCTTTGGCTTTCTTCATCTGTTTATAGTCCTTATTCGTTTATATTTATGTAGGTAAAATTTTTAAAGCTTCTTACGAAAAAATTTCTAAAAATTTCGCCTTTCCTGCAAGTTTTTCACTTTTGATCCATTTCATTATGCCATAATACTCAGACAAATCTTCACAAAGAATTGCACAAAAATAAAAAAAAATCTTTTTTTTGCAATTTTCTCCGGAGAACCAAACACCGGCCTAAGTAGCATTAAAGACATATTATAATTTAAGCATAATTTTGTATAGTGTTTTTTTAAAAAATTTATTCGGTTTTGTGCTTTGGGATAAATACCATATTTCCCGAATAGGGAATCCTGGTTTGGCCAACCGGATTGCCGAATTTTTGATAAAACTTTTCCGTGCATTCTTTTCCAAGGACATCCGTATAGAGATTAATCCCAGAAAAATCATATTTTCTGTAAAATTCTTCGAATTTTTTCCATTCTTCTTCATTAAAACACCTTTTTTGTTGGGGAAAAAGAGGCTGAGAACGCTCATCGTGCAGAAAAAGGCCTGGCCAGCCATAATCCAAAAACGGCTGAATCTGAGAGGTATGCACACGGCCGTAATATTGGCCGATTACTTTTTTGTGATGAAATTTCGTAAAGCTGTATGCGCCTATGGTTACCGGATAATAAGGACAAAGGCGAGTATCAAAATTGGCGCCATAAATGCAAAATGGCCAGTCCAGCAAAGCTTCTCCTTTTGAATTCCTGATAGTTTCCATATAAGGATAAAAATCTTTTGGCAAATTCGAATCAATACTCAGCCGCAAACGATAGCCATGATTCAATTCGGTCAAACCGATAACCAGAAGTGCGGCAAAAACCAACTTCCCTATTCTCGATCTAAATTTCTCAAAATCGATTCCAGTTGCAAAAATCGAAAATAGAACAGGCGTTAAAAAAGTAATCCGTCCGGATACCCTCATATATTGAAACCAGGGAAAAATCTTTAAGACCGGAAATTTCGTTGGATGGTAAGATAGCAAGAATATCAAAAGGAATAGGAATGGATAGAACGCAGTAATTTTCTTTCTGGAATGAATCAGTCCAAGTAAACCGGAAAGCAATAAAAACCAACCAATACTCCCGGAAGCTATTCCCTCAGGTGAGTCCATGAAAAGATTTTCCCAAAAGTTAGACGATGTCATAAAATGTGGAAAAATCGGAAGGATGATTCTTAGCGGATTTGACCACCAGACACCTTCAGAAATTTCTCCCATTGGGAGAGACTTGGCATGGATCAAAACCTGAACAATAAGATTCGAATAAAATAAGAAAATTACAGTAGTTGAGGCAAAAATTGCCGCGCTGAATTTTCGATTCCCTTGAATAAACAAAATAATCCCATTCCATGCCAAACCCATTTTTTTCTCACGCGAGAGTTGAAATATCAAATAGGCATAGGTGAAAACAAAAGAAGTAAGATTAAAACCGGCAATATATCCAAGTTCGGAACCCAGGCTCAATACCGTAAATAATAGACGAAAAAAGAATAGCTTCACAGAAAATTCTTTCTCATGAAAATACAAATGCAAAATTATATAATCCAAAAGTACGGGAAGTATGATCCAATGGATATCGGAATACACCAGATGATATGGATATTTTAAGATAGAATAAAAATTGAAAAAGGTGAGAAGTATAGAAATCGCAAAACTCTTATTTATCGAAAAGGCTTGCCTTAATAACCAAAAAGAACCACCACAGGTAAATAGTACAGATAATAAATAGTAATATTTTAACCAAGGGCCGTTCCCGAAGACTGCATAAAAAATAAGCCAAAAAAAATCTTTTTCAAAATTCCAGGATTGAAAAACATGATTGGAGCCGAAAGGATAAAGCGTTCCATTATTTTGAAATTCTATTTTCGGATAAGGAAAAAGTCTGAGGTGTTCGGACAAGAAATACCCCGTATGTTCCCAATTATTCGTATCCCCGTAACCGTATATCGGCCCATGAAAATTCTTAATGATATTTTTTGAAAAAAATAAAAATAAAATAACTAGAAAACATATCCACAAAACAATAGAATATTTTTTGAAAAATAAAATCATTAGTTATTCAAATTATGCGCGAAGGGCAATTAGGGCAACAATTTTCTGATATGCCTTACTTGATATGTGAGTAATTTTTATTCTTCGTAAAATCTAAAAAAAACTTTTCGTTGCCCGTGTGGCAATCGAGACACTTACCGACTTCCAAAATCCGGATTTGTTCTGATTTATCCAAAGGCCTGTTATCTTTTCTGATACTGTGGTCACCCGGATCATATTTTTCCTGAAACGGTTTAATCCAAGCATCTTGAGGTAGTCCATTTTCCTTTCTATACTCCGAGGTAAATTCCCAGAAATTGTTTTTAAGAAAAATCCTCCCTTCTCCAAATCCGAGCGAGTAGGAACTTTTGTGGCATGATGCACAACCCCTTCCTTTTCGAGTAATCGTGTGCGAAAAGGAGGGCGCAAATAAATTTTGGCGAATCAATTTTTCTTTTTTGCCGGTGAACCCGGACTTGTCTATCGTCAATTTCATTGCAGGAATAAAGGGGCGGATTTTTCCATCACCAGTAACGCCAAGTACCGGGGATTTAACAAATGTTTCGCCTGCCTCTTCGATCCAACGTCCATTTTCTGCGGATTCCGACAGATGACTGTATCCTTTCTTTTCAGGATTATACGTTATGTGACACCCGAAACAGTTTGGAGACCAGACGTTATGGCAAGACGTGCAATGCAATCGCCCGTGATTTTCATTGTGGTTTTTGCTTCCGGGTAAATCGTGACACGATTCACATTTTGTGTAGATTGCATCTCTTTTATCCAAATGGTTTTTCCCGTCTCCCATAACGTCCATTGATTTGTGGCAGTCTACACAGGACATCCCTTTCGTTTTGTGAATGTCTTCAACGCCTTTTTTCAACTTTCTGCCGTCTTCCATTTGCAAAACAATTTGACTTTTGTCGGCAGCCTCCATTTCTATGAGTCCGTTGTAATTCAGTGAAATTCTTCCGGACCTGGAATGACAATTGAAACATGCCGAATCTTTGGGCTTCTTTACAATTTCTGGATGCTTTTTTTTATCCTTGTATTCCAGATGGCATGCAAGGCAACCTCCACCCTTTTCGTAACCTTTTGAAGCTCCAATGCTTTTCTTTTCCCTACCGAGATGACATGACGCACAAAGCTGCGAGAAGTAGGAATCAGCAGGACTGTTTTTCGGATCGAGGTTTTTAAATCCGGAATGTTTACCTGAATCAGAAGTTTCTCCGAATACTTTGCGGGTAATTTCAATCATTCCAGAATTTGTTGTCATCAGAGATTTGTGAACTCTATCTGTATCATCACGATGGCACATGCCGCATGTTTTATCTACATTCGATAGATTTCCCGGAAACGCAACAAGCCCAAAATGAGATTTGGCTTTATCGATCGAAGCGTTGTCGCCTTTGTGGCATTGTATACAATCTACTTTTGAATGAGTTTGCAAGCTGTGCTTTTTATCATGACACGTAATGCATGAGCCTCCACTATCGTTCAACCGGTTGCACCCAGCAAAGAAAGTTGTGATAAAAAGAACCAGACTAAAAAATTTCAAACTTAATAAAAATATATTTACCTGGTTAAAAACCTAACAGCCCTCCGATTTGCCCAGGCTGTGAGTCGTTTTCTTCTTAATGGATTTTGTTTCATTGACGGGAGATGCCGGTTGCTGTTCTTCCTTTCCGGTGAAATATTTATAAATTGCATTTTGCCTTTTCTTGCGATTTATTTCCTCGTCCGAATCATCCTCCAGAATTGTCTCAGGCTGCATGATACGGTTCTCCCATGCCTCATAACCTCCGGTTAGCATAAAAAGATTCGTATGAGAAGCTAAGACTCTCGGTAGTTGAACCGGCTCCTTCCCGGTTTGGGTATAGATTATGATTTTTTTGGTGAAATCTGGCATTGCTTTTTGCTTATCCTTTGCATCCGATTTACTCACATGACATGCCGGACAGGAGATCGCATTTTTTACATGGCCTCTCTCATAACTCTCCAGATTTCTCAGGTCCAAAACTTCGAAATCTTTCTTGTTCTCGATGTAGAATAACGCAAGATCCTCAGGCGTAATCGTGCGATTGATATTCTTGTTGTCTATTGCAAAAACTTTCGGAGCATCCCGATTTGAAAAAATGGATGCGATAAAAATAATCGCTCCGAGAGAAATTGCGATATAGGGAGCTTTCTCCCAAATGGATTTTAAAATATTCATGACTCTTTTCCTTTATTTACTTTTTTTTCAATCCAGCCAACAAACACAAAAGTTCCGATAGCCATGAGTACGACTAGAAATACCGCAAGCCCCGGAGAAATTCCGAACGGTTCATAAAGAAATTTTCTCCCCATCGATCCTGAATTGTACAAATTCTCAAACACCGGAAACATCTCGCTGAACAATACTATGCCGACAAGAAATCCTATAGTAAAAACCAGGCCGTCCAGTTTCCCGGAAGAAATTGCAACGGCAGAAGTTCCGGGACAATATCCGCCGATGGAAAATCCCGCCCCCAATAAAAAACCTCCCACGATCTGTGCATATAGAAAAGTCGGATTGATATACAGCTGATCCAAATCCATCAGTCCTGCGTAATGCATTCCGAAAATTCCAAGCATTGCAACAACGACTGCGGTAAACATGACACGGATCACGGCAAAATCCCTTCCATACCACACATCGCATAACTTCTTTCCGGATCCGAATCCTGCCTTTTCCAGAAAAAATCCGAATCCGAATCCGAGAAACATCGCAAGAATAATTCCGAACTCACGGCCGAAATATTCATACTTTATCAATGGCGCCATATTATTTCCACTGCCTCCTTACAAAATAAGCAAGAGCGTAACCGCCTGCAAATGCAAATACAAGAAATACCCAGGAACCGAGAGCGAGTGACGCACCACCCGTAAGAGCCTGCCCGGATGTGCAGCCTCTTGCAAGTCTTGCTCCGAATGCAGACACGATTCCTCCAAAAAATGCAAGTACCAGTCTACCCCACACAGGAAATGTGGGGCCTTTTTCAATTCCCGGAATTACTCTTCCACCGAATGCAGCGCTGATAAATCCTCCGACAAAAACTCCGGCAAGCATAAATACTAGAAATTCATTCAATACATGGTAATCATCTTTCAGATATTCCTGAAGATACGTTAGGCTGAATGCGTGCTCGGACGAAACCATTTTCATGAAGTACGCAGATATGCGGGTGTATGCGCCTGACGCACCGAGTCCTCGTCCCATGAAAACAAACGATGCCAATAGCACCAGGCCCAAGCCTGCTCCTGCGAGATAGGGAGGCCAGTATGGTTTTACTTCCGTATTTTTTATTTCACTCATAGCATTAACCCTGTTCTGGACATCTGTCCGAGATAAACAAACATCACCCGCAACAAAAAACCTCCGGTAAGAACCGAAACAGGAGTGATGTATTTGAATTTAAAAACTTTTTTCAATTCCATAATTTCCAAAAATAACGGAAAAAGAATTCCCTGCATGATAACAAGCATCCAGAATACCCCGGTGTAACTTCCTCCGAATATCATTCTACCCGCATCATTATGATAGTGGCTTGAAGTAAAGAACCCGATAAAAATCTGAATGAGAAGAAAAAGTTCCACTATCAAAAATAGAATGTCCAGTTTTGCCATCGTATGCTCTTCTCCTTCCGTTTTTGTTCCGAGCATCATGAACGCGCTAGCGGCAGAAATCCCGGAAGTTAAAAAGAGTACGCCCAAAAGAGGAGTATTCCAGAAAGGACGGGAAATAAACGAGCTGAGTAGAATTCCGGTGTAAATTCCGATAAAGATTCCCATCACAATATTTATCGCTGCGAGATAAGGCAGGAATCTTTTTTTTTCATCCAGTGCATTATAAATTTTGTCGAGAGTTGAAATCACAAAACCCATAAGACTTTTCAGAACCGGAAAATTTTGCAGATATGCTCTCACACGATTTCTAGAATCCGATTCCAGTTGCATTATCCCGAATACAATCGAAGACGGAAAAATCAAAATCAATGCCCACGAACCCCAGGACATCGGGGAAGTCCACTGAAACGTCAGATAGAGTCTCCACACATAAAGCCTATGCTCAAGATCCAGAAATAAAAACAACATGCCTAACGCAAGTAAAGGTGGTGCAAAAATCGGAGCAAGTTTTGTCGCAAAGGGAAATTTGTCTTCTTTTTTCAGCAAATACAAAATTCCGGAGATCACCAGTATCCCTGCTGTCAAACCTCCCAAAAAAAGGTAAACCGGAATCTCCCATCTCCACAAACTTAAAACAGGATCGATATGGGGATTATGTCTGTTAATTGTAATTTCCACACTATCCATTTATCTTTTCCTCCCTGTTTTTCCGTGTAAAAAATATAAATTCGGTTCGGTTCCTGCTCCTGTTTTCAGTCTTTTGTGATTTCGGGATTTCAGAAGTTTGGAGATGGAACTTTTTTTATCATCCGTATCGCCGAAGGTCAGACAGAACGTAGGGCATATTTCTACACACGCAGGATTTTTCCCGTCTTTGACCCTGTGATCGCAGAAAGTGCATTTGTCCACATAGCCGTCGGGATGCACATAACGTGCATCATAGGGACAGGAGATAACGCACGCTTTGCAGCCGATACATTTGTCAGCGTCTACCCTCACTATTCCCCCATCAATCGTGTGAGAAGCGCCTGTCGGGCAACAATACACGCATGGCGGGTTGGAACAATGGTGACATCTTTCGGAGTAATTTTCCATTGTCAGATTCGGGAATTTTCCTTCAACAATCTGAACAGTCCACTCCCTGGAATATCCGTCAGGAACGTTATTTTCATTCTTACATGCGATCACGCATGCGTTACACGCCACGCATTTTTCAACGTCAATCGCCATTGCATATCTTGCCATAGTTCTCCTTAACTAACCTTTACGATCGTAACAAAATTCACATTCATGCCCGTTCCACCCGTAATCGGATCCGCTTTGTATCTGGTAATCAGATCAGAATCTGAGGCTCCTTTTCCATAACCCCTGGTAATTCGCCTATCGCTTCTTCCGAATCCATGAACCATATACACGCAATCCTGACGAATCCGGTTTGTGAGCTTCACTTTGATTTTTCCGCTTTTAGCTCCGTCCTGATTTTCCAGGACTACATACGACCCTTCTTTCACCCTGTAGATTTTTGCCATTTCAGAATCTATCCAGAGTTCATTCTCCGGAAAAATCTCGAGCGCCACTGAATTATTCGTAGTTCTGGAAAAAGTGTGCGCAGGATGCCTTCCGAATAAAAGTCTGTAGTACCCTTCAGGAGGCTCCTCTTCCGGTTTGTAATCGGGAACCGGATCAAATCCCAGCTCTAGTAGTGTCTTAGAATACAACTCGATCTTTTTCGATGGAGTCCCGAAAGTGCCGGAGGCAGAATTGTCATAGACAGTATCTACTTTTTTCACAAGACATCCTTTCTCTTTCAGAAGCTTGTAATCGATTCCGGATGCTTTTGCTTTTCTACTCAACAGTTCTTCAATATCCCCGAATGGAAAATATTTTTCCAGGCTCGAACCGTTTACCTGAATTCTTTTTGCAAGATTTTTTGCAATCCACCATCCAGGCTTTGAAGAATACATAGGGTCCACAACAGGCTGTCGTATCGCGACAAATGGGGTGCGATTAGGCCTAACGTCCAGATCGTCAAATCGCTCCATAAATGTACACTCAGGCAGCACAACATCCGCCCACCCGGTAATTTCCGCAGGCAATATATCCACAGCAACCAGTAAATCGAGGCTTTGCATGGCTTTTTGAACCATCGCGGGATTTGGAATCGTGAGCGGAATATTACAACCGTAAACAATCCACGATCGAATCTGAGCTCCATCCGCAATTCCATTTTCACCTGGTATGGAAGCCTTCACAACCTCCTGAGAAGGAATAAATGAAGCAAGAGGATAAGTCATGCTTTCCGGAAAATGATATTTTTTCTGTTCGGGAAAATCAGGAAGAGGGATTTCCTTCAAAGGATACTTCGAAGGAAGATAGAAACCCCCCTTCTTCCCCCAATTTCCGAGAAGGGCATTCACGATTGCAATTGCGCGGCTTCTCTGCGTATCATTTCCATACCATACCACATGACGTCCCGGATGAACAATCGATGCCGGAGCATTTTTTGCGAGAAGTCTTGCTGTCTTGTAAATTTTATCTGGCTCAATTCCTGTAATCGTGAAAGCCCACTCGGGAGTTTTTTCTTTGACGTGTTTTTTCAGTTCATCGAATCCAATCGCATTCTTTGCAATATACTCTTTCTGGCATATATCTTCCTCGATCAAAACATGCATCCATGCAAGAAGTAATGCGATATCGGTTCCGGGTTTGACCGGAAGCCAAAAGTCGGATTTTCCCGCTACCGTGGAAAATCTAGGGTCAACCGTGATCAGAGATGCTCCTCTGTCAATCGCATGGCTCAAGTCTTGAACAGCAGTATTGTGCATGTTCTCGCCAAGATGGGATCCTATAAAAGCGATACAATTCGAATTGGGAATATCCAGTGCTTCGGGATTTCCAACCTCTGCTCCAAAGGTAAGTTTGAACCCCGCATCCCGCGGTCCCCTGCATTGTGCGTCAGACGGAGCCGTTACCATTTTACTTCCCATTCCACTCATAAGGGTTTTAAAAAACGATCCTCCGTGTCCGTGAGAAAAAAGCGCAATTTTATCCGGCCCGTGCTTCTCCACGATCTCCTGCAATTTTTTTGCCGTAAAATCCAGAGCTTCATCCCATTCCACTTCTCTGAATTTTTGTTTGCCGTTTTTCCCGCCCTCCCGGATCAAAGGTTTTTTCAATCTATCTTTATCGTAGAGACTGCCAAGTGCGCTTGCCCCCCTCGGACATAGTCTGCCGTTGGAAAGAGGGTGTTGGGGATTTCCTTCAACTTTTGTAACTCTGCCTTTTTCAACTGTTGCGACCATTCCGCATTTCCAAAAACAAATTTCACAAAACGTGGCAACCTGATAAGATTTATCGCTCTGACTTTCACCAGCAATAAGAGAACCAAGCTCTCCCAAAGTAGCGATCTTTGTAAGCCCGGTTACTCCGGCTGCTGCTGCAATCCCGATTTTAATGAATTCTCTACGGTTTATCATAAGATCATTTTATCGGCGCTGTAAATCAAAAGTCAATTGCATTTTATCCCAAACTTAAAATTATGAAAATCGATAGGATAAGAGGAATTGAAATGATCGATAGATACAGTAACCCGGAAATTGCAAAAATCTGGGAACTTGAAAATAAATTCAAAATCTGGACGGAAATAGAAATACTAGCTTGCGAAGCAAGATTCAACCGGGGCGAAATTCCCGAAAAAGATTTTCAGGATATAAAGACAAAAGCAAAATTCAATGTAGCTGAAATTCTGGAACTCGAAGAGAAACTTCAGCACGACGTAATCGCCTATCTTACAAACCTCGGCTCATATATCGGTGATGCGTCACGTCACGTGCATTACGGACTTACGTCATCCGACATCGGTGATACTGCCCTTTGTATTCAGATGGTTCAGGCAATCGACATCATAATCGGTAGAGTAAATACTCTCATCAATACAACTGCAGAAAAAGCAAAAGAATACAGAGCGCTCCCATGCATCGGAAGATCGCATGGAATTCATGCAGAGCCGATGACTCTGGGCTTAAAGTTTGCGCTGTTTTTCGCAGAGATGAAAAGAAATCTGGAAAGGCTGAAAAATGCACGAAAAGAAATTGCAGTCGGAAAATTTTCCGGTGCAGTCGGGACATACTCCAACATCGATCCGGAAATCGAAAAATTCATCTGCGACAGGATGGGGCTGGAAGTTGACCCGATCACAACCCAGGTCATAACGCGCGACCGTCATGCGAATTACATGAGCGCAATTGCGATCACTGCCTCCTCGCTTGACAGAATGGCGACCGAAATCCGGCTTCTTCAAAAAACCGAAGGCAGAGAGGTAGAGGAGCCGTTTGCAAAAGGTCAAAAAGGATCTTCTGCAATGCCCCACAAAAGAAACCCAGTCGTGTGCGAGAGAATTTCAGGAATCGCAAGAGTTATTCGTTCGAATGTAAACGTATCTTTTCAGAACATGCCCCTTTGGCACGAAAGGGACATTTCTCATTCTTCCGCAGAAAGGATCATTCTACCAGACTCAACAATTGCACTGGAGTACATTCTCGGCAAGATGAACCACGTGTTAAAAAATCTCCACGTTTATCCGGACGCAACAAAACGAACTATAGACGTCACCAGAGGACTGATTTTTTCTCAAAAAGCAATGCTTCATCTCATAGAAAAAGGCAAAATGTCCAGAGAACAGGCATACGAAAAAATCCAGTCTCATGCCATGGCAGTCTGGGCAGACCAAAAAGAGACGTTACGCGACAGGCTATCCAAGGATTCTGAGGTTTCCTCAATTCTGGATTCTGATGCGCTGAAAAAAATATTCGATATACGGCCCTATCTGGAAAGAGTGGAGATTATTTTCTCAAGGCTGGGGTTGTGAAGGCAAGGACGGGTGTCAAAAACCCTGCAAATTTAACCCAATTGTTTCTTGATGTTTTTAGCGACTACCGGGATTTTGAATCCAACTCTTGCTAGGGGCGAAATCTTTGACTGATAAAACGCTTATAAAAATTGAAGAAAACACTGCCATACTCTTTTTGAATTCTCCCGAAAATAGAAATGCAATATCCAGGTCATTTCTGGAGTCTTTAGATTCATCACTAGACGACATCTCTTCAAATAAAAACATCCGTGTTCTGGTGATCACAAGCTCTGATGACAAGGCATTTTGCGCTGGCGCAGACTTGAAAGAAAGGGCGACAATGAGCCATGAAGAGGTGCTCGACTTTCTGGACAATATAAGAAGAGTTTTTTCAAAATTGGAAAATATGAAAATCCCCACAATTGCAGCAATCAACGGAGATGCTTATGGAGGCGGACTAGAGCTGGCTTTATCCTGCGACATTCGGACAATTTCTGAACATGCAAAAATCGGCCTAACTGAAACGAGGCTTGGAATTATTCCGGGAGCCGGAGGAACTCAAAGACTCACCAGGTTAATCGGAGAATCCCGTTCGAAAGAACTGATTTTTTCCGCGCGAAGAATCGATGCAGCCGATGCGGAAAAATTTGGAATTGTAAATTACGCTTGTTCCAGAAACGCGATTCTTGAAAAAAGTCTTTCACTGGCAAAAGAATTTTCCGGCTCAGCGCCGATCGCAGTAAGTCTGGCAAAAAGCGCAATTGCGGAAGGCTCCGGAAAAAACATAGAAGATGCCTTAAATATTGAAAGAAAATTTTACTTAAAGACTCTGAATACAAAAGACAGGCTGGAAGCTTTGACCGCATTTAAAGAAAAGAGAACTCCTGTCTTTAAAGGCGAGTGATATGATACATTCAGCAATAGAAAATAAACTTGATATAATCCGTAAAATTCTTACAGCAAATCATGTTAAAAAAGCCTATTTATTTGGTTCAGTAATTACGGACAGGTTCGATGAGACGAGTGATGTTGATGTAATAGTCTCAATTGATGAGACACTTAATCCCATTGAATACGGAATATGCTATTGGAATATTCTTTTCAGTCTCGAAGATCAATTACACAGTAATATCGATCTGCTAACATATGAATCATTAAAAAATCCATATTTCATCGAAGAGCTGAAAAATACGAGGGTTGAAATTCTTTGAATCCGAAAAAATATATGATGGATATTCTGCAATATGCGGAAGAAATTGATTTTCATCTTGCACGAATCAAAAATTTTGAAGATTATTCAAACGATCTTACCGTAAAAAGAACGATAGAGAGATGCTTTGAGATAATTGGCGAGGCAATGAATCAACTTTTATCGTTTGATCCCAGGCTCAATATCTCGGGAAAAAAACAAATTATCGCATTGAGAAACAGGATTATTCATGGCTATGATTCCGTAAGCGATCAGGTGATTTGGACAATAACTCATGACAACTTACTGTATTAAAATCTGAAATAATAAAACTTTTGGAAGGCTAATAATATGATTTTAACTGGAAAAGAAATTCTAAAAAGATCCGGGAAGGATATAATCATCGAGCCGTGGGATGGAAAGCTTTTGAATCCAAATTCCTACAATCTGAGACTTCACAATGAAATGATCGTTTATACCCGATTTCCTCTTGATATGAAAAGCCCGAATCCTACGGAAAAAGTTATTATTCCGGAAACCGGGATTACGCTTGAACCCGGAAAACTTTATCTCGGAAGGACTCTGGAATACACAGAAACTCATAATCTTGTTCCAATGCTGGAGGGACGTTCCTCGATTGGAAGGCTTGGAATGTATGTGCATGTTACTGCGGGATTCGGAGATGTGGGCTTTAAAGGATTCTGGACACTGGAAATATCCGTTATCCATCCGTTAGTCATCTATCCTAACGTCCAGATTTGTCAGATTTTTTATCATACAGTGGAAGGGGATATAACCGAATACAAATCGGGAAAATACCAGGCGAATCAGGGAATTCAGCCTTCATTGCTTTATAAGGATTTCAACTAATCGCAGAACCCGATAACATAGTTCCAATGGAAAGTAAAGAGAAAATCTTCCGATTTTTGTGTTAAGATACCGGTTCTAAACTTTACACTCATTCAAACATCGAGCAGGTTCTTGCGTTCGATCTGTAACTTTTTAGCCATTTTATAAATGACCATCCTGTAAAAAGTATTTTTTTGGAAAAATTGAAGTATAAAAACTCAATAAAATCCTCATTTTCTAGCGATGCAAAAAGTCCTATCAGGGGTTTTTGCAGTAGCGTCATAAATTGTTTTTAGACTCGGATTTGATCGGCGGGCTTCAATATTCCGGATTGTTCTAAATGGAACCATTGTCGCCTTCATCCCTATCTTCTTGCGTTAGATTTCTTTCCAATCTCAATTCTTTTATTTTTTGCCTCGTCGAGGAGAAGCGGCTTTCAAAACAAACTCGCTTTTTTCCTGCGGCCTCTGGTGGATTAATAGGTCAAGCTTTGGAAATAGAGTTCGCAAAATATCGTTCGCAATTTCCAGCTTTTGCATCGAGCCTGAGTTTTCCGAAATCCGGAGCAATAGCTCTCTGCCCTCCGCAGAGCCAATCATCGAATCAAAATTGGGAAAAATTTTCGTATTCTCATCCTGAAATTTTTCATTCATAAAAAATGAGGAATTCACGCTGTAAAATTTGCACAATAGAAGAAAAATATGGGTTTGAATTTTTGATTCCGCACGTTCAATTTTTCCCAAAAGGTTCGGATTGATTCTCGCCGAATATTTTTTGTAAATCAAATCACAAACCTGATTCAGGGTATATCCCTTGTCTTCTCTCAAAAAGCGAAGCTTGGAACCAATAGTGCGATAAATTTCATTAACCTGGAATACTTCCCTTGAACCCATTACATTAGCACGCGATACTCTCAAAATACAAATGAACCAATTAAAATCTTTTCAAATTTCTCAAGCTTTAGAAGCATGGTGGAAGGTTAGTAGAAAAAATAATCAAAAGAAGTAGCCAGACTACTCAAGCTTCTTGATAAGTAATATAAAGACCCGGAGGATTTATGAATTACGGTAGAGAAACCCTAGAATTGGATAGGGGCAAAGCAGAAATAATTAAATTCCAAATGAATGAACAAAACTCCCTCACCAGGCAAAACATGGAGGAGCTTCAGGATATTCTTAAAGAAATCCAGGAAAACGACCAGATAAAAGGCGTTATACTTACCTCCGACAATCCGAAATTTTTCTGCAACGGACTGGACGGGGATACACTTTTGTCCACCTCCGGCGAGGAGCTGCTGGGGCATGTCGGGGGAATCTGTATTTTATTCGGACATCTGCTTCGATTCGATAAACCTCTGATTACTGAGGTGACTGGCCATGCCATGGGTGGAGGCGCTGTTATCACAAGCGCAAGTGATTACCGGTATATGCTGTCAACAGGATGCAGGATTGCATTTACCGAAGTTCTGGTCGGCCTTCCGTTGCCTGCTATGTTTGTTGCCAGAATTCAGGAGACAGTCAACCCGATCAAGGTTACGGAAATATGCCTCGAAGCCGCGAACTACAAAGGCAAAGAAGCAAAAGAAGTCGGAATGATAGATGATGTTGCCGAAACGAAGGAAGAACTGAGAAAGTTTTCGATAAAAAAACTGGACACGTTATTTCGCCTGCCGATCATCGCTGTCAGGCAAACAAAACAAAACGTAAACAAACGATCTTTATTCAGATACGAAGAATACCTGGAAGAAACCAAAAAAAGTTTTCAAGCGCCGGGAGTCATAGAGAATTTACGGGAAGGAATGCTTGCCGTTAAAGAAAGACGCAGACCGAATTTCAAATGATCCTGAAGTTTTCTGAAACTCGACGAATTGAGAAAATTCAAACCCGAAATTTACAGAATTGCCGGTAAATACGGAGCTTCGAAAATCAGAATCTTCGGATCTACTGTTAGAAATGAAGAAAATCTTCAAAGCGATATTGATATTCTAGTTCATTTTGAACATGGAAAATAATATTTTGACGAAGTAAATTTATGGCTTGAATTAAGAGAATTTTTAAAATCGGAAGTAGATTTAGTGGAGATGACAGCATCAATCCCCTAATTAAGGAATATAACCGTAGTGAAGCAATCGAGTTAGGAAAAGCGATAATAAGATGCATCGAAATCATTGGAGAAGCCTAAAAAAAAATAAGTGAGGAATTAAAAATGAAATATTCTTTAACCCCCTGGAAATAAATTGCAGGGGTGCGTGACAAATTTATTCATGGATACTTTGATATAAGCTTAGAAAGAATTTGACTGGTAGTAAAAAAAGAAATTCCATCCTTAAAATTGACTTTTGAATCTATTTTTAAAGAAATGGAAAATTGGTATTTATCCGATTATTTCAGCGTATAACGCAAAGCTCGGATATAGAATTCTAAAGTAGAAATTGTAAAAAGGAATCATTTCATGAATGGACGGATAAAACTGAAAATTATTTTTAATTGTCAGAATGTAAGGATTTGAATATCTGATTTTCATGGACACAGTTCGACCCAAAAAAATCATTTTAGCTTATTCCGGCGGTTTGGATACCTCCGTAATCCTTGCCTGGCTCAAAGAAAAATACGGAGCAGAAATCATAGCATTCTGTGCAGACATAGGCCAGAAAGAAGAATTGACCGGGCTTGAGGAAAAAGGGAAAAAAACCGGCGCGTCTAAAGTAATCATTAAAGACCTGCGGCTGGAATTCGCTAGAGACTTTATTTTTCCTGCAATTCAGGGAAGCGCCATTTATGAAATGCGATATTTACTGGGAACCTCACTTGCAAGGCCACTCATCGCAAAAGCAATGGCAGACGTCGGACTTGCTGAAAAAGCTGATTCATTCTCACACGGCGCGACCGGTAAAGGAAACGACCAGGTTCGATTTGAACTTGGATTTAAAGCGCTTGCCCCAGAATTAAAAATTATCGCACCTTGGAGAATCTGGGAGTTCAAAGGCAGAAAAGACCTCATAGAATACGCCAAAACAAAAGGGATTCCAGTGCCAGTCACTGCAGAAAAACCCTACTCTATGGACAGAAACCTCCTGCACCTTTCCTTCGAGGGAGGAATACTGGAAGACCCATTTAAAGAGCCGGACGAAGGAATGTTCCTTCTCACGGTTTCGCCAGAAAAAGCTCCGGACAAACCGGAATATCTGGAACTGGATTTTGAAGAAGGAAATTGTGTCTCTATCAATGGGAAAAAATTGAATCCACTGGAAGTGATGGAAACGTTAAACGACATCGCTGGAAAGCACGGAATCGGAAGAGTGGACATTGTTGAAAATAGACTTGTAGGAATTAAATCCAGAGGGGTCTACGAAACTCCGGGTGGCACTATTTTACATATCGCTCACAGAGACCTCGAATCAATTACCATAGACAGAGACACCCAACACCAGAAAGATGACCTGTCGAATGAGTTTGCAAGGCTGATCTATAACGGCCACTGGTTCAGCAATAAAATGAAAGCAATGCGCGCATACATTTCGGAAACACAAAAAAGAGTGACTGGGACCGTAAGGGTAAAACTATACAAGGGAAATTGTACGTTAGTCGGCCGCAAGTCACAGTATTCACTTTACAATCCCCACATGGCAACTTTCGAAAAAGAAGAATTGTATAATCAGAAAGACGCAGAGGGTTTCATCAATATCTATGGCCTTCCTACAAAAGAATTTGCAAGGCTTCGCAAGAACTAAAAAATGAGATCCATCGCAATTTACCCCGGTTCATTTGACCCGCTTACCAATGGGCACGTGGACATCGTAAAAAGGGCGCTTCCTTTTTTCGACAAAATCATTCTGGCAGTCGCAACGAACTCTTCCAAGAAATGTCTTTTTTCTATCGAAGAAAGGCTTTCGATGATAAACAATGTAATGGGCGATTGGGAAAAACTGGAAGTCGATACATTTCCAGGGCTATTAATCGACTATTGCAGAAAAAGAGAAGCAAGAGTTATTATCCGTGGACTGCGGGCTGTAACTGATTTCGATTACGAATATGCGATATCCCTGATGAACAAGGAATTGGCTCCGGAAGTGGAAACACTTTTTCTAATGGCGTCACCTCAAAACTCTTTTATTTCCTCGACTATCGTAAAAGAAGTTGCGAGGCATCAGCACGATGTGAATAACCAGGTTCCGGAAATTGTAAACAAGGCTTTATTGGAAAAAATGAAGTATAAAAATGAGGAGATACATTAATGGCACGTACATTTATCATGATCAAGCCTGACGCTGTGAAAAATAAACACGTTGGCGAGATTCTGGCAAGAATCGAAAAAGAGGGATTCAAAATTTTAGGTTTAAAATATCTGAAACTTTCCGAAAACGATGCAAAACAATTTTACAAAGTTCATGCAGCGAGGCCTTTTTATAACGACCTTTGCAAGTTTATGTCTTCCGGAAACATCGTTGCGGCCGCGCTGGAAAGAGAAAACGCGGTTCAACACTGGAGAGACGTAATCGGAGCGACTGACCCGAAAGAAGCAAAGCCGAATACGATTCGGGCATTGTATGCAGAAAGCAAAGAAGCAAATTCAGTCCATGGGTCGGATTCCGACGACAATGCGGATCTGGAAATCGCATTTTTCTTCAAGGGGTATGAACTCTTTTAGTGAAAGAATTTTCGCAGGTTTTTAAAGAAAGAAAGGAAGAGTTTGAGAAATTTCAGAAGGAAGTTATCTTCCTTGAATTCAGATCGACGTTTAATCCGATTCTTGCAGAAGCCGCGATTTATAGTTTAAACGCCGGAGGAAAACGATTTCGTCCGGCGCTTGTCTTATCGGCCTATTATTCAAATAACAATCACAAATCGAATTTTCATGACATTCTGTATCTGGCATCGGCAGTGGAGTGCATTCATACCTACTCACTGATTCATGATGACTTACCTTCCATGGACAATGACGATTTCAGAAGAGGATTGCCGACACTACACAAAAAATTTTCCGAGTCGACCGCGATCCTTGCAGGAGATGCTTTAAATTCTTTCGGATTCTATGTGCTGTCCAAGCTTCAGAATTCCTATGATGGAAATTTTTTAGGAGACCTGCTGAATTTGCTCCATGAAGGCGCGGGAGGGCCGGGAATGGTTTCCGGACAAGTGGAAGATATTTTCTATGAGAAAAAAACTAACCTCTACACAGCAGAAATTTTACAAAATATCCACTCTAAAAAAACAGGCGCTCTAATTACTTCTTCACTATTGATCGGGAACAGGTTAAAATCCGACTGGAAAATCTCGGAAAAATTTTTCCGGGAATACGGGGAAAAAATCGGTTTGCTTTTTCAAATCACCGATGACATTCTGGATGAAGAAGGATCAGCTACTGAACTCGGAAAAACTCCAGGCAAAGATAAATCAATGGGAAAACTAACGTATCCATATATTTACGGCATGGAAAAATCAAAAAAGATCAGAGATGAACTAACCCTTGAATTGAGAACTCTCGCAGAGAAGCTAGAGCAAAGCGAGGAAATATTTTTTAAACAACTGCCGACCTATCTTGCCGAAAGAAAAAATTAGACTGGACGACCTTCTGATCACTAGAGGGATCTGTGATGACCATAAAAGAGCGGAATCGTTAATTCTTTCAGGATCTGTAATCGTAGATGATCAAAGAGTGACCAAACGAGGATTAAAATTTCCGGCTGGCGTCCAAATCAGAATCACTAACGTAATTCCCGAAACCGTAAGCAGGGCCGGAACCAAACTCAGCTATGCGATAGATTTCTTCAAACTAGACGTTAGTGGAAAGACCTGTCTCGATTTCGGAGCTTCAACTGGAGGTTTTACCCAGGTTCTTCTGGAACATGGCGCTGAGAAAGTTTTTGCTTTCGATGTGGGTTACGGACAAATAGCCGGAAAACTCCGTAACGACAAAAGAGTAATTGTCCGGGACAGATTTAATGTAAAGAATATTTCTTCGCAGGATTTTACGGTAATCGGGAACAGAATATTCATTGTGATGGATCTAAGCTTTATCTCGCTACTTTCAATATTTCCTTCAATATCAAAATTAAAGCAAAACCTATCAGACATAAACTTTGAAATTATAAGCCTAATCAAACCTCAATTTGAATGCTCGCAAAACGATTTGGAAAAGGGAGTCGTAAAAAAGAAAGGAGTTCATTTCAGGGTAATCCGCAAAATCTGCAACTCGGTTAAAAAAGTCCACTCCGGCCAAATTCTGGGTTTATGTGAATCACCAATCCTGGGAGCAAAAGGGAACAAAGAATTCTTTTTGCATTGGACTGTCTGATAATCATGAATATCTTTAAATGCAGTGAACTTTCCAAAAAAGACTTACCCTTTTTTCCGAGACAATTTAACACTTGGAGGCATCATACGAATTGCAAAATTATCAATAAAAACGTCTAGTCTAGAGCGAACCTCTCTCAAATCAATCTTGATTTCCCGAATTTCTATCTTAACTTCATCGAATTTAGAATAAAGGTCTTCAAACCGCTTGTCCACGTTTTCAAATCGCTTATCCACGTTTTCAAACCGCTTATCTACGTTTTCAAACCGCTTATCTACATTTTCAAACCGCTTATCTACATCTTCAAATCGCTTATCCACATTTTCAAATCGTCGTTCAATTTCTGTCTTTAAGTCGTTTATTCGAAGATTAGTTGAATCCGTCGCATCTTTAATTGTTGATCGAATGAAAGAATGTAAAGAATATATGGAGACTACCAAAGTAATAAAACCGATGGTCATTGGAATCAAAATAGCAATGGTTTTAAAATCCATTCTATTAGATTAACCGGATGAATTTGAAATGTCAAATAAAATTATTCAAAGAAAATATTTCAGGAAAAAAAAATCATAATTGTTTCGTTTTTTTTACAAAATACAGAATAATAATGAAGAGTCGGAAGAAACCGAAGACAACTTGTAGCCCCTATCTCATTCCACCAGCATCTTGCGAGAAGGCCGTCTTTCACCTCATCCTCCGTTTATTGCTGGAAGATAGGGAGATTTACTCTTACACTCTTTGTCCATTTCTAATTTGATAATACAAAATGTGAGATAAGATCTAGCTCTCGTGGTATCCTTTGTGTTTTCAAAGTGTAAATACATTTCACATGCACCTGGGAGATATGCATCTGATCTTGAACTAATACAAGCTTTTCTTTCGGATGTGCATTGAAAAAGCAATGTTATAATATTAAAAAACACAAAAAAAAGCAAAAACCTTTTATTTATTGTTTTATGGATCATAGACTACCACCAGCATCTGGCATGAAGCCCATCTTTTAAATAACGTGCATGCACTTCATAACCAGTTGTGAATAAATGGGAGGGGTCGCCAGGAATAAAATAGACACCATCAATCTTTACAATTGTGCTCATGGAATAGAAAACTCAATATCGCGAGATTGCTACGATCTCGTAAACAAGTATTGTATTCAATAGTATTTTTTTCAAAAACAGAAGAACAACCGTAAAATCCAGAAAAATAATTTGTCATAGCTTGATATTTTTCCCGTTTTAAGCATTCACGATTCCTAGATTCTTTCGGCACTAAGAAAGGTGGCAGTTTTCCATCGTTCCCGCAATTTGAATATAAAAGAAAGAAGAAAAGCAAAGCCACGCTTCTTTTGATCATGCCGCTTACCACCAACATCTCGAAAGAAGGCCATCCTTCAAATACCGTGAATGAACCTCATAGCCAAAATCATTCAGATGAGATGAATCAACGAAATAATCTTTCATTAACCACGGTCCAATAGGCACGAGAGAAACCCCTGCTACACCGGGATTGAATTCGAACTTCGGAGGCTCCCAGACCGTTACCGGCACATGGATACACCCGCAAATCTTTGCTTTTCCGTATCCAATGCAACCACAAGCTTGTTTCCATGTCCGGATATACCATTTTCCCGGTGACGTCATTACCATTCCGGCGGTATAGGTTTTTTCCAATCTTTCGTTTAATCCAAATAATCCTTCATTCTTAGTAAAGGCATCATCATCACCCGGCCTTGAATTAAAATGTTTTTGAACCAGAACTTCTTTTCCCCAGCTTCTAAGGATCAAAACTAATTCTTTAAAATTCCGGTGAATTCCATTAAGAATCCTGTCTCTGTTAGCTGTGTGAATTCCACCCCATGGAAATGTCCATTGCTTGAAATTTTGCAGTACATCATTCCCTCCGAGCATTAGTACTACTCTTTGGTGGAATTCTTCCGGTTTTACGACTCCAGTCTTGATATAATTCAACCAATTATCTGTGCGACTTCCACTTGCGCCAAAGTTTTGAATCGTCGTTTTATTATTACTGCATCCCGACCTAAATTGTCCTAAATACCTCTGATCATGCCATTGTCCAATGATCAGTTGAGTTCTGCTATCGCCCATCATCGAAAAGGCATCTGTTTCTTTTAAATATCGGTGACCTGGAATGACTGGAAAAATGCTTCCGTTACCGCCTGTATTTTCATCGGGAGGTGTTATCGGTGGGATTATAGCAGGCGAAATGGGCTCCTGAGGCGTAAATGTAGGTTCAGGTTCAGGCATCTCTTTTGGATTGATCAACACGGGAGGGGGTTGTGCTGGCGCTTGTGGTAGAGGTTGAGATGGTGGAGCTGGAGGCGGCACCAAAAGCAACCACCACCATGCTTGTGAATATATTGCTTGGGAGCTGATTAGAAGAGTTAAACAGATTACTATTCGGGCTGTTTTTTTCATTTTATTCGTCCTCTTTCTGAGCTTGTCTATTCATATTTTCGTAGATGATTAGTTTCCGGTATCTATAGAGAGCAATTTTTTCACCGGAAATGATTTCGTTTGGAATCAGACGTTTATCTTGATTGATCTTCTCAAAATCTTCAAGATTTGCAAGCCGTATTAGAATACTTTCATGCAAATCTGCAATTTCATAATCTCTTTTTAGAAGAAGAGATTGCTGTGCTGATCTAAGGTCTTCTTCCACTGACTGAATTAAAGTAACGAGATTTACTTCTTTGTCATTACTATGAATCAAGTCAGAGTAGTCTTTATACCATTTCTCAAGAGTTTTCTTTTCTTCTTTAGAATTAAGCTTTTTCTCAGATCCAAAACGTTCTTTTCGATAGAATCCCAAAACATCTTTTTCCCAATTAGAATATCTGAACTTTGGATTTTGCTCTTCATCCGGAGGAACGCATGAATCGAGTTTACAAAGTTCTTCGATTTTCTCATAAAATTCTTTTGGCAGCTCCGGGTTAAATCCATCCTCTTCAAAAACCGTAGTTATTTTCTGAAAAAAGTTTTTTTTATTTTGAAGAGAGGTTTTTCCGCAATTTGGACACTCAGTATCTATTAACGCATAATAGCCAACTCCCAAGCAAGAGATAAAGATAATACCCATTACGATTTTCTTATTTTTTAAAAGTAATTCAAAAAAATTCTTCATTGTGATTTAACCGTTAGTTGAAATTGAAGTATTAGGTCTCATTTCTTCCAGATAACGAAGAATCATGTCTTTTTCAGTTTCATCTTTCAGCAATTCAGCATCTACAGCCTTTTTTTTATAGCGAATCTTATGCCTTACAACACCGAGAAGTTTGTAGGAGGCCTGAATCAAATCTTTTTTCTTTTCATTAAAAACCCTGTCGTGTTTTGGAGGAATGTAGTCACTCACAGTGACTTTGCCTTGAACCGAAGTAGAGTTAGATTTTTCTTCTTCCAGTTTTTTCAGAATTGCTTCGCGAAGTTTTTCTTCTTTTTTTTGGTCGATCTCAGTATATGGATCTGAGAATTTTTGCTCTTTTACCATTTGCTTAGAAATAGCAATTAAGAGCTTTAGATTTTTTCTAATGACTTTCAGTGTATCTTTAGAGAACTGATTGTTAACGACTTCTTTTTTTATTTCATTTATATCAGTTTTTAGCTCTTCTGCCTTTCCTTCTCTCAAATTAGTATAAATGTAGCTTGCAACATAATTCAGATCAGTTTTTTGAAGCGTTGCAGAGGTAGTTGGGTTTACGGATGGGGGGGGGTATCAGAAAATAACAAAGCTGGGCAAACTATGAATGATAGATAAAAAATTAATCTGAACTCCATAAGTCAATACCTCCGAAATTTTTCAAAATTTTCATCTGGCTTCAAAAATGTCAACTTTTATGATAATTTCTCGCACGGAAAAAATATATGACATTTGTCAGATGAGACAGGTAAGGTATAATTATTCAATCACAGTTCAGGTCTTAACAAAAAAGTATTCTTGCTTTTCACCTTCACCATGCTAATGGTGGAGGTGAAAAGTAACCTAAATCATATTTTTTAAAAGCCAAACTAATCGCTCTATACTTCCGTGCTGATATTTGCTGACTGCTTTATGGAATACCAGACCACGAGTGTTCCGACTCCTGCGGCAATCAGAATTACTAAAAACCCTGCGAGCGAAACAAATGGAACGGCCTGGCCTGCATGTCTTCCAAATCCCATAAAGAATAGCATTGGCACTGAAAGAAAAGTATTGATTCTAGAAAATAAAAGCGCCTTTTTAGGAATTGCAGGATCCGCCGGGGTTCCGGATTTTACACCGTTTATGATCTTTCTCTGATTTGGCCAAATTACAAACCAAACATTAAACCACATGATCGTACCCAAAAGCATTCCAAACAAAATCCAGTAGGACCAGTTCGGGGTAGCAGCTCTTAGCCCACCCATTTCAAACAAAACCGCATAATAGGCAAGGCCGGAAAGAAATGTAATCATCGCGCCCCAGCGAAACCAGAATAGAACTCGGGGCATTAATTCCGGTGTAAGAACTTTTTTGGTTCCGGCATCCAGTTTCCCTTGAACCGGAACGTTTACCAGGTTCAGAAAATATAACAGCCCAATCCAGCAAACGCCGGCGACATAATGTATCCATCTTAGGGAGAATTTTAATAGCTCTTCAGTTGGAAAGTTTTCCATATAAACACCTCTTCTTTTTTACTATTTTAGAATGATTCTAAATTAAGTCAACTAATTTAAGCTGTATCCACTTTTTACTTTTCTCAAAATTTCTACAATTTGTTTATGAATAATTCCGTTCGAACAAACAATCTCTGTCTGGCCTGAAAGAAAATTCTCGCCCCGAAAGTTCGTAATTTGCCCTCCGGCCTCTTTTAGAATCACGGACGCTGCGGATGTGTCCCAGATTTTGATGTCTTTTTCCCACAGCCCGTCCATGACCCCTTCGGCTAACCAGCAAATGTCTAAAACAACCGAGCCGGTTCTCCGTATACTTCTTCCGGAGGCGATAAATGCCGCAATTTCCGACATAAGCTCGGAAAGAACATCCTTCCGGTTAGTTGGAAAACTCGACACAATCAGGGAATGCTGAAGCTCTTCGGTTCTGGAAACGGAAATTCTATTCCCATTCTTAAAGGCCCCCTCTCCAAAAATCGCGGAGTAGACAGTGTCAAAAGAAGGGAGTAGCACCATGCCGGACACGGGAGAGTCCCGATGTTCAATTCCGATGGATATTGCAAAGAGTGGAATTCCCCGAATGAAATTCATTGACCCGTCTATCGGATCAACCACCCACCGGAAATTTCCCTTCCCCTGAGTAAAACCTGCTTCTTCGCTAAGAATAGAATCTTCGGGAAAATTTTTCTGAATCGTATCCAGAAGAATTTTTTCCATTCGAAGGTCAGCCTGACGCATGAGTTCCCTTTCCTCATGGTCGGAAATGAGCGACCGCACCCTAAGCTCTGCCTGTAATTTTAGAGCTTGCTCCATAAAAAACTTTGCGCATTGAAGAAGATACGTTAGTCGCCGGTGTGTTTCATCTACCGGAAATTCCATGTTTGGGGATACGATTGCCATAAAGTTAACCTAGATTAGAAAATTTTAACTACTGCAATTTACAGGTCAAGAATTAATTCTAATTCTGGAAATAGTTTTTCGGCGGCTTGCCCAAAATCCCGTTTACATGAAAAACAAAAGTAGCGGAAATCAGAAATACGGTTATGAAAAATAGTAAAAGTATTTCCCCTATCGGGATTTTTGTCGTAACATTTAAAATCTGCCCGGATACAAAATGCTCGATAACAAGGGCAAAAAAAATAGATATAAGAAACGAAAATGAACCGAATAAAAGCCCTTCTATCGCATAGATTTTCCGGATGAAAGAATTGTCCGCTCCCAAAACCCTTAGAAGGGAAGTTTCTTCCAGCCTCTGAGCTTTTGAAACATATAGTGAAGCCAAGAATAGAACAAATGAAGACAAAATGATAAACAGGGAAATCAAATGGACAATCCCGGAAATTTTTTCAAGTATCCCAAGGAAATTCTTAGAAGCCTTTTCTATATCTACAATAGTCGCCGACGGAAAGCCTTTAATGATCCTTTTCTGGAAGTCATATCTTTTATCCGAGTCGTCTATTCGAAAAGAACTGAGATAATACCTTGGGGCATTTTCAAGTGCGTTAGGCGAAAAGATGACAACGAAATTCGGCCTCATGTCTGACCAACTGACAGTTCTGAGGTTCGTAATTCTTCCACTTACTTCCAGTCCCTGAACATTAAACTGGAGCGTATCGTTTAGCCCGACCGACAAGATTTTTGCAAAATCACTTTCTACGGATATTTGGTTTTCGGAAGAGGCTTTCTCCCAAAATTTACCGGCAATCAATTTTTCGGATTCATATAACGACTTACGATAGGAAAGAAAATATTCTCTAGTTCTGGCGGTTGCTCTCCAGTCTCTTTTCAGAGCGTCCTTTTCGGTTTTTTCCTTTTCAATCGGTTTGAAATTGATACTCTTGAGTCTCGCCCCTATTACTGGAGCTATGATCTGTCGACTAACGTCCCACTCGCGGGAGATTTTTTCAAATTCGGGCTTTTCTTTTTCTGCGATGTCCAGAACGAACATATTTGCTTTCGCATCCCTATTGTCCACTCCCCCCATCGCAAGAAGGCTTGCTCGAAAAATGATCGTTAGAATAAGAATGGTTAAGGTTGAGGAGATGCCGATGATCGAAAGAATATACTCATTCTTAGGCCTTGTAAATTTTTTCAGTGTAAACTCCAAAGTGTTCCCAAAATGAAAACCGGTCACGACGCTTAACGTAATTTTTTTCAATAGGAGATATGCGCCAAACTGTGTCAAAGGCAAGGCACAGAGAAGAGAACTTAGTAAAAGTGCGTAAAAATAATTCTCCGTTTCCAAAGCGGCAAATAAAAAAAACAGCGTATAAGCAATTGCAGCGCCAATGAGGTGAATTTTCCGAAAAGAGACATCACTGCCGGACAAAAATTCGTCATGGCTTTTGAGCGCATACATCGGAGCCACAGTTTTTGCCTTGAGGATTGCTTCAAATATTACAACTACCGGGATTATGCACCCTGCAACAAAACCGTAAGCCAAAGACCTAATGGTTAAAACAGGTTTTATAGTTACCAAAAAATCGATTCCGGTAAGGTTCGGCATTGCATATTGAAGCATATACCCGGCTCCTATTCCGATGACAGTTCCCAAAATAGCCAGTGTCAATATTTCAAAGATGAAAAGCCTCCCGTAAAAACTAGAGTCCCCTCCAAGGCATTTGATTACCGCGATTTCGCCTAACTTCTCTTTTACATTTGCCCGCACGGAAATGATAACGCTTATAGTCCCCAGAAACAGCGCCGAGATTCCGAGTAGTGACATATAATCCAGAGTGCTCGAAATGAATCGTCTTGTCCCCGAACCCATCTCCGTGCTGTGGTACAAAGTCATGTCATTCTTTATAAATGACGGAAAATGCTTCTCCTTAAATTGCTTGGACGGCGTATATTCGGGAAGTTGCAGCAATATATTGTAGCGAATTCTACTTCCTCTCGCTTCCAGTCCGGTTTCAGCCAGTGAGTCGAGATGAATAATCGACGAGGGAGCCAAAGACAGCAAATTTCCAGTTGAACCGGGTTCTTTTTTGATAAACCCGATCAGTTGATATTTTTTTTTGCCGAGAATTAACTTTTCGCCGATTTCCGCTTTGACGCTTTTGGCTAGGCCCGAATCCAAAAGAATTTCGTCGTTTCGCATTTTCTGAAATACGTTAGGCGGAATCGTTTCCAGCTTTCCGCGCAATGGAAAACTAGGTTCCACTGCCCTCACGGCTGAGAGGGCGGTCTCCTGATTAACAGGATTATAAATCATGGAATTGAAATTTACAAACTGAGACCTTTTCGCATTTTCCGGAAGAATGGAATCTAGGAAATTCTTTTTCTCAGGCGAATATCGCTCGCTCGACTCCACAAGCAAATCACCACCCATTAAATTTTCCGATTCTTTGAGAATTGCTTGATTTAGACTATTTCTGTATGAATTGATTCCGACTATCGCACCGACACCTATCGCAATTGAGAATACGATCTGCATAGAATAATTCTTTTTTGAGAAAATTTCCCTAAATAGAAAACGAATAAAAAACGAGAAATTCATTTTTTCTTTTTTGAGGCTTGTTTTTTCGCCGCTAAAGAACCGTCTTCCATTTGAAATATTCTATTCGCAAATCCGGCAACTTTAGGATCGTGGGTCACTAAAAGAAGTGTGGACTGGAATTTTTTATTCAAATCCAAAAGCAGTTTCAGGATATTCTCCCCGTTTTTCGAATCCAGGTTCCCCGTAGGTTCATCAGCAAAAAGCATTGCCGGCTCATTGATAAACGATCTAGCAATTGCGACTCGTTGTTCTTCCCCACCGGAAAGCTGGGATGGGTAATGCCCTGCACGGTTTTTCAAACCTACCTGATCCAAGAGGTGAACCGCCTTGTTTTGTATTTCCTCCCTTCTCAGCCTGGAAGAAATCACAAGCGGAAGGGAAACGTTATCCAAAGCTGTGAGTGTTTTTATCAACTGAAAATTCTGAAATATAAATCCGATCTTTTCCGCACGAAGCCTGCAAAGAGAATCTTCCGAGAGGGAGGTTATATCCACTCCATCAAAAATAATTTTCCCCGAATCCGATCGATCAAGCCCTGCACAAACGCCCAGTAATGTCGATTTTCCGGAACCGCTCGGCCCAGTGATTGCAGCGATTTCTCCTTTTTTCAAAGAGAATGAAATATTTTTCAGAACATCTATTCTGGATTCGTTAAGCCTGTAGGCTTTGTTTATTTTTTCAACGCTAAACATAGACTATATTTATGACCGAAATTCCAGGCCCAAGGTTCCCGATAGGGACAGAAATCAACGGGAAGATTCCTTTTTAGAAAGATTTTTTATTCCGCCTAAAAATAAAGTGGCGAGAAATTCCGCCAATTCATCCACGCTGTAATCGGGATTTCTAGACAATTTTGCGAGCATCTCAAAACCTGCTCCCGCCATCGAAAGAGAGACCAGCTCCACATCAACCACGGGAATTAGATTTTTTTCCATTGCCCATTTCAGCGAAGACTCCAAGTCATATAAAAGCCCTTTCAACTGACTTCCTTCCATTACCGAGGTTCTGAACATGACCTGATTGCGCGCAACGATTTTCAGTAATGAAGGGTCTTTAGCAAATACTTCAAGATACGCCTTGTATGCATCTTTGATAAACGATAACCCTGACCTGGATTTTTTTTTCGCTTCGCCGGTTTTGACCCTGACCTCGTGCATTAGATTTTCAGTCAGCAGTTTAAAAATGGATTCTTTGTCCTTGAAATTATTGTAAAACGTGCCCGGCGAAAGACCGCTTTCTCTTACGATGTCGCGTATCGTACAATTCTCAAAACCGATTTCGGCAAATACTTTTTTTGCCGCATTCAAAATCAATTCCCGATTCAGGAGCTTTTTGCTTTTCGTGGGAATCGGTTTTGCAGATTCATCCGAACTTTTTTTTAAGGAAGAGTTTCTCATATCTGATTCGCGCATCGATTTCTCCACGCTGAACAATTCAAAAAACTAAATTGCCAGCCGGGAAGAAATCGCAGGCTATTTTGCCGAATACGTGAAAATTTAATCTATATCGCAGTTACGTGAAATAAAAATAAATCTCTCTCGATTGTGACTTCTTCATTTACGGGAAATTGGATTCCATCGTGAATGGGAATGATTTTTCTAAATGGCGGAGGTTTCAATGATAAAGATATTTGTTTTTGGATCTCGATTGAATAGTTTTCTAATTTTTGATGTAAGAATGGTGAATGGTGCATCTGATTCTCAGCCACAGAAAGTCCTCCGAATTAGCCCTCTTTTCCAATAACTTCCTGAAAAAGTTCAAAGTAAAAAAACGTTTTTTGCTTAATTCTGGCCTCCCCCCGTAATCAGTCAAAAAAAATTTGCCCATTTTAGCCGAGGAGGCGTTTTTTTTCAACCACATGGAATCAAGCCAAAACGCTGTATAAACCAAGATCCAGCCAGAGTCTTGCCTTCCGCCACTCTTCACTGAAACGGGGTAGCGAAAGCAACCGGACTTCCTCCACAACTGCTTTCGGGAATGCTCG
>CAYTEA010000005.1:0-175377 GCA_964436695.1 uncultured Leptospiraceae bacterium
GGCCATCGGCATTACTTAGCAATTTTTGGGATTTTTCTCTTTTAATTTCTAAGATATTCTCTTCTTTATTATGGAATCGAACCTTCGGTTCTCTACACACCCCTTAAAAATTTTCAATTTTTAATCCCAGAATCGCTCCCTATGGGTCGCTATTCTATGGCCATCGGCATTAAACACTAATTTTGCAACAAAGCATTCTCAAAGAAATCTCTTTCAATGTCGTCTATCGCACAAAGCACCAACTGAATATCCGATGAATTTAATTCCGTAAAAACATTTTTGCCTTTTTGGATAATGCTAAGCCCCATTTCAATACCATAAATTTCAGACTCCGTATAAATTGCCGGCTTTGATTTCATTTTATTTATAATGCTTCGCATAATCTCTATAATCTTGTCCAATAATTCCGTTTCAGTCAAGGTTCTAAATAATTCTACAACATCCTTTCGAAACTTATCCGCTTCTTTCTTGGGAACCTTCGCAATGAGTCTCTTAAATTCTTTCTCATCCATAAGGTCTATGCCCTGAGCGATCATTATTTTTGCATGATGAAAAAGCGTTTCTTCAAATTCATGGGCTGTCACATAGGATGAAAGTGAAGAAACTCCCGCTTTAAGTGCTTTAGGGAAATGTTTTCCGAATTTAAAAACCATTCCTCCCAAATTGCCCAGAATGCCGAAAAATTTTGATGGAGAGTGGACGAATGCCGCAAGCGCCCTGAATGCATTGTCAAGTTTTAATCGATCCTCGTAAGGGGGGTATAGAAGTTCCAGAAAATACGCAACGAGCTTTTCAACTAACGTCCTGTCCAGAATAGAATACTTCGGAAATTTCTCCAGATTTTTTTGAGAATATCTGCCGATCAAAGAATTTCTATAAGCCTGAATCAGATTCGAAAATTCCGGATTGTGCAAAGAAGAATCTTTTTTCATTTTTTCGCCTGCTTACTTTTCCACTACTTCCTTGAAATAATTCCTTCCATTAAAATTCTCATACTTACCAAAATCTATCTTCCTTCCTTGGGGTTGAAATGGATATTTTGCCGACTTGACCTTCAAACCGTGAAATAAAGAAAATATCCCTACCGCAATCGAGACAGCCGTTTCCTTTTTCTTGTCAGTCAAGTAATACATGTCCGAATTTCTTTTAATATCCCCTAGCTCCAGGTATGCCGATATCCCATTGACAAAAGTGGGAACGCTGTATGTTGATATGTAGGGCTTTGTTATCGGAAAAATTTCAGGTGTCTTTTTCTTGGAACCAAATTCCTTGTTTAAACCGTAATTGAGAAAGCGCAGAATTTCCATGCAGGCAAAATGGTTGTCCCCACCAAAACCTTCTGGCCCGCCTTCCCTTTTCCACATTTCCGGCTTGCCCCTCTCTCGATCCCAGAATTTACCTGACGGCCGAAATGAATCGTGATCCAAAGCATATTGTCCTTTTTTTTGCGTGCCGACTTTGTCTTCCCATCCAGCAGAATCCTCATACTTCCAAGTTACCATATTCTGCCGGAATCCCTCGAATTTTTCAAGATTTGTTTTTCTTCCGGATTTATCCGGCCAATGCCCATGAAAATATATCCACGCATCTGCAACCGCATTTTCCAGCTTGGACCACCCGTCCTGAAAGACCATCCAGTCTTTCCAGGAAGAATTCTCAAAAGATCCATGCGGTTCTTTCTTCATTGATATTTTTCGGAGCATTTGAAAAGTGCGGTAGGATGGCGCAATCACGCACGCAAGCCCACTTTCGCCTATCGGACTTTTTTCCGTTTTTAAATTACTCTGGTCATTAATATGCAAAGAAAGAACCAAATACGGCTTCTCTTTGTTCATCCTGGAAATCCTGCCTAATTTTCTTTTTCCTGAATCAAAGTCAGGAAAATCATAAAGCCTGTACGGTGCATTTTTGTCTTCTTTCTCTCCGAAATTCCTGTCTGTATAATTGTCTTTTCTCGAGAGTGTAGATTTGATGACTATTCTTTCAATTTTATCGTTTGAAAACTTCTTAACGTATCCTTTAAAAATCTCAAACCCTTCATTGGTTTTAGTCAAATCCAGAATCGACTTAACCTCTTTCCCTACCTCTAAAACAATTTCCATCTCAGTCCGGCCTTTGAACTCTCCCCCACTTTTGTAATGCTCCAGATATTTCTGGCTGATTGTATCGAATTTATCTCCGTACAATTCAAATGGCTTCTGCTTCCAGCCTCCATGGCCAGGATCAATTACAATATTGTATTCTTTGGGGTTTGGAATTTCTTTTTCTTGGGGGAGTAATTCATCATGGAAAATCAAGGACAGAATCAAAAAAAAAGTTGCCTTTAGAATATTTGGTTTGAACTGAATATTGCACTTCAAATTTTCCAATGGAATACGGTTTAATAAAAGGTCAATTTTAGGATTCTATGAAAGAGAAATCAGGAGCAAGAATTACCCCTGATTCTGTGAACAATAAGCTTATCTACTTTGAAGAAGTTTTTTCAGGCTTTGCTTCGTTTTTGGATTTGTTGAAAATCCTATTTCGGTTATCAACTAAATCAACCTGGTATTTGTCCATTACTGCTTTTTTATCTGTCTCAGATGCCTTTAGATCAGCCAAAATTGCAATTCCATACTCTTTTGCGACTCGATAATAAGTTATTGCATCATTAAATCGAGCATCCCTATTCATGCTATCCGCAAGCCCCATTTGATAATAAGCAATCTTGAGTCTTAACTGATTTTGCGCTAATTCTTTAATCTTTGAGTTTTTTTCCTGCCCTGGTTCTATGGTTTCATTTTGCTCCAGAGTTGCTATTGCATCCGCACAATCCGTTAAGAGTTCATCGGTTCTGGACTCGTAATAATTCGAAAGCTTTTTGTATATTTCATTGATCTTTCTTTCATTTTCTTTCATATATTTTCCAGAAAGCATAAAAGCTCTTCTATAATAATATCTCAAGCCGACCTGATAATCTTTCTTCACTGCATCTAAATCAGCCTTAACGTTTTGGACTTGATCCCCAAAGTTTCCAATCATGATATCCAATACATGAATATCATAAAGGTTCTTTGATTTCAGATTTTCAGAAATGATTGTCTGATAGTATTTTTCCAAATAGCTTCCGACATTCTTTTTATATAATTCATCTGAAGTTTCTTTTCCTTCTGTGCCTGTACTTTTATCCTCTTTGGTTTGGCCAAAAACTAAAAGAGGAAAACCCAAACATACTATTAGAATTGATATATATACACCGCGCATTTTTCTATCTCCATTAAGAACTAAGGAACAATATTCGCGAGTGTTCACGAAATAACCACAAAAATTTCAATTTTTTAGCAAAAAAAACTACAGTCTAAACAGCCTTTCCCACCAAGCCGCGACCAAACAAAAGTATATTTACTGAGGCGTTGAATACTTGATTGCCTTATTTCTGATTGACTTTAAATTTTCCGCAATAAAAGGAGCCCATCCCCAACTGGAAAAAGAGTCGATTTTAAAGCGCTTTTCTTCACGCCCGCCCAAAAACTCCGAATTGCAATATCGGATGGCTTTTTCAGGGAGTTGTCCAGAATCCTGCCGTGCCAGAGAACATTATCAAAAACAATCGCAGAACCCTGATTGCAGTTTTGCTCCAGTTGCCCCAGCAAATCAGGATAGCAAACCTTATCACAATCCACGAATATAAAATCCGAATCCTTCAATGTACCGGGATTTTTTTCCAAATATTCTACAGCCCAGTCATTCAGAAATTCTATATTTGTTGTATCGCTTATTTCCCGATTGATAAACCTTTTTGCATGTTGAATAGACTCAGGACTTCTGTCCATAGTCAAAATCTTTTTGAATTGAACCCCGGATGAAAGCATCCAGAGAAGTGAATATCCAAACCCTGTGCCTATCTCCAAAATATTTTTGGGGGAAAATTCCTTTACCAAAAAAGAGAGCACCTGTCCTGCCATAGGAGATAAAATAGGAAAATTTTCCTGCAATGCTGTTTTTTCCATTTCGTCAAATACACGAAAAGGCCTCGGTATCAATTCACTATTGATATATTCTTCCAGACCTTCGGTATAAATGCTTTGTCTTTTCATTCGATTGCACGTCCGGGAAGAAAACAATGAACTCGCCCCTTCAAAATATCCGGTATTTTCTTTTTGACTGTGGAAAGGATATAATTATAAGAATATCTTTTTGAAAAATGAAACAGAACGATTTTTTCATTCTGAAATTCTTTTGCGTAGTGAATAATTTCATCCAGATGTATATGTCCCCATTTCCTCGCGCGTTCCGTATCCCTTGTTTCATCTATATATGTGCATTCTAAAAATAAAATTTTTGATATTGCCACATCTTTGTTATTCAAAACATATTCAATCATGCTATCGCCAGAAAAACTAATTGTGGGAATTCTTTTCTCTTCGGAAATGTCCATTCCATCCGCTTTCAAATGAACAAGCTCATCCGGTTGTAAATTCTGATAATTTTTCTTTAGTTTTTTGGAAAGTTCGTAGACAGTGTAACCAAATGAAGGAATTCTATGATATGTTTTCAGAGGCCTAATAAACCGATTTTTACTCAGGTAAATTTCTTCGCCATCTTTTGCAGGGATCAGATTGTAAATATAGGGAAAATCCTCTATCCTGGAGTATAGCTTCAGAATTTTGTCCATCGGTTCAACCAAAGACTCATGCAGGATTATATTAGGTGGTTTCAGCTTTTTCAGAGATCTCTGGGATACGTAATGCGGAATACCTGCCGCGTGGTCAAGGTGTCCGTGTGTAATCAACAGATTCCCTACATGTATTTTATCGTGATCCAGCGAACCTGCATCAAACATTAAATCAAGTTGAGGCAGAACGACAGAAGTACGGATTCCTCCCTCTGAAATTCCAGTAAAATCATATCCCTTGTAGTGAAATCCGGATTTCAATTATTTTACAGACTAGACTCTACAGTGATAGTTTTGGATTCCTGGGACTCCAGAAACTTTTGGCTTTCTCTTGGGCCAACCAGAATCGTTTTCAAATTCCTAGAGGCAAAATATTTTTTTCCCACCCTTTTTAAATCTTCCAAAGTGATTTTTCCTATTTCCCTTTTGTAGTCTTTCAAATAGTTTCTGGGCATTTCATCTTCAGAAAAACGCAGGTAGCTGGATAAAATCTGTGGATTATTAGAAAATAAAAATACGAACTGATTCTGAATCGCATTTTTTGCATTCTGAATTTCTTTATCTGTAATTTTTTCGAACCTTTTTTCGGATAGTATTTCTTTCATCAGGCCATAAACCTGCATTGTAGTTTCATTTTTCGTTTGAACGTAAAAATAAATAAAACCGTGATCTTTCCGAAAAACCGGATAACTGGATGCAGAATAAGCAAGGCCGCGGTCGGAACGAATTTCCTGCATGAAATAGGAGTTAAATCCTCCCCCACCAATTATATAATTCAAAACCTGGATAGCATAAAAGTCCGGATGGTTGTGTCTTGGCAAAAATCCGGTCATAAGTATGGCAGACTGATTCACCTGTTTATCAATCAAAATATTCTTATAAGGGAATTTTTCAAAATTCTTGTGAAGAATATCCTCATCTATAACTTCCTGCTTAAACTTCGGATTCCCGGCAGCTTTGGAAGGAAAAATATTTGAAATGCTATTCTTTAATTTATTCTCATCGAAACTTCCACTTGCCAAAATCACTTTTTTACCGTTTCGGATCATATCCAAATAAAAATCCGATAAATTCTCTTTCTGAATTTTTTCCAGAGTGTCGATCTGATAAGATTTTCCAGCGGTCAATCCGCGAAATAATAGCTCCTTAGTTTTTCTGAACACAACCGAATCGGTAGAATCGTTTCTTCGTCTAATTTGTTCCGTCATTTTTCTTTTTGCGTTTGAAATTGAATTTTCCGTGAACGCAGGATTTCGAAAAAGATCGGAAATCAGATTCAGCACTTCCTCTTGATCTTTCTTTAGAAAGGACAACTCGATTTTCATTTTACGATAATCCGTTTCAATTTCGAACTTTGCGCCAAGATTTTCCAGCTTTGCAAGAAATACTTCATCTGCAAACTGCTTAGTACCACCGTATTTTAAAGAACCCGCAAGTATTGGAACTACCTCAATCGGCAAATTGCCGACAGAGGACTCCCCACCGTAAAGATGGATTTCCAGATTGCAAACGGGTAGTTCATCAGACTTCAATTTGTAGAAATCCACACTCGAACCAATACTTTCTTTTTGAATCTCCGGAATTCGAATTTCGAAATCCGGAATTTTTATATCTTTAACAAAATCCCCGGCTTCAGCCAAAAGGAAGTTTTGGCCTGCGAATAAAAAACAGATTCCTAAAACGATTTTTTTGGAGGATAATAATTTCATTTTTTCTTCCTTGAATCAATCAGATACCCAATGGTAACATTTTCTCTGGTCAGATATTTACTGGAAACCCTCTTAATATCTTCCTTGGATACATTATAAATACTTTCATACACATTGAATAAATTCTCCCAATTTCCTGAGACCAGTTCATAATAACTGAGATAATCAGCCAGATTTGCATTATTATCCAACCCCCGGAAAAATTCAGCAGCCAATTGATTTTTTATTCGGTTAATTTCTTCGTCTCTGATGTCTTCCGTTTTTAGTCGCTCGATTTCTTCCCAGATGATTTTTTCCACATGCCTGTGATCCGCATCCGAATTGATAGAAGCGGAAATTTTCAATAAATTGGAATAGCGTTCGCCGGGATCTCCATTCCAAACATCCACGCTCATTGCTAGCTTTTCCTTAAACAAAAGTCTTTTGTTTAACCTGCTTTCCGACCCTTTACTCAATACCAGGTCGATAATTTCGAAAACAAAATTATCCGGATGCGGGAATGTAGGCTTATGCCAACCCATAAAAATCTGCGGGCCGTTCGGAAAAATCACCTCAAAACGCTTTTCACCGGTTCCCAGCTTTTCAGACATTCTGGAATGCGTATCAATTTGTCGCGGTTTCAAATCGGAAAAATATTTTCTGATAATTTTTTCCGTGTTCTGAAAATCCTGATCCCCAACAATCGTGATCACAAAATTATTCGGCGCATAAAATTTCCGGAAAAATTTTTCAGTTTCATCAATGTCGAGAAAAGGAATATTGGATTCATAACCGATAACAGGCCTTCTGTAAGGGTGTTCTTCGAATGCGAGACTCAGAAACTTTTCACGTAGCCTGCCTGCTCCACGATTATCAACCCGCATCCTCCTCTCCTCCAAAATCACATCCCTCTCCGTATAGTATTCCCTGAAAATAGGATCTCTAAGCCTGTCAGATTCTAGTTTCGCCCATATCTCCAAACGATTTTTCGGAAGCTCTATTTGATAGTTTGTAACATCATGAGTCGTATAAGCATTAAAACCAACCTGGCCGTGCTGGTCATAAATAAAAGAATCTTCATTTTTCACCAATAGCTCTCTTTGAAGATTCTCCAGATTTTTTAATTTTTGAGATAGGCCTTCCATCTTATCCTTTACTTCATCCGAAACCCGGCTCCCTTTTGACTCTGCATCTCTTGCCAGCAATCTAAGCCGATCCAATTGCTTGCCCCAAACGCGGATTTGCTCCTGGTATTTTTCTTCCTTCTTATAATCCATTGTGCCGACATTTTTTGTGCCTTTGAACATCATGTGCTCTAGTAAATGCGCAGTACCAGCGGTTTCTTCAGTTTCATCAACAGAACCAACCTTGAATTTCATGTACAATGCAAGCGTGGGGGAATTTTTCCTTTGCATTAAAATAACTTTCAATCCGTTATCGAGCCGAAATTTCTTAATTTTCGATTTCATTTTATCTGAAACCTCAACAAATAGAGAGGTAGAATTCAGATCACAGACAAAGTAGAATAGATACAAAAGTAAAATTATAGATTTTCTCAAAATTGACTCCTGACAACAAGTCAAATCCGGTGAGGGTCAATGTCAATTATATGGAGTGAATTTTTTGCGGTCGGGTGAAGAAAAAGCCGACGGCTCAATTTTTTTAAGCCGTCAAACTTTCATTAAAGATTATTGTTGAGGTTGTTCAGTCTTCTCGGTTTTTTCCTCTTTTTCTTCTTTAGCCTCTTTTTTGGCTTTTTTAGACTTTTTAGCTTTTTTAGCCTTTTTTGCTTTTTTGGCTTTTTTAGCTTTTTTAGCCTTTTTTTCTTTTTTTACTTCTTTTTTCTCTGCTTTCTCATCTTTTTTTTCAGCAGGAGCTTCTTTTTTTTCTGCCGGAGCATCCTTTGTTTCTGCTTCTTCTTCTTGAGCAAATACTGAACCCATAGAAAGGAAAGCGATCATGAGTAAAGAGATTCCTAATTTTTTTAACATACTTTTCTCCAAAATTGTTTTTAAAGCCCTTAAATTACGTCCGAGCTGTCTTGATTTTATCCATTATTTCTTTAGGTTTTTTTTAAGCAAAGAGAATTATGTTTCTGTTGCAGAAAAAACTTAAGGTTTATTTGCGCCAATTTTAAGAATTTCCTCAACAATTCCCGGAGCACCATTTTCCAATTTATCGCGTTTTTTTAGTTTTTTTGTGTCATTTCCGTTAAAAATAGCCGTTTGGAGGTTCAATTGGAATAAATCTTCGTTGGAGATATAATAGGCCTCGTGGTATTTTTCCATTGCTTCTTGAAGGTGTGGGTATTCCGCAAAATCTCCCCTGTCGGTATAAATCACTGGGGTGTTTGCAAAATACGTCTCCGACAAAATTCCATATCCGGGCTTGGTTACCACGAAGTCGCAAGCGCGAATCAAATTAGGATATTCGATATTTTCGATTTTCAGAATTTTTTTGGATTTGAATCCCTCATACCCGCTAATTACAATCCGAAAATCCTCTCTAAGCAAATCCAGCCTCAGATCATCTTCCCGAATTCCATAAGCACCGAATGAAAAAAGGAAATATTTTACGTCATCTCTAAAATTCAACTGCTTTCTGATTTCGTTTCTGGATTGGGTTGGAATACGCCCGACTAGCCCCACATTTTTCTTTATGGGAATACAGTTAATTGGACAGTGAAAAGGCAAAATCATCCCAAGGTTACAATGGGAGTATTCTTCGGCAACCAACCTGGAATAATGTCTATAAAACGGATCGTATTTCTCGTAGTTTGCATAGATGAAGTCCCATGTAAAATTTCCGATAAAAATCGAAAAAATATCCAGCTCCCCTGAAATCCTGAAAGGCAAGGAAGGGCTATCGGAAATTACAAGGTCGATCTTATTTTCAGTCAGAAATGCTTTTTCTTCATCCACGAACCTGTCTTTCCGATTTTCAAAATCCAGTATATTTTGCTTAGTAGCTTCGATGTTCAAGCTTATGGAGGAATTCTGAACCATCTCCGGGTCTACGACCTTTTCCCGCACGTCTGTCCTCTGAAGCTGACCCTTAATAAACTTTTCCCGCTTTGTAGTTAGAAATATTTTTTCAACTTCCGGATTTCCAAGAAGTGCCCGGATAATAACCTCCGACCTACTGATATGGCCAAAGCCATGCCCACTAACGTAGTAGGCTATTCTCAAGCTAGATCCCTCTGTCGAATTGCTTCGTACAAAACAATCCCGCACGACATGGCAAGGTTCAATGAATCCGCTTCTCCCTTCATGGGAATATAAATCATTTTGTCTGAATTTTCTTTTGCATAATCGGATAATCCATATTGCTCGCTTCCGAATATCAGTGCGGTTTTTTTTTCATAATTTTTTCCATAATAAGGAACTGTACCATCGGGCGTTACGGCCAATAGCTGGATATGATTTGATTTGAAATATTCTGTGATCTTTCTGATTTCTGCCGTATAAGTAGGCAGTGTAAACAAAGTCCCCGTGCTCGAGCGAATCACGTTTGGATTAAATAAATCGATTCTGGGGTCAGCGACAATCACTGCACTAACTCCTCCCCCCTCGGCAGTCCGAAGAATTGTGCCAAGGTTTCCCGGCTTTTCTACTCCTTCGATAATTAAATACAAATCTCCGTCCGGTATTTGATCATAATTGAACTGAAACTCCGGAATTTCCGCAATAGAAAGGATTCCATCCGGTCTGTCCCTGTAAGAAATTTTTTCAAAAACTTTTCTCGGTAGTTCAAATACTTTGGTATTGAATTTTGCAATCAGGCTTTCTTCATTTTTCCCCAAAAAGCATTCCGGGGAAATATAAATAGAGTCAAATCTGATTTTTCCGGAATGAATTGCCTTATAATTTTCTCGGTAGCCTTCTATTACAAATTTTTTTTCAATGTCCCTGATTTTTTTTTCACGAAGCCGAACAATATATTTCACACGTTCATTTGAAAAGCTTGTGATTTGGTTTCGCATAACGTATTAATCCCGCACAAAGCTTGCCGTTGACCCGGATGGCATTTCGCGACCGCTCTTTTCGGAAATCATAAGTTCCTTGGAAGAAAAATTTCCTTTTGAGTGGATCAGGCTCCGAAGAATCCGTTCCAGATTCTTGGGAGAAAATCCGGTTGTATGGCAGGATAAAATCACAAACTCCGGTTGATTAAAGCAAAGCTCCATACACAATTCCAATAATGGCACTAAATCACCCTCGATTTTCCAGACCTCTCCCTTACTTCCTCTACCGAAAGTCGGGGGATCTAGAACAAATCCATGATATTTTTTTCCACGCTTGATTTCCCTTTTCAGAAATTTCAATACATCGTCCACAATCCAGCGAACTTTTTTTTCAGCAAGACCGGAGAGTTTTGCATTCTCCTTTGCCCAGTCAACCATCCCTTTGGATGCGTCCACATGACACACCGAGTAATCGGAATCCAGACAAGCGAGAGTCGAAAGGCCCGAATAAGCGAATAAATTCAGAACCTCTAGATTTTTCTTATTTTCGGAAATTTTCCGGATTAAATCCCAGTTTTCTTCCTGTTCTGGAAATATTCCCAGATGTCCAAATGGAGTAAACTTAATCTTTGCCACAAGCCCGCAGATTTCAATGGTGAAGGATTCAGGTATCCTGGAAAAAAATTTCCACTCTCCCCCTTTTTCCGTTTTCATAAAAACCGCATCCGGATTTTTCCAAAGGTCCTTGTTTGTCTTTTTATAAACAGAGAAAAGCGAAGGCCGAATAATCTTATATTTGCCGACTATCTCAAGCTTGGCCAAGTCTCCGGAATCTATTAATGTATATGTTTCCAAAATGGTATTTCTTAAAAGAATATTACCATGATTTTTAAATACGCTTAGGCTAAATATCTTTTTTTTCGATTAGTTTGGATTCACCAGGCTTTAGATGACCTAGAGAAAGATTCCCAATTCTGACTCGAATCAGTCTTAGCGCCGGATACCCGATAAAAGCGGTCATTTTTCTCACTTGACGGTTTTTTCCTTCCTGTAAAATTACTTTAACCCACGAAGTAGGAATATTTTTGCGATATCGAATCGGGGGATTTCTTTTCCAAAGCCAAGTTGGCTCTTCGATAATTTCTGCCTTACAGGAAGCATATTGTTCTTTCAGGGTTTTGATTCCTTTGGTCAATTTGACAATATCTTCATGTTGGGGACTCCCCTCCACCTGTACAAAATATTCTTTCTCAATGTGAGATTTGGGTGAGGTTAGCTCCCGGATAAAACGATCGTCATCAGACAAAAGCAACAATCCCTCGCTATCATAATCCAGACGCCCGACCGCTTTCGGTTTTGCCGAATGGGAAATAAATTCTTTCAAAGTAACTTTGCCATCCAGCTCTTTGAACTGTGACATTACATGAAACGGCTTATTGAATGCAATATATACCAAAATTTTAAATCTATATTCCTTTGCCGACTTAGGATAAAACGCTCTCCGGAAACGATCAACTAAAAAAAAGAACTACAACCCCAAAAAAATAGATTGCAATGATAGAAAAAATATTGACTTCGTTTAAAGACTGAGTCAAAATTTCCAATATGAATGCAAACTTTCCATTTGCAGACGATTTTTCTTATTCAAAAAAAAATGTATATATCGTCTATGTGGACGATAATTTCCATTATGATTCCGATGAAAAATATGTCCGGGGAGAATACGATTCTGTTGATGAAGCTCTTATTGTGTGTCAAGAAATAGTCGAGGATTTTCTAAGAAGTTCTTACAAGCCCGGAATGAAATCCAGTGAGTTATTAAGGATCTACAAAACTTTCGGGGAAGACCCCTACATACCCGGACATCCTTTCAGCGCTTGGTCTTACGCCGAAAAAATCTGCGAAAAACTCTGTAGATTTGACGATTTCTTTTGATTCTACTACACCAGTTGTTTCACAAGTTCCAGTAAATCCTCTCCCTCAAATGGTTTTACCAACCAGGCAACTGCCCCGGCATTTTTTCCTGCCGTCTTCAGTTCTTCGCTGGATTCGGTGGTAAGAATTACGACTTTCATTCCCTGCCCATTCGGCATCGTCAAAACATCACGAGTCAGGTCTATTCCATTCTGCCCGGGCATATTCACATCGAAAATCCCTAAATCGAATTTCTCATTTTGAAGAATTTTTTTTGCCTCCTCAGCATTTAGAGCTGTTTTCACTTCATAGCCCTCCTCAGAAAGCGTCATATTTACGATTTTTAAAACTGTGCTTGCGTCATCCACTGCTAGAATTCTTTTCATACGGACTCCTGTTGGGTTATTATTTCCGGTTGTAAAGGAAAACGAATCGAAACAGATACATCGATCTCATTGCTTCCGGGCAGAAAATTCTTAATAGTGAAAATATTGATTTCCGCCCTGTGCAATTCCAAAATTTTTTTAACGACTGTAAGGCCTATCCCTGCTCCAAATTCCTCTAATGTATAACCATCAAATGAGATAGCGCTCAAACGGTAGAAAGGCTCAAATACCATTTGCTCGTTAGCTCCCGCAATTCCCACACTTCCATCCGAGTTTGCGTAGGCTGGGTTTAGAAATTTCATTTCAAAGAAATCGTCTTTCAGAAAAAGAACGATATATATCAAATCTGATTCGTTTGAATACTTCATGGAATTGATTAATAATTCTGTGAACGCTGCCTCAATCATTTCCCTGTTGAAAAGGATCTCCCTATTCATGGATATCCTTGGAAGGGAGCTTATACTCAATTTCTGGTTTTTTAATTTCAGCATCGGGCCGACTTTTTCTTTCAGAGTCTCGAAAAAACCTGGCAGCTCGCTTAATAGAATGCGTTCGATAACAAACTCATTATTCATCAAAATCGCCTGAGCCTTATTAAATCCATTTACGAGATTTTTTGCAGACTCATAATTCTCTTGCAATAACAGCCTTTGGTTCTCCGAAATTTCAAATTTCTTATTTTCGGAATTTTGCTTGGTTTTTGATAGAATAAGACTAGTCACACTCAAAAGCCCTCCGAAACCTCCCCCGTGAAAGAGGCTGATATTTATTTGACGAATAATTTTGGAAGCAAGCGACTCATATTGTTTTTTTTGCAGCTCCCTTTTCCAGTCGAATATTTCCAGAATTTTCCGAAAATGTTCATCTTCGCTTGCAACAATGTTCTGCATTTTCTTTTTCAGTCGATAGAATTCGAGAGCATTTTCTAATCTGTTTTTGAGAATGGCAAGATTCACCGGCTTAACGAAAAAATCATAAGCTTTATGCTCCCTCATGGCAGAAATAACCACCTCTGGATCGGAAATATCCGATATTACTATGCAGATGGTATATTCCGCAATTTGTAAAGTTTTGGCTATCAGATCATTCCCGCTAAGAGGAGGCAGAGTGAGATTCGCTATTAGAATCTGAAATTCCGATTTCTTGAATTTTTCTAAGGCTTCATCTCCATTCGAAGCCACCTCGCAAACATATCCAAAATCAGTGATTGCCTCTTGAAGATTCTGGAGCGTTTCGCTGTTGTCATCCGCCAGAAGTATTTGTGCCTTCATATTCTAGTCCGATACCGGCGAGGATTTTTGTTTAGCATGCCTGTGCTGAATCTCGTTCACGGAATTTACCAATACTTCTGCAATGTCGTCTAACGCTACCTGCTTGGAGATTCCTCCTAAAACGAATGCTTCTCGTGGCATTCCGTAAACCACGGAAGATGCTTCATCCTGTCCGATAGTAATTGCCCCCCTCTGAAACATTTTTTTCATTCCGGCCGCACCATCCTTTCCCATTCCAGTAAGAATTACTCCGATAGAATCTTTGCATATTGAAGTTTCAGAAACCGAATTAAAAAGCACATCTACAGAAGGCCTGTGCCCGCAAACTTTTTCTGTATTTTCAATGGAAAGAAGAAGAGAATTTCTGTTCTCGTAAATTCTTAAATGCCTGTCACCCGGCGCAATATAGACTCCACCGGACGTTAGTTTTTCGCCTGAGTCAGCTTCTTTTACATTCAGCGCGCAAAGACTATTTAACCTTTCAGCAAATAACCGGGTGAATGTGAAAGGCATATGTTGAACGATGACGATTGGGGGCATATTTTCAGGCAGGGATGTCAGAATTTCCTTTATGGCCGTGGTGCCTCCAGTTGATGCCCCGATTGCGATTAAAGAAGAAACTTTTCGGTTATCCACTTGCAAGCCCCGTTTCTCGGCTTGTCCAAACCTCTTTTTTCGAAGTAGGCTTTTTGTATCAACTTTACTCGCGATTATTATCTTCTCGATGAGTTTTTGAATCATTTTTTCAAATGAATCATCGGTCCCATCAGGTTTCGTAACAAAATCCACAGCACCTGCGTCTAACGCTTCTAAGGTGATTGATTGTCCTTCTCTAGTTAATGAACTTACCATAATCACTGGAATCGGGTATTGGGGCATTAACTTCTTCAAAAATTCTAGCCCATTCATTTTGGGCATCTCTACATCGAGTGTCATAACGTCCGGTTGGAATTCCACGATCTTATCACGGGCATCGAATGCATCTTGCGCTAGGGCAATCACTTCTATTTCGGGCGATACGGATAATCCACGCTTTATCATTTTACGGATGATTTCCTGATCATCTACGACAAGAACTCTGATTCTTTTATTCAACCGAGTTCTCCTTTGCAAAAAACGGATGGGTATATGGTTTGCAGGGAGGAAATGGATTGCGGAAAAGATTCCGTCTGCCCAATGAATAAAACACCCCCATCGACCATAAGCTCATTCAACTGATTTAACAGTTGAACTTTCACTTTATCCTCAAAATAAATGAGAACATTGCGCAAGAAAATTATATCAAACCTACCCTTGAATGGAAAATTATCTCTCACAAGATTGAGAACTCTAAAGGTTATCAAGTCGCGAATCAGCGTAAGAACTTCACAATGATGTTCGTCAACTCTCTTTAGATATGCTTGCTGAAGATTCAAAGGTAGTTTTATGATTTCTGAATTCTTGTATATTCCTCTTTGACCAGATTCAATTGCCTTTCTGGAAATATCAGTAGCCAGAACCGAAAAGGCATTTTTTAGCCCTTTAGAAAAAAAATAAGCATGGACCACCATGGCAACAGTATAAGCCTCTTCCCCGGTCGACGAAGCGGCAACCCAGATTTTCAGATTCTTTTTTTGAGTTTCTGTAATTTTTTTTGCCATTCTCGGAAGTATCGCAGCCTTGAGTAATTCAAAATGACTATGCTCACGATAAAAATAAGTATGGTTTGTAGTAACTCGGCCGATGAAGTCGGAAAGAAATTGCCCATCCTTTGCAACTTTCAATATTGAATAAAATTCATTAAAATCACTGATCTTGTAAGAGATTAAAAGGGGCATCAGCCGATTATTCAAAGTATTTTTTTGATCGCGGTTATAGGTTACTCCAATTCTATCTTGAATGAGATTTATGAATTTCTCATAAAGTTCATCGGTCAGTCCAAGCATTTGACTTTACGTCCTCTGAGATATTTCATCCGCGCGAGAAGCAAACTTCTTGACGATGTATTCAGCATCGATTATCAAGCCCACTTCTCCGTCTCCCAAAATCCCGCTTCCTGTTAACCCCTTCAGGGAATCCATCGATTCATCTAGAGGTTTGACAACAATTTGCTGAGAACCGATAATTTCATCCAATTTGAGTGCGACAAAATTTCCTTTTTTCCCGATGATCACTGCAATCTTGTCCTCTCCCGATTGGACATTTCCAGAATAGTGAAAGATTTCAGTCGGTTCTACAACAGACACTAACTTATCATTCAGATTGATCACTCTTTGATTATCGTGGATATCCGAAACTTTCATAGAACTCAAATTCACAAACCGTTCAATATTCTCCGTCGGAATGATGTAATAACGTCCGGAGAACTTAACCACCATAGAATCGATGATGGCTAATGTCAGCGGAATTCTTAAAAGAAATGATGTGCCTTTATTTTTTTGCGAATTGACTTCTATCTTTCCTTTTAATCTTGCAATCTCTTTTTTTACGACGTCCATTCCGACTCCTCGGCCGGAAATGTCGGTGACTTCTCTCGCAGTGGAAAAACCCGGAAGAAAAATAAATGACCAAACCTCTTCGTCGGTGAATTCTTTTTCACTTTCATCTATCAGATTTTCCTGCCGAGCTTTTTCCAGAATTTTTTCCCGATCGAGTCCCTTCCCATCATCAGATATAATTATCCAAATTTCGCTTCCTTTATGTTTTGCCTGGATAGAAACTTTTCCAAAAGGATTTTTTTTCAGAGCAATTCTTTCTTCTTCATTTTCAAGCCCGTGATCAATTGCGTTTCTCAGAATATGAACCAATGGATTGGAAAGTTGCTCTATGATTGATTTATCAATCTCAGTGTCCTCGCCGGAAATTTCCAAGTTAACCATCTTCTTGGATTTCTTAGAAACATCCCTAACTAGCCTTGTCATTTTTTGAAAAAGTCCTGACAGAGGAATCATCCTCATAGAAAGGCCAATCTCCTGCAGGTCACGGGTGATTTTACTCAAATGAGAAGTAGATCTGCGAAGCATTTCAATGTTGAGCACTTCATCGTTAGCATGCCGGGAGACCATTGCCTCAACGATTACAAGTTCGCCAAGATAGTTCACAAGAGTATCAAGTTTCGATGTGGCTATACGGATATCCGATTGCTCAATTTTTTTATCGGATTTTTCCTCGGCTTCAATGGGATTGTCTTTCAGCAATTCTGACTTTTTTTCCGCAGCATCACCTGAAACTTCCTTTTCGAAAATACCAAACTTTTTTTCTTTAATATCCTTTTTCTCAATTTTTGACAACAAGGCCTCTTCTGCAAAAAGCCGAGGCTCTGAAGGCAAAAATTCTTCGGCTTTTTCAGAGTCATCTTTACCAAAAATACCGAATTTCTTTTCTTTTAAAGGCGAATGTGAGCCATTACCAGCATTTTTGTTGTTCTGGATATTTTGCAATTCCAGAATAATTTCATCCGCTTTCTCTTCAAGCCCACTATCATTACCAAAATTTTCGATCCTTTCAATAAGAAGATTTAAAAAATCGTGAACTCGAAAAATGGAATTGAGGCTATTTTCTTTGATTTCTAAGATTTTCTTTCTGTACATATCCAGAATATTTTCAGCTTCGTGAGCAACCCTCACAACTTCCTTTAGTTTAAAAAATCCTGAAGATCCTTTGATACTGTGAAAATAACGAAAAATATTGTTAACTAGATCATAGTCAAAACCTTCGTTTTGTGAGATTTTTTTTTCGAGGCTTACAAGATTAGTTTCTATTCTCTGCAAATCCTCTTTGGCATCTTTTAAAAAATCCTGTAAGAATTCATCCATTGCTTAATTCCTTATGCCAATGCTCGCTCTTCAATTTGCGGAATATCGGCAGGTAGATTCTCTCCCTCTCGCAAAAGGTTTTTCAAATCCAGAATTATCTTTACATCATTGCCGGTCTTCCCGATACCTTTGACGAATCTACTATTGGTAGTTTCTCCCATTTTCGGAGGTGGTTCAATTTCGGATGCGGGAATTTTCTCGACCTCCTTTACGGAATCGACAATGAGGCCGATTGTGGAATCATCCATAGCTGCAATAATAAAACAGGTTCTTTCCGTATATTCAATTACGGGGAGATTGAAGCGAATTCTAACATCTAAGACAGGAAAGACTTTACCGCGCAAATTGATAATCCCTTTTATTGCAGGGGGTAAATCCGGGACATCAGTAATAGTTTGAATGGCAACAATTTCAGTAACATACCGGATTTCCAGCGCATATAGCTTATTGTCGCAACTGAAAACAAGGTATTTGTCAAGCAGCGTATCCTCTTCATCCTCGTCAAACAATTCATCGTCGTCAAAGAGATTGCTCGTATTGCGTTCGGCCATTTTAATATTCCCCGAATTCTTTGTCCTCAAGAGAAATTACGGACTCCGGATTAATTTTCTTTCTTAAATGCCCTTTGTCATGGATCGCTTTTTGCGAGCCATTTTGGCCTTCCTTTTTAGTTGTTTTTGTATGAACTTGTTTTCCTCTTACGTTTTCCAAAAATTCGTTTTTGATTTTGAAATTTGAAACAAGCTCTGAAATACTTTCTGCCTGTCCTGCAAGTTCAGTACTCGAACTGGCTGTTTCTTCCGAATTGGAAGCATTGTTCTGAGTAACCTCTTCAATTTGCTGAATGCTCTTTTCTACCTCAGCCAGCCCCCCGGCTTGTTCCTCTGATGCGACAACTACTTCACCCATGAGTTTTGCAACCTCTTCCACACTTTCACTAATTTCCGACAAAGATTTCATGGTTTTTTCCGCAATCCCCACTCCATTATTTGCCCGAACTATGGATTCAGAAATCAAATCGGCTGTTTCGCGTGCGGCTTTTGCGCTTCTGTCCGAAAGTCTTTTCACTTCTTCAGCGACAACTGCAAAACCTTTTCCGTGCTTTCCGGCTCTTGCCGCCTCAACTGCCGCATTCAAAGATAACAAATTTGTTTGAAATGCAATTTCGTCTATCGCTTTTAAGATTTTCGAAATATTGTCCGAAGCGGATTTTATCTGACCCATTGCTGTCATTAATTCATTCATCATCTCTCCTCCCTTGTGAGAGTTTGTCAATGCTTCGGAGGAAAGCTCGCTGGCCCTTTTTGCATTCGTTGCCGCTTGCTTGGTTTGTGAAGAAAGCTGTGTTATTGCGGCGGAAATTTCTTCCACTGATGCGGCCTGCTCGGATGCGCCTTGAGCTAAAGATTGGCTAGCTTCGGAAATTTGCCCTGCTCCATTCTGCATCTCCCGAACGGCTACAGTTAGGCTTCCGATAACTTCGTTAAATGAATCAAGAGTTCTATTTAGAGCGTCCTTAATTTCTGCATGATCTCCCTTGTAATCACCCAGAACGTACTCACTCAAATTTCCCTTTGCCATTTCGGTCATAACCTTTGCTGATTCAGTAATGGGAGCCAGCATTGATTCAACGAGGTTGTTAACGGCGGGCGGAATTTCTTTGAAATCTTTCCCTGCATTTTCTTGGGTCATAACAAAAGAAAGATTTCCCTCCCGTACATTGTCCGCAAAAATATTGACAGTGTCTACCAAATTCCGGATCTGCGCAGTTATGCTATTTGTTAAAAATAAAGATAAAAGAATCGTGCCCAAAAAACACATTGCCAAAAGACTATATAAAAAATAGAGGCTCTTTTTCCCTGCTTCAGTCTTAAACATCAGTTTTGCAACAAGTAGGTCGGCAATTTTCTGATTTATTTCAAATGTGGGATTGATAGCATTCGACGCGGCTGTAAAATAATCTGCAGGGCTCATAGTCAATTGCTTTGGCAAAAGAATTTCCCTTTTGACAATTGCGATATAATTTTCCTCAACCTCTAGAATTTTATCAATTTCTTCTTTCTTCAGAATCGAAACTTCAGGATTGTATTTTCTTGCCAGATCAAAAGAATCTTTCGAGAAGCGTTCATAGGAGATTACATCCTGTAGCATGAACAACATCTTTTCTGTTTCTTCGGCTTCAGCTTTTTTCTGACTGAGTAGTTTCACACCAAAAGCCCTTGTTTTTCCCATATTTTCTGATAAATAAGGCAATTTGTAAATCGCGAGATCCATTAAATAGAATGTATCGTAGTCTGGATCCAATATAAGCCCTGATGTATCCCCTAGTCCAGAAATCATGCTCAAAATATCAGCTATTAGTTTCGTATGACTTTCATAGTTTTCTGAGGGTTCAAAGGATTTAAAATTATTTTTGATACGCTTCCATTCTTTTGCTAACTTATCCCACTGAGCCTGGATGTTTAGTTTTAATGAAAGACCTTTGCCTGTTTTTTCAATCTCGGAATCCAACTCGTCAAGCTCTGTTGCCAGTCTGGACAAACTGCTTAGAGTTTCCGAGGTTTTATCGCCCCCGAGAAATTTTGCGCTCAAACCTCGGTGAATAGCCACTTTGTTATTGAACAGTGAAAGCAACTTCACTGCACGGGAACCTTCTAGTTCAAGGCTAACATAGTCCACCTTCGCAGTCGTATCTTTATAGATATTATATCCCATGATCATCAGGGGAATATAGATGATGATTACAATTAAGAGCAATCTTTGGCGAATGGACAGTTTCCCTAAAATTCTAGTCAGGAATGAAACCTTCGTTGTAGCCTGGTTTTTCATGGAGCGTACCTTTTTTACTGGAATTTGCTATTGAAAAAAAATATTTACTTTATTTATCGGAATAATGGACGAATCGCCATCCAAAATTTCAACAAAGCCTTTTCAAAACATCAAATGGCGAGATATATGATAAACATTTCAAGAAGATGTCAAGTCTTTTTCCGGAAAAAACATATTTTGTGCGTTATGAGGACCCGGATATATTCAACATGTTGATAAATTTGCGTGCTTCGGTTCTAATGGGAGCAAGTCGCAGCAATTTTTCGAAAACCTTTTAATAAATCCGGCCTTTGTTAAATTTTGACAGAAACTCCTCGGTCGCTTCTGCGGGAATCGGAGGGCTGAAGAAATACCCTTGAATCGAATCACAACCGCTTTCTCGCAAGAAATCCAACTGATCCTTTGTCTCCACTCCCTCGGCAACAACCTCAAGTTTCAAAATATGAGATAATGCAATTATAGCCGTTGTAATTGCTGCATCGTTTGGATTTGTAGCAATATCCCTCACAAACGATCTATCAATCTTTAATATATCAATTGGAAATCTTTTTAGATAATTCAAGGAAGAATATCCGGTTCCAAAATCATCGATGGATATGGACACACCGATTTCTTTCAATGCATTGAGTATTTTCACGGTGTATTCCGGGTTTTCCATAACGCTACTCTCGGTAAGCTCAATATCCAGAAGATTCGGATGCAAATTGAATTCGTCTAACGTATCCTTAATCAAATTGCAGGTATTCTTTTGTTTAAAATTCTTTGCAGAATAGTTTACAGAAATATTCAGTTTTCCAAAACCGGCTCTTTCCCATTGCCGGATTTGTAGACAGGCTTCCCTAACTACCCATTCCCCGATGGGAACAATGAGGCCTGTCTCCTCAGACAATGGTATAAAATCGTTCGGAGGGATAATTCCATTGTCTGGGCTCTTCCACCGAATGAGAGCTTCAAAACCGGTTACAGTCATATTTTTCAAACTGATCTTGGGTTGATAATAAAGCACGAATTCTTTTCGCTTTAGAGCCTTCCGCAAACTAGTTTCCATCGCAACATGCTCTAAAAGCTTTGCAGTCATTTCTTTCTGAAATATCTGGTATGTATTTTTTCCAAGGTCTTTTGCCCTATACATGGCAATATCCGCATCACGCAATAATTCTTCCGAGCTGATGTATTCCGGAGCTCCGATTGCAACCCCGATACTTGCAGTCACAAAAAAGTCTTGATTTCCCAGAATAAATGGATCCACCAACTCGTTAAAAATTCTTTCGATACACTCATTTAATTCTGAAATACTTTCAGCAGGCTCTAAGATTACGATAAATTCATCTCCCCCCAACCGTCCAATCGTATCCGTATTCCGTAAGGTTTTTCGGAATCTTTCTCCGGCCTCTTTTAAAAGCTTGTCTCCACTCAAATGCCCAAGACTATCGTTAATATTTTTAAACCTGTCCAGATCGATAAAAAGAACAGCAAAGGAATACCCCGTAACTGTTTTGATTTTTTCAAGAGAATCGTTCAATTTATCCATGATAAAATTTCTGTTCGGAAGCCCGGTCAGGCTATCGTATAACGCATCATATGAGAGTTTTTCTTCCGCTATTTTTCTGGAATGTATGTCGCTTTGTGACCCGACTACGCGGAATGCTTTGTTTTCCCGAAATTGAGAAATCCCTCGAAGCATTACCCACCTGAATGATCCGTCTTTTTGAACCATCCTATGCTCATTGTAGAGTAAAGGTGTCTGCCCTTCCAGATGGGCTTGAATATTTTCCTTTAACTTTTCTAAATCATCCGGGTGTACCTTGTCAAAGAAATCATCCATCGATTTACCGACATCCCCGTCCAGGTAGCCTAGCATAGTTTTCCATCTGGTTGAAAAATATACCTCGCCGGTTTCGAGGTTCCAATCCCAAAGTCCATCGTTTGCAGCAAGCGCAGACAGTGAATACCTTTCCTCGCTTTTCCGAAGAGCTTCTTCCGTCTTCTTCCTGGCCTTTTCCATTTCCGATGACTTGATAGCAAAAGACAAATCTCGAGCAAGTGTTTCCAGAAGAGTAATAATTTCAATGTTGAAAAAATTCGATTCGGTAGAATAAAAATTCACCGTTCCAACAGGCTCGCTATCCAAAAACAAGGGAATGGCAGCAACTGACTTAAAATCATTTTTTAATGACTCTCTTGCCCAGGGGATCATACTCGAATCATTTTCAATATCATTTGAATAATTCGTTGCCCTTTCTCTGAACGCACTACCCTCCGGCCTACAGCCATCGAGATTTTCAGAAACAGGTACGTATAAATTATCTAGATATCCGTCAATGATTCCAGCCGAGGAAACTGGAATTATCGCATTTCCTTCATCATTGACCATCCCTACCCAGACCATTTTAAAAAGCCCCTCATAGGTGGAAATATTGCACACAAAATCAAAAAGAGATTTTGAATCCCTGAATCTAAGAATTGCTTCATTCGTTTTGTACAAGACCGAATATAGCCGGTTAAGTTTTGAAATTTTCAGTTCATTTTTTTTGTTTTCAGTAATATCTGTTACAAATGCAAATGAGTAGGCAGCGTCTCCTTTTTCGTTTCGGATCGTTGTCGCGGTAAAAATCGTATAAACGATTTTTCCAGATTTATGCCTCAGAGGTATTTCATATTTTCTATGATCCGTAGAACGAATCATAGTTGTGGTTTTTTTGAGTGTACCCGCACCCTCTTCAGTTGCAAACTCGATCGGCTGGCGGCCAAGTATTTCGTTTTTGGAATATCCCAGCATTCTACACAAAGAATTATTTACATCAATGGTTTCCTGTTTTTCATTCAGTAGCCAGAACCCCTCCGAAGAAATCTGGGGAATCATCTCTAAAAGCTCTCGTTGACTTTCTGATTTTTTCCGAAACGAAATATCCCGTATAGTGGAAACCCGTACAGGCTTTCCTTTATAAGGCAGGGTTTTTCCCAGCACCTCTACATAAAAAAGAGTGCCGTCTTTTTTTCTCACTCTTACTTCGAAAGGATCTGCCCGGTTCTCCCTCACTTTCTGAATAATTTCATCTTTTGAATCTTCTACAATATAATCAAACACCTGCTTCCCAATTGATTCACCCCTGGATAACCCTAGCATCTGTTCAGCTGCCGGATTTGCTTCCAGAATGGTGCCTTGATTGTGAACTACTATACCCTCACTAGAAGCCTCTGTAAGAAAAATCAGTTTTTCTTCGTTCTCATTTTCCTTTTGCCGGGAATTAAAAAAAAGTTTTAATATCAGCAATAGTGCAATCAAACTTGAAATTGGAAAAATTACATAGAACTCTCTCTGAATTTCACCGAATATTGCAAATGAAGTGGCAATTCCCGCAAGAAAATGGATCAAAAGACCCAAAATCAATAGATAAAGCTTGTTCAGCTTTGTTGAAAGACCGGTAATATGAGGCTCTGGCATTATTTACTTCGAATAAATTTGTCAATTTTGATACTTTATCTTTCCATTTCCATGTCAAACAAAATTCTATTTTGTTGCATTTGGAGAGAAGTATCAAGACCATTACTAAATAGTGCAGTTTTTAGACAACATGGTATTTCTTTTTTTCCTTCTTTTCTTCTTTCACTTCGTATTTCTCAGGATAAAAAACAATAGTCCAATACCTCTTGGAATAAGCGTAAATTCCGACCAGCAGCACTGCAATCAGGACATACCCGGCAATTTCCGGCTTTTTTAAAAAGCTTTCCCCCTCGATTTTTTCATGAATTATTGGGAGAATTAAGTACCAAAACATTGTAATTGACACAAGCCCTACACCCAATTTTCCCCACCAGTTCGGCCTTCCTTGAATTCCTCTCTTGAGATAGAGAAAAGCCCCTAGCCATGTTCCCAGAATTTCCCGAAAAATATAGATAATCAAAATCCAAAGAGGAAAATGGAAAAAACTCACGAGTACTGTAAGCCCTCCGATAGTCACAATTTTATCGCAAACCGGATCCAGATACCTGCCTAGAACCGTTTCTTGGTGGAGTAACCTGGCAAAAAAACCGTCCAGATAATCCGTCAAAACAGCTAGAGCGCAGATAAACAGTGAGGCAAGGAAACTTCGGGTATTTCCTGGATTATTTTTATATTCATAAGTATAATAAACAAAAAATGGAAGAAGTAAAACCCTCGAAACAGACAAATAATTCGAGATTGTAAAAATTCTGTCCTGCAACAGCTCTCTTGGTTTTTTTTTGATTCGTTCCATGTCTTTACCTATTAATCTTTACCTTAAATTCTTGTAACCGGAAAAAATTTAGTCAAGAAAAACATTTAATTCTATGAGAACAAACTTGACGTATGAGAACGAAAAAATACTATGTCTATCGAAGAGGAGTTGTAGCTCAGCTGGTTAGAGTGCCTGCCTGTCACGCAGGATGTCGCGGGTTCGAGTCCCGTCAACTCCGAATTTTCTCAAATTGTTCAATACGTTTATTCCTTAGAAAAAATTTTAGACTCGAACCCACGGGCTCCGAATTTCATTTTTAAATATATTCTTCCTTGCCCTTTTTAATTATTATGAGATTATCTTCCTCGAGACTTCTAGCCACTGATAAAACCATATTTCTGGCATCCTGAATTTCCCTCAAAGTAACCCGGCCTCTGGATTCCATTTCTTCTACAATATCATAAGCGCGGTTTTGCGACATTGCACTGAAAAAATGCTTTTTCAACTCGTCGCCGGCTCCTCTCAAAGCAAGAGCAATGAATTCATTTCCCCCGATTTTATTCACCAGAATTCTCATTTCCTTGTTATCTAAATTCAAAATATCTTCAAAGGAATAAAGTTTTTCGCGCACCTGCCCTGCAAGATCCGGGGAATTTTCGGTTAGTTCGCGAAGAATTTTCTCTTCCAGGTTTTTGTCCATGTGATTCAAAATATTGGCTAGAGACTGGGCCCCACCTGCCTCACTCAATTCGGATTTATCACGAGTTTCATACTTTTTCTTCAGGGTTCTTGCAATCTCGGAAATTGCATCCGGATGCGTTTTGGATGTAATCGCCAGTTTCATTGCAATTTTTGTCTGCAATTCTTCCGGAAAGTTTTTCAGTACCAGAGCTGCCACTTTTGGCTGCAAAAATGAAAGGGTTACTGCGATTGTCTGGGGAGCTTCCTGAGCCAGTAAATTGCTGAGCACAACGTGATCTACGTCATTAAAAAACTCAAAATCTTTCTCAACGTCTTTTTTGGAAATTTTATTGATAATTTCCTCAGTTTTTGATTCCCCAAGCCTCGAATAGGTAAGAATTTCCCTGGCTTTTTCAATTCCCCCACTGGATTCTCCGGATACTTTAGAAATTGCGTAGTGAAACTCAGAAAGGATGCTCTCCTTCTCATCCTTCGAAACAGACCGGATTTTTGACATTTCAACAATGATTTCTTCAATCATCTTATCATCTAGGTGTGATAAAACCTTTGCGGCTTCCTCTTTCCCCAAAGATAATAAAAGTAACGCAGCCTTCTTCGGCCCGGTAATTGTCCCAGAGGATCGTTTATTATTGTCCATTTGAGAGACATAAATAAAATAATCAAATTCTTTCGTCAACAAATTTCAATTATATCGGTGATTAAATCCGATAATTAAATGTAGGAATATATGAAAATCGGTTCTCGTTTTACTATTGTTATTGGTTCTATTTTATTATTTTTCTGCGTCGTCGCAGTTAGCGTAGGGATTTTTGTTCAGAGGTATCAATCGGAAGAAATTGTTCAAGAACAGGCTATCAAAATTGCCGATTCCGTTATGAACGGTTTGAACTTTCTAATGATAAACAATATGATGGATCGAAGTGAATTTCTGATTCAACAAAATAACAAACTGGACGGAATCTCCGATTTACATATTTTCCGTTCACATTTAATCAACGAAAGATTCGGCAAAGAAGCGGATTTCAAAAAGCCTCAAGACACCATAGAAGAGAATATTTTAAAGAACGGCGCGATTTTCAAAGAAAGAATTGCAAACGAAAAAGGGGACTCAATCAGGATAGTAGTTCCGTATATCGCCAGTAAAGACAGGAAAGGGATTAATTGCATTTCCTGCCACTTGGTACCCGAAGGAACCGTAATGGGCGGCCTAAGCATGGTCGTTTCAATCAAAAAGGAAAACGAATTCACAAAGAATCTAGCTTATATTTTTACATCGATGGCAATTTTCGGAACGATTATTCTTACAGTTATCATAGCAATGTTGTCGAAAAGGTTTTTAAACAGACCACTGGGGAATTTTTCAAATATTCTTTCCGAGCTTGCCCTGGGAAAATTGAATCAAAAAATCGTTACGGATTCATCCGTCCAGGGAGAATTGAGAGACTTGAGCATCTCTCTGCAAAACTCTGTCAAGTCATTCCATGATACCATCCAGGACATGAGAAATTCATCCGTTGAATATGCAAAACTAAATAACAGCCTCATCGGCACAGCCGAAATGATTTTATCCGGTTCAAAGCACCAGGTAAAATCTGTAAATTCTGCATTTGAAGAAATCGGCGAACTTACATACGTCACAGAGACTATCGTTCATGAAGTCGATCAACAGGCGCTTTTATCCACAAAAGCAACCGAACAATTTGATGAATTGTCAAAAGCCCTGAACGATATTAAAAGCAGATTTGATGAAATACGAAATCTCCAAATCCAGGCAAAAGAACTAATTGAAGCAGGAAATAAGCCACTACAAGACACAATTGAGGGCATGAAAAAAATCAAGGTGAGTACCCTTTCTATCTCGGAAGTACTGGTAGCCATTGACGAAATTGCAGACAGAACGCAACTGCTGTCGCTTAACGCCTCCATTGAAGCCGCTAGGGCAGGAGAGGCAGGAAGGGGCTTTGCGGTCGTTGCGAACGAAGTAGGAAAGCTTGCGCAAAGTTCGGCAGAATATGCGGACAAGATCAAACTCCAAATTCGGGAAAATATCAAAAATGTCGAAGCTGGTTCGATTTATGTGGGAAATGTAAGCCAATCTCTAAAAGAAATTTTTTCAAGAATTGAAGACACAACAGAGATGACCGGAATCATTGCCGAAGAATTCTCCGGCCTCACATCAAAGAGTAGCATTGCGGAAGAGCAGCTAAAAGAATTGAAACAGATCGCATTCGCAATAAAAGGCGATGCAGAAAGCCAGGTCGAGTCAAATAAACGCATTGAAGACTCAATGAGTAATATAAAATATGAAACAGAAAAATTCTCAGACGTTTCAGCAAGCCTGGATGAAAAATCAAAAATTCTAGCCAACGAGGCGGAAAAATTCAATCAAATCATTCAGAAATTCGAAATCGATTAATTTTTCTTTTTCCGCGAGAATTTCCTTTCAAACCACATATGCGCATCATAGTTTGTTTTATACAGAACAGGGACTACAACCAGGGTTAGGAAAGTTGAAAAAGCCAATCCCCATCCAAATGCCAGAGCCATAGGAACAAGGAACGGATCGCGCCCCCCAATCCCGTATGCTGTAGGAAGAAGTCCCAGAACCGTAGTGATTGTTGTCAACAAAACTGCTCTAAGCCTCATCTCTCCGGTTTTCATCAACAGGTCAAAAATACTCATATTTGGATTTTCTTTCCTTAACTGATTTGCGAAATCCACAAGCACAATAGAATCATTCACAACCACCCCGGCAAGGCCGATGATCCCCATAAAACTAAGGAAGCTAAAATACTGGTTATGGGTAACAAAAGCGAGGATTACCCCAATGATAGAAAAAGGAATCGAAGCAACAACAATTACCGGTTGAATAAAAGATTTGAATGTGGATGCAAGAATCATGAAAATGATGATAAATCCAACAACAAATGCCCGGCCAAGACTCGCCATGGACTCTTCTGTGTCTTTATTTTCCCCACTAAACCTAGACCGATACCCGACAAAGCGATCCATGATATTTTCTGACATTTTTTTCGCTACCTGATTTACTTTCGCCGAGGTTGTTTCTTTTTCGTTTACATTTGCCGTTACAGTAAGAAGCCTTTTGCCGTCGATGTGATTGATTACGGACAGACCGGGAGATTGGGTATAGGTAATCATTTTGGAAACCGGAATCAGATTCCCCATGATATTGGTCACGTAGATCTTATCCAATGACGAAATGGATTTTCTGTAATTCTCCGGAAACCGGACACGTACTTCCACCTCCTCGTCTGATCTTTTGATTTTTGTAGCCACTGTCCCCTGAAATGCAGTATTCACTGCCAAGGCAATTTGAGCAACCGATACTCCCGTTCTTGCAGCAAGCCCCTCGTCGATTTTCAGCCGAATCTCGTCTTTTCCTTCGATGAAATCGTCTCCGATATCAGTAACTCCGGAAATTTTAGACAAAACTTTTTTATATTCTTCGCCGATTCGTTGCAGCATTTCGTAATTATCGCCTCTAATTTCGATTGCAACGGGTTTCCCGACAGGCGGGCCACCGGAAATTTTCTCCATATCCAAACTCACAAGCTTACCCTTAAGATTGGAATATTCCTTTGGAGCCTCCGAAATAACCATCGGAGAAATTTTTCCGGATTGATTATTTTTTTTCGAATTCTCCTTATCTTTCATTTCCTGCTCTCTTAATGCCTGCAAAGCCTTCTCATTCAAAAGATAATATGTTTTTTCCCGAAGAGAATTCATAATTGCCTCTGCGTCTCTTTTCCTGCCCTCCTCCGGCGTAAGAAAAACCATCACCTGTGCAAAATTCTTTCCTCGTTTTGTGAATGGGTCATTCGGATCTTTTTGAATTATACCGACTCTGGAAACAAAATTCTCCAATTCCTTTTTCGGAAGTTTTGCAATTTCGGTTTCAATCGCCTTCACATATTTTTCCGTTTCTTCAAGTTCAAGCCCTTTCTCCGCGGCAATCTTGATATGGAAAGTTTCGATTGCACCTGGAAACAATTTGAATTTACCGAACGCGACAAGAATGACAATGCTACCGACAAACGCGATATTCAAATACATTAACACTTTGAATTTATGGTGAAGGGACCAGCTTAAAATCGGAAGGTAGATTTTTTTCTTCATCGTTTCAAACCAACCTCCCTCAGCCTTGATTTCACCTGAATGCACTTGATTTTTATTGATATCATACAAGTGCGAGGGAAGAATAAAGAACGCCTCCAAAACGGAGGATGTCAATGAAATAATCACCACAAGCGGAATCGTGTGGATAAATTTACCGAATATTCCTGTCATAAACAACATCGGCCCAAAAGCAGCGATGGTAGTTGTGATGGTAGCCGTTACCGGAGCGATCACTTCTGATGTCCCCTTGATAGCTGCTTCAAGTGGAGGAATTCCCTCTTCTATATATCTGTAAACATTTTCACAAATTACAATTGCATCATCTACAAGAATCCCCACTACTATGATTAGGCCGAACATGGATATCAGATTCAGAGTGATTCCCATGAAATTCATCACAATAAAAGTTGCCCCGATCGCCACTGGAATTCCAAGCGCAGTCATGAGAGAAACTCTCCATCCTAGAAAGAAGAATAGTGATGCGGTGACCAGAAATAGCCCTGATATGCCGTTGGATAAAAGAACGCTCAAACGCCTTTTGATAAAATAAGACAGGTCGTTTACAAAAGAAATCTGTATTTCTTTCGGTGCCCTCGTCTTGAATTTTTCAGCAACTTTTTTTACATCTTCAACAATCTGAATTGCATCGGCTTTTTCTTTTTTCACAACCGTGAGAACGATCGATTTTAAGCCGTTAACTCTTTCCAAATAAATCGCATCGGCAAAGTCCTCTTTTACTTTAGCGACCTCTCCAATTCGGATTGAGCGTCCCGCGTCATTGGATCTTATGTAGACATTTGAAATCTGATCAGTTGTATCAAACTCACCAATTGTCCGAATCAGTTTCTCTTTTCCGTTTCCTGAAATATTTCCACCGGGAAAATTGATGTTCTGATTTTTTAGGGCATTGATGATCTGCTGAGTGGAAATAGAAAAAAGATCGAGGAAGGTCGGATTCACATTCACGCTCATCTCCAAATCCCTCCAGCCTCTTCGGACTATTCTTCCAACCCCTGGGATTTCCAATAACGCATCCTCTAAAAGCTTTGCCTGGGTGCGAAGCTCTTTTTCGGTCATTAAATCCTTGCCGTCAATTGACGCTGCGGAAATATTCACTTCTATAACCGGCTGGCGTGAAGAAGTAATCTCTGTCACAACAGGCTTCTCGGCATCCATTGGCAGATCTTCTGTGCGGTCTACTGCCGATTTAATTTCATCAATTACGTTTTGGGTATTCTGAGCATCCGGGTCCAGAGTCACGATAATCCCGGATCTGTTTTCTATAGATGCGGATCTATATTCTTTGATTCCATCGACGGATTTGATGCTCTCCTCAATCGGATTGGTCACCAATTTTTCAACTTCATTCGGAGACGCCCCCGGGTATACAGTGACAATTGAAACTACATCGAAGTTGATATTTGGAAAGGCTTCCCTATTCATTGTGAGAGCAGTATAGCCGCCGATTAGAATAATCAGAACAGTCAGTAAATTCACAAAAATGCCTTTCGATATAAAATACTCAACAATGCCTCTCATAAATCAATCACCCCTATAATTTTATAAAAAATACCAAAAATAAATGCTGGCCTAGTTACTAAGTAATTCCAACTGTCTCAAAGCCAAGTTCCTTCCCTTCAAATTCGTGTCAACTACCATTAACTAACTATTTAGTTAACAACAGGGTATTTGGGTAACTTTTCAAATTCGGATTTTAATTCTCCAAATGAGTAAACCCTTTTTGCCGGAGGCAGTGAATCTAGAATCAAGGAACCATACGATTTTGTCCGAATTCTAGGGTCCAATATAGAAACTATCCCCGTATCGGTTTTGCTTCTAATTAACCGCCCGAATCCCTGCTTCATCGTCAAAATGGACCAAGGAAGCTGTAGTTCCATAAAAGAGTTCAAATTTCTCTTTTTAAATTCCTCGGTCTTTGCCTCCAATACCGGATCGTTGGGCGGCTGAAATGGAAGTTTGACAATTATCACACTTTTTAATTTATCGCCTTTCACGTCTATTCCCTGCCAAAAAGTGGAAACCCCAAATAAAACACTGTTTGGAGTCGATAGAAAAGATTCCCTCGCCCGGTTCGGCCCAAGCTCCCCTTGCGAAAAAATCGGATATGGACTTTCCTTGACTATAGCCTCATATACGAAATTCATCGATTTGTTGGAAGTGAATAGAACAAAAGCATTTCCCCGTGTAAGATCCAATAAATAGGGAATTAACTTTACTACATCATCGTGAAAAAAATCATTTTCCGTTGAGGGGTCTCTCAAGTTTCTAGCAAGATAAAGAATTGAATTTTTGGAATAATCAAACGGGGAATTCAAGATCTCTTCTTTTATGCTAAGGCCACCCAACTTACTCCTAAAATAACTGAAATCATCTTTACCGTTTTTGAGTGTGGCAGAAGTAAAAATAATGCTCTCCATTTTTTCTGAGAGCTTTTCTTCGAAAATTTTAGAGGATTGCAGCGGCTCTATACAAAGTGCGGGAAAATTTTCGCCGGATGAGAATCCTGAAGGCTCCAGCCAAGCCACCAGGTCGGATTCTTTTTTTTCTCGGATTTTTTTCAATACCTCAACTGAGCCGAGGAGTCTTTCTGAAACCATCTGCAATTCCAGCGATTTTTCCTTTGCTTCTAACTCCTCCGGGTCTTTTCCTGTTTTCGCAAGCTCCCGGTCAAGTCGGACTATAATTTCGCCTAACGCATCTTCCAGCTCTCCATCATCCAACTTTAACTTTCCTTTAATTCTCTGGGAAGTAAATGACATAGGAACTTCCGAATACAATTTATTAAAGTAGCTAACTAAAAGGCGATTTGTCCCTTTTATCTCTTCCTTCAATTCATCTTTTGTTTTTTCGGAAGAGAATTTGGATAATATCCCGCCCTTCTTACCGGTAACATGAATAAAATCAAGATTTCTCTGAATATCCTCATAGGTAAGCCTAGCCCCGAATGATTTACTCAGGATCTCCGGAAAATTATGGGCTTCGTCGATAACCAGATGGGAGAATTCAGGTAAGATTTTAAACTCTCCTGCGATATGACTTGCAAGAAGATGATGATTTATAATGAGAAGATTCGCATTTCTCCATTTCTCCTTCTCCAGAAAATAATAAGATTCGCCAAAATTCGGACACCTCTTTCCGAGACAGTTATCGCTTTCCCTCGTAATCTTTGTCCAAAATTCGGTCGTAACAAACCCCGAATACTCAGTCTTGATTCCGGATTCCGTATTTTTTTCCCATTCATAAAATTTTTTCAAGTGATCGGTCATTTCGATCCCGAAACTCCCTGTTTCAATCACATGGGAGAGTTTTCGTTTGCAGACATAATTATTAGAGCCAAGAGCAATTTCCGCCTTGAAGTCATTTTGTATGATTTTTCTCGCAACGGGAATGTCTTTTTCAATTATCTGGTTCTGGAGGGCCTTGGTTTCAGTTGATATAATGACAGGAGTTGAACTTTCCATGGAAAATACGGCCGCAGGAATGATATATGCGAGACTTTTTCCAACTCCAGTCCCTGCCTCAACGATCAGATTCTGGGATTTGTAAAGAGACTCAAAAACCTTCTCTGCCATTTGGGTTTGCTCTTTTCTGGGTTCAAAATCAGAAAGAACATTTCGAAATCTCTCTTCGGTAAAATAATCTTTTATCGTTCTTTTCATCGGGTAATTAAATCCCTGATTTCCAGTTTTTTTAATGAGAGCATTGAATACAACCAACAAACAATTTTAGTTGATTTGTGGGTATCTGCAATCCGATAATGAAATTGAGACCTTTAAATTTTGATGAAACGAATACTGACAATCAAACGACTTATATTCGCCGTCGCTATTTCGTTTCTTTTTACATCTCCTGAAACCTCTTCAGCCGATAAAATTCCGGAAAGAAAAGAAGTATTGATACTTCTGTCATCCGCCAACAGATTCTACGAAGAGGGTCTAATCGGCCTACGCTCCACACTAAAAGTAGAACCCAAAATTCAATTCGTTGACATTGTGGAATCCCAATACCCTAATATTGAAGATTATTTCAAAGAGGTTCAGAGTTCCAAACCAGATCTAGTGATCGCATTCGGGTTAAAAGCTGCCCAGTTGGCAAAGCAATATCTCCAGAATATTCCAATCATGTTTTCCATGGTAAATTCGCCCAAAACCCTGGATCTATCCAAGGACAGAATTTGTGGAGTTGTAAGCGAAATTGCTGTGAAAGAATATTTTCAGGCTCTCAAAGACATTTCGCCGAATCTGAAAAAAGTTTATTCATTTTACAGCGACCAGACAGGTGAGCAGCAAGCTACGGAAGGAGATTTCAACGATCTGATGTTTAATTTTCTCTACAAGAAAAGGAAATTGAATCCCGATGTCGACTTTAAATCCGTATTGAACGAATTGAAAGGCGAGGTGCAAGCGATTTACATGGTTAACGACCGATTGTACAATCAGAAGAATTTCGAAATCCTATCCCGATTCTGCAAAGAAAACAAGGTCATACTGATTACAAGCTTCCCTTCCATTTTGAAAGCAGGAGCAACCTTTAGCATAAGCCCCGATTATAATAAGATCGGAGTGAGTTCCGGTGAACTTGCGAACAGAATTTTATTCGAGAACCAACAGTGCAAAGAAGGACCTTTTTTATTTTTACAGGAATCGATTTTTTCAGTTAACGAAACCTATGCGAACGAATCCGGAGTAACGATTCCCCCATCCATCGTCGAACGAGCCAGGCTCAGTAGAATTTTTTCAAAAGGGGTTTATCTTTTAAATACTGGAAAAGTGAAATCCGCGAAAAATATTTTCGTAGCTCTCTCCAAAAAAGATCCGGACAACAAACCGATCAAAGAATATATTCAAAAAGCCACAGAGAAATTAACTGGAGACCAAACGAGAAAACTACTATCTCAGGGAAAAGAGCAATACGAAAAAAAGAATTTTGCCTCTGCCGTAGACTATTTCAAAAAAGTATTATCTTTGAATCCTGATTCAGTTGAGGCGCAACATTATCTGGAAGAATCCAGAAAAGCCTCCAGTGATGTCGAATTCAATGAAGCCCTGAATCTTCTGTCCAGAGGAAGGATTTTTGATTGCTATAAAAAACTAAAAGTTTCCGTCGATACCTATCCAAATAATCAGAAGGCCAAAGACAAGATGGCCCAGGTAAGATCCAGCGAATTTCCAAGGATTCCTGAATATCTCCAGAAAGGAAACGAACTGTACAACGCCAGAAAATACAAACAGGCTCTGGAAATTTTCGAACATATAGTTCTGTTATTTCCTGAAAACAAAGAAGCTATGGAATATTCGAGGCTTTCGCGAAAAAAAGAAAAAGCTCTCGCGGATCATCTGAATTGTTCCGAGCAAAGAGATAAAAAATGCCTGTTCCTTTGGAAGAAATAAGATAATGATTTTTTGCAGATTAGATCGAAAGGCATTTCTTGTTTTTATCTCAATTGCCGGGCTCTTTTTCCAAATTGAGAATATGGAAATTTTGTCACAGAAGAAAAAGCAAAATTCCAATATAATTTTATTGTCCCCATTTTCCTCATTCAAATCCCAGGAAAATCAGCAAATTTCAAACAAGGTCTATGACGCGTTGGAAAAGAGGCTGAAAGGCTTCGGTTTTCAAGTGAGAAAATCAACAGGCAAAAATCTGGCAGAAGAATTGCAAGAGGCAAAAGAAGCGAAAGCGCTTTTTTTTGTCGGTGGATATTACAAGAAATTATCCCAAACAGATAATCTAAACTTGTATGGTCAAATATACAATCCGGAAACCGGGTTTTTGATTGACGCGATAAATGTGGAAGAAGACCTAGGATCAGCAGAAGAAGGAATCATCCTGGACAAAGACGAAACAAGGGTTCCGGACGAGCAAAGCATTTCAGATTTTACTACAAAACTTTCCGACAGACTTAGAACCAATACGAAAAGATCAGAAAAAAGAGAGAATATCGATGAATATGTAAAAGGCTCTCAAATCGGACAGACAAAGAATTTTCCAATTCAAAAAGAAAATGTCGAGGGAGACATTGCAGACGTTTTCAAAATCTTCGAAGAAATAGAAGTCGTAACAGCGTCCAAAAAAGCGCAGAAAGTATCAGAAGCTCCCGCAAGTATCGTCGTGATCACGGATAGAGAAATTCAGAAAAAAGGCTACAATACTATTCTGGATATTCTAAGAGACGTTGCGATGATCGACATCAACTCTCCCGGTCAAGGATATCTTCTGGATATCGGAGGCAGAGGAATCAACAGTAATCTGAATATGGGAAAGTATTGGCAGATACTGATAGACGGACACGACATGACCTGGAGACAGTTCTACAGAAATTATTTGTCTCCTGCCTGGCTTTCTGTTGACAATATCAAACGGATCGAAATTGTAAAAGGCCCCAACTCTGCTCTCTGGGGAGCAAACGCAGTACTCGGCGTTATGAACATAATCACCAAGGATAACAAAGATGTCGGCGACGGGCAAATATCCGCACTGGGAGGCTCCAACTCTACGTTAGCCGGAAATGTAACAGGGTCAAAAACATTTGCCGGAACAGGCCAAGTTTACTCAACCGTTTCCTACTATAATGAAAATATCGCGCGAAAAATCAAAGAATGGTCTGACTACAAAGGATCGGATGTTTATGTCAAAGGGAATGAGAGCAAATATGTCAACTCATACACAAAGATCAGATACGGCGATTTCGCGCTCAACGCAATGTTTAGCCAGGATAATAGCAGAAAAGGAATCAGTCAGTACAGCGTCGGAGCCAATCAGACACTTTTTCAAATCAACAAATATTACGCAGACCTGTTGTGGGAAAAAAAAGTTACAAGTAGCTTAGAGCTTCGCTCCTCCATCTACTATGACCAGACTGAATGGGGCAAAGACGCAAGATACGAAGACAATCCGTACAACAATCCAATTACGAACCCGGCAAGTCCCGCGAAGAATAAACTGGGAACCCTAAGATTTATTCAGCCAATGAAAGGCGCAGATAGAATTTCGGGATTTCGTTTCTTGGCAAATTATGACATTTTGAAAAACATGTCGGTGATCGCGGGCGGAAATTACGAGTACCGTTATACGACTCTTTGGTATTTTCCGGAAACCATAGGAACCAATTATTCAGACGTTCCAAAGTTCACAACTTTCCAGCACGGAACCTATGCGCAATGGAGTTATACACCACATAAAATCATCAACATTAACGCCGGAATTAGATACGATTTTGACAGTATTTTTCATTCCAAGAATAGTCCAAGGGCCGGAATGATTCTAAAGCCGATGGACAATCTGGTAATCAAAATGATGTATGGAGAAGCCTATAAAGCACCATCGATTTTCGAATTGTACTACGCTCGGGCAAATTCAACTTTTGGAAATCCGAATCTTCGGCCGGAGTCCAACAGAACATACGAGTCCCAAGTAATTTATACTCCACTAAATTGGCTGGTTACAAAGGCTACGATTTACAGTATTTCCATTAGCGATATCATCTACTATCAAGTCAGGGATAAAAGGGAAAAGTTATATGGGGAAAGCAGCTTCAAAGTAAACGACAGGCCGACCGGTACAGCAGACTACAGGCAGCAGGCAAATTCAACGAATGAATACAAAAGCAAAGGAGGAGAACTTGAATTCGACCTGAAGCCAACTAAAAATCTTACAATTTCCTTTAATGGATCCTATCGGTGGATGGATGAAGTGAAAAGCGACAGCACCTATAAAACCGGCCTCGCGCAGGTATTCATATTAAAGACGAAGCAATACGACGACGACACTATGAGAAAAATATCTACTTTAAACTATGCAGCCAAAACCCAGTACAGTTCCAGCGTTTCCTATACCTTGAAGGAGAATTATACATTTACCCTGATCGGAAGGTATGTTAGCGCAAAGGGAGTTCCATCTACCCTGAACACTGCAAATCTATCCAAAATCGGAACAGCTACATATTTGCCAACAGACACTGCCCCAGGAGAACCCGGTTACTACTACAATAATCCGATTGACACGACAGTAAAGGCGCCACCCTACTATCTTTTGAACTTCGTATTTTATTGGTCTAATGTTGTGGAAAATTTGGATTTTATGCTTCGAATAGATAATATAATGAACAGAGAACATTACGATGCTGGAGCATTAGCGGCAGGCACTGGAACATTTGACGTACTCTACCATCAACCGGGCAGAAGTGCCTACTTCAAAATAAATTTCAAGTCGTTTTAACGGAGTCGATTAGAACTAAATGAGAAAAATCCTAAAAGATATATTCAGTCTGAAGTTAAAATCAAAAATGATTATTTTAACTTCCGGAATTGTGTTACTTAGCATTTTTCCCGTATCTCTTTTGGTCCTATGGCAGAACGAAAGTGTGATCACCGAAAAGACCTTTGAAGTCTGTAAGAATTTGGCTCAAAACATTGCCAATTTTGCCACGGAAGAACTTCTGATCAATGAAACATTTGATTCCACCCAGACTTCAGTTTCCAGATTGAAAGAACTGGATGTAAACGCGCTCACCGATGCTTATGTGCTGAATGTGGAAGGAATATTCATTGCCGACATGAATAAAAAAAGGCTGAATTCAAACGCTTCCGAAGGCCTTCTGAATGAAATCAAAAGTATTTCCAACTTGTCCCTATCCGAATTCAGAAAAGAGGATGGAAGAATCAATTTACGGTTCATCTATCCGATTTTTATGAATTACAATGGAAAAGACATGAAGTTAGGCGCGGCCATATTCGAATTTGATAAAAAATTGGTCTATGCCCCGATAAATAAAATCAGAAATACGATCTTCATGGTTTCAAGCATTGTATTTGTAGCCGCTGTAATCATTGGTATATTTGCGGCCTTGGTATTTACTCGCCCGATTTTAAAACTCTCGGAAGGCTCAAACATAATTGGAAGCGGAAATTTGGATCATAGAATTCAGATTCAGAGTTCGGATGAAATCGGATCGCTTGCAGTTTCTTTCAATCAAATGACGGAAAGGATTCAAGATTTCATGACAAACCTAGAACAAAAGGTGATTGAGAGGACTATAGAACTAAAGCAGGAAAAAGAGAAAAGCGAAAGCCTCCTCTTGAATATTCTTCCGTTTAAAATCAGCGAAGAACTGAAGCAGAATGGCCACGTTGAATCCAGGCTATATCACTCCTCTTCAATTATGTTCACAGACTTCAAAGGGTTCACCAAAGTCGCTGAAATTATGGACCCCAAAGACTTGCTAGCAGAATTGGAAAGATGCTTTATCCAATTTGACGAAATCACGGAAAAACACTCACTGGAAAAGCTGAAAACCATCGGGGACGCCTATATGTGCGCAGGAGGAATTCCAGAGGAAAATAATACCCACCCCATTGACACTTGCATAGCTGGTTTACAAATGCAGAATTATATGGAAGAAAAGAAGAGGGTAAAAATTCTGAATGAAGAGCCTTACTGGGAAATGAGGCTTGGAATCCACACCGGCCAGATCATGGCGGGCGTAATCGGAAGAAAAAAATTCGCTTACGATATATGGGGAGACACTGTCAACACAGCATCCAGAATGGAGTCCTCGGGGGAACCCGGAAAGGTAAATATTTCAGACAGCACCTATGAATTCGTTAAAGACTTTTTTGATTGCGACTATAGAGGAAAAATTGCAGCAAAAAACAAAGCACCAATTGAAATGTATTTCGTCAAAAGAATCAAGAAGGAATTGTCAAAAGACGAAAAGGGGATTGAGCCGAATGAAAAATTCTGGGAGTTGAGAAAACAGGTTTCAGAAAAAGAAATCAGTATTGTCCAAAAACAAATTTCATTCGGGCAGGGTAAAACGAAAAAAAAGAAATCAGATATGCCCGCGGGCTATATTCAGGCAGTCGGCCATGTTGAAACAAAAAAAGAACGAATTCAAATTGAAAAAAAAAAATCGATAGAGCTACATGATAACGCTCAAAAAGAATATTCACTAAAGAACTATTCACAAGCACTGGCTCTATTTCAAGAAATTATCCAAAAAGAAGGAGATTCTCCTGCTATATGGCTAAAAATTGCAAATTGCAATTCGTTTTTAAAACAATATGATGCTGCAATCAGTGCATACTCCAGTTGCCTGTTACTCGATCCAGACAGCTATCAGGCGATGAATAATCTAGGCTTTGTGCATTTCAAACTGCTGGAATATGAAAAAGCCGAACACTTTTGGAACAAGGCTCTCCTAATAAAGCCGAATTTTGAAAGCGCTAAAAAAAACCTAGAAAGGCTACGAAAGTCGCAAAATCAGCCCGTCTAATTCTATAATAGCAAAAGACCAAATTGATCAACGGCAGAAAATGTGGAAGAAATAGCAAAGGAAATCAATTTAGTCAACGAAAAACTTCAACAACTCTCGCTAGCGGTAGAGCAGAGTCCGGTCTCCATTGTAATTACAGACACCAATGGAACTATTCAATATGTAAATAAAAAGTTTATCGAATTGACAGGGTATACTTTTGAAGAGGCAATTGGAAAAAATCCAAGCATTCTTAAATCAGAAGATTCTCCTCCGGAAATGTATTTGGAGATGTGGGAAACACTAACAAAGGGAAAAGAGTGGAATGGAGATTTTCATAATAAGAAAAAACATGGAGATAGCTATTGGGAGCACGCAAAAATTTCTCCGATTGTAAATAGTAATGGAGAAATCACCCATTATCTCGCAATCAAAGAAGATATTACAGAACGCAAAGAAATTGAAGAAAGACTGAAACTTCAATACGAAGTTTCTGATATTTTGTCACTTGCCACAACGCTTGATGAAGCCATCCCGCTTTTACTGAAGTCTCTATTGATTTTCAGCCGGTGGAAAGTATCCGCGCTATGGAAAGTCAATTCATCTGGAGAAGAGCTGGATTGCCTGGAAGTCTATCACTGCCCTGACTTTGAAATCCCGGATTTTGAAATAGAAACAAGGTCGCTGAAATTCAAAAAAGGAGTCGGGCTTCCGGGAAGAGTATGGGAAAATAAAATACCACTATGGATTACCGATGTCTCCAATGATAATAATTTTCCACGAGCAGCTGCTGCATTCAAAGATAATCTTACGAGTGCGATTGCATTCCCAATTCTTTATGATAACGAAGTTTTAGGAATTATCGAATGCTTTCATTCAAAGGAAATTTCCCCAAACGAAAAATTGATCCAGGCTTTTCAGAACTTAAGCCAGCAAATAGGCCAATTTTTTGTCCATCAAGCAGCCAGAATGAAGTTAGTGATTGCAACCGAGGAGGCAAAAACTGCGAATCGGGCAAAATCGGAATTTCTTGCAACCATGAGCCATGAAATCAGAACCCCGCTCAATGGAATCATAGGATTTACCGACCTCTTGATGAAAACTCCTTTGAACGAAACACAAGCAAATTACCTCAGAATAGTAAATCAATCGGGGATAGCGCTTTTGGATTTACTGAATGATATTCTCGATTTTTCCAAAATAGAAGCAGACAAGTTGGAGCTGAATATAGAAAGAGTCGACATTTTTGAATTGGCTCGTCAGGCTACCGACATTATCAAATACAAGGCAAGTGAAAAAAAACTGAATGTCAGTCTGGATATTTCTCCGAATGTGCCCAGATTCATACTCACTGATCCTGTAAGGTTAAGGCAGATACTCATCAATCTATTAGGAAATGCAGTAAAGTTCACAAAAGAAGGCGAGATTGAAATCAAAATTGTTTCAGGCATGAGAGAGCCTTCGTCCGAGAAAGCAATTTTAGAATTCACCATAAGGGATACGGGAATAGGAATTTCAAAAGAGAATCAAAAGAAAATCTTTGAAGCATTTTCCCAAGAAGATTCTTCCATTACCCGGAAATACGGAGGAACTGGCCTTGGCTTGAATATTTCCAATAAGCTATTGGCGCTAATGAATTCTAGGTTGGAACTCGAGAGTGAATACGGCAAAGGCAGCAAATTTTATTTTACTCTCACAGCAACAATCGGAAGGGAAAATGAACAAGAAAAGAATCTCTCGATAGCCGAGTCTTATAAAGGAAATATGGAAATACAGGCCGGCCCGATCCATCGTGCGGGAACCGACAGATCCTGGTTGCTAAATAAAATCAAAGTTCTGATTGTTGATGACGATGAAGTAAATATGATCCTCGCCCATACACTCCTGGAGCAAATGCTTCCCAATGGAATTATCTTGGAGTCGAAAAACGGGCGCGAAGCAGTGCAAATTTTTCAGATGGAAAAACCGGACATTATATTCATGGATGTTCAAATGTACGATATGGACGGGTACACTGCAACGAATGAAATACGAAAAATTGAAGTTGATTCCAGAATTCCGATCATTGCATTAACCGCAGGAACTGTCAAAGAAGAAATCGAAATGTGCTTTGAGGCAGGGATGGACGATTACGCAAGTAAACCAATTACAAAGGCAACCTTTGAATATCTTTTATTCAAGTGGTTGGGAAATCAGAAACCTTAGATCTTATCCTTCCAGTTCGGAAATTATACTGTGACTCATTCTGAGCCTTGAAGTGATTTCTTTGCTCAAATTCTCCAAAAGCTTGATGATAATCTCCGGGTGCTTTTTCTTCAGCTCCAGAAAAGAACTATAAGATAATGAATAGCAAATCAGATGGTCGTTCGCTTCCAGATTTGCAGACCTTGGCTTCTGGTCTATCAGTGCCATTTCCCCAAATACAGTACCCGGACTGAATACGATCAGTCTCTTTTTCTTGTTTCCGTGAAGATTTATCGATACGGTTGCTGTCCCTTCAGTAATGATAAACATTTCATCTCCGGGATCACCCTGTTTAAAAATAACTTCTCCGATATTAAATATTCTTTCTTTTAGATATAGCCTCAAAACGGAAAAATCTTCCTGGGTAAATCCCCGAAAAATATCAGTTTTCTCCAGAGGAATCTCTTTATAATTCAAGTCAAAAAGGTCATAAAGATTCGAATTATCATCTTCTTTTATATCCGAATCCGGACTCATTCGCCGGACAAAATTATAGTTGATTAGGTAGTCTTCCGCATATTCCAGCGCAATATCCGTATCCGGGAAAAAATGTTTCTGCCCGATTGTAGCGATAATCCCAGTATCCTGTAAAAAATGCCAGATCTTCCCGGTTGTGTCCAAGTGGGTAATAAACAAATGTACATCCGATTTCTGTAGACTATTGAATATTTTTTCGAGCACCTTGGCGCCTGTGATGTCGATTTCCTGCACTCTTTTCAAATCCAGAATTACAAACCGGATGCTACTATCGAGACGATCGACCTCATCCGAAAGTTTTTCTGCTGAGCCAAAGTAGAGGTAGCCCTCCAGTTCGAATACTGTAATTTTTTTGCCCTCTTCGTAAAGGATTTCCATGAAACGAGAATCTCTCTGCTTTTTGGAAAATATTTTTCCACCGAAGTATTGCCTTCGAATTCCAGACTGCGAAGTTTTTAGGGCCAATAAAAGAATAGTGAGCGCTAATCCCAGAAAAACCGAAAAAACCATGTCTATGATTACTGCGGTAGCTGTGACAGCAAGAATTACGAATACGTTAGTTGCCGTCTCCATCCAATTGTGAACTTTCTTCAACACGATTTTTTTGATTAAGCGCAAACTCCACCTGTCAAACATCTGAATTGCAATCGCAATCAAAATTCCTGCCAGCACTACTTTGGGAATGAATTTTAGCCCCGATGCCAAAAATAAAATTGCAATTAAAACAAAAATCCCGCTGATCCCCCCGCTAAGCTCGGTTCTTCCCCCCGACCGATAATTCGCAAGGGCTCTCGATGCAGTACCTGCTCCCGATATTCCTCCGAAGCATGCAGATACAAGATTTCCTAGCCCTTGACCGACTAGTTCCTTATTACAATCCGATTTCTGGTGAGTAATATTTTCTACTGCCAGACTGTTTACAAGTGTATCAATAGAAGTCAAAAGTGTGAGGATAATAGTAGCAGGGAGAATTTGCACTACGATTTTCAGCAATTCTAGGCTAGTGAATAGTTTCAGAAATTCCGGAATGTACCTCGGAGTGGGAATACTGATTTCGATTGCGCCCATAACCGGCCCGAGACGATCTCCATACCCAGTATACTGCAACACATAATACAGCAATGTCCCCATTATCAGTCCGACAACAGGGCCAGGCAGAATTTTCGTAACCCTGTTCGGAAAAAGGATAAAATAAACCGTAACCAGCCCGACTAAAAGAGTTAGAATTTGAATGCTCCCAGGATCAGAAAACACGGTCCCAAAAAATTCCTTCCCTTTCACTCCGAAAAATACATTCAACTGATTGGTGATGATGAGTATTGCGGTTCCATTGATAAATCCTGCAATTGTAGGATAGGGAATAAATTTGATCAAATTTCCGATCCTGACCATCCCGAAAAAAATTTGAAGTAATCCGGATATAAATACAGAGAAAAACAAGATCGTAATGATTACGGCATTAGTTGCGGGATTACTCAAATCAGCATTCATACCTACGATGAGCCTGGTCAGTATCGAACTAAGGATGAGAGTAATCGAACCTTTTGGGCCGGAAATCATCGTTGGAGTTCCCCCAAAAAGTGAGGATAAGGTACCGTTAAAAACTACGGATAATAATCCTGCATACGCCCCCAGAGTAATGTAATTTTCCCCCATCGGAGCAAAAGCTAGAACTCCATAAGCCAGTGCGCTGGGAATTGACAGGATTGCCGCTGAAATTCCGCCATAAAAATCGCCTTTCAGGTGATTTCTGTAGTGATTGATTTTCTCTTTAGTAAACAACGTATTTCATTTTTTTAAAGATTCCAATTTTAGCCTATCATAAAATTCGGCATTTCCGCTTGAGATTTCGCACCAAACTTACCATTAATTGGACTTTTTTGCAGAAAAAAGACATAACTAATTGAGAATTTTTGGCAATTTTCATTTATGACGATCTGGAACCTTTCTATGAATTACAAAACAATAAGAACCCTCTTCATTCTAATCCTCATGATTTTTCAGACAACTCTCTGCAAGGAGTCGGCTAAACGGAATTCAAAAGCAAATCTTCTGAAAACGACTGCGGAAGAAAGAAAAAATTTAATCGGCGATATTCGCTATTCATTGCACATGGATTTGACAGACAACGAGAAGCTTTGGGGAAAAACAGAGATCCGATTTCAGTTGACCTCCATAAACGAAATCAGCCTGGATTTCGAAAATGGCGATATTTCAAATTTAGAAATCAATTCCGTGAAAGCATTGAATTCTCCGGCATTTTTTGAAGGCTCGATCAAACTTCCCATAGCAAATCTGAAAATTGGAGACAACACGGTAATCGTAGAATATTCCAAACCCTATTCCAGAAACGGAAGTGGATTGCACAGGTTCCAAGATCCTCAGGACAACTCGATTTATTTTTATACACAGTTTGAAGCTTTTCATGCAAATAAAGTATTCCCTTGTTTTGATCAGCCGGATCTGAAAGCTAATTTCCAGTTAAATCTGAAAACTCCAAAGGATTTCAAGGCAATAAGTTCCACCACTCCAAAAATCTTATCTAATGGAGAACAATTGAATTTTATTTTTCCGGCTTCTAAGAAATTTTCCACGTATTTATTTTCCATTATTGCAGGGCCCTATTCCGAATGGAGTTCCAACTACAAATCCATTCCTCTCAGGTTATTTGCCAGAAAGTCCATGGCGAAATTTGTGAAATCCGATGAATGGTTTCAGATTACCAGACAGGGATTTCAATTTTTTGAGGATTATTTTTCCGTCCCCTACCCGTTTGAAAAATACGATCAAATCATTGTTCCTGAATTCAATGCAGGCGCAATGGAAAACGTCGGGGCTGTTACTTTTTCAGAAAGATTTTTGACTAGGGGAGAGATTACCAGAAATCAAAGAGAAGCCACAGCTAACGTGATCCTCCACGAAATGGCTCACATGTGGTTCGGCAATCTCGTAACCATGCAATGGTGGAACGGGCTTTGGCTGAACGAAAGTTTTGCGACCTACATGGCGAGCCTCGCTCAATTCCAGGCAACAGAATTCACAGAATCCTGGATAACTTTTTTTCAAAAAATGAAAATCTGGGCATACAAAGAGGATCAGTTGACTACAACGCATTCTATCGAAGCAAATGTCGCCGATACCAATGAAGCGTTCACAAATTTCGATGGAATCACATACGGAAAAGGAGCATCCGTTCTAAAACAATTGGCATTTTATGTAGGTGAAAATAATTTCCGCAAAGGAGTAAGAGACTATCTAAAACTCAATAGTTATAAGAACGCAAATCTGAGTGATTTTCTTGCATCCATTGAAAAATCTTTCGGTAAAGAACTCAAAAGTTGGTCTTCCGAATGGTTGGAAAAAAAGGGCCTAAACGAAATTCAGGCAGATTTTACGTGCCTTGAAAGCAGAATATCCGAATTCAAAATACTTCAGGAGAATTCCAAGAATTCTGACGTTCTCAGAAGCCATAAAACCAAAATCCAGCTGATGTATTTCTCTAAGACTGGCTTGCGAATCAACGCCGGCATGGATTCTGAATATGGCGGGTCATCGACAAATCTGGCAAAATTAAAAGGGCAGGAATGCCCGATATTTGTATTCCTGAATTCTGAGGATTTGGACTATGTGAAATTCAGGATTGACCCGATTTCCCTGAATAATCTGGATGTTGTTCTGAAAAATTTAACGGATAAAGAACTACTTACCAAAAGTGTAATCTGGGCAGCCTACTGGGATATGGTTCTGGATGGAAAGATTTCAATCGCCACATACGCGGATTTTGCGCGAAAGCACATGGAATCCGAAAAAAACGAAAGGATTTTAAGATTTGTCCTTCCAACCATCCACTCCGATTCAGGTATTTCCTACTACTCATCCCTATTCTGGGAAGACTACAGAAAGGAAAAGGATGCGTTAGGCGACTTGCGAAGTTATTACAAAAGAAATCTCCTGAATTCCGAAAAAGGATCCGACAGCCAAAAAGTCTGGTTCTACGGCTACCTCAGCGTATCCGATCCGGATTTACCGGAAAACGACTTAATTCAACTCCTGGAAGGACAATGGACTATCGAGGGATTAAAAATCGATCAGGATATGAGATGGAATATTTTGCAAAAACTTTCATCGGGAAACCTTCCTGTTATAAAAGAACTCGTAAGACTCGAAAAGCAAAAAGACAACACCCAGAGAGGAAAAGATTTTGCTCTTTCCTGTGAGGCCTCATACGGCTCTTATGAAACTAAGGAAAAGTTTCTAAGAGCGATTTTAAGACCAAATAATGAATACTCGAATACTACTCTAAGAATCATTGCTAATTCATTGTTTCCCATCAATCAAAAAACATTGCAGTCAAAATTCAGCAGGGAAACCTATTCCGGAATCGGTAAAATTGAAAAATTCAGAGATGAATCGTTTATGGGAAATTATATCAAATCCCTGATTCCTTCGACATGCAACGAAAAAAATCTGAATCGGATCAATGATTATATTACGAACCGAAACATCCACCCATCGACAAAAAAAAACCTTTTGGGCTTGAGAGACAATGAAACCAGCTGTATTGCAATCCAAAAAAAAACAAAATCCCGCTAAAAAATATATTGAATTTTTCCATATATAGATTCAAGATTTGGTCAAAACAGATAAGGAGATTTTACTATGAAAGATTTAATACCTGCATGGGCTAGAGAGCGAGGGGATATATTCAGAAGAGACTTCGATACGGCTTTTGCGAATATCCAGAAAGACCTGGATAGTTTATACGGAAATTTTCTAGGTGGGGTAAGCGGATTAAAGAAAAATTTTGCCGACTCGGAAAAATACCTTAGAAGTTTTGTTCCGTCCGTAGACATCGTAGAAAATGACAAAGAAATTACAGTAAAAGCCGAATTGCCCGGATTAGATGCAAAAAATGTAGAAGTAAGCCACACGGATGATTCTTTAACAATTCAGGGAGAAAAAAAGGAAGAGAAAAAAACCGATAAGGACGAATACCATCTAATCGAAAGCGCGTATGGAAGTTTCAAAAGAGTAATCGGCCTTCCGCAAACTGTCGATATTTCAAAACTGGAGGCTCACTTTCAAAATGGAGTCTTGACAATTAAAGTTCCCAAAAAAGCGGAAGCTCAAAAACCGGCAAAAAAAGTGGACATTAAAACGTCCTGATAAATACTCCTGCCCAGCCCCTTGCTTGCACAGGAGGGCTGGAGCAGAAAACCAAACCCTATTATGCATATTACAAAACCCATTAGGCTTTTTATCCTGCTAAACGGCATATTTTTGACATTTTTGATAATGGCGGAGGTTACCGGAGCAAAACTATTTTCTTCATTCGGATATACCCTTACAATCGGTGTAATTCCATTTCCTATAACATTTCTGGTAACAGATATACTGAATGAATACTACGGAAGGCGTGGCGTGCGTTATACGACATTCCTTGGGATGGCAATGATTCTCCTCGCGTATATGCTCATAGTTATCGATGTGCAAATACCCGCCACAAATGACTCTCCCGTTGATGACGCATCCTTCGAAAAAGTTTTCGCGAATTCAGGGCTCATCATTATCGGTTCCATAACCGCTTATCTGATCGGCCAGCTGATTGATATCAATATTTTCCACTACCTGCGGCTCAAGACAAAAGGGAAATATATCTGGCTTCGTTCAACCGGCTCTACTATTGCTTCCCAGCTTTTGGATTCATTCATTGTAATATTTATAGCATTTGGAGCAAAGCTTCCTTTCGAAAAACTGATTTCAATTGCTTCAAACAACTTTTTTTATAAGATGCTCGTTGCGATTGCAATTACTCCATTGATTTATCTTTGCCACAAGTTGATTGAAAAATATTTGGGAGAAGAGGCTAAATCTATGACTGAAAAAGCCCTACTGGAAAGATTATGAATCCGGAAGAAATCAAATTAACCCTGCTAAAAAAACTTTTGACAGAAAAGAAAATTTCACAGGAGGATTTTGATAAAATATCCTATAGATCCTACCACACGGACAATCTATGCTACGTAGGTGTTCGAATAGGAAACTCGATCGGAGATCAGATCGAAAATGGAATCAAATTGAAAATTCTGGAACTTGTGGCAAATAAATTTTCAATCCCATTCAATTCGATAGACCATGGAGAAATTCACTCCAGATCCATCGACGAAAATGCCGTTATGGAGTTGATAAATGCAATAAGGCTTTTCGAATCTCTGGTGGATGAAAAGAAGTTCATCACGGATCTGGTCAACAAAACGAACAAATCCATAGTGAAAGAATTCAATAAACACTAAAAAGTGTTTTTGCGTTGAGTCAGAATTTTGACAATTTTTCTCTCGACGTTTTTTGAATTTGAATAAAAATTAGCATATTTGGAGGAACAATGAGAAAACTATTACTTGGAATCACTATTGCTGTGATGGCGCTTTCAACCGGTTGTAAAGGAGCAAAGCAGCTTACAGACCTGCAGGGTGGAGTGTTCACTTATATCAAAGGTGACGTTAAATTATTCGACATCATGGGAAAACCAAAACCTGTAAAAGTGGAAGGATTCTTCCTACCTACAGATGAAATTCGCACAGGGAAAGATTCAGTTGCGGATATTCAATTAATGGATGGAGTCATTATTCGGATTAAACAAAACTCAGTCATCACATTAAAAAAGATTTGGGTGGATTCCGGAAGAAAAGAAATGGCGGCAAATATTGAGCTAAACAAAGGTGCGATATTCGCCAAGGTCATATCGAAGTTAACCAAAAATAGCGCTTTCAATGTGAAAACTCCCACTTCTGTCGCCGGGGTAAGAGGAACTGAATTCCTAGTTCAGGAATCGGGTGATAAATCCGAAGTTTTGGTCAATGACGGAACAGTTGCAGTAAATGCCGTAGATGAAGACAAAAATGTAGGCGAAGAAGTTGTCGTTGATCAGGGTCATAAGATTACAACCGACAAAGACAACAATATGAAAAAAGCCGATCTCACCGAAGCAGAAAAGAATGCAATGAAAGAAGACTCTCAAAGCGTACAGTCAATTACTGAAGATGCAAAAGCAAGAATTCAGGATATACTGAAGGACTTTGAAGAAAATAAAGCAAGAATCAAAGAACACCTGGATGCGCAAAAAGAATCTAATCGGGCTGAACTCGAAGGGCAAAAAGACAAAAACAGGCAAGAGCTTGAAGATCAAAAAGCTAGAGACAAGGCTGAGCTGGAATCAGTCAAAGGAAGCACAAAAGAAGAAAAAGATGCTCTGAAATCTAAAGGAAAATCAGAGATGGAAGAAATCAAAAAAGATAAAGGAAGTCTAAAAGACAAACTCGCTCCAAATTAAGCGTGTTCCAAACATTTCGCCCCTGGCTTTTGCATAAAAGCTGGGGGTATTCTATTGTAAAAATAATTCCCCCCATTCGCGAACATTGCCGGCACCCAGAGTCACCAAAATATCGTCTTTTCTCAATAATTTGCCGATGGAGCTCACGTCGTTGGCTTTTTCTCCTGAGAGCAACTGAATCTTTTCAATATCAGAAAAATTCTTCAATATCAATTCTGAAGAAATGCCTTCTATGGGTTTTTCTCCGGCTGAATAGATCGGAAGTAGAAATACAAAATCGCTTTCGCCTAACGTACTAGAAAATTCTTTGAACAACTCCTTTGTCCTAGTGAATCTGTGTGGCTGGAACAAAACGACACACCTGCCATTGCCGTTCTTCATCCGCTTCAATGAATTTATAACTGAAAAAATTTCAGTCGGGTGGTGGCCATAATCGTCATAAACCCGCACACCGGATTTTTCACCAAGAAATTCGAGGCGTCGCTTTACTCCAGCGTATTTTTTTAATATAGAGATAGAGGTGACTATTGGAACTCCAGCAAGTTCTGCGGCTAGGACTGCAGCCAGAGAATTTTTCAGATAGTGATCGCCCTTAAAGGGGAGGCTGATTGAATAATGAATTTTGTTTTTCTGAAAACTGAGAGAATCATCAGAAATAGTGAATTTGATATTGGAAAGATCCTCGGGGCTTTCATCGTCGGAATAAGATACTATTCCATTTCTATCGGTAATGCTCTTGAGGACTTTCTGGATTCCTTTATCCGGTGAGTAAACAACGGACTTTGACTGATTTTTATTTTCAATATACTCGGAAAAACTTTTCAATAGATTATCAAACGATTTGTAATAGTCCAAGTGGTCATTATCGATATTTGTGATAATCTTAATTGCAGGAGAATGATTTAAAAAAGTTCCATCGGACTCGTCGGATTCATATACTCCCCACTCACCCTCACCCCATCTGCCTCCTCTACCTCCGAGGAAAGACACTTCTCCCCCGACCATAACGGCAGGATCCATTCCGCTTTCGACAAGAATCTGGGAGACCATTGCAGTAGTGGAAGTTTTCCCGTGCGAACCGGCAACTGCAATCGATTTTTTCAGTGCGAATATTCTGTGTAGAAGCTCCGACCTGTGAAGAGCCGGAATATTTTTTCGCTTGAATTCGAGGTATATCGGATTTGTATTTCGGTCGATTGCAGTAGAAAAGATTACAGCATCTACCGGTAAAGTATCCAGATTTCTTGCATCAAAGAAGAGCTCTGCTCCTCGAGATCTCAACAGGCGCACAGACGGAGAATCTGGCGACTTGTCGCTACCGTAAACCTCAAGGCCCATATCCAAGAGGATGTGGGCAAGAGAAGACATTCCAGAACCTCCAATTCCGATAAAAAAGGGGGAATTTATACCCAACATCATGATTTCGCTTCGATGAAATAATGGACGGTTTCGTATGACGCATTGACTCTCGAAAGACTCAAGGATTTTTTCGACGCCTCGTTCAGAATTTCCATGTCAGATAGAAACGACAGGAGTAAGCTCACAAGCTCAGCTTCATCCTCATCTCTTCGCGAGATAACAAATGCAGCTCCATTTGTTTCAAAATATCTTGCATTGGCTTCTTGGTGATTGTCTGCCGCAAATGGATAGGGAATCAAAATCATCGGAATTGCAAAAATCGTACATTCAGAAAGCACTCCGGCGCCTGACCGGGCTATTACCAGATTGGCCCATTCATAGTGGCTTTTCATGTCAATGGAATAGGAAATCAGATCAAGATTCTTTGCGCTTTTTTTCTTGGCTTCCTCGTACAAAGATGTTCCTGTAAGCATTCTGAAATTGATTTTTTTTGCAATCTCGTCATTCTCCATTGAGCGAATCACCATATTATTGATTTGCCTTGAACCCTGTGAACCGCCCATTACAAGAACGTTTAGTTTTTCCTTTTTTCTCTCTGAAAATTCCTTGTTCACTTTTACGGAAATATTCGGAATAATTTTTTTCCGAACCGGATTTCCAATCACTTTCCAGTTGCGCTTTAGACCATTTGGCTTTGCTAGGGGAAAACTTAACGCTACCTTGTCCGCAAATCTCCAAAAAAGTTTATTTACCCTCCCTACTACGCAATTCTGCTCGCATAGAAAGATCTTTTTTCTGAACAAAAGAGCATAAATCAAAGATGGGAGGCTTGAATATCCCCCCATTGAGATTACAGCGTCTACTTTGAACTTGCGAAAACTGTAAAAAGTAATTATCAGATTCTTCAGAAATAGAATAGGGAAAATCAAAAAATTCCATTTTGACAACCGAGGAGAATCGTGCCAAATTACCGGACATGGAGGATTTTGCAGATCGGGATTATTCAAATTTCTTTTTACAGAGTGAATCAAAATAAAATCCATCTTGTATTTTTCCTTATGCTCCACTAAAGTTTCAGCTAGAGCGATTCCGGGTGAAATATGCCCGCCGGTTCCACCGGATGCGACAACAATCGAACGGATCATCCGAGGTTCTCTTTTCTTGTGATGTTGGTCAAAATTCCAAGTGAAATCATCATTGTCAAAATAGAAGATCCTCCGTAGCTTATAAATGGCAGGCTAATTCCCGTTATAGGAAAAACACCTGTCACAACAAATAGATTTATTAGAATCTGAACACTGAACATTGTAATGATCCCTGCTCCAAGATAAAATCCGAATAAATCTTTTACTTTCTTTATTAAGTAGAATGCCCGCGTAATTAAAAGTAAAAAAATGGATAATAGAACAAGAAATCCAAAAAATCCGTAGTCCTCGGCAAAGGTTGCCATAACAAAATCCGTATGGCTATAGGTCAGATACCTGTGAGAATAACCGAGAGAAATCGGATTGCCGAAAAATCCCCCATCAGCAAATGCCCGAAATGAAGAGACCAACTGGTGCCCTTCATCGAATCTGTATTTGTAGGGATCGAGCCAAACCTCGATTCTTTTTTTACGGTACCCCACCCTATCTACCAGAATAAACATAAGTGGAATCATTGCAACAAGCGAGATGAATAGATTTTTAAGCGGAAAACCGTCAATAAAAATAAGCGCAATGATAACGAACACAATTGCCATCGTCGTCCCAAAAGCAGGTTCTGCGATAATCAGCACAAGTACAATCCCGATCAAAAGAGCCGGAAATAGATATGTTTTGTAGGTTCTGGTTTGAACTGTTTTTAATTTCACTAAAAAAGCGGAAAGATAAATGACCATCGCAAGTTTTGAGAATTCGGACGGCTGGTATTGAAAAGGGCCGATTCCGATCCAGCGATGAAAATTCCTTCCGTAATAAGCGCTTACCGATTTTCCAACTCCCGGTAAAAAAACCATTATCAACAATAGCGCTGAAAAGACCGCAATATAGATGGAGAATTTTTTCAAAAGAGTATACGGCAATAATGAAAAACCGATATAGACTACAAAAGAAATACAGATCCAGATGGATTGTTTTCTTAGAAAATACATCGAATCATTAAACTCACGCTCTGCCGTAACCGCAGAACTGGAATACATAATGGATATACCGAATAACAATAGAGTAAATATGGAAAATATTAGAATCGGATCTACTGGATCGTCCGATTCTTTCCAGAAGTTTTTTATTTTACTTTTTAAGCTCACGTCACTGAATCTTTAAAGTAGATAAGGAAATTAGTGCCAAGATTATCGCAACGATCCAGAACCGAATGACTATCTTGACTTCCTTGACTCCGTTCAATTCAAAATGGTGATGCAATGGGGCCATTTTAAAAATTCTCTTACCGGATAATTTGAACGAACCAACCTGAAGTATAACACTCAATGCCTCAACCACAAAAACTCCTCCCAAAAGAACAAGAAGAATTTCTTTTTTTAACAATATTGCAACCATCCCCAGAGTTGCGCCTAGAAACAAAGAACCAGTATCCCCCATAAATACTTCTGCAGGGTGTGCATTGAACCAGAGAAACCCGATGAGAGAACCAGTCATGGCAGAAAGGAAAACCGAATATTCATGCGCTCCGGGAAAATACGGAATATTCAAATATTTTGCTGCAAGAGGCGTACCAGATACATAAGAAATGACTCCAAGCGTTGCTGTGGAAATAATAACAGTTCCTGTTGCCAGGCCGTCCAACCCATCAGTCAGATTTACCGCGTGGGAAGCACCGATAATTACCAAAATAGAAAAAGGAATCGCCATGATTCCCAGATCTAAAAGTGGCCCTTTGAGAAATGGAATGAATAAATCTGTCAGAGTAAATACAATGCCACGGGAATCCGACCCGGCGCTTCCGGTTTTCCAAAAGAATATAATGCAAAAGGAAAGAGAAATCAAAATCGATAAAATAAATTTTACTCTGCCCTTCATCCCGCCTTTGATCTTCAATACGGATTTCTGATAGTCATCTGCAAATCCAAGGGATGCAAATAAAAAACTGTAAACCATGAGTAAAATTACATTATCGTTTTTCAGATTTCCCCAAAGCAAAACAGAAATCAGTAAAGTAGAAATGATCATCGTTCCACCCATGGTCGGAGTACCCGATTTCGATTCGTGAGCCTTCGGGCCATCCGATCGGACACTTTCTTTGAATTTTAACTTTTTCAAAAATTCGATGATCCTCTTTCCTAAAAAAAAAGATAGAATCATAGAGGTGAGGCCTGCCATTAAAGCGCGAAAAGTAACATAGCTAAAAATCCGAAAAATCCCCGGATCGTCGGAAAATAATTCAAAAATCCATTGAAACATATACTATATTTTCGGCCAAATCGCTAAAAATCACGAAAAGCTTTTTCGATTTCTTCGCTATCACTGAAATGAAATTTTTCTTTTCCAATTATCTGATAATTTTCATGGCCTTTCCCACAAACCAGAAAAATTCCCCCAGGTTCGAGAATCTCAACGCCTTTCTGAATAGCTTGTTTTCTGTCGGTAATTCTTACAAATTTTGAAAAACCGCTCGAAAATCCGGACACAATGTCATCCATAATCATTTCCGGATTTTCAGTTCTAGGATTATCAGAGGTCACAACTATAAAATCCGAATATTTTTCAGCAACTTGCGCCATTATAGGCCTTTTGGTCTTGTCTCTATCGCCCCCGCAACCGAATAAGATAACTAGTCTCCCAATAGCCAGCTCTCGCGCGCTTTTTATGACATTCTCCAAAGCATCTGGAGTGTGGGCATAGTCCACAATCGCGAGTTTTTCTCCGGTTCTGTCGTAAATTTTCTGAAACCTTCCGGAGACCGGATTCAAAAAAGCCAAATTGTCCACAATTCTGTCCGGATTCAATCCGAGTTTCTCACATGCGATAAACGACATTGCTGAATTTATCGCGTTAAAATTTCCCAAAAGGTTCGTTGATATTTTTTTTATAGATCCATTTTTCGAATTAGAAATCGAATACTCGGTTCTATGCGGATTGATATGAATATCGTTTATCGAGTAGTCCCCGCCATTCCCCAATGAAAAAATCGGATAGGAGTAATTCCTATTTTTGATACCACTTAAAAATTCCTCCCCACCGGGAAAATCCCTGAATACAATGCCGAATCTATTCTTTTGCCGACTTTGCTCCAATAAATCAAAGAGCTTTTGTTTGCTTTGCCTGTAATCTTCCATGCTTACATGAAAGTCCATATGATCCACAGTTAGGTTTGTGAAAATCGCTGAAGATATTTCCGTGCCGTTTAATCGTCCCAATTTCAGGCCGTGGGAACTCGCTTCCATCAGAACATACTCTATCCCGCGTTTTTTCATCTCTGCAAAGATCGAATGAAGAAAGGAAGCATCCGGTGTAGTGTAACCGGTTTCGAGGGTAATATCGGCAAATTTTGTTCTGATTGTCCCAATGAGGCCGCATTTTTTATTTTCTTTCGTCAGAAGATCGAAAAGGATATGAGTAACGGAAGTTTTTCCGTTTGTTCCGGTCACTGCGATGATTTTCAGAGAACGAGATGGATTATTTTTTAGAGCAGAGGCAAAATACCCCACGATACTTTCCGGGTCATTTTCCGATTCAAAAATTATATCGAACTTGCTTACCAGGCCGGAAAACTTAGAACCTTTTCTGATTAGTACTGCTTTTGCTTTTCTGGAATGAGCATCCTCAATAAACTCACTTGTTTTCATGCCGAATGAGTCATTGACGCAAAATATATCCCCTTCTTCGATTTTTCTGGAATCGGTTTGAATATAAGACAAATTTTGACCGATGCTATTTTTCAAAAGCGTTACGCGACACTGATCGAGAAGAAGCTCTTCAGCTTTCAATTTTTATTTCCGTCTTTTTCTTTAATTTTAGATTCTCTCTCCGGAGGAAGAGTGACCGTAACGATTTTATTCCCGGCAGAAATGGGAAGGTAATTGTAAGTCTTTCTGTATAGCCCCTCGATTCTTTCAGCAGAAGTATATTCCGCTATTCCGATTTTGAGGTCGTCATTTTTTTTTACAAATTCTTCTTTTTTAATGGTCATTTTTCTGATTTCCCGGCTAAGCATGGAATAAGAAACATTTTGCCACACATAGAAGAAAAATAACGAAGCAGGCATAGCGACAAAGAAAAATACTTTTGTTATAAATAGAATTGTCTGAATATTATTTTTTAAAAAATCTTTCATAATTCGCTTTTCTTTTGCATCGCTCTCAGTTTTGAAGACCGCGCTGCATGATTCCTGGAAATCTCCTCCTCTGATGGAATTATCGGCTTTTTAGTCAAAATTTCAAAGCCCTCTTTTTTCCAAGCGATCATAGAATGTTTGACTATTCGGTCTTCCAATGAGTGAAAAGAAATCACGCAGAAAATTCCTCCATCGTTCAATAGCTTAGGAAGATTTTCGACAGCCTTCTGAAGATGTTTCAATTCAGAATTTACTTCAATCCGGAGAGCTTGGAAAATCCTGACAGCAGGATGAGATTTTGGCGGCCAGAATTTTCGTGGAATAACGCATTCAACTAGTTTTGCCAGCTCCTTTGTTGTCTGGATAGGGCTTTTCTTCCGAGTTTCCACAATTTTTCGAGCAAGCTTTCTTGCCCAATTTTCCTCGCCAAACTCCTGAAAAATAGACTCCAGTTCCTTTTCACTGTACCTTTTTATAATTTCTCTTGCTGTCAGAGGTTCCGAAGTATCCAACCTCATGTCCAGAAGTTCGTCATTTTTGATCCCGAATCCTCGCTCGGACTCGTTATAATGAGTCATGGAAATTCCAGCATCAATGAGAATTCCATCCACTTTGGAAGGAAAACCTGCTGATGATAAAGTATTTCCATCAATTTCAGAATAATTGCAATGAGCAAATTTGACCCTTTCCGAAAAACCGAAGAGCCTTTTTTTTGCCCGTTCCAACATTTCTTCATCCCGGTCCACTAGAAGTATTTCGGAATTTGGAAAGTGATTCAAAATCGCAAGGGAGTGCCCGCCTTCTCCGGCTGTGCAATCCACAAAAGTTCCCGGCGCTTTTCCCTCACGCCTATCAAACTGAAAAATCACCTCTTCCGGCATGACCGGGATGTGAACTGGAGCGAATTCTAATTGCTCATTCAAATTCTAGCGCACACAAAAATTCGTATTTTAAAAAATTCGGACATTTTCAACAATCCCTGTATAACTTCGAAGATTTCAATAAACTCGAATCTCAACGCTAGAATATTCATTTTGATGGCCTAGAGTCAAGAAATATTTGGCGCTACACTTTTTTTAGATAATTCACGAATTCACTTGCAATATTAAAAAAGTTTTTTTTCTTTTAAGGTGTGGACGATAAATCGAATTTCGGCGAACAAAGAAACAATCTTTTTTCTGTGAATAAACTGAAATATGCAAAAGGCGATAGGCCAAACGTAGATTGTATCCTTTGCGGGGTTAAGGATAACGACCCGAATGTTCCGAATCTAACCATTGCATCTACAGAGCTATCCGTTTTATCTGTAAATTTATTTCCTTACAATCCCGGCCATCTGATCGTATTTCCAAAGCGCCACCTGCTAAAATTCGAAGAATTGCAGGAAGACGAAATCATAGACATCCACAGACTAACAACAAAATCTCTCAGGATTATTTCTGAAAAATGGAAAGCAAAAGGATTTAACCTCGGATACAATCTTGGCCAGAATAGCGGAGGGTCGATTCCTCACATTCACCAACATATAGTTCCACGATTTCCGAATGAAGTCGGTTTTTTGGATGTATTTGCCAATACAAGAGTAGTGATTTATGAACCATATAAAATGGTTGAGGAAATCAAAAAGTTTTGGGGCGAAATTCACTAACTCTATCCTAAATGAAAATTATATTCTTCGACGGGGTCTGCAATCTATGCAATCGCACCGTCAGCTTAATAATCAAACACGACAGAAAAAAAATATTCAAATTCGCTTCCATTCAATCAGGAATTTACATTGAAACATTTCCTACGCAAAATAATAATCTGTCGAATTCAATTGTTTTTCTTGATGAGGATGAAAAATTCGAAAGATCAGATGCATTCTTGAAAATACTCTCTTACCTCTTTCCGAAATTCAATATACTTTTTCGATTATTGTTTTTAATTCCTGAATTTTTAAGGGATGCTGTCTACAATTGGATAGCGAAATATCGATATAAGTTATTTGGAAAGATGGATACTTGCAGAATTCCAGATGAATCGATAACCGATCGATTTTTACAGTGAATTTTTTGGGATTATTTCAACCAGAATGGACACTCTGCAAATCAATTGCAGAGTGTTTTCTGCATCACTTTCTTGTATTATGCTTTTTTCTTTGCCTCGTCGTATGAAATTTCTGTCGGGCCTGTGTAAATTTGCCTTGGCCTTCCGATCTTCAAATCGGGAGATTCAATCATTTCTTTCCACTGCGCAATCCATCCGGGAAGCCTTCCCATTCCAAACATTACTGTAAACATATCTGTTGGAATCCCCAGAGCGCGATAAATGATCCCGCTATAAAAGTCCACATTTGGATAAAGTTTTCTAGCAACAAAGTAATCATCCTTTAGCGCAGCCTCTTCCAGTTCTTTTGCGATATCCAGCAGAGGATCTTTAATTCCCAGCTTTGCGAGAACATTGTCGCAAGCTTTCTTAATAATCTTCGCCCTCGGATCAAAGTTCTTATACACTCTATGGCCGAATCCGCTGAGACGGAAGGTTGAATTCTTATCTTTTGCTTTTTCCACTACAGTTTTTACTGACCACCCGTTTTTACGAATGTCTTCGAGCATTTCCAGAACTTCCTGATTTGCTCCACCGTGTCTTGGCCCCCATAGAGCGCATATACCGGAAGAAATCGCTGCATAAATATTTGCAAGACTAGAACCAACAAGCCTAACCGTAGATGTTGAGCAATTCTGCTCATGGTCTGCGTGCAGAATCAAAAGAAGGTTTAACGCCTTAATGATCTCTGCATCGATTTTGTATTCCTCTGCCGGAACGCTAAACATCATGTTCAGAAAATTTCCGCAATAGTCCAGGGAATTATTCGGGTGAATTGTAGGTTGGCCTATGGATTTTTTATAAGCAAAAGCCGCAATGGTGGGAAATTTTGCCATTAACCTGCGAATCGAAATTTCTCTATCAGCCGGGTTCTCAGGGTCATAAGAATCCTGGTAGTAGGTAGACAAGCTTGCTATCATGCAGGACATAATCGCCATTGGATGCCCGTCTTTTGGAAAACCATTGAATAATCTTTTTAAATCTTCGTGAATCAGCGTGTGCTTGCACAATGAACCATTCCAATCTTTTAATTCACCCGCATTCGGGAGTTTACCGTAAATGAGTAAATAGGCTACCTCAGTGAAAGTGGATTTTTCAGCAAGCTGCTCGATTGGGATTCCTCTGTAACGTAAAATTCCCTGTTCTCCATCCAAAAATGTAATTGCGCTTGTACATGCCCCGGTGTTTAAATAACCGCTATCCAGAGTAACATAACCGGAAAGTGCCCTAAGTTTTGTTATATCAATTGCTTTCTCTTTTTCGCTGCCCTCGATGATGGGAAGTTCATATTCCTTATCGCCGATTTTTAAAATAGCCTTGTCTGCCATATTTTGTCCTTATTACCGTATTTTAGGCTTATTATTATGGATACGCAAGGATGAGGAAAGTATTTTTTTTTGAAAATAAAAAATATTCAAAATAAAAAAGATTGCAAAATACAGTTTTTTAGCTATGCTATAAGTTTAGCCGGATCATACCGAATGACAAGAATTATTTTTCAGAAAATCAATCTGCTTACGAAAGAATTCTCCGGAATTGCCTTAATTTTTCTTTTGATTTCCTGTAGGCCGGCAGACCCGTTCTTTCGATTAAAACCTCTGATGAATATAGAATATACAGGATTCATATCCAGAGACTTTTTTCAGGTCGTAGTCAATGTGGACATGACCACGAAAGAACTTCCCATTAACGGACTTCGGGCATCGTGCAAAAATGAAGCCAACAAAAAAAAAGATCAAGTAACAATAGAATATCTGAAAAAAAATTACATTAGCCGTAAAATCAAAGACAATCCATTTGCGCCCAAAAAAGATCAAGGTGAATCAAAAGACTTCACCACCAATATCCAAATGAAGGACACTGATGAAAGCAAAAAGACCGAAAAAGAAAAGGGAAAGCCATCTCCTGAATTTGGATTGTACAATAAAACCAATTATCAACTTACCAGAGGCGAATTTGCCTGGTTCTTGGACGCAATGTTTTTGTACAGAGAAGACTATTCAAACCCGGAAAAATGTATTTTTGTTTATAGGATAATTGAAGACGGATTATATAAAAAAGTTGAAGCAACAAATATATTAATCGAAGAACAAGAAAAATCGGAGAAAAAAGAAGATCTATGAAAAAATTGATTTTAGTAATTTTGGTTTCGGTTATTTCCTGCACCGCAGGAAAAAAAAATGAGACCACAGAAAAAACAGAAGACCCATCAAATAAAACTGTAAATACGACGGCCAAAGAAACCTTGGAAGAATTCACAAATCCAAAAGAGGGATTTATTACTCAATCGATTTTCCAAGTTGTAGTTTTTTCACTAAATGAATCAGGAGTTCAGGCTAAATCAGAAGCGTTGGATGTTGCCAAAAAGAAATCGGTAAATCTACTCGTTTCTTCGGCGAGGCAACCTTTAAGCAGTCAGGGCAGAAATGAAATTAAATCACTGGTGGAAGAATCCGGAAAAATAACTAAAGAATCCGGACTAGTTGAAGGAAAATACTATTTTATTTATCAGATCGAAAAGCCGGGATTGCAAATTTACATCAAAGACAAGCTAAACTAGTTCGGAATGTAAAGAACGTTAGTTGTGTCTTATGCTAAGAGCAGGTCGACGATCAAAATAATCACTAACAACGGCAAATAAATCAACGAGCCGTAGTAAACTTTTTTCACTCTGGAGTAATCGCCGTCTACAGATTGCAGGCCAGCGTAAGCTTCGCTACTGAACCAAACACCGACAAGAAGGCTTACTATACCGTAAAATAGCCCCGAAATCCGGAAGTAGTAAAGCAAAAAGCTAACTGGAATCATGAAAAGAGAATAGATAAATATCTGCAATTTAACATTTGACTCATCTTTCATTGTGGGAAGGGCTTTGATTCCGGCATTTATGTATTCATTTTTCCGGATAAGTGCAATTGCCAGAAAATGCGGGATCTGCCATAGAAACAAAATAAAAAACAATACCAATCCAGGCTCGCTGACTTTGCCGGTTGCAGAAGTCCATCCTAGAAGTGGAGGAACTGCGCCAGGCACTGCCCCGATGAATAATGCCAATGGGGTTTTATATTTTAGTGGTGTGTAAACCCAGACATAAATCACCAGTGCAATTCCGGCCAACAACGCAGTCAGAGGATTTACAAATGAATACAAAATTACAAGAGAAAGAGCACCCAGAGCGATTCCGAATACCAATGCAACATTTGCGCTCAATCTCTTATCAGGAAGAGGCCTCTTGGAAGTCCTTTCCATCAGCAAATCCGAATCTCTCTCCAAATACATATTCAGAGTGTTGGCAGAAGCCACCACGAGACCCACTCCAATTAAAGAATAAACCAAAACGAAAACCTGAACGCTCATCCCCGAAAGAAAAAATCCCCCCAATGCCATGAGTACGCTCATCAGAGTAATCCTTGGTTTACTCAAAAGAATCATATCTTTTAAAGTAGCCAATTTGAAAAAAGGATTAACCTCTTTTTGACTTTCAGAAATCAATGCCATGTAAACCCATTTAGCTTATTAAATATCACTACTTTACGAAATCCAGCCTTAAATTCAATTTGTTTTGTATCAACGTAGTCCCAATTCTCGTCGGATTTGTCCCCGATCATTATCTGAACAGTATGCAAGCCGTCCTTCTGGGAAATATGTTCCAAGGCGATGCTATTCCCGTCCTTCCAAATCCCCTGCGGAATATAGGATTTGTTAAGGATTTCATTCCCGTCCACCAAAATTTTCATTCTGACATCGGCCCTCTTCCTTTCGCAAGAAGTAGGTTTTCTCATATGCATAGGTAATTTCGCCAGTTCTTCCGGCGTTAGGGTTTTACAGTTCAAACTCGCAACCCCAGGGTGTTTGAAACTTACCACAAGTTCGCTATCCGTGTGTTTGATAGGATTATACAAAAGATCACTCAAAAACCAGATAAGGCCACCCAGGATAACTGAAGCGATCAAGGAAAATAATCCTATTTGAATGACTCCATAACTTTTTTGCGCATTTTGAGCGACCAGAGTCTTTCGAAAATCCTTTGCTTTATTTTTTAGGCCACTAAAACCAAAAATTGATTTCCTGAGAAAAAGAACCCTATTCAAGTCCCTGATCTCTTCTTTTAGATAGGGCTTTCTTCCATCAAATAATCTCTTTTCAGTCCAGATTGTACCTTCTCGGTATGTACAATTTCCATCAGCACAGCCGGCAATAAGCACTCCCGGAATATTTCTGGATAAAAGGCGTTCGATCAAATTTGTATGAACCCATCCGGCGCAAGGCACCTGCATTACCCGATACCCTTCTAAGTCGGATGAAATTCCATTTTCTTTATCGCCCAATTTTATATTGTAGGACTCGGAACAAACAAAAGCGATTAGGTCTTTACTGTTAACATTTTTAAGAATTTCTTCAGACCAATCGTCTAAAATGTCTTTTCCATTTTTTACGGTAAACCAGGGGATACCTACTCCATTTGTGCTACACGATGCATTACAAATCCCGCACCCGACGCATAGATCTGGATTTACTTGCGCCTGAGATTCAAAACTTTTTCCATCAGTTCTCGGCACCATAGTGATTGCACCATAAGGGCAGTCATTATAGCAGGACTTACACGCGTTACATCTTTCGATTGCAACTTCAGATGGAATCACCTTTCCTTTGGAAAGCCACCAAGGAATAGTAAATAGAATAATTCCACCGAAAAACAAAAATCCCCAGATCACCCCCCCGGAAAATCTCTCAGAAATATATAGTGGAGCGAGATACCAGTAATCCATTGTAAAACTTGTAGTAATCAAATTCATCTTTGCCGGAACCTCATTCAAAGCAGGTTTCCAGAGTGACAATAGAATCATGGAAGATACAAGCCAGATGCTTGCGTTTCGATTCGTAAAAAATTTAGATCTATTGAGTCTTGTGATGTGAAGCCATAATGCAAACGCCATCGCAAGTGGAAGAAGCATGTGGAAAAAGAATATCACAAAAAACAAAAGTGTATTGATGTCCGAATCGGTTAGAAATGACCGGGATAATGGATCTGCAAATATGGGAAGAATATCCAGAAGCTTTGCAGTGCTGAGCGCGACTTCTTTCGCCCTGACATCCCAAACAAGCCAGTAGCCAATCCAGCCTATGAACCAGAGAAGGCCGATAGAAAAAAGCCCTGTAACCCATGCAAGCCATCTTGGGCCGGTAAATCTCTTAGAAAAAAACAGGGAAAATCCGTGAAGTGTAGCAAAGAAAATGCAGGCATCAGAACTATATCTGTGGAGAGACCTCATTAGCTGGGCGGTCAAAAAATTCGACTTCATGTTTTCCAGAGAGCCATAAGCCTGGTACACACTCGGAACATACCAGATAAGCAGAATGACTCCGGTAATTGCAGCAATTAAAAAAGATGTATTCGCAATTGCTCCTGCTTGCGCAATCGGGTTGAATGAGGCCGGAACAAATTTGGTTGAAAGATCATTCAATAACTCAAAAAAGAAATGAAAAGGGCGAAAAAGAAATCCCAGCCTTACCTCCGGCAAAGCAGAATTGTTTTGTATATCTTTATAAGTTAGCGATTTATTTGATGATGGGCCGAAATTTTCTAAAGAAGGCTGCCCCTCTTTTAGTTCTTTACTCATTTATGAATTCCTCTCAATTATTTGAATTTTCTGCAACCAATAGCCGTAAAGCCTCTTTCAGCCATTTTTCCTGAAGTTCTCCTAACGTAAACCGATAGGCGATTTTTCCCCGTTTATCGATCACCACAAAAAGATTGGCGTGATCGATTTCTCCCGTGTTTGGATCCCTTCTGCGCTCAAAAGAATATCTATCCAAAATTTTTCCGACAACCGACGGCTCTCCATTCAAGAAATATGCGTTAGGTATGTCCAACCCATGCCCTTTTGCGGTTTTATTCATCGTATCTTTTGTTTCTCTTTCCGGATCCATCGTGATTGCTACTAGTTTGACATGTGATTTCTCTGTTTCAGTCAAAGAATTTAATACCCTTTTCGCTTGAAATAAAATTGTGGGGCAAGACTTGCCGCAAGCAGTATAAAATGAAGTCATCAATATGACTTTTCCTTTGAAATCGGAAAGCTGTACCGTGTGATTCCGATGATCGGTTAATTTGAAGTCATGGGCAGTAATCGCAGTTCTAAGCCCGATTGCCGGGAAGTCATTATTCTCAGGCTTGAAGGACGATACGGCCAGAACTGTAAATCCGTAACCAAAAGAAGCTACGAGTAAAAATGCGGCTAAACCATAAGGGATTAATTTTTTTGGAGTCTTGGCAACAACTTCCTTGAGTTGCGCTTTCCAGAATGTGAAGATTATTGCGCTTAAGAAAAGAGGGTCCAAAAATAGCATGGCAACATAGATTGTTTCCATTTTACCGGTATTCGGGTCATAACCAAAGCACCAGATCTTGAAATCTTTTGCAAAACTTCCGGTGATTTCATTCGTATCCGGAATAAAAAGTATCCCTCCTAACAAAATAGTAAAGAAGAAGAGCAGAAACAACATAAACGATGAAAATTTCCAGCCGGCAAACCAGTCTGAAATAAATTCAATTACTATGTTGTTTTCTAAACCCTTCTTCTCCATTTAAACTACAAAAGCCTTAACGAACGTACCAGACGTCGGCTAACGCTTTCCAGTTTGCAAAATAATATACAACGAAGCTGATAAGGAGGATCATCACAAGAACCATGGTTCCTGGAGTTTTGTGTTCCAGATCGCTTGTATCTTTTTTTGCATCAGCAAGAGGAGTTACATCTCCCCAGCTTTCCATCGGTTTTCCTGCATTTGATTTTCCGAAAAACACAGCCGCAACAGTCAAGAGAACAAATATGAGTAGTCCTGTAAAAGCGATAACCCCACCGACTCCCAACAGTCCAAGCCAAATGTGAGCGCCCGGATCAACACCTGCATTCAACTGCGCTCCAGAGAATTCAACGTCCCAGTGCCTTCTTGGAACCCCGTAAGATCCTGCAAACTGCATTCCCATAAGCATGGTTACAATTCCGATTGCGAATATGTAGGGTTGAATTCTTGCGACTCCTTTCAGATAATATTCCTTTTGAAATATTAAAGGAACTACATAATAAGCAAGCCCCATAAACGCAAGGGTCGTTCCACCTACAACTGTTGCATGGAAGTGTCCTGGAATTCTAAGAGTATTGTGAGCAATGATATTGATCTGCTGAGTTCCAAGCGTAACGCCTGTGATACCACCGATAAATCCGAAAATCACAAGCGACATGAAAATCGCGCTAAATCCCGGATTTCTCCAAGGAGCATTCAATAGCCATCCAAAGAGCCCTTTATCGTAACCCTTTTTTCTCATCGCAACTTCCAGAGAAGCAGGAACTGTAAATCCATGAATCATGGAAGCAAGTACCGCAAGGTACATAGCGTAAGAAGTATTCCAGATTTTCCATCCAGCGCCAACGCCCGGATCGACCAATAAATGGTGAGCAGATGCAAGGTTAATAAAAACAATGTACAGAACAAAAGCTCCTCTACAAACCGCCTGGTTCAGAGGTTTTGCCCCTGCCACAAGTGTCATCATGAAATACCATACGGCAACCATTGCTGTAACATTGATCTGCTGCGATGTGTGACCAAGGCCCCACCATACGAGTCTGTACCACTGAGCATCGACAGAGGGAATCAAACCCACCGACCACAGAAATGCAGGAATTAAAGCTGTTGCTCCATGAAGAATAGCAACAACTGCAATAATTGCCGCAGAAATTGCACCAAATACTACTAACGGAACAGAGCCTTCATAGGTTTTGTCTCTTTTTGCAATATATAATGTAGCAAAAAAGTTAAACACACCGATGAGAGCGCCGACAGCAAACAAAATGATTCCAAGGTAGAACAGAGGATGAGCGCGAAGAGGAACGTAAGAAGTCATCAGAACATCTCCGTATCCCCCAAGAATCATAACGTCTACCAATAGGGAGCCGACAAGCATTAGTCCAAACGCAACCCAGGCAACCGCACCTGAAAACAATTTTGAATTCAGTAGAGTCGTACAGGTAAAATAGAGAATCGCTATTTCCATGAAAATGATCCAGAAGATCAGCATATTCAAGCCGTGGAAAGTCAGAATTCTATAATACCATTCTGCCGGAAGAAGGTGAACTGTCGGCCAACGCGTGAGCGCTAAAAGAAGAGCCGCAATCCCGCCCAAAAGAAGAAATACTACCGCCATAACCGCGTTCAACTTGATGAAAAGTTGGGCAGTTAATGATACCGGCAGTCCAGTTGTGTCACAACTACGGACGTCGCCGCCAAAGTTGCCTTTTAAAAAACCTGCTATAGTTGTCATACCTTCACTCCACTATGATTTTACCGGTCATCGTATGATGTCCGATCCCGCAAAACTCGTTGCATATGATCTGGTAATCTCCCTTTCTCGTAGGAGTTAGAGTCAATACGTGATCATAACCCGGAACAATTTGAAAGTTCATGTTCACAGGCAATAAAGAGAATCCATGCTGAAAATCCAAAGAAGAAATATGCACTCTATATGTCTGCCCTTCTTTCAATTTCAGGATAGGAAACCATTTCCAGCCAGCGCCCTGAAGATATGCATCTCCACCAGGAGCAGGTTGAACAATAGGAACACCTTTCTCTTCTCCAACTTTGCCTGCTTCGACAAACTTGGAAACCTTGTCTGCAAACTCAGCTCCGGTGATTCTATACGCCTCACCCGTACTGTTTTGCTTTCCCTTGAAATGCCAATACGGCATCATGATACTCATGACAACGCACCAGACGATTGCAAGTCCGATCCAAACCCTCTCAGCCCCTTCCGGAGCCTTGAACCAATCTTTTGTTGGTACAAATATACTCATTTTTTAGCTCCTTTTATGGTAAAATCGCCTTCGGAAGATTGAGAAGCTCGATTGTTCCCCATACCGTATACGAAATGGTAGGGACTAGAACACCAAGCGCCAGCAACAACCAGGGATTATCCATGATTTTCTGTAAAATGCTTTTGTTTTCCATAATTCTCTCCTATTTTGAAACCGAATACTCTTCCTGAAATTTCAGGTTTGAAATTTCAGATACACTTCTATCCTTGTTATAGGATCTGAAAATTTGTATGATCGCTTTTCCTGAAAAATATAAAAATATTAATCCACCCAAAATAGCGACAAATCCCCCGATCCCCATAAGGCTCATACCGATATGGTCGGACAAAGTTTTTACTTTCTGCTCACTGCCGTACAACTTTCTTCCCATACCGTTGAGTCCTGCAATTGCAAATCCTGCTGCAAAAACTGCCTGGCCTATCCCAAAAATAAAAGGCTGAACTCCAACCAATTTCGAATAACGCATGGAATCTTTCAACCCCAGCGATTCAAAAACAACAAATGTAAATGCCATAAAAGAGACGGTTACCGCCCCAATAGATGCATGATAATGAGCGGGAACCATAGTGTTCGGCCCTTCAATCAGAGCCCCAAACGTAAAACCGAGAATCGTAAGAAATGCGCTGGATAGAAATCCGTTGAACCTTACATCAAAAAAAGAAAAACTTGTTACACTCTCTTTTTTGATTTTTAGCATGGACAAAACCACCGAGCCAAGAACGATCAAAACAAAAGGGAAAACACCAAAACGCATAAGGCTGGTGAAAAAATTTCTGTAATCAGCCGCAGTTGTCGGTTTAGACAAAACAAATGGAAGCGCAACAACTACAGGGACTAGAAATAGCAAAAGAATATATCGAATCCAATTTCCGGAAATAACCGGCTGTTTCAGCACGGAAGACAAAAGAAAAAACCATACGGCTATTTTTGCGGCCTCCGATGAAAACTGGAGGACGTGCCCCCCGCCCCAGACCAGAATTTCGTAATAACTATCCGATTTCAAGTCTCTTGTCGTATTCAATACAGAGACAACCATGATCTCTATCGCTACGATAAAAAAAACAACGGAAACCCGAACGGCAACCTGCGAAAGAGAAGAAGTCTTGTCGCTTTCTTTGGCAGGAATAAGTCTCCGATCAAAAAAAGTGAAAAATATCCCCGTGAAAAAAAGAGCGAGGCCAATCAGATAAAAAGGGTGGTCAATAACCGGAATGTAATTCGATAGAATCGGATATGCGTTAGGCACTCCCGCAGAAAAAACCATAAAACAAACACCGGCAAGCGAAACAAAAAAAGAAATATTTTTTCTGAAAGCTGAACCGTTTCTGTCCTGAAGAAATACATAGAACAATAAAGCGATAAACGAATACACCCAAACTGAGAGGGCCAGATTTACATGAACAACGAGGCATCTTTTGAAAAAAAGCGGGTCAGTAATCAAGGGAGCAAAAACCGGAATTCTCGCAATGACCAGAAGGAGTGATAATAATCCGGCAAGAATCAAACTCCCGACAGAAAGCGTCAGCCAGCGCAAAGCATGAGACTTCTCATCTTTCAAATCACGGATCACAAAAGACAAAGTACGCCCCCTCATAGCCAATCAGAAAAAATATTCCATAATTTTGAACTTTAGTAATTGATTTATGTCAATCTTTTTTCTCAATTCAAATTATTTGTATGAGAAATATCACCTTTCCGGAGGAGGCTTTTATTTAGAACAATTCTAATAGTTGCTTCGAACAAACCCTTTATGAATAATCTTCGTCATAGATTGCCTCTGCCTTCAAGATTGGCACAGCCGGAAACCAGGAAGTAGATTTTATTCTTCCTCTTTTATGGTAAAATTTCCGGCAAATTTGATCTTGATAGAGTATCTTAATCTAAGCTCGACAGATTCGGTAATTAGAATTTTTTCTCACAGTTCTTTCTTTTAGGATTCAACTCTACATGCAGCGTTTACTGCATCCCCAATCACAGTGTCTTATTCTATGTGAATCTGGGAAAAAATAATGACTGAAAAGTTTAAATAAGTTCATTGGAAAAAATGGTAAACACTCTCAAGCACTCTCAAAGAATTGTCGTCACTATAGTTTTTGCTTTTCTATCAGCAAGATTGATTTTACTGGTTCACCAATATTCAGTAAACATTCTATTTTGGGATCAATGGGATTTTTTTATTCCACTTTTTAACGAAGAAAATCTCTGGAAAGTCTTCAGATACCTTCACTCTCCGCATAGACAGGGATTTGGTTTTGTAATCGATAAATTTATTTTGGACTGGTCGAATTGGGACACTAGAGTGGAGTCTTTTTTTCTAGTAGGAGTCATGATCTTTGCCGCCCTTTTAGCTATTTTAATAAAATACAAAATTTCGAGAAAGATAACATTTGCAGACATTATTATCCCTTTAATTTTTCTAAACGCTAGCGCATTTTCCACTTACGCTCAGGTCCCGAATCCTTCCCATGAAGTATTCCCCGTTTTGATCGTTTTAATTTTCTGTATTTGTTTTTTTATAAAAAATCCGTATTTGAAGCATACTATCATTGCAAATATCAATTTTCTGGTTTATTCAAACTACAGCTATGGAGCAAGAATTGAACTCTCTCATTTTAAATATTACTTTCAGGGTAAAAAGCTTTGGAAAGAATGCTATCTGAAAAAGGAAGACATTGCCTTATGTACAAAAGAAACTGGATTTCAAATCCATCCTCGAAGCGAAAACCTTGATTTCAAACAAAAACTAGACTATTTGAAACGAAAAAAATTGAATTTGTACAAGGATAGGATAGATTCCAGAGGCAAATAAAGCTTTACATTTTTTGATTCTACCGATAATCAGATAGTGATGCATTTTCTTCTCGACCCTTGGTTTGTATTTCCCTTCGGAATTTTCATAATTTTAGTCAGTTTTGCAATCCTTTATTTTCTAAAAGGATACAAACTGGAAGCCTCATTTACGACAGCCCCTATAAATTCTACAAATGAATCTTCCATTTACGAAAAAATGTATGGTGAGAAAACTCAAAAATCTGAAAACAGCCTGCCGGTTTCCGGGTCGGAAAAGAAATCCAGATATAATGAAGAATACTTACCTGAAGAAGAATATCCTGAGGCTGGAGAAAAAAGCCAGATTGATCTCTCAGGCGAATCCTACAAAAAAGCAGTGCTGATACAAAAAGAAGGCCCAAATCCCGGCAGGCAATACGTGATTCACCTATACGAAACGGCTATCGGTAAATCCGAAACGAATGATCTCGTTCTTTGGGACACAACCCTAAGCCCACATCACGCGAAAATCAAAACGATTCGAGAAAGATATGTTCTATTCGATATGGTTTCAGAAAAGGGTATTTATTTAAACGGCAAAAAACTTCTCAAGCCGAAAATCCTTTCAGATTTTGACGAGATCAGAATGGGGAAGACTACACTGATCTTCAGAGGAAAATAATGGAATTTGATAGGTCATTCTTAGAAGAAATTTCCTCAGAGAGCTATGTCAGAAAGGGAGTGATTGTAAAATATTTCGAAGGAAAAGGTCATGGCCTTATCACCGAAATAAAAATTCCTAAAGGAGAAATCGTAAGCATTTCGGGGGGAATTGTAGTATCAAAAGAGTTCTATGAAACCATCGCGAAGAGAAACGGATACGATGACTATGCCTACTTTATCGAAGACAATTTTTTAATCATGCCCCTTAATCCCAAAAATCCGAGCGCAGACTGGCGGATGAACCACTGTTGCGATGCGAACTGCGGAATAGTCGGCCAAACGGTTTTTGTTGCAATGAGAGACATCGAAGAGGGAGAAGAACTTACCTTCGATTATTGCATGAGCGAATCTGATCCGGAATATGAATTTTCCCTGAACTGCAACAAGTCTGTTTGCAGAAAAAAATTTAGCGGAAACGACTGGAAAAAGCCGGAACTCCAAAAAAAATACAAGGGGTTCTTCTCTTCCTATATAGAAAAAAAGATAAACTAATAGCATGTCCTAAAGTGTATAAAAATACAAAAAACCAGATCATCTGCGCATCTTACTGAATTTTTTTTAGAAAAATCTCTCCCAACTGAAAGTAATTTTACTTTATGCTTTGGGAGTTACTACAGGATTACAGAAATTTACAATGCGCTAATTGAAGCGAACATTCCGGAAGCCTCGGCGCGAAAAGCAACAATAGAAATTGAGAAAAAAATAATTAACACATCGGGAAAACTAAAAGAAAATTTAGTAATGAAACATATCATACCGATAGAGAAGGAAAATATCGGCATCCGGGCAGAAATGAAATATCTCTGCGAGAAAATGGATCGAGGATTCGCTTAGACCAGTAGAATATTCCAGATGATGAACGAAAAGATGTAACGTGGATTCAGTGAAACCGATAAAAGAATACTCTTGATGATCGAGCAAATGAACAAACGGTTTGCTTACATGGAAAGATTGCAACTCTCCATGCTTGGCTGCCTGATTGCCCTATTAGTGAAATTTTTGTTCTTCACCGGATAGGAATTGGATACTCGCCCTTTAGGATGAATAAAGCTACTGCTCTACTCTTATCGCTTTGTTTAAACTTTTTTCTCCACCTTCAAAATTCCACCTGAATCCACATGTGCAGTATCCATAATCCTTGTTATTCGGATCCTGTGATAAGGGAGCGCATGAAGCATTCTGAATCCCTTTCACGTCTCCCTTGCATTCGGAAATAACCGTCTTGTCTGTAATTGTAAAATTACATCTGTATTCTTCAGAATTATTTTTTCCGAGAAGATAGACGCTACCGGTTTCAGTTTTATTTGCAGAGGCTAGATAGTTCAAAAAAACTCCCTGCATCAGAATGAATCCCGCCTGAGACTTTGCAATCTGCACACAAGTAGACATGATTTTAGGAAAATTTTTTTCTTCGATTGCGGAGTCCGATCCCTTTGCTTTTACCTGAAACAATAGCTGGTCTTTTACCGGCTCTGATTTTGGATCTACTTTTTTGTCCTTGTCCGAATCCTGTGACACTTCCCATTTTCCAAATGTATTTTCATAAGCTTTCTTAGATGGAGAAGAATCGGATGCGCAGGAAAATAACAGCACAACAGAAGCAACAGCAAGAATTTTGTAAATCGTATTCATGACTTAAAGTATATTTTCAACTCAAAATTCCAACAAGCTATTTTTTTTCCTGTTATAAAAGAATCAGTCGATTTCTAAAAAAATTGCAGTTGATTTTACGATCATTCCAGTTTAAGTTTACCAATTGAATCGATTTGGTTCAAACAAAGGAACTCTATCTGAATGAAAATCACCAATGTACCGATTTTATTTGCATTCACTATTTCTGCCATTGCAACTTCCTGCTGTTACCCTAAGGCAACCCTGAAAAGCGAAAAAGCAACAAATGGTGAAATTGCTTTAAGGATTGATTACCCATCACCCAAAATGTCCTCTTATGATTTTGCGCTTAAAGAAAACAAATGGGCAATCCTCTTCAATATTAACGACTCTACTTCCATATCATTTCCTCCTCCGGGTTCGATCCTCGATAACAGGTGGTTTTATTATCTAGGATTATTTGACCAAGACTTGAATCCAATATGGAAAAATCCCATTCTATTTGATGAGCACAAAACGACTCAGCAAAATTATTCAGGGCAAGCCTCCGGGATTTTCCCGACAAACCGAGGGCTTCTGGTAGTGTATTGTATTGGAAACTCTTTTTTCTACTCTGAATTTGATCTGAATGGAAATAAACTCGGTGGCAAAATTAAATTCTATGAAGGCAAAATAAATACAACGGATGCAAATAGAATTCTCTCCATTGATTATCACGACGAAAACATCTACCTTTTTCTGGTTGAAGAGCCGGAAAATCTTTACTCAGAAAACTGGAATCTCCAACTGATCCGCCACAACCCCGTGACAAACAAAACGGAATTCCGGAAAAATTTTATTCAGATTGAAAGCGGCTGGTATTATTCAAAATCGCTGAGCGTGAATTTTTCGGAAAAATCCATGCAGCTAATTTGGGCAGACGGGGTAAAAGAAAAATATGGCGAGAGTTTCTACAAACTATCCTCTACCATAATTTTCGCAGACTGCAATTACATGGAAAAGCAATGCACAGATTTTCGGAGAATCTTAAAAACGAAAAATTATGAGGATACCAACGTTCGATTTTTCCTAAACGGAAAAGTAAATTCAGTTGTTGTGCAAGAGAAAACTAATTTTTTTGTTTGGAAAATCGATGAGAACGGGAAACCCGAAAAATCATTCCTGATTGCAGATGAAAAAATGGATAGCCTATATTCCAATGCATTCAAAAATCCAAAAGGTTTTCCTTACAAAGTAATCATTGGTACAGGTAAATAGTGAAAACTAGTGAAATCTTCGTTCAGAACAAAAAGTCTTTGTCGAACAAAACTTCACTTTTGTCTTTTTCTGCATTCAGGAGCTTTTCGATATCTCCACGCAAGCGAGAAGTCATTTTTTCGACAGCTTTCTTTTTGTCCTTTTTGTAATCCTCCAAATATTCGCTCAACCAGAAGGGTGTCGCATAACTTACGTAAGCTGCATTTGGCCTTGGATTTGTCCTGCCGAATAGTTCATTTTCAAAACGGTAAATCCATTCATAAATTCTTTCTGCTGTCGGGAATTCGGTTAGATAATCCACTTTGATCGCAATGAAATCATAAGCCCTCTGACAGGCAAGCCTTGCCCATCTAGCAGCGTCGATCGTCGGAAGCTCATGATTCGGATCTGGAAGCCCCACATTTGTCATCTCGATAGTGGTTAAAATTTTTCTCAGCTTGTCAATTGCGTGGTCTTTTTCGTCCCACTTCCGAATATCGATTTTTTCGGCAATATCATTCAGCATCACATGACGCAAATGCCCAACCCTGTAATCAAAAGACTCTTTTTCTTTCGGCAGAATTCCGTATTCTTTCTCAGCTCTTTCCACCAGCCGTTTGCCGACTGACAATAGCCTGTGAGTAATATCTTTTCCGGTCTTGGAAATCCCCAAACTATTTTCCATGGCTTCAATCGATCGGTCAACATCCTTTCGGACGGCCTCTTTAGAACCTCTCATTCTGTATTTCACATAGGATGGTAAAACTACAATATCGGCATTTGGATCAGTTTTTCTGGCGTCCTCCAATCCCCAAAAACCCAACTGAGAAACTCCCGGTTGGAAGGGAAGCAGATTGTCATTTTCTGCCCCTGTAGGTTCGCCTTCCGGAAATAGAACCAGCTTTCCCGAAGAGCTAGCCAGAATGGACCTGGCAGTTTTTAGAGATTCCCTGTCTGCAGTTCCGGCAAGCACAGAAAAAGCCCCTATTCCCTGGATAAAATCCCCTACGATCCCCATACCCCAGTCAAAAACTTCGCGCGCCGCCATATAAAAAAAACGGGTATTCATAAGATTGGCCACATGGTAGGCAACCGGGGGTTCTTTTGTTGTCGGATGGTTGGATGCGTAGATTAGCCTCTCGTTTTTCAAAGAACGCAACATTTTGATATCTTCTGCCTTCACTACAACGTCATCCAGATTGTGAATAGTCTTAAAAAGAACGGGAAGGGTTAAATCCGTAAACCAAAGAGTCGGAAAGTTTTGTTTCGGCGGAATAAATGATTCAATTGACATAAACTTAAATCTAAAAATTTCATCTAGTAGATCAAGCAGTTTTCCAAATAAGGGGAAAAAATGGCACTTATAGAAGAGTTTGAGAAACAGGGAAGTTTTTTGTTCAGGTGGCGGTCTTACATACCTGCCGCGATTTTAATCCTTTCGGCATTTTATATTCCGAGGTATAAATACTTGAATTTTCATTACGAAGATCATCTGATCTGGGTCGGTTTGTGCTTTGTGGTAAGCATATTTGGCCTAATCATCCGGGCTATCGTCATCGGATATGCGCCTGCGAGGACCTCCGGGAGAAATACAAAAGAGCAGATCGCAGATGTAGTGAACCAGACCGGTATATATTCCACAATCCGCCACCCTTTGTATGTAGGAAATTTTTTCATGTTTTTCGGGCTTGTTCTTTTTTTCCGCGAGTTTTCATTTGCTTTGATTTTTATTCTTTTCTACTGGTTTTATTACGAAAGAATCATGTTTACGGAAGAGCAATTTCTCCGCGGAAAATTCGGAGAGGACTACCTGAAATGGGCAAATGTAACTCCGGCTATTATTCCCTGTTTCAAAAACTTCAAAAAACCGGACATGTCCTTTTCGTTAAGAAACGTAATCAAGCGCGAATATCCGGGATTTTTCGGAATCGTGTTTTTCTTTACGTTATACGACATCCTCGTGATGTTCTTTAACGAACCCGGATTTTCCATCGATGGATTTTGGACCCAGATCAAACCGGTTCAGATGTATTTTTTCGGGACAGGAGCCGCGATTTATATTATTATCCGGATACTAGTAAAAGCCACGAAATTACTGGACGTAGAGGGGAGATAGAAACTAATTATTTTGCAAATCGACAAAATCATAATCATCACAAGACTCACCCGGCTGGAAGAAAATATAAAACGCTTCAACACCAGGGATCAGGCAAAATTCTATGTCGAAAAAAGGGGACAGTCTTTTGATGATTACCAGCTGGAATATGACAATTACCACAAAGCAAAGGACGTTGTAATAAAGTCCATCCCCTCTTCTATCCGGTTTCAAATCGTAGAAAGAAATTTCTTGCCGAATTTTGTTTTCGGCCCGAAAGACCTGGTTATCACACTTGGCCAGGACGGGCTTGTAGTAAATGTTGCGAAATATCTGAACTCTCAAAATATCCTGGCAGTCAATCCCGATCCCGAAAGATTCGACGGGGTGCTACTTCCTTTCAAAGAAACTGACGTCCCAGATACAATTTCGAGAATAGAAAAAGACAATTTCGAAACAAAAAAAATTACAATGGCGAGAGTGGATCTCATCGACGGTCAGTTTCTTTACGCTTGCAATGATTTTTTCATCGGGGCAAATTCCCACATCAGCGCAAGGTACAGCCTCCACTACAAAAAGAAATCAGAACGTCAGTCGTCATGCGGAATTCTTGTAGCAACTCCCGTCGGCAGCACGGGCTGGCTGAGTTCTGTTTACAATATGGCAAACGGAATCAATAAATTTCAGAATATCAAAAGCGCAAACAAAAACAAAAGACAACCCAATTGGGAAGACAGAAAACTGACGTTTGTAGTAAGGGAACCTTTCATCAGCAAATGGAGTGGTGCAGATCTTGTAACCGGAGAAATTTCCGAAAAGGATGAGCTAATCGTGGAGAGCCTGATGCCGGAAAAAGGAGTAATATTTTCCGACGGAATGGAATCAGATTTCCTCGAGTTCAACTCCGGCTCTACTGCAAAAGTTCGCATTGCCGAAAAAGTTGCGGCTCTTGTAGTGTAAGGAATCTATTCGGGTATTTTTTTTAGCCTGTGCCGAATGTAAAAAAACAAAAATCCGCCCAATAATACCGGAATCATTGTAAGCAAAATAGTAATAAAAAAATACGCATCCAGAGCTTTTTTACTTACCGGCCCAACGCAAACACTACATGAAAAAATAAATTCGGTCATCTCAATAGATATAGAGCAGAAAATATAGAAACGGCCACAAGAACACCACAAAAAACCAGTAAATCCCTACGGCATGAACGGAGATTCTGGAATTTGAAGCGGTTGGATTTTTTGTGAACCGATAAAATGAAAATACAAGAGCAATTACTCCTATCATAACATGAAACCCGTGGGCTCCAACAATCGTATAAAAAAAACCGGCAAACAAGCTGGACGTTGTGGTCATTCCGAAACCGATTAAACGAACCCACTCAAAACCTTGAACAAAAAGGAAGATTGCGCCTAGAGCGATTGTTAGGACTAATAATTTTTTTACTCTACTAGAATCATTGGATCTGAACACATAGAACAAGGTAATAGAACTCGATAACAGTACGATTGTATTTACAAAAGTAACCTCAATCGGCAACCTCGGCTGATTTACCGGAGGCCAGGGAATCATTGCCCCTGCCTTACCTACAACATAGGCGCTGATTAAGGCTGAAAAAAACATCACTTCCGTAAATAAATAGATAATCATTCCAAGGTATGCGCTAGGAATGATTTCTTTCTCGTTTTGAAATTCGTAATTGTTCGAATTCATACTAGAATGGTTTTTTTACAACCTGTAAAGGAACGATCACAGTGTCCGGATAGACTCCTAAAAAGAAAAAAATCCCCATACAAACCCCACCCGCAAAAATCATAGCCACAACGTAGGGTTCGTATTTCAAGTGCATAAAGTTTGCAATCACAAGATAGGCCTTGATAATCGCAGTCAGAAAAATCATGTAGACTGCAACGGTATGATTGGGTATCCAATCAGCCACTAAGCTAATCAATAGAAAGCCTACGAGAACTGCATAGATTAGAAAATAATTCGGATGCCCATGGTATTCAATTTCTTCAGTTGAATGATTCTCTCTCATACATTATCTCCTTATTTTGCGATATAGAGCATTGGAAAAATAAATATCCAGATAATATCTACCATGTGCCAGTAAAGCCCGACAAGCTCTACTCTGTGGAGATTTTTCCCTTTTTTTACCTGAAACATAACAATGGAAATAATGGTCATTCCAACAATCACATGGGTAGCGTGAAGCCCAGTCATTGTATAATAAAAGGTCCAGAATAGAGAACCGATTCCCTTTCCTTCCGCAACTAATTTTGGGGAAGTCAAAGTAAGCCCTAGAGAAATTTCGTGCGTATATTCAATGGCTTTTACTCCAAGGAATATAAAACCGCAAATCACCGTAATCAGCATCAGATAAAACGCTTTGTTAAATTCTTTTTTTGCTGCATAGGCATGGGCAAGAACGATGGTGTAACTACTCGATAGTAAAACAAATGTGTTCAATGCTCCGAGTGGAGTAGATGTGTGAGCCGTCTGTTCTGCCCATTCAGGATACCGAAATCGAAGCAGCACATAGGTTGCAATCAGCCCGCCAAAAATTGCGATTTCCCCGGCTATCAAAATCCAAAGAGCCAGACGGCCCTTTGGCACTATCGATACGTCATGTGACATTGCGTTTGTAGTAGTCATAAATCCTCTCTAATTTTTTTCGTTTTGCGGCCAGAAATCAGAACTTCTACCGGGAACGCTATATTCGTAAGGCCCGCGATATACCTGGATATCCGATGTAAAATTTCCATGAGGTGGAGGGGAATCCGCAACCCATTCTAAAGTATTTGACTTCCAGGGGTTTTTTCCCGCATCTTCTCCTTTGAATAGACTGGAAATAAAATTATAAATAAATACAATTTGGGATAGAATCAAACCAACGGTGGCAATGGTTGCAATGACTCGATAAATCTCGTTTGACTTTAGGGATTCAAATACAGAATAATTAAAAATCCTTCTATGCTCCCCCATCATTCCCGCAAAAAACAAAGGCATAAAAATCGTATTAAAGAAAATTGCGGTAAGCCAAAAATGCAGATGGCCTAGCTTTTCATTCATTTTTCTTCCGGTAATTTTCGGATACCAGTAGTAGGTGCCGGCAAGTCCACCGAAAAATACGATCGGAATCAGAGTATAGTGAAAATGAGCGATCACAAAATAGGTATCGTGAGCATAAATATCGAATGCGCTCGAACCCAGATAAATTCCGGTTACTCCACCTACTAGAAATTCAGCTAGCATCCCGATTGCGAACATGTTTGCCACTTTGAATTCGATTGAGCCTCTGAAAAATGTTGCAATGTAGGAAAATACGATTACTGCAAAAGGAATAGAAATGATGATCGTTGTAATACTGAAAAAAGTAGCCATTCTCGGATCGATACCTGCAATGAATTGGTGGTGTGCCCAAACGATTACGCTTAAAAAACCCGAAGATATGGAAGCAATCACAATCGTCTTATATCCGAAAAGAGGCTTTCTGGAAAAGTTAGTAATAATCTCACCAACAATCCCAAGGCTCGGCCAGAGCAGTACATAAACTTCCGGATGTCCAAAAAACCAGAAAAAATGCTGGAATAGAATCGGATCCCCACCTCTGGCAGGGTCATAAAAACCAGTCCCAATGGTTCTGTCGAATAGCAGCATAATCGCACCTGCAATTAATGGCCCGACAGAAAGCATAAAAATCAATGAAGCTAAATTTAGCATCCAAATCATAATCGGCATATCCAGAAAATTCATTCCTTTGGCTTTCTTGTTGACCGTCGTAACAATGAAATTGATTCCCCCCATTAGCATGGAAACAAACTCTAAAGCAACTGCGAGAACCCAGAGAGTTCCACCCGAATAAATCGGAGGAAGATTTTTCGGATATCCATCGGCTGAAAGTGGGGGATAAGCGGTCCAGCCTCCACCGAACGCTCCTCCCGGAACAAAAAAAGAAGCAAGAAGGATGACTGTGCTAACAAAAAATACCCAAAAGGAAAGCATATTCAATTTTGGGAAAACCATATCGTCTGTTCCGAGCATCAGAGGAATTAGAATATTTCCAGCCGCGCTTAAAAGAAGAGGCATTGCAACCCAAAATATCATAATCGTCCCGTGCATGGTAACCATAGAGTTGTAACCCATCGGTGTTAATTTTCCGTACAAAGGAATACTTTGGCCGGGATAGGCAAGCTGCATCCTAAACACATAGGCGAGAAACCCACCGGCAAAAGCCATAAATAGCCCGGTCAGAAAATACTGCTTACCTATCATCTTGTGGTCGGTGGAAAATATATATTTGCTAATAAAACTTTCTTCGTGATGAACAGTGGACATTACTTACCCTCCTTGTTTTTCAGCTTAGTTTCCATCTGTGTTCCGGTTAACGAAGCAGGTTTTTGATCTACAATCCCATACAATTCATTTGTAAATTTTCTATAGTCTTCCAAAGAATCTACGACCAGAGAGCCTTTCATCATCGAATGATTTATCCCGCAAATTTCCGCGCATAGGATTTCGTATTTCCCTGTCTTAGTCGCTTCGAACCAGCCCTTTATGGTTCTTCCCGGAACTGCATCCTGCTTCAATCTAAGCTCCTTCACCCAGAAACTGTGGACTACATCTCTGGCGGTCAGATCGAACACTACTTTTTTGCCAATGGGAACATGCAACTCAAACGCATCTTTATCATCCTCAGTGTTCAGCTTTCCATCCGGGCCGGGATATGTATAGGACCAGCTCCACTGGAAAGCGTTAATTCTGACAACCTCTTCCGAGACAGGTATGAATGTTTTAATATGATTCCAAACCCCTGTATTCAATACATCTATATACAAATCGCTCAAAACCACTAAGAATACAAAAAAAGCCAAAATCCTGGCTTCTTTCCAAGAATTTCCTGTAATATATTCTGCTTTTTTACCGTTTTTCCGCCGGTACAAAATCAAAAAGGCCAAAAGTGTTCCAAACGCAGCCAAAAACCAGATAACGGCAAAATATGTAATCGTTTTCGTTAGTGAATCGATTTGAGCGCCGTAAGAGCTGATATTTTCGGGTAGTAAGTTCATTGATTTACAACCTCGCTATAAATTCGAAAGTCAAAGGGTGTCTTGCCGACCATTGACTTAGCACAATCTAAAGATTCCCTAAAATCTAGGCAACTGATTTTTAGAATTATTTCAAAATTTATATAGAAATAAATATATCAAAACTCCCGTAAAAGAAACATAAAGCCAGATAGGGAGAGCCCATTTTACGATTTTTTTATGCCTCTCAATTTTGTTTCGAAGGGCAAAAAATACTGCGGTAAATACAAGGGGGGCCATTGGCACAGCAAGGAAAATATGGGAAATAAGAATAGTTAAATAAAGAGGCCTTAGAGGATTGTCTTTGGGAAATTTCTTCTCAACTGGAATACTGAAGTGGTAGGTCAAGTAAGAAATCATGAATAGGATTGATGCAATCAGTGCAAGTCCCATAAAAATTTTATGAAGAGCTATCTTGCTATTCTTGACCGAAAAGAAAGCAATGACTATGCATACCGTTGCAAATGAATTCAAAAGAGCGTTCAGAAACGGTAGGTCGGTGATTTGAATATTCATCTTGTTACCCGTTAATATATTTTTTATTTTTAAAAATTTTGTACAGTCTGGAAAATATGATTGCCCCACTGATAATCATGAAGAGGGGCATTACAATATTGAAAATCCTGTCCACATTCAATTTGTAATCTCCGGTCATTTGCTCGTATCTGGAAAAATACAATTTCATTTTGTCCAAATGGGATTTCATAATATTCTGATCAATTTCAGCTAACGTATAATACACTGTCTTTGGCTCGAATACGGTTCCGCCTATCTTTCGAAAAAATCGCCCTTCTTTCGTGTAAACATAGGCTCCTACAGGATGAACCCACTGGTTTTCTTTTTCACTCCAGTAAAATGAAAACCGGAGAGAATCCGTAATAGCTTGTATGTTTTCCCTGGTTCCAGTCAAGAATCGAAAATCCGCTTTTTTACCGGATTTTTCGAACTCCTGAATATAGGCATTTTTTTTCTTCAGTGCAAGCTCTGGAGTTTCTTTATGGTCAAAGGACAAAACTGCCATTTCAAATTCTTTGCCTGGAGTGAGATCCAGTTCCTTCACTGATTTAAAAAAAGAATTCAACTGGGTGTTGCAGATACTCGGGCATTTGTAATAGATCAGAAAAAACACTACAGGCTTTCCGGTTAAAAATAAATCGTCTAGGCCGACAGACTTTTCACCATCCTGAAATTTCAAATCAGCAATATTAACCGGCTCAAGCAAGGTTCTTTTTTGAATATCATGCGCCATTGCATCTGAAACCGAAATCCAAATTAAAAATTGAACAATCCATATTTTCCATTTCATAAAACCCGAATTTCGGATCTCGCTTACTACCGCTTCGACTTGAAATCGGATGTGAAGCCCGCCGACCAGCCTTTGAGCGCTACGGCTGGGTTTTGCCCCAACCCATCTAATTAATGTTTCCAATCTTTTCAATACCCTAAATTAAAGAATCCCTTAGATTTTTCTTCGAAATCTAAGAGCGTGTCCAAAAACCAACTTTTGAAATTGTTTTAGGACATGCTCTAAATAATACCAACTTACTTTTATTCTATTTATGGTAAATCTATTTCCAGAATCAGTGGCGCATGATCGGAAATAACCAGGCTCTGGTCTATTCTGGAGGATTTCAGATTTTTCTCCAGGTTTTTTGTTATGAAAAAATAATCGATTCTCCAACCCTTATTATTGGCTCTCGCCTGAAACCTGTAAGTCCACCAGGAGTATTCATCCTTGGCACCCGGATGGAGGTGACGAAAAGTATCCAGAAGGCCATTCGACAGAAAAGCCGTAAGCCACTCTCTCTCTTCCGGCAAAAACCCGCTGTTTTTGGAGTTCCCCTTTGGATTGTGTATGTCGATCTCCTCATGAGCGATATTTACGTCTCCACAAATAATCAATTTTCCGAATTTCTTTTTCCATTCGATAAACTTTTTCTCATAATAGCCCAGAAATTCCATCTTGATCTTCTGCCTGTCCTCGCCTGACGTCCCGGATGGGAAATACGTATTGATAAAGGTGAAATCTCCAAATTCTAAAATTATATTCCTTCCTTCGCTATCAAACAGTTTATGCCCAAGTCCGAATGTTGTATTTTTGGGTTGGAGTTTAGAAAAGACAGCCGTTCCGCTATAACCTTTTTTTTCCGCGCTGAATACGAATGGAAAATAGCCAAGGCCTTTCCAGAAATCCATTTCGATTTCTTTTTCAGTTGCTTTAATTTCCTGAAATGCAACAATATCCGCATTTTCTTTTTCAATAAATGCTTTCAGGCCTTTCGAAGATGCAGCCCGGATTCCATTACAATTCAAACATATAAATTTCATTTTGTATCTCCATAAAAAAAAACCTGCGGATTTCTAGGCTTCCCTATTCTTTGACTCTCTTGCGCATATTCCAGATTCGATTTCCATACTCGTCCAGAAAGGAAATATAATCGCTATTTTCCGATTCCAGCCTGAAAAAAGAGGAAAGATATTCCTTTTCGATTTTGTCCGAAAGAAAAGTTACCGTTCCGGGATCAACCGGACATTTTTCGCTTCTCTCGGAAAAAACTATCCGAAATCCATCACCAGAAACAACCTCGGAATGTTTTGGAGTAAGGGCAATGATTGTCAGGCCGAATATTTTCGAGTACAACTGCGCTGATTTTTCACAATCTCTCGAATATAAATTCACCGAATAGATAGTAAATGGATTTTTCAAATGATCGAATTCAAATATTGATTGAATGGCTTCATAATCTTAAATGACTTCGCGCAAATCTCTGGGAAATTTGTAGAAGTCACTTCTGAATCTTTTAATTTCTGGATAACTGTATAATTCTTAAAACATAGAAGATCTATGTCGGGATGGTCTTTAGAAAAACCTTTCGGAGCTGTTTTCAATTTTTCATCATCATAGATTTCAACGAATGCTTCTTTGAATTTTTTTTCATTTAGTATTTTTTTCAGAGGCCTGGAATCTTTTGCAATTTCTTTACGGATTTTTAATAAAGCGTCATTCGGAGGCATATAGATCCCTCCACCAAGCATGGACATCCCGGGCTCAATGTGGACATAGTACCCTGCCCTTGCTTCATTCTTTCCCCCACCTTTGATAAATGCCCCGAAATTCGTTTTGTAAGGGCTTTTGTCTTTGGAAAAACGAACATCTCTATAGATTCTGAAAACACAATTTTTGGCAGAAACCCCCTTGACCGACTTATCAAATTCTTCGACCTTGGAAATCATCATGTCCGTAAAAAGCCTAAAATCCTCAATCGCTCCCTCGTAGTCCTTTTTGTGGGCTAAAAACCAGGTTTTATCGTTATTCGACTTCAACTCGTTTAGAAATTTTAGAATCTGTTTCATTTCCTCTTCCTTTTGTAACTATTGCAATCTTATACAGCCCTATCAAACTGTAATGCTTTTTGTTGCAAAGAGAATTTTTTGCATTCCCGCGACGTATCGCAAAAATCCAAGATAAAACAATTTCTTTGTTGAATACTTTTGACATTTTTTTCATGAATTCATTATGGCGCATTTCGAGGATAAAAAGAACTCTTTTATTAACCTTCCGGTCAACCTGGTGTTAACAGGAGAAGGAATTTCCCTTTTTGCAAAAAATCCAGGTGCTATTAAAAAATTCAAAAACCGGGAAGGAAGTATCCGTCAGGGGATGCAATCCGAAAGTTATAATTCGGTGTCCGTCCAAAAACTGATCATGAATTCTTTCGTGGAAGAAATTTTCATTAGCCTCCCAGATTTCTTGAGAAAAAGAAAAGAAATCATCGATACGAATAATCTTGTGATGTATGGAATCTTGTATAAAAAGCTGAGTCCATCCCTCGCCTCAATGCTTTTTGAATCTCACGTGCTAAAGGACTACAACAGGAAAAATCCAAAAGCTTTGATCACCAGCCTAAATCATGTGGACAGAAATAAGCTGGATGCTTTGAGAACTGCAAAAAAGCAATTCTTTGAAATGATGGAAATCGAAATCAACAGCGAGGTCGTTCAACGGATTATTTCTGCACCCGAAATCGAGGAAGAAGACAGGCTAACCAGTATGAGAAGTCTGGAGAAATTCATGAACTACATAGACAAGAGAATCTGGTATCTGTACTTCGTAATCTACCAGACCTCCCTACGAGATGAAATCAGAAAGCATTTCGCTGACATGATCGCCCTCTATCTGGACAGAACCAAGCTGGCAACTCACCTGAGTAATCTACTTATGGAATTTATCCAGAACGCCGAAAAAGCCCATTTGGAAAGAATCATAGTAAGTCAGAATATGGCTCAAAAATCCGAGATCGATAAATACCTGAAAGATCCTGAAAACAGAAAATGGGTTATCGATGAAGCAAAGAGAAAAAATCAGATGCTGGAATTGTCTTGGAACATGAATTCAGAAAGATCCAGTTTGGGTAATACTTACAAGGTTCAAATTGCAATTTCCAATTTCGGGCTGATAGACGAAAAAACCAGAGCCTCCCTTGCAAACAAAATGAAAAGCGACACTTCTGAAATTTCGGTGGCGAGTTTTTATCAAGACAGCGGAGATGCAGACAAACTCGGAGCAGGACTTGGCTTATTGTATATCTCCTACCTGGAAGACATTTGCAAAAAAGAAGGAATCAAATTTTTTTGCAATATATTCCCTGAGCCTTCTAAGGAAAAAACAACCGTAAAAATCGAAATAACGCTGTAGCTGGCAGTCCCCTGATATTGCTTGACAACTGGCAACGAGAGAGTCCATAATTTCCAATTATTGAAATCCGTTGAAAAAAAGATTTTCAAAATTCAAAAAAGCGTTTAGCCAACGGGTCGAATTTACTAGGAAAAGTTTTTATTGAGAAAATTAAGCCGAAAGTCCCGTCAGACTTTCCAAACAAAAAACCCCGCTCCAAACTGAATTGAAGCGAGGGATTCCAAGGAATGTTTAGAACGTGTCTTAGAGCTAGTTTTCGGACATGCTCTTAGTATAATTTGTTGAGTTTGTCCTGAATTAAATAAACTGCCGCAGGAGCAAAAAATATCCCCAAAATTAAAAAAATCGTTCCTTCATCTGTAGCCTGTAGGCCTTTCTTGTCGTATAAACGTTTGATTCTTTCGCCTTGCTTATACAACCAGATAATCCCGTAAATTCCGCAAGTCACAATACTCAAAATCACATCCATACCTGGATTGATGGACTCATCGTTCAAATTTGCCTTTTGTTCTTCTGAAGTCTTGTACATCCAGATATAGTAATATATACCGCAAGTTACAAGCATAAGCAATAGTGTAATCAGTGGATCTCTTTTTTCTCCAACCATTTTCTACCTTCTTTTAAGATTAAGATTGGGTAATTATATCCGAGGCATTTTTTTTGGCAAACTTTTTTTCTGAATTAGAGAACACCATCGGGAGCCTGTAGGAAGGCGATCAGAATTTATTGTCTTCGATTTCTTGCATTATCCACAGAAGAATAGAAACAATAGTTTCGGGCTGTCTAAACTTATTGAAATAATGGTCATTCCCCCAAAGTGGCAAAATATCCGTGTTTGGAACGATTGAGTCTTCGATCAGGGTTAATCCATCATTTGGGCCCTGCGAAGCAAGCTCATGAAAATTCGGGAAAGCTCTCAAGGAAATATGTTTTTTTAATGGGATTCCTATTAAATTGAGAATATAAACGTGTTTAGGATTTTCTATTTCACCATACAATGGGGAGCCTTCTTCTTTACGTATATCATAAATTCCCTGAAAATTCAACCCTTTGATTGACATTCCTATTTTCATAAACATTCGATTTAGAAACGATTTTGTCTTTCTAGTAACTAAATCTGTTCCCTTTAGCAAACCAGCAACATTAATCCAGGATTTGACCTTCTGAAAATATTCTTCTTTTCCACAGAGCTTAAACGCTATCTTAATATCGCTCCCACCTTTGCTAGTGCTATATAGAATAATCTTTTCCTTTCCTCTATAATCTTTTATGTAATCGCAAATCATTTTTCCATTTTCATATACCGAAGAATCCTGGCCAATTGGAATATTCTCGTGTTTCAAGTTCACAGTTCGCAAAATTCTTTTTACGGGTTCTCCATCTGCCCCAACTATCGGATTGTCTTTGTAAAACATCCCTGGCACAATTACCAACATATAATCCGATTTGCTAAAATCCGGCTTTCGTTGAAGCACTTCTGATTCGGTTTTATTCAGAAACTCTATTAATTTTGAAGTTCTTGAAGCTTGAACAAAATAATAAAAGAACATAGCTGAAGAATAATCTACGTCTTGGTTCTGGAAGAAAATAGATTTTATTTTTTCTGTATTCAGCTCCTCTTTTTTGTATTTCGTTTGAATATCATGAAATAAGAATAAGTCATCCTTGCAGAAAATTCTTAACCCAAACGATTCTTCTTTGCATAGTATATTCTGATTAATATTTTTGAATTCTATTCTTCTTGGCGTGTAACAGGCAGTTAGGATGTTCGTGATTGAAAGGATAATAAAAAAAAAGATGATAGGAAATTTCTTTCTACCATCTTTTCTCATACTCGTGATAATTTTTATCTTTTTGCCGGAGCCGGTGCGCTTTCTTTTAATACAACCACTTCACCCATTGCATAAGAACCCCAAACAGCTAAAGGCCCTAACCAAGGAATGAAGACTGGGACTTCCGAAGCTCCGTAACTAACATGAATAATTGCGTTACCACCTAGCTTTTTTGCTTCCACAACTAATTTTTCATTCAAAATTTTTGTTGCATCATCAAAAGTCTCTTGATGAATACTTCTTAACCCTTCCCCAATTCCACGCGCTCCAACCTGAAAGGAATTCACACCAAAAGTTGCTGATCCTAAACCACCGTCTGTAACAGTAATAAACCCCAAACTTTTGTAATTATCTCCAAAGCTTCCAACGGTAATTGGTATCGATGAATTGTACTTTGCAACAGCTATTGATGCACAATTCATCAGGATAGTTGCAACACCCAAACTAATAAACATCGTAATTTTTTTCATCTTTTTTCTCCTTTATTCATTACCTCTACTCGTTATTCAATTAGTCAACAATGTTTTTCAAAAAAAAAAAAAAAACAAATCAGAATATAACAAACACCCACAATATTTAATAAAAAAGGTCAAGTGCTAGCAATTGCCTGGATTATGGAAAATTCGTTACGCCAAGCATCATATAAAATACCTAGTTAGATACAACTCACGAGTAGGATTACCCGTTTAAAATTATCTTATTTTCGATTTTAGGTAAAAGTTGAGATATAATCGGACATTCTGATAAAATAAAAAGAAGATGACAAAAACTAAAGTTTTTTCAAGTACTGTCCCGTAAAAGATTTTGCCACTTTGGATATTTCTTTGGGAGTTCCTAGAGCAATGACCTCCCCTCCCCCGTCACCACCCTCCGGCCCCATATCAATAATGTAATCGGCATTTTTTATTATATCCAGATTGTGTTCGATTACAATCATCGAATTGCCTTTGTCCACCAGAGTTTGTAGCACGCTCAGTAATTTCTTTACATCATCAAAGTGAAGGCCGGTTGTAGGCTCATCCAAAATGTACAAAGTCTTGCCCGTTGGCCGTTTCGAGAGTTCTGTGGACAATTTAATTCTCTGCGCCTCTCCACCCGAAAATGTAGTCGCAGCCTGGCCGAGCTTTATGTAATCCAGACCGACTTCTTTCAATGTTTCGAGTTTTCTCTTCACAGCCGGAATGTTCTGGAAAAAGCCTAACGCATCTTCGACGGTCATTTCTAGAACTTCAAAAATATTTTTGCCTTTGAACTTCACCTCCAGAGTTTCCTTACTGTAACGTTTTCCGTTACATACTTCGCACGTAACGTACACATCTGGCAAAAAGTGCATTTCGATTTTAATAATCCCGTCCCCTTCACATGCCTCGCATCTGCCTCCACTTACATTGAAGCTAAACCTGCCAGGGCCATAGCCTCTGACTTTGGCTTCCTCGAGATTTGCGAAAAGCTCTCTGATCGGAGTGAAAAGCCCGGTATAAGTTGCAGGATTGGATCTGGGAGTTCTCCCGATCGGTGACTGGTCGATATTGATCACCTTGTCCAAATTTTCGATTCCCTTGATCGCCTTGTGTTTACCCGCAACAGTCCTGGTTTTCATAATCCGGTGAGCAAGGTATTTGTAGAGAATCTCATTAATGAGGGTTGATTTTCCTGAACCGGAAACTCCGGTTACCACGACAAAAAGCCCAAGAGGGATATCTACATTGATATTTTTTAAATTATTTTCGGATGCCCCAACGATTTGAAGAAATTTGGAGTTACCAACTCGAGGCTTTTCCCGAACTGGAATTTTCATATCGCCACTCAGATATTTTCCTGTTACGGAATTTTTATTTTTTTTGATTTCTTCAGGCGATCCTTTTGCCACAATCTGGCCACCATGAATTCCTGCACCCGGCCCCATATCCAGTATAAAATCTGATTCCTCCATTGTCTCCTGATCGTGCTCGACAACGATTACAGTATTGCCCAAATCCCTAAGCTCTTTCAGGGTGTTCAATAGCTTCGTGTTGTCCCTCTGGTGAAGTCCGATTGAAGGCTCATCCAGAATGTACAAAACTCCCATAAGCTTTGAACCGATTTGGGTTGCCAGCCGTATCCTTTGGGCTTCGCCACCGGACAATGTGCCAGCGCTCCTCTCCAAAGTGAGATATCCCACTCCCACATCCCGCAAAAAAGTGAGTCTTTGACTGATTTCTTTTAGGATTGGTTTGGCGATAATTTCTTCAGCTCCCTTAACGCCTAACGTCTTTATGAATTCTAGAGCCCTTTCAACGGAAAACGAAACGAATTTATCAATCGGTGTTTCTTGAATCGTGACTGCAAGACTGGATGGCCCAAGCCTTTTTCCTTTGCAAGCCGGACACGGGTGATTTGTCATATAACTTTCCATCCACTGTCTCATCGAATCTGATTTTGTTTCCTTATATCTCCTCTGAAGATTCGGAATTACTCCTTCGAACTCTCTGGAATATTCAAATCTCGAGTCTTCTTTCCTAAAATCATAATCGATTTTTACGGAAGAATCTCCATACAAAACGATCTTCTGTATTTTCTGAGGAAGCTTTTCCCAGGGTGTATTGTAATCGAACTTTAGAGTTTTTGCAAGTGCGTGTATCGTCGCAACATACCAATACCCTCCACTTTTTCCCCACACTTCAAAACAACCATCCATCAAAGAAAGCGAGGGATCATTGACGATAAGCTCTTCGTCAAATTCCAGAAGCATTCCAAGACCGTCACACTTCGAACAGGCTCCTTCCGGAGAATTGAATGAAAACAATCTGGGGGAAAGTTCCGGAATGGAAACATTATCGCAGTTCGGACAAGAAAGTTTCTGGCTGAACAAATGATCTTTCCCTCCAACATCCACAATGAGTAGCCCGGAAGATTGTTTCAGCGCAGTTTCTACCGAATCCGAAAGCCTGGATGCCAAACCCTCTTTGATGACCAGACGATCCACGACTATTTCAATCGAAGACTTAATATTCTTTTTCAGTTTAAATTCTTCATCTAGAGAACGAATCTCCCCATTTACCCTAACCCGATTAAAACCGTCTTTTCTGGCTTTTTCAAAAACTTCCTTGTGTTCTCCTTTTTCAGATCTTACAATTGGAGCCAATATCTGGATTTTGGAACCTGCCGGAAACAGCTGAATTTTTTCAGTAATCTGGTCAATTGAGAGAGAAGCGATCGGAGTTTTGCAAACCGGGCAATGCGGCTTGCCTATCCTTGCGTAGAGTAACCTCAGATAATCATAAATTTCCGTAACAGTTCCCACGGTCGAGCGGGGATTTCGATGCGTTGTCTTTTGCTCAATTGAGATTGCAGGGCTCAACCCCTCAATCAAATCCAGATCGGGCTTTTCCATTTGCCCGAGAAACTGTCTTGCATAGCTGGAGAGACTTTCCACATAACGTCTCTGCCCCTCAGCATAAATCGTATCGAACGCCAAAGAAGATTTTCCGGAACCGGAAAGCCCCGTGACCACGACCAATTTGTCTCTGGGGATATCCACACTGATATTTTTTAAATTATGCTCTCTAGCTCCCCTAACCCGTATGAAATTATCAGACATTTATCATTCCTCAGGTTAATTTTTTTTTAGTATCAAAACCGTAAAACTAACTTTCCAGATGAAATCTATTTTTTTAACTGACGAGTAGCGAGGAACAACAATTGTTTTTTCATATTTTCAGCATTCTCTATCTACCATTCAGGTTTATTCAATTCATATACTATTTTCTATTCAAGTTTTTCAAGAAGGGGGAAGTGCTTTTGGTGGAAGTCCCCTCTAAATTTTCCTCTGTCCAGAAATCCACGATTCTGAAACTTCTCAGCGGAAAATCTGAAGATGAATATCTGATTGAATTTCTCAGCTATCTGAAAATCATTTCGGAAAATCCTTACATCAAGAAAGTTTTTTTCATCATAGAAAAAATAGAATACGGCCTTGCAGAAGTCGATGCAATTTGCCAGGCCATAGACGGCCTGAACAAATGCGGAAAGGAAACAATTGCTTTCTCAGAATCGGGGGACCTGAAGACTTTATATCTATTGAGTTTTTTCGAAAAAAGGTTTACTTTCGAACCCGGAGAATTTCTTTCTATCCTTCCCTCATCCGAATCTTTCTTTTTTGGAAAACTCGCCAAAAAAGCCGGGGTGGAAGTAGAAAGCTTTGCATCCGGCGCCTACAAATCTTTCGGTGAAAATTTTTCGAGAGACAAATATTCAAAAGAAGCAAGGTCAAACATAGAAGAACTCATCTCTTCCTTAAAAGATTTAATTTTGAATAGATTCTTAAGCTCGACCAGCTTGACTGAAAAAGATTTACAGAAACCCATTTTGACTTCTAGATTTCTATTCGACAAAAAATTTTTTAACGGATATAGCGACTCAGAAGAATTTTCTGAAAATTATTTTCTGGAAAATTTTCCAGAATGCGAAAAGGATTCTAAAAAATATGTCAGGAGTTCCTCAACTTCACAGATCTATTTTCACCACAATAAGAAAGAATTTGCCTGGTTGCCAAAACGAAAAAAGGCAATTGTAGTTCTTCCATTAAAGGGAACAATCCTTGAAGGTGAATACGATGAGAATGAAATGAAAGCGGACAGTATTCACGCACGGCCTCTAGTTAAGATTTTGCGCGAAATCAAATCAGACAAAAACATTGCAGGCCTCATCCTGGAACTGGATACAGGGGGTGGATCCGCCTATGCCTCGGAAATTATCCACAGAGAGCTGGAAAAACTAAAAAAAGAAAAAAAAGTTTACTCATATTTTCAAAACATTTCTGCATCAGGAGGCTACTATATTTCAACCGCATCTGAAAAAATCTATTCCAGCAAATTCTGCATAACCGGATCAATCGGAACAATCGTGATGCGGCCGAATTTGAAGGGGCTTTACGAAAAACTGGGCATAACCAAAGACAGAATAGGATTCTACGAACTCAGAGAAATTTTTTCAGAATATGGGAAGTTAGGCGAAACCTCAAAAAAAGTAATTCAATCGGAGATCGACCGGATCAATTCGCAATTTTACAAACGAGTGTGCGATTCAAGAAAAATAACGGTTTCGCAGTTGGAAAAACTCGCACAAGGGCGGGTATTTACCGGTCACGACTTTCTAGGTCACGGAATGATAGATTCGGTATCATCGATCATGGAAGCCGTGATCGACATGAAAAATGAACTAAAACTGGACAGGGTTAACATCCATTATGAACCAGCAAGCTACAGCCTGAAAAGTTTTTTCAGAGATGTAAAGTTCATGAGCTCGAGACTAAAGCATTTGGAAACTATCGAGAAATTGTTTTTTCACAATGGGTCACTTTCGAAAAGTTACTTGTCGGATGTTTCTTTGAAGATAGGGAAATATTTGTAATCCAACATGTAACTTTTGCATCACCAGCAACAAAAGTAAAATACTCGTCCCATTTGCGCTAATCGCTTGTGTCCACCAAGAATTTATCCGCAAACATTCTTTCGATTTCAATTATATCATTCAAATGATTTTGCAGAATATTATACACTTCTTTTTTATCAATGATTGCATATTCATGAACTAGCAGATTCCTGAATTTAATCATTTGAATCCATTTACCTTTTGATTCAGAGTTGATATAACCTTTTTCGAAAAAAATATCTGCTACATCCCGATTCCATTCTACTGAACCCAAATTATTTTTTGCTATGATATGATTGCCCAAATCGATTGTTATTTCAATGCAAAGATGCAAGTATCTTTCTACACTCCCATGAATCATCATATTGGAAAAAAAATCTTCAAATGTATTTTTTTGCATTATACGCAAATATCCGATGTATTTGTTTAGATGATCAATTTTTGACTGAACGGATTCAGAATTTTTCACTTAGAATTCTCTCTCTTAAAAATATCCTTTGGATTTGATACAAATGGGAATAATCCCTATACGTTCTGACTATTCTTGAAAAATAAGAACCTCGATCAAAATCTGTTCTTTCGTATAATAGTTGATTCATTCTAACAATTTCAAACTGTAAAAGTGGTGTGGCTTCGGGCAGATACACGAGACTGAAATTGCCGAAGCCCGCAGACACTAATTCTAAACTCAGTTTGTCTTTAATATTTTCATCTGCGATAAATCCAAAGTCAACATCACTTTCACGATGAGTTTTTCCGGTTGCCTGGGAACCAAAAAGATACACAGCCTGGAGATCCGGAAATTTTTGAAATATAGGAATTGCAGTTTTATAATCCGGATTTTTGTAGATCATATTTCGTAACAGAACTTTAATGAAAAATTGTGATAATATTTTTTGTGAGTCAAGAAGAATTTATCTTTTATCTTTTTTACCAAAGCCTTAAAAATCTTACTTCTTTGATGCTCTGGCAATCCTATCCAAAAGAGCAGGTTTGTGCTCGTCGTCTTTTGGAACTTCGCAGTAGGCTGTCTGTATTCCATTTTCGTCGCAATCGATAAAAAAGGAATACAACCTCTTCATGTATTCTAAATTGCTATTCACTTTTACATTCAGATCCAACTCGCACAACAGTTCAAATCCAATCTGTGCTGAATTGAAAGTTTTTTCCGGAGAACGAAGGTCGGATTTAAGTATGACTTCGCAGTCAGGGGCATAATGCCTGTATTTCATACCGGGGCTTCTGATTACATTTTCGTTTTTTTCCAGAACTCTAAGGTTGGGAATATTTTTGACAAGCTCAGTTTGAGAAATTTCACCGTGCCTCAACAAAATCGGAGGATTCGATGTAAAATCAACCACGGTCGATTCTATGCCGATTTCGGGTTCAACTCCTTTCAGAATCAAATCCACTTTACCGCCAAAATCCTTTACAGCGTCATCAAATCTTGTAATGGACGGCTTTCCCGAAAAATTTGCCGAAGGCGCGGCTATCGGCACGCCTGCCAATGAAAGAAAATCAAGCGCAGTTTTATTTCTTGGAATTCTCAAGCCGACCGTCTCCAGATCAGAGGAAAAAATCTTCGAGTCTCTTTTTTTTAGAATAACGGTGAGAGGCCCCGGTGAATACAACTCCATAATTTTTCTTGTGTTAGAATCCAGAAATGCTATTTCGCATATCGCATCAATACTGGAAACATGCAGTATAAAAGGATTATCCGCAGGCCGATTTTTGATTTTGTAAATTTTTTTGCAGGCATTAAAATTTTTTGCAGATGCGCCAATGCCGTAAACCGTTTCGGTTGGAAATAGAACAATCCCGCCGCGCAAGATACATTCCGCTGCCTCGGCCGGATTTTCTGATATGAACCTATTGATTCTTATTTTTCCTTTTTCTCCACCCCGGCAGTTTTGGTTTCGCCGGCTTTTTTTCCATTTTCTAGAGAATCCGGATTCAGTTTAGCGACCGGCTTCTCTACAACTGGTTCTACCGGTGGAAGTTTCCCGCTAACCAGAAGTTCCAGGTAATCATTAATCCCCGGATCATTGTCCTTCAGCAATTGCCAAAATGAAAATCCACCCAGCTTGTACTTCCTGAGTAGGTTCATCTTATCTTCAAAAGCTTTTCGATTCATATAAAAAGCCACACGATCACAACCATTGGATTTGTACCAGATGCTGGGATCTTCATAAACCTTGTCCTCATGGATATACAAAAACTTGGAAAGGTTTTTCCAGGACTTGGCTTTGGAGTTCTCGCTGAATATTTTTGAAATATCCGTCGGCTGGTGTTCAACTCCATTCATGGATCGGATTCTCTGTGCATCGGAAAAATATACAGCCTTTGCCGGAGCCTTGCAATTTAATGCCCAGTCATACCCATAGGTTGGTATCGCCATGTAGAGCTTTTGCGCCGGAACCTTTGTCTTTGCGTATTCGATAATATTTGCAATCCATGCGTTAGGCGCCTGCGGCCCTGGCCCGGGATTTCTATATTTTCGCGGATGAAGTTCATAGGCCATGATTTTTATACGGTCTGCATACTTTGCAAGAAACTCATAATCGTGGGTTGTCGGCCCCCTCCAGTTCTCTTGAAAATCTTGTTTGACTTTTTTAGGAAGCCCCTTGCAGGAAACCATTTTTTCTTTTGAGGAAGGAGTCTTCGGATGGACTGCAATCGAAAGAATTTTGTTTCTTTTTTTCATTTCTTTTGATAAAAGGACTATGAACTCTTCAAATTTTTCCTTTTTGTTGCAGCTCATCCCTTCATAGTCAATATCGATTCCGTCGTATCCATAATTTTCAATTTCATTGATTATATTTTGAATATGCTCTGCACGTATATCCGACCTTTTGTTCATTCCTATGTTCTCTGAAATTTTTTCTTTTGGATTTTCCCATCTGAATATTGTAGGAATTATTTTCACTGTGGGATTCAAAGCTCTCAGTTCTTTTACTCTATCCAGCCTACTTTGCTTTGACCAGGAACACAAAATCTGTCCATTATTCGTAAGTCCTCCCTTCATCGAGTAGATGAACGGATGAATTTCGTTGTAGTATTTGACGGTTTTCTTCATGGCTTCGTAATCCGAAAACCAGGTAGACGCCCTAAACTCTAGATTGCCATCGTCTACATTCACCGGCATATTTTTTTCCGGTTCAGGTTCTTTGGACTCGGTTGGTTTTGCCGAATTCTCTGATGATTTCTCATCAGGATTTTTGGAATTCTCGGAAAATGCGGATTGAATCGCTTCATTGATTGATGCAAAGCTAAGCGCGCTGTGGGAGTTCGACAATGCGAGTTCTTTTTTTCTCTCCTCTTCTTTTCCGGAATTCAAAATGGAAACTCCAATATAGAAAGAAAATCCGGACAAAAAAATCCACGATAAAATCAAGGCTCCGTATATTACTCTGGTGTGTAAGTTTTTAAAAAATTTAATCAAGAAAATTTACCCTTGTTCATTATATTGTGATATTTTCGCATCTAATATTAGTATCGAGAAAGCTCTGATCTTTCGGAGAAAATTTCTTCAAAACCGGCCAAAATTAGGATATTATTGCAATGGCAGACTCATTCCTTGTAATAATCCAGATTTTCCTGCAGCACTTCGTGAAGATTACCATTGGCAGCAAGGTATTTTTTATACCTATTCTCAAATTCGCGGTACTGACGCGATCGAATGTTTACAAAGCGGTTATGGGTATCCGCATAGGCAGGCATTTTGCAAATCTTGTCCCTGATTTCTTTTGCGAACGGAATATGGCGATAAAAAATATTGCGGACAACCCGATTCAGCCGCTGAACTCCTTCCGATTCATACTTAATCCAGTACAAATAGTCATTAACGAATTTGTCCCGATCGGTTCTAAATCTCTTGAATTCAGCGGAAATTTTCTCTTTTAACTCGATAGACAAGTCTTTACTCTTCTTGTAGAATTGAATGTAGTCCATATATTCCGATGTGATGGATGGGATACCGACATTATTCCAGTCCGGCCCTAAAATATTTTTGCACAACTCCCACCGGAATACGGCAATTGCTTCCATGAGCATTGTTTTTAAATCACCAGTGACAAATAATGGAAGAACAATCCTCCCCCTGCTCTCTTTTGACCCAGAACCTCTCAGAACGCTCAAATCCTGCCACATCATAATTTTGCTTCCGATGGACGGAACAATGATAAAATCCGGAATAATACTTCTCTGAACAAATTCTTTCCGAATTCCCAGTTCTTCATTATTAAAAATCACTTCCCGGTTAAATGCAGTGTAGTCTGTTTTTAAAATTTCTTCAATTTGCTCACTGACAAGCTTTCTAGTAATCCTGCATTTATCCAGCGGCAACACTACATGATTTCTGGTTAATATAGGAAGATGAGTGGCAATACTGCCTGTGGTGAGCTTAACGTTCGGCTCATACATCGAAATCAATTCGAATTTTAGCCTGGCTTCACTTGTATCAATAGATGCGGGAAGATCTGACTCTTTTTTATAACCTGCATCTTTGTAATCCATTTTTACTTTGTCGAAATAAGTCTGTCCGAGCTCATCAAGCGAATTTGGAATTTCTTTCTTGAAAATCTTCTCAAGCCACTCTATCCCGTACCAGACCGGGATGGATTCCTTAGTTCTGGAATGATCTGCCGAAGTGTAAAGATAGGCTAGTTGATCTTTTTCCAGCATGGCCTCATCAAAAAAACCGAATTGCAACATCATCTCGACCGCTTTGGGAGCTTTCTTTGCCTGATTCAAATACTTAACAAAACAAGTCTGATAAATATCCCAATAGGTTTTCGTAATATTTCTTCTGAATTTTCGGACCTCAGGATCTGCATCGAGAGGATCTTTCATCGTTTTCAGCTTTATCATCAGCGCGGAAAATTCTTTCACTTTTTCCGGGGCAAGTCCCGCAAAATTTATGATTTTGTTAGCCGATCCTTCCAACTCTTTTTTAATTGCGTCCACATCAACGCCGGCTGCAATCGCAGTCTCTGCTTTTACCTGTACTTCTATCGGCTTCGTTGTGCTGAAAAGCTTTGCGGATTTATCTTTGAAATTCTGGACGTTAGGCGAAATATTTGGATAACCAACGCCAAATAAATTTTTGTATTGGGTAAGAAATTGAACCGTTTTCTGTGAAATATGCTCTGTTATAGGAGCTAAAATTTCCGGCCTTGCTTCCCCAAAACCGGTCTCAGCCAAATCCAAAAGGAGGTAAAATTTCTCCAGTAAGCTGAAAGTTCCGCCAAACAAAACCTCGCAATCATTGCCGAGCTGTTCTATCCTTTCATCCAGATTTCCGAAAATTGAAGAATAGACTTCAGATAATTTCTCACAAATGTAAACAAGCAAACTAACGTCCGCTTCGAAGAGTGCATTCTGAATCCGCGGATCAGTTGATAATAGTTTTCTCATAAAGTGAAATTCTTTATCATCCAGCTCAGTTTCTTCCGAATAGTCTTTTGCAAATTGATCATGCACCTCATTCAAAAATGTGACTGAAGGAGGTTCGGGAAGCCTCCCCCCTCTCTCAAAAAATTCTTTCAGATTTTCACGAGTGAACTTCATCACCGGATCATGGATTTCTCCTGATGCAGCAGGAACTGGCTTGTCCGGACTGATGTCAGGAAAAACGGAAGGACTGAATGAATAATAGGTTACGCTTAAGTTATCCGTAAATTTCTCAATGCCGGAATCGAGAGCTTTGACCTGATTGATTTTTTTGTAAAGCTCAAGGGTTTCCTTGAGAATGGTTCTGGCGACTGTCATCCCCAGAGAAACTTTTCCTGAGATAGTTTTTCGAATTGTGGAAGGATTGACCGAATATGTCGAAACAACACAATTTTGCGCTGCTTTTATCGTATAAGGATACCTTCCCGTGGTCAAAAGGGAAATTACCCCAGGAGTCAAATTCGCGCCTGAAATCTGAAATAAAGGGAAATTCCCGGTTTTAATTTTCTTCTCAAAAATCAGAACACCTTCGTGGAGAATATTCAGCGAATTTACGGGAGTTCCCTCAGAGAATAATATTTCTCCCGAATTTATTGTGATTTTCTGATTTACTTTGCTTGTATCGACCGGCATAAACTATGTTATTTTTTAAAAAATAATCATAACAGATAATTTCAATTCTATTTTTTTTTAAAACCGCTGTAAAGGGTAGATTTTGGAACTCCATTTTAGTATTTGGCCGTTTTTTTGCCAAATCTACTCCTTTTCAAGGAATTACAACTGGAGTTCAGAATGAATTGACGCTGAATTCTCATTTTCCTGATTACAATCTGTGAACGAAATTGACAAAAATCCACTAATAGGAATATTTCCATATTAGGTTCGCATTATTGCCAGTGAAAAAACCATATAATTTTTTAAAAGTTGCCATTTGAATTCGTTATCTAAGAAATCCTTAAAACTACTTTCGAAGTTAAATACTGCCAAGGCTGGAATACTAACCAACCAAAGCGCATTCGGATGGGACAGAAATTACCACTTTCTCCAATTGAAAAATTTTCTGGATTTAAGGATAATTTTTTTGCCGGAGCACGGACTTTTTGCTGAATTACAGGATCAGGTTTCGGGCGAATCGCTCAAATACAAGTTCGGTGAGTTCCAAATAGAAAATCTTTACGGAAACGATGAGAAGTCTCTTTTTATCCGAGAGGAAATTCTGAAAAATCTGGATCTGATTGTCATAGACATTAGAGATGTTGGTTCGAGATATTACACATTTCTAACAACTGCATTTTATATTTTGCAAAGAATTTCCCTCTATTGCAAATCTTCAAAGCATCCAATTAAGATTCTTGTGATAGACTCACCGAATCCCATTGGCAGAAAATTGGAAGGAAGCCCATTGCAGGAAAAATACGAATCTTTTGTCGGTGTTGGGAAAGTTCTACACAGGCACGGACTGACCGTCGCCGAGTTGATGAATTATTATAACCTGGAAAATGATTTCGGGCTGGACATTTTTGTGATTCCAATTGGGGAAATCTATGTCAAGCTAGACAAGGAGGATTTCTGGATCCCCCCATCCCCGAATATTCCCAAAATTTCCACCTGCTTTGTTTATCCAGGACAATGTCTACTGGAAGGTACCAATATCTCCGAAGGACGGGGGACTACCAGGCCTTTTGAAATTTTCGGCGCTCCATTTCTGGATATAGGCAATACTAAATATTTGAACGAATTAACTGCTCACCAGAAGGATTATTTTTACTTAAGGCCCCTTCTTTTCATCCCAACCTTTCATAAACACCAGGGAAACGTATGCGGAGGATTTCAGTTATTCATTCAAGACAAAAAAAAATTTCACAGTTTGCTTTTCACTTTGCATTTTCTAAAGACAACAAATGAATTTTATCCGGATAGTTTTCAATTTTTGAAAGGAGTGTATGAATTCCGATCGGATAAAAGCGCCATCGAATTGCTTGCAGGAGACGATTTTATTCTAGATTTTCTGAAAGGAAAATACTCGTATAAAATCCTGAAAGATTATTTCATCGAAAGCGAATCCATCTGGAAAAAGAAAATCCAAAATTACTATCTTTACTAGATTCTATGATTTTCCATTGAGCTTTTTAAAAGATTAGATTCGGGAAATTTCTTTTCGAGCGCAACAAGAATATCATTTCCCTCATCAATTAGGCCGCTTTCCTTTAAAGCAATTGCCTTCAAATACAGACTCTCGGTTCCAAATCTCAGTCGGCCCGATTTTGACTGAGCGTGAAAAAAGGACTCATAATCCTCTTCAAAAAAATAAACAACCGAGCACGATCTTTGAATCAAATACGAACCGGGGAGGCGCGACTCGGCAGAAAAAATATCATCTTTTACATTTTCTCCAACCTGGGAATTCAAGAGTGTCAGAATTTCAAATGGCGACAGGGTGTATAGGAGCCCCTGATTTTTCAGCATTTCATATTTTTTGGATAAAGAAATTTTTTCGGATTTCTGTTCAAATAAACCGATGCGGTTGTGTTTGCCACTCGAATCTATCAGATTTTGCAGCCATTTTTTAATTTCCTCCTTGGAATATACTTTCTTCATCAGAAAATAAGCCTTATAGAAAAAATTGGTCCGAAGGAAATCATCGATAAATAGTTTTTTCTCTTCGATTGTCAACAAATCAAAGTTTTTTAGAACGATCTGAAAAAGGGGAAAAGCATTCCTCAGGCCAGATATTCTTTTGGAATAAAGACGGTAAACGACCCCTGTAAGCCCAGGATATTCCCTTGCGATTATAATATCGTATAACGCATCTTCTTCCGAATAATTCAAAGTGGATTTTTTGTATTTGCAGAGCATTGACAAAATCGTTTCGCTCTCAATGCTTTCCGGATTCATATCCTCGGTTTCTCCGATAAGATACAACAGTGCCTTTAGCTTTCCGGAAACGACCTTATTCTGAAAATGGGAGGCATGAAATTCAATGAGTTCGGGAATTCTTCCCTCACTTGCTAAAATGGACAAGACCATCTCCACAGTCTCTTCGTCCAGATTTCCTCTGTAATTTTTCGCAGATAGATACAATTCTTCAAATAGAAACTTCATCAGCTCGGACTCTCTTTCAGAGACCGAATCCTGATCCTTTACCCAAAAATTTTTGTCCGGGTTTTTTTTAAGAAAAATTCTCCCAAACAAGTCGCTTATAAGAAAATGGCACGGATCAAATTTAAAAGAATTTTCCGGTGAAATATTTTTTAGAATCTGGTTTTTGATTTTTTGAATATTAAGCGGAATTTCGGCTATCTCAGCTTGTATTTGGGCAGGCGACGTTTGTAAACTAGGAGTTTGAAGCGGAATCTGAATGGCTTTCTCTTCCGGAAATTCCTGCCCGATAAATATTTCCCTCCACTCAGGTATATTTTTTTTTTCAATATCTTCAAAAATAGAAATAGGCACTTTTGTTCCCCCTAATGGAATGGAATTTGTCCAATGATCGAGAAAAAAAAAATTATAACAGTTCTCTTAGTATTTATTTTCGGACAATTCCCGGTATTTAGTAATGAGGAAATTCAATTTCTAATCAAATCCAAGCAATGGAAAAAAATAGGCAGGATATTCGCAGAGAATCAGCCCAGAACTGAAAGTGAATTTTTTGCTTTAGCCAGGTACCATGAAGAATCACCGGCAGGAGATCGAGACAGAAAATTTCGACTATTGGCGTCTATAGCCAAAGGACAGAAAGTTGATTTTGTATCCGAGGATACCCTACAGTCCATTCTGGATAAACCCATGCCGGGACAAACGGCTATTATTCGACTTACCTTCTGGAAACTGTACAAAGAATTCAACTCGCGGAAAATGCTTTCGAAGAATAATAAGATCATATTTCTGGAAAAATTTGCCAAAGAGGAAGACCCGGTCTGCCAGGAGGCATTTGAGGAAATTCTAAAAGTCCTCTATGAATCAGAAAATTATCAGGCTGTTGTCCAAAAACTTGACTCTTTGAGCACCTCTGAAAAACGCTTCCTTCTCACCCATTCAGCCAAGCAAAGATACGCACAAAGTTTATTTCGCTCTTCCTCCAAAAAGAGGGCCATTGAAACATGGCTCTCGATTATCTCCGATGTGAAGTGCCCGGATTACGTCAGGGACAATGTATATTCCGATTTTAAATTCCACTTGAAAGGTAATATTTACGACGAACTGGATTCAACCGGGCTTTCCTTTCTCTTGGATAGATTTTCCAGAAAAGAGAGCAAAGAATTGTACAACAAAGGATTGATTCGTATAGACCAAAAATATGATAATCCGGTCTCATTCAAAAATATTACCCGATTTCTACTTAGAAACAATTCATCTAGGATTCCGGGATTTTTCAGGAATCACTTGGAGTTGGTCTCCAGCGAGCCGTATTTTGTCGGAGCAGTTGCCGAAGAACTTTACGCAAATAAAGAAATCGAAATTGCGGAAAAAATCCTGAGCAGTTTCATCCACGAACCGTTTCCACTTTCTGCTAGAAGGGCAATTACAAGAATTTATTTTAAGCAACACCAGGAAAAAAAATTCTTTAGTTCTCTACTCGAATACTTAAAGGAAAATCCTTATGACCTTGGCTTTCAAGACAAATTGATTGATTTTCTGACTGGAAAAAATTCAAAAGGAAATCATTATGCTGAAAAAAAATACTGGGAAGATGCAATCCAGAGCCTGCCAAATTTGCCTGTTAAAGGGAGGCTAGTCTATTGGTATTTTCGATTCCTGAAAGAATCAAACGATAAAAAAAATCTCTTTGCGAATCTGGAAAATTATTACGAGTTATGCCCTGGCTCCTACTATATACAAACAATCAAAGACGAATTTAAAAATGAAATCGCACAAATGGAACTCCCTTCAAATCCAACGAGAAACAAAAAGAATTTATTCAAATTCCTTTCCCTCTCTTCCAAAAACAAAGAAATCCAGGCATTAAAAAACAAAGACTTAAGTTTTGCATTCAACCCAATGAGTTTTGAACTTGGCACAAGACTTTCGAGTTCACACGATCAAATTCACTCGCACCGGCTTCTGAATCTTGCAACTGAATATTTAAGACTGGGCGAAGAAAGAGCAGGAATGCTTCTTGTCGGAAAATACTCCGATTCGAATAATCTTAGAGATGAAGAAAAGCTTTTTCTTAATGTAGGTATCGGAGACCTTACTAACAATAACTACCTCACAATTTTTAACACTAGGCAATTGATGAAAAAGCACAAGATTCCGGACGACCCGATTCTTCTGCCTTCCTCAATTATCTCAAGGCTATATCCGAGGCCGCATAGAGACATCGTCTTAAAAAATTCGGAAAATTTCCAAGTAAGCGAAAATATCATTTATGCAGTAATGAGGCAAGAGTCATTTTTTCGCGAAGCTGCAGTATCCGTATCCAATGCCAGAGGGTTGATGCAGGTTATCCCTTCTACGGGGAAATTTTTGGCAAGGAGTTTCGGAGAAAAAGACTATTCTCTATTCGACCCCGAAATTTCAGTGAAATTCGGAACAAAATTTTTGTCGGATCTATTGAAAATGAATGGGGGCGATCTCCGTTGGGCTACTATTGCCTACAACGGAGGGCCGGGAAATTTGCGAAAATGGAAAAGGAATCATTACCGCGGCGACTTCAATCATTTTCTGGAAGAAATTCCATCCAAGGAATCCCGGGATTATTGCAGAATTGTTGTCTCCAATTATTATAATTATAAACAACTAAAGGATTTATTCGACAAATGAGAAAAATTTTTTTTATTGAAATTGCTTTTTTGCTGCACTTATCATTCTTCAATGCAACCCTCTTTGCATCCGAGAGAGAACCGAACGAATTAGGAAAGATCTTTGTACTAACTTACCATAAGATCGGTGATTTCGAAACCAATTTCACAAGATCCAGGCCTGGTTTCGTTAAGGATTTGTATTCTTTGAAACGGGAAGGTTTCGCACCGATAAAAACTTATGATTTTTTGAGAGGAAATATCAAGGCTCCTAAAGGCAAAAAGCCCGTACTGATTACATTTGACGATTCCTCCATCAGCCAGTTTGAAGTGGATGAAAACGGAAGAATCAAACCGGATTCTGCGGTTGGGATGATGGAAGAATTTAAAAAGAAAAATCCAGATTTTTCTTTGACCGCAATATTTTTTGTAACACCTGGCTCAAAGTCCCCGAATGATCTTTTTGGGCAGCCGAAATTTACAAAAATGAAAACCGAATTTTTACTGAATAATGGGTATGAAATAGGGAATCATACATTATGGCATGCAAATCTAAATCAGTTTCGGGACAGGATTCAGGAGCAGATCGCCGGTTGCCAGAGAGAATTGAATAAATTCCTTCCGGATTTCAGAATTTATGCTATGGCAACCCCCTATGGTTCGTTCCCTCCGGAAAGATACAACCACCAATTGATCGAAGGGAAATACAAAGGGCATTCCTACAAAAATGAAATCATTTTCGATTATTCCAATAGATTGAGTTACTCACCTTTCGACACGGATTTCGATATCTTCCGAGTAAGGCGAATCCACGGGTTTGACGCAAATATCAAAAAAATTATCCGTGAATTAAATTCCCCCAACTCGGATGCCTTTATCAGCGACGGGATGGAAGATACGATAACAATTCCGAAAAGTGAAGAAAGGAATTTAAAGGGAATCTGGAAAAAGAAATTTAAAATAAAAGTATATTAAGAGCGCGTTCCGTTTTCGAGCACGCTCTTAATTGTTCAGCCGTTCAGCTCTTTTCTGAGAACCTTTTCGGCTTTGTTTGCATATTTTAATATTTTCTTTTTATTTGGTTTTTCCCGGTTAGCCAAAAGAATATCTTCAGCTAAACGGAATTTTCTGCGAAGATGGTTGATTGAAGGTATCGAAGTTTTAAAATACTTTGCAAGTTCCCAATCAGCCATATTTTTGTTCATATCATACAGCTTTTCAAGATCCTTTTCAGTCCATTCTCTCTTTGCCGTAGAATTTTTTTTCGCCGAGAAATTGAATTTTTTTAGGCGTTTTTGGTTTCTTTCATAGCTTCCCCGGCCTTTTAGAGTTCTCCAGTGGGCATTTCTGTTTCTTGCTTTTTGAATTTCTTCACCAGTAAAGCCTGTCTTTTTCAGCCACTCAAGAGTGATGCTTCCTTTTTGGCCCGGTTTCAGCTTCGACTTTAAAGATCTCTCGATGTATTGCTCCGGAGTTTTTGCGGATAACAATTTTTTTCTTTCTTCTTCGAGAACTTTGGACATTTTTTTCTCCTAGTACAAAAACAAGTAATTTTCTAACAATTTTATAATCATATATTTTTCTGAAAAGCAAAATCCCATCAATAAAAAGCTTGTTTCACTTTTTTATCAATGGGATATAACCATCTAATCTAATTTTTCGTCTTTTAATAATACATCTAAAGGTATTTTTTCTTTAGATAATGATTTTAATGGAGGCCACTCATAACCTTGAGGGTAGTGAGCCTTGTCGTTTGGATCATAAAAATTCTGATAATCCTTTCTGTAACCCCATTTGAATACGGATTTTTCCGGATCTTGGCCAATCACTACAAATTTCGGTGAAACATAGCCTTCAATCTTGGAATTTTTTACCTTGATAAATTCTTTCTGAAGCCTTTCATGGTTCAGATATTGGCAGGGTTCAACCACTTCTCCTTTTTTTAACTCTCCAACCACTTTTGAGTTGATGTTCGGCTCAGCATAAACCTTTGCATCCCAAGTTATCTCTGCTTTTTGCCCACAGTTCAGGATCAAAACAGAAATAATGAATATTATCGAAAATGCTTTTTTGAAATCTATTGCATTCATACTTTTTTTCCTCTATTGATGATGGTGTAAAGATTCTTCCAAACGGGGATCACCGATCGGAATCAATTTCGCTGATTCTAGTCCCTTAAGAATTACAAATCCAAACAGTCCAATAACTCCAAGAGAAACTCCGAAAGTGATGACTAGGCTCATCAGGCTAAAGTATTCGAAATTCCCTGGAAATACAATCCAGAACAGTTCAAGAATTTCCATGCAAATGATCCAAACACTTACCTTGGCCAGAAAATCAACATCTCTTTTATTTGGACGGTTCAATAAGAGCAAAAATGGGATAACAAATTTCAGGAATGGAAGTAAAACCGTTATCGATGTCCATCCACCTGTTAATCTCATCTCATACCAGAAAGTCTCTTCAGGAAGGTTAGCATACCAGATCAACATGAACTGACTAAATCCGATATACGCCCAGAATACTGTAAATCCGAGCATGAACTTGCCAATATCATGAATGTGATTTTCATTTACATAATTGCCCAAATATCCAGATTTTTTCAAGAAATAGATAAAAATAACAAATGATGCAAGGGCTGTTTGATAAGCACCCCCAAATATATAAATTCCAAAAATCGTAGAAAACCAATGAGGGGTTAAAGACATCAATAGGTCAAACGATGTTATTGACAAAGTCAGCGCAAACACAATGATAAACGCGCCAGAAAGTTTTGCATTAAACTTTGTATGAGCCACATCCTTGTCAGAATCCTGTGCGACTGATCTTTTGTAGAAAAAGTAACCGAACACAGACCAGACTATCGCAAAAAAAGCAAGCCTTCCCATAAAGAACGGAGCCTTTAGCCATCCGCTTTTATGTTTAATCAGTTTGTCGTGCTCCACTACTTCATGATGGGACCACTCATAAAGATCATGAATTCCTACAAATACCAGCACAAGCAATATCAATACAAACGGCATAAATCGACCGTAATTTTCCGTAAGTCTTCTCACTGTAATCGACCAATGGGAACCGGTAATATGACTTACAGCAGTAAAAAACATTCCACAGAGTGAAACTCCGATGATCAAGGCAACTGCAACCAGCAGTGCTGACCACGCAGGATTGCTATGGCCATGTCTAGCTGGTTCGTGAGAAAGAATAAAATATCCTGCGAAAAAGCTCAATACACCTATACCGATCATACCAAAAAGAATATTCCGAACTTTAGAAGAAAGTTTAAATGTTATCAGATTATCTCTAATTTCAGCGCTCATTTTCCCTACTTAACCGCCTTTTTTGTGTTGTTTTCAGCATCCTGCAATTTTCTGATATATTGAATCAGCTTCCATCTGTCTTCTGGTTCGATTTGAGCTGCGTAGCTACTCATCACACCCTTTCCGACTGTAATTACATGATAGAGTTGCCCATCCGTAAAATTTACGACTCTTTCCTGGGTAAGCGGAGTCGGGTTCATTAGATATCTAGGCGAAGGGCCAACTACGTTTCCATTTCCCTTTCCTGTAACTCCATGACAAGGAGCGCAAAATATCTGGTATCTGTCTTCACCCCTTTTGTAGTTTGCCAGGCTTTTTTTCAAAGGATTTGCAAGGCCCTTTTCAGGATTTTTCAATTCATCGGCAAACGGAACATTTGCATAGGGATAGGGGTAATATCCTCTAGGGATTGTTCCATCTGGAGGAATTCTATTTCCACCTAAAGTACTTGCGGAAATCACGTCTGCTTCCTGTGATTCAACGGCTCTATTATCAGCCATATCCGGAAAAAATTCATAAATCGGAGTAGAGTAACTGCAATTTAGAATTAAGAACGAAGCTAGAAATCCTAAAAGAATTGTTCTGAAATTTTTCATTTTTTCACTACCTGCACTTCTTTAGCTCCAAGGCTTTTAATAAATTGAACTACTTCGTTTTCGTTATACCCGACTACGTTAGACGGTATCCACAATGCAAATCTGTGGCTCGTTACATCGGGGTGGATCGGTTGTCGGTCAAATTTGTAAAGCCCTGTAATGTAATACATAGCAAATACCGTAGCGACTCCGGCAAAAAACACAGTTGTCTCAAACAGAACCGGAACGTACGCCGGCCATGCGTTATACGCCTTACCTGCAAAAATCATAGGCCAATCGACTGCGTGAGTTAGATATTGATAGGAAAGGCCGACCGTAAACCCGACGATACCGAATAGAAAAGTGATCCAAGGCAAACCTGATCTTGGCAGTCCCATTGCATCATCCAATCCGTGTACCGGCAGCGGAGTAAAACAATCAAAGTAAGAGTAATTTTTCTCCTTTGTCTTTTTTGCCGCATTCAAAATTTCTTCTTGGGTATCAAAGAGACCGAATACTCCGGACTCTGTTTCCTGATATTTATGGAATTGTTTTTGTTCAGGCTTATACATCAGTGGTGTCCTCCTTCTTTTTTAGGCATCACCGTTTTCACCTCGGCAATAGCAATCACAGGTAAAATTCTGGTAAATAGTAAGAATAAAGTGAAAAATAGCCCAAATGACCCGATTAACATCAGATAGTCATAAATGGTTGGGGTATACAAGGCCCAGCTAGAAGGCTGGAAATCTCTGTGCGTTGTCATCACAATCACAAACCTCTCAAACCACATTCCAATATTTACAAAAATCGAAACGATAAACATCACGGGGATACTCGTTCTGAGTTTCTTCGACCAGAAAATCTGGGGGCTGATGACATTGCAGGATACCATGATCCAGTAAGCCCAACCGTATGGGCCGAACGCCCTATTCACAAATGCAAAACCCTCATACTCATTTCCAGAATACCAAGCAATGAAAAACTCAGTTCCGTAAGCCAAGCCCACCATCATACCGGTTACCATGATAACCTTATTCATGTTCTCCAGGTGTTTCATGGTGATTAGCTGTTTAAGATTAAAAACTTCTCTAGTGATAACCATCAAAGTTACGACCATCGCAAATCCTGAAAACACGGCTCCTGCAACGAAGTAAGGAGGAAAGATGGTTGTATGCCAACCCGGTAGAATCGAAACCGCGAAGTCAAAACTTACTATCGAATGCACCGAAAGAACGATCGGTGTAGATAGAGCTGCAAGAATCATTGCCACAATTTCCATGTGGGTCCAGGCTCTATTCGAACCTACCCATCCGAAAGAAAGGATGCTATAAACCTTTTTTTTAATTTTGTTAGTGGTTCTGTCACGAATTGAGGCAATATCTGGAATCAGCCCAAGATACCAGAATAACAGGGAAATAGTAAGATAGGTCGATACCGCAAATGTATCCCAAATCAGTGGAGACCTGAAATTTACCCAAAGCGGGCCTCTTTCATTCGGATAAGGGAAAAGCCACATTCCGAACCAAGGACGACCAACGTGGATGATGAGCATACTAGCTGCAACCATCACGGCAAAAATAGTCATCGCCTCTGCAGCGCGATTAATACCGGTTCTCCATTCCTGTCTGAAGAGATACAATACCGCAGAAATCAATGTTCCTGCATGGCCGATACCAATCCAGAATACGAAATTCACGATGAAAAAACCCCAACCAACAGGGTTGTTGATACCCAAAATATACAAACCTTCGTAAACCAGATAACCGATCACGATTAGATCTATTACGGTAACTGTTACCGCCAAAATAAACGCTCTCCACCAAAGCTTGGTAGGAAACTCATCCACCGGTTTTAGTATTTCATCAGTTACTTGTCTTAGAGTTTTATTTCCCTCAACTAGAGGAACTATATCCAGTTTTTGCTTTATTGCTTCCGACATTGACATCGCTAATTCCGCCTGTTAACCTTTATTTCTAATTCTTGTCAAATAGCCCACTTGAGGGCCAATGTTCAAGAAATCTAAAATTCTATAAGACCTAGGGTCTTTCCTATACTTTGAAACCTTGGATTCAGGATCGTTAGTATTTCCAAACACAATCGCATCAGCAGGACAGGTTTCTTCGCACGCTGTACGAATCTCACCATCTTTCAAGGTTCTGCCTTCGTTCTTGGCTTTGATTTTCAGTTCAGCAACTCTTCCCGCACAGAAAGTACACTTCTCCATTACCCCTCTGGTACGAACCGTTACATCAGGGTTGAATGCAAGATGCTTCGGAGCTCTGGAATCAGGAGTATCGACCCAGTGGTGCATCCAGTTGTATCTTCTTACTTTGTAAGGACAGTTGTTTGAACAATATCTGGTTCCAACGCAACGATTGTAAACCATATCATTAGTTCCCTCCTGTCCGTGGGTTGTGGCTGCAACCGGACAAACAGTTTCACAAGGAGCATTGTCGCAATGCTGGCACATAACTGGCTGGTGGGCAATCTCCATTGTTTCCGGTTTTTCCGGGTCACCAATGTAGTATCGGTCGATCCTGAGCCAATGCATTTCTCTTCCCACCCGCACTTCATTTCTACCAGCAGCAGGGACGTTATTTTCTACCTGACAGGCCACTACACATGCAGAGCATCCTGTGCAAAGTGAAAGGTCTACTGCAAGCCCCCATTTATTTCCCTTATACTCATGAACCGGATTGAATCCTCGCGCAGGAGTTTTCACTCCATTGATTGAGATCATAGGGATTTCTTCTTTTACGATTCCAGAATCTGGTTTTTTCTGATAATCCAAAAAACTAGCAGATTGAATGAGAGGCCTTTCTTCCCATTTGGTTCCAACAACCGGAGATGGATTCATCATGTGATGGTCCTGGGTTGTTGCCAATTTGTATTTCTTTCCGGTTTTTTCCAGAGTCACTCCGATTCCTGAAAACTGAATACTTCCATCGGAACCACTAACCGCCAACGAATAGGAATTCTGGCCAACGCCATTTCCTACTTTTCCGGCACCAGTTCTCCCGTAACCGAGAGCGATTCCAACTGCCTCGGCGTGCATCGCAGGCTGGATTTGCGCTGGTAAAGTAAGCTCTTTCCCGGAGGAAGTTTTCACTTTGACAAGATCATTTGACTCAATTCCGAGCTTTTTGCCTAGAACAGGAGATATTGCAACAAAATTATCCCAGGTGACTTTCGTAATCGGATCAGGAAGTTCTTGCCTGAACGAATTATTTGCTCCGCTACCATCGCCCAATGCCACAGTCGTATATAAAGATAGTGATAGGCCATCAGATTTTGCCGCGGAGGTTCCGACAGATCCTTTAAAGTTTCTGCCAGCCTTTGTTTTGTTCAATTCTGAAAGATTTCCGAGAACTCCGTCGCGAAGTAGATTTTCCCAATTCGTTTTTTTCGAATATGCGTTCTTTAGAACTTCATAGAAATTCTTAGCCCCGAAAAGCGACCCGCCTGCCCACTGAATTAAAGAATCTTCAAATGATCGATAGTTGAAAAGCGGACGCACGGTCGGCTGTCGGATTCCCAATATTCCTTTAATTCCTTCGCTATCCCCCCAGGATTCCAGAAAGTGCGTAGATGTCGCAAGGTATTTAGAAATCAGAGCGGTTTCATCCAATCTATCAGACAATGAAACTACCAGGCCTGCTTTCGATAATAAATTTTTCCAGTCTACATTTGGAAGTTGGTAAGCTAGATTTACTCCCTGAATAAATAATACTCCAACTTCCCCTTTTTCCAGATCTTTTTTCAGATCTTCCAGATTTTTAGCGTAGTTGGTTTTGGAGTCTCTGCGGTTGGATACGGAATCTACCGTTTTTCCATCATTGTCCAGGATTGAATTCAGGAGGTTTACGGCTACCTGAACTTCAACTGCATCCGAAGTTTGAGCAGAGGTTCCACCTGCAACAACCAGTGACGCGCCTTTATTTGAATTCAGGTCTTTCGCAATTTTTTCGATTACGGATAATTCAATTCCAAGTTCTTTTGCAATGTCCGATGCAGAAATATTTGGAACATTCCCTTTTGTGCCGAGCTTGGCCAATTCAGACGCCACAGCCAAAAGGAATTTTATCTGATGTCCGGGTTTAATTACTACTCTCTCGTCTGCGTTTGACCCGGTAACAGTCGGAAATGATTCAACAGATATTAGTTTGTTGATTGACTTCTGGCCGTTTTTGAGGTCTCTCCCTTTTGAAAACGCTTTTGTAAATTCGACAGGAGATAGCCAGGTTCCGAGAAAATCAGCATCAACAGACAAAATCACTTTTGCCAGATCAAAACGATAATTTGGAACAAGCCCTTTCCCATATGAAATTTCCTGGGCTTTAGAAATTGCATCCTCCGGAGAAGTAGCATCAAATTCATAATGTTTTCCCCCGCCTACGGATTTTAGAAATTCCCCAATTAAGGAGGAAGTTGAAGGTGCATTCAATCCACCGGTGAGAATTCTGGTCTTTCCTTTTGTCTCAGCAAGTTTTGTTTTTACTGCTGTGTCCAGCTTGTTCCAATCGGTTGCAGTGGCTTTTCCGTTTTCTATCTGGAATGGTTCCCTTGCCCTGTCCGGATCATACAAATCCATAATGGATGTCTGTCCGTTTGCGCACAGCGCGCCTTTAGAAATAGGGTGGCTAGGGTTTCCTTCCAGCTTTAAAGGACGGCCATCTCTTGTGCGCACCAACATACCACACCCGGCAGAACAACCTCCGCATACGGATGCATAGTAGTTGGATGAGCCCGGCTTAATATAATCCGGAGCATTCACATACGGAACGATTTTTTCGACAGGCCTTTTTATACAATTGAGGGTCAACATCGCACTGGATGCTCCCATCAACTTTAAAAAAGTTCTTCTATCTGTTTTTCCGTCTTTGATTTTTTTAATTATTGGATCGGGGGAAGTAAAAAACTCACTTTTTTGCATAGATTTCAGGTCGTTCGAGTCTTTGGTTTCATAAGACTGCCAGTGGGTTTTTCTTTCTTTTTGAAAATTCATTTTCTCAGACATATAGTTTCCTTTATTACCTGTGGCAAGTGGAACAATCGTTCGGAGCGTTGTTCTCACGGTGACAATTCACACAAAAGCCCATATTCAGTGACTCTACTTGCTTTACCTTTACTGCCTCAGCGATATTTCCGTGACACTTTGAACAATCCACCCCTCTAGATATATGCCTGGAGTGGTTGAAGAAAACGAAATCCGGGGTGTCATGAACTTTAATCCACTCAATTGGTTTGTTTTCCTCATATTGCTTTTTCAGCCATTGAACGTTAGGGTTCTTTGGCGCAACCATTTTATGGCAATTCATACAGGTTGCTGTCGGGGGAACTCCCGCATGCGCTGATGTTTCTACTGTAGTATGACAGTATCTACAATCGATCTTATCATCGCCCGCGTGTATTTTATGGTTAAACGGGATGGGTTGGTCCGGTGAATACCCTACGGTTCTTGCCGGTGAAAAAATGAGATAAAGAATTCCTGCAATTACTGCAAGCGGAACGATTATCTTAATAGCCTGCTTGTTCATTCTAAATTTTCCTTTAGAGTTACTAAAAATTTATCATGAATTTAAACCGTTAAAAAAAAGCAAGTATTAGGTAAAATTCCATCACAAATATTTTAACTTTCAAGTTTTTTATTGAGATTTAAAATCATTATCAATCAATTCCGCGAAATATTCTGAAATTAGGCGTTAGGCGAAAGGGAAAATCTTATTTTTGCCCAATTGAGTCATAGATTCACTTATTGGAAAATTCGGATTTTGGGCAAGCGCATTCAGTATCAGGTTGATCCAAGAATGCGATAAATGCTGAAGTACCATCCGCTGGATATGTTAAGAGGGCTTACTGATATACATCTTTCCTGTGCCCTACTCGATAAATATTTAGAATTTTATGAGTTTCTTGAATTTCATACAATACTCCATAATTGCCATTCGAATTCGATATCCCTCCATATTAGTAACTCACCTTACGTACAGAGAGGCTGAATTGCAGAAATTTATGAAAGGAAACTCTGACGGCAGAATGGTATAATTCAGCTTTCAAAGCAAAATGGTTTTCCAAATTTTTCCGAAAATGCTTTTGCCATTTGATGAATGCAGGCAAAGTCAAAATAAATGATTTGTCTGCGTTCTCACTATTTTTGTTGGAGATTTTTCCAAAAGTAAATTTTGCTTTAAGGATTTATGATATTCTTCAACTTTCCATCGTTTCTGATATTCAGTTGTAATAAAATCAAATTTTGAATTCCCAATACTGCATACAAGATAAAGAACTCCATCATTGGAATTTTCGTTTTTGAAAATATGTTTTGTTACTTGCAATGGAAAATCCACTCCTTCCAAGTAAATCGTGATAGTCTTTTTTTCTGGAGTATTTATATCAGAAATGCTAATCCATTTTTTTAGCTTCACATCGTTAAGATTCATAGCAATCTTTCTATTGGATTTTAGTGGAAAGATAAATTCCTTCCAAAGGTTCTATTTTACAAAATTCATATTCTCTGCCGAGGCGTACCAAACATCTGATAATACTAATTGAAATTGGAGTTTGTTGTAGATAAATCCGAAAAACAGGTGGCATTTGCTTTTGTAAATGATGCCGTTAGAAGGTCAGAATATAATTTTATGAATTCATAGTTCATAAGAACATATTGAATTTGAAACCTATCCTTGGGTACTCTTTTTTTTTCCGTTTTTACGAAAGGTGAGTTATTACGAATATTGAACGGAATTTTGAAACATTGAAAAAACTGTCAATACCCCATTTGGGTAGTTTTTATTCTGATCACTAGAATTGTACTTGAAAGAAAAATATAGAATCGGGATAAAGGCGTATCCAAAAAAGGAGATTAAATTGCTAAAAGTTAACGAATATTTCAACGGAAATGTCAAATCAATTTCGTTTCAGGCAGAAGACTCGCCTGCAACAGCTGGGGTGATCGCAACAGGTGAGTATGAATTTGACACATCCAAAAAAGAAATCATGACGATTACATCCGGGTCATTAGACGTAAAACTACCGGACAACGAATGGAAGACATGCAAATCCGGGGAAAGTTTTACAGTGGAGGCGGGAAAGATTTTTCAGGTAAGGGCAAAAAAAGAGGTTTCCTATATCTGCCGGTATTACTAATCACGAAAATAATTTCCTGGGGTATTGGAAAAATGGAACAGGCTCGAAACTAAAAATCAAAACAATCAGAGGATCTTTTTTTGCAGACTATCTGAATGAAATTGGTGAGTATCCGTTGCGGAATTTTTTGAATCCCATCAAGAATGAACCCGCAGAAAACATGCCGTCAAAACTAAAGGACGGGAAACTGGTAGTGGAACTCGGAACCTCCGGCCTCGGGCCGGCATTAGTTCTGGAATTTATCGAATCGGACGGCAAGGATTTCCTGATTCCTGAAATTCAAATGGGACTCTATGACGACTATGAGGATGACCTTGGTGTCGGCTGGATTTTTCCTTTGAGCAGGTTTGAAAGGATTTAGTGATCGACAGCCTAGATGTTTTTTCCAATGCCTGTAGAATACTAAAAAAATCGTTGACAAAGTAGACAGAATTTAGAAAAAATAAGTCATGGCATCACAAGTCGCAACCCGGTCAAAATCTAACGAGCTTCCGTTATATTTTGAAAAATATTATGATTCCAAACTGGATTTGATACTATCAGAGATTCAAAAAATAAAACAAGATATTGATAAACTGGACTCAAGAGTGGATAAACTGGATTCAAGAATAGACAGACAGGAATCCAAAACAGACACATGGTTTCGGTGGATCATCGGTATGATGTTTACCGTGCTTCTAACCAATATTGGAATTCTTTTCAAGCTCGCCTGGAAATAGGAAAGTTTAATCCTCTTTAACAACCCTCGCACGATTCGTTACATCTTTTTCACTAGACCGGCCATAAGGTGGCCCAGGAATATATGCTTCACGTTCCACTTCTCTGTTCTGGTCTCCAAATAAAAGTCTTCCTAGCAGTTTCCAAGAATAATAAAAAAAGAATAAAAACAGGAGTATTTTAATCATTTTCCCTCTACAAATTAGACAAATACAGAATTTCCCCCCTAGTCAAGATGAAAAAATCCTAATATTCCACCATCCCCTAATGGCAAAAAACACGATTTCCGAACCGAAAAAACCCAAATTCTCCCCTTTAGATTGGCCGTTTTTGCTGCCGATAATCAACTTATGCAGGAAAAAGTCAGACATCTCATATCCTTTAGCGACTGGAGCGATTCAGAAATCGGCGAGCTTTTGGATTTTGCGCTTTATGTCAAAAAAAACAGAGTATATTTTTCAGGACATATGGCGGGGAGAACCATGGCCATGGTATTCCAAAAAACATCCACCCGAACCAGAGTGTCTTTTGAAGCAGGGATGACTGAGATGGGAGGCCATGCGATCTACCTGGATTGGCTTTCGTCTAACTTTCAGCTTTCTGAAATCGACTTTGAAGCAGAATACCTTTCCCGCAATGTAGCAATCATCATGGCGAGAATGAAAAAGCATGATGACCTTTTAACTCTTAAATCCGGTTCAAAAGTTCCGCTTATAAACGGATGCTGCAACCTGTACCATCCATGCCAGGCGTTAGCCGACATGCTGACGATTCTTCTGGATAGGGGAAAACTGGAAGAAACAAACCTTTGTTATATCGGGGTTCACAACAATGTAGTAAATTCTCTGATTGAAATAACCTCTTCTCTGGGAGTAAATCTAATTTTAGTTACTCCGATTGCGAAACCTGAATCCATCGTAGAAAGCGTTGTAGTCAAAGGAAAAAAAAGAAAAACTCTGAGCTGGGAGACAGATATCAAAAATGCGGTAAAAAATTCGGATTACATTTACACAGATACCTGGGTCGATATGGAATTTTTTAATGATCCGAAATTTGAGAAAGAAAAGAAGGAAAGAATCGAGATGATGATGCCTTATCAGATCAACTCAAATCTCTTAAAACATTCAAAGGCTAAAATCATGCACGATATGCCAATACATGCGGGTTACGAAATTACAAGAGAAGTCGTTCAAAGCGAGCGCTCGATCATTTTCCAGCAGGCAGAAAATAGGCTAGATGCACAAAAAGCAGTAATTTTAAAAATTCTAGAAACTGTTTAGATTGTATTTTTCAATTAAACTACTCTAAAAAATAATCTTTACCGTATGAGTGTTTCAAAACACATTGCAAAACAAATCGAATTTTTACAAAAAGGAACCAATTTATGGCACTAAAACACCCCAAAGACGCACTATTTGAAGGCGAAAAGCCTTTTCCGATCATACCTTCCTGCGAACATTTCGCCGGATCAGAGAAGCTGATCACCAAAGCTTTAGAGTTACAGAACAAACTCGGCGGGCTTTTTGATATCACTATGGACTGCGAAGACGGAGCGCAAAAAGGGAAGGAAAAAGAGCACGCAGAAATGATTGTGCGAATCCAAAATTCCGAGCTGAACAAGCACAAAATGAGTGGAGTTAGGATCCATGATTACACAGATTCTCATTGGAAGCTCGACGTGGATGTGGTTGTTCCCGGAGCCGGAGAAAAAATTGCCTACATTACAATCCCAAAACCGACAAAGGCATCTCAGGTTGAGGAAATGATTTCTTATATTCAGGCAGTTGCAAAAAAAAGCGGGATCAAAAGAGAAATCCCAATCCATGTTCTGATAGAAACACACGGAGCGCTTTATGAAGTGGATAAAATTGCTGCACTTCCGTGGATGCAGGTACTGGACTTCGGACTCATGGATTTTATTTCCGGACACCATGGCGCAATTCCTGCATCCTGCATGAAAAGTCCAGGCCAGTTTGACCACGAACTTTTGAGAAGGGCTAAATCAACAGTGGTTGCAGTCGCACTTCACAATGGAGTTGTTCCTGCACATAACGTAACCTTGGATCTGAAAAATCAATACCAGACCTACAAAGATGCGAGCCGCGCAAGAAACGATTTCGGTTTCCTTAGAATGTGGTCTATTTATCCAACTCAAATTCAAGCAATCCTGGATGCGATGTCTCCTGACTTCAGTGAAGTCCAAGTAGCGAGCGACATTCTGGTTAAGGCGCAGGACGCTGATTGGGGCCCGATCCAGCACGCAGGCGAGTTGCATGACCGCGCTACATACAGATACTACTGGGAAATTATCCAGAAAGCAAAAATTACCGGTGTCGCATTACCGGAAGAAGCAGCAAAAAGATTTTTTTCCTAATTTGAATTAGAAATACAAATCCAGGGTAGTTTTTCCTGCATGTAAAAAAAGTAGGAATCGGATGCTCTGGATTTTTTTCTCCTGCCAAACACCGGGATTTCTCTCCCAAAATAGAATTATTCTCTTGATTATTTTAAATTTCTTCTGTACTGTCTGATTCAAGCTTACAAATAATTTTCGAGGTAGGAATGAAACAGGACGATTTAGTTTTTGTTCATGTCAGTGGTAAAGAATATTTTCTCGCAGTTTTCATTTTTGGAGTATTCGGAATAATTTTCGGGTTTTTAGGAATCGTACTGCTTGGAATTTCCATTACATCAATACTGGAATCTGGTTTTTCGAAATCATCAGTTGCTTTTTTTAGTGGAGGGATAACCTGTATCTCCATTGTCGGGTTATTAATAAACCAACTGACAAAAAATATAGTAATCAAAGAGACAAAATTCAATAATATAGACAAACGGTTTGAAATCATGGAATCAAACGGAAAATTTTCCTGGATTCCATTTTCTGAAATCGAGTGTATTGGATTCAGAAAAGATTACCACCAATCATCGAATGACACTCATGCTTCGATTGATTATACAGTATACTTCAAAAAAAAAGACGGGGCTTGGATTGATATTTACTGGTTTCAGTCAGAGGCTGAAGCGGCAGGACTTTCAGAAAAGTTGAATTCATTGTTTAATGAAAAATCGGACGTTAGCTCTGTGGATAGTTTTTCCGAACCATCCGGAGATCTTTTTGAAATAAATAAAGTCCATTCCGATAAAACAATTTTCAAATGGAAAAACAAAACCAGCAGTCTTGACAGCTTTATCGGATATTTTACCATTTGCTCTTTTCTGATTACATTTGTAATGATTGCAGTCATAATGGACATCTCGATTATTTTCACGATTGTGGCGGCTGCATTCGCATCCATATTTCTTTCGGTCATCGTCTTTGCAATATGGAAACAATTGATTATCAGGGAATATGTGATTGAATTAAATCTTGACGAAATCTTCTATGGATACGGTACTCTTTTCGGTTTTCAGAAAAAATTTTCAATTTCTTGGAAGGATTATTTCGGGACTCAGGTGAATATTCAAAAATCCTCTTACAATCAGCCTATCAAGGAAATGTGGATCGTTTCAAAAAATATGAATGAGAAATTACAGAACATCAGAAAAAAAGACCTAAATAATCTTTTTGACCTCAAGGACTATTTATTCATGTACCGAGATATTCCAAAAGCGGAATTCCCCGGGTTTACGATAGGCGAAATCCTTACATTTGAAAAAATTCTGGATTCCGAAATTTCGGGAAACCGTTACTAATGAACCATTTTATCAGGAAATAATTATGAACAGAAAAGTTTACAGAATAGAAAAAGCAGGCTCTATTGACAATCTCCATCTAACAGAGGAATCGCTTCCAAAACCCGAAGAAAATGAAGTAATGGTTAAAGTACAATCGATCGGCCTAAACTTTGCCGATGTGTTTGCGTTAACCGGATTATATAGTGCAACTCCTAAAGAAAGCTTCATTCCTGGACTGGAATACTCCGGAACAATCATCCAAAAAGGAAAGTCTGTAAGAAAGTGGAAGTTAGGCGATCTTGTAATGGGCGTGACCAGATTCGGAGCTTACACAACCCACTTGAATATCGACCAAAACTACATTTACAAGCTTCCCAAAGGATGGAATTTTGAAGAAGGAGCTGCATTTCCTGCCCAATCCCTGACAGCTTACTACGCGTTAGTTCCACTCGGAAATATAAAAGCAAATGATACTGTGCTCATTCACAGCGCTGCAGGCGGGGTTGGAATTCTTGCGAACCGAATTGCTAAAAAGTTCGGAGCCTATACGATAGGCTCTGTAGGCGACTCATCCAAGACTGATTTTCTGTTCAAAGAAGGATATGATGATGCCATCGTGCGAGATGGCAATTTCTCAGAAAACCTGAAAAACAAACTGGGAAAAAGAGAGTTAAATTTGGTTCTGGAATGTATTGGAGGCGACATATTCGAAGATAGTTACCGCGCGCTTACACCAACCGGTCGAATTGTGACTTATGGCTCTGCAAACTTTACTCCAAAGCATTCCCGGCCAAACTACCTAAAGGTTGCTTTCAATTATTTCCGACGTCCAAAAATCGATCCACTGAACATGATTTCAGAAAACAAATCCGTTCTTGGATTCAATCTGATTTGGCTTTGGGATAAAATCGATACGTTAAGCGGAATGTTCGACGAAATTCAAAAACTGAAAATCAAACCCCAGCATATAGGAAAATCTTTTCCATTTGTTGAAGCAAAAAACGCGCTTCGATTTTTTCAGTCCGGGAAAAGTATCGGCAAAATTGTATTAAATGTCTAGTTTTTGCAGATAAAAAAGGAGGAGAGAGCTATGAAAAAAAAAGTTTTAGTCCCGTTCGCTGATGGAATGGAAGAGATGGAAGCCGTCGTCATTACAGATGTACTCAGGCGTGCGGATATCGAAGTACAAACAGTCAGCCTCACAAATGAAAAAATTGTTACCGGTTCACGAAATACAAAACACATTGCCGACGTTACTCTGGAGAGTATTGACCCTGCAAAATTCGACATGATTATTCTTCCAGGAGGAAAAAAGGGAACAGAAAATCTTGGAAAAAATCAAACAATTTTGCAAATATTGAAAGAATTCAGCCAGCAGAAAAAGTTTATCGGTGCGATATGCGCTGCCCCTTCGATTTTAATTCGGGAAAATATTTTACATCCGGGAGATTTATTTACTGGATTTCCTGGAAGTGTCCCGGATATCGAAGGAAACACGAATCAACCGGTTGCAATAACCAATAGAATTATCACAGGAATCGGGCCGGGGTATTCATTTGAATTTGCACTGGAGGTTGTCAAATTATTATGCGGAGTAGAAAAATACCAGGAAACAAAAAAAGGACTGCTCTTGTGAAGTCTAACGCATCAACCTACTATAAGTAGTCTATTTTATCCCCTTCATTCTCGCCAGTTGCAGAATAGAATCTATAATTTCTTCTTTGCTGAAGGTTTTGCAATTGTATTCAACATCGAAAATATCCGGATCAAGGGTCTCTCCTGCAAAGTAATTCCGAAGAAAGATTCTTTCCTTGTCAACTGTGTTGATTCTACCGACTGCCTCGTCATCGGATTTCAGATTCTCCAATTCTTTTACTCTTTCCTTTCTCCAACTTACCGGAGCGTGCAAGTGAACGTGAATGGCTTTTTTAATATCTCTTCCAAGCACAACCCCTCCCCTTCCCAGAATCACCACATCCCCGTGGAGGATTATAGTTCTCAAGATTCGTGCAATTGATTTTTTTACTTTGATCTCGTTCGGTAATTGAATGTCTGAAAATGTCAAAAATAATTCCTCAAATATACCTCGTGGTTTCGTCTTCATAATTTTTTCAATCAACTCAGGAGGAAAATCAAATTCTTTGGATGCCTCCTTCATAATCTGCTTATCAATAAAGTGCCATTTTCGACCCGTAGATTTGCTTAAAGATTTCGTAACTTCCTGGGCAATTGCAGTACCTGGGCATCCGTATTCACGGGAAATCGTGACAACACAAGGGTATTCTGTAGAATCCGGCAGTGCAGTAAAGACTCTGTTTTTTATAAAGCTCAGATCGTGTTCCATCATTTCCGTTCACCATTCACCGGGAGATTTTTCTCGCATCACATTCTATCCGGCCCTTCTGTAGAATATATGAATTGTACAGAATAATTATTTTTTTTCAAGAGGATTTACAGAAATTTGATTTTTTTTTCGGATTCCAAATCCTTAAAAATTAATCTTTCGTAATCATAAACCTTTTTTTGATATTTTTCTCGAGAAACTCTTTAAAACTTTTTTCGTATTTCGGCAGTTTCAGTTTATCTCGGATGACTCGTTTATCGCTGAACTTAATCTGGGAAGAAGGATTAAAATAACTTTCCGCATTTTTGTATGTTAGAACAAAAGGGGGATAACCTCCGCGCAGGAGTATCCAGGACGCGACGATTGATCCCGTTCTGTGGTTGCCTTCAATGAACATCTGAGGTTGGGAAAGCATTCCCACATAAATTTCTGCCGCAACTTTCAAGGCAGAATCTTTTCCATCGTGCTTATTGAACCATTTTTTTACCGGGCGAAGGCCTTCAAAAAACTTTTTTTTTGTGGCTTCTAGATGAGTTTTAAATTCATAACGAAGAGTTTCGTCATTTCCACAAAGTACGGTGTGATTCAATTCGATGATTTCCAAGACATTCTTATCCGAAAATAAATTCATTTTCGAAATCAGAATTTTATTCAATTTCTCATAGGCAAGGAGCATATTGCCTGCGACAAAATCATTGAACTCATCGCGTGGAACCTGGATTTTCAGGTTGATCTCCTGAAATTTTTCTTTTACTTCTTCAAAATTATTCTGTATCCTCTCGATATTGCAGATGTGAGTTTTCGGCAAGTAGGAGTCCTGTCTTCAGCCGAATCTGCCGGTAATGTAATCTTTTGTCAATTTATCGACCGGATGTTCAAACATCTGCTTTGTAGGCCCTTCTTCTATTAACTTCCCTTGATAAAAAAGGCAGGTCTTATCTCCGATTCTGTGAGCCTGCTGGAGGTTGTGGGTCACAATGACAATAGTATAATCCTTTTTCAATTCCAAAATCAGCTCTTCAATTTTTGAACTCGAGATCGGGTCAAGAGACGCTGTGGGTTCATCCATCAATAGAACCTCCGGCTGCATTGCAATTGCCCTTGCAATACAAAGTCTTTGTTGCTGGCCTCCGGAAAGTGAATAGGCGTTCTGTTTCAATTTGTCTTTCACTTCATTCCATAAGAATGATTTTTTGAGAGCGATCTCAACAAGTTCCGTAAGATTTCCAGTGTACCCGTTTAGTCTGGGGCCGAGGGCAATATTTTCATGAATAGTTTTTGGAAATGGATTCGGGTTTTGAAAAACCATACCTACTCGCAGCCGGACTTCGACAGGATCTATTTTTTTGTCATAGATATCAACCCCATCCAAAAGAATCTTCCCGATTACTTTGTTGTTTTCTATAAAATCATTCATTCTGTTGAAACTTCGAAGGAGCGTACTTTTTCCGCAACCGGAAGGCCCGATAAATGTAGTAATCCTGTTTTTCTCAATGTCTAAATTCATTTCCGTAATTGCAGGATAATCTCCGTAGTATATATCCACATTTCTGCAACTAATTACTGGATTGATTATATTCTCTGAACTCATTTCATTCTGACCTAACGGTTAATTCCCTTGATTTTATTTTGAAAATAGATTCTCATAAGTATCGCGCCCAGATTTAAAATGATCAATACTCCGAGAAGCACGATGATACCGGAGGCAGCTAAAGCATGAAACTCTTTCTGAGGATAAGAAGTCCAGTTGTAGATCTGAATCGAAAGCACGCTAAAGCTGTCCAATAGGCCTTCTGGTAAAAATGCTATATAGGTAATCGCGCCGACAAGTAGTAACGGAGCTGATTCGCCTATCGCACGAGATAGCGCAAGGATTATACCGGTAGTAATTCCCGGTGCCGCCATCGGTAGTACCTGATGACGCACAACCTGCCATCGGGTCATACCTATTCCGAATCCGGCCAGACGAAACGATTGAGGAATCGCTTTGAATGCCTCCTGGGATGCAAGAGTGATAATCGGCAAGATTAATAGAGCCATAGTCAAAGAGCCTGATATAAGGCTTCTCCCGAATCCGAAGAATCTTACAAATACTGTCAGCCCAAAAATTCCATAGATGATAGAAGGAATGCCCACAAGATTTTTAATGTTCAGCTTGATAAACCTGTTCAGCATATTGTCTTTCGCGTATTCTTCCAGATATATAGCGGCTCCAATTCCCAGAGGGATGGCAAAAAATGAGGTAAGAGCCATCATATAAAATGTTCCGACAATGCTGGACAGCATCCCGGCTTTCTCTGGAAAACGAGAGGGGTAGCTGGAAATCAATTTGTAATCCAGAGTTTGAAGGCCCTGGCTGAATATATCCAAAAGCAAAAACAGGAGCAGAAATATCGCAATAATATTTGCGGAAAGGCAAACAATCTGAAAACCGATTCCGTAAATTAAATATTTCAGCTTCGTAGAATTTTTCATGATACTATTTGTAGACCTCTCTATAATGACGCAATACGACCGAGGCGATAAGATTAAATCCGAATGTTAGCAAAAATAAAATTAACCCTACAGCGTAAATCGTATAATATTCCGTCGACCCGGCTGGAGTATCTCCCATACTGATTTGCACGATAAACGCGGTCATCGTCTGTATCCCCTTGAAATAATTCCAGTCTGTTGTAGGGCTGGATCCTGCGGCAAGAGTAACCGCCATGGTTTCGCCTATCGCACGGGAAAATGCCAGAATGAAAGACGCAACGACACCTGAAGCGGATGCAGGAATGATTACACGTACGATTACATTGAATCTGTTCATTCCCAAAGCATACCCTGCATTCCGGATCGAATGCGGGACGGCTTTAAGCGCCTCGGATGAAATGGACGATACGAGCGGAATCGAAGCGATCCCCACAACAATGGATGCGGATAACGCATTGAATAATTCCGTGGCGGGATAAAATTTCTGAATTACGGGAGTGATTGCAAATAACGCAAAGTACCCGTAAACCACCGTCGGAATTCCAGCGAGTAGTTCCAAAACAGGATTCAGAATTCTCTCGCTTTTTTTATCCGCATACTGGGTCAGATAGACCGCGCTAAAAAAACCGATGGGAAGACTTATCATGGCTGAACCCAACGCAATCATCATCGTGCCGGAAATCAAGGGGAGAATTCCCAGCTTCTTGGTCTCTCCAAAAGGCTCCCAGACAGTGCCGGTCAGAAAATCAAAAAAGCTGTACCGCTTAAACAGTTCAATCGCATCCCAGAATAAAATTCCGATGATAATAAATGTTACGCCCACAGTGATTGAAGAAAACAATGTAAGCGTATAACGTATCAACCGTTCTTTCAGGCCAAAAGAAGGCCTCTTTCCGAATTTGGAAAAAACCGCGCTCCTGTCACTCGCAGTCAAAGCTTCAGTTAGTAATTTTTTTTCGCTCATATTTGATAGCTATATATTTAATTCTGGGGGCTGCCCGAAAGAGTCAACCAAACCTTGAAATTTTCAGGTTCTACAGAAATAATTCATCCAGTTTTTTGTGCTTGTCTTCCTGCTTTTTTACTGCAGAACCCGTAATTTTATCTTTATACCTTTTTTGTATTTTCAGGTATGACGCATCCTGAAGAGGGATGTATCCGGTTTCTTTGGAAAGCCTTGCCGCATTCTCAAAATAAAAATCCACAAATCGGGCAACATTCTCTTTAGCCAGAGAAGAAGACTTCAGATAAATAAAGATAGGCCTGGATAATGGAGAATACAAATTGCTTTTTATGGTTTCCAGATTCGGTTCGATCGCTTTCTTCGTCGCAGGATTTACGATTTTCACTAACTTAAGTTTATCCTTGTTGCTTTCGTAATACGCAATTCCGAAAAATCCAATAGCCCCTTTGTTTCCACTAACGCCCGTTACGATCGTGTTATCATCTTCGCTGAATTGAATATCTTTTTGACGGAAGTTATCTTTTTTCTTCACGATTTCTTCTGCAAAGTAATCAAAAGTCCCGGAATCCTGTCCCGGAACAAAGAGTTTAATCGTATCCTCCGGCCACATAGGATTCACATCTTTCCACTTTAGCGCAGAATCATTCCTCTGAAAAATTTTCTTCAAATCTTCAATACTGAGTTCATTTGCCCAACTGTTATCTTTATGAACGACAACTGCTATTCCGTCGTAAGCAATTGGAAGCTCTATAAATTCGATTTGGTTTTTTGAGCAGGACTTTTTCTCTTCCTCGGATATAAATCTGGAGGCATTGGAAATATCCGTTTCATTATTACAAAACTTTTTAAATCCTCCGCCAGTTCCGGAAATTCCCACTGTAACATGAATATCCGGATTTTTTTTTGAAAAATCCTCGGCAGCTGCGGATGTAACCGGGAATACAGTGCTCGACCCGTCTGCTAGGACTCTATTGGTTTTCTTACCGCAATTGAAAATAAATATTACGGAAGATAGAAATACGATTAGTTGAATTTTCATTATTTTTCTCACTTAAAACCTCGAATACAGCCAATTACAAAAGAATTCCATTACAAAACGATTACAATTTCAATAAAATTGTATTATTTCCCCAATTTTCCGAATTCTTTCTAGGCGAAAATGTTAAGACCGTGTCCTAAAATGAATACCCAATGCTTTCCAAAGAAGTGCCGTTTTTATGGCTGCCGCAATCGGGCTGGTTGGAACACTGATTTTTAATCAGACATGAAAATGCTCTTTGATAACGGAATTTAATTCCATTATATTTACCGGTTTCAATAAATACATTATAGAGCCTGGAATTTTTGCCCGCTCGCGGGTTACATCATCTTCGTAGCATGTGATAAATATCACTGGAATCTGAAATCTATCCGAAATCTGACGAGCCGCATCAATCCCATCCAAGTCACCTGCAAGCTGAATATCCATTAGAATTAGGTCTGGTTTATTTTTTTCTGAGTATTCAATTGCATCTTCTCCGGTCGTTACGTGATGGATTGCATCATATCCTATTTTTTTCAATTCCTTAATCATTAGCATTGCCGTAATGACCTCGTCTTCTACTAACAAGATTTGCAATGGTGCGCTCATCTACTCAAACTCTGGGCCGATATAATGTAATCGGAAAATCAAATATACACTTTAGACCATTTTGGGTTTCAAAATTCACTTGCCCCTGCATTTGTTTTTCACCGATACTAAAAATAAATTTCATTCCTAAAGTCTGCTGCATTCTAAAATCAAATTCAGGCGCTACCCCAATGCCGTCATCCGAAAAAATCATTCGGACAAGCCCTTCACCGGCAATTGCAGAGCTAATAGTTACCCGGCCTTTTCTATTTTCCGGAAAACCATGTTTTAGGGAATTGGTCAGTAATTCATTGACAACGAGCCCTAAAGGAATAGCAGTGTCCAATAAAATATTCTGGTCTTCAACTTCGATTTTCAGAGAAATGCGCTCATTCATTCCTTCAAAATTTTTCAGGGTTTGACTGCACAATTCCCGGATATAATCTTCCAGAGAGATTCTGGACAAATCCTTTGATTTGTATAACAAATTGTGGACAATGATAATAGCTTGAATTCTTAAGTCCGAATCTTTGATCAACTGCTGTAAATCCTTATTTCCGGCAAAATTCTCTGCCTGCAATAGCAATATCGAACGGATCACCTGCAATGTGTTTTTTGTTCTATGATACAGCTCGCGTGTAAGGGTTTCTTTCTCGCGAAAGGATTGGTTCAATCGCTCTTCGGCCTTTTTTCTTTCGGTGATATCCTGAACCGTACCAAACAGATGAATCGTTTTTCCTTCTTCGTTTTGTATTGCCTGCCCGATCGCATTTACGTATTTCAAAATTCCATCTTTTAACAAAAGTCTGTGTTCAATATTCCAACTCTCTCCAAATTCCATTCCCCTCTGAATATGAGCCAGGTCAAATTCTCTGTCCTCCGGATGCACAGCATCCGCAAACGCATTCAGGCTCGCTTCTTTTCCCGTCAATCCGAATATCCTGTACAACTCAGCAGAACCGCTAACCAGTCCGTTCTGAATGTCAAAATCCCAGTGCCCTATATGCGCAAGAGATTGAGCCGTCGTAAGCTTCTCCTCACTTTTTTCGAGTTCTCTTTCTATTTTTTTTCTTTCCGTTATATAGCTCGACAAGGTCATTCCCACAAATGTAAGAATCAACATATAAAACCAGAAATTGCTCAATTGGGTTTTTTCAATATCATTTCCGAAAAATCCGACTCCTAGATAAGCTCCCATAATTGACTGAAACGCAATACAAACCAGAATTGCGAGCATTACCCTGTTTTGAAAAATGATTGCTGCAACAGCAATAATCAAAAACATCCAGTAACCACGGGCAATTTGCGCAGCCGGAGAATGACTAAACCATCCCACAAAAACTACCTGCCCGAAAAGAACGCTGATTGCAATAAACAGTACCGCAAGAAGGATCCTTTTTGCAGGAGTATTTTTAAGGTCAAACTCGCTCCAAACCAGTATAAAAGATGCCCCCAGAATAATTCCCAGAGAATCTCCCATCCACCAATGGATGATATTCAAAAGATATTTTTCTTCTGGGATCAACCCGTAAAAATAAATTACGGAACTGCCGACTACAGCAGCTATCACGCTTCCTCCAAAGCCGGCGCCAAAAAACAATTGAAAAAAACTGTTCAGAGAACTCAAAGTATTATCGAATTTAGATTTGCGGTTGAGCATCCAGAAACCGAACACGGCTTCAAGTGTATTTCCAAATGCAATTCCCAAAGCCTGCCCTGCTCCTATACTCTGGAGTGCAAAATAATTCGTAGCAAACGCGCCCAAAAAAACCCCCGGTATATATTTTTTCCCGCCAAGCAATAACCCTGCCAGCGCAATTCCACTGGGAGCCCAGATAATGCTTACGATTCCATTTTGGGAAAAAAAATTCAGGCATGCCTTTGCTACAACCGCGTAAGCCGATGCAAATACCAAGATTTTCAGTAAGACAGAAGTTTTATTTAGGAACTCTGGACGAAGCATTCGAGTAATTCAATCCATTTCAGGCGTTATGCGTCAACTAAATTGCATGAAAAATGGCCTCACTTGGCAGTACAACCCCGCAAAGATTCTTCCTTTTGTCGAATAATAGAATCTTTTTCTTTGAGTGAATTATTGCAGGAGTCTTCTTTCTGCTTTAAAACAAGCTCTCGGTCTTTCACCAATTGAGAATAGGACTCATCCTTTAATTTGAACGCCTGGTCTTTCTCCTTCAATACTTGCAAAAAATGCTCGTCCTTATTTTTGATGATAGAATCTTTCTCTTTCAAAATCGAGTCTTTTTCCCTTAACGATTGGATAAAAGAATCTTCCTTCAACTTGCACGAGTTTTCTTTTTCTTTCAAAGTCTGAACAAGTGTATCATCTTTTTGTTTTATGAGGTTGTCCTTCTCCTTCAATTGTTGGGCAAACTGCTCTTCTTTCCGTTTGAAGATTTCATCTTTTTCTTTCAGTGTCTTTCCGAGTGATTCGTCTTTTTCTCGAATCGCGCTATCCCTTTCTTTCGCACCGGATTCTTTCTCCCTTACAGTCTGCAAATACAGATCTTCCTTCTCTTTCAGTTTTCCGTCTTTTTCCTTAACGGTTAGTGTAAACAGAGCGTCCTTTTGTTTTATGATTTCATCTTTTTCTTTCAATATAGCAAAAAAAGAATCTTCCTTTTTTTTGTGATCATCGTCCTTCTCCCGAACAGTTTGGCTAAAAATCAATTCCTGTGCTTTTAACTCTTCGTCCTTTTTAGCGATTTTTTTGGAAGTTTCCCTTCTTTCGTTTTCTACTGAAATGTAAAATTCTTTGATTAGTTTTTTGCCCTCTTCATCTACATTGCTGGAAATCTTGTCCAGAAATCCTTTTGCGTTTTCATCTGCTACCTTTTTGCTTTCATCCTGCAAGTAGGTGGAGACAGCTTCTGCGCTAAATGCGCAAATTCCAGTTGTAACCAGAAATGTGATTCCCAGAGCTCCCCTCAAAGTAATCCTGAAAACTCCCGGGCTTTCTTCGGTTTTGAAATTAAAAAGGGTGCTGTATATGCCATACAATAAAAGCAGAAGTGAGGAAAGTCCCTTGGTATAAAAATAGGAAAAATTCTCAGCATAGCCCGAAACAAAGAACGACAGGATTATGCTCGTCAATGCAAGTAATGCAGGCGCATCCAAAATAGTTTTAAACCATTTCTTTCTGAATTTTTTCCACTCCAGGTAAATAACCAAAATGGAAAAAAGAAAAAGTATTGCAAAACAGGAAATCAGAATCAATTGAAAAAACTGTATTGTCATCGTTTGGCTCCTAGTTTAGATTTTTAATTCCGGCAGAGTGCGGTCATTGGCGAACGCTTTGCCCTTTCCGTAAAACTTGCTTTAACACAAGGGGCATTGTTACTAGCAAGAATAAAACCAAAGAAAAAGAGTTTCCTATTCCACCTAACGTCTTATAATCCGCCTGCCCTGCAAGGCTACCAAAAATTCTTACAATCAGGCTGAGATTCATCAGGATAAAATGAATATAAAAAACCGGGCTATAAACGGAACTCACCCCAAGAATTGAAGGAAAAATAATCGGAGCGTGGCCGAATATCATGAGCATGGTAAATCCGAGAAAAAATGAATGGATTGCGGAATCGTAATAGTAACCGGGCAAAAAAGCGCCCATGACCGAAAGAAATATCCCGGTAACCCCAAGCCAGACATATCCGGTGAGAAGACAGGCCGCGCTGTATCTGGCAAGGCCGTCTTTTTTAATTGTTTTTCGGGCAATATCGTTAAAAATCAGCCACAATGCCAATCCAAAAATAGCCAATCCGAAAAACAGGTTCTCCTGAAAAGCAAAAGAAAATATTCCTGTCAAAGCCGCTAGCGCCCACAATAAACGAATTTGATTTTTTGACCGAACTAAAAATGAGGACAGCTCAAGCCTTTCTGCCACAATCGTAAAAACCAAAAATGTAACCCAGAGGGGTACGGATGAATATATCGGATGTTCAAATGCGAGGGAAACATTTCCTGCCATGAGAAACAAGGCGCCTAACGTCATTAGAATCAAATTCCTCTCGAAGTGTTTTTTCAGAAAATGCAAAAATATTCCGACTAGGATTGCGTTCCCAATGACAAAAAATATGGCGGCCGATTGAAGGGAAATTTGCCCGGTGGCCAGACCAACCGCGCCTGCAATGCTGAAAACGGGCGAGAAAAAACCCCAGAGCCTGTCCAATGCTACTGCCCTTTCCAGACTAATCACAATTCCCAGAAATCCGGCAACCATAAGAGGGCCGTGCATAGCATTCCAGTTTTTGCCCGAAGGCAAACCCGTTATTCCGAGTCGGCTAAGCCCGCCCAGCACTCCAAAAAATAAAACCAGAAATCCGAAAAATATCAGCACTATATTTTTATTCTTCTTCATTCGATACATGCCCCCACCTTCTATTCTTCCCAAGAAGCAGATTTATTGTAAAAAATATTCCCCCTGCAAAAAAAGCAAATAAAGAAATGAAAAACCAGGACAACTTGTAATCGTAATAAAAATGATCTAGAATCGTGCTTCCAACTAGAGGCCCAACTGACCAACCGGTTGTTGCTACAAGGCCGTAAAAACCCATGTACCTGCCAACGGTAAGCGGGTCGGACATTTTTTTCGTGACCTCTACCAATAAGGGAGTCACAATCACCTCGGCAAAGGAGATACAAAACAGGGCCCCTAAGTAAAAATACATTCCATCCAAATACCCCCATGCAATATATCCGATCCCGTACAAAACCGAACCTAATGAAATCGCGCCTAACGCATGGTACCTGGCAAAATACTTTGTCACCCAAATCTGAAAAAGCAATACAGTTGTCCCGTTCACTGCGAAAATATACCCCATCTTGTCCGCCGGCACATCCTTGAACCTGCTTAAGAAGTATGGAAGAGTGGATAGCATCTGGGATACGGTAATCATTAGTAAAAATATTGCCCCACAAATCACCATAAATAGCCGGTCGGAAAATATCCTTATGAATGGAACCCGGGCCTCCTGCGATACGGCTTTTCCGTCTATATCATGGAAATGGTAATAAAAAATTATCCCGCTGGACAAACTGAATACTCCGGAGATGAAAAATAAAATCTCGAAAGAAGATTCTGCCAGATAACCTCCGATTACCGGGCCGAACATCCAGCCGAGGTTGCCACCGACACGAATCAAACTCATTCCATGCAGAAATTTATTTCCGGGGACATGGTCAGAAATTGCTGCCTGGGCAACCGGTTGAAACACTGAGGACAAAATAAAACTCAAGGCAACTGAGATCAGAATATACGCCAATGAGGCTTTCCAAAAGAAAAGTAGCCCGACTAAAATCAAAAACAAGAACCTGCCGAAAAGTGAGAACATAATGACATTTTTTCTTCCTATGATATCCGACAAATTGCCGGTGTAAGCCTGGAAAAGCGACCGCAGAACAAAAGTCAAAAGAAAGAATAGTCCCAGGTCTTTTGCATCCAGATTATAGGCTTTCAAAAAGAAGACGGAAATATACGGCAGTAAAATACCGAAGCCGAATGCACTCAGAGACCAGCCCAAAAGAATAGAATAAAAAATTTTCGGAAATTTTTTCAAATGGCTAGCTGATTTCCAACAACCTTGGTTGACATATAGTTCAGTTTTTTTTACACCTCAGGGAATGCAAAGGAAATTTGAACTCATATCTATTCTTCTGTTTTCATTTTGTCTGATTTTTATTTATTCGCTTCCGGTCACGACTTTATCCGACTACCGGAAAGCTGTCAGAGTCTTATCATACTTTTTTCTATTATGCGGACTATTCGGATTTGTTTTCCTTCAAAAGAAAATGAAATCGAAGAGTAGCACGAGTCCCTTAACGAATGAAAATACGAGCGAAAATTTAAAAGAGAATGGATTTACATTTTTTGTGATCACCGTCTACTCTATTCATTTCTTGTATATCCAGAATTCGCATTGGACAACTTTTTTTCTAGGCGATATGGATTATGTATCAATGGCAGAGGTTTTGAATAACACATTAAAAGGGTCTTTTTTTGCTACGAATTACCACGGTCAGATTGAAAACTCAAACTACCTTTCTCATCATTTTTCACCAGCAATAATTTTACTTGCTCCATTTTTATATTTAAATGAATTCCGGCTCGGTTATGGGTTTTCCCTTTTACTTGTCAATATTCTAGGAGTTATCTCGCTAAGCCGTTACCTATTATTGAAAAACATCAAAGGCGCCGGATTTTTTTTCCTGATTACATTCTTTTCGCTAAATTTATACGTATACAGACTTTTTCAATCCTACCATTTCGAACAAATGTTCTTCAGTTTCTGCATTTTGCTTTTTTGGAGTATCGAAAAAGGAAAGAAAATTCCAACTCTAATTATATTTGCACTTTGCCTTCTCATCAAAGAAGATATTGCGGTTTATATGTCCATTTTCGGTTTTTTTTTAATCTTCAACGGCCAGAAAAAAATCGGCTCCACTTTTTTCCTCATTTCCATAATCTATTTCCTACTATTTGTGCCGTGGATTCAATCGTCCATCCAATCAGGAGCAAAAATGAACTGGCTTCAGGATTGGAGCAATTGGGGAAGCACGATTCCGGAAATTGCGATCAACTTAGCAACTAGTCCCGGAAAATTGTTAAGCACTTTCATCCAGAAAAAATCGGTAATCTTCGAAGTTTCACTGTCTCTCGGATTTTTATTTTATTTCTATCCGAAAATATTCCTGATTCTAATTCCGATTTTTATTTTTCATTTCAGCTCGGCAAGAATCTGGTTCAACGAATTCTACAATTACTACTGCTACACAATTCTTCCATTTTTGATTTATGGAAGCATTGCGGGTTACAAAAAAATCGAAGCCTCTCTCTCTCAATTAAAAATGAATATTTATCCGCTTCTATTTCTGCTTCTAGGAATTTCTTTATTCAGGTCTTCTAACGACGGAATTTTTCCGATAAAACCGGACCCAATCAATGAGAAAAAATTCCGGACAGCCATAGAAGCAATCTCACTAATTCCAAAAAACTCAAGAGTAAATGCCCAATTTGATATTTCCGGGCTGGTTAAAAGAACAAATCAGGTTTTTCCCATGACAATGGAGCCAAAGGACTACCTTATATTCAACTTCCAGGGCGGGTTTTCACCCTATATATCGATCCACGAACTTGAAGAGCTTTATCTGAAACTAACGCAGCAAGGAAAATATAAGACAATTTTCAACAGGGATGGAATTGTAGTAATTCAGAAAATTTAGAACGTGCTTTTAGGTTTTCAGGAGATCGACTAACGCATCTTTTATTGCAGGAAATTTGAAATAAAACCCCGACTCCGACAATCTGGCAGGATATACATTCTGCCCGCCCACAAGGATTTCAGCCCCTTCACCGTACAATGCCTGTAACACAAATTTCGGGACTGCAAAAAACGCAGGCCTGCCAAGAATAGTGCCTAACGCCCCGGAAAACTCCTCGTTACTCACTGGATTTGGGGCAGTCAGATTGAATGCTCCCTTAGCCGATTCATCCATCATGAGATAAATTATTGCCCGAACCAGATCATCAATGTGAATCCAGCTCATAAATTGCTTTCCTGTAGAGATTTTTCCCCCGACAAACATTCGAAATGACGGGAGCATTTCTTTCAATGCCCCTCCCTCTTTCGAGAGAACGATTCCTGTTCGCAACAAAACAGTTCTTATCCCGAATTCCTCTGCATTCTGTGCTTCCAGCTCCCAGTCAACTCCGAGTTTCGCAAGAAAATCACTGCCTGCCGGGCTTTTCTCAGTTAACTGAATTTCTCCATCCTCAAAGATTCCATAGTAACCGATTGCAGATGCCGAAAGAAATACTTTTGGTTTTTTCTTTATAACTTTTAATGCCCAGATCAGATTGTGCGTAAAATCTACCCTGCTCTTGCGAAGCTTTTCCTTGTAACTTTCATCCCATTTGGATCCGATGATCGGCTCTCCGGCTAAATTGACGAGAGCGTCCAAACCTTCCAGATACTGCGTCTTGGGAATATCACAAGTGACCAGTTGTAATTGATTCAATCCGTCTAAATTTTTGGGAATCGAATTCCCCCTGGAAAAAACAATGACTTCATTCCCGTCTGCTAAAAGTTTTCCGCTTAGCTCCCTTCCGATAAGGCCAGTCCCGCCAATAATACCGACTTTCATGCTTTTGATTCTATTCTGATCCACCCAGATGCAAGCAAATAATTTTCCCTCGATTCGATAAATGCCCACTCGAAAAAATAGTGTTTGAATTTATGCAATTCATTTGATGGTAAAAAAATATTTCAAGAGTTGCCGAATGAATAAAAAATTTATACTACTAGGCTGTTTCTATTTAATATCATGCGGTGAAGTCGACAAATCATACAATTCCAAAGACAAAAAGAATGCACTATTCTGTTTAAGCCTGCACTCAACTTCTGCCTTGCCACAATCACAAAAAAATGATACTCTGGCGAGTTGCATGATCTGGGCAAATAGCGAATACAAAAAAAGGATCAATCGCGAAGGTGGGCTAAACTGCTGGAAGTGCCACAAGTCGTAATCAACCTGAAAGGTATAGTAAAGGCTTTGGGCAAATAGCAATCAATTTTACCGAAAATCGAGGAAAGAAAAACTTTTCGCCTTGCAAGCGATAATGAGTCTCAAACTCTGGATTTGTGAAACAGAATTTTCAAAAAAAATCATTTTTGATTCTATTTTCGACTCTTTGGATTACTCAATCTCAGAACCTCTTGGCTTTCAATGGTTTATTTCAAACCGCATTCGGAGCCAGACAAGCCGGAATGGGGGGAGCATCTCTGGCCGTAGGGGGGAGCGTGCTAGACCTAGAATCCAACCCATCCCATTTGGGAGACCTAAAAACAAAAAAATTCGAAATGGGCTCGGCTTTTCATTTTGCTAACCTCAGATTCGAAGACAGGCTAAACTCACCAAATCCTGAACTGGCATTTTCCAATCGATCCGAATCTCACCCGATAGCGCCACTCCCATACATAGGTTTTATTTCCCCATTAACGGAAAATTTGGGCATGGGGATAGCATTTTATACTCAAGCCGGAGGGGGAGGAATTTTCCGGGACATTAAAAAGAATACCACCAATGCGCTAACACTAAATGAAATGATGGCGGCGAATGATCCGCTTGTAGGGCACCAAAAACAAATTCACCAGGATCTCTCTTTCAAATTCATTACAAATAAAATCACACCTGCTATTGGGATGAGCTTTGGAAGATTTTCCTTAGGTGGCGGAGTTGATTTTATCATTTCGAGGATGATGTTTGACAGGATATTTACAGACACAACCGATTCATTTGAGTTGCCTGGGACTTTTCGCTACAAAAGTAACATTGCTTACTCGCTGGGTTGGAAGATAGGGACTAATTTTAAAATTACTCCGAATACAAAGATCGCTTACTCTTACATTTCAGGGCATGTAGCCCACCTGGATGGCGAAATGGAAGTTTATACTTCCAGAAGAGAATTTCCTGTCCAAAGTAATCATGTCTCAAAATCCATGTCCCTTCCTCCCAGGCATATGGCAGGGATCTCCCACAAAACCGGAGCATTTTTATTCGCATTTGACATTCGATATATCCAATGGTCGAGGGGGTTTAGCGCAAATAAATTCGTTTTGGAAAGGCCCCTTATTCCAACCCCGCTGGGAGTAGATACAAATATTATCCAGTTCAATATAAACTGGAAAGACCAAATAGTTTATGCAGTTGGAATGGAATACAATGTTCGGGACTCTATTTTCCTGCGATTGGGTTATAATTACGGAAAAACCCCCTTAAATCCCAATGGGGTAAACCCTATGATCGGAACCACAACCGAACACCACATTTCAACAGGAATTGGACTTGGGTCAGAAAAAGTCAGATTCAACCTGGCCCTGGAATATGCATTCCCGAATAAGGTAACAGGCGCAAAAAATTCCGACTGGGCCATCGCAAATTCGGTATATTCCAAGGATAATGTACAAACCCCGGCCTATACCCACTCAAAAACTGTCAGTGTAGCGTCTGTTTACCTCGGAATTGAAGCCTTTCTTGGGGAGTGATTTGACGAAAAAAGCCGTATAAATCATTGACAAAAAATTACGTACCGTTCAAATTTGTCCAAACAAAATTAATTAAGCGAAAATTCACCAAAAACAGCTATGAAAAAATTAAAAATTACTGCCATACTTTTGCCATTATTCATTTTGGCCAATTTATCCGCTTTTTCCGGAAAAATGAACTCCAAAAAGGAAGTCCGAATCGATAACGAATTCGTTCAAACATATCGCGACCGCTCGGGAAAATGGCTAATAATCAATGAAATCCGACAAAGCACATATAAATTCTTAAAAGAAATCGGAGCCGATGAAAACGAAGTCAAATATTTAAACGATATAAGACTCACTGACTCATTACCCAAATCCCAACCGTTATTTTTCCCATTTGGAGATGACTACCTGAAATCTCTGATGTCCGCAGGAAAAGGAAGGGATATAGTTCATTCGGATTTCCGGGAATTTATTTGGCCTGTAAGCTCAAAAATATTCGGGATCACTTCTAAACTCGGAAAAAGATGGAATATTTTTCACAATGGGGTGGATATAGCCTGCTCCAAAGGTTCTGTTGTTGTCGCAGCAGCCGATGGAACTGTGATTCTGTCCAGAAACAATTCAGGTAACTATGGAAACGTAATTGCAATTCAACACGATGTTAATAATCTCCAAAGTATGTATGCTCACAATTCAATTCTATTTATCAAAGAAGGCGAGAAGGTAAAGAAAGGCCAGATCATCGCGCTTTCCGGAAGCACCGGGCATTCTACAGGGCCCCATCTTCATTTCGAAGTAAAGTACCAAAATGTCGTATTGAATCCGGAACACTACCTTCCTATCCTACCGAAAGAAGCTGAAGCAAGAGTCGCTATCAAAGAAGAATAAGATTTGCTTCTTCCAAAAAGAAATTGGACAGACGAAGTTTATAATTTTCTGGTCTCTCAAAAAGAAGACAACCGGGTCATCGCCTTCGATTTCGACAATACACTTGTAAAAAACGATTTTGGCGAAGCTGTAATGGAATATATACTATATACCGGAATGCCGAAATTTAAAGAAAATTTCAGCGAGCATTTTTCGGATTCATTCGAAGCCGAAAAAATATGGAAGGATCGAAAAAATTCACCTTCCATTCTAAGAGATTTTGCGATCAAAGAATACGAAAGTATCATTCAAAGTGAGGGGCTTGAAAAAGCCTATCGTTGGACTTCATTTATTTTTTCCGGTTATTCGCCGTCCGAACTTAGAAGTGCAGCAAGAACTGTTTGGGAAAATGATAAGAATATAAGCCCTTACGAAGAAATGAGAGATGTAATTCGATTTTTTAAAAAACTGAACAAGGAAATTTTTATCGTCACAGCCTCCCCAACCTGCGTCATACAGGAAGTCGCAAACGAATTTTTTGTAGATGAAAAAAAAGTAATCGGAATGAATGCAAGGCTAAAGGATGGGATATTCACGTCGGAAATCGTAGAACCCTATACCTATGGAGAAGGCAAAGTGAAGGCGTTAGGCGAAATCGTGAAGAATCTTCCATCTATCGCTTTTGGCGACTCGGAAAATGATTTTTATCTATTGAAAAATTCAGAAACCGGAATATTCATAGACCGAGGGAATGAAAAAATAAAAAGCAAATTCCAGAATATCGGATCTTTGATTCAGCCAGTATTCAGATGAAAGAAGGCAAATTAATCCTATTGTCCATTCCAATCGGAAATCCGAAGGATATAACAGAGAGGTCAATTCAGGATTTAAAAGAATGCGATTTTGTGATCGGCGAAGAATTCAAAGAAACTTCCAAATTCTTAAAACAAATTTCGATTCAAAAAGATTTTGAACTTTTCAACGAGCATTCCACGAATGATGACCTACTCGGTCTACTCGAAAGAGTCAAAAGGTCAAACAAGGTGTGCCTGATTTCGGATTCTGGAACGCCCACCCTAGAAGACCCCGGCCAAAAATTTGTAGAAATCGCCCTAAAGAACAAAATTCCCGTTAGCGCGGATCCCGGAGCTTCGGCGCTTATGGTAGCTCTATCCATTTGCGGATTTCCCACATCCCCGTTTACATTTACCGGGTTTTTATCCAGAGATAATATAACTAGATTCAAGCAATTGAAAAAATTTTTTGCATTGAATCATACAATTGCAATATACGAAACTCCCTACCGCTATAAGAAAGTAATCCAGGAAATTTCCAAAATTCTGCAACCTAACAGAAAAATATTTTTGGGGCTAAACCTCACCTGCCCGGATGAATTTATTTTCCGTGGTGAGCTAAAGGGAATTTTGCCGATTTTAGAAAAATTACCCAAATCCCCACCGGTAATCGTAATCAGCCCAGAAAAATAATTGACTTTTATCTTATATATTGGAAATCTATGAACATGAGGAAAATAAAATCCGAGATAACGGAGGATATTCATTCCAGCCACGAGGCCCCAGAACATATCATTGAAATCGTCAAAGATAATCTGCGACTACTAAGGCACACTCGGGGGCTTTCTCTCGACAAACTCGCAAACAAGTGTGGAGTAAGCCGGGCAATGCTTTCTCAGATCGAACAGGGAAAAAGCACTCCCACAATTTCAGTTTTATGGAAAATTGCAAACGGCCTGAACGTTCCATTTTCTGAATTGCTCAAAGAAAAAGGCGGAGATGGAATCCACCTTTTGAAATACGAAAACACAAAAATTCTATTTTCCAACTCAAAAGTTTTTTCCAGCAGGGCATTATTTCCATTTCTGGGAAACAGGAACACTGAATTCTACGAGCTAATTCTAAAGCCCGGTGGGATCGAAGTTGCAGAACCCCATCAAATCGGAACAACGGAAAATATTGTTGTTGTGTCCGGAAAACTAAGACTTAGGCTTGGTGATCAGGTGGTTGAACTTGAACAGAAAGATTCGGTTTTTTTTCGTGCGGACATCCCTCACGAATATTCCAATCCGACCGATAAAGAAACCTTAATGTATCTGGTAATGAATTATACCGAAAATGTTGCCTAAAGAATTTTTCCATAAATTTAACCCAGTGCTTTCCATCAGTGTAATTATCCTAGTATCTCATTTTTCAATCTATTCTCAAGAAGAATCGAACATTACGGAGAAAAAGGAGCTTATAGACGAAGTAACACCTATTGAAACCCCAGCAATAAACGAACAGATTTCCTGTCCGGAAGATTCGTGTTCGAAAATCATTTTTGAGAATGAAAAGCAAAGCACAAAAGAACTGGAAGAATTGTTGGATAAAAATGCGGGCAAAATTCTAATCGACCTTCGGAAGAAAAACCTAAAGCTCAGTGACGATGAATTAGAAAGTACAGTCGGATATTTGAAAGGGATTTTGAAAAATGAAGGAAAAGTTTCCGTTGAGCCATTTTATATAGGAACAAGAGCAATGGGAATTGATCTTCCGGGATTTAAGGACATTGTGTCTCTGGGTGTCGATATTTTTTTTAGAATCCGAAATTTCTTTAAGTACAGAGTGATGAAAAATTATCATGGGAAAGTGTTGTATCATCCTCAAAAACACAAGATAATGATGATATTTTTCGTAAATAGAAGTTATGGCGATGTCTGCAATACGGTTTTTGCAAAATGCAATGAGATTGAATATATAGATGATGAATCCTTTGACCTGAGCCTTTCCACTGCTTTAAAAGAAAGTCAGGAAACAAAAACAAATGTGAAAGTGAATTTTCGCCAGACAAGTATTGCATTACCGGATACAAAGATCGAGCTGGAAACCCTGAAAAACCTGAATAAATCCTTGCGCATGTTTAAATGGCTGGTAGTTTGCAAAGAAAGGGAGACAAGGCCACTGGTCAGGGAAAGATTCATTCCGATCACAGCCGCAGTAACTGCGATCGATTATTCGATAAAAATCTATGATGCGGTTAAAGCCTATCTTCTTTACAAACCAGCCTTTCCCATGAAAGCAGAAATCTACGTATCCGGAAAGGCCAGAGGTGGGAACGTAAATAGCATCATATTTGTGCCACCGGAATCTCCGAGCATCGTAGAAGTCAAATGAAAATTCTAGTTACTGGAGGAGCCGGCCTCATCGGGTGCAACGTAGTTGAAAGGCTAAACAAAATCGGCGAAGAAAATATTCTAGTGGTCGACCATCTGGGGACAGGCGAGAAATGGAAAAATCTTACAAGGCTGAAATACCGAGACTATTCGGAAAAAGATGCTTTCCTGAAAAAGCTAGAAACGGGAAATGCGTTAGACGAAATCACTCATGTCGTTCATCTTGGAGCGTGTTCGTCCACTACAGAGACCGATGCCAGCTATCTCATCAGGAATAATTTTGAATATACGAAAGTTCTAGCGGAAGAATGCGTGCGAAAAAACATCAGGTTTGTTTACGCATCCAGCGCTGCCACTTACGGATCGGGAGAAGAAGGGTACAGCGATTTATCCGAAATAGACAAACTCAAACCACTGAATATGTACGGTTACTCAAAGCATATGTTTGATTTGTATGCCCAAAATAGCGGGCTTTGCAAAAAAATTGCCGGACTGAAATATTTTAATGTCTTTGGTTTCGGAGAAGCCCATAAAGGAAACATGCAAAGTCTTGTGCTGAAAGGCTACAATCAAATCCAAGAAAAAAAAGAACTTTCTCTTTTCAAATCCTATCGCAAAGAATTCGGCGATGGAGAACAAAAAAGGGATTTTCTTTATGTAAAGGATGCAGCTAAAATTACCCTGCATTTACTTTTCGGAAAGCATAACGGATTATTCAATGTAGGTAGAGGGATCGCCGAGACCTGGAACGATCTTGCAAAAGCATTGTTTCTCGCCATGAAGCTCCCCGTAAACATCAAATATGTGGAGATGCCCGATTCACTAAAAGAAAAGTATCAATACTACACAAAGGCAGAAACCGGGAAGTTAGTCGAAACAGGCTATAAAGAAAGATTCTTTAGCCTGAATGAAAGTATCGAAGATTATGTTAATCTTTTGAATAGCTCCGGTTAAGCGGCGAACACAGCAAGCATGGGTGAAATCGATCTCATTATTACCGAAACCCTGAAATGGATTTCAAAACAAAATCCGATTTTAGTCTGGTTATTCTTTTTTCTTTCAAATCTCACTGAAAATGTTTTTCCTCCCTGGCCCGGGGACACAGTTACCGTTGTCGGTGGATTCTTGATAGCCCAGGAAGAAAGTGTGGGTTGGTTTATGTTAATCACTAGCACATTCACCGGCAATTTGTTTGGCGGTTACTTAATGTATCGGTTTGGCAAGACCGCAATTTTTTGGATGAAATCAAACAACTTCCCTTTTAAAAAATCGATTTACGATGAAGCCCAATTGCAAAAAACATTCGAGTGGTTTTCCAAATACAGTACTTTGGTTGTCGTTCTGTCGAGATTCTCAGCTGGTATTCGATTTTTTGTCTCGATAGTGGCAGGAATGTCCAAAATGCCCTTACTTTCGTTTTTGTTTTTTTTCTCAATCGCAATTACAATTTGGTGCGGCCTTCTTATCGGTGGTGGCTTTTATCTCGGAAAAAACTGGGAACTAATACTTCATGCATTAAAAATTTACAACCGGTTCGTAATGGCATTTGTCGGACTTGTTTTAGGAATACTAATCTTTGCAAAATTTAAAAAAAAATCCACTGGATAGAGGAAAACTTTTCTTAAAACCTGCTAGAAAGTCACCCTGAAAAGATGCACTTTGCCTCGACACATTAGTAATGGCTCAAGAGTAAGCCAAGCCAGCCAGCCGCAGAGAAGATCTCATCTTTTTATTGAAAGTGGCCTTTTACTTCATCAACTGTTTGATCAAAGCTCGAAGAAAATCAATGTCAGGCGTTCCGCTTGGAATCGGTTTGTTATTTACAAACAAGCTCGGTGTGCTTTCAATTCTCAACTTTCCGGCTTCTTCGACTTCTTTCAAAATCTGATCTCTGGTTTCAGTAGTTCCCATGCATTTCTGGAATTGGGCTATGTTCAGACCGGATGAAGAAGCGATTTGGGAAACGGAACTTGCAGTGTGCATAACTCCTTTTTCTGTATCCGAATAAATTCCGGTGTAAACAGGCATAAATTTTCCCTGCCTGTCCGCACAAATGGAAGCCGAAGCCGCGACACAGGAACTTGCGTTAGGCGCAAGCCTTTGCACGAATCTGTTGCAGTTCCCATCCAGAGGAAAATTTTTATAAACGACTTTTACGATCCCCGTATATTCTGCGAGAATCATCTTCAGGATATGGCTTGTGTGCATGCAATGCCCGCAATTAAAATCCGCATATTTTACAATCGTAATCGGAGCATTTTTATCGCCTGCATACGGAGTAGACCTGATATCGATTTCTACTTTCGGGGTTTTTTCGTATACCTTCAAGTCGTTTTCTATTTTCGATTTCTTATCAGAAGCATCGGAAATGGAATGGGAATTAGAAGGCTTTACGGCGCTGCCGAAAACGATTCCCCCCGCAAAAAATGCACAGAATATGAGCGAATAAGTTAATTTATTTTTTGAAAATTCAGAAATTTTTGAAATCATGCTTCCTCCAGCAATCAACGGTTTCAGAGCAAAAAAAGTCACGACGAGTAGTGAAAATGTAACGAAATATGTGTAAAGACAAAGGCTGCATACCGCCTTGATCAAAGTGGTAGACACTGCAAACAATGCAATATCGACAACTGCGCCAAGCCCTAAAAGGAGAAGCAGAAATGCTAAATGGCCTTGAATCTCTTCCAAACTACCTTTCAGGGAAAAAATAAAAATGAATCCGATAAAACCATAAAATGTAAACCCCAAAAGCGCAACCGGAATGTCGCCTAAAAGAGGTACATTGCGAATCCCTGAAAATTCGCTCATAGCCACTTTTGTGCAGGAACTTCCATGGTCACTTGCCGAACATAACGTTCCCGCAATCTTGCTGCCCGGTTCAAAATACTCAATTATCAATATTCCTGATAGAACCATCCCCAAAAATGCAAGCACCGAACCGGTTATCAATAAAATGCGCAATTGCTTTGTCATACTTTCCTCTTATTAAAAAAATTACTTTACCGGAACTCCGGCTTTCCAATTTCCTCTGAATATTACTTTTCCAGTTGAATCCGTCTGTGTTCCTTCCCCATCCGGCAGATCCTCCTTAAAATGCCCCGTATAACGATCTCCCCTTGAGTTCGTAAGGGTTCCAAGCCCGTTATGGCGGTTATTTTCCCACTTTCCGACATATTTTCTTCCGTCAGGCCAGGTAAAAATTCCATGCCCGCTTTTCTGATCATCTTTCCACTCACCTATGTACTGTTCGCCTTCGTGTAGACCGCTCGTCCAGTTCAAAATCCCATGGCCGTTTCTTTTTCCGTCTTTGAAGTCGCCAATGTACATTATTCCATCTTTGGAAATATATGTCCCTTTGCCATGGGGTTTATTCCCCCGAATTTCGCCTTCGTATCTATCCCCGCTTTCATAATTGATCTTGCCTTTGTGCTTACAAGAAACCGCCACAATGAAAACCAAACCAATGATAATTAAATTCTTACTCATAACCACCTCTTCGCCCCTAAAATTTTTAAGAATGAAAAATTCAAATACAATTCCGGATAACTTTTATTCGCAGGATCTATAAGACACGCACCTGCAAACAGTAATTTCTTGGAAATATTCAAGTGTAAAAAATCCAAAAAAATCTTCATTTTCTATCGTACCCACTCATGCACGCATGGCTGGCAATAGGGTAATAATTTCTGCCGTCACTACTTGGACTCATTTAAACCACGCACAGGCTAACAAAAGCAAGCTTGCAGACAAGCCTTAGAATATCAGAAAATACACTACATAGAAAGCAATAAAAATATTGCGCAAATCCCCCAAGTAGCCGAAAATAAAATAGTGAGGGAAACGATTATGTTTAGAAAAGTTCTTGGATTATTTTTGATTCTACTGTGGCACAAAAATATATTTTCCGCTGATGTCGATCCTGCGGGAAATTTCAAAATCAAACCCTATAGCGCCAAACAAGAATCCGATCTTGTTATTTTATCAAAGGATATAGACGATTTTCACAAGAAAATTTCAGAACTTCTCCCCTTTATGGAGAAAGAGAAAAAGATTAAAGATGGAAAATATGTAAAGCAACTTTCTGCTTACAGAGACTCCTTCCCTCTCAGAACCGCAGATCAATTTATGGTAAACGAGCAATTCACTCTGGCGCTCGGTGGAAAAACTGCTGACGGAAAAGGATTCATTTTGGAAAATATAGCATTCTCAAGAAGGAAATCTCGTCTGGGCAATTCCAGAGAAGAATTGATGTCAGTGTATGAAATTGCAAATGTGAGCGCGAGTAAGTCAGGATATGAAGGGATAGAGCTTCATTTGACAAACACAACCTCATCAGGAAAAGCTCCCGTGAAAATTTTCAATCTAAAAAATATCGTTGATCCTCGCGAAAGAGTCAGGTTAGTAAGGCACTACAGAAACAATCTCGAATTGGCTCTAAGGCAGATGGACAAAGTTATTCAGAATAACTTCAGATCCGAAGAAATAGAAACCGAAAGAACAATGCGCGAGCTTCACTAAATAATTATGATTTGAAAAATCTAAATTCAAGAGAAAAGAAATTTCCGGATTTCTATAATCTTCTAAGTATTCCTTTTGGAGCGAGTTCAGAATTAATTAAAAAACAATACCGGAAACTCGCCAAAATTTTTCATCCGGACAATTTAATGACCGGTTCAAGTGAAACATTCGTCCAGCTTTCAATCGCTTATAAAATACTAATTGATGAAAGAAAAAGAAGGGTTTATGACACCCACTACTTAAAGAACTTTCCTGCCGAATTCAATGCAAAAAACATTATCCCATCAAATTCAAAAATCATTCTGGAAGAGAAAAGGATCGTATTTCCAAACTCAATGACGACTCTGGCAAGGAATGGCCTGCTTAGAGTCGGCCTGCGAAACAAGGACAGAAAAAAATATTCCGGAATACATCATGACGTGAGCATCTTAATCCGGGAAAAAGAAATTCAATCAGGGGTGATTGCAAAAATTCCTTTGACTGTAAGAATACTCTGCCCGCAATGTATGGGCTCGAATGTTCACTGCGAATCCTGCGGCGGAAAAGGCAATTATAAAGGAACAAGAATATTGGATATAAAATTGGAACCGGCCTTAATCCAGAATGGACGGATTTTTGAGCTGGAGCTGGGAAAATTCAGGCCCGATAAATTTGTTCACTTCAAGAAAAAGATATTGAAGGTTAAGCTCGAAATAATTACTGACTAATTATGCAGAAAATCATCAAATTTCGTCCCATCTATAAAGAAAAAATCTGGGGCGGAAGAAAACTGGAAACTCATCTTCATAGAGACTTGCCTAGCGGTAATATCGGAGAATCCTGGGAAATTTCAGATTACGGAGACGATATTTCTATAGTTGATAACGGAGAGCTGAAAGGAAAATCTTTTCAGGAGTGTTACAGAAATTATCCGAAAGAAATTCTCGGTGAAAATTTTGATTTTCGGAAAGGCTTTCCTCTTCTAATAAAAATCATTGATGCAAGTCAGAATCTTTCCATTCAAGTTCACCCCGATGATGCCTATGCATCAAAACATGATCCGAAAAATTCCGGAAAGAAAGAAGCCTGGTATGTGCTGCAAAGTGATCTAGGCTCTTCCATAATTTGCGGTTTTTCCCGCGAGACAAACAAGGCAGAATATGAAAAGCTCGTTTTAGAAAATAAGGCCGAGAATATTTTACAAAAAATTTCCCCAAGCGCCGGGGACGCATTTCTGATTAACCCCGGAACCATCCACGGTATCGGTGGAGGGAATCTAATACTCGAAATTCAGCAGTCCTCAGATTCCACATACAGGGTTTACGACTATGGCAGATTGGAAAAAGACGGAAACCCAAGGAAACTGCATTTAGACAAGGCGCTGAACGTTTTAAATTTTTCCAAGTCGGAAAAGGAAGAGTGTTTATCTCCGAAAAAAATAAGCAATAATAGATTTTTACTCACTGCAACAGATAAATTCAGACTAGAACTGTTTGAAACCGATTCCAGCGAACAGATTCCAAATTTGTATAACCGGAATCTTTTTCAAATCATTCATTTGATTGATGGATCCTGTGAAGTGGATAACATCCGATTTCAAAGAGGAGATACTTTTTTAATAACAGCATCCGGAATGAAAGAAACGCCTGAAGTCAGGCCAGTTGGCAAGATAAAACTGGCGATAATGGGCGCTTGCGAAAATTGAACACATTTTGACAATGGCTATAACGAAACCAGAATTCGCCTAACGCACTTCAAACCGCACCGAATCCTGAATTCCATTTTTTCGATGTATGAGCTGCAGAACATACTTACCCGATTTCGGTTGCCACATCATTGGACTGCTGAAATTATTCCCCACTTCAACCCCGTTGATACTCCATACATTGTTTTCGGAAAAATTCTCTGCCTCAAAAAAGAGCTTTTGATTTTCTTCCGGGATATCAGGATCGAGTGCAAAAATAGATCCATCCGCTGGATAGATAATTTTATTTCCAGTGGATATTCTGATTGCATGACCTCGGTCCTGCTTATGAGATTTATCTCTTGCCTCAGCATTTTTACCGTCAATTCGTGAATAGTTCTCGCCGAGCCAGTCCATCAATTCTCTCCAAACGGGAGCCGCGCCGGTTACCCCGCTTACATTCCACATAGGCTCACCTGAAAAATTTCCAACCCAAACTCCGACTGTGTAGTGATCGGAAAATCCGATACACCAATTATCTCTCATGTCTTTACTAGTTCCGGTTTTTACAGAGGCAGGAAATTTAGCGGATAAAGGGTTTTCCAGGCCAAAAGTGAGACTTCTGAATTCCCGATCAGCTAAAATTTCGGATACCTTCAAAGCAGTATCGGCCGTAAAAATTTTTTCTCCCTTCTCGATTTTGTTTTCACGTTGCAATTGTATATCCGAATATATTCCTTGATTTGCAATCGTCCGATAAGCAGCGGTCAAGTCCCAAAGTGTAACATCGAGGGAACCAAGCGCAAGCGAAGGCCCATAGAAGGATGGATAATGCAAATCCCTAAATTTCAAATCCGATAATACTCGAAAAAATGCTTCCACTCCGACAAGGTTCAGCACCCTGACAGCCGGAACATTCAGAGAAGACGCAAGAGCCGTATTTGCCTGCACAAGCCCGTGATATTCTTTTTCATAATTGGAAGGCCTATATATTCCGGAAAACACAGGAATGTCCAATGGCGAATCTTCCAGATAGGACGAGGGTGTAATTATTTTTTTTTCAAACGCCAGAGCATACAAGAACGGCTTTAGTGTGGATCCGGCTTGTCTTTTGGATACAATAGCGTCGACTTCAGGGCTTGTGGAATTTTTTCCGGAGTTCCCGACATAAGCCAGCACATCCCCGGAAGAATTTTCCACAATCAAAACAGCTCCATCCTTTACGTTTTTTCCTTGCAAAGAAATCAAGTGCCTTGCTAAGACATCTGCTGCCCGATTTTGAATGGAAAAATCAAGACTGGATTCGATGACTCTGGAATTTACGTTATGCGACATCCTTTCAAGCCGTTTTGCTGCATGGAATGCGTGGGCAAATTCCTTTACAATATTGTATTTTTTGGGAATGACATTTTTGATGACAAGGGAAATTTCTTTGCAGGAAATACCGGGAAAGGTCGACAGCGAAAGCAAGCATGAACGTTTTTCTATCTTTTCTACATCGGAATTCGGAGACCTTATCAAAACGGAAAGAATTATCGACTCGATCTCGTTCAAACCGTGGGGATATTTTCCGAAAAGGCCCCTTGATGCCGCAGAAATGCCAACCAACTCGCCCCGAAAAGAAACCAGATTTAGATACGCCTCAAATATTTCATTCTTGCTCCAGTTTTTTTCCAGTTCTTTCGCCAGCCTGACCTGTTCTAATTTTTGCAGTATGCTTTTTCGCTTTCCCTTCCAATCGTTATCGTTTTTTAGAATAGAGGCAAGCTGCATCGAAATCGTGCTCGCTCCTCTTTTTCCGCGAAAGGTGAAAAAATCAAATGTTGCTTTCGCAAACGATCTCCAATCAACACCATCGTGAGTAAAAAAATTTTTATCCTCAGAGGCCAGTATTGCTTTCAATAAAGAAGAGGATACATCGCCTAACGCACACCATGCAAGTTTCCTCTCCAAAATATCCGCCCTGAATTCGTGAAGAATAATTCCATTCCGATCCAAGAGCACGCCTTCGGTAGATTGGAAATTATCGCGGATTGTTTTGAAGGATGGAATACTCTGAGAAAATACAGGGAATCCGGAGATAAAAAAGAAAATTAGAACGAAATACTTCACCAGCTTCCCGAAGCCCCACCTCCCCCAAAACTCCCTCCACCTCCACCAAATGATGAGGAACTGCTACTAGAAGACCAGGAAGAACCGGAAGATGAACTCCAGGAACTCCCCGATGAAGAACTACTCCCTCCTCCGGAAGATCCAATTAAATCGAAAAGTCCAAACAGGATCAGATACCCAATTGCAGCAATTGACGCATAAATCAGAGAATTAACAAATTGCCCAAAATATAGAAATAGAACAAACACAAAGAAACTAACAATAAAGACAATGCCTGCGCTTTTCCAAAGACCAAAAAACATTCGAACAAAAATCAAGGCTACAAAGCCTACTAAGAATAGAATTGGCCAAAATAAATCATCTGATCCACTTTTATTCCGATTTTCGTAGGATGAAACTGTCGGGGCGGGCAATTCCTCACCATCAATGACTTTTGTAATTGCCTCTGCGCCTTTTTTTACTCCTTCAAAAAATTTCTGGGATTTGAATTCCGGCTTTATAATCTCTTCAATGATTCGCTTAGACAGGGCATCCGTCAATGCCCCTTCCAGCCCGCGCCCGACTTCAATTCGCAACTTCCTATCATTTTTTGCAATGAGCAATAGAACTCCGTCATCGATTTTCTTTCTCCCGATTTTCCATTCATCAACAACCCGAATCGAAAATTGCTCAATTGCCTCTTCCTCAGTGGACGGAACAATTAATACTGCAACCTGACTCCCTTTGCGCTTTTCGAAATCTTTCAGAATTTTTTCCAGCTCGATCTTTTCCTGCTCTTTCAAAGTATCTGTTAAATCCGTAACTCTTTTCTTTAGCTCCGGCACCGGAACCTCAGAAAGCGCAGGATTTAGATGGAATACAAACACCACAAGCAGAAGAATCCTCGCTAGAAAACTAAAACATTTTTTTGAAAATCTCATATTCATATAAAATCAGATCAGTACCGGTTTATTTGGGATCTCATTTTTACTTCTTTTTTTCTTTGCCGGGTAAAACTCTGTCAGCAATTTTGTAATTGATTGAATTCCAGAGATAAGGCCCTCTTCATACTCTTTTTCGCGAAATTTAGACTCAATAGCCGATGCAATTTTTGAAAAGTTTTTATCCTTCGCCAACCTAGAGACTCCTCTATCGGCGATTATTTCCAGTCTATGATCTGCAAGCAGAATGTACAACAATATCCCCGAATTATTTTCCGTATCCCAAATTCTGTATTGGGAAAAAAGTTCTAACGCTCTCTCGCGGGATGTAACCCCCTTGAAAACGGACATCAAGTCCAAGGAATTTTCCACTATGACGCAAAGTTCTGAAAGGTGCAATTTCTCCGAACTCTGAATTTCATTTTCAATTTTTGCAAGTGTGGTTTTGGAAAAATATTTCGTTACATTTGAAAAGTAAAATGCAAACAAATGATTGAAAATTCTTTTATAATTCATACCTATTCAAATTTCATTTCCGGGGGTTTGGATATTGTTTCCGGCAGATCAGTAATCTCTTTTTCATTTTCTACCCTGAATGAAGCTTTAGTCTTATAACCGAAAATCTTTGCCGTAATCAAGTAGGGAAATTTCCGAATGAAGGTATTGTATTCCTGAACCGATTTGATAAAACGCGTTCTTGCAACAGCGATTCGATTTTCTGTTCCTTCCAATTGGGATTGCAAGTCGCGAAAATTCGTATCGGCTTTTAATTCCGGATATTTTTCAACTACAAAGAGCAATCTCTGTAATGCGGAACTCAGAGAGTTTTGGGCATTTTGAAATTTGGAAAATGCGGCTGCGTCATTCATCATTTCGGGTGTCGCCTGCAATGTCCCAACATTCCCTCTGGCTTTCGTCACTTCGACAAGCACGTTTTTCTCGTGCTTTGCGTATGCTTCCACGGTCTTCATCAATCCGGGGATCAAATCAGCCCTGCGCTTGTACTGATTCAAAATCTCAGCCATCCCGGCGTTGGTTTCTTCGTCCAATTCCTGGATTCTATTGTATCCGCAATTGGTAAATAAAATCAAACTCAAAAAAACTAATAGAACAATTCGTTTCATGCCATATTTTCCCAGTCCATGATATATTCTCCGTTTAGAAATGAAAAGTAAAATTTCGTTTTTTCCAGTAGACAAAAAAGAAAAGAAACTACGCTAAATCTTATTTTAATGGATTAAAAAACAGTTCGATTATAAAAAATCATGTCTTTACTGTATTGTCCAGATAATGCGAATCATGGGCTGGGCAGTAACGTCATAAATTTCTTGACAAATTTCAGTGAATGATTACATTAAATATTTAATTATTTGCTAAAAAATGCTCAAAAGAAAAATTTCATACTTATTTCTTCCGCTAATCTCCTTAGCGATGCTATCCATAAATTGCGGTGAAGCAACCAAAGAATTAAACAAGTGCGAATCAAAATGCGATCTCGAATTTTCGCTTTGCTTTATCGTACTAGGAAATAAGAATATATCAACTTCCACAGAATACTTATCGTCATCGGGTGCAGCCACTGAGGGTGGTATTGTTACTAAAACAACTTCAACGATTGATCCGGTTGGTGTTTATCTATGCTATAAAATGAATGAAACATGTAAGGGAAGCTGCTATAAATCCTCATCTAGTTCAACCACAAGAACAACCTCGTCTTCATCTAGAAGTAGCTCTTCTTCCAGTGGTGGCGGGGGGAGCGCATCGGGTGGTGGATCCGGAGGAAGCTAATATCCGGTACATTGAATTATCTGATAAATTCCATTTTCTGGGAGAGGAAAATCAATTTTCCAGAAAGTTAAAGTCCATTTCCAACAATCGGGTTATTGACCTGACTAAATCGAATCCTTCAAAATCGGGAATTCTTCTCCCACAGCGCGCTATTCTAGAATCATTAGGCAAAAAGGATATTTTCGATTATTCTCCGGATCCGAAAGGAAATATTTCCGCTAGAAAGGAGATCGCAAATTATTATGCGTTGAGAAACGAGCCAACTGGTCACCAAAATATATTTCTCGCATCCGGCACCTCTGAAGCATTTTCTTATCTATTAAAGCTCTTGACAAATCCCGAAGATGAAATTCTTTTACCGTCCCCCGGTTACCCACTTCATGAATACCTTTGTCTAACCGAAAACACTATTCCAGTAAAATATCCCATCCAATATTGTGGGCGTGATCAGAATAACTACTCTACCTGGAAAATCAATTTTCAGGAATTGCAAAGGAATATTTCGAAAAGGACAAAAGCCATTGTTCTCGTCTCACCAAATAACCCAACAGGTTTTTTTCCTGACTTAAAAGAAGTTAATACGTTATGCGATATAGCAACGCGACACAACATCCCGCTAATTGTGGACGAAGTTTTTTCCGATTTTATCCATGACTCCTCGTGCGCATTGCCGATTTTTCCCGAAATACTTCCGGTTTTTTACTTAAATGGGATTTCAAAAATTCTGGGATTGCCCCAACTGAAACTTTCCTGGATACGATTCAATACTTTTGCAGCGGCAGAAAGTGTTTCCAATGCGCTCGAATTCATAACAGACGCTTATCTATCGGTAAATGCTCCGGTGCAATTCGCTTTAGAGGATTTGTTCGGGCTGAAAGACCAAATTCAATTGACTATCAAAGAAAGAGTTAGGAATAATATTCACAACGCAACCTCCGCACAAAATCAAAGTATGGTATTTCACAAACCCCGCGCAGGATGGTATGGAATACTGGAAATCCCGTCGAATCGAACAGACGAAGAAATCGCGATTGAACTTCTGGAAGATAAAAATATCATAACTCATCCTGGTTATATGTTTGATTTGGAAGGGGGGCCATTTCTAATTGTAAGCCTCCTTACGGAGGAGTCCATATTTTCGGAGGGACTCGAATTTATTTCCTCTCAAAAGTGGTAACCGAAAGTAAACCAAACATTTCTCCTTTCGAGTGGATGCATAGTTGGGTAATATCCACCGTTTGCTGTCCGAATGCCAGGATCAAAAAATTGCTCATTTGTAAGGTTGTTTATGTGAACTTGCAAAAACATGCCTTTCTTCCACACATCTTCCCACCGAACGTTTAATCGTAAAAATTTATACCCGGGAACAGATTTTTCAGGATTCGTTGCGATGGTTCTACGAACATCTACGTAATTCATACCCAAATAAACAGATAGATTCTTTAAAACATAATAGGTTGCACCAAAATTTCCTTTGTTCGTTGCGATATTTGGAATATCCCCTTTATCCGGAACAGTAGAAGACCGCCCCGTTAGCTTTTTAAAAACTTGTAAATAAATGTCAAAAGCAGGATCGTCTCCGGATCGTCCTGCAACGGATGGAGACCTTTGCAAACTTGAAGGCAGGTCATAATATAACCCTTGCTGATGAGTAAAATTTAATGAAAGATTCAAATTATTCAGCACATTCGCATTAGCGTCGGCTTCAATTCCATCGATTCTTGCACGACCGAGATTATTGTTCTGATTCCAAGGCGCTCCACCTGTTGCAGTCTTCCCATTGATAGGTGTCGTATCAGTCGTCTGCACTTCCAGAATCAAATTTGAAATCTCATTTCGAAAAGCTTGAATAGAAGTATAGTAATTTCGAAGGAATCGATATCCGACACCCACCTCAACAGAATTCAGTTTTTCCGGCTTAAGGTCAGGGTTTGGTTTTCTTTGAGCAGTAAACGAATACAACTCTTTCGCAGAAGGTTCACGGAATGCCGTCCCATATAAAAATTTTAAAGTCAGGTCTTTGGTTGGCGTAAAAACTGCGCTCAACCTTGGAGTGCTAGCATATCCATAGGTGGTAATATAATCGCGCCGAAAGCCGGCAGTCAGCGCGAGCTTTTCAATCGGCCGGTACAACTGCTGAAAAAAAATTGCATAGTTGTTATAGGAAAATCTTTCATAACTACCGTAGTCTTTATCCACGATAAATCGCTTTGCAGTTACACCCACAATGGAAGATAGGTTGGAGGAAGGATTCCATTGTAATCGTTCTTCACCAAAGTATGCGTTATCCGCCCTAGAGTAATTTTTTTCAACTGCGGTATCCCCGGGTCGATAGATAGCACTTGGCCCATTTGTATTCGGATACTCTTCATGTGAAGAGTTTAATAGTTCGGTATGACGCACAATCCCCTCACTATCGAGACTAAGAGTTTCGTTAAATTTATGCAAGTATCCAACTAGAACCGAATTATTCCTAAAATCCCAGTTTGAACCGATAAAACCCCCATCTCCATAAACTGTCGTTGTTTTCCCGGAAGAATCTTTTGATGAATTCGTCAATAAACCACTACCGATGCCATATGCCCTCGCCAAATTCCTTGAGTCAAATTTCCCTGTCTGGAAACCGCTTTGCCTAGTATCCAGCTGCTGGGTTCCATTTCCAAAAGTGCCTTCCCCCTGAAGAAATTGCCAGTTGATTGTTTCAAACCTTAATCCCCCTTTGGAAAACTTTGCGGTAACATTGTAGGTATCAATATTCGATACGTTGTAAGCTGGAGACCAATAATAACCAATCGACTTGCTATCCGGATTACACATTGTGTTCCCGCACAATTTTTTTGAGTAGTAATATGCCGGATCGTTTCGATAATCGTAGTACGGATTCGTTTTGGTCGCTCCATAGCTTGGGGGATCCAGATTTTGGATCCCACTCATATTCGGGCCGTCTGTCTTATAATAATATGCCCCGATGCTATATTGAATTGGATTGTCTCCACCGGAACTTCCACGGGTGGAAAAACTGGCGGATCGCCCGGGATTTTTCCATTTTTGCTCCCATGACCCGTAGGTGACGTCCACATGACTCCCTGGATTGGTTTCTCCATCTTTCGTTATGATATTGATAATACCATTGAAGGCATTAGCTCCGTAGAGCGCCGATGCCGGACCCGCTACAATTTCAATTCTTTCCACATTGGCTAGAGGAAAGGCTGAACTTCCTCCTAGCATTGCATTTTCATTCAGATTATTATCCGGGACACCGTCCACATAAAGCAAGGTTCTTTGCATATTCCCGATAAGTCCTCTTTGATGCCCCAAATTCGGATATAGGCCATTCGTATGTTGAAAATCAAAACCAGGCACATCATGAAGCGCGTCGTCTAACGTCCGATAACCTCTCTCTCGAATCTGTTGCGCTGTTATGACATATACAGCGGCTGGCGCTTCCTTGATCTTGGTTTTTGTCCGGGTTGCAGTAACAACTTCAATATTTTCTAATAATTTGAAAATACTCTCAGCGCTTGCAGTTGCATCTTCCTTTCTGACTGGGAACTGGATGTCCTTTCCAATTTGAGATGCGCCGAGAAATTCATTGATATTCTCAGACCTTTCCTTTTTTTGGGCGTTAATTTTTATCAAAATGGTTATTTTGGAAGCGAATTTTGCTATCACAAGATTGTCAGTTTCCTTGGTTTCCTCTTCCGGCAGCTTGATTCCAACTAAGCCGGAAACCTCTTCGGTAACGTTAAGAGCATCGATAACATATCCAGTTTCCGGATTATAGACCTGAGCAAAGATTTCCAGATTCTGATCCTTATTCTTTTTGTAATAACCGCTCAGAAAAACAGCTCCTTCTTCGGATTTGATTCTAGATAGAGCTTCGGAGACACTGGAATACTGCCCGGCTTTGTTTACTTCAATTCCTTTGGCCTTGAAATTCTTTAATACTTCCTCGATAATTTTATCTGAAATTGAGCTGTCTGGATTGGATTTATAAGGTTGAAAAGTTCCGATATAAACTTTCTTCTTATCTTGAGTTCTTCCTTGTGACAAAACAGATTGAAGACTAAACAAAACCAATGATATACACACATATCCGAAAATTTGAATAGATTTTTTCATACTTTTCCTATGTTTTACTGAAGATTGATTCTAGCAGATTCTAATTTTTTTAGCCTGTTTTGATTACGATTTCGCAATCACACAAAACTGTGTTTATCCGAATTTATGGATTTTCCTTTTTATGCGCAAATCTTTTTTACTACTAAGAAATTTATTTTTCAAAGAAAATGATTTTTTTATAATAATTTTAAACCGAAAAACAAAATGTCCTAAATCCGAATTCCGGACATATTAATTATCGAATTATGGATCCTGCAACTGAATTAATATTGGCCAAGAAATTAAAGAAAGTTTCAAGATGACTAAATATTCCATACCGTTACTGATTATACAATGCCACAAACCCAGCAATTGAAATAGATTATCCTTTGTTTGACTAGAAAAACCTGTAAAACAAGATTTATGTTTCAAATTTTTCAGCACAGGTTGAAGCGGAATCCTTATGCAGATAAAAGAGATTCATTTGGAAAGGACATTCTTTCTTTGGAAATCTATGAAAAATCAGTCAGTCGAGCCAATGATAAGAATATTCAAGCCTTTTGGTCGAAAAACAAATTCTTCCTTGGAGGAAGAGTGGAAAATTCCAGCATTAATTATTTTTTTGTTTTGTCTTTTAATACTTTTATAGCTTCCTGCTTCTTATAAGAAAGCCTCAGGTATTCTGTAGCTTCTTTATTGCCAGGATCGACGAGCAAAACATCTTCGAAGATTTTTACGGCAATTTCATATTCGCGATTATTATAATTCTTAATGCCATCTTTAATATATTCTGGAACTTTCGAAAGTTCCCTGCTTCTTGCCTGAGAAAGATCCAGAGTGGCCTTGGTATTTGTTGGTAGGGTACGAAGCGAGGATAAAAACAATTTGATCGCTTCGAAAGTTTTTCCACTTTTTAAGGCGATATTTCCTGATGCGCGTTCCTGCTCGCTTTGCCCCAAAATGGATTTCTGGTATCCATCTTTAGCGGACATCAGATTCGGATTGATATTCAAGATTTTCTGGTATTCCGCCCTGGCTTGCGCAAATCTTCCCGCTTTAAAATGTTCATCCGCCGCGAGCATAAATTTTTTGGTTTCAGTTCCTGTCATCTTCTCAATCACCAGTTCTCGATAGGCCGATGCTGCGACGTTTTTCGGATCCTTTTTCAAAATCTCGTCAAAGATGATTCTTGCAGATTTCAACTTCCCTTCATTTAATTTGTTAACACCTGCGGTAAATAGTCCTGTAAACTTTGCTCTTTCGACTATCGCATCTGGAATTTTCACTCCTGATTTTTTTGCATAGTCCTCATTCAAGAAAAAAGATGACTGGTCGGGAAGCTTTACTCTTTCTTTTGAGCAGGAAGACTCTTTCGAATATATGCGTTCGACCATCTGCCCTGTCAAAACCCCAATCTTACTGTAATCCGGGCTAATTCCGAAGGTCGCCCCGATCTTTACAAGAGCCGGAAAACTTGTCATTAGAATGATCTTATTCTTTTTACAAAACTCGGAAAGTTTCTCGAAATTTTCCTTATTGTACAAAGGATCATTCACCATATAAAATGCGTCGGCTTTTCCTTTGATTTCGCCTAACGCAGAACTTAAATCTTCCGAAGGAGAAAGCCTTTTTTTGTGAAAGTACAGGTTATACTTCAAATCCATGTATTCCCCTTCACTCGCTACAAATTCTCCGTCCGTGGTAGAGTAGAATGAATATACTCCCTTGCTGTCAGGATAAATATCTTTCAAAGTCTGAAAAAATTCGGTTACGGAGATATCCATACTCACTCCACAAACATCTCCGGTTTCCAGCCCTAGAAATTTCGGTGAATTTACCATAGAGAAAATGAGGGGAGTTTTTTTTAGGTATTCTCTCGCAATTTTTGCGGCCGGGGCGCCGATCGCAATAAATAACGGAACGCCGGATGCTTCCAGTTCCCTAAAATAAACAGCCAGATCCGAGTGTTCCGACTTGAGTATGTCCAAGTAGTTTACCTTCAGTTCCATCTTGACCACGGACTGAATTCCATACAATCCTTGTTCATAAATTATACTGTCGGAAGACATCAGAACTTCTACTACTTTTGATTCCTTGGAAAATACGGAACTAGATAAAAATAATAGTCCGATTACAAAGGATAAACGGAATGAATGGCAAAACATAAACAAAGGTTTTTTATTCATGGGATTAAGCAATAGCCTTTGTTTTTTCGGACATCACTTTTTCCAAATGACTCAAGTTCATCTCTGCTGTTTTAAACCCTGGGTGGAGATGAATTGCCCTCGTCCACTGTTCTTTTGCCTGTTCGTATTTTCCGATTCTGTAGTAAGTGCTAGCAAGATTATTTCTTGCGTGGTGATTGCCGGGAGCAAGCACCAGAGCCCTGTTGTAAAACTTAACAGCCTCATCCAAATGCCCGGTCAAAGAACAACAATTTGCTACCCTGAATAGAACATATGAATTTTGCTCATCAGTCATAAGAACCCTCTCATACAGTTTTTGGGCGTGGATGTAGCTCTTCTCTGCATAATAATTGTCCGCTTGCTTAATCATTCCCTCAAGCTCTTCTCTCGAAATTGTATTCTGCGATTCTTCCTTTTCTTCATCCGGTAGTTCCTTTTTCGCCCGATCAATTGCAAACTTAAGCTGAACCGCAACAGGGTCATCCGGATTCCTATCCAAAGCTCTTCCAATCATCATCTCTGCACGCTTATGAATTTTTAACTCAAGATAAGAAGCGCTCAGATTTACCAGATTCAGGAAATTATTCGGGTCCCGCAAGAAAAGCCTCTCTCCCACATCTACTGCATCCGTATATTTTCCTATCTGCCTGTACGCGTTGGATAAAGCATAAATGTATTCGTTGTCTCCGGGATTAATACTTAGATACTGCTCCAGGCATTCGATAGATTTGATAATTTCCCCTTTATTAAAATACAATCTTGCGAGTAATTTAAGGAGATCTGGAAATTTTGGATTGTCCTGAAATAAATTCTCCACTTTCTCCAGAGCTTCGCTGTCTTTTCCCGCTTCGATCAGGCTATAGCCTTCACTGACGGTTTCCTGAACCTCGTAAGGAACATCCAGATACTCGTATTCTTCCTGACTCTCCTTAAAGCTTACCCGTAGCACGGAAAAGTCATCCATGATCTTTCCTACTTCGTGAATTCTCTCCGCAATTTTCTCTAAATTCCCATCACCTTCCTCCACCCGCCGCAAAAATTCAGTCTCATCTTCATTCATCGACTCAACATCACTTTCCTGCTTTTTTACCAGTAGGTCGTCACGGCCATCCGATCCGGTTATAATTACATCCCCCGGCATAAGCTGGAATACACGGACAAAAAACCTTTCCTCTTGCTCAGGTGTTCCAATTTTTCGAAGTGCAAGCTCCTCCTCCAGAAAACTAGCCTTCCCGTCGCGGTATAGAACAGTCCAAGGATGCTCGGCATTAATATAGTACATCAATCCGGTTTCGTTATCGACAAGGCCCAAACAAATGGAAATATACATACTCCCTTCGAATGACAAGAATACGTTATGCAAATCGAGGAACCTTTCTTTTAACCAGGCTTCCGGGAATAGTTTTTGGTTTCTTTGCAGTCTTGACCGAATGAGTCCTGCATTAAATACCACTCCTAATACGAGGGCTCCACCCGCCCCCTGAATAGATTTACCCATTGCATCGCCGTTTAGGAAGGCAGTATAGTCGCGGTTGTTTAACCGGATAGTATCCGTAATGCAAATATCCCCTCCTATTTCCGATTGCCACTGGCGAAACTCGAATTTCTTCTTCTGCTCCATATAAAAGTCGGTCTTCACAAATTGGCTCTTGTTATTATTCGGCTGAAGTGGTTTGAGTAGAAGGGAGGTTAGGTAATAATCCCCGTCCTGCTGAACTTTCAAGGCGTGCACCTGCTGCAGAGTCTGGTTCAACTCATCGGTTCTTTGCCGCACCTTGTCCTCCAGATTCTGGGTAAAATCCTGAATTTGTGTAGTCATTTGATTAAATTGAGCCGCGAGCTGGCCGAGTTCGTCCTGCCCATACAACTTGATCCGGTGGTTCAGATTTCCCTGCCCGATAATTCTTGCCCCATCGGATAGTTTGTGAATCGGTTTTGTCATGTATATCGCCAGAACCAGCGCAATCAAAGCTCCGATAACCACAAGAACTCCCCCGACACCGAATATTGTTGTACGGATCTTCACTACAGGCTCATACACTTTTTCTTTGTCAAATTCGAAAACCGCAGTCCCAACCCTCATCTTTTCCTTTTTGTAATCGATAAAAATCGGATAAGAAAAACGAAGTATTGCTTTGGAATTCTCCTTGCTTACAATTTCTTTTAAGTCAAGCGCGCTTAGAGTTGCGAAATATTTCAAATCATTCGAATCAGCCATCCTTCCCAGATGCTTTTCATTCAGCTCTGCGACATATTTCCCATCTATATTGATCAAATAGGAATCCAATAATCCCGAAATATTACTCTCTTTTAATCTGGTGATAGATGTTCTGGTGGAATCAAAAGTCTCGTTAATTAGAAGTTCTTCGGTTGCGAGATTGGCAATATTATTTGCCAGGTTGCGGCAGACCTCAAAAGTTTTATCCAGCACAACAGCCTGATTTCGGTACAACACGATTGCAGATAAAGGAATTACGCTGAATAGTACAATTCCAGTGACAAGTATAATCAACTTCACTCGGATTTTTACATTTAGAAAAATTCTAAATAAATTTTCGATAAACTTCATAAGAAACGTCCTTGTTTGCGAGTTAAAATTCTAAAATAGAGTGATTTTTTCAATTTAAAACTCTGGAATTCTCTTCGATGTGGTAAAAGCGTCAAGTGTTTTTCAAAAAATATTTACAGCTGATACTAACCATGCAAAAACCCAAGAAAATCCGACTAATTACAATGATCATCGACCACCTACAATGCGATATTAACTTTACACTTTTGAATTTTCTGATCTTTCCTCCGATTAAATTTGGTTTGCGCTCATACCATGCCCTTTAAAATTAGATTTCACCCTAAAAATCAATGATCGAATTTCTGTCCATTGCCGCAATATCGCAAAGCTTGCTACTCTTTTTTTACTTTGCAATGAACCGTAAAAAATATACAGGATATCTATATCAGTCAATTCTATTATTCATAATTGCTCTAAGCATACTCTCCGGATACCTTTACATTTCAAAAAAGATTTTAAATTATCCGTTTCTGGCTAGAACCGGTTTAGTATTTTTCAGCCTTATCGGAGGGCTTTTCACAATTTCAACCAGAAGTATACTAGAAAAAACAAACCGTATCCGATTGAGAGATATTGTTTTTTTTATTACTCCCAATATCATTTTTTTTTACTTGTTGCCGTTTTTTCTCTCAGATTCTGCAACCAAAATACAATATTTGTATGAGGATCTCAGGGAACTGCATACGGACTGTTACATCATTTTCATCCTCTCGGCTTTAAATAATTTTGCAGGAGTTTTATCCTCCTTCTTCATTTTATACAAAAACCAGTCCCAAAATGGACAGAACCTCACAGCTGGTAATGAGACCGTGCTTACAAAACTCGGTTTTGAGACAGAAGGTAAAAATTCGACTAGAAAGTATTTACTCTACCATATACTGATTCTTGGATCAATTGCGCTAACCCTGCTCATTTCTTTATTCAATAAAAATCTGATAAATTCAGGCTACTACAGTTTTCTGATCTCGGTATTGATAATCCTCCGGTCTTATGACATAATCTATCGAAATTCATCGAACAAGAAATTGAGCCTGATTTTTGATAATCCGGAGAAATACGAGAAATCAAAAATCAAAAATGACATAAAAGAAGACTTGGGTAAAAAAATTAAAATCTATCTGGAAAAAGAAAAACCGTTCCTGGATCCGGATTTTAATATGAAAAGCCTCACAGACCACTTTCAGATTACTTCGCATACCGCATCTCAGATATTCGCTGATTATTTTAAAAAATCATTCAATCAGATAGTCAGTGAATATAGAATTCATGAAGCAATATTGAAGTTTAAAGAACCAGGTGGCACGAAACAAAATATTCTGAATATTGCTTTGGACTCAGGATTCAATTCAAAATCTTCCTTTAACTCCTCCTTCAAAAAAATTACAGGTAAAACTCCTACCGAATACAAAAAAAACGTCCAAACCAATTAGTCCGGTCGACAAACCATATAAAAATAGTAAAATATGGCGAGGAAAAAAAATGAAAAAAAATACTCTAAACAGAAAAGATTTTTTGATTAAATCAGGAATGGTTTTCACAGTGCCCCTATTTTTAAAATACTGTTCTTCTGCAATGAACGTTAGGCAACCCGGCAAAAAAGGAAATGACCCGTTATTAAATGCAGATGCTGAGAATTATTCAGACCCCATCTTAAAGGCAATAAACACTGGTATTACAGCTCCAAATCCCCACAATACCCAGGCATGGAAATTCAGAATTTTGAACTCTACGGAAATGCTCCTGTATGTTGACGAAAAAAGAATTCTTCCGGCAACAGACCCGCCGGCAAGGCAAATTCATATCGGACAGGGGACATTTCTGGAACATTTGAAAATCGGCGCAAAGCAGATCGGTTATGATTCACAGATTCAAATCCTGCCAGAGGGCGATTATACGTTAGGAGAAATTGGAAAAAAACCCGTCGCTCAAATAAAATTAGTTCAAAGTCCGGTTAGCGGCCATATCCTATTTAACTCTTTAAATTCGAGAGCCACCAATCGTAGTATTTATTCAGGCAATTTCATTACCGAGCAGGAATTGAAAAATATTATGGAAATTGGCAAAACAGAAAGTTGCAATTTGAGTTTCATTATTACCGAAAAAGAAATGAAACCGTTTAAGGAAATTTTCTACCAAGCAATGAAAATTGAGATGACCACTTTTCGAACTAATGATGAAAGCAGAATCTGGTTTCGGTTCAGTGATGAAGAAATTTATTCTTTGAGAGATGGAATTTCTCTTCCTGGAAATGGAGTAACCGGCCTAAAACGTTGGATTGCAGAGACTTTTTTCATAAGTAGCGATCCGGATAAATTTCATGATAAAAGTGGAACTGAAGCCGGTCTGTCAATGTTTCAAAGAGTAGTAGATTCGACAAAAGGATTCGTATTTTTTAGAACCGAGACGAATACTAAGAAAGATTGGATACTCGCTGGAATGGATTATGCCAGATTTCATTTGGCTACAACACATGCCGCCTTGCAATTAAGCCCGCTTAGTCAAATACTACAAGAATTTCCAGAAATGGAAAAACTCAAAAATCGATTTGAAGAGCTAACCCTTACAAAGAGTCCGGCCAAGATTCAGATGATTGCGAGGCTCGGCCGAAGCAATTACAGATTTTTTGCTCCCAGAAGAAGCTTGAAAGACATGATCGTTACTTGAGCCTGTTCATAAATTATTTTTGAATATTTGTCCGGCCCATGCAACGCATAATCTGGACAAGCTAAGTAAATGACGATTTATTGATTTTCTACACTTAATTTTTTACAAGAAAGCCCCTTCTGCAATTGCATCATTTATAGGGAACTTGGAAGCATCAAAGACAATTTTCCGAGATTGGATTTGGCTTTTTCATACTTAGGATCCAGGTCAAGAGCCTTCCGGAAATCATCCCTTGCGGCATTTTCCAGCTTAAGTATATCGCTTTCGGAAACTTTGTCTTTGGAATTTTTCAGGGCTTCGATTTTCTTTAAAGAAAATTCTCCGTGATAATTGAACAAAGATGCATCAATATTTTTGGTTTCAATTGCAGAGGTAATGATTCTTACATCAGTGTCTGAAAGTTCCAGCTTCACCTGCTGCATAAGCGATACGCTGGCAGATTTGACCACCTCAAAAAACAGATTCAGCTTATCTCTCTTCTGGGACACGGCAATTACCCTTCCGGTTTCCACTTCGATAAATCTTGCCGATATGTTGATACTGTCTACCATTACGATGAAATCCCCAGCTAAAATCCAGTTGGCTCCCAATAGCTTGCCCATTTTTACGGCTTTTGTGTCATCGATAAGGCCGGTCAGGCCCAATGTCTGCTCCTGAAGAGATTTGTAACGGGAATCTTCGCTCACCAGTTTAAAATACCCGGAAAGAATTAGGTCTTCCTGAATCATGCTGGACAAGCCGTAACTCCAGGGATCATATTTGGAGCCGTCAACACTATTGTTCTTGAAATTTTCAATCAGAAGGATTTTTTTCTTTTCATCAGGAATGGAATGAATGGCTCTATTTTGGGAAGAACCACAGCCATTCAGAGAAAAAACTGTATAAAGAAGAACGTAAAGGGCCTGGAACTTCATTTTTCCGAAGCTTATTTTAAATGCATATTGAGTCATATATCCTGAGTTTTTTTCCTCTCATAATTTATACAAAACACCGAAGGTCAATCCCTGAAATCTATCGTAGTATTTATTTTCCGGAATAGGCCTGTAAGAAGCTTGAGTCGAACCATTGTCATAATTCAATTCTTTATTGCCTGTCTTATGAATAATCAGTGCGCTATACTGCCCTCTCAACCCAAACTGTAACAGAACGGACTCAATCACACGGGTAGTATAGGTTATCTCGGCTGTTACTCCTTTCATCAGGATTATGCTTTCATTTCTACTTATGCTTAAGAGATTCAAGCCGGGACTATTACTACCGTTTGTTACGAATAAATTTTCCTCATTTGAAGCAACTCCCTGCGCTTTGTAAAAACCAAGGCTAAATGTAAGTGAGCCGGTATCGCTCAACGGGATTCCATACGCCAAACCGGCAGCAGGCCCGCCATACCTGCTGAACAATGTCCGGCTCCCAAAGCCTACAGTTGAAAAATTAAAAAATGTGCTGGAATTGATACCAGTCACAGTTCCTTGAGAAGAATGATCCATCTCATAAGTGTAATTCTGGAATTTATATCCCGCAAAAACTTTCACCCTTTGCAGTACCTGGTAACCCGCGCTGAAATCCAAATCATTTCGAACCGGTTGGCTTTTAAAATTATCGGTATATACAACATACATGGATGGATTTGTCCCGGTTGAACTGATACTATTGGTCGTAATTTGAGATAAATTCTGGAGTCCTGACCTCCCAGTCAGAGTAACAAGGCTAAAGGATAATTTTTTATCATCAGTAATATAGGATAATACAGGGCCACCATACAAACCTCCGACAGATTCGGTGGCATTTCCGATTATAGTAATTGAGTTTCTTTTCTGCAGATAATCGAAAAAGTTACGCATATCTGCTTGCTTGCTGTATGAATGAATAATCCCAGGTGACCACTCGGCCTGCCAGGTTCGAACTCCCATATAAAACTCGCCTGCCAGAATCGGGCATTTTGGTACAGCAAGTAAAAAGCCGGTCAGAATTGTATGGAAAAATCTTTTGCGAAAACTATGCTGCATATCAAAACCTCCGTGATGGTGTTTGATAAGAGATAGAATAAACTTCAAGACAGTCAAGGATTTAAAATAAATTCACTTCGCGGTATCATTTGGATTCCACTGGGAAAATTCGGCTCAATTCATACATATATTCAAGAATTTGCACTTTTCACCACGCTCAAAAAAGAATTCTCCGGTATCTCAAATGGAACCTTCACCCGTATTTCTCCCATTCCCCCACTAATGACTTCTTTTAGTGCATTCTTGTGGTAGATCTCCGAGACTAAAAAATTTTTTGTTATAGTCTCGTTCGGGAAAAACACTTCGATGGTATCCCCAACCTTGATTTTATTTTTGATTTCTATTTTTACCGTAAAATCATCCTGATCAAAATAAGTTACCTTTCCCGCATAAACTTGATTTTGATTTCCACTAACGCCTTCTTCATAATTCTGAAAATTCATTTCCTCCGGTGTTACCCGATCTTCCATTCCGTAGGTTAAAAATCCTGAAAAATATTTTCTGGAAGCGACTTTTTCCAGTTCTTTTAATAGATTTCTATCGAATCGTTTTCCGGATTTGATGTCGTCTAACGCAGTCCTGTAGGATTTTGCAACGATTGCCACGTAGTAGTCGTTTTTGGTCCTTCCCTCCACTTTAATTGAATCAATTCCCGCATCGGTTATATCCTTCAAAAATTCAATCGCGCGAAGGTCTTTTGAATTCATAAGATAGGTTCCATCACTATCCTCTTCGATCTCCATAAAATCTTCATTTTGCCTTAAATTCTTTACCAATACTTGGTATTGATCCCTGCATGCATTATTGCAGGCTCCCTGGTTCGCGTCCCTCTTTGCAAAATAATTGCTCATGAGGCATCTACCGCTGTGCGCAATGCAAATGGATCCATGTACAAAAACTTCTATCTCCATCGATGGAACCTCGTTTTTGATTTCACCGGCTTCTCTGATGCTGACCTCGCGGGAAAGGATGACTCTTTTTGCTCCGATTTTTTCCCAAAATTTCACAGTTGCATAGTTCATCGTATTCGCCTGCACAGATATATGGACATCTATCTGAGGCGTGCGCTCTCTTGCGATAAGGATCAACCCCGGATCCGCCATGATAAATGCGTCAGGCGACATTTCTGCCATTTCGTCCAGATATTTCGGAAAAGTCGGGAGTTTGGAATTTCTGGGTATTGCGTTAATCGTGAAGTAAATTTTTTTTCCGAGTCTGTGGGCGAAATCCACTGCCTCTTTCAGGGATTCCATTCGGAATTCGTTTTCTCTTGCGCGGAGCGAATATCTTGGCACCCCGCAATATACGGCATCTGCCCCGAATAAATACGCAGTCTTCATTTTTTCCGGACTTCCCGCAGGCAAAAGAAGTTCCGGAATTTTCAAGAATTTACTTTTTTCTTCGACTGCTTTTTCTTGTCGATGCTCCACCTGCGCTTTTTGATACATCGGTATTGACTTTCCTTTTTGTTATGTTAGACTGAAAACCCTGCTCAATTTGGCCGCCCAAATGAAAATCATGTGACTCCTCGCCGATTTTCTTGTATTCGGCCTTTTCCTCTTTCCATTCGGTTTTTTCAGTAACCTCGACTCTAAACAGAAACGTAATAATTTCTGCTTTCAGATTATCCACCATCTGATCAAAAAGCTTGAATCCCTGAAGCTTGTATTCAACAAGAGGATTTTTTTCACCGTATCCGACAGTCCAAATCCCCTCTCGAAGATGATCCATCGTATAAAGATGTTCTTTCCACCTGTGATCCAGAATATCCAGAAAAATATTTCTCTCAAGAGAACCCCAGATATCTTTTGATACCTTCGCCATCTTTTCCGAATAGGCTTCTTTTGCTTTTGAAGAAACATGTTCAAATAGCATAAGCTGGGCTTTCCCCTTGGAGAAATCCTCTGCCTTTATGTTCAGGTTCAGATTGACTGAGCCTAACCACTCATTGAAGTTGTCCAACTCCCATGAATTCGGATTGTTTCCGTCACAATTGGCCAAAATCTGATTTTCGACAACTTCATCTATCCAAGCTCGAATCAACTCAGAAACATCGTTTTTGTACAATACGTCATTGCGGATTTTGTAAATAAACATCCTTTGACGATTCATCACATCGTCATACTCCAATAGATGCTTTCGAATATCAAAGTTATGGCCTTCGACTCGCTTTTGTGATCTGGCAATTGCGTTAGTCACCATCCTGTGTTCAATCTCCTGGCCCTCTTCCATGCCCAACTTCAACATGATCGACGAGATTCTGTCCGACCCGAATATTCTCATCAGATCATCTTCCAAGGACAGATAGAATCTACTTGCTCCGGGATCACCTTGCCTTCCGGATCGCCCTCTTAATTGATTGTCGATCCTTCTGGCTTCGTGCCTTTCGGTACCCAGAATGAATAGCCCCCCGTTTTCGAGAACCTGGTCGTGACGCTCTTTCCAAGCGACAGCCTGCCCAAGAATTTCTTCCGCTTTTTTCCTTTTTGCCTGCGCATCTATTCGAATCAAGGTAGCTCTTGCATTATCAAAATCCAGCTTTTTGGTGAAGTCCTTGAACTCTAGAATTGTTGGCTCATCCTCTTTCCACAAGTCCAGCTGTTCCTTGTAGCCTTGAATTCCTCCCAAGACAATATCAGTACCTCGGCCAGCCATATTGGTTGCGATAGTGATCGAAGCGGGCTTTCCGGCATTTGCGATGATTTCCGCTTCCTTTTCATGAAACTTCGCATTCAATACGTTATGCGAAAGGCCAAGCCTTTTCAGTTTTTCGGAAAGGAATTCCGATTTTTCGATGGATATCGTTCCAACAAGAACCGGCTGTCCTTTTTTCTGCAAAGACTGAATTTCCTTAATGATTGCGTCGAATTTTTCCCTTTCTGTACGGTAAACTTTATCGGGATAGTCTTTCCTTACCATTGGGACGTTAGGAGGAATAACAATAACGTCCAGCTTGTAGATTTTTGCAAACTCCTCTGCCTCCGTATCAGCGGTTCCCGTCATACCGGCGAGCTTGGAATAAATCCTGAAATAATTCTGAAAAGTAATCGAAGCTAGAGTCTGTGATTCTCTCGCAATTGTGACTCGCTCTTTTGCTTCGAGCGCCTGGTGAAGCCCGTCGGAATAACGCCTTCCAGCCATCAATCGGCCTGTAAATTCATCGACGATGATGACCTCGCCATTTTGAACAACGTAGTCAACATCTCTGTGAAAAATCTTATGAGCCTTTAATGCCTGGTGAATATGGTGGACAAGTTCCACGTTTTCCGGAGAATAGAGATTTTCCACTCCCAGAATTTTTTCCACATTTGCGACCCCGGTCTCCGTAAGAAGGACGTTACGCGCTTTCTCATCAACTTCAAAATCTCCTCCCTGATTCAGTTTTGGGATAATACGGTCTATTTTGATATACTTATCAGTAGTCTCATCCGTAGAACCGGAAATAATGAGAGGGGTTCTGGCTTCATCGATAAGAATGGAATCCACCTCGTCCACTATTGCAAAAAAATGTTCTCTTTGAACCTTATGCTCCGGTGTGGAAACCATATTGTCCCGAAGATAATCGAATCCATATTCGTTATTTGTTCCATAAGTAATATCAGCCCGATAAGCCTCTTGACGCTCGTCGTGTTCCATATCATGTTGGATGATACCAACAGTCACTCCGAGAAATTCATAAATCGGCTTCATCCAATTTGCATCCCGTTTTGCGAGATAGTCGTTTACCGTAACGACATGAACCCCCCTACCCGCAAGAGAATTCAAATATACTGCGAGAGTTGACGTGAGTGTCTTTCCCTCTCCTGTTTTCATCTCTGCAATATTGCCCCTATGAAGCGCCACTGCCCCCATCATCTGAACGTCGTAGTGCCTTAGCCCCAACGTTCTTTTGGAGGTTTCCCTGACAGTTGCGAAGGCTTCCGGCAGAATATCGTCTAACGTCTCGCCTTTTGCCAATCTTTCTTTCAAAACATGGGTTTGATTTTTCAACTCCAGGTCGGACAGACAGCTAATTTTTTCTTCAAGAATATTGATTTTTTCGACAATCGGAATTAGTTTTTTTAAGTCTCTTTCGTATTTGCTTCCGAATATTAAATTTAATGTTTTTTGGATCATTCTTTATTTCCGTTCAACTGAATTTAGATTCTTTCTGATAATATTTCTAAAAATTTTTCCGCCGAAGTCTTCCGCATCCGACTGCATTTGCTTATCCAGAACAGGATATGCGTTAGGCGATTTCGCAATAAATTCCCTGTGAATTCCGGACCAATTTTCCACCATCGGCAGAGTTGCCTCCAAATGGCACTGAAAACCAAAAACCCTGTTTTCAAAAGAAAACAACTGATTCTCATACATTTCACTTGACATAAGAAGTTTCGCTTTTTCCGGGATTGTAAAGGTGTCTTCATGCAAATGAAAAGCGGTACCGGAGGCAACTGAAATTCCTTCAAAAATGGAATCCGATCTGTCTCGTATCGTTACTGTTGAGAAACCGGCTTCGATCCCCTTCGTTCCTTTGACAACCCACCCCCCAAGAACCCTGGATAAAATTTGCGCTCCCAAACAAACCCCAATGACCTTCCGATTTGGAATTGACAGGAAATCTCGAACCAATTCGAAATAAGGAGAAAAAAATTCTGCCTGAGAGTCATCCTCAACAGACTGAGGGCCTCCCATCAATATCAGAATATCAAACATAAGATGAGCGTTAGGAATGATTTTTTCACTTCTTTTAAATGCATCGTGATACGAAATCGAATATTTTTCCTCGCGTAGAATTTTCTCCAAAATTCCCGGCCCCTCACAATCTATAAATCTAACTATTAAGCTTCTCATTTTCGATCACCCTCCCAGCATTCTCAGAAAAAAAAGGATTTTTGCATCCTGATTAATTACGGATAATTCATTGGCCTCGGATATCGGCCCGATAAAGTTGTAATAAAGAGATAGCGGCTTCGTTTTAAAAAGCAGGGTTTCCGGCGTGCCGGTAACCAACCCTCCCTCCGGGTTTACCCGAAACGGCCTTTTCATGACAATCACGGGAAACTGAATATTGCGGGCCAAGATTTCTTTCTGCATGACTTCCTTCACCTTTGGAAAAATCTCGTCAAATTGCATTTTTTCGGAATTCTCAACTAGCTGGTATGGGTCGACGACCATAAACAGTGCCAGGTTTTTTTTGCCCAAAATTTGCCGAACGATATAGTTGAGCGCTGGAATTTCTTTTACGCATGGAACACAGGTTGGAGAATATACATTCAGAGCAATCCGGTCATAATTCAACTCGGAAAATTTGACGGATTTCCCATCCAGAAAGACCCCTTCAAATTCATTGACTCCGAAATTGGAGTCAATTTTGGGAGAGCAGTAGACAAGAAAATAAAAAGACAAAGCCAGTAACTTTTTCATAATTTGCAAAAAATCGTCCTATAAAAAACTAAAGAATCCAGACTTATTTAATGTATAGCAAAATTTGTCCCCACTTTTCGCAGCGAAGCAGGAAATTCAACCATCTGCCGAAAAAGAATTGACGAAAATCTGAACTTAGAAAATCTGGTAAAATCCTATAATATCTAGTCTAGGAAGGTCGCATGAGCTCTCATCAAGAATTTGATATTCTAAAACTCGTAGAATTAACCCGCTCCAATAAATACGAAATGACGGCTGTCGGTTTTGCTGCTCTTGACAAAATCGATAAAATCGATATTCCTAAAAAAATGAAGTCAAGAAAATTCGCGGTTCAAGCATTGCACGCCATTTCAGAAAAAATGGTTCAATTCGGATATTTCACTGCGGAGGAGAGAAAGAAACTTCAGGATGAGGCAAATCTTTCCGATTCCCCTTACAAAAAGGACTTCAATAACGTTTTTGCCAAATCTAATTCTGCAGCTCCTGTGATAGAAGAAGTTACCGAGGAAGAGGATATTCCTGAAGAGGAAGCAAAGCCGGTGAAAGTATTCTCAGAGGATGATGAATCCGGAGAAATGGATTCTGAAGAAGATGATTTTGACGACGAGGATGATGAGGAGCTTGAAGATGATGACGATGAGGATGACAAATAGGAAATAATCCGAATCGCTTCCAGTTACTAACCAATTCCAAAGGCTTTAGAGTTTTATTCGATAGCCAAACAAGTCAATACATCCATTCAATGTCCAATCCTTCCCTGGAAGGGGAAAGATTCATCCAATCCAGCACTCAAGGAACAGATCCAAAAACCACTCTCTATGTTTTTTACGGAATCGGTCTGGGGTACCACATAGAAGGGATTCTAAACTTGTTCAATGAAAAAATTGACGCCATTGCCTATGAACCTTTTGAAGAGCTTCAAGGATCCGAAGAACTTCAAAGCATCCTTTCTGAAATTCAGAAAAAATTTGCAACCTCAAATTCTTCATTCGGCATAATTCAATCACCCAAAATTGAAAAATCCAAGCTTCTTGGTAAAAAAAGCCTGCAACTCATCATCCATCCATTTTATAAAAGGAATTTAAAAGAAAAATACGAAAAATTTTCCGAAGAATTATTTAAACAATTTCAACCCGAAACAAACAAAAGCACCATCGGTTTTTTCTCAAGAATCTGGTTGAAAAATTATTCTATAAACCTTCGTGAATTACAAAACCGTGAATTTTTCTTTTTAAAAAACAATTCTATTGACTTAAAAAATAAAATTGTGTTGTTTGCAGGTGCATCACCCGGCCTGGAAAGTGATATCTTTTGGATTCAAGAGCATAGACAATATTTATTTCTAATCACCAGCGATACCTCATCCTATTTTTTGTACAAGAACAATATTCTACCGGATATTGTTCTATCCATTGACTCTGGAAGGGGAACGGCCTTTCATTTCCGCAATGACTTCCCCGAATCTGTCCCGATTCTGACCTGGATTGGTGGAAATTCAGAAATCTTCAGAAAAAAAAATCCTCTGATCATTTACTTCTCAACTTATCCTCTAGATCAAATTTTAGCAGAATTGAATTGCCTTTCTTCATGCGTCATGCGAAATCCTTCTTTAAATGTTGCCGGATTGGCCAAGGAGCTCACTTCTTTTTTTGGAGGAAAAGAGATTATTTTTTCCGGTATATCATTTCTCTCAGAAGGATTCAAGACCCACTGCCGGGGGACAGGATACGAAAACTACTCTTTACCTGGAGTAAATAGAAAAAAATCTCTTGAGTCGCTTGCCTCAAAGATATATCAACAGAAAATGTCTGTAAAAAATAAATTGGCATTGGAAGAATTGATGAAGTCTCCCAATTTAAATATTTGCCTCGAACCGGGGAAGGCCAACAACTACGTCATGAATTTTTCAAAACCCGGAAAATCCTTCTACCTTGAAAAAGGAAATCTCCAATTGGATAAATTTTTCTCAATTCTATCAGATGAAAAGGCGGCTAATGAGTTAAGAAACGAACTAAGTATCACAAAAGAAATTTGGAAGAAGTTCTTCATTTCTCTGAAGGAAACTTTCGACATGTAAGGACTCTATTGAATACTAGCGCTTCATTTTTTTTAGATTTGGTTTTTTTACGGCTATCATCAAAAAAAATTCGAAATCATTCATAAAAATGCTACAAAACGAATATTTTCTGCAATTTTCCATTGCAATTTTTACCAAAAATTCTTGACTGATTAAAAAAATATGCCAGGATTTAAACATGCCTGCATTGGAAGAAAGAGTAGATAACCTGGAAATCGCACTACAGAACTTTATTCACTCCGTAGGAATCGAATTCAACAAATCTTATAATTCCACTGAAGAATTCAAAGCCGAGATGAAAGAATTCAAAGCTGAGATGAAAGATTTCAAAGATGAGATGAAAGATTTCAAAGATGAGATGAAAGAATTTAAAGATGAAATGAAAGAATTTAAAGATGAAATGAAAGATTTCAAAGATGAGATGAAAGATTTTAAGAATAGTACGCTACAATTTATTTCAGAAATGAAAGACAATGTTAGAGATATGAATAAAAAATTCGGCGAGATGTCCCGAAAGCTGGGTACCATTGTTGAAGATCTGGTCATCCCAAGCATGCCGAGAATAATTCTGGAAAAATTCGGATTTGAACTAGAAGAATTTTCCATCAACATTAAACTAAAAAAGTACGGCCAGAACCAGGAATATGATGCAATCGGAATATATCGCGATAGGATTTTTTTGAACTCCACAAAAACTACAATCAGGGAAAATGACATCTCCCAACTGAAGGATCACATTAAGGAGCTTTCATACTGGTTTCCTGCATATAAAGGAAAGCAAGTGTTTGGAATTCTCGCTGGTTTCGATATTTCAGAAAAGATCATAAAATTATCAGAGGCGCAAGGATTTCTAGTAATGGGAGTTGGAGGGGATCTAATGGAACTGGTAAATTCAGAAAATTTCATACCAAAAGGAATTTTCATATAATCGAATTTAAATGTTAAAAAAAGTTACCGACCTATACAAAGAAGAAGAGCTGGTTCTTTCTCCCTATGGTGTAAAAAGTTCCGATTCCGGCGGCAGGTTGTATCAAGAAAAAGAGCACGAATACAGGCTTCCATTCCAAAGAGATAAAGACCGAATTGTTCATTCCAGGGCATTTAAACGGCTCGAATACAAAACTCAGGTGTTTATTAATTCGGAAGGCGACAACTACAGAACGCGACTAACGCACACGCTTGAGGTTGCCGGAGTATCCAGAACGATCGCAACTTCTCTGGGACTAAATGTTCACCTGAGCGAGTGCGTTGCGCTAGCGCACGATCTGGGACACGCTCCATTCGGTCACGCCGGACAGGAAATTCTATCCGAATTAATGAAATCCCATGGAGGATTTGAGCATAACAAGCAGTCTCTACGTGTCGTTCAAAAACTGGAAAACCGTTACCCGGATTTTCCCGGTTTGAATCTGACAAGAAAAACTCTTCAGGGGATTATGAAACACGGAGGAGATTACGACTCCTCCACGTTGAAAGCAGAACGAAACGAAGAAGGCCCGAGCCTCGAATCCCTTGTAACAGATTTTGCAGATGAAATCGCGTATAACTCTCATGATATAGAAGATGGAATTGAAAGAAATCTTATATTTACGGAAGATTTGAACTCTCTCGAAATCTGGAAAAGAAATTTCACCAGGCTTAAGGAAAAAAATAAATCAAGTGAGGAAATTCTTTTGGTCCGGGGGTGCATTCGGGAAATTCTAAATGAGATGACAACCGACCTACTCATGGAAACAGACCGCAGATTGATAACCAATGGAGTAAATTCTTTTGGCGATTTGACCAGAGTATGGAAATCCGGAGAAAAGATAGTATCTTATTCAAATGAAATGCAAAGGGAAGTAGGTGAATTAAAAAAATTCTTACTGGAAAATCTATACAAGCACAAGGAAGTAATGAGTATGGCAAAAAAAGGACAGGATATCATTGAAAAGCTATTTCATTATTATGCGAAGTTTCCAAAAGTAATGCCCACATCCTATGTTGAAAAAATTCCGGACGAGGGAGTCCACAGAGTAGTTACTGACTACATCGCCGGAATGACAGACCGTTATGCGGAAGAGCAAGGAAACTTCTGATCATTACATAGTGTTCCAATCTTTCCACTCGTCCGAAGGCCAGATATCATCGAAGGGTTTCTCGTTGATTAGCTTCCATCCAAGAGCACATAGCCCTACGGCAGAGCCTGATTCAAGTTCAAAAGCGATCACAAAGCCGAGTTCTGGAACTGCAGGCCTAAAGCGGATTCTGATTGCTCTTTCATCAATAGTTTGGTCGTCAAGCTGCAAGTTCAATCACATGGCGGCGTTCGTCACCGACGCCGGCGTGTACGTGCGCGCCGGCTGCTT
>CAYTEA010000006.1:0-60189 GCA_964436695.1 uncultured Leptospiraceae bacterium
TTTTTTATAACCGGCAAAGGCTTCATTCTACGCTTGGTTACAAAAGTCCTATAGAATCAGAAAAATTGTTCCTTAATCTAATCATTACCGGCGGGCCTGAAACTCGCCGGCTTTGAGGTAAAAATCATGAGTTTGTATAAAAACATTTATTAAAAACTTGACAATTCCTGCAAGCTTAGATAAACTCAAAGCCATCCTTCAAGATACAAAACAGAGTCAAAAAAATGATTCGTGATAAAAATACAATTCTTTCAGCGATCAAAAATTATTTCCCTAAACTATCAGACAAATATTCCATTACACGCATAGGAATATTCGGATCAGTAGCAAGGAACGAAGCTAATAGTGAAAGTGATATTGATATTGTCGTTGAAATGGAACCCGACTTGTTTAAGCGCTCTGCATTAAAAATCGAGCTTGAAAATCTCTTAGAAAGCGAAGTTGATTTAGTCCGTTATTCAAACAAGATGAATCACAATTTGAAGGAACGAATTGATAGAGAAGTCTTGTATGTCCGGTGAGAGTCTGGTAATTCCAATCATTGAACAGATTCAAGAAGCGATTCGTAGAATTGAAAGAAGATCCGGTGATATTCATTAACCTGAGGATTTTATAAAAAACGATTTAGGAATCGATCAACTCGATTCCATTGCGATGATGTTGATTTCCATCGGAGAAAACATCAAGAATCTCGATAAAATTTCAAAAGGTGTAATTCTGTCACAATATGAGGAAATTTACTGGCCTGGAGTCAAAGGGGTTAGGGATATTCTTGCGCATGATTACTTTAATATCGACCCCGAGGAAATATTTGCCATTTGCAAAAAGGATCTGGCTAAATTAAAAGAAGTCATCCAAAAAATTCGAGACGAATATCCGAAATAGCCCACTACTGAGGATGCTTAGTACAAATATGAATATAATTAAACAAATGCTCCCCCATATAAAAAGCTTTTCGAATTTGGAAAGAAATATCTGATTCTTGCTATTCTGGCTTTTTTGTTTGCGATATTTTCCAATTGGGCTTGCAAACAAGTCGGCCTTGAAAAAAAAGCGCTGCAGCTGTATAAAAAAATTGCTTTAATTTTATATAGGTCTATGATATTTTGAAGGGACTGAGAGATTGAAATGGAGATAACTACTGAACTAGAAACTATTAAAAAAACTTCCTATGATCTTTTACCGCGTTGTAGGGTTTATTTATTTGGTTCTAGGGCAAGAAAGGATAAATAGCCGGATAGCGATTATGATATTTTGCCGGTAACAGAGGAAACTTATATACCAAAAGAAAAGTTAGCTCTCCGCGCAAACCTTAGGAATCTGTTAGCTAAAGAAAAAATTTGCGCTGATATTATTATTCAAAGCGAGATTGAAATTCAGGAGAAGAGAAACGTTCCGGGAAATGTAGTGTATTACGGATTTGCTGAAGCTGTACTTTTATGAAAGAGAGCAGACGCGAGTCTTTGAACCGGTTGAGAAAAGCAGAGGAAAATATAAAAGTATGGCTGAAAATATCAAAAATATGGTGGATAGCAAGATCGTATAACAAATGCACATACATGTTTCCAAACATTCTAAAATCTTGCCAAAATCGAATTGACTTTCATATCTCCATGTATAGCATGGATACATGCAAAAATTACAAATTCTGTTTCCTGAACCGCAATTAAACCGATTGCGGGAAATCGCAAATGAAGAGGATCGTCCAGTAAGCGAACTTGTCCGTGAGTCGGTTCAAATTCTTCTCTCCCGTTATCCGGAAAAAAGTAAGTCCGTTTCCCGGAAGCCTCCAACGTTTCATGCCGGAACTGTAAAAGTTGGAGCAAAAGAACTTCGCCGGGTTGCCTATTCTGACCGTGGCCTATGAAAAGTTTTGATACAAACCTGCTTTTCTATGCCGTAAATCAGGATTCAAAAGAACACAGAAAGGCTTTTGATTTTATACAAGTAGCTATGAAATGTCCTCAGGCTTGGATTGTTGCAGACCAGGTCTATTTTGAAATCTACCGATTACTACGCAATCCCATTGTGCTTGGTAAACCTCTCAATGCTACCGATGCGGCCTCTGTTATTCGATTTTATAGAATGAAATCCGGTTTTTTACATTGTGCTTTTGAATCGGAATTTATGGAAGAAGTTCTGAAAACGATGGAGAAGCGTGATTTTCCTGCCTCACGTACATTTGATCTTGCTCTGGCTGTGACACTCAAACGAAATGGCGTTACAGAATTTTACACTAAGAATCGGAAAGACTTTTTAGGCTTCAATTGGTTTAAGGTTTTTGATCCACTCTAAAACTCCTTGTTGAGGTGGGGATAAAAAGTTTGTTACGTAAAATAGTACCTTGATTAGTAGAGCCGGACAGTGGGTTAAAATCCACTGTCCGAGGTTAGGTATTATGATTTTTTCTAGTAGGCAAACTGCAAAAAAAGAGTCTCAAAAAAATACTTCCCTCACAACATCCGCGTGGCATTCTTTTCTCTCTGCCCCGGAAAATGCAGGAAGATTGGAATACCATTTGCCTGTATCGCTAAGAGAATCCATCCAGTAGGTGTATAGTTTTGCGGAACCGTTTTCATTTTGAATGGAAAATTCTGCGAATTCCAGAAGCCCTTCTTTCATAAATCTGGTAGTGCCGCTTATGATTTCGACTTTTTTTGGGAGCATTTTGAAAAGTTTGCCGTCACTTTTCCTCTTTATGAATTTACCTTCCCATGTTACGATTTTGATTGCCGAAACCTCAGAGAATTTTATTTTTTTGCTGTAGATAATGCCTTCTTTATTGTGAGAAAAGCTGATTTCTTCCTTGTCAGATTCCCACAGCCCTTTAACCTCCCTGTTATCACAAAGCCGGATTTTGATTTCTTTTGAGTTTTTCTTTTTTTCTCCGCGAGCATCTTTGTCTGTTTTATCGGTCACATCCGGAACGTTAGGCGAATTTGGCTCCTTTGGAAGGTCGATCGGGATGATTGCTGCGGACTGAAATATTAGAATCAAACTGAATCGCGATAGGTATAGGTAAAATAATTGCCCGGCTTTGTTTTTGAAGACTGTTCTGGTGTGTATCATCATGTGGTGTAGAATTTTACGGTTCGTATGAAAGAATCTACTTGAGTCTTTTCTTGAAAAAATTTGCATAAATCGAAAGGATAAAAGCCGCAAAGAATGATCCTCCCGTTAAAACGTCCACATAAAAAGGATTTGAGTCAATCTGAAAAAACTTGTCTAAAAAATATTTTATATAGGAGTTCGGCAGATTGGTTTCTCCCATATTTTCTTTTACTCTCCAGTGCCAGTCAGTTATGGGGCAGTAGCCGATCCCGTAAAAATAACCGAGGCCAATCCAAGATAGCAGGGTTAGAGTCAGAAGGACAAGATTGAATTTTCTGGAAATCGGGAGGATCCATCCGAATAAGTTTACGATTATGATCATAAAGTGGATAATCGTGAAAAAAATGTCTTGAATATGAAGTAATAGCAATGTCTCGCCTTATCGTTTTTTTTCAGTCTTTGCAAACAATTATTGACTATCTTTTTTATACATATATTCAATTCCTAAATAAATGGTTAGACTATTTGACATAGGAGTTTTTCCCGGAGATTCTGCAAAGCGCAAAAATCAAACCAGAACAATCAATATAATCTGCGTTACTCTGATCCTGATAGGATTTTTGTATGCAGGGATTTATCTTGTCATCGGCGTAACCCATCTCGCATATTTGAATTTATTTTTTGCCGGTCTTTTAACGTTCCCGATAATTCTGAACCACTTCCGGAAATACTACCCTTCAAGAATATCCATATTGACCATTTTGAATGTTTCGTTTTATCTTTTATTCGGGTTGTCGGGAGCTTCTTAATATTTCGAAATTTCTTTTTTCTTTACTCTTGTTCTGCCTTTTTTTATCTCCGACAGAATTGATAGGAAATCCATTCTGTTCGGCGTGACAATGTCCATTTTTTTTCTCGGATTAGTCGTTTTTGAGTTCAAGATTTTCGAACCTTACAGTTTACCTGAGTTCTACATTTATCTGGTCAAGATTCTAGTGATCTTCCGGGTGGTAGTTGCTACCATTGTGCTTTTTTTCTCGAATATAAATTATCTTTTTGAATTGGAAAATTCGAGAGAAGGTCTGGAAAAAAAATACCGCAAAACGATAGAAACTACTCTTGAGGTGATTGAGCAACTGAATGACAGAGAGAAAAAATTAAATGCCATTTTTGAATACTCGAATACCGGAATCGTTCTCATGAATTCGGAAGAAGATATTATTTTTGTGAATCCAACTTTTTCGGCGATGCTTGGGTATCGACCGGAGTATTTGCATGAAAAAAAAATCGAGGATCTCACGCATCCAGAGGATCGGAATCAAGATCGGGAATTCATGCGTCAGTTGGCAAATGGAGAAATACATAATTTTATCGCCGAGAAAAGATTTGTGAAAAAAGACAGAAATTCTTTATGGGCCAGAGTGAGTTTGTCAGGGGTCTATAATCACTCGGAAATCGAATTCTTTATCCTTATCGCCGAGAACATTGATTCTATCAAAGAGGCTGAATCAGCGTTATTGGAGAGTGAGAAAAAATTTCGCCTCCTTGCTGAGAAAATTGAGCATGTGTTATGGATAGGAACCCAGAATAACATTTTATATGTGAATCCCGCTTATGTGACCATGTTTGAAGGCAAGCCTGAAGATTTGTACAGAGACCGAAGGGATTTTCTGCATAAAATCCTAGATGAAGATAAGGAAAGAGTGCTTCAGTCATTCAAAAAAATTTATACGGAAGAGATGGATTTTGATGAAGAGTATCGAATCCGGAAGAGTGATGGAAGCATTAGGTGGATATGGTCCAGGACTTTCGTTTTCCGGGCAAGTGAAACATCGGAGCTGATGTCGGTTGGTATCGCCCAGGATATTACGGAAAGAAAAAACACTGAGCAGAAATTGCGAGAAGCTCTGGACAAGGAGAGGGAATTGAACCGGTTAAAATCGGATTTTGTTTCAATGGTTTCTCACCAGTTCAGGACTCCTCTTACTTCGATTAAATCCAGTATTCAAATTCTGGAAATGTATCTTGAGGATTTTGAGAAGAAAACAACTGAAAAATTCCAAAATCACTATTTGAGAATTCAGAGCGAGATAGACCGGCTGAACTATCTATTGGACGATATTTTGACTTTTGGCAGGCTGAATTCGCTGAAGTTTTCAATTAAGCGCTCTTCTGTTGACATGGTGCAACTTTGCAGGTCGATTCTCGGTCAGAGATTCGATGTAATGTACAAAGACAGGAAAATCGTTTTTTCATTCAATGGATTTCCCTATAAGGTCTACGTTGATGAAGGTTTAATGATTCATATTATTTCCAATCTTCTAGCGAATGCGTATAAATATTCTTCAGGGAGTCCAGTATTATTTCTTGATTTCCGGAAAAATGATTTTATGATTGTGATAAAAGACAACGGTATCGGAATACCAAAAGATGAGCAGAAAAATCTTTTTCAGTCCTTCTTTCGCGCATCAAACTCATCCAATATCCAAGGCACAGGCCTTGGATTGGTAGTAGTCAAAGAATTTGTGGAGCTACATAATGGGAAAATCGAAGTTGTAAGCGAGTTAAACCGGGGAACAGAGTTCAAAATTACGATTCCGATAATGAATCAATGAAAAAAGTTTTAATTATAGACGATGAAATTTCAATAAAAGAAAATCTTTGCGAGATTTTGACTTTAAAGGGATATATTGTCAATTGTGAAGGCAGCGGCAAAGATGCAATCAACCGGATCGAGCAGTATATGCCGGACATAATTATTTCGGATATTATGATGCCGGAAATGAACGGACATGAATTCTTAAAGCTCCTCAGGGAAAAAAAAGAATTTGCAAACACTCCTGTAATCTTTTTATCAGCCAGGCAGGATTTAAAAGATATACGCGAAGGCATGAATCTTGGAGCGGATGATTACCTGACAAAACCTTTTGATGTGAAGGATCTGCTTCGTGCAGTAGAAAACCGCTTAGCAAAAGTCGAAAATATTCAATCGGACGTTAGTAACCGAGTTGATGAGCTATTGCTCGCTCTAAACAGAACTTCTTCGCATGAATTTAATACTCCTCTGAATGGAATTATTCTTCCTGCCGAGTTTATGCTTCAGTCCTTTGAAAAGATTCCCAAGGAGCAGATGCAGAAGCTACTGAATGCCGTTTTGCAATCGGGATTTCGCCTCAAAAGGACTCTGGATAATTTTTTACTCAGCCAGAAATTGATGCGGGAAAAAGAAATACTTCAGAATGAATATGTTCCCTCCAAAATGCTGATTACCGAAGATAAGGCAAGGTCGATCGCAGAGGCTTTGTTGCCAAAGTATGCAAAAAATCTGGATTTGCGGATTCAAGTGGATGAGTGTTCTGTAAACTTTTGCATTTCCTTTTTCCCGAAAATCGTAGAGGAGCTTGTAGACAATGCATTCAAATTTTCCCCCAATAACGGAATTGTAAGCATAACGGGAAAGCCCGATGGGACGGGAAATTATTTAATGGAATTTTCCAACGAGGGTGAAGGATTGACCGAGGAACAAATCCATAAAATTGGCGCTTTTATTCAATTCGATAGAAAAAAGAATGAGCAGCAGGGAAGCGGCCTAGGCCTATTCATCGTAAAAAGAATGGCGGATGTGGGAGGAGCAGCCATAGAAATTCAGTCTGAGTTCAAAAAAGACTTTAAGGTGATTCTAAGATTTAAAACCGGAACTTGATTTTCGGAAATTTTACAAATTTGGCCTCAAATTCAGACGCTAAATTTTCATTTATCGTTGAAATTTAACCTTTTCCTTGTCGATATTTAATAATGGTTATGTCTACCCCTAAAAAAATCATATCTTTTTGGCTGATTTATAGCTTTTTTATAACTGTTATGGCGGGAGCCAATAACGCAGACGATCCTGCAAACGCGGAAAAGAATCCTAAAACAGAAAATAAACCGGCTTCGGATCAGCCTCCAAAAAACGACTCTCCTGGCCCAACGACTGTGAAAAATCTTTCCGTGAAAATCTTGCCCAATAAAAAATCAGTCCGGCTGGATTGGGAAGCTCCTTCAGAAGAGGGTGAAGTGATTATTGCGAGGTCATACTCATTAATCGATTCAATGGATAAGCTTCAAGTTGCAGATTCTCTTGGAAAATATCCAAGCAATAAAAAAGATGGAATTACTTCGTTTACAGATTCGAACCTTCGATCAGGGAAATATTATTATGCAATCGTAATGGCAAGTGATGTAAGGAAAGGCAGTGTTGCGTTTTACTCAGATCAGAATTATACTGCGAAACCGATCGTAATCAAACGTCCTGTGGAGAATAATGATAATGTAGATTTGGAGCCTGAAGGTGAAGAAGGCAAAAAAAAAGAGAGCTCTGAGCATTATATCAGAAGTCTTTTGGTAACTAAAGAAGGACAATTCTTGCGGCTGAAGTGGGAGCCTCCAGCGAATGCAGACTCTATTTCACCTAAGTACACTATTTACAAATCTTCCGAGCCTTTGTCCAGTTTGCCTGCGATCAATAAAGCAGAAAAGTTTGTGGAAGTTAATCACCCCGATACGACTTTTCTGGATCAGGACTTACATAAATCCCAAACACTATACTATGGAGTGTCAGTTACCGTAAACGAAAAAGAAACGCTCCCTCTTGTGAAGAATAAAAGTTTTGTCCGTGTATTTTATGTGATGGACAAAGATAAGCCCGAAGGACTGCAACCAACGGATGCAAAGCAGGCAAATAAAGATGACGAAGATGATGATGAGGATGAAAAACCGAAAAAAAAAGTTGAACCGGTAAAAAAAGAAGAATCTGTTGTTCATGCCAATCCGAATGATTTGTATGAAATCCTTAAGAATACCTATTGGAAGAAAAGGTATGAAGAAGCGGTTTTTAGACTGAAGGAATATCTGGAAAAAGAAAAGGATTCATTTTATCGGGGCAAAGCTTTTTTGTATATCGCGCTTTCTTATTTCAGAATGGGAAATTACAGAGAGGCTCTGCACTATATGCTAAAAGATGAGGCCAGACTTTATAATGAAGAGAGAACTGATTTTTATATAAAAAGATGTCTTGAGATGTTGGGAGCTAGAAAATGAATACTAGAGTAGTTATCGTACTTGCGGGTTTTTTATTAATCGGGGGAGGAGTATTTACTGCCGTGTTCCAGTCGGTAATTTTTAACGAAAACCAAAAAACGCAAGCGCTATTGGAAAAGATACGCGAGGGTGAGGAACTACTGCTCCAGTCGGCAAAACCGAGCCATGAAAAAGCTCTTGCCATATTCTCTGAATTGAATTCCAAAGAAGAAAGTGAAAAATACAAATTCAAAGTAAAGTTCGGTCTGGGGCGGGCTTTGGAGAAAAATAACGATCAGATGCGCGCGATAGAAATTTATCGCGAACTAAACCAAAACAGCAGTTCCGGCAGTTGGAACAAAGACCGTGAAAATTTATCGTATGCGTTAGGCAATCTCCTTTTGAAATTGAATCGGGAAGAGGAAGGAAAGGGCCATCTGGATGAAGTGCTGAAGAAAAGCGACGACAAAAAAATCCGTTCTCTTGCGCTTAGCTCATTCGGAGATTTTTATTTTCGAAAGCGGGAATTGGAGAAGGCGAGAAAAAATTATTCTCTTGCTGTTCAAGAAGATGCAACTAATACACACGCAAGAATCGGATGGGGTAGAGTATTGTTCGGGCAGGGAAAAGATTGGGCGTCATACGAAATATTTGACGATTATCTATCCGACGGCAGATATTTCGACATAGATGGAGACAAAAATGTTTCCGAATACGCCTCGTCGATTTTTCAGAGAGGAAAAGATTATTACCATAAACGAGAATTTCTTCGCGCGATCGATTCTTTCAAGAAAATTCTCTCTTTAAAAGATTCAAACAAGCTGGAAGAAAAAGCCCTGTACTATATTGCTGAAAGTTATGCGTCACTCGGAAAAGGCAAAGAGGCTCTTAGATTTATCGATCGAGTATTAACGAATTCGGATACATCACTTGATCAATCAGCTTTATTTCGAAAAGGAACGATCTTATTCAAGTGGGGAAGTTATGAGAAAGCCGCTTCCGTATTTCAATCCATCATTGACCGATACCCTAGAAATAATATTTCGGAAAGGTCGATCGCTTGGAAGAAAGAGTGTATGGAATTGTTGACAGAGGATGTATATCTCCGGTCGTCAAGCTTCCGAGACAGGGACCCGAAAGAAATTCCGAGTGAAGACGAGATTTTGCATCCAGAGGTTCCTAGGCCGAACTTTCCGAAGAATGATTAACGAATTCTTTCTGGTTTAGTTGGACATCGAGTCCAAGGATAGAATAAATTTCAGGAACAATATCGCAAAGGCTTTTGATATTTTCGCTTAGCTTTGTAGAATGTTTTCCGTATAAAATAGTTGGAACCGGATTAGAAGTGTGTTTATTTGTTGTGAGGTCTTCTAGATTCCCGTGATCCGATGTGATGATAATCTGGTCTCTGGAGCAATCGAAATTTTTCCAGATTCCTTTGAAAAAAGCTTCCAGAGTGTTTATTACTATTTTCGCATTTTCCCAATTCATGTCGTGGCCAACTTTGTCGGTCAGGAAATATTCGAATATTGCAAGGTCATAGCCACAGGCATTTCCGTAGAGCCTTTCTCCCATTTCGTACGGATCCCTTAGTTCCATTAGTGCGTCAGTCGGTTCGAGATAATTCTTTGCGATGACTCTCAGAAATTCGTGCGTTATGTCCATGTAAATACCGCTTCCGTTTCGCAGGTCATCAATTCCCTTGAATGGAACACCGGCGGCCATCTGAATCAAAGTAGACGCAGAAACGTGTCGCGGTTTTTTTTTGATTTGCTCAAAATATAAAGGGCTGTAGCAATTCATAAACCCCGCTTTCAGGCCTCTTTCTGTCAGAATTTTCAGGACTGAATACTTGCTGATAATTTTTTTCAAGGTAAATGTAGGAAATCCGCTCACATGCCTTTGCACTGCATAGGGAGCATTGATTCCTGTCCAAATTGCAGTTTGTCCCGTTGCGCTTTGAGGCAATCCTTCTATACCCATGCAAGCGTCCGTTCTGACGTAATTTGCCTCGTGGAAAATCGATGATTTCGGGATCGCGATTTCAGCCAGAGGGGAGAAAAACTCGGTTTTAAATCTGGCGAACGGATTGGAATCCGGGGTGTCTTTTCCGAAGCCGATTCCATCTATAAAGATATACAATATCATTTCTTTTTTGGCAGAGAAGGAGAATTTTTGAATTTCATATTCCGATAATAATACAAAATGGAAAAATTAGAAAACAAATTTTTTTCTCTGTCAATTTTGACCGTTGCAGGGATATTTTTTTCAGGATTTTTTTTATTTTGTTTCAATCCGGACTTGTTCAAATATGCCGCGTCGGAGAAAATACTACCGGCAATTCTGCGGAATAAATTTTTTATTACGAGAATTGAAGACGAGGTAAATGGATCAACCAGAATTCCAAAGGAGAAATTTCGCGCAAATTTTGAGCAGGGTATTAGGAGTTTCGGATTGCCATTTTCATCCCGAAAAGTCGGCGTTTTTTTACAGGAAAGGTTGGGAATTAACGATTTGCGGATATACGATGAATCTTATAGGCTAATATTTTCCGGAGTGGCAGATAAGGAAGTATTCAACAAAGATTTGCGGTTTTCCAATAATCCGATTTTGCCGGGAACTTTTTCGAAGCTCGGCGAGTTTGAGGTTTATAGGTCACTTGATGGGTTATTTTTTTTCAGGTTCAGTTATGTTCCGGATTCAAAAATGGTTGGAAAGCTCACCATTCCATTTGAAGCTAAATTTTGGGTGTTGGACAAACAGGACAACTCCATGAAATTTACAAACGATGTGGCAATTTTATCCGGCGCAGTGTCGCAAAGTGATTATCAGGATTATATCCAGAGAGCCGATACTGAATTAGAAAAAATTTCCACGGAAAAATTTCATATATTTTTTACTAAAGGAAAAAGTCCAACTTCCTTTGAATTTCTAAAATGGACCGCATTATTTGTACTTGGAGTATTCGCATTTGTGGGAACCGGGTATTTTCTGATCTGCAATTATTTCGATTGGAAAGAAAAATGCGAAGATGAAGTCCTGATAAACAAGGCCTCGGAAAAAGTAAAACTGCTTGAAGTCTTCGCAAGGATTGAAAAAAAACTAAACGGGAAACTTGCAAAACATGCTGAGTAAAAAACTAAAAATTATTCTCTTGTCATTACTATTGATCACGGTCATTTCCGGCCAGACTGAAAAATATTTTCCCGACTATTCGTTCTATAAAACCGGTATTTCAAAAAAATTCAAAGATGTTGAAATCGAATTCGGAAAATTGGAGTCGACTTTACGTTTATCCGGCGTTGGGTTATTCCAAAACAAATCCGAGAATTTGATGACGCTTCCCTATCCCTTTGTTTCCGAAATGATCGAGTGGGCTCCGGGAGAATTATCCGGGAATAATAATTTTCTCGGATCAACCGAAGATTTTTTATTCCGGGAAGTCCTGAAAAATGGAACAGGAAAGCTAGTTCGCATGAAAGATAAATTGGTATTTGCTGTCCCAACGGAAGGCAAGTTGCTCCTGGCTATTCTTTATGAGAAAGAATTAAAAAGTTTTCGAAAGGAAGGGTCTGGAGATTATTTCTATCCGGAGATCTCTTCTGCAAAAATTGATGACAATCCGGGAAATACTAGCGGGATTTTATCGGATTCTATCAACAAAAAATTCTCATTCGGCAAATCGAATTTCTCCGTTCAGGATAGAAAATATGACTCCTATTATGGTTCACCGGAAGACAAAAGGTACGGCTTTGTAGAAGAGATTCTATTTTTAAAATCCAGGGGCGGATTTTTCGGCTTTTATGGGTCACTCTTTACATTGTTCGCTGCGATCGCCCTGGCCGATGCGTTAGTCTACTTCAAACGGAAAGCGGGTGCTCGTCCGACGGAATCCATTTTTACATCTCACAATATTCGAGAAAAGGAAGCAGAAATCAATAGCCTTCTGGAGAAAGCTCAGGCCGGGCCATTATCTGAAAAGAATGAAGTAGAAGTGAGCGCTCCAGTGGAGGAGTCACAGGAGAAATATTTCGGTGAGTATTCTGAAAAACCGATATTTATTTTGCCGTTCGATCTGGTTCCTGCCGGTAAACGGGAAATAATAATTACACCACAATTCTTGAGAAAGATAAGAGAAGAAGAGAAAACCAGAAAAGAATCGGTAAAGACCGGGGTTCAATTGGCGAGGGAGAAAGTATTCAACCCGCAGCTTGAAAACCTGATCAGCAAGGTTGACAAAAAAACTCCGCTCGATGAGAAAAATCTCGATCAAAAATACAAAGAGCTTTTTGCAAAAATATTTTCGGAAGACAATAAGGAACTATATCAATCCCTGAATGAACTTTACGATCATGATTACCATGAACACGAGTCGTTGGGGTATTTGAAGCGAATCACCAAAAAAGTGGGCTTGGATTCTTTGTGCCTCTCAATTTATAACAGGTCTATGGGTTGTTATATGGTTTCCCTTGCAATGGGGATTGATGATGAAACTCGAACGAATCTTATTTTCCAATGGAATGACCCTTTCCTGCAATTTGAAAAGGGCGAGGAAATTATAGAAATCTTTTTCAATAATAAATTGATGACAAATCTTTTTTTCAGGAAGAAATTTTCCTCTGATACCCTCGCAAGATTCGGGGGAATGCTCGTTTACCCGCTGAAAAAATATTCAGTTGACGGATATTTTATTTTCTTCTTTGAGAAAAATGTTCACATCACTCCGGAAAAGCTGAAACTGGTTTCCGAATGTCTGAATAGGATGATAGTGCCTTTCCTTCCTATTGTGAATGGAATTGCAAAGGAAAAAATTTATTTACAAATCCCGGATGAGGACATTCTTGCGAAAATTTTTCAGGAAATGAAAGAAGCGACAAATGCAGGACTGGAATCCTGCGTATTTGTCAAGATACGCCTAAAAAAAATGTTCCAAACCGAAAATTCAAAAGAAATCAGGGAAGAAATTATTCAAGGGATTAAAAATCTTCTGAAGAGTGGCGAAAAAATTCTTGCTACATCTCCTGTTGACCTGCTGGTCGTAACTAGAGATATATCCGAGAGAGAATTTTTAAAAGAGATTGACAAAATCAATGCAGGCCGCCTAGACTTGAAAATCAACATTTCCAGATACCCAGATGACGGCAAAAATTTTTATAATTATCTTTAGTTTGATTTTCGGGTCGGGTATCCTGTCCGAGGGCAGAAGATCGGAACTTCGGGAATTAAAAAAAAAATCATAACCCTGCAAAAAGAAAACAAGAATACGGAGAGTATTCCGTTTCTTGAAAAATATTTTGAACTGGATCAGCACGAACTTTACTTGAAGCTGCTTTACGCTCGCGCTTTGTTGTTCAGGGGAGACCTCCAAATGCCGGTTCCCGGGGAAGGAATTTTTGAGCGCACGGAGAAACTAAAAAGAATCAAAAAAAATTACCGCAAAGCGTCGGAAATATTTTCCGAATCCGTTCTGACTTTGCAGAAAATTCGCCCCAGAGATCCCTCTCTGGGAAAGTGGTTTTTTTTGTGGGCGCTCGCCGAGTGGTTTGCAGGCCAGAAAGAAAAATCGGTAGCCTTGTTTAAAAAAGCTGTGAAAGTGGATTTTACGCTGAGTAGCTCCTATTACAATATTGCGTCCATATACGAATCGCTCGGACAGGAGCAGGATGCCAGAATATATTGGGGAAAATACCTGAAAGCAGAAAAAGAATTTATGGAGGAGAAGTAGTGGCCAGGATAGACAAAAGATTCCATTTGCTGTTAACCGACGAAGAGCTTGCACTGCTGAAAGCGGAATCAGAGAAAAGAAATATATCAGCGGGTGAAATGATACGGATTAGCCTGAAAAATGAAATCACTCAAAAATCCTCTTATATGCGGATGTCTGCATTGCATACTCTTGTAAATTTGGTTAAGAGTTGAAATACTATCTTTCATTTCATCTGGTTTCTGATTTAATCTTTTCCCATGAAGAAAAAAAGAAAGCGATCGAAGAGGAAATCCAGCGGCTAATTCAAAGTGACGCCCGTTTATTCACATCGGCTGGAGTGATCGGAGAAATTTTACGCGCAGAAAAAAATGAGAAAATTTCTCCTGTGTTCTTAAGGCAGATTGAAATTTTGTGCGATTCGATTTTTCCTTTTGAGTTTGAAGATTGTGCGTTAGCCGAAAGACTGCACGCAGAATACGGTATCGAAAGAAATCTGCTTTTTGAATTTGCAGTGTGTATTCGGAAGAATATCGATTGTTTTCTCACGACACGGGAGATTCAAGTTCAGCAAAATCTTCTATCAGTCAAGAGGATCGCTTTCAAAACTGAATAGAATCGGTTTAGACGGAATGCTTTTCTGATCCGGGCTTTGAACCGGATCAAATTTATCATTAAATGCGGAAACTCGAAAATAATAGGTTTTTCCTTGTTCAAAAAACGGCAGATTTCTTTCCGCATCGGGAATTGAATTTACACTGATGAGGTCGTTATTGATGCACAACTTTGTAGAGTAGATGTATTCTTTTTTTTCGTTAATATAGTATATAGTGCCTGCCATCTTATCGGGACTGAGGCCGTAGTGAATGATATAACCGCCTTTATTCTTAACGTTCTCTTCTTTGTTTGAATCCCAAGCGAGACAAAGATTCAATTCAGATGATTCTTTTTTCAGGACTCTAAGCCCGGTCGGGGAAACTGGGGGAACTGTTTCTTTGTAGTTCAATAATACCGAGTGAAGGGCTGGGGTTAGAATTCCTGAATGGTCTGATCTAAGAACTGCCATCCATTGAAAATACTGAAAGGAAGTGTTTTTTAATTCTGAAAATTTTTCTGCACTGATCCATTTCAAGCTGGTATCATCTTGTGAAAACGGCTTATTCGAAATTCGAAGAAAAATATTCGAAGATGTACCCTCCGGAATTGCCAATTTCGGAGTAAATGCTACAGGATATGAGTTTGAATACTTTGTTTTGAACACTCCGGAAAATACTTTTCCGTTTTTCTGAAAAGCAATTGAATTTGCTTCATCGTACTCTACACCGTAATAACTTTTGGAAATGGCCTCGAAATCCGGAGAACCCTTTGCCACCAAGAAGTTGTCAAGTCTTCCGTAGTAGTTTTTGCCGATTACCAAGGGCGTTGTGTCGTTTTTGTGAATTCCGAATTGTGGTTGCTCCCCGTCAAGAACCGGAAAATTTTGCCTAACGGATTCCATGCCGTCTTCATAGATGATTACTTCGTTTTCCGAAACGTTGAAAAATATCACGACATGGGTCCATTTCCGATTATCGATTTTATGGCCGCTTTCCAGATGAAGCGATTTTGTTTCCTTCGATTTGAAGGAAAATAAATTTTCGACGCTCAGGGATAATTTATTTTTGACGATTTCCATATTTAAGGAATATTTTTTTCCGTGAGAGTAATATGTCTTTGCGAATAAGGTATTATTGCCTTCGAAAATTTCAGGTTTGATAAAAAAAGAAAAATAGAAATCTTCGGGCATTAGCTCGGAACCCAGAAGAGTATTTTTTTCGGCCCTTACGGAAATGTAGTGATTCTTGCCGGTAAAACGTGCGATTCTTTTTCCGAGAATACTTTCGTCGGATCTTTCTATCCCGTACGATGCGGAATCTATCGTGTAGTGGTGCAGGACGTCTCTCAAATCACTCATTTTTCGGTTTTCAAAATTCAGCAACAATTCCGAGTCGGGGAGCTTTCTTCTGGATAATTCCAGTTTGTATCTTCCGTTTTTTTGTTTGATAGTTGAAATTCCTACGGTCTGAATTTTTTTGAAATCGGTTTCGGAATCGCCGAATTTATAATCGGCCGGAAAGATCGTCGTTCCGATTAAGATGAATATTAGCCAAAGCCTCAGCATTTTCTATCCGAGCATCTCGATACGTTTCGCATGACGTCCCCCGTCAAAAGGGGTTCCTAACCAGATTTTTGTAATTCTTGCAGCCATACTCTTTTCCAGCACCCTCCCGCCCAGCACCAGGACGTTTGAGTTATTGTGCTTTCTTGACATTTCTGCTGTAAATTCATTGTGGCATAACGCTGCCCTGATTCCTTTTATCCGATTGGCTGCGATAGAGGCTCCGATGCCAGTTCCGCATAACGCAATTAATCTGGAGAACTTTCCATCCAGAAGTTTTTCGCATGCTTCTTTAATAATCACCGGATAATCTACCGAATCCTCGTTGAACACTCCCAGGTCGATAAATTCACAATCGTCTTTTAGGGAGGATTTTAGGAATTCTTTTAATTCGAATCCCCCGTGGTCTGATGCTAATCCGATAGTTTCTTTCATTTGCGATTTCCGTATTTCACCTTTTCCGTTTTATTCCCAGGTCATTTTATCTTTTCTATGATGGCATTTCTGTAGTCATCGGAAATGGAATTGTAAAATTCATAGTGTAGTTTCGCAATAGAAACGTACAAATAATAAAAATCCTTGGTAATCTTTTCCTCATCTTCAGCTCTGATGCTTCTGAATATCCACCTTTGGGTTTTGTCGTGCAAGAGCATATATAAATCATGCTTTGCCTCGAAGAATTTATTGATTTCTTTTTCATCCAATGGGGATATTTTATTATTTTGCCCGAATGAATACAACCACCTTCTGTAAATTTCCAGAAATTCTTTCTGAATTTCCATTCCAGCATCAAGTGCTTCGGATAGTTGTTTTTTTTCTTCGTCCCCGAGTTGAATGGAATTCAGGCAGAGAATGGATTTTATTCTTTCTAAAGAACTTTTTTGTGCCGACTGAATCATCATTTCCGATGCAATATAGTAATCGGATTCGCCGGATGCCGGGCGAAAATTTAATCCCGGCTTATCTGCCTTCTGCGACACGCACTTTTTTGTGGCGGAAAGCAAATCGGCTTCTGAATTTTTCAGAAACAGAAAAACCGGAGATGCGTTAAGCGGAATTGTCACGAAGCTGAATAATCCTAGTAGAATGAAATAATTCGATCTCATTTTAGTCTTGCATGTCAAATCTCAGGCGAATTGGTTCTCGAAGTTTTTCATAAAATGAATCAGCTCGTGCACGCCTTCAATCGGCATTGCGTTATATATCGATGCCCTGAATCCACCGGCATCTCTATGTCCGGGGAGGCCGTACAAACCGTTCTTTTCGGATTCTTCGGTGAACTTTTTTTCCAGATCTTTATTCTTCAAATGAAAAACAACATTCATTGCGGATCGGCTTTCTACTTGAACCGGTGCTTGGTACAGTTTGGAAGAATCGATAAAATCATATAGAATGGACGCTTTTTTTTCATTGACCTCTTCCAGTTTTGCGATTCCTCCTTTTTCTTTGCACCAATCGAAGACCAGCTTTGCCATGTAGATGGCGAAAGTAGGAGGGGTGTTATAAAGCGATTTATTTTTTGCCATGACTTTGTAGTCGAGTAAAATCGGCACTTCCCTCTTTTTCTTTTCGAGAAGGTCGTTTCTGACAATAACGATAGTGAGTCCTGAAGGCCCTATATTTTTCTGGGCGCCGGCAAAAATCAGGCCAAAATTTTCAACGTTTAGTTCTCTTGAAAGCAAGTCGCTTGTCATGTCTGCGATCAAAGGGGCTTTTTTGAAGACAGGAAAGGTTTTGTATCTGGAACCGTAGATAGTGTTATTGGATGTAATGTAAACATATTTTGCATCGTTTGAAATCAGGCTATCGCCTAACGTAGGTGTGGAGGTGTATTTATCCTGTTCTCCATCATAAATAGATTTGACCGGAAAAAATCTATTTGCTTCCTGGAACGCTTTTTTTGCCCACACGCCAGTGATTGCGTAATCTGCGGATTCGTTTTCGGCAAGCAGATTCATGGGGACTGCGGAAAACTGGAAAGTTGCCCCTCCCGGATAAAATATTACGGAGTAGTTGTCGGGAATGCTCAGAAGCTGGCGTAAAGTGGACTCCGCGCTTTCAATAATTTCACCAAAATGAGAACCTCGATGGCTCATCTCCATGACAGACATTCCGGAATTCTGGTAATTTATAAACTCTTCTCTTGCCTTTTCCATCACTTCGACAGGCAGCATTGCCGGTCCGGCGTTAAAATTATAGGTTTTGATTTTGGTGAGGTTCATGAGTAAAGAATTTTTATTCCGCTTCTAAGATCAAATAAAAATTAGATAGGTAATGTTAAACTGCTTGTAATTTTCCGGGATGTTTCAAACCTTTATCTGGAGAATTTAAACGAACAAAGGACTATCTATGCAAATTGATTCAGGAACAACCGCTTGGATGCTTATTTCGACCGGGCTTGTATTATTAATGATACCCGGACTTGCCATGTTTTACGGAGGTCTTGTTCGAACAAAAAATGTAATCGGAACAATGATGCATAGTTTTGTTCCACTCGCAGTAATTGGGGTACTCTGGGTTGCAGTGGGGTATTCTCTTACTTTTGGAAAAAGTATAGCGGGCGGTTTTATCGGTTGGAACTGGGATTATTTTTTTCTCAAAGGAATCGATGATTCAATCGTGAACGGTATTCCGGAATATGTTATTGCTATGTTTCAAGGAAAGTTTGCAATCATTACGCCTGCGCTAATTAGCGGCGCTATGGCCGAAAGAGTTTCATTTCGGGGATATTTGATTTTCATCTCATTATGGTTTCTTGCGGTTTATTGCCCTTTGGCTCATTGGATTTGGGCGAGTGACGGTTGGCTTTTTACCAGTGGTGCGTCAGGCGTAATCGATCTAGCCGGTGGGCTTGTGATTCACGTTTCAGCCGGCGTAAGCGCATTAGTTGTAGCGCTCTTTTTGGGCAGAAGATATGGATTTCCCCACAATACAATGCATCCAAATAATCTAGTGATGACTTTGATGGGTGCGGGACTCTTGTGGGTCGGATGGTTTGGATTTAATGCAGGTTCGACCGTTCAAAGCGGACTAGATACCGCAAGAGCGTTGACAATGACTCAAGTTTCGGCCGCATCCGGGGCTTTTACATGGATGATAATCGAATCGATAAAATTTAGAAAAGTTACTTCGCTTGGTTTTGTTTCAGGAATTCTTTCCGGACTTGTAGTGATCACTCCGGCAGCCGGAGTAGTGCAGCCAATCGGGGCCCTGTTTCTTGGCGCAGCATCCAGCCTACTTTGCTTTTATGCGCTTGAATTGAAAAATAAACTCGGATATGATGATAGTCTTGACTGCTTCGGAATTCATGGAGTAGGGAGTGGATTCGGAGTTTTGGCATTAAGCTTTCTGATTCGAGATTCATGGATGCGTGATGCGACAACGAAAGCGGGAACGGCTTGGACTGCAATGAGTCAGTTTTTTGTTCAATTGAAAGGCATTGGAGTGACGATTCTTCTTGCGGCGAGCGTCACCTATATTCTTTGCCTATTAATCGAAAAAACCGTAGGATTCAGAATCAGTAAAGCCGAAGAACTTGCGGGACTCGATCATACCGAGCATAGCGAAAGCGGCTATGGTTTGATAAATCTGAATTGAAGTTAGACGAAATCGCGGAGAAATTTTTATGAAAATGATTATTGCAATTATACAACCGGATAAACTGGATGAGGTAAGAGAAGCTCTTCTTTCTGCCGAAATCACGCGTATCACCGTGGATCGTGTTACCGGGCATGGACAGGAAGAGGATACGGAATTATTTAGAGGGCAAAAAGTTACTCCCAATCTATTGCCAAAAGTAGAGATCAAAATTGCTTGTAATGATGAATTTGAGGACATTGTAGTCAAAACTATCATGAAGTCCGCAAGGCACGGAGATGGAGAAGTTGGGGACGGAAAAATATTCGTTTTGCCACTCGAAAAGTGCTATAGAATCAGAACAGGCGAAAGCGGGAAAAAGGCGATCTAAATTTCCTGAAAACTATAGCATCTTTTGTAAATTTGAAAACTAAAACGCGCTAAGAGCCGCGCGGATAAAGCTTGTCACAGGAGCCTGCTCTCTTGTGTCTTCCAGGCCTTCCCGAAGTTCGCGAAGAACGATTTGTGCGTCTGTCAGAGTAGTATTTACGTTTGCGTGAATTTCATCATTGTTGATTAATTTTCCAAGTGTGCCTTTGCCTTCGTTAATCTTCACTGTAATATCTGCGACATTGGAAATTGCTTTTCGAATATCGCTTCTGTTTTCTGCAATCAACTCAGACAAGCTCACTAGCGGGTCTTCGCTTGTTTTTCCTTTCAGTCTAGTTAGTTCGGATGAACTGAAATCTATCGGCTGCATGGATCTTGTTCCAAGCTTGGCTTCTTTTGTTTTTAGGTCCACTTCAAAGGCGCTTCCCGGGTCGATCGCAATAATTCTTCCCGAAAGCAGACTCTCGTTTTTAATCGTAATTTGGTAATTTTCGTATAGTTTCACAGGGCCTTGCAGAATGAGGGTGACCTCAACCTTGGTCATGATTCCTTCGCCTTTTTCCAGAGCATTTCCCTTATCGTCGATTTGAATCAGGCTGACTTTCGAAACATATCCGTAGGGAACTCCCTGCACCGTAACTTTGTTGCCGATCTTGATCCCTTCTGCGTTCGGAAAATATACTTTCATTCCTTTCCCTTCTCGTTTCAGCGGCCCGCCTTCCGTGATGATGGTAAAGTAAGCTATTACACCGAGAGATCCGAAAAATAGCCCTCCTACCAGTAAAGTTGTCGTTAGTTTCATGTTTCTATTTAATTATCGGTTTAATCGTGTTCATTCAGGATTTATGTTTTTTCAATTCTTCTTCAGAATGATCCAGGATCATCGGGCCTTTTGTCCTTCCATTGATAAATTGTTGAACAACTTCATTTTTCGATTCTTTGATTTCGCTAGGGCTACCACAAAATAAAACCTCACCTTCATAGATAAAACTTATCCTATCTGCTATTCTATATGCGCTTTCCATATCATGAGTGACAACAATCGATGTAACTTTCAACTCTTTTTGTAGGCGCAAAATCAATTCGTTGAATACATTGGATAATACCGGATCCAACCCTGATGTAGGTTCATCATAGAGCAAGATTTCGGGATTTGTAGTCAAAGCCCTTGCAATTCCAACTCTTTTTTTCATCCCCCCGCTGATGTCCGAGGGGAAATTGTTTTTTGCTGGCATTAAATCCAGCCATTTCAGTTTCTCAATGACAATCCTGTCCAATTCTCTCCCGAATGCAAGTTTGTGCTCGCGTAGTGGGAGGGCTACATTTTCGTAAACGGTAAGCCAGTTTATTAGTGCGCCAGATTGAAACAATACGCCCATTTTGGCTCTTAAGGCTCGGCGAGTTTTTTCGGAGCATTTGGAAATGGATTCACCGTAAACAAAACAGTCTCCGGCATCCGGTTCCAAGAGTCCGGTTATGTGCTTCAGGGTGACGGATTTCCCGGTTCCGGAAGGCCCGAGGATTACCATGGTTTCTCCCCGTTTTACTTTCATGGTCATGCCTTTGAGTATCTGCCTTACTCCGAAGGCCTTGTGGACATTTTTTAATTCTATCAAAATTTCATCGGACATAGTTATTGCGAATCGTATCGATAGGAGCCTATGTGTACTATAAAAAATATCGGGAAAATCGAATATTACTTTTTTCTTTCTTCTTTGTTTTTCGTGAAAATTCCAGTGACGCCGTCCCAGAATCCTCTGACGTATTCGTAGGCTGCAGATCCTGCGATCCCTCCAGCAACTGGACTTCCAAAAAGGCTTCCAGGCGCGGAAAGAATGGCTCCACCGGCGACGGTTGCTAGCCAGATAGGATCCACATACGCCCAGTTTTTCGGCATAACTCCCTTGTAGAAAACCGGAACCTTCAGGGCTTTTCCGACGATCCCGCTCAGTCCGGCGGTAAATCTCATGTTGATTTCTTTGTTGAATCCGATCATTCCCTGGCCTTCGATATCTATTCCTACGCCTTTCATTTTGATTTTCTTAAAATCAATCTCTTCGTCATTGATGGAATAGTCGGCGTGCAAAAACTGAAATTCGGTGCTTTTCCCTTTCAGCCCGAGAATATTTATGAATTTTCCGATTGATGCGATCGGTTTTACGATATTGGCATAACCAAGCAGCTCGCCCTTGTAAATCGTCAGATTTCCGGTTGCGCGTAACGTCCTGAAAAGATCCCGCGTGGTTTTTCCGACTAGATACAATTTGATGATTCCTTCGAGCTGGCCGGTAACATATTTGTCTTTTGTGTAATGTGCAATCAGTTTGTCCATATCGATTGAAGAATATGCGAGCTCAAAATCGTAGGTCGGGATATGATCGAATGCCATTTCCCCCTGCCCAACTATCTCGCCGTTAAAAAATTTCGCTTCCATTCTTTTCACGAAATAGGTTTTGTTAATCGATTTCAATTCCATATCACATCTGTTTACTTGGAATCCCCAGATTTTGATATTTGTGGCGACGAGATTATAATTTGCCGTGAAGGTAGTGTCTGGATTCTTATCCGGAAGGTGAAAACTGAATATTTTGACTAGTTTCATCAAAGCGTCGAAATCCAGAAAGTCGGAATTTATATTCGAATATAGGGTTCCGTCTACACCAAGTTTTAATGTACCGATTCCTTTTCCTCTGATAATCCCCTGCTGGTCTGCGGTTACTGAATGGAATACGAATTTTTTGTCTTTGTGGGTATAGTCGAAATCGGACGTTAGTCGTAATTGGGGAAGAAAATTCTGGCCAATCAGTCCGAAATTCCAAAGAACAGCGTCCTTGACTTTTATGTTAATTGTTTCCGGTTCCGACTTTGATAGATAGATAATCCCTTTTAACCTGGAATTGTAAAAATTCCCGTTATAAAAGATGTGAAGGTACTTTTTGAAATAGGACATGTCAAAATTATCGACGTCTATTTTTATTGTTCCCAGCAATGAAGAGAAGTTCCAGTTCTTGTCTCGAAATCGAATATCTCCACTTAATTCAAGTTTTTCATTATCCAATTTTCCAAGAAAATTAAATTTAAATGATTGTAGATATTCCGGAAATTTCAAGTAGGTTCTGTAAACGTAAAGTTTTCTGGTTTCTTTTTGAGGAATATTATTGTATTCTATGTGAATATTTTCCAGTGCAATGGATTTGACGGATACCAGTTTCAGGAAATTACTTTTTTGCGCGGATTCGCTTTCGGGTTTCGAGACATTGAATTCTTCTTTTTCATTTTTGATAATTTGAATGTTTCCGTTCATGATTTCGATTTCAGTTATCTGAACTTTTCGAAAAATCAAACTCATCCAGGAAAATTTAATATGCATCTCGCCGATTCGCGCAAATGGAGGCGAATCGCTTTCTTTATCCTTGTGAATAGTAATCTCCGATATCCGCAATTCCGGAAGCGGGAATAGAAAAAGCGCAGAAGGGCCAGCTTCTATTTTGTAGTCCACCGATTCCTTGATTGTTGCCAGAACCAGATTTTTATACAATTCCTTGTCCACTAGAATAGGAATATAGAGCGCAGTCATTCCGGATAGCCCTGCGACAATTCCGGTAGCTACGACCTTTTTCCATAAGGGAATCTGGACGATTTTTTTAAACGGTATCATAAGAAATTAAGTAAAGGAAAGATTAGCAGATGTCAGGAAAAATGACAAGTTGTTTTATGGCCGTCTGGAAAAACTTTCCAGGGAGGAAACTCATTTTTACAGATATCTTTTGCGATCGGGCAACGGGTGTGGAAATGACACCCGGATGGTTTATTTAGAATGCTTGGGATTTCGCCTTGCAAAATTTCTCTTTTCTTTTTACGGTCGAACATATCGAATGCGGATGAAAAAAGCGCTTTCGTATAAGGGTGCCGTGGGTTTTCGGAAATCTGTTTTTTATTTCCGAATTCAACCAGTTTCCCCAGATACATTACTGCTATTTTATCCGAAATGTGGCGGATGATGCTCAGGTCGTGGGAGATAAACAAGTAGGAATATTTTCTTTCTTCTTTCAGGTCTAGAAGCAGATTGATTACTTGCGCCTGGGTTGATACATCTAGGGCAGAAACCGCCTCATCGCAAATAATAAATTCCGGGTTGACGACTAACGCCCTCGCGATAGCAATTCTCTGTCGTTGCCCGCCTGAAAATTCGTGAGGGTAGCGTCCAAGGATTTTCGAATCCAGATTCACTTTTTCCAGAATTTGAACCGCTCTGTCTAGTCCTTCTTTTTTGGAAATTTTCTCGTGGGCAAAAAGGCCTTCCGTCACAATTTCGGCAATTGTCATTCTGGGATTTAAGGAGGAGTAGGGGTCTTGAAATACTACCTGGATTTTTTTTCTGTATGGCCTCATCTCTTTCTGAGACAGCTTAATCAAATCCGTTCCATAGAATTTGACGGATCCGGAATCGGCATTTTGAAGTTTCAGAACGGCTCTGCCCAAGGTGGATTTTCCACAACCGGACTCTCCGACAAGGCCGATGGTTTCAGATTTGCCTATAGTGAGGTCAAAATCCTCTACCGCATGAATTGTTTTTTTTGCAAAAATAGAATCTGCTTTTACGGGATACGTTACGTTTAAGTGTTCTATCTCAAGCATTTTTATCCGCCAAAAAACATCCGGTAAAATGGTTCTCGCCGGTTTTTATCATGTCAGGTTCTTTTTCACTGCAAGTCGAAATTTTTTTTTCACACCTGTTGGAAAATCTACACCCATTCGGATAATCCAATGGAGAGGGAACGATTCCCTCGATTGTTTTCAGCCTTTTTTGTCCGAGTTTCAGCGAAGGGACCGATTGAATCAGTGCATTCGTGTAAGGGTGCGACGGCCTTTCTATAATATCCGCAGTCATACCGGTTTCAACTAACTTCCCGGCATACATTACGGATACTCTGTCTGCAATAGATGAAACAAGCCCAATATCATGGGAAATAAATAGGATGGACATCCCTAGTTCATCTTTCAGATTTTGAAGTAGTTCTATCAATTGAGCCTGGATTGTTACGTCTATTGCGCTGGTCGGCTCGTCAGCAATCAGAAGAGCGGGATCACACATGAGGGCCATGGCGATGGAAATTCTTTGAAGCATCCCCCCGCTCATCTGGTTAGGATAAGAATTCAGCCTTGAGTCCAGATCGGTCAAGCCGACTTTTGTAAGCAGATATTTCGCTTTGTCGATTGCCTCCCTCTTATTCGCCGAGATATGGATTAAGTAGCCCTCCGAAATCTGATCCTTGATTTTTTTTAAAGGGTTCAGTGAAGTAAACGGGTCCTGAAAAATATAGGAGATTTGCTTGCCGCGAATTTTTCCGAGTCCAGTGGGCGTTAGTTGCAATAGGTCATTTCCGTTGAATAGAATTTTTCCGGTTTTGTAGGAGGATATTCCTTTGGGTAGAAGTTTTGTCAACGCAAGGGAGGTGACCGTTTTTCCACATCCGGATTCACCTACGAGAGCGTGCACTTCTTTTTTTTTGACTTCGAAAGAAACATTATCGATGACCGGCAGGCGAGTTTTTTCCGAATACAGATCAATGGAAAGGTTTTGGACTTTAAGCAATTCGTCGTTTGTTTGCATAATCATTCTAGAGTAATTTTTTCGCGCGAATCAAATGCGTCGCGAAGCCCTTCACCGACGAAGGAAGAAAGTAGAATTGTGGAAAATAGGGCAATTGAAGGAAATGTAATCAGCCACCAGGCGCTAAGCCGCTCCCTTCCCTGGCCGATAAGCTCACCCCAGGAGGGATTCGGAGCCGGGATCCCATAACCCAGAAAATCCAGGGCAGATAGGACGGAAATTGATCCGATCAGTGTGAATGGAAGGAATGTGACAATCGGTGTGAGTGCGTTAGGCAAGATATGCCTGAATATGATTTTGGAGTTGGAAATGCCGAACGCGCGCGCAGCATCTACAAATTGAAAATTTTTCAACCTGTAAAATTCTCCGCGCATATAGTAACTGATCCCAATCCAACTTAACGCACCGTAAGTGACAAGTAGAACCGTGAAGCTCCTACCAAAAAAAGACCCCATGATTAAGATGAGATATAAAAATGGGATAGAGGAAAGAATTTCAATAGCTCGCTGAAAACTAATATCAAGAATTCCGGAGAAATAACCTTGAATTCCTCCGAGTATAGTTCCTATGACCATTTCCAGAAACACTAGAATCAAGCTGAATGTCATGGAGATTCTGTACCCGTAAAAAATTCTTGTGAATACGTCTCTTCCCCTGTCGTCCGTTCCCAGCCAATGTTTTCTATCTGGTTTGGATGGAGGTGCGCTTCCTTCTTCCAAGCTTTCCAGATTGTCCTCGTTGAAGCCGTAAGGGATGGGAGGGAAAATGATGAAATTCTTTTCGCTTGCAAAATCCTCCCTTTTGTTTAATTTTTTGTAGGATGGTTCAGTTTCTTCGCTCCCTCCGAATGTTTTTTCTGCGTAAAATTTCAATTGAGGAAAATAGAAAGAACCTTCATAATAAATCAAAAGTGGTTTGTTGTTTACAAGAACTGGAGCAAATAGTGACAAAATATAAGTTGAGAGGAGAAAAAGAAAAGAGTAATAAGCTCTCTTGTTATCATGAAATTTTTTTAATCTTTTTTTTGTGTCCGGTGAAAACATGTCTAGTCGAACCTTATCCTCGGATCAATCCACACATAACAAAAGTCTGACAGAATATTTCCGAGAAGAGAAATAAAACTTTGAACCAAAAGCAGCCCCATCATCAGATCCGTATCCCTTTCGGCAACCGCCTGAAAACTTAAAAGCCCCATTCCGTCAATATTGAATACAAGTTCAATAATAAGAGATCCGGCAAATATCAAGCTTAGGTTATTTCCGAAACCGGTTGCAATTGGGATCAGGGAATTTCTGACTGCGTGGCGCCTCACTGCCTTTTCGAATGAAAGTCCTTTGGAAACAGCCGTCCTGACGTAGTCCTTGGAAATCTGCTCAAGTAGGGAATTTTTCATTAATAACGTGAGAACTGCAAATGACCCGGAGACGTAGCAGGTAACCGGCAAAAACATGTGACTAAGCCTGTCGCCTAACTTCCCGAAAAAGGAAAGATTTTCGTAGTTGTCCGATACTTCATGCGCAAGCGGGAAAATGGAAAAAACTTCTCCGGAGGCAAAAATGTAAAGCAAAAGCATTGCAAGTGCAAATACCGGAATGGAGTAGGTGAAAAAAATAATTCCGCTTGTAGCAATATCAATATTTTCAGAATGCCGCATTGCTTTGTAAATCCCGAGAGGAATACAGATCATATATGCGAGAAAAAAACCGGAAAGCCCGAACATAAGTGAAATAGGGAATTTCTCAAAAATTAAGTCGCTCACATTTTTAGAGTGAAGCCTGGACTCGCCAAGATTGAACCGGGCAACTTCTTTCAGCCAGTATAGATACGCAATTGGTATCGGCTTGTCCAAATGGAGTCTTTTTTTCAGGTTTTCGATTTCCTCTTGAGTAATCTCTTTGGCGAGTGCTCCCTTTTCGTTTGCGATTCCTTTTAGCTTAGCAAGTTCCGTTTCCAGAGGGCCTCCAGGAGCCAGATGAGCAATCAGAAACACTACAAAAGTAATCCCGAAAAGAGTGGGAAAAATCAACAAAAATCTTTTCAGAAAGTAGGATTTCATAATCTATTTAACCAGTATTTCAAAGAATTTTTGATTACAAGAACTATAATTATAGAAATTAAAAATACTTTCCATGATTTTTGCAATATCACATTTCATTTTGAAGTTGGGAGATGCATCGCAAGGATAAATAAGAAGCGAGCCTTAGCACAATCTTCGATAACTGGACTGGCAGAAATCGGGATTTAAAATCGTGGGCTAAATGGGATCTTTTTTTAAGTGAAATTTCCAAAGAGAACAAAGTCCCGCATTGGATTTTTTAGAGATTAATTTTTGAGCATGTCCTAAAACATTTTCAAAAGTTTGTATCCGGTTGGTTCACATGAATCCGTCAACGATGTCATGCCATATAAGAAATATTCTGCCGACAAGATTGATAGGTCGTCAATCAATCCATATTGATAAATTCTTTCGGGTCAATCGGAGGGTCCATTCCAATATGGACTTCATAGTGAACGTGATTGCCAGTTGCTTTTCCGGTAGCGCCGACAAGCGCGATCTTGTCTCCCCTTTGAACCCTCATTCCTTTCGTGACCAAAATAGAAGAACAGTGTCCATAGATTGTGTAGAATCCGTTTTCATGGTTGATGCGAACGCTCTTGCCTAGTCCTCCTTCGGACTGCTCTGATTCTACCACTATCCCTGGGGCTGTCGCATAAATCGGTGTTCTTTCGCCGGATGCAAAATCCACTCCATTGTGAAAGTCTCCTATCCCAAAACCGAAGGGATCGGACCTATCTCCGAAGGTCGAAGTGATTCGACCGACTCCAGGGAGCAATGGCCTTCCTCTCGGCATGGATTGAAAAATACTTTCTCTGGTATCCAGATATTCCATTGCGTTTTGAAAAACCGGGACGAGCTTTTTCAATTTGTATTGAAGGGTGGTTATTTTTTCCACGGATTCGCGGTACAGGTTTAGATTGGAATCCGATTCTTCTGTTTCGAGGGAGAGTTCTTTTTCAGTTTCCAACCATTCATTTGCAAGCACGGAGTCTTTCTTATACTGTTCCCAGGCGAGCTGGTTTAGGTCATGGGAGTTCACGGATAGTTTATCCAGAGTTGACTCGAGTTCCTCTGCCATCAGGTAGTACAATAGAAATTGGGTTTTATTTTGGCTGACCTCCTCCTGATAAGGATGGTCTTTATAAAAAAAATTGAATTTCAGGGTGAGGAAAATACTGAGAAAAATGAGTAAAGAGGCCAAAAAAAACAGAAAATATACGGTAAAGTAGGAGATTTCAACTTTAATTATTCCTTTTTCGCTGTGCGGGACGAATAAAAGGGATATTTTTGTGCGGCCTTTTTCCAGAAATTTACCTGTTTTCTTTCGAATTTTTCGCTGAAAAAGCAAAAAACGGTCAGAATAGGCCAGATAAATTTGAGTTTTTGATTCTGCCAATGGAATATGGAAAAAACTAACCTCCTCAAGCCGGTCAAAGATTAATTTTTACTTGCCTCCAGTGCTTTATTCATTACATTTGTGATAACATAGGCATGATTGATTTTTTTAATAATCTTTTCAACAGAAAAAACATAACAGTTGAAAATATTCTTCGGTACCCGGATGGAAAAAGATATTACCGGGAAGCTCATACGGTGCGCAAAACATCTATGGATGAAGATGCGCTCAAAATCGTTCACAGGTTGAATAAATTCGGCTATAAGTCTTATCTTGTAGGCGGGTGCGTTCGGGATCTTTTACTTGGCCGAAAACCGAAGGACTTTGATGTTGTGACAAGCGCCACTCCGAATCAAATCAGAGGGGTTTTCAACAATTGCAGAATCATTGGCAAACGATTCAAAATTGTCCATATTATGTTCAAAGGTAAAGTAATCGAAGTTTCCACTTTCCGATCTCTTCCGGAGCACAGGCTAAAAAAAGCCAAGAGCGATAAAGACTATTTAATCAAGCGCGATAACAATTACGGGACGGCAAAGGAAGATGCTGCAAGAAGAGATTTTACAATCAATGCCTTGTATTTTGACCCTAGAAATGAATCCATAATAGATTATGTTGGTGGTGTAGAGGACATTCAAGAAAAAGTTCTCAGGCCGATCGGGGATCCGGAAATTTCGTTTAGAGAAGATCCTGTTCGGATGTTGCGCGCAATCAAATTCAGCATTCTTCATGGACTGGAAATGGATAAGAAAATCAAAGTATCCATCAAGAAAAATCGTTTTGAAATTGAAAAGGCATCTCAGTCCCGAATGCTCGAGGAATACAACAAGATATTCAGAACTTGGAAAACATCTCTGATATTTCAGGGGCTGGCTGAAAATCATCTGCTGGATGTAATTTTTGCCGAAGCGCTTGAGAATATCAAACGCGAAGGGAACTGGTCGGAAAATTTTCTGTCTAGTTCCATCGGAAAGAGACTCGTGATTGCCGACAGAATGTTGAGCGAGCGAGAAGAACTGACACCTGTTATTTTCTTTGCCCTAATATTTACCGATATAGTCGCGAATTCATTAAAAAAAGATTCCCAGAATCTGGTTCAATCCTTGAAAATAGGTTTAGAGCCGATTTGTATTCGACTGGGGATTGCGAAAAAAGACAGAGACAGATTGCTGAAAATTTTTGCGAGCCAGAAAAGATTTTTAAATACGGATGACCGGCTTGCAGCGCAGAACGAGTTTTTCAGGAAGAAAGATTTTTTCTACGAAGCATTTATGATTTTCAAAATCAACGCGTTGGCTGAAAACGATGAAAAGTCCATACAGGCTGCATTCTTTTGGGAAATTTCCACGAGAACGAGGCCTCCTCGTTCGGCAACCCATCAGCCTAAGTCTCATTCCGGGGGTGGCCAAAGAGGTGGGAAAGGAAATAGATTCCACAAAGGCAACAAACCGCACCACGGGAAAAAGCCTCTTGAAGAGGAGAAGTCAGGCGCGGTAGAAGACTCACAGAAAAATGCAGATGCGCCGGGTAATAGTCCGGAGGGGCAAACGGAAAATCCTCCTAGGCCGCAGCATGGGCAGGGGTCATCGTCTCCCAAAAGACACAGGCATTTTCACAGAAGAAATCAAAAATTTCACAGAGAAAAATTTAACCCGCAAAACCAGCAGGGCAAAGGAGAGTCCGGTTCAAGCGAACCGGTCTAGAGATTCGCTCTTATTTGTAGTGTTGAACTACAAATTGAACTGAGGTTCTTTTGTTGAAATAATTCTCCTCCAGAGTTCCCCAGATATCGATTGAATCTTTTTTGGAGAGAATCGCTTCCAGTTCTTTTGCTTTTCTCCAGATGATAAATTTGATTTTGGGGTCACACCCTAGTAGCTGGAATCTTGCATGGGTTCCGTCTCCAATCGGTGAAAAATTTATCACCTTTGCATTGATGATTGAGAAAACGGGAGCTTCGTTTCCTTGTCCAAATGGTTCAAACAATTCAATGTCTTTGTAATGCGACTCTTTTAATTCATGAGAGTGGAAAGATACTGCGCTTTCCAGAACCTTTCCGCTATGAGGATTGATTTCGCTTAGCCAGATTTCTGAAATTCGCAACACTTCTTCTTCCAGTTTTTCAATTTCATTATTTTTGACTGAGAATCCACCCGCTTCCGGATGTCCTCCAAAATGCAGCAGTAAATCGCTAACTTTCTCCAGAAGGTCTATCACATTTTCTTTGCCATAGGATCTGATGCTTCCTCGCGCATTTCCGTTTTCTGGAGTGATAAATATTGCCGGCCGCTTGAATTCTTCCGTGAGTTTTGTCGCGACAATTCCGGACACACCCGGTTCCAAATCGGAATCATAGCAGAAAATAATTTTTCTGTCCAATTTTTCCGGTTTCTTTTGAAACAAGGCTTTTACTTTTTCAATATTGCGAGTGGTTCTTTCTTTTCTCTCTGAATTGATCTTGATCAGGTCTTTGGTCAGAGTCTGGATAGTATATTCATCGTCGCTGAGAAGTAATTCGATAGCAAGTTCCGTTTTCCCCATCCTTCCTGCTGCATTTAGAACAGGGCCGATTACCCAGCCGATTTCTCTGGATGTAATCTTTTCAGGATTGACCGGAAGATTTCGGATTAGGCTGGATAGTCCAGGATTTTTTTTAATTTCCGGAAAGTCGTTTTTCGAAAGGGATTTGCAGCCTCTTCTAACGATAATTCTGTTTTCTCCGGTAAGCGGCATCATGTCCGTAATGGTTCCGATTGCTGATAAACTGATATAATGATGAAAAGCGCTTCTGATTTTTTTATCGGTGCTGAAAAATTGGGAAAAAGCATCGTTTAATCGAAGAATTTTTTCCTTTCTGTCATAAAGAGAATTTGTTATACTTTGAAAGATTTCAGATTCTGTGAATATCAGGGAAAGTATTATTTTTAAAGATAGGGCAGAGGTGCAGATTTTTTTCTCGGGGTATTCCGAATCCGTTCTTTTCGGATTGATTAGGAAGCAGTCCGGAATATCTTTCGGGATTTCGTGGTGATCGATTACGATTACTTTTATCCCAGCTTTTGCGAGAGTATTGATTTCTGAATAGTTGGAAGTTCCTAGATCCAGGGTAATCAATAGATCCGGTTTCATTTTCAGAATATATTCCATCACGGACTTGCATAATCCGTATTCATCATTCAGTGAAGAAGTTTTTACGGTGAGTCGCCCTCCTTTTTTCTCGTGGGTCTTCATGAAGTATCTCCCCAAGATGCTTGTGGATGATACTCCGTCCGTATCCTTGTCCCCGAATAGAAGGATATGTTTTTTTTGGGAAGTTATTTCTTTGATCAGAAGAACGGCTTCGAGCAAATCCGGGAGTAGAAATGGTGGGACTAGGCTGGAATCTTCAGGTTGCAAAAACAAATCCCAGCTTTCGTTGTCCGGTTGTAATTTTTGGAGCAGGCTGAATTGTAAAGAATTTAACTTAAGAATACTGGAAGGAGGCAGATCGTTGAATCTTTTTCCATGCGCGTAATTCTCACTGTTTTCTGAAATCATTGAAAATTACATAACGCAATTGCCGGAAAATTTTGCGCCGCTTTCAATTTCCAGAACGGGGGTTTTGATATCTCCGGAAATTTTTCCCGTTTTCCCGATCTGGATTTTATTCTTTGAGTCGATATTTCCTCGGAAGCTTCCATTAACATTGAGAGAGCCAACATTGATGTCCGCGTTCACCTCACCGGTTTCGCCAATGATTAGATTTCCATTCGTTTCGATCGTGCCTTTAAAATGGCCATTGATCATTAGATTGTTGTGAAATTTGAGGCTGCCCTTGAATACGATATCCTCGCCTATGATTGTGTCTATTGTTTCGTTTGCCATATAGATATTCTATCCTGTATCTTAGACAAATTGTGGAGAAAGTGTAAAAAATCCAGTAAATAAAAAAAATTACATTAGTTTGCAGTTGCATCTGATAAGGGTTTTGTTAAAATGCAGCGACTAGAATTGTTTCGATTTCGTTTTTGGGGAGTTCTCTCGGTAGGCAGTCCAGGAAAGGAAAGCCGGAAGCCAGAGATGCGATTCCGGGAAGGTCGATTTTTTTGACTTCGTATTCCGACAATCTTTGAGGAATTTTCAATTCAATATAGATTTTTCTTACTCCCTCAACGGCTTTGATTGCGGCTTCGATTATGGATATATCGGAGATATCCTCGTCCAGGGCTTTGGCTATCATTACATATTTTCCAGCAGAAGAGGTCAGATTGTATTCCATGATGTGCGGAAGTAGAATCGACATGGCTTGGAAAATATCCATTTTGGTTAGATTGGACGCTGCAAGGGAAAGGGCAAAACAGAGTCCGAGTGAGCTGGATGATTGGGCAATACCGGTCAATAGACTTGCTGAGTAAAGTCCGTTTTTTGCCGTAAGATTTTTTGGATCTCTGATGGAAGGGATGATATTTTTTGCGACTAACTCCATTGCTCGAAGTGTGGAAGAGCTTGTAATTTCATTTGCAAACTTGGACAATAGGGTATCCACAGCCGCAGACAAGATTGCAGTAGCAGTTCTTGCGATATCGTTCGAGGTCAAATGAAGGCTGATTTTGGGATCTGCGATGATCAATTCCGGAAATGCATATTGGTGGGAGAAATATTTTCTGAACTGGTCTTTTTCATTGATTACCGAAAAAAACGGAGAGCATTCAGTTCCCATAACAGGCATTGTAGGAATAGTGATAAGCGGGATAGGCTTTTTTTTAACCGGCTTTTTATCTGCAATCAGCTCTTCGGCAAAATAATCATTTGTTGCGAGTAGGGCAACGGCTTTTGCCGCGTTGATCGAATCAAACGAACCATAGGCAACAATGCAATTGATCTGGGAGTGTCTCGCAAAATGGGCTGCCGTGTCGAGGTCCTTGAATGTGGGCTTGTCCTCGATATCGTCGTAGAGAATTACGCCATCCGTATGCTTTTCTATGCTTGTCTTGATAATAGAAAGCTCATCCGTATTCTGCATTTCTTTTTGCGTCGAAAGGAGCATTATGCGGCTGCCTATGTTTTTCACATAGGACCCGATTTTGTAGCCGCAGTCTATTTCGATATGGATTCTTGGGGTAAACTGGAAGTTTACCCAGTCAGGCAGAACTGGCATAGTTAAACTTCCATATTAGGTTAAATTCTTACAGAGTAAATATTAGAATAATACTGAATTTCGTCAAACAAACTGCCAAGGATTATCCTAACAGGGATTCCGTAATGTTTCCTGCAATTTTGTTTAACATCTCAGGAGTAAGATTATCATATTCTCCATTCTTTAAACGAGTTTTAACTTCTTTGATTTTTTCCAGTCTTTCTGAATCTTCTTCTTTTGAACCGATCTGACGACTGATGCTTTTAATTTCAGTCTGAAGTTTTGCTTCCATTACTCTTTGTCTTGCGGCATCCGAGATGGAGACGTTATCTTTCAGCTCAACCGCCTCAGATTTTTTCAAAGGAGTTGTTCGTTTAGGTTCGAAATTTTGTCTAGGGCCACCTATTCTGTCAATTGTCATACCTTTTTCTCCTATTCTATTATAGTTTCGGTAAAGCGTAAATTCTCTTTAGCAATTTTTTTTAATCTGTTGTTTATCAAAACGACAAATTCGCCCTTTTTAGTTATATTTGAAAAATTTGCCTCTTTTGCGCTAGGAAAAAAGATAAATTCTTCGTAAATCTTTGTAATTTCTCGTCCAATAAGCAGGTTGGCGTCCGGAAATATGTCTCTTATAATTTCTAGCAAATCGATGATTTTATGCACAGATTCGAATACCACGATTAGGCCTTCAAATCCGGAATAGACGGCTAGTTCGTTTCTTTTACTGATTTTTTTTTCGGACAAAAAACCCATATAGAGTGTCGGGTTTGTTTGGAAACCGCTGACAGAAAGAATGGATGTCAGAGCCGATGCTCCTGGAATTGGGATGATTTTTCTGTTTTCTCTTCTGGCAAATCTCACAAAATTGGAACCCGGATCAGATATTCCGGGGGTCCCTGCGTCACTGATGAGGGAAATTTTTTTGTTCTGAATAAGCATCTCCAGAATTTTTTTCTCATTGTCGGGTGTAATTTTAGGAAGCGCCCTTAGTTCGGTATCTATCCCGTGGGTTTTCAGAAGCATTCTGGAGTGGGATGGATTTTCTGCTAGAATTAGATCCGATTCTTTGAGGGTATTCAATGCGCGCAGAGTAATATCCTGCATATTCCCTAAGGGTGTTGCAACTATGTAAATGATAAATTCTTCTGAACTCAAGGATTGCATCCCGGAGGAGAAGTTCCTGCCGGGCACTCACAACCCAATAGCTCTTTTCCAGGGACTTTGCACGGGTTGCATAAGGTTCCCACCATGCAGCTATTTTTATCGACAGTGCACGAAGAGGTATTGCATGCGGATGGGTTACAGCTTGTGCCTTCTTCGCATAATGCCGGGTTGAGAGAAGCACACCTGTAAACCGGGGCCGATGGATTGGAGGTCGCTCCATTATTAAAAACGGCTCTCATGGTGAAAGTATATACTTCGCATTTTTGAAAAGGGAAAATCCCTGGAGGTGGTTTTCTGTTCAGGATTCTTTTTTTCTGGATTTTGGAACTATCCGTTGAGCTTTCTGTTACCAGGTGAGGGAATGAAGGTTGAATTCCGTCTTCCAGATACGCTGCTCCCAGCTGGGTTTCTGCCAGGGATGGGGTTGAGGCAGTAATGTAAAGGTTGTAGCCGACGAACTGTTGTTCGGTATTAGTGATATAATATTTTAAAATAAACTGAGGCTTAGGGCTAACCAGAGTTGGGGTTACAGGGCTAAAATCCGTTGAAGTGGCGCTGTCAATCGGGTACATTCCTGCAATTTGAGGAATGTTTATCGGGTTTAGAAAAATAAAAGGGGTTGTGGGGGTATCCGTATTGATCCCACAATGGAAAAAAAACATCACGATCGTTAGTCTAAGGATGTTTTTCATAATTTAATTTCCAATAAATCCTATCTCTATTTTTAACCAAGCTTTTTTTGGTTATTTAAAGTCAAAATAAAGAGTAGAGGGCAATGATTAATAAAATTTACTTAAAAACTTTGATAATCGTTTTATCAGTTGTTGGAGTTTTCTATTTATTATTTTTTTTTGATGAGCCCCCCAAGAAGAAAAAAAATTTAAAATCTGAAGAGTTAAGTTTTTTATTTTCAGGCTCGCCAAATAATTCAAATTCTTTGGGGGATGAGAGGATTGGAGTTGACCGGACAAAGTCAATTTTTGACTCCGACTTTTATAAATCAGGCAAAATTTCCTACGAATCGCTTGAAAATAATGAAGCCCATCCGACTCCACAAGGCGAAATTCCGATAAATCCACAGACCGGAAAACCATACTCCGAGGAAGCTATGGAGCAATTTGAGAGTCTCCGCGAAAAATTTCCCGGCAATGATTTGATTCCAAAAAGACTGACTCCTGAGGCAAAGGCTGAGAAGGCTCGCCACGAAGAAAAACTTGCCAAAGTCAGTCAAGCTGTCATAAACAAAACCGCTAACAATTCTGAAATTCGTGAGTACTACAAGTTTCAGGAAAAAAGCGTCAAAGATAGGCTGGAAATTATCGAATATCTTGTGCAAAGCCAGAAAGAATCCGGTGAAGAAGACGAGGGCGGGCAATTTCAGAAAATTATGGATAGCATAAAAGAACAGGCTAACCAGGTTACCAAGGAAAAAGAAAGCGCTTTTCGAAATGCGGGGATTAGTGATTAGAATAATCCTATGCTTTGATAAATTTTTCGTATAGTCGGAGAGACGCCCCTTTTTGGGACAGCACGAATGCCCTGTTTTTCTTTCTGATTGCCTTTAAATTTTCCTCTTGGTTCAAAAGTTGTAGTATTTTCAGGGGAATGTCTTTTGGTTCTTCGATACTGAAAAGCCCTCCGGAATTTTTCAGGGATATGGCCTCAGGCGAGTGGAAAATTTTCTTACCGGTGACTATCGCAAGCCCGAAATAGGCAGGCTCCAATACGTTATGCACTCTGTTGTGGATTGCCCCTCCGACATAAGCGAGTTCTGCGTGTTCATAAGCATAAGCGAGTATCCCGAGTTTGTCGAAAAGGACCACTCTTTCGGCTTTTTTTTCAATTTCTGAAAAAATGGAAAACGATATCCTATTTGCAGCCAGGAGGTCACTGATTTCCCATATTCTTTTTTCTCCTATGTGGTGCGGGAAAATCCATACATTGATGTCCTTTTCAAGCAAATCCTGTATTTTCGGGATGATTGCTTCTTCACACGCTGAGTAGGTAGATGCGAGTATGATAGTTTTTTTCGTCAAAGGAAGTAGTCTCTTAACCGGGTCGGCTTTGCTGTCCTTGGTTTCAATTTTCCGAATCACGGAATCTACACGAGTGTCGCCTAACGTATAAATCTTCACGTTGTCTTTAATCAGCGCGGAGAATTCGGGGAGAAAATATTCGCTGGAAGCGGAAATCGCGTCCAGCTTGCGAAATACGCTTTCAGTCAGGCTTTTTATGAAAAATGAGTTTCTTCCTGAAGATTTGTTTAAGCTTGCGCAAAATAGAAAAATCTTTGAGTGAAATCTCTTTGCACTCAGGATTAGATTCGGCCATGAATCCCACGCCATCAGGATTACCATTTCGGGTTTGAATTTTTTGAAGATATAATCGTATGCGAAATAAAAATCCAGTGGGAGCCTAAATGCGAGAAATACATCCAGAGATTGCAGGTTTTCGTCTTTTACGCTTTCGGAAAAAACGGATTGTACTACAATTGTTTCCGGTTCGTTTTTTCGGATAACTCCGATTAGGGCCTTACACTGGTCAAGTTCACCGACCGAAGCCGCGTGCAACCAGATAACTCTTTTGTTGGTAAAGTCCTGCCGGAGTTCTGAGATTTTTTTTCTGTCGGTTTTTCTTCTATCCAGAAAGATTTTTGCTTTTTTAGAAAATACCGGAAACAGAAATTGAAACGGATAAATTAAGAATGTAAAAAAAACGTATAAATAGATCAAGCCATTCCCCTAATAATCGAATCCCCAGTTGTCTTTGACTTCCGAACCCGGATAGATCGATTTACGCTTTTCCAGTAAAAATCCCATTTGGTCAAAATATACAAAAAAAATTCCTTTTTTCTGGAATGGGCTAGGCTCGATTCTTAAACCTTTGACTTCGAGAGGAACCTGAAGAGAAAGGTGGAGTTTTATGTTTCTCGGAGGGATATTGATTTTCGCTTCCAGCCTTCTCCAGCCTTCGAATTTCAAATTTCCAATATCGAAATACAGGTCTTTGGATTTTTCCTGAGAGATCACCAGTTTTAAATTCATGTTGTAGTCGTTTGAAAAAACCCAGATAAAAAACCGGATCGGCACTCCGGGGGGGAGACGGATCCTTTCTTGTGGCCGCAAGTCCAGATTTTGCTTTCCCGGATTTTCAAAATAAGAATGTAAAAGTAGAGAATTTCTGTTTTCATTTTTGTACAATCCTGAATAGATTTTATGTTCCAGGGAGAATGCCTCTGAATCCGGAGTTTTGGCGGTAAATTCCGTTTTGTTCAGAAATGAGATTCCCCGATATACTTTCCACGGCCTGGATCCCTCGAAGTCATCGGCTAAGAATATTTCATAAACATCCTTGTTTTTGAGAATTTCACCCAGAATCTGGATCTTCCCAACTAAATCGCTTTCTTTGACTTTGGCCGGTGCAGGGAGGTTCTCGGCATTCAAGAGAAAACCTGCAAATACAATCGCCGGGATATTTTTTAAAAACTTGGAAAATAAAAAAATCGTCCGATAATAAAAATAACGCGTAATCGCAATAGATGATTTTATTTCAGGGGATTTCAGATGGCAACAAAAGAGCATATCAAAATTATCGTTTCGGCTATTATAGTAATCGTCCTCGTTTCGATGGGAATATACGCTTTTATTTTCCGAAACGAACTTTCACAGAAAATTCAGGAAATCGGAAAGAAAAACGAAGAGCCTTCTGCAAAAGTAGACCGGATTATCATTCCACCTTCGCCTGTTAAAGAAATGCCGGACATGAAAAAAGAAGAACTCCCGAAAAAAGAAATCATCCCGGATGTGATGGCTCCGGCGAATGCAAAAAATGCATCCGATGTTGATACAAAAAAAAATCACGATGAAATAATTCACAAAAAAAAAGATATGGCGTATGATGAAAATTTGCTCCCGGCTAGTGATAAAAAAAATCCATCTGATAGTCAAATTCTGAGTGGGGATCGTAGGGCTTCGGAAAAATCTAAAAAGCCGAAAAGTGGCAAAAAAAAGAAGTCAAAAGTCCAACAGAAAAATCTTAAAGCGAAAAACCTTGAAAAAAGAGTCGCTCGATTGGAAAAGAAATTGGGAGTGTCTAGGAAAAACGGAAAGTTAAACCTGGAAAAAAGAGTCCGGAGATTGGAAAAGATTTCGGAAAAAAAAGGGAAAATGAAAAAGTCGAAATCCAAAAAAAAGAAGAAAATGTAGGTTTCCCATTTGGGAAGATATTTTAAAGAAGGGATTCATCTATGGAAAGGAGCAGTGTAATCCAAATGTTGATAAAAGCAAGTCAGAAGTTGAAACTGTGCTATGAGTTCGATCTCTGAAAATTACAACCGAATCCTGGGTGAAATTCATTCTATCCGGAAAATCAACCCCCCCGTATTGATTGCAGTATCAAAAAAGCAGCCGATAGAATTCGTACGTGAGGCGATACAGGGTGGGATTCGGATTTTCGGAGAAAACAAAATTCAGGAAGGCCTGGAAAAATTTGTGCCGTTGAAAGAAGAGGGAATGGATTTCGAACTTCATCATATCGGCCCGTTGCAGACCGGGAATTTGAGAAAACTGTTCGGAATATTTTCGCATACTCATGGAGTCACGAGTGAGTCGTCCCTAAAGGAACTTCTGAAGGAAGCCTCCAAAAAAAAGCAGCCTATCCGGTATTTTCTGGAGGCTAATCTTACAAATGAGACATCTAAATCCGGGTTTACTAGAAGTGCGTTAGTTGAAATCCTAAAGAAGATTTCGAGCTTTCAGAATGAATATTGTATTTTTGAAGGATTGATGACCATGGGGCCCTCCGATGAAGATCCGGTGATTACACGCGAAGTTTTCAGGGATTTGAATAAAATCAGAAACGATTTTTTTCCAGCTGCGAAATGTTCTATGGGAATGAGCGGGGATTATAAAATTGCCGTGGAGGAAGGAAGTGATTTTGTCAGGATCGGGACTGCAATTTTCGGAAAGAGGAAGGTAAATGAATAGAATTGGAATAATAGGTATGGGAAATATGGGTTCTGCGATTTTTCAATCCTTGGAATCGAGATTTGAAACATATGTGTATGACCCCTACAAACAGGCCGAAGGTAAATTGCAGGTGGAAAGTATTGCAATGCTCGCGGAAAAAGCCGAGATAATCATCCTTTGCGTTAAGCCGGATAAAATATCCGAAGTGCTGAAAGAAATCAAGTCTCCCAAAACGATTATATCCATCGCGGCAGGTATTTCTATTTCTGCCCTACGGGAAAGTTCTGTTCCTGGATCGAAAATCGTGAGGGTTATGCCTAACCTACCGCTGACTGTCGGAGAGGGTTGCATTGCATATTTTGGGGAAAAGGAACTTTACCCTGTTGTTATGGAGATTTTCCGAAATTCCGGAATTGTAATTGAGTTAGGGTCTGAAAAAAATATAGACGCGATTACGGGCTTATCGGGTTCAGGCCCGGCTTTTGTATTCACATTCATTCATTCTTTGGCAGAGGGAGGTGTTAAATCCGGTTTGACTTATTCGGATTCTCTAAAAGCTGCAATTCAGACTGTAAAAGGAAGCGTTAGGCTATTGGAGGAAGAACTTGCTAGAAATCCTGCGATTCATCCCTTTGCCTTGAGAAACCAGGTTACCTCTCCTGGCGGAACTACCATCTACGGACTTAACGCGCTGGAAAAGGGAAAATTTTCCCATAGCATAATTCAAGCGGTTTACAAGGCTTTTAGAAGATCAATAGAGCTGGGAAAAAAATAAGTTCAAAAAATCTCGATTTTGATTGACACGGATTTTTCGAAAGGATTAAATCAGTGTTTGGCGAAAAGGAGAAACCTATGAATGTTACCGAATTACTGAATTCAAAAAAATCCGAAATCATTAGCGTTAGCCCGGATGCGAATGTATTTGATGCCCTCCTAGTAATGTCTGAAAAAAATATTGGAGCTGTTCTTGTCACAGAAAATAAGAAGTTAGTTGGAATTCTATCTGAAAGGGACTACGCAAGAAAAATGATTTTAGCGGGAAAGGCTTCCAAGGAAACGAAAGTTAAGGAGATTATGACTTCAAATGTAATTTGTGTTCACCCGGAACAATCTATCCAGGAATGTATGGCGATTATGTCCTCGAAACATATTAGACATTTGCCAGTTATGGAAAATGGAGAGCTGGCTGGAATCATTTCCATCAGGGACATCATGGACTCCATAATTGCAGAAAAGGAATTTACTATCAAACAATTAGAAAATTACATTTCCGGTTCGGGGTAATTCAATCTCATAAAAACCTCTTCAATTTCAATGATTTCTCCGAATGTAACATTCATTCAGGATAATCTTTTTTTTTGATATTGTTTGCCAGAAAATGATCAAGGACTTTCAATCGGAAAAAACAATTACATTTATATTGATTTTCTGCACTTAATTTTTCCGGGGGAAGCTTTTATGCAATTGCTTTATTTATTGAATTTAGCCTCATACGACCCATATTTTAATTACTCAAACCAACCCAGGGCGAACTAGAAAGGAGACTCTTCATTTTCTTCCAGAGAATCTGCAATGGAACACACAATCTCCAGAAAATTTTCCAATTCGGGGAAAGTTATCGTTTTTATCCAACTGGATTCGATTTCGACGCCGATTCGATTTTTCTCGCAAAATATTTTCCAGTGGGAATTGAATGCATTGAACCTGAAAACTTTTAGAAACGGAGGAATTTCAGAAATTCTATTCTGAACTTTTGATTTTTCCAGAATCTGAAAGGTCTTTTCTGCATTCTTCTGGCCGAGAGTTTCTAAAGCCATTTGCAGTCGCCTTCCAAATTTGTACATTTCAGAAAATGGAATTTCGTAGATGTGGATGTGCCGCTTCCAGTTTTCCTCCACTTTCCTTTTAGTTCTTTGATTTGGATTTCGGGTAATTACAAATGGTTTTGAAATTTCTTTATTTAGTGAGAATTCAAATATGACTTGTCGGTTTAAGAAAGCTTCGTTATTGTTTGTGAATAGATTGAATTTTCTATTTTTGAAATCCCCCTCGCCGATTTTTTTTAGATACCTTTTCTCATTTTCAATATTTCCGAAACGAATAAAACTCCTTTGTATAAAGATGGATTTTAATGTACTCTGCAGTTTTCTATCTAGTGTTTTTGCCGAATATACAATCCAGAAAATTACGAGAAAAATTATCCCAAAAAAAATAATAGTCGGTAAAAATTCGGAGATCATCATAGCTGAAAAGAAGGATACTCACTCGCGAAGAATTTTATTATGCGAGTGAATACCCATCATTGAACGGTCACTTTCCTGGAAAAGAATCTACGTATTGGATCTTGATGTCAGGGAAAGAATCCACTATCTGCACTTTCAAATCAGGGAAAGATGATGTTTCCTGCCACTTTCCGCAGCTATCCGGAAATGAATTTACCATTTGAACTTTTAGATCAGGAAACGATGTTACCACTTGGGCCTTAACATCCGGGAATGATGATACAAACTGGACTTTTCCCCACAACTGTTTACCGTTAAAATGACAGTTCCCACTGGAATTGGAATTCGAGTTGTTGTTGGCTGTCCCGGTGCTTTTTTTGCACATGTTAATCGTTGTATCTTCCTGACCCCCGTCATCGTAAGAAATGTGGACACTGTCTCCTTTCTTGGAAGTGATTTTACCCGGATAAAATGTTCCTTGATTCTTCCAGTCGCATTCTACTCTGTCACCAACTTTGGGCGCAGGAATAGCTTTGCACAGATTTAAGGTCGTGTCTTCCTGGTCCCCGTCATCGTAAGAAATGTGAACATTGCCTCCGCTAAGGGAAGTTATTTTCCCGCTGTACATTGTTCCTTTTTTTTGCCAATTGCACTGCACTCTGTCCCCGACTTTGAAGTCGGCTGCTGCAATCTGCCAACTGAATCCGCAGAATAGTAAAAAAACCAAAATTTTTTTCATGAAATTCCTCCGTGCGAAAATTCTCTGCACCGGATTATACGATCACAGGAAACAAAGCTGTCAAGAAATAATTTCATCGGCGCGGAGAGGAAATCGCCGTTACGCAATTTGTCGTCGTGACAAATTAAGCTCCACGGCGTCTCCATTCAGCCTCAATACATCCTGTATTTCGGTCGCAATTATTTCGCTTTTATTCAAAGCTCATAATTGCTCTCTGAATGTCGCTTCGAATCCTGAATTTCTATGATTGTTATACTTTTTATTAACGATTGAATGAATTGAAGTGAGAAAAATACTCTGGCGCGGACAGGATATCGCCGTTACGCAATTTGTCATCGTGACAAATTAAGCTCCACGGCGTCTCCATTCAGCCTCAATACATCCTGTATTTCGGTCGCAATTATTTCGCTTTTATTCAAAGCTCATAATTGCTCTCTGAATGTCGCTTCGAATCCTGAATTTCTATGATTGTTATACTTTTTATTAACGATTGAATGAATTGAAGTGAGAAAAATACTCTGGCGCGGACAGGATTCGAACCTGTGGCCTTTGGGTTATGAGCCCAACGAGCTACCAGCTGCTCCACCGCGCGATATATATGTCACAATAATAAATTAGCGTAGAAAGTCAATTGGTTTAAATCAAGGGAAACATTTTTCTGAAAAAACGTGGAATTCTAGTTGTGTCTCTTGGCAATATTAGAAAACTTGTGGTAATATATGGGAAAGAAAACATTCAAAAAACAAGAATCGGCCGATACGACAAACGTTATTGAGCAGATTGAGCAGTATGAAAAAAAAATATATGACCAACGACAACTTCTTGATATCAGTAAGGCCCTAAATTCGACTCTGGACTACAAGTATCTGATTGATGCAATATTAAATATCTGTCTTGCACAAATGCAAACTTTAAAAACAGCGATTTATCTAGCACCCGACGTGGATGCAGACCATTTTACGCTGGATTCAGGACACAAAGGCTTCGATATTTCCAAAGAGGATGAAGAAAGAAAGCTAATGGTTGACTCGCCATTAATTCAGTTTTTTGAGCAAAAACAAAAAGCAGTTACACTGGCTCAGTTAGAAGCCAATGATTTCTCTGAAGATGAGCTGAAATATTTTAAAAATATGGGAGTGGAACTCCTGGTTCCCTTGTCTGCGAAGGGAAAAGTAAATGGCTTATTAATACTCGGCGAAAAGATGAGTATGAGCGATTATCTAGAAGCGGAGAAGGATTTTCTGACAACACTTGCTGGCCTTGCAGGAGTGGCAGTGGAGAATTCAAGACTCTACGAACTCGCTACGGTGGACATGATGACTCAACTGAAAATTCACCACTACTTTCAGTCGAAGTTGCGAGAGGAGATGGATCGTTGCCGGAAAAAAAATACAAAACTTGCTCTATTGTTTACCGACGTTGATAAGTTCAAAGTTTTTAATGATACATACGGTCATCAGGCAGGGGACGTTGTATTGATCGAGGTTGCCAAAAAGCTAATCGAGTGCGCGAGAAAAAATGATGTGCCTGCGCGTTATGGCGGGGAAGAATTTTGCGTTATTATGCCGGGTGCTTCCATTGAAGAAGGATACGAAATGGGCGAGAAAATCCGCAAGGCAGTCGAAGCACAAGTGGTGAAAAATCCGAACACAGGGGAAGATCTCAGAGTAACCATCAGTGTTGGTGTAACCGAATTCCATCCAAATGACAGAAACAATAAGGAACTGATCGAAAGGTCGGATAAGGCTCTCTATCAGGCAAAACACGGAGGAAGAAACCGGACAGTTTGTCTTTAGTTAATTGAAAATCCGCCGATGGTAAAAATATCGGAGGGTTTTTATGAGCGTTGCATTAAAGATATCTAATTGGTCGCAGGAGCAAAATGTCGGATTCGCTGAAAGAATTCAGGATCGGGCACTTTCTCGAGGCGATTTTAGCTTTGCTCCTTTTTCGTGTTTTATTGAATATAGAGAAAAAGATAAGAAAACGAATATTGAATACAAAGACTGTGTGATTGATTATACCAGATGTTCAAACCACAGATGTATAAAAAAATTGGTCTGACTTTTTTTCTCCTTTTTTTCACTCAATGCAATTCTACATTCAGTAGTTTTATCAAAGAGAAGAAATATTCCGGTTTTTTGTTTTCAGTTTCCTATGTGGATATGCTTCCACTAATCGTAGTAGAAGCCAAACAACATTCTTTCAAAAATTCAGAGTTCAAACGGATTCGCCTTGTGATAGATACAGGGTCAAATGTATCCATGATTAGCGAGAAGACTTTCGCTGATTCTGCAAATTCTCCCTCTAGAAAAATGTCTATCCAGTCCCTGAGCTCCACTTCGGAAATAGAATACTCCGAAAAATTTCTAGATTTCTATCAGGGCGAAGAAATGGTTTTCGAAAACAAAAAAATGCTCTCAACAAAATTTCCGGATTTTTTTAGATTCGACGGGATTATCGGGAATGATCTGCTATCTGAATTTGATTTGATTTTGAATTTTCCCCAGTCGATATTCTTGCTGAGAAAACACCAATCCATTAATTTGAAAGAACACGGTTTTTACGGAGTGCCTTTGGATTTTCTGAGAAACTATATCGTTGTTGATGTCTACATGAACTCGTCCGAGAAGAGAAGATTCCTTCTGGATACCGGGTCAGGGGTGTCGTACCTTGCCGTAAAGGACGGCGAAAAAGAAAATTTTCAAATTGGGGACAAGGTTTTCTTTTTTGACGCTCTCGGGAAAATTCTGCCCAGTGAAACACGAATTGCAAAATCAGTCTGCTTTATTTCCAAAATGAATTGTTTCAAAAACGCGGAATTTTTAACAGGAAGCAATTCTTTTCGACTGAACGCCTTCAAAAATGGGGAAATGGCAGGTCTAATCGGTATGAACTGGCTACTGGGGCAAGAGTTGATTATCAGCTACTCGGAAAAGAAAATTTATTACCGGCAAAATTCGAATTAATTCACCATGAATATCACCAAAAAAGAAAAAGTAATTGTTGCGATGAGCGGAGGAGTGGATAGTTCGGTTGCCGCGGGAATTTTGTTGGAAGAAGGGTATGAAGTAATCGGAGTGAATATCCGTACCTGGGACTATGAAGCCGAAGCCTGTGATGCGGCAAAAAAGTCCTGTTGTTCTCCGGAAGATATCCGAGATGCAAGAGCCGTTGGCCTTGCGTTTAATATTCCATTCTATGTCGTGAAAATGGAAGATATTTTTCAGGAGAGAGTGATTGATAAATTTATTGAAGATTACAAGAATGGGAGAACCCCAAATCCATGCGTCGAGTGCAATACATTCGTGAAATTCGGTGCGTTATTTGAAAAGGCGAAATCGTTAGGCATTTCAAAAATTGCGACAGGGCATTATGCAAAAATTCAGCAGATCGATGGACGTTATGCGGTATCGGTTGGATCGGATGCAAAAAAAAATCAGGCTTATTATCTCTACGGGCTTTCGCAAGAGAATCTTTCCAATACTCTTTTCCCTTTGGGGGATATGCAAAAAGAAGAAGTGCGCGCTCTTGCAAGAAAGTTTCGCCTGTCCGTCGCAGAAAAAACAGAGTCACAGGAAATTTGTTTTATTCCGGAAAACGACTATAGGATTTTTTTGAAGAAGAAAAATCTTGAGTTTACTCCGGGATTTTTTAGATTAGCGGATGGAAAAATAATAGGGAAGCATTCCGGAAAAGAAAATTTTACCATCGGACAAAGGAAGGGACTGGGCGTTTCTTGGAGTAGTCCGTTATTCGTGATTTCCATCGAGGATGACGGAACGGTGATTTTGGGAGAGGAGAGCGAGACTTATTCGGCGCATTTCAGAGTGGGATCGATAAATTTTCAAGGGCTAGCTTCCGGAAAACCGGGGGACTCGCTGAAATGCCGTGTTCAGGTCCGATATCGCCACAAATCGGTTCTTTGCAAGGTAGATTTCGACGAGGATGGATGTGAAGTTTCTCCATTGGAAGATGTAAAAGGAGTGACTCCAGGACAGTCCGCAGTATTTTTTCCAATTGAAGGTGATTTCATACTCTTTGGGGGAACGATTGAAAAGATCGGAATCAAACTGAAATCACCGGAAAATTATAAACTGACACCGGTATAGAACTTTGAGTTTTCAACATCGCGGAAGAACGATTTTTATTATTGGCGGGGGGCTTCTTCAAGTTCCTGTCATTCAGACCGCAAAAACCATGGGATTAAAAACAGTAGTTGCCGATATGAATCCCGATGCGCTGGGGTTCAAAATTTCCGACTTTCAGATAGTTATGAGTACGAAAGACGTTGAAGGGATGGTGCGCGAGGCAAAAAGATTTTCAGAAAAACACGAAATTCACGCTGTGATTACTGCGGGAACCGATGCGAGTATGACAGTGGCCGCAGTCGCAAATTCACTAAACCTTCCTGGCATACGTTATGTGGATGCCGAAGCCGCTTCCAACAAAATTAAAATGCGCAAGAGACTTAAAGAGCATAACGTCCCGATTCCCGGTTTCCATCCTGTGTGGAGTATTCAAGACGCGAGGGATGCACTGGACTTTTTATCCTTTCCGCTTGTAATGAAACCCGCAGATAACATGGGCGCGAGGGGAGTAATTAAAGTCGGCAACAGGGAAGAACTGCAACTTGCATTCAAACATGCAAAGAAATTCTGTCCAACAGGTGAAATGATTCTGGAAGAATACATGGAAGGCCCAGAGCTTTCGGTAGATGCTCTCTCCTTTGAGGGGGAAATTTATATGACAGGAATAGCGGACAGGATAATTGAAAAAGAGCCATATTTCATCGAAATGGGGCATAATATGCCATCCTCTCTTCCTAAATCCGTTTTGGATGAAGTTGAATGCGTTATGCGAAATGGCATGAAAGCTCTCGGCATTACTCTGGGGGCTGGAAAAGGGGATATTAAAGTTACAAAAACCGGAGTAAAAGTCGGGGAAATTGCGGCAAGGCTTTCCGGAGGTTTTATGTCGGCATTCACCTATCCCCTTTCTTCCGGAGTTAATCTCAATCGTGCTGCAATTCTTGTTGCGTTAGGCGAAAGGCCCGATAATCTTGAACCGGTATTGAATAGAGTTTCCATCGAAAGGTCTCTGCTTGCCCCAGCAGGAAAACTTTTGGCAATTCATGGCATCGATGAGGCAAAAAAAGTGGACGGGGTTTGTGAAATTTTTATTCAAAACAAGCCTGGCGACATTATCAAAGAACCCACAAATAATATTGAAAAGACCGGACATATCATCATCTCTGCTCACGATTTAAAAAATGCTGAAGAGATATTCCAGAAGGCGAAAAGCCTGATTTCATTCGAGAGCGACGATTCATTTTCTTTGTCCGATAAAGAAATCCAACAGAACGCCCGCAATCGCTTCGGAAAAGACATCTGCTGGGTTTGCAAAGTTTGCGATGGTACCGATTGTGCGTCAGGTGTCCCGGGAATGGGTGGCATCGGAAATATGCTTACCTTTCAGGATAATTCTCTAGCCCTGAAGGAATATTCAATTTTGCCAACTTATATCCGCGAAAGTGTGGATGCGCAGACTGATTTTCATTTTCTCGGAAAGAATTTTAGGACGCCTATCATGACCGCTCCCGTAACTGGCGCTGTAACAAATATGAATTCTGCCATAAGTGAATCGGAGCTTGCGATATCTATTCTTAAAGGTGCAATTGATGCAGGAAGCATCGGATGGCTCGGTGATGGTGCATCTCCCGATAAATACCTCACAATGATTGACGCATTGGAAAAATTTCAGGGTAGCGGGGTTTTGATTTGCAAGCCGAGAGCAGATACTGGTTTGCTTCGAGAGAGGTTCGCAGAAGCTGAAAGAATCAATGCTGTGGCGGTTGGTATGGATATCGATGCGGTAAATTTCAAAACTTTGATTATGAAAAATCAAAGTTCAGTGACGAGATCAGCAAGCGAGCTGGAAAAAGTCCGTAAACTGACAAGATTACCGTTTATTTTGAAAGGGGTTCTTTCCACCGAAGATGCGAAATATGCGATAGATGCCGGGGCTGATTGCATCGTCGTATCCAATCACGGAGGAAGAGTCCTGGATGATACACCCGGTACAGCACGAGTGTTGCCTTCCATTTGCGAGTTAATAGCAGGGAGAATTCCAGTTTTGGTGGACGGTGGAGTAAGGAACGGGATGGACGCTTTTAAAATGCTTGCGTTAGGCGCTGATGGTGTGCTTGTCGGCCGTCCGATTGCAATTTATGCAGTTGGCGCTGGTTCATCCGGTGTGAAATTGCTACTGAATAATTACCTGGCTGAACTGAAAAATTCAATGACTCTGTCCGGGGCTAAGGATACGCATTCAATCGTAAAAAATATGATTTTTAAGAAATAATTTTCTGCTGACACGCCCTTAAATTCTTCTCAAAAAATTAAAAAACTATTCAAAAAACCAAATTTTTTTATTTCTAGCCGATATTTTTTTACCTTAACAAATAGAGGAAAAAAAATGAACCCACTTCGTTTGGAACGCACCCAATCTAGCTTACTTATTCCGGAAAAGTTCTTGGATGTTTTTCTGGAGAGAACCGAGGAGATTTCACGTGAGGCTTACTTTCACAATCTCCTGAAAAGGTATCGATGCCTTGTTCTTTGGAAAACTTTTGCGAAGTCCGGGAAAGCCAAAACCTCCTACCAGGATGAGGGGCAAAATCTGGTCAAAAAGAATTTTTACCCTCAAAACGACGATTGGATAGAATTCGGAATCCTCGCACACTGGCTTGGTATTTCTCGGACGGCCCTTTTTATCTTGTTTTTGATTCTGGATCTGGCCGGTTGGGACAAAATCCTCCGTGAAAAATTCTTCGACAATGGAGTTCCACCAAATATTACTTTGATTAGAGTGGACAGCTATATCGCAACGAGAAAAACTGTCCGGGCTGACAGGCATATACGGTATAAACAACGGCCGTAAAGAAAAACCAGCTGTTCCGGATGTAGAAAAACTTCGAGGAGTCGTGTAAAAATCTAAAATATTCCTGTTAGAATGCATGACTTTTCGCCAGAGATAGGCATCTCTCGGGACATCCACGCATTTTTCACATTCTGCATGATTTTGAAATAGTTTTGTTTTGAATTAAACACGCGTTCCGATCCCCAAAATTCAAACCATAAAAAAATTGCAAAAAGTTGAATGATTTTAGCAAAACTACCTAATTTGGGGGGTAGACAGGTTATACTATTAGTGATAAGGTTGTAATAGAAAAAAAAAGAAACAATCAATGTGTCGAATCGGTCAAAAATTTATTTAATGCCAGGTGAGGATGCTTTTGAGTAAATCGTCTGAAGATGAAATTGCAGAGTTGAAAGAAGCGATTCAACTCCTGAGACAAAAAGAAGCCGATCTCCAGGAAGATCTTGTAAATGCAAATCTAAGGGCGCTAGCCTGGGAAAGGATGTATGAATTTTTGATTTCAGAGAAAAAAGAGGATCGCCAGATAATTCATGCCCATGAGAATCTTTCCATTTTATATCGCATGGAAAAAAAAGATGCGAGGTTTGCAATTGATACCATGAAGGCGCACCAAAAATTATCTCACAAGGAAATTCAAAAGAAAACCCTGACCCTGAAAAATCTTCTTCACCTTAGCAAGGAATTAGCCTACCTCCCGAAAACTGAATTATTGTTGGATCATATTATTGCATCCATTATGAAGATATTATTTTTGGAAAGAGGCGTTTTGTATATGTACAAAAACGAAAGGCTGGAAGGGATAAATTTTGTTCGCATTACTCCTGCTGAATTGAATGAATTTTCTTTTGAGCCAAGCAGACAAGTTATTCAAAAATGTTTCCATAGTGGCCAAACGCAGATTTGTGTGTACAAGCAGGATGAATATCGGAAAGGAGTGAATTTTGCCCTAGTAATTGTATCCCCCATTTTGAGATCGGAAAAAGTAATAGGTGTAATTTATTTTGATTCGTTTACTTTCCATCCTTACGAAAAGGCGCTGGACGTCGATACGATAGAGATTTATAGTTTTCAGATTGCGCTCGCGATAGAAATGGCTGTTATCTACGAACACCTTGAGGAAGAATTCAATGAAAAAACCAAAGAGCTAAATCTTGCCAACGAAAAATTGAGTTCAATTATTAGAAATGTAAAAAATGATATGACTCTTGCCAGTAAAATACAGAAGAAACTTCTTCCGGGGAAAATAAATATCTTAGACGGGCTAAGCTTGCAAATAATTTACAAACCTTTGTTCGAGATCGGAGGTGATTTTTACGACGCGTTTAAAGTTCGATCCGGGGTTGTCAGAATTTTTCTTGCGGATGCAACCGGCCACGGAATTCAAGCAGCTCTTACAACATCACTTATCAAATCGGAATTTGACAAATTAAAAGACCAGGATATCAAACCGGCAGAGCTTTTGAAAATGCTCAATAGGAGTTTTCTAGAAAAGTATAAAAGCCTGAACGTATTTTTCTCGGCTGTAATTTTGGATATCAACACGAATCGGCGAGAGTTTTCGTTTTGTTCCGGCGGGCATCCGACTCAGCTGTTATTAAAAAAAGGAATTTTTACGGAGCTTTTGAAGAGCGGTAAAATTGTCGGTATCGACGAAGAAGTTTTTTATTATACTACCGTTCAAGGCTTTGAACCGGGGGATCGAATTTTTCTTTTTACCGATGGGGCATTTGAACAATTCAATAATGAGCAGGAAATATTCGGCGAAGAGCGACTCGGATCATTTTTGAAAAGTGATTCATCTTTAAATCATACTATTCAGAATTCTCTTGAAAATTTAGAAAAATTTATAGGAGTAAATGGAAAATTCCAAGATGACCTTTGCCTAATCGGGATAGAATATGCTTGAATTTCAGAGGCTGTGGTTCAAAATTTTTCTAAATGCACGATATACTTTCAAGATTTAGCCCGATACTTAGAGATTGGTTTCTGGATTTTTACGGGCAGCCAACCGACATTCAGGAAAAATCCTGGAAGCTTATTTCCGAAGGAAATCATTCTCTGATTACCTCCCCGACTGGTAGCGGGAAAACTCTTGCGGCATTTTTCTGGGCGATCAATCGAATACTGGAAGAAAAAAAAGGGCTTCCCGGAGTCCGGGTACTATACATTTCTCCATTAAAGGCACTAAATAGTGACGTTAGGCGAAATCTTGAAGAACCGTTAGGCGACATTGAAAAATATTTCCGGGCGAAGAACTTACTTTTTCCGGAAATCAAGGTTGCCGTCCGCAGTGGAGACACGGAATATTCCGAAAGAAGAGCGATTCTTCGTTCTCCTCCACATATTTTCATTACCACACCGGAGAGCCTGAATATCCTTTTGTCTTCAAAATCTGCCGAAATCCTGTTCAGGCATCTGGACGTTGTCATTCTCGACGAAATACACGCGACTATCGGAACAAAACGCGGTACATATCTCATGAGCGCTGTTGAACGGCTCGCTCTGAAATTCGGGGAGTTTCAACGGATTGGAATTTCCGCTACCGTCAGGCCGCTTCAATCGGCTGCGGATTTTATCGGTGGGTTTAAAATGGAAACATCTCCAGAGGGCTGCAATTTTGTTAAGCGCAATGTTTCGATCGTAGAATCGACAACAATGAAGATTTATAAAATTTCGGTAGAATATCCGGATGACCTGCAGATCGACAAATCCGGAGATCCGAATACGGATTGGTTTAGGGTCTTGGCAAAATCATTTCGGGAGGTTATCAACAGAAACAAGTCTACGATTTTTTTTGCAGAAAGCAGAAGGCTCGTAGAAAAGCTGACCAGAATTATCAATGAGGATTCCGGCCATGAATTCGCATATTCGCATCACGGTTCCCTTTCAAAAGAAATCCGCAAGGCAGTCGAAGAAAAATTAAAATCCGGAGAGTTGCCAGCGATCGTATCCACAAGCTCTCTGGAACTTGGAATTGACATTGGAAGTATCGATGAAATAGTTCTAGTGCAGACTCCATATTCAATTTCTTCTGCGCTTCAGAGAATCGGAAGAAGCGGCCACAAGGTCGGGAAAACCTCGGTCGGCATTTTTCATCCTATTCATATTCATGATTATATAAATTCTGCGGTCTGCGCTCATTCTGCAAAGCTGGGAGAAATAGAAGAACTAACTTTCATTCAAAAACCGTTGGATGTGCTTTCTCAGATTATTCTGTCTATGACTCTTTTTGAAGAAAGGAAAGTTGAAGAACTTTTTAATGAAGTGCGGACTTGTTTTGATTATCGCAATCTGGAGAGAAAAGAATTTGACCTGGTAATTGAGATGCTTGCCGGACGTTATGCGGACTCCCGCATTCGGGAATTAAAGCCGAGATTGTTGTTTGATAGAATAAATGGGACAGCGAAAGCCAGGGAAAACGTTGCTCCGATTCTCTATCTGTCGGGTGGCGTAATTCCGGATCGAGGATATTTTAATCTCAGAGTATCTGACACTAAAACAAAGATCGGGGAGTTGGATGAAGAGTTTGTCTGGGAAAGATCCATTGGGGATTCATTTCCATTCGGCAATAGAATTTGGAGAATCCGAAAAATTACTCACAACGATGTGGAAGTGGAGGCCATCTCGAAATCGAGCACACTTATCCCCTTCTGGAATGCAGAGGAGAGAAACAGGTCGTTTTATTTTTCGGAAAAAATCGGCCAATTTCTCGAATTCGCTGAAGAGAATTTGGAAAAGGATAATTTTGAGCTGAGCCTTGAGAGTGATTACTGTATGAGCCGGACGGCCGCGCAGAATTTAATCCAGTATCTGAAACGCCAAAGAGAAGCAACTAACGCATCTTTGCCTCATAGAAATCATGTTTTGATCGAATATTTCAAGGACCCCGTTGACAGGGATAATTCCCGCCAGGTGATTATTCACACTTTCTGGGGCGGGGAGGTCAATAAACCTTTTGCCTATTCATTGTCCAGAGGTTATGAAGAAAAGTATCGGAAAACTCTGGAGGTGTACGCCAATAATGACTGCATCATGATGAATCTTACGGATGATTTTTCATCGGATGAAATATTTACCATTGTCCATCCGGATAATATTGAAAAATTTCTTCGACAAAAATTGGAGAGCACCGGTTTCTTCGGTTCCAAATTCAGAGAAAATGCGCAGCGCTCTTTGCTATTGACAAAATCAAGTTTTAGAGAACGGATGCCGTTGTGGTTCAACAGACTCCGATCAAAAAAACTTCTGGAGTCCGTCGCAGAATTTCCGGATTTCCCTGTGATCTTGGAAACTTGGCGAACTTGCATTCTCGATGAATTCGATATTGATTCGCTTAAACTTTTACTAAATGAGATCGAAACCGGAAAAATAAAAATTACCGAAGTGAGCACTAGGATCCCTTCTCCGTTTTCTGAAGAAGTCGTCTGGCGTGAAACGAATTTTCTGATGTATCAGGATGATTCCCCTCATTCAAAATTACAGTCCCGGATCTCGGAGGATTTGTTAACGAGTTTTTTAAATTCTCCGCATCTAAAGCCGAAATTCTCCGAAGAAATTCTGAAAACTTTCCAGGAAAAACTCCACAGGACATTTCCTGGATATTCGCCGGATTCTCCTGAAGAACTGTTGTTATTTGTTAAAGATAGATTATTTATTCCTTCAAAAGAATGGGAAACTCTTCTGGCCGCGATCGAACGAGATCATAAAATTCCTGAAGAAGAGCTAGTGCAGAAAATTCAAGACTCTCTAATTACTATCGATGAAGGAAGAATGAAGGGGGTCGCATCAAAAGAAAATTCTCACAAGATATACGATGCGCTGAAAAATCCGGGAAGTAAATTTTTTCCAGAATGGCTGCGATTCTACGGCCCGATACCTAACAATTTTATCCGTTCTGTTTTTGATCTGCAAGAGAGTAGGTTCGAGGAAATACTGGAAAATCTAATCCGAAGCGAATTTGTAGTCATTGACCACTTTCGGGATGGAGAATCCGCAGAAGCAGAAATGGAAATCTGCGAAATAGAGAATTTCGAAATTTTGCTCCGGATCAGAAGACGAGCATCTAGATCCAATCGGGAAACTTTACCGATTGGTTATATGAACCTCTATTTGGCGAAGTTCCAGGGACTTGTGGAGAGAGGAAATCAGTTCAGCGATTTTCAAAAACGGCTAGAGAAATTGCTCGGATATCCTGCAAGGCCTGAATTGTGGGAAAGTGAATTTCTGCCAGCAAGGCTCGAACCCTATTTTACAACCTGGTTGGATTCTGCGATGCGGGAGAATGAATTGGCTTTTTTTGGGGCGGGCAACCAAAGATTCGGTTTTACATTTCTGAATGAACTGGATATTTTTTCAGGCCGGAATCCGGATAATGGACCTACGGATTCCAATGAAAAAACGACAATTTTTAACTTTCTGAAAAAATCAAAAGGCAGGTTCTCATCGCGGGAAATTTCGGCTGCAATGGAAAATAAAAATGTAATGCAATCTGTCTGGGAACTTTTCTGGGAAGGAAGAATATCCAACGACGACTATTCGGCAATGCGAAAAGGGATATTGAATAAATTCAATTTTGACTTTGAATTTGCCGAACCTCGAACAGGGCGTTCTGGATTCCAGAGATGGAAGAGTCAGCGGAATCTTCCAGGAAACTGGTTTTGCCTTTCAAATGACGATATTTTTCGGGATGCGGATGCAATTCAGAACGAAAAAGACGTTAGGGATCGAATCAGGCAGTTATTCATGCGTTATGGGATATTGTTCCGGGAACTTCTGTGGAATGAGTCAATCAATTTTCGTTGGAGTGCTATTATCAGAACCTTGCTAAGGATGGAGCTTAGCGGTGAAGTCGTAACAGGGCAGTTTTTCTCGGATATTCCCGGGCTTCAATTTATTTCCAGAGAAGGAATCCAGCTTCTCGAAGAAGGGCTTTCCGACACACCTATATTTTGGATGAATGCCTGCGATCCGGCTTCACTATGTGGAATTAGAATCGATTCTATTCGTCAGACACTGCCGCAGAGACTTTCATCGACACACTTGGTCTTTCATGGAGCAACTAACGTATTGCGGTCATCCCGTAAGGGACGTCATATCGAAATTTTGTGCGGGAGCGAGGATACTCATCTTCTCGATTACCTGAAATTTTTTCATAGCCTCTTGACTCGTGAATTTCAACCTTATAAGAGTATTTCCGTCGAGAAGATAAATTCCAAAACTCCGGAAGAAAGTGAGTTCAAAACCGCATTCTTAAAATTCGGTTTTGAGAACGACAGAAATAGGCTCATTCTCCGAAGGAAGTTCGATTGAATGGGAGAATTCTTTATCGAATGCAATTGCCGCGGAACTGCCACAATTGTACTTAAATTTGTCAAAAAGACAATCAAATCTCTCAGTGATAAATCTCATAATTTTGAATTAGAATCAAGAAAAAAACTAATTGATGAAATTAGAATCTCTATTTATCTCTCTACATTAGAATGGTACAAATTGGTATGGCAAGCAAAGAATATCCCGTTGAAGAAAATTCAGTTTTGATTTCCAGGACGGATTTGAAAGGGATTATCACCTACGCAAGCCCTGATTTTGTTCAAGTCAGCGGATATTCCGAACAGGAGCTGATCGGAAGGCCTCATAACATCATACGCCATCCGGATATGCCCAAGAAGGCTTTCCGTTCTTTGTGGGATACTATAAAGAATAACAAACCCTGGACTGGAATTGTTAAGAATAAAAGGAAAAACGGGGACTATTACTGGGTAGATGCAACAGTTACTCCAATTCGAAAAAATGGCAAGCTAACCGGATACATGTCTGTCAGAAAAAAACCGATCGAAGGGGATATCGAAAAAGCGAAAGCCATTTATTTAAAATGGCTTCAAAATGAAGAGTCTCCTTTTCTTCATATAAAAAAACATTTTTTAGAAATAGTAGAGTTATTCTCCAAAGGAAATTTTTCTGTGATAGTGTTTTTGTTTTCAGCCGGGTTAATATATTCGATTGCAAATCTTTTTCTATCAGAAATAAATTCCGGGAACGTTTCTGCTATGATTGTTCAATCCATTTTTCTGGTTTCGGCTCTTGTATCTTCTTTTTACTTTCAACGTTACCAAAAAAAAGGGAGCGAGCAAATATTGGAATCCGCGGATTCTATCAGCAGCGGTGAATTAAAAAATAGCCTCAAGACCTACGGGCAAGGTGGAATATTTATTGAAGAGATTCTCCTCCATTTGAAAAGTATTTCGATAAGCCTCTGGGGAATCATATATAAAATCAAATTGAGCGCCAATGAATCAGATCAGCTTTCAAGCCAACTGTCAAGATCAACCACAGAAATTTCAGCATTTATCCAGAATCAGGCCGGGGCGGCACAGGACATTACTGCAACTTTGGAAGAACTCTCTGCAACAATTCATTCTATTTCTTCCAGTATCAAAACACAGACTGAAAGCATTTCATCGATCAAGGAAAAAATCAGCGAGCTAGACGAATCGATGAGCCATGTAAGCCGCGAGATGAATAAGTTAGACGAAACCTCTGAAACAACATCCAAGACTGCATGGGAGGGTGATAAAAAGATCCAGAATCTTGTACTCAGAATTCAGGAAATCAGCGCCAATTCTTCGAAGATCAATGAGATTGTGTCTCTAATTACTTCCATTGCGGATAAAACAAACCTGCTTTCTCTGAATGCATCGATTGAATCGGCCAGAGCCGGAGAAGCAGGCCGTGGTTTTGCAGTGGTGGCAGGCGAAGTTTCCAAGTTAGCCGACCAAACTGCGGTCAGTGTGAAGGAAATCACGAGCCTTATCACGACGAACAACAAAATTATTCACTTTGCAAGCCAGGAGGTAGTCGAGACAGTAACTTATCTCCAGGATATTCTGGATGGAATCAGAAATATTAACCAGTCGGCGGTTATCGTATCCAAAGCGGTCCAATCCGAAGCAGAGAAAGTTTCGCTAATCAAGGAAAATATTTATGAGGCCGAAAAAAGCGCCAATGAGATACATTCGTGTATCAAAGAGCAGGGACAGACTTCGAGTGATATTTCCGCAACTCTTCTGGGAATATCCCAGGAGATAACAGCGATCGGGCAACAATTGGAAATACTCTCCGTAATTTCTGCAGAGTTGACTAAGCCTGCAAAAATGATGACGAGTTTGATAGACCACTTCGAAGTCTAGGAGTAAATTATCTCCAGAAAGAAAGTATCATCGCCATTGCCTGTAAAGATACGAATTGATATCCCGCGTTGATGCTAAATAATTTCCACGAGCGACCTTCAAATGCGACACTATTCAAAAACACAGGAACATTGTAGCCAAGCCAGCTAAAAAAAGCGCCGAAGAACCCATAGAAATAATCCGGATAATCCCCTGTAAGTCCCCATGCTGACGGCCTCCAGCTTTGAGAAGTGTGAGTTAGAACATAGGCTGTTATTAGAGTGCCAAGAATCATGAGTCCCATCGATTTGTACATTTCTTTTGGCTCCGGCTTGAAGTCTTCGGGAAACTTCATTTCTTTTGCCCAGATTTTTCCGAATACCGGCCCAAACCAGAGCGAGCCAATTACCCAGGATGTAAAAACCGATACGAGAATAGCATAGTAGTTGATAATTATTTTTGGTTCCATGTGAGTTCTCTCCTAATATCTGTGAATCTACTATGCTCGAAGCTCAGAGTCAAGCGGGTTTTTCACCTTGAAAACAGGCTCTCCGCTCTTAAATTAAACTATTCCTCTAAAACTGGAATTATTACAGGAATTTTTGTGTCAAATTATCTGTTTTTTTGCGAAAATTTCGCTTTTTTATTGACAAGCCAATACAGGATGGTAAATTTTAGGGAATATCTGGATAATTCTGTATGTTCAGAGCGAATTGAAAAGGAGAAGAATAGACAATGAAAACAAAATTTACTGGCACACTACTTGCTGCTGTTTTAGCCTTGGGAATGTTTACGACAGATGCGGAAGCGAAATGCTTCATTTTCGTTCATGGACATAGAGATTCCAACCAGACTTACGCGCAAGCAAGAGATTATTGGAAATACAAAAACTGGCTCGGTTCTGTTACCTCCGACATGGTCGCTTATATTGCCAACAATAACAAATATGCTGTAATCAATTACAATCCTTTGGTTCCCTATTGGGACGCAGCCAAAGAAGTTGCTGGAAAAATTAACACGGTTCTGAACGGCGGGAATGACGGTGGCGGAAAAAACTGTGTTGGCGAAACCAGTTATGTAGTAGTGGCACACAGTATGGGAAATGCTGTAATGGATTTTATTATGGGAAATTCCCGTTCAACTGATCCTTACTACAATTACGGTGGCGCGAACTTCTATAATGTAGGCTTGAAGGTCTCCGTTGTTGCAGGGGTTCAGGGTGCGCACAGAGGAACCGCAGCAGCTGACGCAACTTGTGGAAATGCAAGCTGGATTTGCAATTCTATTGCTTACTTCGTGGCTTCTTGCGATCCAGGAACCGTATCTCTGCAAACTGCAACATCGCAACAAGTTTACACTTATGCAAACGGGCCGAAAGCTGCAACCTATCTTTTTGGTGGATACGAAGCAATGGCTTCCAGTTCCTGTCTCAATGGAGAGGATGATGGAGTGATTGCATATCCGTCCGCCTTTGCCTGTTCCAGTACAATCAGCGCGACAGCTTCACACTCTACTACGAGCGTTTGTACCGCAAAACAGGAATCTACAGGATTCTATAACGGGGATCAGGGACATGAAGACCATTCCAACGGAAGAGACGATTCGGACAGAGATGTTCGTCTTGGCATCAATGGTGGGGTTTGGGGATCGGTTTCTACTGGCTCTCAGGTTAGAAGCGCAATGAGTACAGCTGAGCTTATCCGTTGTCTATGGGCAACAAAGCCGAGCGGGGATTCTGCTTGTAACTAATTTTAAAAAATCGTTTGAACAAAAAAAACCCTCTCTGTAATTTAGAGAGGGTTTTTTATTTTATTGCGTAATGTATTAAAATTTTTTTATCGATATTGCGCTTTAGGTTTTTGTTG
>CAYTEA010000006.1:60289-173763 GCA_964436695.1 uncultured Leptospiraceae bacterium
TTTGTTGAAAAAGATTTGATTCTATAGTAATTACTATTAGTAATTTTGGGGGAAATTTATGAATAAAGAAAGAAAGATGATCATCGCGGGAATTTCAATAGCATTACTTTTAATAGGGATATATTTTCTATTTCGAGAAGAACCCTCTCATAAGAAAAACCCCAGTAATCTTGGATTCAAAAAAGAGAAATCTTTTTTCAGCAGATTTTCCTCGGATACCGATGCAGAACCGACAAATCTTCCAAACGGAGACCTGCATTTAAATCCTGAACTTACCTTAAAACAAACCAGAGATGAATACAGAAGAAGGGCAGGGTACCCGCCTTATTGTGAGCCGATTCCTGTTGATGGCGGAAAAGTAGTCGATCCGATTAAGGAAGAAACCACTATTTTTCCGGCAAAAGTAAAAAACCCGAATAACCCTGGTGGCCCTTTTTTAATTCACTACCTGGAAAAAAATAATTATCATCCGGGAGATACCGTAGTCATTCATGCCTATATCACCGACGGGCAGAATAACAAAATAAAAACCAACAGTTTAAAAGCTCATTTAAGCGCTAGTGGAGGAATGAACGGGAAAATTCTTTCAAGCGTAACAATGAGCGATAATGGAGGAAAATACGACACTGCTGGTGACCTGATTTACACTGCAACTTTTTCCACTTCCGGAATTCCGGACAAGCCGCAAAATTACACGATTATCTTAAAGTATGACGAGCCAAAGAAAGACCTTACTGCAACTAACTCCTTCAATTTCGGGAGTCTGAACATAAACAATTTGGGAAAATTTTCAGACAGTTCTACCGGTAAGGATTTGATAATCAAACAACAGGTAAAAATAGAAAAGAAGGGTATTTATCATATTCAGGGGAGTCTCTACTCCAGTTCTGGAATTCCGATCGGGCGCGCGCAGGCAAGGCATGAGTTCGACCCGGGTGTTCACACCGTCGAGTTGAAATGGTATGGAAAACTTTTCTGCGATGCTGGGGAAAGCGGACCTTACAAGTTGAAATATCTTCTTCTGGCAAACACGACCGAGATGCCAGGTCCCAGAAGCGAAAGGCTGGAAAATTTGCACGAAACAGGCCCTTACAATGTGAAAGAATTTTCTTGCGAATCTTTTAATGATGAGTTTTTTAACGAGAAGGCAGATCAGATGGATAAAGAGTTACAGGAAAAAAAATAAATTTTGCCTAGCGCTTCAGAATTTCGTTTTTCATACCCTTGATAAAATCAATTCCGCCCCCTTCGAATAGTTTTTGAAGGGAGGTCTTCTCGGAGAGGGAGATTACATTTTTCTCTCTAAGTTGTCCCAGAATTTCCACAATCAGTTCGATTTCCATACCAAAAAGTTCTGAGTAAATTGCCTGAATGGAAAGTTCGTAGCCGTGTTTTCTGTAACTGGAGATAATCGTCTCTGTCGTATTGATAACCAAGGCTTTTCTTTTTACCAGCTCTTCCATAGTTTGTAGGATAAAGAATATCTCCAGGTTTTCCTGGAACAATTCGAGCATGTGGCTATATATGGTGGGAGAGATCAGCGGAAGTTCGTATATGTTGTCGCCTAACGCAAGGTAGAGATTCCTTTCGTCTTCGCCGGATAGCTTTGCAAAATCGTTTAATTTTGAAATAATAGTGGAAGGCAATACTAAAAGAAATTGGGATGCAAGCTTGTATTCTTCTTTTTCCTTTACAAGATAATTTATAAAATTGCAGATTTTTTCCGGTGAAATCGAATACCAGTACAAACTGCTTTTTGATTCGAAATAATTATTTCTGATTCTTGCCTTACGCCTCTCCTCACTCATTTTTTCGAAATTCTGAAAATCTACTTTGATGATGGAATAGAGAGTCTCGTTGGATAATGCCTCTGCAATTTCCTTAACATCTTTCGGGTCTGAAATGCTTAGGAAGTATCTGACAAGGTCGAGAGAGGCTTCGCCTTCATTTGCGAATTCTTCAATAAAAGCAGGGAGAGCCTGCTGAAATGCGCTGATTGCTACGGCAAAAGAATTTTGGGAATTCATGAATGCTTTTAGCTTGTCTTTGGCAATACACTCAATTTTTAATCTACCTCCCCAGGGGTTGAGGGCGATTACCGATTTACAATTGTCCGGACAAGCCTCATTGACTGCTGTGTCGATGAGGCATTTTTTCTCCGATTGTGGGGTTTTAGGATTCAAATCTCACTTTACGATTTCGCCGCAATCTCTCATATCTGCAGCATAGGGATTTTTGATTTGAGTACCTTTTGCAACCCATGTTTTGGAAACCATTGGGCAGAAAAATCGGTTGTAAGCCGAATCGACTTTGAATTTTTTTGCGATTACCGCAAGCTCTTCGGAGAATGCGGAAAATTCTTTGAAAAAATCGTCCTTCTTGGGGGTAGCGCCGATATTTTTGATGCTTTTCTCCATTTTGTCGAGGGAGGTTTTTACTTCGATATTTTTCGCTTCTGCTTTTGAGCTTGCAATTACTTTGGCCAGATTCGCTAAATTCGGCAAATTTTTGTCGTCTGCTAGAAGCGAATTGTTAACCGCTTGATTTGCTTCCAAAATATTTTTGATAGCCTTGGCCGAACCGGGGTCCAGGATTTCCTTTGCTTCGCAACTAACCGCAAATAGCGTTAATACCAGAGCGAATAGAATATTTTTTCCTAATTTCATTTTTATACCTTCTTATCATTCCAAACTTCGGACATTAAATTTCCGTACAATCCGCATGCTTAGAATTTCTTTGATTTAAAAACATAAGTATTGTAATAGGACTTACAGGAAAAGCAAATAAAAATCTATCCGTGTTAGATGAATTGCTTAAAAAAAATTCCTATTCGGCCAAATTGAAGGTTAAATGATTACAGTTCTAAAGACCTCGTCGAATGCTTTTCAAACGGTATTTTTATGCGGGTTCTGTATTTGTATTTCCTCTCTTAGACGCCAAAGATTGCCTGAAACAACTGTTTCAATTTCGAGTGGTTTAGAGGTTTGACCACAAATAAACGCTCTCTTTTTAAAATAAACCGGTTGGAGTTTTCTAAATCTGAAGATTTCCCAGCTTCCGGATTTTCAGGCTTATGTCCTATATTTTCATGTAATTCTTTCATCTAATGTTACTATATTATTTTCGGGCTTCAAATTCCCAAACTTCACACCAGATGATAAAAAAAGCTTGCATACTATTGACGCTGTGTCAAATCTTGACACAATGTTCAGTGTTTTTAGAATATATGATAAAAATGGAGTATGGAAATGGAAAAAACTTATAGAGATATTTATAAATGGGGAGATTACAAGCACGAGGAAAAACTTCAGCACCACGTGTTGGAATTTTTGGAGGAGTCTTATAAAACAAAAGCTCTGACAACTCCTTATTTGGAAAATAATGTAGAAATCAATCTTTCCAAGAAAGGGAAAATTTCGCCTCAAGTAGCGAAGCAATTCATATCCGTGGTAGGAAAAGACAATTATTCGGACACCGATGCTGACAGGGCAAAGCATTCCGGAGCAAAATTTTATCTGGAAATTTTGAAAGCGCGGAAGGGGATTATTGATTTTCCGGCAGACGCGGTAATTTATCCGAAGAGCGAAAAGGACGTTATGCGAATTCTATCGATCTGCAAGGCCAAGAAAATTCCGGTTGTGACCTGCGGGGGGAGAACATCTGTCACCCGCGCTCTGGAACTTCCCAAGGGGGGAATTTCTCTGGATATGACAAGGCACATGAATAAGGTCGTAAGGTTAAATGAGAAAAATTCAACGGTTACGGTCGAAGCCGGAATAATGGGGCCTGAGCTTGAGAAATTTCTGAATAGTAGGGGTTATACTTGCGGGCATTTCCCTCAATCGTTTGAATTTTCCACGCCGGGAGGATGGGTTTCAGCCAGAGGGGCAGGCCAGGCATCGACCGGTTACGGCAAGATGGAAGATATGCTGATTTCGATGAAGCTTGCAACTACGGAGGGCATTCTCCAGACAAAAGATTATCCTGCGACTTCAATCGGCCCCGATATCGATCAGATAATTTTGGGTTCAGAGGGAACCTACGGAGTAATCACCGAGATTACGATGAAAATCAGAAAATACGATCCGAAAAATTCGGTAATGACTTCTTTTATGTTCAAGGATTTTGAGAGTTCCGTTTCTGCAATGAGAGAAGTCATGCAAGGAGGTTTTGGCCTTCCGCATTTTTTCCGAGTTCAAGATCCGGAGGAAACAGAGCTTGCTTTCCGAATGAGTGGAAAGACCGGAAGCATTGCAGATAAATTTTTAACAATGATTGGTTACACTCCTATGAACAGAAGTTTGATGCATGTGATCGTGGATGGAGACAGGGATTATTCCAGGTTCGTCTTGAATAAAATTAAGAAGGTTGCGAAAAAATATTCAGGGTTTGAAACCGGAAAAGGCCCGGTAAAAAAATGGTTGGAGCAGAGATATTCCAGTGCATATCTTCGCGATGCGTTCATGGATCAGGCGATGATGCTCGATACTCTGGAAACTGCAGTTAGTTGGGAAAATTTACACACTCTTTGGGAGAATACCCGGAAAGTGGTCAAGTCTAGGCCCGAAACATTTTGCCTGGTTCACATATCGCATGCTTATGAGAATGGAGCAAACCTATATTTTATTTTCATGAGTCCGATGAAAAAAGGTGACGAGATTCAGGATTTCACGAAATACCAGAGGGAGATTATCGATTCGATTCACAAGAATGGAGGGTCATTGTCCCACCATCACGGAATCGGCAGAATGTTGTCTCCGTGGATGAAAGGTGAGGTTGGAGAGCTTGGCCTGAAAACTCTGGCGGCATTAAAGAAGAATTTTGACCCTTCTGGAATTATGAATCCGGGTGGAATGCTAGGGCTTTGAAATCTTGGGCATCAAAGAAAGAAAAGAGCGGAATTTCAAAAAACGTGAGCAGGAGATTTTGGATGCCGCCAGAAAGGTTTTTCAAAAAGTCGGCCCGGTTCACGCAACTATGGATATGATTTCGAAAGAGTTGGAAATCGGGCGGACTACTCTCTATCTGCATTTCAGAAACAAAGACGAAATCATGGCAAAGATATTAACCGGGTGGTATAGGGAGTTGAGGGCGAATATCGAATCAGTAGACAGTGCATCTTCTTCTCTCGATCAAATGAGATTCATGTTAAAGGAGTATCTCAACTATTGCTTGAGTCATCCGGATGAATACTTCATTCACAGATCAGTTGAATCTTCCATGCAGAAGGAAAATATTTCCAGGAAAATTCTTAAGGAGCTTGAGGATGAAAGAAAAAAAAGGATCGATCTCATGGAAAATATTTACAATAGAGCCAGAGAGGAAGGGCTGGTTGATGACTTGCCAGTGTACTTTCTTGTCGGAGCTGCCTGGGGGATGTTGAGGGGAGTAATCGATGTAATTATCGAAAATCATTTTGCAAAGGAAATATCGGATAAAGAAAAATTTTTTCAATTTGTTGAAAAAGTATTTTTTTATGGAATCTTACTAAAGGAAAATACGAATGAAATCAAAAGAAAAAAAAACTCTTACAGAAAACCGTAAAGCGCAGAGAATCGAAGCCTCTAAACTCGGCAATGAAGTTTTCGACGTTGTCATTATCGGAGGCGGAATCACCGGGGCGAATATACTCTGGGATTCTACGCTGCGGGGGATGAAGTCCATTTTATTGGAGAAAGATGACTATGCTTCCAAAACCAGTCAGGCAACATCAAAATTGATTCACGGCGGAATCAGGTATTTGAAAAATTTCGAAATCGGGCTAGTAAAAGAATCTTTGTATGAAAAAAAACTTTTGGCAAAAATTTCCCCTCATGCGATGCGAATTCTTCCCATGATGATTCCATTGTATTCATTTACCGAAAAACTTGTGATGCGGGCCGGGTTGAATTTTGCCGATTTTATATCTCGCGATAGAAATAATGGGATTACGGAAGATTTAGTGATTCCGGATTGCCTCGTATTGAACAGAAATCAGACTATAGCGGAAGACCCGAAACTCAAAAGAGAGAATCTAACCGGTTCAATTGTTTATCACGATTACGCCAACTACAATCCTGAAAGGCACACGACTGAATTTATTTTTTCCGCAAAAAAGAATGGAGCTCGCGCCCTTAATTATACAAAAGTAGTGAAGATTTCTAAAGATGCGTCAGGCACATTCGCCGTGAACGTAATTGACAGTTTCACTAAAAAGGAAAGTGTTTTAAAAGCTAAAACTGTTGTTAACGCATCCGGCCCTTATGCGGATTTTATCGAGAATATTGCCGGTGTGCATTCGGAGAAAGTTCTTGTCAGGTCAAAAGGAATTCATGCCGTTGTCAGAAAAATTACTTCAGACAAATCGGTCATTCTGAAGAAAAAGGATGGAACACATCTTTTTGTGCTACCATGGCGCAACCGGAATATAATTGGAACTACGGACACTGTCTACAAGGATGATCCGGACAGCATGAGGGTGACAAAAAAGGAAATCCTGGAACTTCTGGATGAAGTAAATTATTCTTATGGAAACGCGAATCTTGGGGAAAAGGATATCTTGAATTTCTACGGAGGCCTTCGTCCTCTTGTCGAGGAGTCGTCTAACGTATCAGACAATACTTACAGCGCTTCGAGAAAGACAGAAATAGTCGATTATAAGGATCACGGGATGCCGGGATTTTTCGCTGCGCTTGGAGGAAAATACACTACGAGCCGCGGAGTAGCAGAACAGCTAGTCGATAAGCTTGCGGAATTTCTGCCCGGTTCCTTTAACGCTTGTCAGACGAAAGAAAAACCTCTATCGGGCGGGAATTATGGGGATCTGAAAAGTCTGGTTCACGAATTGACGAAAAAAAATCCTGGAGCAGATTCAGTTAAAATCGAAACACTCGCCTCAAGGTACGGGAGCGATGCGTTTATGTTGCTACAATCAAAAAATAATTCCGGCGAGTCCTACAATCTTGCAAATGGGGAAATTTATTATTCCGAAGAAATCGATTCAATTTGCGGAACTGAGGATGTTGTAACTGCTGAGGATGTTTTGTTCAGAAGGTCTGGGATTGCGAATATCGGAAAATCGGATGCGGCCGAAATAAGGAAAATTCTAATTCGAATCGGGAAAAATCTAAAGTGGAATCCAAATCGATTAAAAGCCGAAGAGATAGCCATTTACCAAAGATATGTCCTGTAAATGGCGGGCAATTTTCTATTCCTGATTGGGAATGCGAGAATTGTTTGTTGTCAAAAAAAATTATTTGTCGCGAATTCTTTCAAATAATATGTTGACTTCTTTTGACCGGGCCCGAGATTTTTAAGGTTATGAAAAGAATTGTTATTTTGAATCCCAAAAGCAGGCACGGGCTTGCCAGAAAAGCCTTCGAGAACAGAAAGCCGGAATTGATTAGAGACCTTGGCGAGCTGGAAATTTATTATACGGCCGGGCCGAAAGACTGTACCGAAAAAGTCCGGAGTATCTTGCTGAAAAAGGAGTACGACCAGATTTTAATAGCCGGGGGAGACGGCTCCGTAAACGAAGCGGTTAACGGATATTTTCAGAACGGAAAACTGATCAAAACGAAAATTCCAATCGGCATAATCAATCTTGGAACTGGTGGGGATTTTATCAAGGCCATTAAGAAGAGAACCAAAAATTATAGACAAGCTCTGATTGACAATTCCTACAAATTGATTGACTGTGGGGTAACCGCTCTCGATAAAGCCAAAGATCCGATTTATTTTATCAACATCACTTCAATCGGGATGGGTGGAGAAGTGAATCGTCAATTGAAAGAATCTTCATTTCAGATGGGGATAGCCGCATACTTTTACCATACGTTAAGCGTGTTGTATAAGTATGACCCTCCGAAATGCAAAATTCGATATAAATCTCCTGACGGAAATTGGAATGAATTCGAAGCAGGTTTGACAAATCTCTTTGTGTGCAACTCGGAATATAATGGAGGAGGGATGTGGTGGGCGCCGAAAGCTAATCTGGAGGATGGGATTTTTGATGTGGTTCTTGTTCCCGATGTTTCTAAATTGAAGTTAGTCGCCACCTCTCACAAAGTCTATACCGGAAAAGCAAGCACTATGCCGGGAGTGAAGGAATTTCAGGCAACGGAAATCATTGTATCGCCTGAAAGAACAGTATCACAGGAAATTGACGGCGAAGTACGGGAAATCGATTTTTTAAAGAAGCATGATTTCTACTTCAAAATCATTCCAAAATCTATTCCGGTTATCATGTAGTTTTTTTGAGTTTTAACTACTTGACAACTGTTGATTTACTGGTTACCTAATACCTATGAGAGCATATCAATTTTTTTTTATTATATTTTTCAGTTTTATCTTTTCTTTAGTTGCAAAAGAGCCTAAATCTGCAACAAAAAAAGTGTTAAAAGAAGTAATTAAAACTCTCTAGTCATTTAAAACATAAGATGAGTACAAAAAATATATTTTTGAAAATTTTTCAGCTCACGACCGTAAGTCTTCTTTACCTTCCTTTTTGCCTATACGGTCTAGAATTAAATAATCAGGGGAAGATTGCTTTGGTTATTGGGATTAAAGATTATCCAGAAAATCCTTTAAATAACTCACTGAACGATGCAAGTGACATGTCAGCCGTATTGCATGATTTTGGTTTTCTAGTATTACAAAAGAAAAATCTGGACCGGAAAAATTTTAGAGATGCGATAAAAGAATTCGGCATTGAGCTTCGAAAGGATGGAAATAAGATCGGCCTTTTTTATTTTTCGGGCCATGGCATGCAATATCGCGGTTCAAATTATCTGATTCCTGTCGATGCTGCAATAGAGAAGGATGAAGATATTGAGAAAAGAGGGATCAATCTGAATATTCTTCTTTCGGAGATGGAACACGGAAATAACAATTTCAATATAGTAATTCTGGATGCATGCAGAACGTCATCTATTTCCAGAAGTTTTAAACCGAAAGAGAAGGGGCTTGCGGTAATCAGCAGAACTCCCGGTGAAATGTATATAGCCTATGCCACTTCTCCTGACAGTGTCGCAAGTGACGGTGATGGAAGAAATGGACTCTTCACTGAAGAATTATTAAAAAATATAAAAACACCGGGAAAAAAAATTGAAGATATATTCAAGCAGGTCAGGATCGGAGTAAAAAAAAGAAGTAATGGGAAACAGCTTCCATGGGACTCATCATCTTTGAGCAGAGATTTTTATTTCATCCCATCAAAAATAACCAATACAGGCGACAAGATTTCAGATCAGGAAAAAATAGTAGAGAATAATCTTGAGATACGCAAAAAAGATATGGTTCTTCACGAAGGTATATACTGGGATGTTTCAGATGTTTACACTCAAAATTGGGCAAGGGCGTTGTCACATTGCGCAGACAAGTCTATGCGACTTCCGGGAGTAAAAGAGTTAATATCTGCATACCGTTCAGGGAATAAAAAAATTTTAAAACCGTATGGGGAATATTGGTCAGGGAATTATGAAACTGACGACCCTGTATTTGCTTATAGCGTTTCTTCATTCAGTGGAGATTATAGTATAAATCATAAATCTACTCCACTACTCATCAGATGCGTATCGGAGTAGTTTTTTAAAATAATAATAGAAAAGAGGCAAGAGATGGGAACAAGAAAAGAAACCGATTCAATGGGAGAAATCGAAGTAGATTCTTCAAAATACTGGGGTGCTCAAACTGAGAGATCGCTCCACCACTTTCATATCGGAACTGACAAATTTCCGCGTGAAATGATTCGTGCGTTAGGCGTATTGAAAAAGTCCGCGGCAATTGTGAATACGGAACTCGGAATACTTCCCAAGGATAAGTGCGATCTGATTGTTAAGGCTGCAGATGAAGTTATATCGGGGAAACTCGATGGGCATTTTCCCCTATCTATATGGCAGACCGGATCCGGCACCCAGACGAACATGAATGCAAACGAAGTGATTTCAAACCGGGCAATTGAGCTTGCCGGGGGAGTAATGGGTTCTAAAAAGCCGGTTCACCCGAATGACGATGTAAATAAGGCTCAAAGTTCAAACGATACTTTCCCGACAGCAATGCACATCGCTACTGCAGAGCAGCTTGTAAATAAACTGATTCCTGCTGTAACAAAATTGCGTGATACTTTGAAACAAAAGTCAGAAGCGTTTAAAGACATTATAAAAATCGGACGGACTCATCTTCAGGATGCGACTCCACTTACATTGGGCCAGGAATTTTCCGGCTATGTCCAGCAGTTAACGTACGGACTGGAAAGAATTGAAAGGTCGCTTCCGGCAGTCTACAGGCTTGCGTTAGGCGGAACAGCAGTCGGAACCGGGCTTAACACTCATCCGGATTTTGCGATAAAGGCTGCGGCTCAGATTGCGAAAGAAACCGGCCTGAAGTTTGTATCTGCCGAGAATAAGTTTGAAAGTCTTGCTGCTCACGATTCTCTTGTTGAAGTCAGCGGAGTGCTGAAAACTATCGCAGCTTCTCTCATGAAGATTGCGAACGACGTTCGTTGGCTTGCATCAGGCCCGAGATGTGGAATCGGCGAGATTGTAATTCCGGAAAACGAACCGGGTTCATCCATTATGCCGGGAAAAGTCAATCCGACCCAGTCAGAGGCGATGACAATGGTTGCAAGCCAGGTGATTGCAAATGACGTTGCTGTAAATATCGGAGGAGCTTCCGGTAATTTTGAGCTGAACGTATTTAAACCTTTAATAGTGTTTAACGTTCTGAATTCCATCCGTTTGATAGCAGACTCCTGTCTTTGTTTTGAAGAGCATTGCGCCAGAGGGATTGAACCTGCAAAGGAAAAAATCGATCACAATTTGCACAATTCTCTGATGCTTGTTACCGCGCTTAATCCTCATATCGGATACGACAATGCTGCAAAGATTGCAAAGACAGCACATCATGACAATTCAACTCTTCTGGAAGCCGGGAAAAAACTGGGACTTTTGGATGAGAAAAAATTTGAAGAGTGGGTGCGTCCGGAAAAAATGATTCATCCGGGACTGTAGGGTCCTTAAGTAGCCAGAATTATCTGACCCAAAAAGAAAAAAGTTTTTTCATTTCTTTTTGGGCGGATTTTTTATCCCGCTCCGATAGCTCGCCAAGTTTTTTTTGCACAAGAGACTCTTCGATCGTTGCGATTTTAGATAACCTAAGCAAGCTTGGGTGCAAAAGATTTTCTTTTTCCCAGTCTTTTAGGGGAATGTCTCCCTCTCTCTGTGCTCCATCAATCTGACTCGTAATCATTGCAACAGTAATCAGTCGATAATGGAAATTTTCAGTACCGGAATAAAGAACAAGGGTAGGCCGTTTCTTTCCTTTGGAAATATCCGAAAAAGGAAAATGAACAAGCGTGATGTCGCCTGGTTCATAGTTTGTCATAATCGGAATCTTTGGAATTTTCCCATTCATCAAAAGCCATTTCAGATGCTTTTGCAAGAATTTTTGTTTCCAATTTGTCTGCGAAATAAGCTTCTAATGAATGAATTAGAACTTCAGCCTGGGTGCATCCCTTCTCGCTTGCCTCGATTTTAATCAGGTGAATGAGTTTTATATCTTTCAAATCTGCAGTTATGCGGGTATTTTTTTCTGCAGTCATAAAAGCATTGAAGCATAAATATGTTTTTATGTCAAGTGTGATTCTAGCTATTTTTTTGCGATGAAATTCAGTTTGAACTTTTCCAAAAGCTGAATAGCTTTTTGGGTGCTTCCGGAATTATGTAAAAATAGTTTCTGTTTTTTTGCGGCAAGAGAGAATTCCGGATTGTTTAGGACTTCGAAAAATTTATTCAATAGAGTTTTTTCACTCAGGTCTTTTTCTTTCAGCATGAGGCCAGCGCCAAGCTGTTCTACACGTCTTGCTACCATTGCCTGTTCGCTGGTCTGAGGAAAAGCAAGCAATGGCACTCCGAAATACAGGCCTTCATTTGCACTATTCATTCCTCCGTGCGTGATAAACAGGCTTGCTTTTTTAAGAATTTCTATTTGAGGAACGGAATTCCGAATGATAAAATTTACAGGCGTTGTTGCAATCTGGGACATGTCTACACGGTTGCCGACAGAAAGAACAAAAATAAATGGCAGGTCTTTGAAAGCATTTATACAGAGATTGAAAAAATCGAGCCTATTATTTCTAAGTGTGCCGAGGGATATGTATATGACTGGTTTTCCTTCGAGTTTTTCCATGGGAAAATCTGATGTATCCTGTGCGTTAGGCACTGATGGCCCGACAAAAAAATAACTGCCTGGAAATGAATCAGATTCCGGTTGGAATTCTCTGGAGGTATAGACTATGTTAAGGTCAGATACATTTGTGACGCTATCCAAGAGATTTCTTTTGGGGAGTTTGTATCTTTTTTGCAATTTATTCATCAATTGAATTGTTGGAAAAACAAACTTCCTTCCTTCCCAAAAATTTTGTATTCCAGTCCATGGAAAATTCGAGACAGACCGGAAGACATTCATGTTAAGCGCAAATGTCGTGGTCGAACAAATTGCTGGAATCCCGAAAATTTTTGCAATAGCCCAGCCCCAGATGCATAGCGAGTCATGGATAATATAATCAGGGGGTTCTCTTTCAATTTCTGAAATCAATAAAGGTATAAAATCTTCGGTAGCCTGCCATAAGGAAAAGGCAAGTTCAAAAGGATTTTCCGCTTCGAATAATTTGTATTTTTCTATAGCTGGGTATTTTCTGAAAGAAGCTTCTGATTTTTCAATTTTTTCCTGAAACTCGTTGAAATTGTAATAGGTGACAGTATCTCCAATTCGGATAATTTCTTTTGCTAAAGGGAGAGTAGGATTTACGTGTCCGTGTGCAGGTAGATTAAAAAAGAATGCTTTCATTAAAATTGGATTTTTTATGGGAATGGACTTTTCGGCTTGAGGGCTGGAAATTTGAAATAATCCCTGTCGTTTGTATAAATAATTTTGATTCCTGCTGCTTCCAGTTGCGATGCAATGACTGCATCAGAAATTAAGTTTCCTCTCAACGGCATAATTTTTTCGTAACTTTTCATAATACGAAATGAATCGCGGGAAGCTGTTAAAAAATCTACCTGCGGCAGGTTCAATATCTCTTCAATATATTTGAAAGCAGTTGAAAACGTCATTGGTTTACTGAAAATGGACGGGTTTGTCACTATTCTGATAAAAGCATGCAGGGTTTCCCAGCATAAAAAACACGGTTCACTGTCTGAAAATTTTTCTGTGATAAAAGCCTCAGCTTGTTTCTGAAATGGTGAGGATTTGGTTGCAGCATAGATAAAAATATTAGCATCAATGGAATACATTGTAATTTTCCCTGTCTAAAATATTTTGTATGGTTTCTTTGTCGCTTAAGTCCAAATTTGGCTTTAGATCAAAAGCTCCCGGCCATCGAAATGAATGTCTTTGCCTTTTCGTTTCTTTGCCTTGTAAACCAAGAACAATGATTTCATCCATTAGCTTTTTTAAGGTTTTGCCCTCTTTGGTTGCCATTGCTTTTAGTTTTTGATATATCGGCTTTTCGAGTTCAAGAGTGGTTTTTGTTCTCATCGTATTATTGTATAAAATGCTGTAAATACGGCAAGTATTTTTATGGAAAGTATATGATTCTAATAAGGTAATTTAATATTTTAATAATATTTGATTTTTACTGAAAATCGAAAAAACTATTGCTAAATAGAATGTTGAAAATAACACTAGCTTTTATGCCAACAACCGTAAATTATAAATCGAACTATTTTGTATTCTTTTTATTTTTTGTTATAGGTTTGATTTTATTTTCTCAAAATCTTAACAATGAATTTATTTCTGATGATTTTGTAATCTTAGATAAGATCGCGGGGGGGGGGGTATGGGTTAATTCAAATTCACAATTTGGAGCAAACTTTTTTAGACCAATTGCTAGTTATAGTTACAAATTAGATAGTTTATTTTATAAACAAAATAGTGCAGGATTTCACTTTTCGAATATCCTAATTCATATATTTAATTCATGGCTGTTGTTTTTAATAATAAAAAAACTTTTTTCTGAATTTTCTTTTTCAATTTTAACCGGACTTCTTTTTCTTGCCTTGCATTCGCATGTGGAGCCTGTTGCGTGGATATCTTGCAGATCAGATCTTCTTGCTGTATTTTTTAGTCTTTTATTTCTACTAATATATATTCAATATCGAGAGACAAGAAATATATCGTTATTTCTATTGGCATTGATTTTTTATTTTCTCTCTTTAATATCAAAAGAAAGTTCTGTTTTTATATTCTTCTTCGTCTTTTTCTATGATCTTTTAATGGGGAATAAAGTCACATTTAAGTCACATCGATTAGAAATAATCGGATTTATCTTCATCATTTCAGCTATCCTAATTATTAGAAAATTTTTCTTAGGAAGTTATATTGGCGGATATAATCCAGAGATACAATATCAAATTGAAGTTATTAAACTATTAAGACGGATATTAACTTTCCCCCTACGCTCTATTTTTCCTTATATGGAGAATAATCATGATCCATATTCTCGAAGAACTCAAATAATGTTTACGATAGCATATATTGGAATTTATTTGACATTTATTTTCATTATTGCAATTCTTGCTTGGAGGATTAAATTTTTTAATAGAGAAAAATTTATAAAAGATCATATTCAAAAACTTCTTTTTTACTTATTGATTTTTTATATCAATCTTATACCAGTTATAGCATTTGACATATCTATTGTTGATATTCAGTCTGAAAGGTTTATGTATCTGCCTTCCATATTTTTAGTGATATTTGTAAGCTATTTTGTTTTTCATTTCTTGAATAAATATATTCTATATTTATACATTGCTTTTTCTTCCGCATTACTAATGATAGACAGCAGTTACTACAAAGATGCTGCTGTAATTTCAAGGAATATTATTGAATCTGTTCAGAAATCATCATGCACTAGTTTAACGTTGCTAAATCTCCCGGATAATATTCGCGGGGCATATATTTTTCGAAACGGACTCAGAGAATCCTTGAATTTTCACAAAATCCCCAAAAGTGTTGATTTTATTTTTATGGAAGTATTAGGCGATGCAGAGGGTGGTGTTCAACTCGACAGATTGGACGGCGATACATTTAAAATCAAACCAACTCACAAGTTATCAACATTTATACTTGAATCAAAAAAAGACAATCCAAAAATTTCAATAAGTCAGTTTGGTATTCAGGAATTTGTCTTCAGGCGAGTTGAAAATGCTGAATGTATTGTTTACTATAATAATGGGAATTTACACGAATTAAAATAAAGTATTTGACACTGGTTATATGATATAATAATTTCCTATCCCAAAAAATCATCTAGCTTGAACGTAACTTCCGGAACGCTGGTTGAAGAAAAGTATTCGTCTTTCTGGAAAATTTTTGTGAATGAGTAATTTCCCTCCGAAGGTTTTGAATAATACTCCAGAATATTATTTTGAAGGTTCATGATTATGTATTCTGGAATATTTGCCTTTGCGTAAATCGGAGCCTTTGCCCTATCGATGCCGAGTGACGTATTCGCAACCTCAATTACTACTAACGCTTCTTTGGGATGGGATTTTGAATAGTCACCAAGTGGAACTATCGCGATATCGGGTTCGGGTTCGGAAAAACCCGTGCTGATAGGGTCTTCCTTCAAAACTTTGAAATTCGTTTTATTCTTAATGTATTCATAAATTCTTCTTACTAACTCGGCGTGAATCGGATCTTTTGGCATTTTTTCAATTACAACCCCTTCCAATAGTTCTGTTTTTTCTGAAATCAATCCTTCTTTATAAAGCAGGTGGTATGCTTCTATACTAATTGGGGTTGCTCTTTCCCATACGGCTTTGTTCTCAAGTAGTGCAATGCTCATGAGTGTATTTTTAGTCCTGGTTTTCAGGATGTCAAGCGAAATGATTTAGAAAACTTTCCGAAGAGTGGTCTGGTTTAAACGGATTTTTCAGAGCGTTATGCAAGTATTCTTTGGCTCGAAAAACCGCTTGAGCAATTGAGTGGCCTTTCGCTAGGTTTGCGCAGATTGCGGCAGAATAGGTACAACCTGTGCCGTGAGAGTTTACTCCTTGTAGGAACTCCTTCGAAAATGTATGAATTTCTTTACCGTCGTACAAAACATCTACTGCATCACTACTGTTTTTTAAGTGACCTCCCTTCAATAATGTAGGAACTCCTACGGCCAGGTAAAGAGATTTCGCAAAATCTTCCATTTCAGATCTTTTTGTGATTTTTTTTCCGAGTAAAATTTCTGCTTCATCCAGATTGGGAGTAATCAGGTCACAGTAAGGGATAAGTTCTTTTTTTAAACAGTCAATTGCACTGTCCTGCAAAAGTTTTGCTCCACTGGTTGCGACCATAACCGGATCAACAACAAGCTTGAAATTCCGGATTTTTGCAAACTCTGAAACCCTGCGAATAATTTTTTCCGAAAATAACATCCCTGTTTTCACTGCCCTTACTGGAAAAAATTTCAATATTGCGCCTATTTGCTCTTCTACCATTTGAACCGGTATCTCCTGAATGGAAAAAACCTTTTTCGGATTTTGCGCAGTCAGGCAGGTAATTGCCGTTGTGCCGAAAACTCTATTCGCGGTAAATGTTTTCAGGTCAGCCTGAATCCCGGCTCCTCCACCCGAATCAGAACCTGCAATAGTTAAAGCAACAGGAATATTCTGCATTAAATTTTGGGCCATCCGTATTTTTTCAAATCAACTTTTCCGGATTTGTCAAAAACAATCCCTTCGGAATCCAGAAGTTTTCTTTGAAGAATGTAGCGGCTGGTTTCTCCCTTGAAGCTGATTTGGCCTTTGGAGTTAATTACCCTTTGCCAGGGGACGTTAGCGTCATCTAAAGAGTGTAGCGCATAACCGACTGCTCTTGCCGCTCGCGGGCTTCCGAGAATTACTGCAATTCTACCGTACGTGGATATTTTTCCTTTGGGAATTTTCTTCGTAACGGAATAAACTTTTTTATAGAAGTTAGGCGACATAGATATTATTTATCTTTGAAATCTTTGTAATAGTTTTTTATCAGTTTACTGATCGCTTTTCCGCGTATTTTTTCTGCTGCGTTAGGTTTCATCATTTGGCGAGTCGCTAGGTATGAAAATTCTTTTTTCAGCTTATGATAATTTTCTAAACGGCCGGGATCAAGAACCCCTTTTTCTATTGCTTCCAAAACCGCACACCCCGGCTCATTTTCATGACTGCAATCACTGAAGCGGCAGTTTGAGGAATAATCCTTAATATCATCGAATGCGTGGTTCAAACCATCTTCATCGCCCCAAACTTGCAATTCCCTCATTCCCGGAGTATCTATTACAATTCCACCATTTTGAAATACTATTAATTCACGAAATGTAGTTGTATGCCTTCCCCGGCTTCCTGATTCACTCACTTCATTTACCTCAAGTTTATTCGTGCCGAGAAGTGAATTGATTATTGTGGACTTTCCAACGCCTGATGATCCTATGAAAGCCACAGTAATCCCGGGTATGATGTATTTATTGAAGACTTCCAAACCGATATTTTGAGTTGCGCTGATTGTATGTATTTCGACACCAAATGCAATTGATTCAACTTCTGTTTTCCTGGTTTCAATTTCCGGGCAAATATCAGACTTATTTAAAAGAATTACAGGTGTTGCACCACTATTCCAGGTTAAAGCTAAAAATCTTTCTATACGCCTTAAATTGTAATTCAAATCCAGGCCGGTAACAATGAATACGATGTCAATGTTTGCTGCAACGACCTGTTCATCGGTAATCTGTCCTGCAACTTTGCGACTAAAGACCGTTCTTCTGGGTAAGAGCGCATGGATTGTAGCTTTCTTTTCCTCTTGCCGGATGGAACACACTGCCCAATCCCCTACTGTCGGGAATTGCGCTTTATTCCTAGAATCAAATCTATATTTGCCGGATACCTCGCAAATAAATTCTCCAAGTTCGCCATAAGCAATGTATTTTTCTCGATTTTCCCGGATGATTCTTAGAGCCGAATAATTTTCATTTCGATAATGGTCAAAATGATTTTCGAAAAATGAATTCCAGCCTAAGTCAACTAGTTTCATATGAATCTATTTTTCTGAAAACTTGGGAACCGTAAAGACTTTCTTGTATATATGTAAAATCAGGAATGTCTTTTTTTCAACTCTTCAATTATTGCGTTAAACGAAATTCCTTTTTCAACTAAAAGCATTTCCAGGTGGAAAAATAGATCAGCAACTTCGTGAATAAATTCTTCCTTGTCGGAATTTTTCGATGCAATAATCACTTCACCGGCTTCTTCGCCAACTTTTTTTAAAATCCTGTCGATTCCTCCGCGAAAAAGATCCGCAGTATAGGACTTTTCCGGAAGCTCAGATTTTCTTTTTTCGAGAGTTTTTTCTAATGTAAGTAAAAAATCCATTTGATTCAATGGTCTAAATTATCGAGTTTAAAGTAAAGAAGGATTTTATTGAATTACAAGACTATAGTCATTTTTTTCATTCTGCTTTTTTCCGCAGCGGTTCCTGAAAAATTGTTCAGTGAAACTGTCTGGCTAAAATCGATAAAGCAAGGATTTGACCTGGCAAAAAAAACCGCCAAACCCTTAATCATCGACCTTTATGCCGATTGGTGTACCTACTGCAAAGTTTTGGAAAATGAAATTTTCCCCTCTGGTCCGGTTGCAAAGGAACTGGAAAAGTTTATTTCCGTGAGGCTGAACGGTGAAGAATTTCCGAATTTAATGAAGCGTTATGAAGTAAAGGGCTACCCGACAATTTTGTTTCTGGACAAAAACGGAAATTATATTGATAAGCTGACAGGCCTCCCTTCTGCCGAAATGATTATCACCAAGCTGCAAGATGTTTACCAGAAAAGAGATATTGAAGGACTTTTGATTGAGGCCCACAAGAATGATCCGGAAGGAGTCGGGACAAATTACAAGCTTGGCGTTTATTATTATCAGAGCGGCGATTTGAAAAAGTCAGAAAATTATTTTCAAGTTTCCGTCAATTCCAAAAAAAAGGATAGCCCTGACAAGAGGCACGATTCGAATTTCAATTTGTGCGTGATTCAGGTGGAAAAGGAGAATTATCCGGAATCCGTAACCTGTTGGACGAAATATCTGGAAGCCTATCCTGCGCCGAAGGGGGACGAGTCTTCAGCCAGGTATTTCCGGGGGCTTTCGTTCAGCAAAATTCGAAGAATTCAGGAGGCAAAAGCTGACCTCTTGAAAGCGAAAGAGCTGACTGGAAATCCCAGAGAAAAAGAGCAGGTTCAGAATTTGCTGAACACATTGAAGTAGTTATTCGTAGGAATAAAATGTATCCCAGATGCCCCAGAATCTCCCTGTAGTAGAGTAATTCGGAGAAAGGAATATTTCAATTCGGCCGTCCGGAAACTCCTCAGGATAGACTGGAATTCTTGCCGGATTTTTTTGGATTTTATCGTATTCGAATTTAATGATTTCTTTTGTTTTGCCGTTGATTTTTACAGTGAGCTCATGGAGGGAAAATTTTCTTTCTTTTCCGATCGGCTGATAAGTAGTCAGGTCTAGGTACAGATACAGGGTCGATTTGATATTCGGGTCGGCAGTTAAGAAAAAAGACAGGCCTTCATTCGGGATCGTTCTGCATATTCCATCTTTCAAGCCGTAAAGTGGATTGTCGGGTAAAATTTTCAACGACTGAAAATTTGCCCAGATTTTCAGGTTGTCATAGCTACAGGTGTCTTCCGGACTCAAATGATCTCCCTTTTCCGAAAGATGGGTGAAGTTAATATACTTCTTTAATTCCGGTAGAGTTTTTGACGGCAATTCGAGAACAAAAAAAATCGTAAATTGAACAATTAGAAATTTCATTCTAAACCTATTTTCGGATTTAGGATAGATGAATCGGAGGAAAAATTGCGGATCATTAGGGATTTAAACGAAATTTCGGATGAATTTTCGAAAGGAACGGCAGTCACTTTGGGAAATTTTGACGGGATTCATCTCGCGCATCAGGCCCTCATGAAAAAAGTAATTCAATCATCGATTTTGAAAAATATTTCTTCGGTAGTAATTTCTTACTTTCCAAACCCTGCTCTAGTATTGGGCAAGAACCCGAATTTTAAAAATATCATTACTCAAAAAGAGAAAGAGACCCTGATCGAAATTTCGGGAATGAATTTTATGGTTGTTATGCCATTTACACAAGAGCTTGCCGATACTTCAGCCGAAGATTTTTTGGAAAACATTCTAATTCGGAAATTGAACGTAAAAAAAATTATAATCGGGTTTAATCATTGTTTTGGGAAAAATCGGGAAGGAGATTTTGAATTTCTGCAAAAGCATTCTTTACGCTACGGGTATGAGGTTGAAAAGTTTGAGCCGGTATTTTTCGGAGAGGAGAAAATTTCCAGTTCCCTAGTTCGCGCTTCGATCCTGCAAGGAGATATGGAAAAAGCTAGCCTGCTTCTGGGCAGAGGGTTTGATGTAGAAGGAAAAGTCATACATGGATTTCAACGAGGAAAATCTATCGGTTTTCCGACGGCAAATATTGATATTCCGGAAGAAATTATCCTGCCCCCGGTAGGCGTGTATGCTACCCATGCTGTAGTAGGAGGAAAAACATTCGCGTCGATGACGAATGTCGGCGATAACCCTACATTTGAAAACAAGGGGCTCGGCATAGAAACGAATATTTTTGACTTTTCGGGTGATTTGTACGGCGAAAACCTGAAAGTTATTTTTGAAAAAAGAATCAGAGATGAAAAGAAATTTCCATCGGTTGAACACTTGATCCGGCAGTTAAGAAACGATGAAGAGGTTTGTAGAAAAATCCTTGTAAACCGGATATTTTTTGAATGACAGTAGGGTTTATTCTGAAACAGTCAACATTATTAGAATCTTGAATTTAAAAAGGAATCTCCCGAAAGATGAAAATTCACGAGTTTCAGGCTAAAGAAATACTCAGAAAATACAAGGTCAACACTCCATTCGGAGTTGTAATTGACTCGAAAGAAAAAGCGAATGGAGCTTATGATGAAGTTTCCAAGCTTTCTCCAATTGTTGTAGTTAAAGCCCAGATCCATGCAGGTGGACGCGGAAAAGGTGGAGGCGTAAAGGTTACAAAAACGAAAGACGAAGCGCTTTCAGCCATTGACAAGATACTCGGGATGCAGCTTGTCACCCACCAGACAGGCCCTGAAGGAAAAAAAGTCCTGAAGGTTTATCTGGAAGAGGGGATTAATATTGCAAAAGAATTTTACTTGAGTATTCTGCTCGATAGGGCAATTCGGAAGACAATCATTATGGCATCTACCGAAGGTGGGATGGAAATTGAAGAGGTTGCAGCGAAGCATCCTGAAAAAATTCTTAGAATTGTAGTTGATCCGGGGATTGGCCTTCAAGACAATCAGGCAAGGCAGTTGGCATATTCTCTCGGCCTTCCCCAGGAAGCGGTTAAATCGGCTGTTCCTTTTTTCAAATCCCTTTACAACGCCTATATTTCTGAGGACTGTTCACTGCTAGAGATCAATCCTTTGATTTTGACAAAAGAGAATCAGATAATTGCCGGAGACTGCAAGATAGACCTGGACGAAAATGCAGGATTTAGGCATCCCGATACAATGGCTTACAGAGATAAGACCGAGGAAGATCCTTTAGAAGTTCAAGCAGGCGAGTTTAACCTGAATTATGTAAAACTGGATGGAAATATCGGCTGTATGGTAAATGGTGCCGGACTTGCAATGGCGACTATGGACATAGTAAAAATTGCAGGAGCCGAGCCTGCGAACTTTTTAGACGTGGGTGGTGGAGCTAACGTAAACACTGTAACCAACGGATTCAAAATCATTTTGGGTGATCCGAATGTGAAAGGCATTTTTGTGAATATATTCGGCGGTATTGTCCGTTGTGAGCGTATAGCCCAGGGAATCGTGGAAGCGGCAAAAGCTGTCAATATCACTGTCCCTCTGGTAGTTCGTTTGAAAGGAACAAATGCAGAAGAGGGAAAGAAAATTCTTTCGGAGAGCGGTATCAAGCTTTATGTTGCAGACCACGCAATGGAAGGCGCAGAAAAAATTGTGAGTTTAATTCGATAGGGGCAGGACATGTCAGTTTTAGTAAATAAAAATACAAGAGTAGTAGTTCAGGGAATCACAGGAAAGGAAGGTTCATTCCACACTTCCCAGATGATTGAATATGGCACAAAAGTTGTCGGAGGGGTAACACCCGGAAAAGGTGGCCAGAAATCCGATCACGGAGTTCCTATTTTTAACTGCGTAAAGGATTCCATCGATAAGGAAGGGGCAAATGCGGCCGTAATTTTTGTTCCACCGGCTTTTGCGGCGGACGCTATTATCGAGTGCGCATTCGCAGAAATTCCTCTGGTTGTGTGTATTACGGAGGGAATTCCGACCCACGATATGTTGAGGGCTTGGAGCGTGTTGAAAAACTCCAAAACCAGATTGATCGGGCCGAATTGCCCCGGTTTGACTACTCCTGGCGAGTGCAAAATAGGAATCATGCCCGGATTTATCCATGAGCACGGTAGAATTGGAGTAGTCTCCAGATCCGGCACCCTGACCTATGAATCCGTTTGGCAGTTGACTTCCTTGCAGCTTGGCCAGTCTACCTGTATTGGAATCGGGGGAGATCCAATTGTAGGAACTACTCATACCGATGCTTTGAAGCTATTCAACGAAGACCCAGAAACCGAAGGGATTGTAATGATCGGCGAAATCGGGGGAACCAGCGAAGAAGAAGCAGCCAAATACGCCAAAGAGCACATCAAAAAGCCTATCGTGGGCTTTATTGCGGGCCAAACAGCTCCTCCGGGAAAGAGGATGGGGCATGCGGGAGCCATTATCAGTGGTGGGATGGGGACTGCAGAATCCAAAATGAATGCAATGAAGGATGCAGGAATTCATGTGTGTCGGTCTATTTCAGAAGTGGGTATAACAATGAAAAAGGCTTTGGGCAAGTAAATTTTCCCAATTAGTAATATTCAAAAAGATGGTTTTTTGTAAAATGGTACCAGACCTTGGGCTTGGGTGAAAAACAGTTGCTATGAATGCAGTAATGCATCAGGGTATTCTACCCAAACAAAAGCCCAATCTGGAAACATGGAGGGTTTTTGATGAAGACTTTCTTCCGAATCAATCTGGCAATATTCTGTCTATTTTCTTTTAGTGTACTTTATCCGGAACAGACCATTCAGGAGAAGACTGAGAAATTCAGGGAGGAAACGGCCCAAAAGAAATCTAATACTCCTGTCAAAAAAATAGACTATCTAAGCCTGAAAGAAGCTATTTTGATTGCATTGTCCAATAATGTGAATTTAAAGAATCTCGAATATGAATTGGTAAAGTCAGACACCGGGCTGCTAAAAAGCCAGTCAAAATATTCTTGGAGAGTTCTCGGAGGGCTGGATTCCCAGAAATCGGTTCTGCCTTTTAATCAATTGAATTTGTTGTCTGGAACAAAAACCCAGAATGATAAAATTACCATTGGATTGGAGAAAATTTTTATCACTGGGACTTACTTCAAATTGGAAGCAAGTTCTACTCGATTTGACTCGAATGCTTTTGAAGATCCCAGCACTACGCCTTCCGGATTTCGGGCATTGGGAATTCCCCCACTTTATACCGGTGCAATTACAGCGACCCTCAGCCAGGAGTTGTTAAAAAATTCATTCGGGTTCCAGGACAGAAATAATGAAAGAATTCTGGAGAACCAGGCGGCAATTACTCGCGATGAACTTGTTTATAAACTGTCCGGTTCAGTTGTTCAGACTCTTGTTGATTACTGGGGATTTTCTGTGGCTGATGCCGCGCTTAAGGCTTATGAGAAATTACTGTCGAATGCTAAGAATGTCAGAGATTTGACGAGGCAAAAACAGAATATCGGACTTGCAGAAAAATTCGAGATCAATCAATGGAACGCACTTGTTGCGCAGGCCGAGAATCAAATGGAAAAAGCTAAAGTCGATAGAGAGGAAGCAAAAAGAAAGCTTATTCGTGCGATGGGGCTTTCCACTGATTCTGATGTAACTGGAGCGGGTGAACTATTTGATAATCCTCCAGATATGAATTTCGAGAAAGATTTGGAATTTGCTTTTAAGAACAGAATTGATTTTAAGAACCTGCAAAGAAGAAAACAAATTGTTGAACTTACGATTAAAAATGCGGAGAACAGCGCTCTCCCTTCATTAACTGCCAGCGGGTCTTACGCATCCAAAGGCCAGACTCTCGTGTCGCCTCAGGAAAACTATATCAATCAAAGTTCGGGTATTCCCTCATTTAAATTTGAAGAAAGAGCCGGACAGCTAAAAATGGTTTATCCGATAGCTGATAGGGGAGTAAGGGCAACGATTCGTGATGCACATATTTCCATGAGGCAGACTCTACTCAGTGAAGACGACCTCAAAAAAGAAATTCGTGACGAAATCAGAACAAGAATTTCTTCCGTTGAAGCAAATCATAAAATTCTGAAAAACTCAGCCCAGTCCTTCAAAGATGCAGAGTCGTATTATAACGGAATCTTGAGCAGTTTCCGAAAAGGAAGGTTTACTGCGGTCGCCGTAAAGAATGCGTTAGACACAGTGGTTCAGAATCAGCTTCAGTGGACTCAGGCAAAAATCAATTTTAATATCGACGTATTGAGATATGAACTTTCGAAGAACTCTTTGTTCGAGAAATTTAAGATCGATGTAAACTCGCTTGTTCCTGACGTGAATTGATATTGATTCGTATCGGAGTTTCCTCTGAAAAAAAAATTCTTTCTTATCGTTGCATCCGCGCTTGTTGTCTTTCTTGCCGGAGTTTTTCTTTTTATCGATTTTCGGCCGAGGAGGGATAGGCTTCATTCCCTTTTTCAAGCCGAAAAATATGAGAAAGTATTAAAAGAAACCCGCGCCGAAAAAAATCTAACCGAGGAAGAACTGTTGTTTGCTTCAGCCTCAATTTCTCGGTTGGAAAAAAGAATCAATAATTCGCCCGATGATTTTGAAAAAAACCGGATTCAGAAAAAATGCAAATGCAAAGTCACAGAAGTTACTGATGGAGGCCGGAAATACTGGCAACTGGATGATCGATTTTTTTCGGAAATAAAAAAGAAGAGCTATTTCCACACAAAGGCACTAATCGAAAAAATTCTTTCCAGAATAAAATTGCATGATTCGGAGGCTTTGTTTCAAAGCCTTTTGGCCCAGGATCCGAGGCTTCTCCCGAAAGAATTTTCTGCCGTAATTTCGGAATATCTGAAATACAATTCGATTTCATTGACCTCCCGATATTCAAAAGAAAAGACATACGACTTCATTCACTATTTTGCGGGCATTGAAGAGACTGACTTTAAGAATAAAATTCTTTTTTCGAAAGGTGAAAACATAAATCTTCGATCCGGTCCTGGCATTGAAAATCCGAACGTTGCAAAATTGAAATCCGGAGAATTTCTTTTCATTATAGACAAGGATCTCAAGAACTCCACGATTGCGGGCAAATCAGGGGTCTGGATTGAAGTGGTTGTTTTTTCTTCCGGTGCAAAAGGATGGATTTTTTCGGCTTTTACGGAGAAAGCGGAAATCGACTTTTCCAGAAGAGAAAATTTAATTTCCCAATTCCCAAAAGTGATAGAGGGGAGTATTTGGGATTTTAATGAATGGAACACGGATAAGTACCCGGAGAATTTCACGGGAAATTACATCAAAACAAAGTCCGTAAATGTCAGTGGGAATACTGGTTTTATAGTATGGGAAGGTTCGGATTATTTCGGGAAAAAAATTTGTCGTAAAACCAATTTTGGATCAAACAGTATAGATTTTCAATTTAAATATCTTTCAGGAAGGGGAAGGGTAGCCCTTTTTCAATTGAATTTAGTTTCCGGCTCGGATTCCATTCCAGCGTTCAAAATAGAGGCCGATTCAGATGGAATATTTGTGAATAACAACAAAGTATTGCTTGAAAAGGAAAAAAATATTCACAGCCTGAATATTCGGATTATCTCAAAGAAGGAAAATTTTCTTTTGGCGAAACTGGAAGGTGGAGATGTGCTTTTGAATTTCAAATCCCTAGAGCCGAATTTGGAAACAATAGACGAAAAAAGCCTCTTATGGGAAGTGTGTATTCCACAGACTTCAAAGCGTGATAAATCCAGTGCAGCCATCTTTGGTTTTCATTTTATGGAAGAGCCGTCAGAGTAAAAATAGGGTGGAGTTGCTGATTACATTTTTCAGATTGCGGTATTATTGAATTTTTATTTTTGGAGGGTTTATGCCAACTTACGATTATAGGTGCAACGATTGTGGAAAAGAATTTGAACATTTTCAGTCGATGAAGGAAGAGCCTCTACAGGAATGCCTGTGTGGAAAAAAAGGAAAGGTAACAAGGCTTATCTCTAGCGGGGGGGGGATCATTTTTAAAGGTACTGGGTTTTATGTTACCGACTATAAAAAAGGTTCACCGACAGTTGGAGATTCTTCCGGTGTGAAATCTGCCAGCGTTCCAGCAGCATCTTCAACCGGTTCGCCTGACGCATCCTCATCGGATAAAAAATAAATTGGGAAGATTGGGAATATTAGCCGGGGGTGGCGACCTGCCGTTTGTTGGAATAAGAGAAGCTATTTCCAACGGTGAAGACCCGATTTTTTTGGGAATCAAAGAATCGGATTTCGAAGCAGGGGAATATTCCCAGAGGACCATTTATTGTTACATTGCTAAAATCGGTGAATTGATTCGTATCTGCAAAAAGAATGATATCAATCGCCTTCTTCTCCTCGGGAAAATAAAAAAAGAGATTCTTTTTAAATCTCTGAAATACGACCTCAAAGCGCTTACACTTCTCGCCAAAATGATTAATCGGAATGATTATTCGATTTTTAAAATTATTGCTGATGAATTTTTGAAGAATAAAATTGAAATCATATCCCAAAAAACATACTTGAATTCCCTATTGCTGTCGGAGGGAAGATACACAAAAAAAAAGCTTTCCAAAGATATGTTAAGCGACATTGGTTTTGGAATGGATTATGCCAGGAAATTAACCGAACTCGATATAGGGCAAACGGTTGTGGTTTTAAATCAGACAATTCTCGCGGTTGAAGCGATTGAGGGAACTGACGAGGCAATCCTTCGAGGGGGAAATCTGTCCAATAGGAAAGGGGCGATAGTTTGCAAAAGCGCAAGGAAAGATCAGGATAATCGGTTTGATCTGCCGGGCATCGGGATTCAGACACTTCGGAGTATGAAAGAATCCGGTTGTTCTACACTAGCTTTTCAGGCCGGGGAAACTTTAGTTGTGAATCCAAAAGAAGTGATAGAATTTGCAGAGAAGTGCAAAATAAATTTAGTCAGTTTTGGGAACAGTGGAGTTCGGATACTCAATGGCAATCAAAAAAGAATCTAAAAAGAAAATCCTGGAAAAAGGCAAAAAGAAAGTTTCCACCGACGCGAAGAACCATTCGATTTTAATGGTTGCAGGCGAGCACTCCGGAGATTTGCTTGGAGCTCCCCTAATGCGGGAATTGAATAACGCCAATCCTGAGTTTCATTTTTTTGGAGTAGGCGGCCCGGAAATGATTTCCTGTGGATTTGAATCTATCGAGGACATTGAAAATCTTTCAGTAATCGGGTTCTCCCAAATTCTATTCAAATACAGGTTTCTGAAAAAACTACTGAACAGGATCGTAGATGAGGCCGTTTCGCGCGAGACGAAGTATGCAATTCTGATTGATTATCCGGGTTTTAACCTAAGATTAGCCAAGGCTTTAAAAGAAAGAGGAGTGAAAGTGTTTTTTTACGTTTCTCCTCAGATCTGGGCATGGAGATTCAGAAGAATATTTTTCATTCAGAAGAATATTGATTTGATGCTTGTATTGTTTGAATTCGAAAAGAAAATCTATGATGAATATAATGTAGATTGCGAATTTGTTGGCCATCCGATAGTTAGGCGGATACAGGAAAAACTTCATTCAGAAGAGAAACTAAAATTCAAAGAGGAAGGTATTCGGATTTGTGTTATGCCGGGGTCAAGGACTTCTGAAATCAAACGCATACTTCCCGTAATCGTAAAGTTTATTCCCATGATTCATGAAGAGTTGGCTTCCAGAGGAAAAAAAGTTCAGTTTCTCTTGCCGAATATAAACAAGAATGCAGAGCCTAAAATTCAGTCAGAGATTGAAAAATTGAAAAAGGATTTTCCGGCAATTGAGTTGAATTACTATTTTGACCTTTCTTTGAGGTGTATCCAGGCTTCCGATGTAGTCATTGTCGCCTCTGGAACAGCAACTCTTGAAGTGGCGTATTTTGAAAAACCGATGGTAATTTTATACAAAGTTAGCCTCGTTACATATCTCATAGGTTCCAGCGTGATCAAGGTTCCCTGGATAGGCCTTGTGAATATTTTGGGGGGAGAGGAAATTTGCCAGGAGTTATTGCAAGCAGAATGCAAGCCGGAGTATGTCAAGGAAGAAGTGTTGAACATTCTGGATAGTGATCATTACCGTGAGCAGATGATAGAAAAAATACAGAAAGTGAAGAAAAGCCTGGGTTCGGGAGACGGCCCTAAAAAAGCAGCAGTCGCTATTCTAAAACGGATGAATTCCCTCGATTGATTTTGCTCAGCTTGACTACTTCTTCTTCCAAGACTCCCATCCAGACAGAATCCTTCTTTTCGCTATGAGCGAAATATCCGATTGCTTTTTCATTTTCTGCAAAATTCAGCCTCATTCCGAAAGTGTCCATTTTGATTAAAAGGGGAATGGGATTTCCTCCAGCGATGAAGGTAGCTTTTTTTCCTTCATGAAAAATTATTTTTTTCCCCGGAGAGGGGATTACATCCCAGGTTCCCTGCAAGGACTTATAGTAAGACTCGTCCATAACCGGCTCTTTGTCAGGAAGATTTTTCTTGCAGTCGGTGAGAATTAATCCTGACAAAATGAATGGAAGAAGGGTTATCAGGAGGCCGGTGAGGCGTTTTGATTTTTCAGGAAAGTCAATCCAGCCGTGCAGGTTTTCTTGGGCAAAACAAATTATTTTTTTATGCATGCGTCACCTGTGTCTGTAACCGTATAAAAAACCGGTATTTTTTTATAAAAACCTGAAAAGGAATAATTTTCAGCATCATTTTTAATCTGGCTGTAGCCGCCGATTTGGTACTCGTCGCTTTTGAATTCAATCTTTCGTTTGTAACCTTCGAGGGAATAAATGTCAAATTCATAACCAAAGGAAAACAGATCTTTTTCCAGTAGGAACGGCAAAGTAGAAATTTTGCTTTCGATTAATTTTCCCTGGAGAATCGAATTGCTTCTAAATTCCATCGAACCCATAATTCTCCTGGAAAGCATATAGTCCCAGAAATTGTTCCCTGATGCGGTTACAGAAAAGTCCAGATTGACAATATCACTGTACAACTTTACTCCACAGAATTGAATAGATTCGTCAAACCAAAAGATATTTCCGGTTTTGACTTTCATGTCCATGTAAGGGGCTTTTGTATTCATGAATGCTTTTAGTGCTGCGGAAGACTGGTTATTCGTTCCTCCGATTGCTAAAATATTTATCTGCCCGTTTGCAATGTCGGCTTTAATATTCCAGTCACCCAGATTGTTGTGATCATCCTGAAATTTTAGATTCTGAAAAATGAGTTCGAGGGATAGTTTCATTTTTTCGAATAGGACTTTGTAGAGAGTGCTTTGCACCAGATAGGATTCGGAAAGCATTTTTTCCTGTCTGTCCTTGATGTCTGAATGTATCCATCTGCGAATGTCTTCGTAAACCGGTTTGTAATCAGCGAGCGCAAGCCCGAGAAATTTGAGGTGAACTTTAGAATCGGATTGAACTGGAAAAAATATATTCCCATGTCTGTCTTTTATCTTTGAGAACGAGATATTGCCATTCAGTTTGGATGTGAATTGTTTCCCGAATGTAGAACCGGAAATTTCAGTTGATAACTCTCCTTTTTCACTCAATAGGAGGCGAATACTGGAAAGCGAGAGGTCGATTTTCTGTGAGTTCTTACTTTTCAGATTAACGCCTAGCGAGGATAGCGAGATTTCGTTTTTTAACCAGTTATTTTCATTGCCGGATTCTGTGGATTCCAGTTTCAAAACAAAACCGCCTTCCATCATTAGATTTTCCGAGAAGGAAAATACTTGGGAGAATTTTGAAAGATCTGTTGCGTTTACAAAAAGCTTGATTTTTTTTAGTTTCTCCGCATTCAGAAATTTTTCCAGGCTGATTGTGAAATAGTCCGTAGAGATTTCCCGTTTGGTGGAAAATTCACTTTTAGATAATCCTTTCACCAAAACCATGTTTTTTGTAAAATGAAAGTTTTCGGATATTGCAAGCCCTCGAATTTTCACATCTTTTTTCATATCCAAGGTGCCGTTAATCTCGTGAAGTTCAACCCGCCCAAAAACTTTTATGGAATTTGCATCTTTCACGATTTCGAAAACAGAATTGATTTTCCCGGATTCTGGCGACACTCCGATGAGTTCCACAGATAGGCCTTCCAGTTTTTGCACGGGAAAATTTTGCAGCTTTGCGGTAATTTTGTAAGTTTTGCTATCTAGATCAATTTCTCCCCGGCCGTAAAGGCGCGAAAAAAAATTCTTTGGCAGAATATTGTCTGAAAAGTCCAGAATTACTTTGTTCTTTTCTTTTCTAAAATTTATTTGCACGGGCTTTTCTGTTGCGAATAGAATTGTCCCGTTCTGGATAAACACTATCTCTGAATTTTTTAGCGCTACTTCGGATAACGAGAAATTTTGAAAGTATTCCATGAGAGAATCCGAAATTGGATCATTTACGTCGATTGTGATTTTGGAATCGTAAATAATTACTTTTTTCAGAAAGGGGCTTTTCTCATAAAAGGAGGAAAATTTCAGCAAAATCTTTTTTGCGGTAAACAGAAATTTATTGGAAGAAAAATCCTCGTCCTGAGAAATCCGGAAATCTTCCATCGTTACTCCTTCCAGAAGGCTAAAATCGATGATTCCAATATCAATCGCTCTTTTTAACCTGGAAGAAATTATATGTTTTGTAAGGTTTTTCAGGTGGGAACTGTTGATGTATTTTTGTTTGAAGTTGGAGTTGAAATACGAATATGAGCCGTTTAATACGAGGATTACTATCGCGAGTGAGGCAAGTATAATCGAGAATATTCGAACGGACTTTGAGCGGCTTTTTAAAGAATTGATGAAATTTTTTTGGAAAAGTTTTACTTCACGACTTGCTTTTTTTAGATTCAAGGTTTATGAGACTGTCTTTCTTAATTTCCTGTAATACTTTACTTTCGGGGAATTTCGTCAAGCCTTCTTCTGCAATGGGGAGGCTCCTCTGAAACAGATTCATTTTGAAAAAACCCGCCGCTACCATTTCATAATATTCCAGATCTTTTACAAAGTTCTTATCCTGGGATGCTTTTCCCAAAATCGCAACTCCCGGCCCGAATTGATCTTCCAGAAAGTAGGACCTTGCAAGAATTTTTCTTTTTTGCTGGGCCTCGAAATTCGGCTCTTCTTTGTCAGACCGGATCAAAAAAGGAATGGCTTTTTTGTAGTCCTTGTCGTTGTAATATGCAAGGCCGACGTAATAACTTATGTGGGGTGTCCGGATTCCTGAACGGGTTTGCAGAATATCGGCCAGGATTTTTAAGGCATCTTTATGGGAGTTTAATTGGATGAGCGCTTTGGATTTTTCGAGTAGGAGTTCATTTCTTTTTTCTTCGCTCAAATTTCCGGCTGCCAGAGTTTTGTCGGTTTTTTGGATCTCTTCTTTTAAAATTCTTTCAGTTTCAAGCTTTTTTTCCAGAATAGGGTCTTTCTTTTCGCCACCGGACGCACATCCAAATAGAACGAATATTGAAATCAGGTAAAAAATTTTCATATTAAACGGTTTTTAGTTTTTCCAGTTCTGCGACAAAATTGAAACTAGAATTCTCCTCTTCACTATCCATCAAAAAGCTATCCAGGTATTCTTTATTGATCTCACCTATGAACCGGCTGGGAATACTGGGAACTGATTCTCCAAATTTTTTTCTTTCCTGTGTTGTTGTCAAATATAATTTTTTCTTAGCGCGGGTCATGCCAACATACATTAGCCTTCTTTCTTCTTCCTCGCCTCTTTCGGATTCCAGAGATCTGGAGGATGGAATGATTCCCTCTTCTACTCCAGTAAGGAATACCGTTTCAAATTCCAGCCCCTTGGACAAGTGCATTGTCATTAAATTCACCTTATTTTCTTCGGGAGAATCGTTCTCGTCATCGTTTGTCAGTAATGAAATTTTCATCAGAAAATCGAAAAGAGTGGGCTTGCCTTCCGAATCCCATTCTTCTTCAAAAAATCTGAGCATGTTCAAGACTTCAAACAGGTTCAGTATTCTGGCTTTTGCAATTTTTTCATTCTCTTCCTCCGAATAGATTTCTTTCTCGAAGCCGATGTCTTTGATGAAATCTTTCAATACAAATGACATCATTTCGTTACCAAAAAAAAGCTTTTTATACTTTTCTAGAATCTCCAGAAATTCGTAGATTGTGGAAGCGACATTTTTCTTCAGGCCTTCAACGAAATTTTCATTTTCGCATAATGCATATAATACATCGATTGTGTGGAGATTTTTATCTACCGAGGTTTTGTGAATTCTGGAAATTGCCGTATCTCCTATCCCCCGTTTCGGATAGTTCAATATTCGGAGAAGGCTTAACTCGTCTTTAGGATTTGCAAGAACCCTCAAATATGCAAGGATGTCTTTTACTTCTTTTCGGTCAAAGAAATTGTAGGCACCGAATAGCCTGTAGGGAATGGAGCGAAGTCTCAGCTCTTCTTCAAAAGGCCTCGATTGATAATTGGTTCGGAATAAAATTGCGATTTCTCCCCCTTTTCTTTTCTCCTTCAAAATCTCCCTCTCAATCTCATCTATCACGTAAACAGCCTCATCTTTTTCATTCGCTCTTTCCACATACTTGACTCTTTCCGGGTAGTGGACGCTAGACCAGAGTTCTTTTGTTACTCTGGTTTTGTTGTTTCGAATTAGAGAATTGGCGGCCTCAAGAATATTTTTGGAAGAACGGTAGTTTTGGAGAAGGCGTACGCTTTTCGCATTCGGAAAATCCTTCTCAAAATTCAGAATTAGATTAACGTCGCCTCCACGAAATCCATAAATACTCTGGTCGTCGTCTCCCACAACGCATAGGTTGTCGTTTTTTCCGAGGAGTAGTTTTACGAGTTCATACTGAGAATTATTGGTATCCTGAAATTCATCCACCATGAAAAATTTATATTTTTTGTGGCAGTAGTCGCGGACTTCTTTGTGCTTTTCAAGAAGTTTGGTTGGGAATAAAATCAGGTCATCGAAATCGATCGCGTTAATGCTTTTTAACCTTTCGGAATAATCGTCAAATATCGCACTAACGTATTCTTCGATCTCTGATGAGTCATCGGACGGTTCTCTGTTCGAATTTTTTTTGTAACTGATTTTGGAGAGTATGGAATAGACCGGGAATTTTTTGGGATCGAGTTTCTTCTCTTTTAATAGTCCTGTCACGATCGACTCCAGATCGGAAGGCGACAAAAGCGAAAAAGGAATTTTGTATCCTAGCCTGTCGATGAATTTTTTCAGTAGCTTTAAACCGAAAGAGTGAAAAGTGGAAAGCTCTGCGCCTTTCGCTTCTTTTCTACCGATCATCGTATGAACCCTTTCTCTGAGTTCTCTCGCGCTCTTATTTGTAAAAGAAAGTGCTACGATTTCAGTAGGCTTGACTTTTTCGACTCGAATTAAATTCGCAATCCGGTTCGTAATCACTCTGGTTTTGCCTGATCCTGCACCTGCGAAGATAAGCAGAGGGCCCGATGTGTGTTCTACGGCTTTTTTTTGCTCCGGATTAAGGTTCATTGTGCGGGCTTTTAGTTTTCTATTTTTTTGCTTTCTTTTCGGTTAACGGTTTGCATAGCTGAGCTTTATATGGTAAAAACTATGCTCTCAAATAACCGGTATTGTTTTTTGGCAATTCAATCAGTGGTGGAGAGTAGTTTTTCGTCTAAATTCTTTTTTAGATTCGAATTCCTGCTCACCTATTACCTTTTTTCTATCGGACTATAAACTCTGTTCAGTTTTCCGTTATAGATCTGTCTTGGCCTGGCTTTGCTTGTCTTGGTCTGAATGCGCAATTGTCTCCAATGAGCAAGCCAGCCCGGAAGTTTTCCTATCGCCTGCATAACCGTAAACATGTTTTTCGGAATTCCTAGTGAGTTGAAAACCACTCCACTATAAAAATCAAGGTTCGGATAAAGGTTTTCTTTGATAAAGTAAGAGTCATTCAGTACATAGTCTTCGATTTTGAACGCCATTTCCACAACAGGGTCTTTTGAATCCTTGAAGAAATTCTTGAACAATTCCTGAGCGACAATGGCGCGCGGGCTTTTCACTTTGTAGGCTTCGTGACCGAATCCGTTCGAGTCCAGCTTCGCTCCACCGGCTTTGAATTTCTCGAAATATTTTTTCACATCCCCGCCATTTCGGATAATGTCTTCGATCATTTCCACAGCAGCAACATTTCTCCCACCTTCTCTGGACCCCCAGAGCGCGCTCATCCCCGCACTGATTGATGCAAATAAATTTGCCTGAGTGCTGCCGATCATTTCAACCGTGGCTGCCGCAACATTCATTTCGTGTTCCGCATATAGTATCCAAAGCTGATTCAAAATTTTGTCGTGCTCGGGTTTTATAACATAAGGCTCGGTCGGTATTGCGAACATCATATGCAAAAAATTCGTGCAGTAGGGGAGTTTGTCTTGAGGGAAATTGAACGGTTGCCCGATCATTTTTTTGTAAATGTAAGCCGCGATTGTGCGGATTTTTGCCAGAAGCCTGGTAACTAAATCAATCCCTCTGTCCAGACTTTCTTCGTAATCGTCCGGATAATAACTGGAGAGACTCATTACCATTACGGAAAGCACAGCCAGAGGGTGGGCTTTTCCGGGAAAACCGTCCAGTAGGTTTACCATATTTTCATGGATTAAAGAATGCTTGGATAACCTTTTAGAAAAATCAGATAATTCATTTTGGGTGGGCAGGTTCCCGTAAATCAATAGGTAAGACGTTTCCACAAAGGTGGAATTTTTAGCAAGGTCTTCGATTTTATAACCTCTGTAGATCAGTTCTCCCTTGTCTGAATCCCTTTTAGAAATTTCCGAGATTCCCGACGCAGTATTGAAAAACCCCGGATCGATAGTTACGAGACCAGTTTGATTGTAAAGATCTCCGATATTGATTCCCTGCTTTCCGTCAGTTCCCTCGGAGACGGCTAAAGGATAAGATTTCCCGTCGAGTACAAGTTCTGCTTTTTTAATCATAGACTCACCCCTTTAGTTAAGGATTTTTCGGCTTGGAATTTCGTCAATTCAGTTAGAGTTTTGAGGAAATTGGAACGACAAATCGTCTAGCGCTGGAATTGTGATAAAATCAGATCGAATTTTCATGAAAGAATATTTTTACGATTTAACTCCAGAAAAAGTCATTCAGGCAATAGAGCAGTGCGGATTTATTCCGACTGGCCGTGTGTTCCCGATGAACAGTTACGAAAACAGGGTTTTCGATGTCTACCTGGAAAATTCTCCGAATATCATTATCAAATTTTACAGGCCCGGGCGCTGGTCGAAAGAGCAGATTCAGGAGGAACACGATTTTATTTTCGACCTGCATGAATCGGAAATCCCCGTTTCACGGCCGGTAGAATTTTCGGACAAATCCACAATAAAGGAAATTTCCGGAATCTACTATTCTGTATGGGATAAAATCGGGGGAAGGGCTCCTGACGAATTTACGGAAGAAGAAATTGCGGTCATCGGGAGGCTTATAGCTAGAATTCATAAAACCGGAAGTGCGGGAAACTCCGTCCATAGGCCGACGTTCAATTCGGAAGAATATGTCGAGAAATCTATTTCTTTCCTTGAGGAAAATCAATTTCTTCCGAAATCATGCGTTAGGCGATATGCTGATTCTGCCTCGGAAATATCAAGAATCTTTTCCGAATTATCGCATGGAATTCCGATTCACAGAATTCACGGGGATTGTCACAAGGGAAATCTTTTGTGCGGGAGTGGTGGATGGTTTTTTCTGGACTTCGATGATTTTGCAAACGGCCACGCGGTTCAGGACATCTGGATGCTTCTTCCTTCATCCGGTGATACCTCCGATTTCCAGAGAAATATTTTTCTGGAAGCGTATAGGGAATTTGCCGATTTTGACGATGGTTGGTTGGAACTCATTGAGCCTCTGCGTGCTTTCCGGTTCATCCATTACGCGGCATGGATTGCGAAAAGATGGGACGACCCGGCTTTTCCGGCTCTTTTCCCTCATTTCGGGACAAGCGAATACTGGGAAAAAGAGACAAACGATCTGGAAAATCAGTTGAAGATCATTTTAAAATCTTCCCACAAAAATGTTTCAAGATCATTTGCAGAACAGGCTGAAGAGCCTGAGCTTACCAACAAAGATTTCTTCTGGGATATGTGAATGGATCCATGGGACATTCGAATAGCCAATGTGAATATTTTTTTTTCAGCGTTCAAAGGAATTTGCTTTATGCAAGAAAGTTTTCCCAGTGATACAAACTGAGTAAGATTAAATTTTAGCTGTCTTGGCCTCATTACAGGGCATTAATTTCGATTCAAGATTCTATAGAAAGAGACAGTCTGGAATCGGAGTCCGATGATAAAAATTGGAGCCATCGCAAGCTTGAAACCGGTATTCAGGCGCGATTTAGGTCAAAAAAGGGTGAAAAATCCGGATAGATAAGACTAGATTGTTAAAGTTGTAAAAACCGGGAAGAAAAGTTACAAATTGGGGAAAAGTAACGTCTCGGCTCGGAGAAAAAAAGGAGATAGAGTTGATTTTGAAAATTGGAAACTTTTTGAACAATGATCTTTTGAGTTAGGGAATTAGGGGGTTTGAATAAAAGGTTAAAGGTTGGCCTGAGGTTTGGAACTCCAATAAAATACCTATTTTGCAACGGGAGCTCTTGGCAGAGGAGGGTCTCTTCTATTGTAGGCGTTGTCGAAATTATTTAGTGGGGTTGCTAGCTCATGCATCTCCGGTTTATCCCAAACATCTCTTAGCATATTCTGGCCGTCAAACGTTCGAAAATGATTGTCAAAGTGAATTTTGTTGAATTTCTCTTTTTTAGAAAACATTGCCCGATTGATTTCGTTTTTAATTTCATCAAAATTCGTCAATTCTATCTCAACTGGAAAATCCGATTCATACATTAGTCCCAGAAGAACTATATATTTTCCGGATTGTTTTAAGGATTTGAGCGATTCGACCTGGTCTTTTAGTTTCAGCAAATACAAATAAGGCCTTGTATTTTCAGCAGACAGCACTTTATTTTCTCCTACTGCCAAGTCTCTCATTCCAAGACGCATGTAAAATAGAGCTTTTTTATTTCCGGTCTGAACTGCATATCTTCCGAGCCTGGAAAATTCTTCTTTCAGAAATGCAGAATCTTTTTTCAGAATGGATCGGTAGAGTTTTATTAACAGCTCTTGCGTATGACGCACCTCAGAATAAGATTTCCCCAGTTCGAATTGAAGATAAAGAATGCTGGCTTCGATGTGGTGCTGGATACATCGCTTGAATAATTTTTTGTCATCCTCATCACCGAGATTTGTGACAGATGCATTGATTGCAGTTATGAAATATTCGTTTTCATGAATTCCATTCGCAGATTTCACCAATTGGGTAGCTTTGGTGCTGTCCTGATCCGCAGAAAGATTCATTTGGAGGAAAAATGATAGAAATAGTAAAATGATTACTTGCACATTTTTATTTTCGGGAATGCAAGCTTGTCCCAGTAAATATTTCTGGGGGAATTCAAAAATAATTCGGCTAATGCGGAAATTATTCGATTTGTGGTTTTATTTTTTATAAATATGTCTTATTTCCGGATGCATATTTTGGCTGCTGTCTTGAATGGAGAAGAGGGAAAAAATCTTCCCATCTTCTCTTTATTTTCTGAAACATTCCAAGTTTTATTTCCCCACAGTAAATTTCGGATTCGGCAACTCTCCGAACATTTCCGGAAAATACATCGCCTCAATCCTAGTCGTAGGCAAGACAAATTCTCCCTCTTGATTTAGTCGCAGTGTGTATTCTATTGTTGCCTCGCCTTCCGGAAGGTATTGGTAGTAGGCTCTATAGCCTTCAAAACTTTTTTCTTCGTAAGCCAGCCAGCCACCTTTCCTGTTTTCATCCGAAAATATTGCAGATTCTTTTCCAAGCCCTGTTCCCATGATGGAGGAACCTGCCGGAATCGGATCTGAAATAACAACCCAGGTTTTCGGAGAATCTGCGCTAATCTTTAATTTTACCCGGACAATATCGCCTTTTGACCAAATCCCAGGATTTTTCTGCTCAATGGCAACTAACGTCTTCTCTAACCTGTATCCTGCAAAGAGTGGTGTCTTTAAAGGGATGGCCGCTTGCGATTGTACTGTCATCCAGGGATTTCCGCTACCATCGTGTTTTGCAGTGAGTTCTTTTTGCCCTGAGAAATGGGGGAATGACACTTTGCTTGTTTTCGCAGATTCACTCCAATCAACGAATTTTTTCTCGTCAGCCAGAGCAATGTCCGTTTTCCCACTGACATCGATTCTCTCGAATTCTTTTGAGAATTTCTCCATGGAAAGCATTCCGAATGCGTTAGCGGTAGTCGTATCCCAAATGCCTTTTCTCTGGCGAGACAAAACTCCCTGCACGATTCGCGGGATGTCTTCCTTCCATTTTTTCTGTTCGATGATCGTGGATAATAGTCTTGCCGAATTCACATCGGGGCTAACCATCAGCCACCACAAATAGTCTGACTTGTCGGACGAGAAACTCATTACTGTCCCCTGCAGATTCATTCTGGACCGGAGAATATCTTCGACTTGTGTAATTCTTTTGTCTCTGTCGGGGATATTTTTCATTCTGTAAAGAATATTCCACCAATCAATGAGGGTAGATACCGGCCAAAGATTGGGTTCAATGGTAATGGTCGTCAGGTGCTCCGGTTTTGCTCTTCCATACTTTGAAAGTGCTTCAATAGCGCCTAACTTACGGATAGCGAGATCGGCTGTTTGAAGCTCGGCTCTTCTGTAGAGCGAACCATCCACAAATCTTTCTAGTGCATTCACCATCCTATTTCTAGAGGATTCGGGGAGTTCCCATCCTGCGTCATGCGAAATCGTTAACACATAAGCCGTGAGTATCTCGCTTCCCCAGTAGCTAGAAGGAAAATATTTTGCAAGGCCGTCCGAGTCCAGATAAGAGGAAATATTTTTCGTTACAGTTTCCCATCTCTTGGAATCTCTGAGTGCGATAGACTTGGAAACCGATTGCTCCAAGCAGGAATAAGGATATTTCTGCATGTAGTCTCTGACATTTTGCAGGCCTTCTGAAAGGCTTTTTTTCATGGTAACATCTATCCCCCCTCTATTGGGGATGGAATCGAATGGCATCTCCACTTTCAGACTGTAATTTTTTTCCAATCTGGCTATTGTCGCTTGATATGCTCTGACAGGAATAGCCTCTACTACTTTTTGCTTAATTCTTAACTTGTCAGACTTGCCCGCGTTTTCTTTTGCTTCGATTTCGTAGGTTAAGATTTCCGTTCCAACCGGAGCCTTTACTTTCCAGCGAATGATTTTCGTTTCCCCGGATTTCAGTTTATGCGCTTCCATCAATCGCAATGAGGGCAATTCTTTAATTCCAGCATTCACGATAACTTCCATTTCCCTGTCTGACGCATTTCGTACGGTGAATTCTGAAATGTATTCGTCATCTTCTCGTGCGATAGGCGCTATCCCGGATAGAAGCATCAGGTCTTGCGAAGTCCGGATCGAAGCGCTTCCGTTTCCGAATAGAGAAGCCCGGGATGTTGCAATTGCTACAATCCGGAATTTTGTGAGAGAATCATTTAAAGGGATTTCAACTTCTGCCTCGCCTTTGGAGTTTAATGGAATCTTGCTTTTCCAGAATAAAAGAGTATCGAATAATTCCCGTGTTGTTTTTTCTCCACCCCCGCCACCCGGAGGAGCAGCTTTTAGTCCAAAATGCCTTCTTCCAACGACTTGCATTTGGGCTGTTGCAGTTTTTACTTCATGCGCTCTTTCTTGCATCATTGCAGAGAGTACATTCCAGCTTTTGTTCGGAGATAATTCTAATAGCCCCTCGTCAACGGCCGCAATCGCAATCTCGCCCTCTGAAATCGGGTTGCCGTCCGGGGTCTTGACCAGTATTTTGGTTTTCACTTTTTCCCTGACCCCATACACGGATTTTTTGGTGGATACGCTAACTTTTAATTCGTGGGGTTTCCAGCCAACTTTGATTTTTGACAAGCCGAGCCTGTAGGAGGGCCTTCCTAGGTCAACAAGAGCAGTGGGCTTAACGTCCCCAATTCTTCCTCTTACCGCCAGAACGGAAATATATACGTTAGGCGCATAGCTTTTCTTGACTGGAATTTCGATTAGTGGAGATTGGGAGGTCAGATTTCGTACGTAACTCTCCATGACTCCTTCCCGTTCAATTGTGACAAGCGCAAGTGAATTTTTAAATGGAGTTCTGATTTGAAACCGTGCGGTTTCTCCGGCTTCGTAAATATTTTTCTCCGGAAGAACGTCCATTCTGTCGTGGTCTTCCGCGCTGAACCAGATATTTTTCTGGGAGGCGATCCACACTTCCTGAAATCCCGAGCTTTCTCTTCCCTCGTCATCTACTGCGGTTGCCTGAAAAATTACGCTTCCGCTCACTGGAGTTTTTCCGGAGCATTTTAAGACTCCTTTTGCATTTGTGGTTCCCTTGCAGAATTCTCCGACTTTTTTTATTTCATTAAAATGCTCGTAAGCATAAAAACCCCCCACAAGTCTTTTTCTGTGAGAATAGGTCTTGCGTTCGTAAATATTTATTTGAACATTCGTGTTTTCAAGTGGTCTATTTTTCAGGTCGATTACCGCAGCTGTAATTTTTGAAGATTCTTTAGAAAGCGCCCATGAATCCGGTTTTAAACCTACGATGAATTTTGACGGGTACACGGGAACGCTGGAAGTTACAGTCTGCATTTCTCCGTTAGGGTCCCGGTATTCCATTTCCAGAGATACGTTAGTCGGTTTCGTGATCTTTGGAAGATTGGCGATCTTGACTCGCGCGCTCCCTGAATTGTCAAGAGAAATTTCTTGAGTATTCAAATTGGATAGATCGTGTTTAGGTGTGAATTCCTGATCGTCAGGCTCATAACCTGAAGAACTGCGAACCTTTCCTTCTTTTACTGGGCCAGTTGCAAAAGAGAATCCCTCGAATCCAGGAACCTCACCCATGTAAAATGTGCTTAGAAAATTTCTGACCTTGATCGGAAGGTTTCCGGCTCCCCCTCCTGAAAAGTACTGAACGAATAAATCAATATTGAATTCCTTCGGATTGATTAACGCTTTTTTTGGAGGTTGAATCGAGCCTTTCATCAAAGGAACTCTAAATTCCTCCACCCGGAATTCAGAAGTTTCCCAGCCGCTGTAATCTGTTTTATTTTTTAAGAGAGAAATAGAATACACTCCGAGTTTTGCTTCTTTGGGAATTTTCCAGGTGATTTCCGAGTCTCCGGACTTATTCCATTTCAAATTAAAGAAAAATTTTTCATCGCTTCCTTCGTGCTTAATTCTCAATATTCCAGGACCAATGGCTTCCGGAAGATGAGATATTCCACCTATATTCGCATGACGTATCAGATTTTTCATGGAAACGGTTTCACCAGCTCGGAACAGGGTTCTGTCCAGAATTGTATGAGCAATTACGGATTTAGAAAAACTCGAATATGAAGATACGTTAAATCTCCAGCTTTCGATTCCCTTGTCCCAAGATGAATGAACAAATGAAAAATCATCCGTGGTTTCTGCCGTGACCAATATCCCGCTGTCGTAACTCCTGTATGAACAGTGAGCCACCTGATTCTTCCAGGCGTTCTGAGGAAGCCTAGAAATCCCGAAAAAATCCGTCTTAGATTCTGAAATCACATTATTGTTGCAATCACGGATGGAAATTTTTGCATCTGCAACCGGTAGACCCTTGTCCAACGAGGTAACCCAGACTACAGAACCTTCTCTTCCCCATTTTAAATGAACTGACATATTTGTGACAAGGGCTGAAGTGGGCACATACATTGGTGTTTGCTCCGGAATGAGTGATCTGCCCAGAATTGCGCTTTCAACTTCCACAACATAAAACCCACTTTCTTTCAACGGGATTCCCACTACTTCGAACGCATCCGCACCATTCGGTTTTGGAAAACTAAATGAATCCGGATTTTTTTCCTCAGAAAAGATCGATTTGTCTCTATCCGCACGCTCAACTTTTTTCAGCCAGTGCAGAATTTCACTCTTCGAAATCCTGGCTTTCTTGCCGAGTAGGTTGTCGAAAAAATTGGGAGCTTGGGATTCAGTTTGAATGATTCGTGTGGTGATATCTTTCTCAAGATTGCGTAATGTCACAGGCAAGACCGGTTCCGCATTTTTTTCGATAATTCCAAATCTAGCTGAAAATTTTGCGAGAGGAGGATATTTTTCCGTTTTTATTTCTAGAGGAAACGATCTGCGATTTTCTAAGTTCCTTCCCGAATCGTCCTTTACGTCAGACGGAATCTCTAATCTAAATTTCGAATTCTGCGGAAACGGCCCCATAAACCTTACATCATTCACAAAATTAGGATCATCAGATTCATCAAAATTTTTCTTGGGTAACCAAACTTTGTTCCCTGATTTCAATTGTATATTTTTTGCCGTCTTCCAGGAAATAGGAGATGTGAAGTTCAGATACATCGGAGTAATCGGAATGCAACCGGCTTTCGGATTTTCCCTCTCGCAGGAAAATTGTGCGATGAAAGGCCTTCTTACCGAAAACGCAAGAGTCTGGTCCTCCGTCGTTGCTACACCGGTTTTCGATTTTATTCCTTTCCCCCAAATTAAATTCACATTGACGCTATTGGGAAAATTCAATTGGGATTGAACTACAAGCGTTTTTGGATTTGCTTTCAGATTTTGGCTTTTTAGTATTTCATCCTTTGCTTTTCCTGTGATAATTTTCGCTTTGGTCTGATCCTTAAGGCCGGATACGCTAAAAAATAAATTCTTTTCGACAGATTCTTCATTTATCTCAGTGTCTAATTCTAGTATAAAAACCTGATCTTCATTTACTTCGGAACCCTCATAAGGATTCGAGTAACTAATCGCGGGCCCACCAGTAGAAAAAGAAAATTTTTTCTCGCCTTGAATTTCTTTTCCTCCAAGAGTCTTGATCTCGGATTTTAAAATAAAACTGCAATGGATTCCTGCAGGAAGATTTTCCTTGAATTCATAAACATAATTTTTTGGGTCTACCCACCTCGAAATTCCTTGAATGGGACAATTGATTTCAAAAGGCTCGGCCAATGTCCGCGGATCACCAAATGGAACCATCTGATCGCTAAAATGAACTTTTACCTGCCTTATGCCCTTAACAACGCCAGTCGGCGAAAAAGATGTGATCCTCGCATCTCCTTCGGCTAAAATGGGACTACTGAATAAATAAATCAGAAAGATAAAATGGAATACATGCTTCATAAATTTGCCCTCGTGCATCATTCTGCAGGGTCTATTCTTTGTGGAAATGGTTTTTATTCAATTAGAATAATGTGAACACCTATGAAGTTCGTATCAGGTTTTTTCAGGTAGTTCTGTGTATCCTTGGATTTTTCCCACTAATTCTCTTCTTTTCTCCAACTGGATTTCCAAAGGTTTGCCAAACTTCATTCGCAAATGCCTCTCCTGCTTTCGCCTTAATAGGTGAATCCTCAACCTAATTGGCTCATCTTTGCTCATATCCGTAGGTACTTTTCCACCGAGCAAACCTTTGAGCTTGGTATCCATTTCAGATTTGTCCATTTCCAGCAAAAATACAAAGAAGAGGGACATGGAGACAGAGTGGGCTTGGGCGAGCATACGCAATTCGATCCAGTCTGAGCTGTTTGGTCGGAATCTGAAATATTCTAGGAGTTGTTCGTTCTTTTGGTATTTCAACTTAACCCCATTTCCTTGTGGGAGCCCGCCGGAAAATGCGAATATTTTGTAGTTTTTTAGAAGAATGTGGAGATAATTCCGGAGACTGCCGTTTTTTCGAATTTTCTTAGCCAGAACAGGGATGAGTCTTTTTGGGATACCGAAAGCAGAAGGGGTTTGGTGGATGGTGGCATAATTGATGTTGGATTGAAAGGCATTTTGTATTCTGATTTTCTGGGTTTTCATATTCATTAAGGTAAAAAAAATCGAAAGAGAAATGAAAAAAATGAGAAGGAGGTTCATTTTTTTTTAGAATGTTTCAATTTTGGATTGATGATCCGGTTTAAATTTCGTATTATTCTATTTGCCTTCCAGAAAGGCTAAAAAAAACTAGAATATCATACCCGTAAGGAAAATAGTCATGTACCAACCCTTTACTGAAGAACAAATCCAGATGCGCGAATTAGTTCGCGATTTCGTGAAAAGAGAGATTACGCCCGCTGTTGCAATGGAATGGGATGAAAAAAATGAGCATCCAAAAGAGCTAATAACCAGAATGCGAAAAGAGTTGGGAATGAATGGGATTACTATTCCTACTGAATATGGTGGTCTCGGGCTTGGATCAATGGAACAGTGCATTATGATTGAAGAAATGACCAAGGGTTGTTTAGGGATTACTCTTTGTTTTGGGTATACCGGACTTGGGCAGCTTCCTATTTTGAAAGGTGCTTCGCCTGCGCAGGCAAAAAAATGGCTTGAACCGGTGATTGCGGGAGATCATGGAATTTCATTTTGTCTTTCTGAGCCGGGTGCTGGTTCGGATGTTCCTGGAATGGTGACTAGGGCAGAGAAAAAAGGGGATAAATACATTATCAATGGAGTGAAGCAATGGATCACTGGTGGCGGTGATGCGAATGCTTACACGGTCTTTGCATATACTGACAAGAACCGTGGGACAAGGGGAGTGAGTTGCTTTTATGTTCCGCGAAATACACCGGGGCTTTCTCTTGGAAAAAAGGAAAATAAATTAGGAATTCGTGCTAGTGATACCCGACAGATTATTTTTGAGGATGTGGAAGTTCCTGCGGAAAATTTGATTGGAAAGGAAAATCTGGGATTCATTTATGCCTTGCAGACTTTAAATGCTTCGAGGCCTTTTGTTGCGGCTATGGGTCTTGGTATTTGTCAGGCATCTCTTGACCATGCGACTAAATATGCAAGAGAAAGAGAGCAGTTTGGCAAAAAGATATCTACCTTCCAAGTGGTTCAACACATGCTTGCAGACATGTCTATCATTACTGAAGCTGCGAGAGAGTTGACTTACAAAGCGGCAGTGATGTCTGATACAAATGATCCAAATCTTCCAAAGTATGCTGCAATAGCAAAAGCATACACATCTGAAAGTGCTGTGAAATGTGCGACAGATGCAGTCCAGATTTTTGGGGGATATGGTTACACCAAAGAATATCCTGTAGAGAAATTGATGCGTGATGCAAAAATTCTTACGATATTTGAGGGAACCACACAGATTCAAAAGAATGAGATTGCTGCTTATGTAATTCGAGATTCCGTATCGAATAAGTAGTTCAGAATTCAATTCTGTTGAATGTAAGTAGAAAGCGTCACTTCCTGTGGCGCTTTTTTTATAGACAACCCTCAGAGCGGAATGACTGAAAACCGATTGTTTCTGTACAGCACTTTAAGCTTCAACCCGAATGTCTTCGATAGATTTTCGTCAGTGAATTGGTTCTTGATTTTTCCGGCGGAGATAATTTTTCCTTCCCTGATGAGGGCTGCGTGTGAATAAAATTCGGGAATTTCGTCCGGCCTGTGGGTGATTAAAATCGAGGTGAACTCGCTTTTTTGTTTTACTTCTCTCAGAATTTTGTAAAATTCTTCTCTGGCGGAAATATCCAGTGAAGAGCAAGGCTCATCGAGGATTAGTATTTCCGGTTTTGAAATAATGGAGCGAAGGAGGAGCACTTTCTTTTTTTCTCCGGACGACAAAAGCGAATAATTTTCATCTTTTCTTTTCAGCCAGCCGAAGTTTTTGAGAAATTTCCTTACTTTGCGTTTCTGGTGTTCGTTCATTTCGAAATACACACCGATCGTTGAAAAAAAACCTGTGGAAACGATATCTTCTACCGTTAAATTCCTTTGAAGCCTTTCTGCCTGGTGGTCGCTCTCTAGGATTCCGATTTTTCTCTGGATTTCTTTTAGAGGAAAATTTCCGTATTCCTTTCCGAAAATTTTTACTAACCCCGAGGTCGGCCATGTCATCCCGTAAATAATATTCAATAGAGTCGTTTTCCCAGAGCCGTTTTTCCCAAGAACTACCCAGTTTTCACCTTTCTGAATGGTTAGGTTGATTTTGCTTAGGATGTTTTTTTCGTTTCGAATATAAGAGATATTTTTTAATTCGATCACTTTAAAGGTTTACTTGTTCTGCCTGACTGTCATAGAGGGTCGTAACTTTTTTGAGATATTTCTCAAATTGTTCCTGTGAATTTAGAGAAAAGGTTTTTAAAATGCTGCTATCGATAGAGAAAAAGTTTGCTTTGTTATCCGCTACGTCGGAGAGCATATTTGCCAAATAAATAATTTCGACAACATCTTTGTGTTGAGGGGGCGCCATGAACGGCCTGTGATGGAATTCGATTACAGCTACTAGGTCGTCCGGGAATCCCCATTTTTTGGATAACAATGCCCCGATTGTAGAATGGCTGATTCCAATAGAAATTTCTTCAATAATTGTGGAGTTACTTTGCTCTTTATCCTTATATGCGTTCAGCCTATTGGATAGCGACCTGTCGATTGTCAGAAGAACCAGCTTGCCAATATCATGTAGGACGCCTCCTACTGCTACAAGGTCGGCATATTTTCCCTTTCCGTAATCCATTGAAATCAGCCGTGCAAAATAACTGCACCGGTTGGAGTGTTCCCAAACCTTCTGCAATTTCTCATAACGTCCATCCATAATTTTCCTAACTCCGGAAACATACAGCATGTTGCGGACATTTTTCAGGCCGACAACTTTGACTGCCGCTAAAATAGTACTGACCTTGTTTCGGTTGGAGAAAAAATTCGAATTGGATAATTTCAGAAGATCCGCGCTTAGGGAAGGATTTTTCTCAATTTCGCTTGCTATGATATTAATATTGGAATCCGGATTGTTGCACATTTGCACAAGTTTGGTAAGGCTCTGAGGGAGAGGAGGAATGCCTTCAATCTCGCCCATAATTTTTGTCTTGAACCGGTTGGTGATAGAAGTGGATACGATTTCTTTCGGAATGGAAAGAGTTACGGTTGTGATACCCGATTCACTTTTTATGCTTAGTTTATCCGAACCGATTCCGGTGTTTCGAAGTAGGAGTTGGATGAGGATTATTCCAAGGCCTGCGCTTTCTTGAGTGTCAGACATTTCCAAAAACGCGTCAGAGAGGTCCTTGTATTTTTTTGAAGCTTCAATTCTGGCTTCAATTCTTTTCATCTCTTCCGGTAGAATCGGTGAATTGTTTTGAACCTTAAAAACTAGGATTTGATTTTCAATTTTGCCTTTTAGAGTGACTTTGTAAGAGGATTTTTTTAGAAACTGTTCTTGCTCCTTCCATTGTTCGGTCACTTCATGGAGAAAACTTTCCATTCCTTTTTTGTATTGGATAGGGTCTTCAATATTCAGATTGTTCCTGACAAAATAGTCTCGTTTTGCAATTGCTTTGCCGGCATTGATGAGGATTTCTTTCAGAACCGAATATACTACTTCCAAAAGAAAAAGAGTATCAAAGGAACTCATGATTTTCTGTAGAAGCGAGTAAATTTCCTGATTGATTTCATCCCCAATAAAGGAAAATTCTATCGAGAATTCTTCTCCGGATAAAAGCTTTGAATGAATGTCATCAATGTTGAACATCTGGTTGTTACGTCAGAAAATAATTTCTACAAGGGCAGGAAAACAATATTTTATAAAAATTATCAATTTATCCCCGAAAATTGTCCTGGCGAAGAAGTATTATCTGAACAAAGGAGAATCTATTTTATGAAACAGAAAAGCCATGATTTATGGAGAAAACCGTTACAAAAGCCGGAGACTGATTCTTTGGAGCTTAAGAAATACGTGGACTTGATTTTGCAGGAACTGGATGGCCTGGATAAAAAAAAGCCCAAATTTGTGAGAAGTCCGTTCCGAAAAGATAACTCGAAAAAAGATAATTCCGAGATTCTGTTACGGGATATTCCATTTGTTTTTTGAACATAGCCTGAGTTATTTTTTATGGACGAAATCCGGATTGGAAGTTTTATGGATGAATGGCCGAAAGAAAGGAATTGTTAATCGCCCCTCGCCTAAAGAAGGAAAGAAACCTTCTGGATTTGTATGAGTCCTATAAATACATGAATGCAGTTTACTCTTCTGATTTATTAAGTTACGAAGATGGGCGATGGGATTATTCGAAAGGCTGGCTTGAACTGAATGTGAATCTGAGAGAAATGGGGGTTTTTAGCGATTCGGGGCGGAGAATTTTTCCTCGCATCCCCGTTTCATCCGCTTGAACTCTTAGTTAGTCATCTTCAAATTTCCGATGTCCAGAAAGTTCCTGTAAACAAGCTTGTTTGTAGGCCTTGCCTGGTCGAAAATCAAAATTACGACTTTGTTGAACGTGTAAAAATCCGGCCTGTATTGGGTGTAGTGGTGGCTGAATATAGTAGTCTGGTATCTTGCATTGTAAATCGTAAAATTATGTTTATCAATCTGTGTATTGATTTGTCTTCTTTCCTCATCTTCTGCCGGAGGCTTTAGATTGTGGATTAAGATTTTATCGCTTGGGGGGCCTTGTTCTCCGTAAAGAGTGAACGGCATGGATTTCTGCGGGTTTTTGGATAGGTAAAGCACATATTCGGGTAAATTCGGTTCTCCGATTCTAACCTTTTCTCCTTTCAATTGTCTGGCTTCAATCTCTGCTTTTCTATCGGTATAACGCTTTTCCCCCCAAATTTCTTTTGAGTCGATATTTTGTGGAACCAGATTGGAAAAGTTGATAATATGATTGGCTTTTAGGGGATCCAGTGTTCTCCATTTTGGGTAGGGGACCAACTCTCTACGGTCTTTTTCAATCGAGTTGGATTCGTTTATCGCCAGAACGTAGATGGATAGATTTAGGGGCTCATATACTTGATTTTCAATTTCGATCTGGGCATCCATGAATTCACCTTTACCGTTGCCAGCGTGCCTTCTGACAAAGGATATCTTGCCGACTTTAAATCTGGGGTCATAGATCGCGAGAGGATAGTATTCCTTCAGGTCTCCGTATTTTTCCGTTTTCGGCTCGTCTTTTTTTTCTGCGGATGTAGGGGCAGGAGGATTATTCTGGCCAATAAGCTGGAAAGCGACAAAAGATAATATTAATAGTAAGGAAATACGTAAGGTTCTTTTCATACCTAGTCCACCGATTCTGGATTCTTATTATAAATATCGTATTTTTTATCCATTAAGATTAGAGAAGATTTACAAATCTTTCGGTATTTCCATTAAAAAGCTCAAAAACCTTCTAAGCTATAATCCCCGCTTCCCCCCTGGTCTCCGCTACGAACCCTTATCGCATTTTGAATTCCGGTGATACTGGTGATTTTCAGTTCCTCAGTTCCGGAGGTTCCAAAAGAATTTTCCGTGTCCAGGATTTCGCAATTGGCCGGATTGATTCTTTCCAGACTTATGTCCCAATTTCTGGGCGTTGCCTTGATGGTTAGCTCATCTTGGCCGTTTAAATCGACCTGAATTACATCCGAGGCCGAATTGGATAGTAGGGTCGCACTAAAGGGTGAGTCTTTTCCCATTCTACCTTTTACCGTACCGCAATTCGGGGTTTTGTTCAGAGAGTTTGCTGTTGCTGCTTGAGTGACCGCAGTGACTGCTTCGTCATTGGATGAAGAGTTATCCTGCAAAACCGAGCAGTTCAAATAGATAACTCCGAGGACAATTGTACTCAATATATATTGCCCAAAATAGACTTTGGAATTTTGCCGGATTTTCATTGTTCTTAATGAATAATTGGTTTGCAATCTTTTCGCTTTTGATTTTAGACTTACTCGTGTAACTTGCTATTTTAGACTAAAAAATGCAACCAGAACAATTGTTTTTATTTCCATTCATTTCAGAAAATCCGGGACAAGCCGAGTTTTTCTGGTACCGGTTGCCCTATGCAATTCCGGGGTTTGTAACATTTTTTATAGGGATTTCGTTGGCGCTTTTTGGGATTCTCGCGTTATTTAACAAGGAACGAAAGCATTCCGTTCCCTATTACCTCTCTTTTACATTGAATTGCCTTTCCATGGGAGCTTTGGGGTTAATCCTTTCTTTTAGGTCGGTGGTTCTCGATAAAGAGATCCTTCTATTGTGGAACTATAGATTGTACTATTTTGTACTGATGGTTGCTCCATCTGCCCTGCATTTGATTTATTACATTACGGAAAAAAAATACAAAATTATTCAATGGTCTGCTTTTATCAGTTGGGCTTTTGTATTGTTGGGATTTTATTCTCTTTTTGACCTCAGCGCTTTTTCCGGAGAGTGGACCGAATATAGTTTCGGGAGTTATCCGAAACCGGGCCAGGCGCTGAAAGTATGGGGGATTTGCGGGACGATCGGGTACTTTTTAGCATTTCCGTTTATTTTTAAATATTTCTATCAAGAGGGGATTTCGGATAACGCATATGTTTTTGCCGGACTGAATCTTTCTTTTTTACTTTTGATTTTTAGCCTTCCAGGTTTTATCGGTTTCCCTTTGTATCCGGGAGCATATTTTTCATTTATTGCGATGGCTCTCGTTGCGCATGGAGTATTCAAGTCGGACTTTCTTTCATTGAACGAACTTTTTTTTAAAAAAAGCGGGATATATTATTTTCAGAATCTGGTTCTCGGATTTACTTTTCTTTTACTTTCTTTTCTGATTGCCTACGGATTGACCCCATCCGATCTTGTAGGCACAAAATGGTATCCGTGGGCCTTGATTCCACTCCTATCCTGTGTTGCAGTATTTTCCCTTTCTCTTCTTATCGCAGGCCTAAATCCCACGGAAAAGCTGAATCAGATTGCATCGCTTTCGATCCTGTGCCTTGCTTTCTATTTGATCCAGTCAACGATCAAGACTTTTTCGCTTCTCCCAATTGTGTCGTTGAGACTAAGCCAGATATTTTATTTTTTCTTTATTCCTGCGCTAAGTTTTAATGTGCGATTTATCTACATTACCTTAGGATTGGAAACTCCTAAGTTCATGCGTTTTACTGACATCTTTGTGTTGATTATCAGTCTCCTGGCTTTTACGGATTCCATGTTTACCGGATATTATAAATTTTATTTTGGCGATGTTTTCAGTGTTGGCCTACCTGTGAAATTCTATTCGTTCTTAGTGGTTATGAACGGGATTTTTGTAATTCGGGATTGGTTAAAGGTGAAAAATTCGATCAGGATAAACCTGTTTATTTTTTCCGTTTTATTGAGCGCGGTTCTTATCGGCTTGAGCGTTCCGGCATCTCTGGGTTATGAATACTATCCATTCGGAAATTTTCAAATCATTCCTGCCTGTTTAATCGCTTTGGGTATATTTAAATACGGAGTGCTTCCTTATGACCGGAATGTATTGAGCATCAGCCTCAGATTTGCTTTTTTCAGCATAGTGATTGTCCCGATTCTGTTTTTTTTAATCTTCCCAATGGTGTCGCATAACGCACCAAAGCGGGAGTCTGTTTTTTATCTCATACTTTTCCTCAGTCCTCTCTCGCTTTTTATCTTTCAAGTGCTATTTGTTTTTTCCAGGCCAATTGTAAAGCAGGTGGTTAGTTTGATTCAGGAGAAAAATCTGGAACAGGAAAGGCTCGTGAATGTAGGCCAGTTGGCGTCCGGAATTATTCACGACCTGAAAAATCCTATGGTTTCCATCAAAGGCTATGCAGAGATGGCATCGGACAAAATTTTTTCTGAAGAGGAAAGAGTCACCTATCTAGGTTTAATTTCTAGTGAAATAGACAGATTGAGCGATATGGTGTACGATATTCTGGATTTTACAAAGGGAAAAGTAAATTTGAATATTGAAGAGGTTTCCGTAAAAGAATACATTCATGAGATTATCGATTTTCTAAGGCCGGAATTTCGGAGGCAATCGGTTGAGATTCAGCTTTGCCTGGAGAGAGAGGGTGTTGTGCTTTTAGACAAGAATCGCTTTCGTAGGGTAATTCTAAATCTACTCAGCAATGCAAAAGAGGCAATGCAGGATGGGGGAATTTTGTATTTTGAAATTTCGTTGACCCCACTAGGGACGATATTCTGGATATCCGACACAGGAAATGGAATCCCTGCGGATATCCAAGGCCAGATATTTTCTCCTTTCGTTACGCACGGGAAAAAAAAAGGAACAGGGCTAGGTCTAACGATTGTAAAATCCATTGTTGAAGCCCACGGAGGGAGCGTTAGTTTCCTTTCCGAGGAGGGGCGTGGAACGAATATTTTTATATTTCTACCGGTGCCTGAGGAGGGAAAGATATGAATCTTTCCGGAATTTTCTTCTTCATCCTATTTGTTTTCATTTCAGGAAATTTAAAAGCGATAGAGCCGATCATTCTGGAATCTGAATTTTCAGGAAAACCCCTGGGCTATAATCTGGATTTTTTTGAGGACAGGGATAAATCTTTTAACATAAATCAGATAAGTGAGTCAATCCGTAGCAAACCCGGAAAAATACATTGGACTTCGTCCCTAAAGGAATCGCCTGGATTCGGTTACACAAATTCTGCATACTGGGTAAAGTTCACTCTAGACAATCGTTTGGGTTTTGAGGAGGACATGTTTTTGGAGGTAGCTTACCCTCTTTTGGATTATATTATTTTTTATGAGCCGAAAGAAAATGGAAAATTTATCGAAAGGGCATCCGGAGACAAATTCCCGTTTAATAGAAGGGAGGTCTCCTATCGGAATTTCCTGTTTCAGTTTAGCGCCCCACCCGGACGAACCTCATACTACTTAAGATTCGAAACGGAAAGTTCTATGGTGCTTTCGCTTTGGCTTTGGTCTCCCAAAAAGCTTCAAGAAAAAATTGCAAATGAAGGACTGGTTCTCGGAAGCTATTATGGAATTATTTTTGTAATGGCGTGCTTTAATACATTTCTTTTTCTTTCCATACGCGATAAGACCTACCTAATCTACGTGATTTTAATTGTAACTCTCGGAGCATTTCAGGCTGGTTTGTCGGGCCATGGCTTTCAGTATTTATATCCGGAAAGCGCTTATCTTGCCAATGCCGGTATCCCCGTACTTATGACTGCATCATTGTTTTGGATCGTGCAGTTCACCAGATATTATTTGAACACCTCAGCAACTTTACCCAGGACCGATCTCACGATAAAAATATTTTCCGGTTTAATCGCAATTTTGGGCGTTGTGGCTTTCTTTGGGAAATATTCCTTGATTACTCCAGTCGCAGTTGTGTTTGCAATCATTTGTGTGATCAGTATGAACCTGATTGCTATACGGTGCATCATGAAAAAAAATAGATCTGCAAAATTCTATATTTTTGCGTGGGGATTTATGCTAAGCAGTATTTTGATTTACAGCCTGAAAACGCTAACGATATTGCCGAATAATTTTTTCACTAATTGGTCGCTCCTTATCGGGTCTACCGCGGAAATTACCCTTCTTTCATTCGGCCTTGCGGACAGAATGAATACAATCAATCAGGAACTGAAAAAAGCCCAGTCAGATTTGGAAAAAATGTCCCATGTAAAGGATTTATTTCTTTCCAACATTTCCCACGAGATCCGAACACCTTTGGCGACAATTTATGGCTACTCCGAACTGATCGACATGGCGAAATCGAAAGAAGTAAAGTCAATCAAGGACTACAACAAAGAAATTTTAAGCGGATCCGAAGAGTTGATCGGCTATATAAATAATCTTATGCTCATTACGGATATCGAAAGCACGCCGGTAATCAAGAAAGAAAAGGTCAACCTTCTCGGTGTAGTCCGGGACATAGTTTTCGGGCTGGATAAATTGTCCCAAAAAAATACATTTCAGATGAAACTGAATATCCCCGGAAAAATAACCGTTCACACGGATCCGGAATTCTTGAAAAAGTCGCTTGAGGTATTTCTGAGAAATGCGATAGTGTACAGCCCTCCTGGATCTAGCGGTATAATATCTGCGAGTCAGAGTGAAAACCTACTGGAAATAGAAATCAAAGACAACGGAATCGGAATTGAAAAAGAGGAGATTCCGAAGATATTCGATAAATTCTATCGCATTGATTCATCGTTGCATTATGACGTTAGCGGAATGGGACTTGGCTTATTCATAGCTAAGAGAATTATTTCTCTATTGGGGGGAAGAGTGGAGGTAGAAAGTGAGTCTGGCAAAGGAAGTACGTTTAGGATATTTTTGCCGGCCGGATAGGATATTCCAAAATTAGGCTTGTCACATTCTATCGGGGTCGTAAAATCTTGTCCATGAAATTTATTTTTACAACGATCCTATTAATTTTTCAATTCCTAAATTCTGCCGAAGTTTATTCAGAAGGCTTGAAGAATGAAAAAGCCTTTATAAAAAAGGCCGACAGACATTTGTTTAAGCGCGACTACTGGCCGACAGCCGACTGGCAGTTGATCAGCCCCCAGAAAGTCGGCATGAGTGAAGAAGGCTTGAGTAAGCTGAGCGAGTATGCTTTCGCAAGAACCGGAGACGACAAGAACCGAAAAGGGATTCGGACGGATGGAATTGTAATTATCAAAAATGGCAGGCTGGTATATGAAAAGTACGCCAGAAATTATACGAAGGATCGTCCTCATCTAGCTTGGTCTGTAACAAAAAGTTTTGTAAATGCGTTATACGGAATCGCTCGAAAGGAAGGCCTTCTAAGGCTGGAGGATTCCGCTTCCAAATACTTTCCTTCTTTGAATAAAGAGGAATACAAAGAAATCAAAATTGATGATATTCTTCGAATGAGTTCCGGCTTGAATTGGAACGAAGGCTACGAAGCATCTCCTTTGAAGTCAAGCGTTATTGCAATGCTTTATACATCCGGCCGCGAAGATATGGCAGCTTTTACTGCTTCAAGGGAATTGGTTCATAAGCCCGGCACCTACCTCTACTATTCCAGTGGGGATTCGAATCTACTGATGTCGATTTTGAAGAATGTTTTGAAAGACGAATATTCAGACTACCCGTGGAAAAAATTATTCGATAAAATAGGAATGAAAAATGTTGTTTGGGAAAGGGACAAGTCGGGAACTTTTGTCGGTTCTTCTTACATTTATTCAACACCGAGGGATCTTGCCAAGTTCGGATATTTGTACTTGAATAACGGAGTATGGGGAAATGAAAAACTGTTTTCCGAGGACTGGGTAGATTACACTACAACAGTTGCGCCTTCTTTTTACACTACCCCATTGTACAAAGGGCTGGATGAGCATATCATGACTGCACAGTGGTATGCGAATATTCCGGATCCGAACCGGAATGTAAAAAAACCATTACCCGATGCTCCGGATGATACATTCATGGCATCGGGGCACTGGGGACAAAAGATTTTCGTGATTCCTTCCTGGGACATGGTAATTGTGAGGGTCGCAGATGACAGGGATGGATCGTTTAACGAAAATCATTTTATCAAATTAGTTAAAGAAAGTATACGTTAGGCGGAACCAATGGGAAAGAAATTAAAAATCACTCTGATTATCATAGATGCTATTGTTACCTTGGGGATTATCTGGGGAATTTTGAATTGGGATCATATCAAGAATTTCCCGAAAATTCTACCATCATTTCATTCGAAAGAATATTGTTCCTGCTACTTTGTCGTGAAGCAATCGAAAGAGTATTGTGAGGATTATGCAAGGCAATGGATTCCCATTAGCGGATATTCGATCGATGAAGCTACTAAGACGATCACAACGAGAGGAATGGGGCAGGTCGTATCCTCCAAATACGAAAGTGAAAAATTTGGTTGCAGATTGCAGTAGTTGATTGAGGTCATTATTCTTTCTGTGTTAAAATGTATTGACATTTCATATACATGTGATTAAATTTTGTGTATGAATTTCATTTTCGATCAGAAAAAGAATGCCAGACTGAAACTTGAAAGAGGCATTTCATTTGAAGAGATTATTTTCGCAATTCAAAATAATAGCATCATTGATATAATTGAGCATCCAAATACGGAGAAATATCCTGACCAGCAATTGTATATCCTCAATTACAAAGAATATATCTATGTTGTGCCTGTTGAAATTCATCACGATAGTATAGAACTTAAAACTATTTTTCGTAGTCGAAAATTTGATAAAATCTATAATGTGAAGAGGAAGGAGATCTATGAAACTTGATAAATTTGAAAAAGATATTGAAAATTCATTTTCACGAGGTGGATGGAAGTCTGTACGAAACCTTGTAGCCGAAAAAAGAAAACTTTCGAAAATTGCTAAGGCGACGATTAAGAAAAACAAAACAATGAACATTCGCATAAACGAATTTGATTTAAATTCGCTAAAAGCTCATGCAATAGAAGAAGGAATTCCATATCAAACTTTAGTTACTAGTATTTTACACAAGTATGTTACGGGGAGGCTTATTGAGAAGCGTGCATAGATTGCTCTTCAGGAAATTTGCCTTTGCCACGGGTGGTGCATCGCGAACCGTCTCGAAGCCTGGTGTGGCCCTTCCCGAAACGTTAGTTCCGCTGCAAATGTATTTGAATTTGAAATTTTATTGTTGACCAAGGAGAAAGCTTTGAACAAAAAAAACTATCCAACTCTACTAATTCTGATCGTGGCAGTAGGATTTTCTTTTTACCATTGCAAAACAAAGAATAGGTCAAAGATTGTTCTGGAAACGGTAACAGCCCTGGATCCAAGAATTCCCTCGCCTTCAAAGGATGACATGAGGGCGATTCTGGAAGAAGGGAAAAAAGTGATTGCAATGAAACTCGGAGGGGAAGTCGAATTGGAATTTCACGATAACGGTTATCTCCCCCTCGATGAACTATTCCGAACGATTGAATTTGAAAAATTAGATTATTATCCTTCCCATGCAAAATACAAATATAGCTTTGTTGAAATGGAAAAGGCTGCCATTTTTTCTGATCCTGTTTACAGAAAAGAATTAATAGGATTTTTAAAATTATGGGACATAGCATCTTTGCAAAAATTTTTTCCGGAGAAAAAAATTTCGAATTATGATGATGCCCAAAATGAGCTGTTGAAAATTTACCACAGGAAAATGAATTGGCTTACTACCTTAAAAACACCGGGGAATGAAGCTCTGGTCTGGAATCCTGCGAAAAATTTCCAGTCGTATGTGGACTGGAAGGTATTTATGTTTGAGCAAGACAAGTATGATGTAATTTTCACGAACACTCTAATTGTTCTGGACTCTATCAAAACACCATTTCCCCATTCCATAACCAAACACGCAAAAGTGGGTGGTTCATCTTTTGAAAGCCCGAAACGTGACCCGATGCTTGGGTATTCACTTCTTGTGAATTTTTTGGAAGAGTACGGAAATATCGAAGGCTTGAGCAATCCAAAAAAAATCGAACGCGAGAAAAAAAATAAAATGATCGGGGGGCTTTTGTTCGCGCACGAATTCGGCCACGCATTTTTTCAGATTCCGGACGTTTACGACCACCCGGATTCCTGCCTCATGAATGCAAGTATGGATAAGGGCGATATGGAAAAAAATTATGATGCTCTTTTGTCGGATAAGAAAGTTTGTCCGAAGTGCGAACCCTGGGTTCTCTCCAAAAAGAATTTTATAGACGGGGAAATTTTTCTTTCAAGGAAAAAATACAATGAAGCGGGAGAAAATTTTTTGAAGAGCGCATCAACACTACCGGGCCAGATCGACAGTGACAGAAATTCTTATTTACAGAGTGTTTATAGGAGGGCAAAATCCGCATTTAGAGAAATAAACAATGCCGAGAAAATCAGAGAAATAGAGGAATTGGAGAAAAGCTTGAAATAATTTCGAGCTGGGAGGGCGTTAGTTGCCAGCAGCGCACCCGCAATCTCCGCAATTTCTGGGGTCGAACGGATTTTGATTTTCCCAGTCTAGAAAAAGATCATAAATTTTTTCCGCAAGCGACAAGTCTTCTCTTCGGGTAATTTTTATGTTGAACGGGTTTGAGTCGACAAGCGCAGTTTTGACCTTCGCGAGCGATGCCCACGAACATAAGTCGGTCGGCTCATCTGCTTTGTCGAATTTTAGTCCGCTTAATTTTTCAATGTAGAGGCCAACTTGCAGCGCCTGGGGAGTTTTTATCAGATAAATCGAATTTCTATCCAAGATTGAATCGGATAGTTTTTGCTTTGCAATAACGACTGTATCGGATACGTTAGTTGCGAGGGTGGAAGCTCCGGCCTTTGCCGCGGATCTGCATGTGTTATAAATCTCCAGACTGGAAAAAAATGGCCTTGCCGCATCATGAATAACAATCATATCCGTTTCATCGGGAGATATCGCATTCAGCGCGCAAAGCGTCGATTCGTGCCTACTTGAACCTCCTTCGACTATCCTGTCCCCTTCGCGGAGAAACGACCCGATTTCTTTTTCGGTGGCTTCGAGGAAATCCGGATGGGAAACGATTAAAATGGATTTGAAAAAAGGAAACCCGTTGAATTTTTCCGTTGAGTGGGCGAGTAAGCTTTTCCCTCGAAGCTTCAGGAATTGCTTTGGGACTTCGCTATCCATTCTGTTTCCGGTACCTCCGGCTAGAACTACTCCGTAGATACTGTTCAAATTCGGATGCTCGCTTCTCCGGATTCGCTAAGAAAAAAAAGTGCATTGTTTACAAACCAGGTTACAATGAAAATGTAAAACACGGAATTGAATTCATAGTCGCTTTTTTTCAGGAATTCAACAAAATAGAAATCCGAGAAAGTAAAACTAATCAAAAAAATAAAAGCGCATAAGCCCTGAGATATATAGAAAAGGTATTTCACCCAGGTGCTTCTCCAGAAACCTACAAAGAAAAAATTTGCAAGGCTTGCCAGAATGAAAAAAATGTTCGATTTTACCGAAACGGAGATTTGCTCTTTAATTTGGTTGAAATTTACAGTGTAGTCTATCCACCCTTGCGCGCTCATCAGCAATTGAACAAAAAGACAAACAAAAAGAATTTTTCCGATTGCGGACTTTTCGTTCCAGAATTCGGCAAATTTCAGGTAGGCATGATAAATTTTTACCGTCCACCCTTTCAGCACGACCGGGACCGCCAGAAAAATAAAAAAAAATTCTTTCAGGATACTCATTTCATTTCCGCGATGATTTCCAATTCAACAGGAGCGTTCAGGGGAAGAGATGGCACGCCAATTGCAAACCTGGCGTGATTCCCGTTGTCTCCCCAGATATTAACTAGAAGTTCACTCGCGCTGTTTGCAACAAGGTGATGTTCAGTGAAGTCCGGTGTCGACGCTACATACACTCCGATCTTGATGATTCTGGAAATTTTTTCTAGGTCGCCCAGTAAACCCACGATTGCAGCGAGTCCGTTCAGGCAGGCTGTTTGGGCGCATTGTTTGCCGGATTCCAAGTCCACCTCATTTCCCAGTTTTCCTGCGTGTAACAGTTTTCCGTCCTTCATGGGAAGCTGGCCGGATGTAAAAATTAGCTTTCCGGAACTTTTTGCCGGAATATAGGCAGCAATTGCTTTTGGGCTCGGAGGGAGCTCCAATCCAAGGGTTTTTAGTTTTTCTAGTGGGGCCATAGGTCATGGCTAAATTTGGATATACTCTTTACAATAAAAAATTGCTTGTACTTTTTTTCCTTTTGGAAAAAATAAGGTCATGTCAAACCTCGATGAATTAAGTTCCCTATTGATAAAACTCGGCCTCTCCTGCCTATCCGGCGCAGTAATCGGATTTGAAAGAAAGGTATCTGGAAAACCCGCAGGCCTCAGGACAAACATGCTGATTTGCTTGGGATCAACTCTCATCATGGCAATTTCGATCCAGCTATCAACTTCGGTCTCTTCTACGCTCGGGGGAGAAAGCATTTCCAAAATTGTGGGAGATCCCGCAAGGCTTGCCGCTCAGGTTGTGAGTGGAATTGGATTTCTGGGGGCAGGGGCGATTTTGCAGAGTAAGGGTAGCGGGGTAGTAATCGGACTTACTACGGCTGCAACGATCTGGACAAATGCCGCAATCGGCCTTGCGATCGGAGCCGGTTTTTATACGCTCGGATTTGTTTCCACAGGTTTCGTGGTGTTGATTTTGTTCGGAGTGAAGTATCTTGAGCAGGTAACCCGCGCAAAGCACCCAAGACGAAGGACATTGATACTGATTTTGAAAAAAGCGAAAAAAGTTTCTCACCTAAAAAAGCAGATATACAAAAAGGGAATTATTATCGATTCGGAAATGATTAACAAGCGGGTCAATGAGATTGAATACAGGGCTGATATTCATATTTCTCCGGTTATGGAAGAGGAGCTCATGAATGAACTGAGCGAAGACGAGCACATACTTTCCTACAACGTCACGAAAACTCTTTGACAAAAAAAAAATCCATATTTGATTTTGTGGAAGATAAAAAATTTCCGCAAGCCTACAAAATTTGCAAAAATACAGGACTTCATTACTACATTCCTGCCCGGAAAAGAATCTATGAAAATTCCTACTTTATGGAGGAATATAAAAATCAATACAAAAAAACTTACTACGAAGATGAATCTTTTTTGAGGAGCGCTGCCAGAGAGAGGCTAAAACTAATCAGAAAATATTTGAATGCAAGCTCTCCGTCTATTTTCGAGATTGGGTGTGCGGCAGGTTTTTTTCTGGATGAAGCAACGATGGACGGCTTTTCGGCCGGTGGCATCGAGATTTCGGAGAATGAAGTACGTTATGCGAAATCTCTCGGAATAGATGTAACTCAGAGTTCATTCGAGGACTTTAAGCCTTCCATGCAATATGATGTGGTTGCTTCATTTTTTGTTCTGGAGCATTTTGAGGATCAGGAAAGCGCATTACTGAAAATCGCATCAATGATCAAGGAAAACGGGTTATTCGTTTTGGCACTGCCCTCCTTGAATGGCCCGACTTTCCGGACAAACCCTGAAAACTGGTTTCTTACCCACCCCAGTGACCATTTTGCGGATTATGACCCGGACTCGGCGTCCCGGGTTTTTCGGGAATTAGGGTTGAAAATCGTGCTCCAAAAACCGTTTTCCTACCACAAATCCAGGGATCTGGGTTGGAGGGGAAAATTTCTGTCAAATTCTATTTATAAAACACTTGCAGATTGGACTTGTTACGGGGATACATTACAAATCATAGCAAAAAAAGCAGAAAAATGAAATTTGAAGAATTAAACATAGACCCAAAAATCAAAAAAGCCATATCTGATGCGGGCTTTACGGAACTCACACCAATCCAGGAAAAAGCAATCGGTCCAAGCCTCGAAGGAAGGGACATAACCGGGTTAGCGCAGACTGGAACTGGCAAGACCATAGCATTTCTTGTGCCGATTATCCACAGAATTTTATCCGAAAATCTGAAATCACCGTCGGCCCTGATTCTTGCCCCAACTAGGGAACTTGTAGTTCAGATTGCAGACGAGGCAAAAAAACTTTTGAAGTATACGGATTGCAAAGTCGCAACAATTATTGGTGGCACTAGCTATAAGGATCAGGAAAAAGAGCTTGGTGACAATGCTGCCATCATTGTTGCAACCCCGGGGAGACTCATCGACCATCTGAGAAACGGGAAGCTGGATTTTTCCAACATCGCATTTTTTGTATTGGATGAAGCGGATAGAATGTTTGATATGGGCTTTATCAAGGACATTCGTTTTGTGATGAAAAAATGTCCTTCCAAAAAACAGACATTTCTGTACTCCGCAACACTATCATATTATGTGGTCAGGCTTGCCTCCGATTATCTGAACGACCCTGTTGAAATTCAGATTGAGCCGGAAAAGGTGACGACTGAGAATATAGACCAGAAACTGATTCATCTGGGAAGAGAAGAAAAAATTCCGTATCTTGTGAATCTGATTCTAAATGAAAATAGCGATGGGCTTGGAATTATTTTCACGAATCTGAAAGTTATGGTTTCGGAAATCGTGATCAATTTGAGAAATTACGGGATTGCAGCGACGGGAATTTCTTCTCTGTTGGATCAGAAAAAGAGAATCCGGCTTTTAAAGGATTTCAAACTTGGAAAGTATCGTTATATGGTTGCGACCGATGTTGCGTCACGCGGAATCGATATAGACAATATCAACTTTGTGTACAATTTTGACCTTCCGTCAGATTCGGAAAATTATGTGCATAGAATTGGAAGAACCGCTAGAGCCGGAAGAAAAGGGACCTCCATCAGTTTTTGTTCCGAGAGAGATTACACCGAACTTGAAAAAATCGAGAATCTTCTCGGGCAAAAAATAGAAACGATGAACGTGAGGGAAGATTATCTAATTTTTCCAAAAGGAGAATACAAGAAATTTAGTATGGGACACGAAAAAGAATTTTCTGAAGGACATGAAGAGCAGAATTCAAAAAATGGGAAGAAGCATTCCCATTCAAATAGGCAAGGCCAGAGCGGACACCAACACCATGGCCAGAATAAGGGCAAAGGGAAATTCCATGACAAGAAAGGAAAGCCTTCTCACCATCGAAAATCTATCGGAGGGCAAGGGGAGAATAGGCCGTATTCGAGTCTCGAGGAAGCTGAGATATATTTGAAAAAAGCTGACTCGGTTATCGGTTCAATGGAAAAAACGAATACAAAGCCCGCTAAACCGAAGGAGCATAAAAAGAATTTTGAGCATAAGCCAAAGCGCCAAACCTCAAAACATTCAGCGCCCAAGAAAAGTAATTACGACAAATCCAAGAGGAATCTATTTGATATTAACGATGAGTCCAATCAAACAAAAAAGAAACCGAATTCGATTTGGAAAAAAATCAAGTCAGTATTCGGTTTTTAGTTATCCTATTCTGCTTTTTTTTCGCGGATGAGAAATTTGCGAAAAATACTGAAATTCGTTTTTTCAACAAGGAAAACTACATCTCGTTCGAGTCTTTGGAGAAAAAATTTCCGGAGCTAAAATCGAGTATTGATTATTCTACTTTAAAAGGAAAAATCAAAGCTGACAACGGAAAAGAGATCTCTTTTCGAATTGGATCTCTTTTTTATATCTACTCAAAATCAGTAGAGAAGATCAAGCTACCATTTTTGTACAAAAAAGGAAAGTTGCTTTTGCCTCCCGATGCGATTGAAGCAGTTTTCATGTATTTGATCGACAGGGATGTTTCCTATGAATTCAAGGAAAACTCTTTGGCGCTCCAAATTTCAAAACCTGAAAAAAATCTTTCTGAAAAAATTACTTTGAAAAATCTGATAATTGATCCGGGACACGGAGGAAAAGACCCCGGCTCTTCCGATTCGGAAGGAAATCAGGAAAAAGATATTACTCTGGAAGCTGCAAAGGCCCTCAAAAGCCACCTCTCCGGAAAGTTTCCGAAATTGAATATAGTTCTTACGAGAAGTACGGATATTTTTTTGGAATTGGAAGAAAGATCCAAAATCGCAAACAAAGTGTTTAAAAAAAAGGGTGAGTCGATTTACATAAGCCTCCATTGCAATTCTTCCTTGAGTCCGGAGCCAAACGGTTTCGAAATCTATTTTTTGTCCCAGACACCTACTACCGAGAACGCCAGAGAGGTGGCCATCCTGGAAAATAAATTTCTTTCGGGAAAATACGGGTCGGATGTGATGAAAATCCGGGCGGGTTTACTTTCTTCCGTAGTGCAGAGGAGGAGCAAGAAACTTGCCAGCTTTGTCGAAAAAGGACTGGAAAAACAACTACGCCAAAGAATCCTGAACCGTGGTGTAAAAAAAGCGGATTTTTCAGTTTTGAGGGGGAGCCTTATGCCGGCAATCCTCGTAGAAATGGGGTATTTGTCCAATAAGAATGAATCGAAACTTTTACGAAACGAGAAATTTCGCCTGAAAGTCGCAAAAGGAATTGCCGGAGGTTTACGTGAATATGCGAATGCAAAAGATTAAAAAATTTTTCACTTTGATATCCGATCAAGTTAAATTTTATTTCAGAGAATGGTATGTGCCAGTCAAAAATAAAATTTTTCTAGAAAGTGAAAAAGAATTTTCCGGCGCTGATAAAAGATTCCTTTTGCTTTTTGCCTCCTGGTCCGCATTTTTTTTATTTCTATTTGTGTTCTTTCTTGCAGGTAAAAATCCTCTTAAGTTACTTGTGCCTTTTTCATTGTATCAGATTTCTCCACGAGAGCATTTGATTTCCGGAAAGGTATTTGCTTCGGATGGCGTGGGAAATGTTTTTGAAATTAACCGGAAAATGAATCTGATTCCAGGTAATTCCGCAAGAAATCTGATTACACTGATTGGAGAAATCGGAGAGCCTCCATTTTATGAAGAATCATCCGGAAACGAAGCAGCTTTTTCGGCAAACCTAAAAAAAATGCCGAATCTCCAAACATCCGTAATTTCTTCCTGGTTTTTGAAAAATGAAAAAAAACTCATAGTCGATTTTAGAGAGTCCACAATCAACGATGAAATGGAAGCGCTTAAATTCAGGATTGATAATCCTCTAATCGGTGAAGACCAGGAAGATTCTGATGAAGGGCATTTTTTTGCCAAGAAAGCAAAAGTGGATCCGGAAAAAAGAAAATCGGAAATCAAAAAAATCCGCCTTACGATTCTAAAATCCACCTTCCTGGCGATAGAAAAAACGATTTTTGCAAATTTTCCGGAGGTAGATTCTTTGGAGTTCAGGCTAGATGGGCTTAGAAGGGATTATCCAGGGCTGGAATATTCTCTGGTTCAGAAAAAAAATAGAGTTAATTAAGCTTGATGATTTTTGTGACCGGACGAACATTAGCTAAATGGTTTCATTCCTGGAATTTTGGAGAAGTGTAATGCATTCAATTTTATTATTTTTAGCTTTGATTTTTTCTGTGGGTATTGCAGCAGAACCTGCTTATCAATCCTCGCCGAATTTTCACAATATCTCGGATTTCTCAATTGACAGGCTTGCGTATCACTATTCCAACCAACTGGATTCCAAGAGCAGGCCTCTGAAGTCTGCGGCTTTAACGAAAGATACCTCCGAATCCACTCTTTTGGTAATCAAGGACGGGGAGATTTATCTTTTGAAAGATGGATACGATGATCCCATTGATATTACTCGGAAGCGGGACGAATACAACGAGAAAATGAAAAATTATGCTGAAAGGGTTCAGTTTATACGGGAGTTTGAAGAGCTGGATATTCAGAGAACCAAAAGAGCCAATCAGGTAACCAGTTTCGGAAAATCCCTTGAGGAATACGACGATGCAATGTTCAAACTGCTGTACCGTTATGATTCAACTCTACGCGCTTTGACAACATCTGCGCGCCAGAAGGAAGAAGACGAAGAAATCCAGCTTAGAAGCGCAGGCCTGAATTCGGTTGCACATAAAGCCGCAAAGCAAAAAGCTGAAGAAGCCAAGGTCAAGCAGAAAGAAAGGCTAGAGTTTCTCAAAAGCGCGCTTAGAAATCACAGTAAGCCTGATGCAAAGGACAAGCTTCCGGAAGCAAAATACCCGGGGGCAGAAGAAGAGCAGGATTTTTTTACAAACCACACGGACGGAAATCCGGACTATATAGCCTTTGCCCGCACCCATGGAGTTCCGGATTTTACGAAAATGGACAAGGACGGGAAAAATTTTGTCCAGTCAAACTATGGAAAAATGTTTACCGAGATCCGGACAAAACTAATTCAATCCCACATCGAAAAGTACAAATTTTTACTGACCCACTTGAATGTAACGAACTCTACTTTATTAGTGGAAAATCTTCCGATGCAAAACAAGCAGGAGGTTGCCGACTCTCAGACTCAGGCTGAGCCTTCTAAAACAGAAAAGACTGCGGAAACCGGAAAGCCGGAAGAGGCTAAGAAACAGCCCGAACCTGCAAAGACCGAGCTACCCAAGAAAGAAGGAAGAGGGAAAAGATTGACTTTGGTTGGAGGGGATTCTACGCGTTATGTCCTCATCGATGCGGATGGCGATGGGCAAACCGAATCCTTTTATGTTCAGAACAATGATATTAAATTCAGATGGGAGAGAGAATCTCCGAATATTATTTCTATTCAAAACTGCAAGGATCCGGCTCTTCTGGGATTGATTAAAGATTTATTGGCCAATTCTATAACCGGAGAGTATGGAAATATAGACGAGTCGAAAAAGCCCCATACTACCACATTTATACAGTCCCCTGAAGAGGAATTGGTTAACGAGGTCAGCTCTTATTTGACTAAGAAGTAGATTCGAATTCTACATTGTCGAGAGTTTGAAAAAAGCCTTTTTTGATTAGAACAGAAAAATCCGCCATCTCGTCTAGGCGTAAAGCTAGGCAGTTATCGAATGCATAGGCACGCAGGATGCAGGATGCGGCCTGCGGGAGCTGTTCCAATCTAGCGTGGGCGCGGGCTTTCAAAATATAGTCAGCAGAATCCTGTTCGCCATAAATCCGGATATGAGCATCAATAAATTTCAAGGCATTTTCCGGGTCATTAATTTTCAGGTAGCACGAGGCCAGTAGGTCATAGTGATAAAATTCCTCTTCGTTGCCCATCCTCATGGACTTTTTCAGGCAGGCAATGCTAGAATTGTAATCACCCCTGTCGTAGTACAAAGAACCTAGTTCTGCCCACATATCCTTCCGTCTTATCGTCCTACCGATGGTCAGATTTTCCGCAGTCAGAGCTGATTTTAGAATTCCGATCGCTTCGACAGATCGGTCAATACTTTTTAAAAGGGAGGCCAGCGTTAAGTACAATTCCAACTGGTCGGGAAATTTGGAAATTGCTTTTGCAAGCAGGTTTTTAGCGGCCTTGTGACGGTCTGTTTTGATCAAAAAATCCGCATAAAATTGAATTCCAAAAGGTTCGTCCGGGTATAGAGTGGAAATTTTTGTGAAAAGCTCTTCGGCTTCGAGCTTATTCCCGACTTGATACTGGCACCAAGCCATCTTTGACATAATTTTTAGAGTAGTTTTGGAATATTTAGAATATTTCAGCGCTTCACTGTAAATATTGTAGGCCTTGGCAAAATTTTTTTTAGCTTCTGCTAGCGCTGCTTTTCTCAATAAAGAAAAATATTCCATAGATTTCTGATAGTTTCTCGACCGATTCAGTCCAAAAAATCCGGTTCCCAAAACCTGAATAATAAAAAAAATATTTTTTTTAAATAATTCACTAAAGTTATTTTTCGGCAAACCGAATGTAGAAATGGGGGGTAAAGAAAAAATTAAATTAGGAGGCAGTTATGAATATTGCAAGCCTTGGCAACACTACATCACCGGTTCTAAGCTTTGAAAGAATCGCCAATCTCCCAAAGGAGATCTTTCAGGCGCAGAGTGAATTGAACTCCAAACTGATAAAACTGAATATGCTTCAAAACGTCATAGAAAAAGAACCCGGACAAGCCAAACGAATACTGGATGTATACGCATGACGTTCTTGTATCCAGCCTCGCCGTAATATTAGAGGCTGGATTCTCTATCAGGTATCGGTAGCATAGATATTTTTAACAAAAAATATTTTTCGGTTGCCCCAGCCGGAAAAGGAAAAGTATCTTCTAGGTAGGGTTTTCGGTTCACCCTAAAATTGTAAATGCCTCTTCCAAAAAAGTCCAAGAGAAAGCTATTTCTGGTGGAATCGCCCGCCAAAGCAAAAACAATAAGCGAATACCTCGGAGGTGATTTTGTTGTCGAGGCAAGCTATGGCCATGTTCTGGATCTTCCTGAAAAAAGACTGGGAATTCATATTGAACGGAATTTCGAGCCAGAATTTGAGGCCATAAAGAATAAATCGAAAGTAATCAACAGAATCAAAGGAAGAGCAAATGGAATCGAAGAAATTTATCTAGCCGGTGACTCGGACAGAGAAGGCGAGGCAATTTGTCACGAATTGAAAGAAATTCTATCCGGTCAAAATCGGAAGTTTTATCGAGTCAGATTCAGGGAAATAACAAAGACTGCGATTTTGTCTTCCCTGGAAAAAGCCGAATCCATCAATTCCAGTCTGGTTCAGTCCCAACTTGCGCGGAGAATTCTGGACAGGCTTGTGGGATATATGATAAGCCCGATACTTTGGAAAAAAATTCAGGGAGGCTTATCGGCTGGGAGGGTTCAATCGGTTGTTCTTTCCTGGATTTGCAAAAAGGAAGCCGAGATAAGCAAATTTATCCCGGAAGAATACTATTCCATTCATGCGTTAGTTGAAACAGATAATGGGTTGAAGCTGGGGATGCAGTTAAAGCATATTTCCGGGGTAAACGCAGAAATAAAAAGCGAAAAAGAAGTTGCCGATCTTCTTGACGATTTCGGGGTGTTGCCGGATGGAAAATCTTCCAGCAAGTCCAAGGGTGTAGTACTGAAAATTCAGGACGTTAAGAGAAGGACCAAATCCAAAAAAGCTCCATCTCCTTACAATACAGCTTCATTGCAACAGGATGCATTTCGGTTTCTTCAATTTTCCCCTCGAAAGACTATGAAGATCGCACAAGAGCTGTACGAGGGTTTAAGTCTTGGAAAAAAGGGAAAGTCGGGGCTGATTACCTACATGCGAACGGATTCGAGAGCAGTGAGTAGCGAGGCAGCGAAAAACCGGTCGAAGTTCATCGGAAATTCTCTTGGAGAAAAATATGTTTCGGATCAAAAAGTAAAGAACCACTCAGAAAAATCCGCGCACGAGGCTATCCGGCCCTCCGACGTATGGAATACACCCGATTCAGTTGCAGAGCATCTGACAAAAGATCAGCACAAACTGTACAAATTGATTTGGGAAAGATTTGTCGCATCCGGAATGAATCCACATCTATCGGAAAATCTTTTTATTCGCGCCGACTATAAAAATTACTCCTTTCGGTTTGATGCTAATAAAACCTTGTTTGAAGGTTATACCAGAATTTTTGCCTATGATAAGATAAGGGATTTTCCCGATTACGATAAGATTCGCGTTCAGAAGGGAGACTCCCTGAAATTTCTGGAAATTCATACGGAAAAAAAAGAGACTCAAGGCCCAGTGCGTTATACGGAATCGGCTTTGGTGAGAAAAATGGAGAAAACCGGAATCGGCCGGCCATCGACTTACGCGGCAACACTGGAAGTGCTTAGGAAAAGAAAATATGTGGAATCGAAAAACAAGTATATATTTCCGACTGAGCTTGGGGTGGTGGTTGATTCCGAAATGCGACACTATTTCAAGGAGTTCACCGAGGAAAATTTCACTGCCCAAATGGAGAAAAATCTGGATCTGATTGAAAGAGGAGAGCTCGATTCTATCGAACTTCTGAGAGATTTTTACCAGCCGTTTTCGGAGCTTGTATCGGAGGCAAAAAAAAATATCCGGAAAAAAATACCTGACTTGGTGGAGCAGGAAAAATCCCGAAATGAACCTGGATGCCCTGTTTGCGGAAAGGGGAGAATCGAAAAAAAGCTGACCAGAAAGGGCAAGTTATTTTATTCATGCAGCAGATATCCTCAATGCGAATTTGTATCTTATGAACCGCCGGTATGATTTTTTTTCTTGCGTTGCGCATTGTAATTGATTGATATCGCGAATGAAATAAAGTATACTGAAATTTACTTCTGCGGCTTATGAAAAGAACATTAATCAATTTTTGCAGAAAATTGCAGTTTATTTCTATAATGATGTCGGAGCGCTTGCATTCTATGCCGCTTTTAAATCGTACGGGAATCTTTGCCGATAGTATATGAACATGGTTAGCGATGAAATTTGAAATCAAAATTCCTTCCAAAAAGAATTCGGGCGAAATTTACGATAGGTATTCGAAGTTTGTATCGGAACCCAAGGCGCGTTTTTTCAGAAAAATGGGCCTTGAGGTGGTTATGGCACGCAGAGAGGGAATTTATTTTTTTGATGCTAATAATCGTCGTTATATAAATTGCCATTGCAACGGAGGAGTGTTTAATCTCGGCCATAGAAATCCCCAGATAATCGATGCGGTAAAAAAAGCCCTGGATTATTACGATATTGGAAATCACCATCTTATTTCCGGCCCAAAGGGAGAACTTGCTGAAAAAATCGTGCAGAGTATGCACGTAAGCGGGCATAAGGATTCCGAACAGATTCAAAAAGTAATTTTCGGTGTATCCGGTGGAGAGGCTGTTGACCTTGCGATAAAAATAAGCCGTGGTTTTACCAAAAGAAAAGAAATCGTTTCCATTGCTGGAGGGTACCACGGGCACACCGGCTTAGCGGTTCAGACCGGCGACGGGAAATTCCTGAAGCCGTTTTTCCTGAATGAGGAGGGCTTTCTACGGATTCCATTCGGGGACGTTAGTTCTCTTGCTATGGCTCTTGCCGGAAAACCCGCTGCAATTATTTTGGAGACAGTGCCAGCAACTTTGGGGATGCCGGTTTTTTCCGCAGAATACATGGCGCTTGTAAGGAAGCTTTGTGACAAGCACGGAGTCACTTTTATATTGGATGAGGTGCAGACCGGGCTTTCCAGAACAGGCAAGCCTTGGGGGTTTCAACATTACAATATTATTCCGGATATAGTTGTTTCAGGAAAAGGCCTTTCCGGTGGTATATATCCGATTTCAGCAACTTGCTTTAAAAAGCGCTATGAGGAGGTCTTTCGAAAAGATCCATTCATACACATATCCACCTTTGGCGGTTCTGAAACAGGTTGTTACGCCGCGTTAAAAGTTCTGGAAATCGTGACTGAAAAAAAATTCCTTGCAAACATAAACGACTTATCTGATTTTTTTGCGGATGAGTTAGAAAAGCTGAGAACGGAATTTCCTCTTCTTTTGGAAGAGGTGAGGCAGTTGGGTCTTTTTATGGGGCTAGTTTTTTCCGACTCTGCAACCTGTCTGGTATTTGTAAAAATTCTTGTGAGTAATGGCATTTTTGCAGTTTATGCGGCTAATGATAAAAGAGTAATGCAGTTTCTTCCTCCACTGATTACGACTCGTGAACAGGGCGAGGAAATTATGAGGATTTTACGAAAATCTCTTAAGGAGATGAATAGAATAGGCAATAAATTCATGCGTTATGCGATATCTTTCTTTATGGGGTGATTTGTGATGGGAAAATTTGTGCGTCTGAGCGGTAAATCATTGGAGAAGTTAGGCGAATTTGAAGAATGCCTGAATCCTCAAGACCCGGAGAAGGGGCATATTCGTCCATCTATCATCGGGTATGGAGAAATGTCCACCGTGTTCCGTTTCGGAATCAAGGAACTGTCAGAATTTGCGTTCAAGAGAATGGCTATATTCCACTCAGAGGATGAGGTATCTTCCTATAAAGAAACTTATCTGAAATACCACAGTGAACTTAAAAAGCGCGGAATTGATACCCCTGATTATGGTTTTGAAATCGTGAGGGGAAAAAATGGAAAACTGGTAGTATATATTTTGCAAGCTCTCCTCGATCCAGAAAAAATTGCGAATAAGCTTTTACACACCTCGGACAAAACAAAAAATATCAATCTTTATCAAAAAATTTTGACAGCAATTGATAGTTCTTTCAGGATCAACGAATCCGGAAAAAATCAGACCGAAAAAATTGAAATCGGGCTAGATGGTCAAATCTCCAACTGGGCCTACGATAAAAAATTGTTGTATTTGGATACCAGTACGCCTCTTTTAAGGGAGAATGGAATTGAAAAACTAAATCCTGAACTTTTCCTGAGAATCTGTCCGTCTTATCTTGTCTGGATCATCAGGTTATTTTTTCTGAAAGATGTAATGAACCGTTATTACGATATCCGTCTTGTGGTTATCGATACTCTTGCCAATTTATATAAGGAAAAAAAAGAGGCTTGGGTATCTGAATTTCTTGGAATTGCAAACGATTTTTTTGCAAAGAGCAGGCCGGATATAAAACCTTTGTCAATCAAGGAAGTTCAAAGTTATTATTCGGAAGACAAAATAATATGGAGGCTTTTTTTATTTTTCCGGAAAGTTGAAAGAACTATTCGTGTCAAAATATTGCGCAAGCCCTATGATATTATTCTTCCGGATAAAATAGAAAGATAATCTTTGCAGTCGTTTTTCTTTTTTAAAAGTTGTTTTTTTTAAAAACCATTTTATCCAAGTAGAATGTCCCATTTTTATTCCGGTTTAGAAATGAATAACATAACCGGATTTCTTGCGCGGGTACATAATCCAATTCATATTACAGGAAAGTTGTTAATCTATGTCTATCAGATCTACAAAAGAATTTACTGAAATCCTTCAAAAAAATGATGAGCTTCTTGTTATTGACGTGGAAGTTGACCCGAATCAGGAATTGGCTGAAATCCAGAGAAGGGTAGTGGCCAGAAAGGGCCCGGCGCTTCTGTTTACGAATGTAAAAGGTTCCCAATTTTCTGTCGCGACCAACCTGTACGGTTCGGAAAAGAGGATTCGGCTTGCCTTCGGAACACGCCCTCTGGATTTAATAAAAAAACTTGCTGATACCGCTCAAAATATGATGCCGCCAAATTTCAAGAAAATCTGGGAGGCGAGGCATCTGGCATTTGAGGCATTAAAGGTCGGATTAAAAAGAACGAGTTCGCCTAACGTATTGCAGGAATCGATTACACCCGTAGATTTGTTTCGGCTTCCGCAAATAAAATCCTGGCCGATGGACGGGGGCGCTTTTATCACTCTCCCGCTAGTATATACGGAAAGCCCGGTGAACCATAAAGGCAATCTGGGCATGTATCGAATCCAGTTTCATGGGCAAAAAACTACTGGAATGCATATTCAGATTCACCGAGGAGGAGGGTTTCACTATTTTGAAGCCGAGAAGTTAAAGATGAGCCTTCCGGCACATGTTTATGTTGGTGGGCCCCCGGCTATGACGTTAGCTGCAATTGCTCCTATGCCGGAAGAGCTGAGTGAGCTAATCATTGCATCATTGCTTTTGGGTGAGAGATTAAGGATCCACCGCAATCCGAACATTAGTCCGTTACCCATCGTAGCCGATGCAGATTTTGCAATTATCGGAGAAATCCCTCCATTTGAAAGAAAGCCTGAGGGCCCCTTCGGTGACCATTACGGATACTACGCGCTAAAACATGACTATCCCGTATTGAAAGTGAAATCGATTTTTCACAGGAAGGACGCTATCTGGCCTGCGACAGTTGTAGGAAGGCCTCCTCAAGAAGATCATTATATCGCCGAGTTTTTGCAAGAGCTATTGAGTCCCATGTTTCCTCTAGTCATGCCCAAGCTGGAATCCGTCTGGGCATACGAAGAGTCGGGGGTCCATACGTTAGCCGGTGCCGTTGTAAAGGAGCGTTATCCGAAAGAGGCGTTTACAGCCGCACTTCGAGTATTGGGAGAAGGCCATTTGTCGCTCTCAAAATGTCTTTTTGTGACGGATCAAAAAATTGATTTGAAAAGTTTTAAAAAATTACTCTTTACGATAGTGGAAAGAGTCGATGTTTTTTCGGATATTCACATCCTCAGTAATATTTCCCAGGACTCTTTAGATTATACCGGGCCGGAAGTAAACAAAGGGAGTAAATTGGTTATTCTGGGGCTTGGCGACAAGAGAAATGTTTTAAAAAATCGGATTACGGGAAACTTGAAAAGTTCTTTGTTTCATTCTCCCCGAATTTTTGTAGACGGTGTCCTGGTTGTTTCCGGGAAAAAGTATAAGAAGGGAGACAAGCTCGCGGAAAAACTTCTGTCAGAAAAGATTACGGAAGGATTTTTATTTGTTTTTCTTGTCGATGATTCAGAAGATTGCGTGAAGACAGAGCACGATTTTCTTTGGACGATTTTTACCAGATTCGAGCCTGCAGGCGACATCTATGGGAAATCAAAAGTCATTCGAAATCATATTTCGTTTGTCTCTCCGATCGTATTTGATTGTAGGCTAAAGGATTGGTATCCTCCGGTTCTAGAATGCGATCCTGGAATTCGGAAAAAAGTAGATGAAAAGTTTGGAAAAATTATAGACAGACTTTGACACATGGGTTAGAATTCGAAAATGGCGAAACCCGATGCTCATGATCTGATAGCCCACCTGAAAAATTCTTCCTTGTCCGATTACAGAGCTGAGGAGCAAAAGTCTCTCGTTCAAAAATTTCAGAAACTAGCGATTGCAGAAGAAGCCGAAAGGATATATTCGGGCCTCGTAATCCGAAAGAATCATTTTCTAAAAAAAGGAATATTTTCCGCAATCCTGGGGGCCTTGTATTCCTTTCATGACAGAGATTTAGATCCCAAAAAAGAAAATCATTATTCATTGTTCAAGGAAATTTCGGATGATATTACGATAGCATACGACGAGATCGGAGAGGGAAATTTAGTAGATGAGGATATTTGGTTATTTGAAACATTCGACTATGGGATAAAAAAAGTGTATTATCTGGACTGGACTTTATATCTCTCTAAAATTTGTTATTAGTCCTATTCCAAGATAACTATATCGAAAGGACGTAATCCGACATCGATCGGAGTAGAATTCAACCGTAGATTATTGTTATCTGTGTCGTAAATCGCAACGCCGGGTTTTGTAAAAGTCGATTCACCGGTGTACAATTTTCCGTTTTTTGAAAGCGCCAGGCCGGAAATATTTCCGTAGTTGGATGGAAAAAATGCAATAGTTGAAATTTTTTTCCCCGTGGAGGGATTGAAGCTCTGAATGTATTTGTTGAAAGTTGAATCCAGGACGAATGCGAAGCCTAACGTATCATTTTTGATTTTCACATCCAAAATATCTCCTCCAGCTTCTGATTCGGAATAAATAAAGCCCGCCCGAAAAGACTTTGTTCTTAGGTTGAATACTTCGACTCCTCCGTCAATTTTACTTAAAAAACCTTGCTTGTTAGGAACGGCCATAACCAGATGAGAATCTCCGAACAAGTCCGTCTTTTGGATTTTACTGATTGGATTTCTGGATTGAAAAGTGTAGGACTGGATAACCTTGTCGGTAGAAGTGTTGATTTCCAGAAGAAGTGAAGATGCGTTAGGCGAATAGTATCCAGACGGGTCGTTTCTGTCCAGCCTTTGCAATTGGACATATAACCTGTCGTTTTCCAGATACATCTGGTTCATTTCTGGAAGGTTATCTGATAACCCGGAGGCAGTCTCATTAAAACCGCTCAAGTCAATTTGACCTGTTGAAATCCCGGTGGAAGGATTTACTATCAGAATCGTTGAGCGATTGTATCGCGTAATATAGGCTTTTCCGGAATTGAGTTTTACGAAATCCTGGGGGTTGGAACCAGACTCAGTGGAAAATTCCAGCTCGGTCAAAAATCCCAGGTCAGGATTCAACACTTGAATATTATCTCTGTTCAGTCGGTTGACAATGTAAACTTTTCCGTCGATGTATTTTGCAAGGGCATCGGAGTGAATATTTGAAAGGCCCTGAGTAGACGTGAAAATTTCCGGATTGATGATGGAAAATCTTCCAGAAGACCCGTAATCTGTTGATACTACTCCTGCTCTTTCTATACCGGGAGCTATAGCCGGAAAAAATACAGTTTGAATCGGGGGGCGCTTAATGTCCTGACAAAATGAAAAAAAGAAAACCATCGAAAAAAAACGGAAAAAATTTTGCATGGCTACTGATTTACATCCGACCTATTTCCCGGCAATTTCAAATTTACGATAATCTTAAGAGGATACGATTCTGGAGGGTGTTTCGATCTGAATATAGGACCTTGCTCCAAGTCGAGTGCAGTTTTCACTGGATAGCTAGCTTCCATTTGTGCAATTTTGCAGCCGTTCTTACTGGAATGCCCTTTTTTTAAGCATGCATCACTTGATAGCCTAAAAAACATGCAAATCAAACCCTCTTTCCAGGAAAGACTACTAAAATCGCTATACTTTTCCAGCCATATTACTAATTATATAACAATTTTGAATTTGGCACGTATCTTGCATTATGAGGTTTAAGGAGAAGGTTATGGAAAATAGAAAATTCAGAAAATTGGCGCTTTACCTTCCATTTTTTATCTGCATAGTACCGCTTTTTTCGGAAGAGAAAAAGGAAGAAAAAAAATGGTACGATACGGTAAATTTTTCAGGATATGTAGACGTATATTACAAGTACGCTACGAATAACAGGCAAGGAAATCAGTATGACCCATCCGGCACTTTTGACGGCTACAACAAACAGTTTGCAATTAACAACACAAAACTTGCTGTTGAAAAAGTTGCTACAAAAGAACAGAGCTGGGGATTCAGGCTGGATATTCAAAACGGAAGCAATAACGTCTTTCAAGAAAGGCCTTATACGACAACGAATAATATTTACAATATGAATATGCTTCAGCAGGGGTATGTTTCCTTGTTTCTTCCTGTTGCTAAGGGCCTCACTATTGATATTGGAAAAATGGCGACTCATCTGGGAAATGAAGTATTGGACTCGAAGGATAATATCAACTACACTATAGGGTATATATTCTTTAACACAATCCCCTTTATTCATACCGGAGCTCGTGCGACTCTTGCAGTGAGTGATGACTGGACGGCCGCATTTTTCCTTTACAATAGCATTATGGGAACAGGTTATAGCAGTCCTTATTCACCTTTCAAAGATCCGAATATGACAAGGGACAACCCGAATAACGCATCTGGAAACCCTACCATGCTAACGGATACGACTAGGTGGAATGCAAATGATAAGTTGAGTAAAACTCCCGCAATCGGCACACAGCTCAAAGGGAATCTGCTCAAGGACCGGATCAAGATTGTGTGGAACACAGGATTTGGAAGCGATCTCGATCAGGGAAGAATATCCAATGGCAACTATATGGCTGGAGAATACCTGCAATATTCCGGGAGTACTGCCCTTCCTGCTCGGCCAAATGCAAAGTTCGATAGGGATTACTGGTTTATCAATCATGCTCAGTTGATTTTTACTCCAACCGAAAAAATATTTCTGCTGTTGGACTGGACTTATGGAGAAAGGTCCGGCTCTGCTGCGGAATACTTCCTTGCATATGTAAACGAAGGAAATAAAATTATCGATTTGAATAATGATGGAGTCGGTGATATTTCCACTAATAGAAGCGGGAACAAAGTCAAAAGAATCTACAACACTTACGGTATTTGGTTTAAATACACTTTTACCGAGAAGTTTGCTCTTGCATTGCGTTATGAGTACATTGATGACAGCCGTTATGGCGGGCCTCTGGTTGTGAATGCTCCATTGTATGGACAAATTCCTGCGAACCGGATGGATCTCGATCCGAATTATAACAGGATCAACGGAAATTCAAACGCAAAACCGCAGGCAAATCTCGGGCAGGTAAGGACATATACTTTTACACCGACCTACATCTGGAACGAAAATCTGATTATCAAACTGGACCTGAGGCATGACAGGGGTCTTGGAGAGCAGTTTATCGACGAACGGGGACGTCCTTCTAAATACCAGAACGCGGCAATCCTCGGAGTAGTAGTGAAATTTTAAGGAGGATGGACATGAGACAAAAAATAATTTCGGGTAATTGTATAAAAAGATTTGCGGTAATTTTACTCCTGAGTGGTTTTATCATAGATTGCGGAAACAGGGATACTGCGGGTAGGGAACAAAAATCTTCCCTACTTTCTATTCTCACAACAGCAGGAGCACCAGCCGATGTGACTAACGCATGCCTGGGCGCTATACAGGTTCTCAACACCTGTATAGCCGAAGGATACGGGTTTAACTCTGCTACTATGTGCCACAGGGAAGTAACAAAATATTTCACTGCATCAGACTACAACACGCTTTCAAACTGTGCTGCAACTGTAAAGGCAACTACTTCCTGCCACTTGAATCAGAATAAATTTCCGAATGCTGCAAGTGCCTTCAGTAACACAACTTTTCTGACAGCCGGAGTTTCCGGAACAGCAAGTTTCAGCTCCTGCAACAAAACAGCCACAACTTCAAACGGACAGACCATTAATATAATGGTCTACTAACAGGAAATCCCGGCCCTGCTTTGCGCAAGGGTCGGGATTTTTTTTTATTTTGACTTGACGGAAAGAAAAATAGGCAAGACACATTGCATTTGTCGCTAAATTATCCGAAGACAAAATCCAAAATCGTCCTTCGAAAAGGGGTAGTGTGTGAGCAGTTCTCTGAAAACAAAAGAAAGCATAGCAGAGTTAAGAAAATTTTACGAGGAAATGCTTCTGATTCGCCGGTTTGAAGAAGCTGCGGCAAAAGCGTATAGCGCAGGCAAGATTGGCGGTTTTTGCCATTTGTACATAGGCCAGGAAGCCGTTGGGGTCGGATCAATCGCAGCTCTCGATGAGCGGGATTATATTTTTTCAACCTATCGCGATCATGGACACGCTATTGCGCGCGGGCTTGATCCCAAAGCATTAATGGCAGAACTATTCGGCAAGAAAACAGGGGTTTCTCTTGGGAATGGAGGCTCTATGCATTTTTTTGACAAATCAAAACATTTTTTGGGCGGGCACGGAATTGTGGGAGGCCACATTGCCTTGGCTGCGGGTGCTGCCTATGCGATAAAATACCGAAAAGAAGACGGGGTCTGTGTTTGTTTTTTCGGAGAAGGAGCCGCAAACATGGGTGCATTTCACGAGGCATTGAATCTTGCAGCAATCTGGAAATTGCCTCTCATATTGATTTGTGAAAATAACCACTACGCGATGGGAACTCCGGAATACAGGGCGCTTGCTGTAAAGGATGTATCTATCCGGGCAGTAGCATACAATATTGCAAGAGACCATATCGAGGGAGACGAGGTTCGCAAAGTCCGCGATCATGTAAAAAATGCCGTTGATCGCGCAAGAAGGCACGAAGGCCCGACTCTAATAGAAATTTCCACTTACAGATTCAGAGGGCATTCCATGTCCGATCCTGCAAAATACCGCACAAAAGAAGAGGTCGAAATTTATAAAAAGCGCGACCCTCTCTTAAGAGCGCGCGGAGATCTGGCCGATGCAGGTGTTCCTGAAAAAGAACTGGACGAAATCGAAACAAGGGTGAATGCGCAAGTGGATGAATCTGTGCGTTATGCGGAAGAGAGCGAAGAGCCTCCTCTCGGTTGGCTCCACAAGCATGTTTACGCGGAGGACAACTAAATGGCGATCATCACTTACAGAGATGCTTTGAACCGCGCAATGTGCGAAGAAATGCAGAAAGACCCCAATATTTTTTTGATGGGCGAGGAGGTTGGCCATTACCAGGGGGCGTATAAGGTTACTCAAGGGATGCTTGCAAAATTCGGGGAAGAAAGGGTGATAGACACACCGATTTCAGAGAATGGATTTGCAGGAATCGGAGTGGGCGCGGCAATGCTTGGGCTCCGTCCGATCATTGAATTTATGACCTGGAATTTTTCTCTGGTTGCAATTGACAATATCGTGAATGCGGCTGCAAAAATGCTTTACATGAGTGGTGGACAATTTACGATTCCTATGGTTTTTCGCGGAGCAGGTGGCGTTGGAGGAAGAGTAGCCGCCCAACATTCCCAATGTCTGGAAAGCTGGTTTGCCCACATTCCGGGGTTGAAGGTAGTCGCTCCGGCAACCCCAAAGGACGCCTGCGGATTATTGAAAACTTCTATTCGAGACAACAATCCAGTGATTTTTATCGAAAGTGAAGTGCTTTATGGTACGTCAGGCGAAATCCCTGACGAAGAATTTTCGATTCCTTTGGGGAAAGGCGAAATCAAAAAAGAAGGAACGGATATTACAATCATTACTTGGTCGAGGGGTTACTTGTTTGCGATTCAGGCGGCCAATGAACTGGAGAAAGAAGGGATATTCGCAGAGGTTGTGGATTTACGCTCCATTCGCCCACTAGATGAAGAGATCATTTATAAGTCCGTAAAAAAAACAAACAAGGTTTTGATTGTAGAAGAAGGTTGGCCCGTGGCTGGATTCGGATCCCAGGTTGCTTATCTCATCCAAAAAAATGTTTTTGACTTTCTCGATCATCCCGTTGAAAGAATCACACAGGAGGATGTTCCTATGCCCTATGCGGCAAACCTGGAGTTGCATTCTCTGCCAACCGCAGAAAAAGTAAAACAAGCTGTTAGGAAAATTCTGGAGTAGACATGGCAAAAATCACTGAAATGACTCAACTTTCTCCGACTATGTCGGAAGGGCTTATTGTTAAATGGATTAAAAAAGTCGGAGATTCGATTGAACCGGGAGATATTATTGCAGAGGTGGAAACCGATAAGGCAGTAATGGAGATGGAAGCATTTGATAGTGGAACAATTCTTGCGATCGTTGCGGAGGAAGGCAAAAGAGTTAAGGTTGGATTGCCGATTGCAGTAATTGGAAAAACAAGCGAAGACGGATCGGCACTTGCAGCAGAGGCTAAAAAGAAATTGGAAAGCGTTTCTGTAGCTACAGAAGTTCCGAAGCCGGTCGTTGTTTCCAAAAAAGAAGAAGCGCCTAAGCCTTCGGCTCTCGAACAAAAACCAGTTGTAACCCCGGCCGTTACATCCCCACAAGCGGCAAAAGTGGCCCCGGTCTCCAGGACTAGCGGGAGAATGTTGGCTTCTCCTCTTGCAAAAGCAATCGCTTTGGATAAAGGAATCGATATAACAAAAGTGAATGGATCCGGCCCGGATGGGAGAATTTTAAAGCGGGACATTTTGAATTTTGTATCAACGGGTGGGAGCGTCATGTCCCGGAAACCGAAAACTTCTTCAAGAGAAGACCAGATTATCGAAATCTCAGGAATGCGTCAGGTGATAGCGAAACGCCTGCACGATGCAAAAAACAACATTCCTCATTTTTATCTGAATCTGGAATTTGATGCAGAGCCTGTTTTTGAACTTAGAAAAAAAATCAACTCTGACCTGAAAGCTCTCGCAGAAAAGAAAAAAGAAGAGCCTGAGTCCATTAGTATAAACGATATGATTACAAAAGCATGTTCTATTGCGCTCGTGAAAGTGCCCGAAGCGAATTCTTCCTGGAGAGACAACCACATTCTCCAGCATGGAAGAATTGATATAGGAATTGCAGTGTCACTTGATGGAGGACTTATCACTCCTTATGTCAGGGGAGCTGACAGCCTTAGCATTTTGGAAATCCACAACGAAATCAAGACGTTAGCCGACAAGGCTCGGAAACGTAAACTGAAACCCGAAGAGTATACTGACGGAACTTTCACAATTTCAAACCTTGGGATGTTTGGAGTCACGAATTTTTCGGCAATCATCAACGAACCTGAAGGCGCATTGATGGCGGTTGGGGCTTTGATCGAAAAGCCAGTCGTAAAAAACGGTTCAATTGTTCCAGGGAAAACTATCACGGTTACTTTGTCTTGCGATCACAGGGTTGTCGACGGGGCTGTCGGCGCCAGGTTTTTGAGCGAATTTAAGGATTTGATCGAGCACCCTCACAAACTATTGGTTTGATTTTCCAGGCATCAATCTTGTTTGTCGTTTAAAATTTCCGTGACTGTTACGAAGCTGTACCCTTTTTTCTTCATTTCGACAATAAATTCCGGAAGAACGTAAAATAATTTATCGAATTTTCTTTTTGTCCCCAGGTGCATCAAAACAATCGCTCCGTTCATTTTAAATTTGTCTTTTCGTTCAAAGTCGAATAGAATGGATTTTGTTTCAGCACTTGTCCAGTAATTTGGATTTTTTACCAACTCTTTTTTCCCGGAAATCGGGTCGCTCCTTGAGATGTAAGGATTTGAAATATAATCCAGAACTGCAAGAGAAAGTTTTGGCCCGCTGGATGACCAGAATATGTGTTTATCGTATCCGAGTTTTGCATAAGTATTTAAAACGAGTTGGTTCATTGATCCGTAGGGCAGGCGGTAAATTTTCGACATTTCTTTTCCGGTAATGTCTCGAAACTTTTCCTCAACTTTCTGGATCTGTTCTCCCATTAGTTCGAAACTTAAAGGTGAATCAGAAAGGAAACTATAGGCCAATCGTTTTCTCATCGATCTCTCAAAAAGGCTCCTATGATGATTGAAGTGGCTCCAGGTATGATTTCCAAATTCTACTTTATTCCCAAGGGATGCGAGTTTTTTTAAAAGAGTAATGTTTTCAGGGATAAAAAGAGAACCTGTGGTATATGAGTCCGCCTCGTTTGAAATAAAAATCGTTACTCTGATATCATATTTTTGAACGTAATCGTAGAGAGTTTGCATATCCTCTCCTGTGCTAAGATCAAAGGTTAGGGCTATCTCTTTGAAGTTGGTGTTCCCTCTAGAAATATTCAAGCCGGAATATCCATTGATTGCCAAGCGGATAGATTCCACATTTTTTTTAATTACGTCATTCAAATCTATATCCGATTTTCCGACTCTGGTCATAGATTCTTTCAGTTTCAGTATTTCTTCTTCCTGGGATTCTTCCTGCATTAGAAGTGAGCTGTAATTTTGCTCAAGCTCTTCTAATTCCTGCTCCTTTTTCTCTACCTGTTTCTTCAGGTAATAGAAACTACTGATCGTATAAATCAGTCCGGAAACGAGCAAAAAGGAAAGTGATGAGACTACTCCGGTAATGATGAGCTTTCTTTTCCTCTGCTGATTTGCAAGATCAAGGGAAGTTTCTTTTGAAAATTCGTTAACGATTTGTTGGACTGCTTTTTCTTCGTCTGTTAGTTTATCTTCCAAAATATAATACCAGTATGATTGCGATATTTATATTATCGGAGTTTGAAGTACGAAAATAAAAAACCGGAATCTAAGTTATGTCGCAGAAATTCATTTGCAAAACTATTCTAAGGAGAAGAGAGTTCTCAGTGGAAATACAAAGTCCATTCGCCGGAATCTTCAATCGGATTTCCGGGGGCAGGTGACTGATCAAAGCAGAATCCGGAACCGACGATTTTATATTTTACGCGTAATTTATCAAGTAACAATAAAGTTTCTTTCACGGATTTTCCGGTGAAGTCGGGGACTTTATCTGCTTTGAACTTCGGTGCGGTTTTTTCAATTCTATGCAGTGTATAAACTTTTGAAGACTCGCTTGATTCGATGATCGGGATTATGCTTTCAACTACTTCCCGGAATACTGGTGCGGCGAGGCCTCCACCGGAATGGACTATCCCTCCGGGCTCATCAAATAGAACCAGCCCCACGATTCTCGGTTCGTTTGCAGGAAAAAAACCGAGAAATGATGCGCTGTATAGAGAGTCGCTGTAACCCTTGCCAGGTTTTGCTTTCTGACCTGTTCCGGTTTTTCCGGCAATCGCATAGTCCTGCAAGTAAGCATTTTTTCCGGTGCCTTGAGAAACTACTTTTGTCATCGCGTGAAGTATCTGCTTCGATGTAGATTCCTTGAGGCCGATCATGGCCGGTGGATAGGAGAATTGTTTTACGACATCTCCGTAAGAATTTGTGATGAGAGATACGGCTGTGGGTGTGAGAATTTTTCCCCCATTCACCAGGCTTGCAGCTGACGTAACCAATTGAATCGGAGTGACGGAAATTCCCTGACCGATTGCGAGAAAATAAGATGTGCTGGGATTCCACTTTTTTAATTCGGGGAAGTAACCTTTATTTTCAAATGGAGAAAATCCGGTTTTTTGCCCGAATGAAAAATTTTTTAGATACTCATACAGTTTTTCGTCAGATATTTTTCGAACTGCTTTGATTATCCCAACATTGCAGGAGTATTGAAGAATTTCTTCCAGATCCACAGGGCCGTGGCTGTCGGTGCACCGGATCATTGAGTTACCGAATTCGATGTAGCCCGGACAGAAAAATTTTTCGTTTGCTTTAATGACCCCTTCATTCAACAAAATCATTGCCATGAATATTTTCATTGTAGAACCCGGCTCGTACACATGACGCATCGCCCAGTTTGTAGTTGCCTCGGCCGGATACTCATTATATTTGTTCGGATTAAAATTTGGAAAGCTCGCCATGGCAAGAATTTTTCCAGTTCTAACGTCCATGAATACGCCGACTGCTTTTTTTGATTTAGTTTCGATGAATGCTTTTCCAAGGGCGTGTTCCAGTTTGTATTGGATCAAACTGTCGATGGTAAGATGGAGTTCGTTCCCTCTGGACGTTTCACTATCGTTTGCCGTTAGCAATTCCTTGTGGTATAAAAATTCCAGCCCTGAAAGAGAGCGGTCGTCGTCCATTCCGGTAAATCCGATCAGGTTTGATGCGAGGCTTCCGTTGGGATATACCCTTTTGAATTCTTTCTCCTGCCTGACTCCGGGAAGAGACATCTCCATGATTTTTTTTGCCGTGAAATTATCTACTTCTCTCTTCAGAAGAAAATAGTTGGACTTTTCTTTAATCAAGGATTCTATTTTTTCTGCAGGAATATCCATGTAAGGTGCAAGTTGCGTTGCGGTGAAGGCTGGGTCGTAAACATTTGCAGGATTGATTCCGATGGTGGAGGAATCCTGCGATAGCGCAAGCTCAATTCCCCTTCTGTCGTAAATCGCTCCTCGTTGCACGCGAAGTTCCGACTTTGTTTCCTGCGAGTTGCCGTTTAGAAATGTAAGGAATACTACTCTGCCGAATAATATGACAAAAAACAGAATGATCACAATGAATAGATATCTTAGGCGAGCAATGTATACAGACATATCTATATTCAAATATCGGAAATTTCTAAAATCTCCAAAGAACCTTTCCTCTTAAATAACTTTGCGGGACGAGGCCGAAAGATCTTGAGTCTGTTGAATACTCACCATTATCCCCGATCAGAAGGTAGTAGTTTTCTGGAATACGCCCGTTTTCCAGAAGAGGTAGAAATTCCGAGTCATGCGTGATGGAGACGCTTATGCCGGTTTCGCTATTTGAATTTTTTTCGTCCGGAAATTCATTGGGGGATGTGGATACTTTTCCGTTTTGGATTTTATAAAAATCGAAAGGCATTCCAGCCAGGCGTTTTACTAGCGTTTCATTTTTCTCATTTTCAAAAATGACGATTTCATTTTTGTTAAGTGAAAGACTTCCGATTTGAATCGGGGTTGTCCAAAATGGAATTTTGGCTGGAAAATTGATTCTAGATACGAAAAGCACGTCACCATTTTTAATCGTTGGAAACATGGAATTTCCGCTTACGATGAAGATTTGAAAAACAAATATCCTGATAAATACTAAGGCCAAAATGAATATCGAGAAAGCGAGAGATTTTTTTTTGAATGGATTCTGCAATTGACTATGATCTAACGGCTAAGTTGATTGATTTTCAGGGTTAATGTGAACTTAAAAAATTCTCCTAAATTTGTCACATCAAAATTTCTATTTTGCATTAGGAGAAAATTGGACAAAAATTAAAGTCCTAAAATGATGTATTTAGAAAATCAAGTGCTCTAAAAATATGGAAAAGAAAATAATTTTGATAATCGATGACACCGAGGATAATCTCCTTCTGGCTTCGCGGATGTTGAAGAGGAATGGTTACGAAGTTCTGACTTCTAATTCCGGTAAAAATGCGTTAAGTATTCTGGAAAATACAATTCCTGATTTGGTGCTTCTGGATTTTACGATGCCGGAAATGAACGGGGTTGAGGTATGCAAAGTTTTGAAATCAATCGAAAAAACCAGGCTCATTCCGATAATTTTTCTGAGTGGAAATAATAGTTCTGATAATGTGGTAAGTGGCCTGGAAGCAGGAGCCGTAGATTATATCTCTTTCCCTTTTAAAGAATCTGAAATTATGGCAAGGATTAAAACTCATTTGAAAATTTCCTCACTTGAGCAGGAGAATGCGTCCCAGCTAAAGAAAATCCAGGACATATACAAAATTATGGAAGACGAACTGGAAATTGCGAGAAAGATTCAGCGTACGATAGTCGAGATGAAGTTTCCACTGTCTACGGAATTTTGCATCACCAGTTATTATAAACCTGTAAGTAAAGTTGGCGGGGATTTGATTAGCTATAATCGGAGAATTGATGGATCGCTTGATTTTTTCTTCGGGGATATATCGGGACATGGGGTTTCTGCGGCTCTCTTATCCGGAATGTATGTGCTGGCTTTTGATATATCTTCTCGATTTGATTCCAGGCCAAAAGAGCATTTGCTGATTATAAACGATATGATTGCAAAATTCGCCAAGGATTTTTTTCTATCTGCCATACTTGTGCGTTATCTGCCATCCACAAAAAAAATAATTTACTCCTATGCTGGGCATCACCCTATGCTTGTGATTAGAGGTAATGAAATCATCTCCTTGCCGGGATCCGGAAATCCTTTGAATATTTTTCCGGAAATTCATTTGTCGGAAAATACTTTTCAGCTTTTAACAGGCGATAAACTATTTCTTTTTTCCGATGGTTTGTTCGAATTTTGGCAAGACAAGCGTGAGATTTTCGGTTATGATGGATTTGTCAAGCACCTTGAGATTTTTCTGGGCCTTAGCGGATATAAATTTCTGGAAGAAATTTCCAATGAAATGTTTCGTCTTTCAAAAAATAGAATCATGGATGATATCAGTATGCTGCTTCTGGAGATTTGATTATTTAATATGAATTGATTTTTCGTATGCTCTGGGCGTTAGATTAATCTATTCAATATTATACTACATTATCAATGTTGGGTCGCCAGGGAGGGCGAAACAACTTGAACCCCTCTATCTGTTATAAGCTCTTTAAAGATTTTGGATTTTTGTAGCCATTTGGCATTTTATCTGGATAATCCGGCATTGATAAATGTTTGTTTTGTTCATATTCCTTATTTCCGATATCACGAACCCAGTTTGGGCAATCAAATTTTTTATTCTTCTTATACTACCCTCTTTGGGCAGCGAATTTCAAGATATTTATACCCTTCACGAAGATTTACCCCTCGATAAGTTTCGAGATTTTTTTCAAAACGATCAACCAAATCGATAATTCTTAAAGGTAAGCCCATTCATTACCTCTAAAAAAGGTATTTGGGACATGCGGTCAAGATTGTTTTAATCGCGATGCCGATATTTTACAGAGACCAATCTAGATAAGCTGCACGAACCACCGAAAAGTTGGCCGATCTTTCTTCTTTCAGTCAAGGCATGGATACATCTTCCCGATTATTCAAGCTCTCAGGATTTTTTCAATTTTGCTTCAATCTCAGCTTTTAAATTCTCGTAACCTTTTTTGCCCAGAAGGGCGAACATATTATTTTTATAACTCTCTACTCCCGGCTGATCGAATGGATTTACGTCGAGCATGTAACCCGATACCCCACAGGCATATTCAAAGAAGTAAATCAATTCGCCTATCGTACTTTCAGATATTTCAGGTATGGATATTTCTATCCCTGGAACGCCACCGTCATAATGCGCTACCATAGTGCCGAGCATTGCTTTTTCAGTCAGGTAGGACAATGTTTTTCCTGCAATGTAATTCATTCCATCCGGGTCATCCTTTACGCTCGGAATTTTGAGATTTTTTTTCGGAGACTGAATATTCAACACGGTTTCGAAAATCATTCTTTCTCCATCCTGTATATACTGTCCCATGGAATGAAGGTCCGACGTAAAATTCACACCGGCAGGAAAGATTCCTTTTTGCTCTTTTCCTTCGCTTTCACCGTACAATTGTTTCCACCATTCGGTAAAATAATTTAAAGATGGATTGTAGTTCACAAGAATTTCCACTTTCTTTCCAATGTCGTATAACGCATTTCTGAGAGATGCGTACAAGCAGGCGCGGTTATTTGCAGGCTCGTTCTCATTTTTCAGGTTGTTCGCCATTTTTGCTGCGCCTTTGAGAATAGAATCGATTTTGTGCCCAGCTACCGCAATCGGCAATAGGCCAACCGGTGTCAGAACTGAATATCTGCCACCGACATCATCTGGAATTACGAAAGTTTGAAAGCCATATTCATCGGAGAGTTTTTTCAAGGCCCCTCTGGATTTGTCAGTTGTAGAAATTATTCGGCTTTTCATTTTTTTCTTGCCGTATTTTTTTTTCACGAGTTCTAAAAGAAAACGGAACGCTAGGGCAGGCTCGGTTGTTGTTCCCGATTTTGATACGACGTTCACCGAAAAATCTTTGTCTTCCAGAAAATTCAGAAGCTCGCTGTGGTAAGTTGAGTCGATGTGGTGGCCGGCATAAATAACCTTGGCCCCCTTTTTATTTTTTTTCATCATATCAAAAGGGGTTTGCAAAGCTTCAATGACTGATCTTGCGCCAAGATATGACCCTCCTATCCCGACCACAACAAGGTAGTCGGAATCTTCCTGAATTTGCTTTGCCGTATTTTTAATTTCCCTGATTTCGGAATCTTTTATTTGCAGGGGCAAGTCCACCCATCCGAGGAATTCGGAGCCTTTGCCGGTTTTATTGTGCAGTAAATTTCTTGCGTTTTCGGAATCCTGAAGTTTTTTTTCTAGCGTTTCTTTGGAAATAAATTTCTCCGTAAAATTTGATTGGATTTTTATTTCAGACATAATATCTCCTCTAAAGTCCTGTTCACGCAGGCTGTCTTTAGCCATTGTTACGGAATGAGAAATAGTTTGTCAGCTTTTTATTTTGTGAGTTGATAGATTCCGCCATCTGAAAAATCGGAAAAAAATACTTCTCCCTTTGAGTTTTGGCCGAATGTGCTAATCAGAAAATTCGTATCCATTAAAAGGGCATTTTCTTTTTTCCTTGAATCTTTTACAAAAAGCACCCAGATTTTTCCGGTTACAAAATCACCGTAGATGTAGCCACCTTGCAATTCCGGAATATTTTTCCCTCTGTAGACATAACCGCCGGTTATGGACTGGCCGTCCGAGTGACTATATTCATGAATCGGGTCTGAAAATTTTTCGGAACATTTCGGATTTTTTTTGAAGCAGTGCAGACCCTCTCGTATATTCCAGCCGTAATTTTTTCCTTTCTCTATGATGTTAATTTCTTCGTATAAATTCTGTCCGACATCGGCAAGAAATAGTCTTCCGGTTTGTCTATCAAAAGAATATCTCCACGGATTACGAAGTCCATAGGCATATATCTCCGGTAGAAAATTGGGATCTTTGAGAAATGGATTGTCAGTTGGAATTTTGTAAGGCAAATTGCTTTCTTTTTTGTCCACGTCGATTCTAAGCATTGATCCGAGCATTGTTTTGGTATTTTGTCCGTGCCCGAGAGGGTCTCCACCGGATCCCCCATCCCCCAGTCCGATGTACAAAAACCCATCATTACCGAATGCAAGTTGGCCTGCGTTATGATTCGTATAGGGTTGTTCGATTTTCAAAAGAATATTTTTCGGTTCGGAAAGTTCTTCTGTTAATTTTTTGGATTTGGAAAAAAACTCAGCGATGATCGTAAAATCTTTTCCATTTTCTCTGACTACATAGTTAGCATAAAACAATCCGTTTTTGGTAAATTTTGGGTGAAAAGCAAACCCTAATAATCCCTCTTCACTGGACGTATTTACTTTATCTCTTAATTTTAGAAAGGAATGCTTTCGTCCCGTTGATATAGACAAAATGAGTCCAGTCCCGCTCTTTTCCAAGACAATCATTGAATTGTCATCTTCGGGCAAAAATTGAATGTCCGTAATTTCTTTGAAGCCATCTGCAATTTTTTTGAAATGTATTTTTTGCGAGATTTTAGAATCGTCTCCAGAGATATTGGACGTTAGTAGGAATAGAATTGAAAGAAGGATACTTTTCATTGCAATAACCCTAAAAGATAATCCAGATATTGATCATACTGAGTAGTGATTGTATCATGGGTCGCTCCTGTTACAACTTTATAGCTTATTGGGATAGAAGGATTGTTTAAAAGTACCGTATCGTATAAAAAATCAGTCCAGGTTTTTAAACTAGTCGTGTCGGAGGTGCCTTGAATGATTCGCAGAGGAATTGTTTTATTGGAGAAATTTCCAGGGCTATTTTCTATGAATATCGAACCCCATCCATTTAATTGATTTTCATATTTTGCTTTTCGGTCTGAATAAGTATTCGTACCGGAATTTGCCTGAGTAATTATGGAAAGAAATGGCTGGGTGATTGTCTGGGATGCTGTTAAATTCCCAAAAGGGTTTTCGTTTGATATTTCATCTCTGCATTTAGATTCTGCGTTTTGAGAAATTGCGGTTTGAACTGTTGATTGAATTACATCGCTCATAGATAGATTTGTATTATATTGTCCAAGAGACCATATAAACATGCTTAAGAATGTAGTGATCTTCGCAGGCACATTGGATGTAGTATAAGATAACATTGCGTCAAAACCGATTAACCATATCGGAGAAGGTGCACTTGCAATTGCCCCTTTCAGATTGAATTCATGAGAATAAGTTGTATTAGCATATTCATAAGCAAAAAGTGTTGAGCCTCCACCTTGTGAGTGGCCAAAAATTACAACATCATTTGAAGTTGTCAGTCCATTGAGGCCTGCCAGATTTTTTGCTGCTTTTACGGAATCCCAAATCGAGATCGCAGTTTCTTTTTTGACTAAGTAGGAATGCGGGTGGTTACTAACGCCCAGTCCTGCATAATCCGGCGCAACAACGATGTAACCCCTGCCTGCCAGCAATTGAAGCATATCCGGCTGGCTATATGAATTTCCAATGTTTGCCGATGGAGCGCATTTGTCGGCGATTCCAACTGTACCATGATTCCAGACAATGAACTTATATCCGCCGGATGGAACTGTTCCGGTGGGGAGAAAGACCAGCGCTGTGGCCTTGTTACTTGCATTAAACTTTGCATTCGTGAAATAGTTCAATTGATAAGAATTAACTGAATGCGATATGGATTTCCCGGTGATGGAAGTGAAGCTTGAGTTTTCGGAGTAGGCCGTGAGGTCAGTAATCGAATACGATTTCGAAAGTGAGTAACTTGAGACTTGTCCCGGAGCTTCGAAGAAATTTAAGAATAGAACCGCAAGATTGAAATCTCTTTGTGTATTGTCGGAAGGTTTGGTCTTGCACCCAAATAGGATCAGGTTAATTACTGCGAATAGAATTATTTTCCTCATTTGTGTCCTCTTTTTAGAAATTAGAATCTATCTTTGATCTTTGTATTTCAAATTGTTTTTCTGAAATTAGCATGCCTGTATATTGACCGGTCAAGCCAATTTTCACCAAATCTTTTAGCTAAATGTGTTGGGAGATCGAGTTATTTGATAAATCCTGTAACTCCAAAAACAGTTCACTGTTCTGCATGATAGAGAGTCTTTCGCATAACGCATGAAAAGAATCTTTCGTTGAATTTGAATAATTGATTTCGAAGGACGTGAGATGCTGAAGTGTAGGATTGTTTGAAGTGTCCAGTTTATGGCGGATGATTTTCTTCAAGAGGCCGGGGTATTGTTTGAAGATTTCCAGTTCGGGGGCTATTCCGGATTCCGAGAAAAAATTTTCTATGAGGCCGAGAGAAATGTGATCCGAAACAATTGCAGAGTATTCAATCGAGTTGTAATCGTTTTCGGATAGAAAACTTTCCCAATTCATAGCGGATGATCTTTCCTTGTTTTTGCAGTCGTAGGCCTGACAGATGGAGGTTCCGTAAAAAGAAAAATTTTGGCTTTTTGGATCATTGGTTTTGGCTGGATGAATCATGCAGCCGATTTTCTTGTATTCGGAATCGATGTATCCCAGAAACGGACAATTGTATGTTGTGGTGTCGTATTTTTCCAGTTTACTTTCTTTTGCCTCCGACAATTGGCGGAAAGCCGCAATGGTATGAATTTTTTCGAAATCCACCTTTTGTAAAAAATCCTCAGTTCTTCGCTCTAAGAGGGCTTGCAATTCTTCTTTGGAAATTTTCAAATTCAAAAATCCGCAGCAGGCTCCGCAGGAAAAACTGGCGTTATCCGGCTGGCAAAAACTCATGATATTTGGTTGGATAAATTTTCCGTACGAAATCCTGGAAAGGTAAGAGAAATGTTTTTGTCTGAATCTTTGTCCAAAAGTATGCCGACGAGCGGAAGCATGGTTTTGTTTTTGATATTCAGAAGAACCAATTTCCCTTCCATTTCTTCCATCCAGGAAAACATATAATCTTCATTTGCGAAAGATGCTTGCGCAAGAGATGTACCCGGCTTTGCTCCTCTGAAATAGTAGTTTGTTTTCAGGTCGGAACCCGGATCAATAAGCACGATGGCAGAATTCTCGAATTCCTCCAGCTCAAGAAGCAGATTTTCATAATAGTACTGAAAAGAAATTAGATATACCTCAATCAGTTTCTCGTCTATTTTATGCTGTTTGAAAAGATCGATCCACTGGATCATCTTGAAAATAGTGTCCCTCTGGCCATATAAAACCGCTGCCGAGTTGTCAAAGATAGGGCTGATTCTTAGTTTTCTAAAATCGTTCAGGCAATTAAAAATCAGATCCCACCAGCTTTTGAGAGTTAATGCATCATCAGGATGTTCCGGGATATACTTTCCTAGCGAATGAGATTTGTGGTCACTGAATACAAAACTTCCCAGCACCTTGGAGAATTCTTCAAACGCGCTTGCCAATCGTGTAAAATTTTCCATTATCGAACTTGTGGAGTTTCTCTCCATAAAATTCATATAGGACTTTGCGATTGGAGTAGGGTAGAAGTTGTAAACGATGGTCGGATTGATAATGTCTCTTTTGAGTTTTGCTTTTTCTTCCAGTATTCTGAAAGTCGGAGTTCCATGGAGAGAGTAATTCGCCCAAGTCAGGTCGTTCGTATTGTAATTTCTTCTGGCATATTCGCCCGCAATAAATAGGGATTCGCCTATCGTCTTATCGTTGAAGAGAGATGTGTAAAATCGGATTGTGAAGTCCAGAGTATTTTCGCTGTCCGCAATTTCCCAATTGGTTCCTACGAATGAACGGATACCGGACATCAAAAAAGACCCTGCGAAGAAACTTAAGATCGTCGGGTTGGATTGTTTTTCCGAACTTTTGGATGATTGACAGGAATTGCTGAAAACTAGATCGGTCACAAATCCGCTGTTTTTGATTTCTCTGGCTCTGAGCACTTTATTGTTCGAAAGTAGCCACCCATTTTCCAAAGGGTCGTCGGAAAAAAACAAATGCCCGCAGTAGTGGATAATGTTTTTTCCTTTGATCATGGACAATAGTTTTAATTTTGTGACCTGTCTTCCCCCGATGAATTCGATTTCCAGAACGGATTCCGGTACTTTTTGTTTCAGAGTTTTGTAGAGCCTTTCTCCTTCCAGTCGAGCCCAGTCCAGATCTTCCGTTGGATCTGCAATGATGAGCATTTTCAGATTCTCTTTCGTCTTCTTAGTTTCGCTGTGCGCATAACCTTGAATTGTTTTACCGATACAAAATTTGTCCGACAAAAAGCAGTTTCCATCGTGCAAAACCGACCACGGAATTACGCTTAGAAGCGGATCGATATGAAAGTGGAGATATTTTTCTGATGTAAGTCTCAACTTTTCTGCGATCGGAGCCGGAAAAAACTGATCGAAAAAAGCTTCCCCTATATTTTTCAGGTCGTTCAGTATATCGACAGATATCTGCGAATTTCCTTCGCTGTCAAAAAACAGGCTTCTCGATACTTTCGCGAGGTGGTCGGCCTCTTTCATGAATTCAATAATCAAATCCTCATCAACTACCGATTGCAGATGGGATTCCTTTGTAGGGCTGTCATTTTCCAAAACATTGAAAACGTTAATGTTTCCAACCCTGTCGATTAGCAATTCAATCATGGGTGAATATTACTCTGCGTAGATAGTCAAGTCAACCGATTTCAAACTATTTTTTCCGTTGAAATTGAGTTTGTACATCCCCTCCTGAAGATTTGGAAAATGCACGATTCCCTGGTCGTTGATTTTGCACGACATGAGAAGCCTCTGGTTCAAGTTCAATTCGACTTCCTGAAATTTATTATAGGTTTTTGGATGGAGCTGAATTGTGAGATAAACCAGATCATCTGCTTCTTTGATGAACTGATAGGAGAATTTGATTTCTTCCTCAGACTCTTCCAGAATTTTGTATTTTAATGTGCTGCCTGCGCTTCGAAAAGCAGGAGAAAGAGGATACAAACCTTCGACGAGGCCCTTACCCAAAACATCAAAAACTTTAATGGTTTCGGATATGATACATAATAAGGATAAATTTTCCGAACTGGATGGACGGTTATCCTGAATGAACTTTTTTAAATAACTCGGAAGAGGCTTATTCGGCAGTTTGCTATCCATTCTCCTGATATCCAGCTCTTCGTTGAATTCAGAGTGCATTCCAGGATCTTTTCTAGTTAGATAATTTTCCATCAGAGTTTCGAAAGTCCCACCAATTGCTTCCATGTTTCTGTGGAGTCTGGAAGTGCAATTCTCGCATTCCAGGATTTTGGAAAATGGAATTTCTTCATCCAACAGAAGATTCTCCATTTTTTCGGAAAAACAATTTTTTTTATCGCAAAGTTCTATATTTTTCATGTTTAATATCCGTTCGATTACCCTATTTCAGACGTAAAAAAATCATTTTTTGCATTTAAAAAGACAACTTTTTTTGAAGTTTTTCTATAACACGAATGAGCGCGACACTTACACTTCCTTCGGAAATATTCAGGATATCTGCCACAAATTTGTGTGGTGTTCTGGCTAATAAGCTCCCTTTCTGTTTTTTTTTCAGCAATTTTTGGATCTGGTCGTATTTTTTGGCGATTGCAGTATCTATTTTGTCTCTATACGGCAAATTATCCTGAAAGCTCACCTTTCCTTCTTTCTGGTGAATTTCTTTTAGCCTGAGAATGGATGTGTATAGCGAAGTGATTTTGTCTTCCGATAGAATATTCTCCTGTTCTTTGTCCGAAAGCATTTCCCGAATTTGTAGAATTTCTTTCAAAAGCTCGTCTTTGGCCTTTCCGGTTTTTTCAAGAATATAATCGATTTCGTCGTCTTCCAGATTCAGGTAGTATATGAAGGAAAGTTTGAATATTGTTCTTTGCTCCAGTTTGATTTCAGAGATAGCATTGTAGAATTCACCCGTGAGCAGAGATGCGCTTTCTTTTTCGGCTGCTTTTTTGTCCGGCTCGTTTTCGATTGTGTAATATTCATTCCCATCGGAATTTACTTTGATCATGGCATTTGTTTTGAGTTCTCTTTTCGACCTTTTCCAGTCTATGAGCATGTTTCTGAGGACGGAATAAAACCATGTTTTGAAGCTGGATTTCCCCTGAAAAGTTTTGAATCTTTTTCCCGTTTTTAATCTCTCAAATGCGTATAAAAAAAAATCTCCGGCCTCATCTTCCGTAAGTCGAAAAACTTTCATTGGAAAATTGTAAATATCTTCCGAATATTTTTCGAAGAAAATTTTCAGACTCTCCGGATTTCCTTCCGCGCAGGCTTGAATGAATTTTAATGTTTCGTCCACTTTTTTTTTCGTAAAAAAATATGTTTACTGTTTTAGAAAATTAACTCCACTGGATATTGTATATTCATTTTTTTTGCGTCTATGCGCAAAATACCCTGACTGGAGGAATAATAGATTTGGATAAATTCAGAGTAATGGCGCTATCGATTTTTCTAATCCTTATTGTTCTCGTCCCGATTTCGGTAGTGAATTCCGAAACTGAATTTCGGTTTATCTGGCCTCTAAAATCCGAAAAAATTTCTTCGAAACTGTCTTCTTTATTCGGAGAATCCAGAATGGATCACTTTCATAACGGAGTAGATTTGGTATCCGTAAACGAAGAGGTGAGGTCTATTGCTGACGGGAAAATCGTGTTTTCCAGATATTCTGAAGATTCTCCTTTTGACAGTGAATATGGAACTGGCAATTGTGTATGGATTTCACACCCCAAAGGGATTATGTCGGCTTATTATCATCTAAAAGAAGCCAGGGTGGATTTTTCAAAATCCGGCAATCTAGTGAAGCAAGGAGAGGTAGTCGGATATACCGGCAATACTGGACATTCTAGTGGGGCGCATTTGCATTTTGTAGTGGCCTCCGATAATGGAGCAAAGCTCATCAACCCGCTTCTGATTTTACCGGAAATAGAAGACCACACTATTCCGGAAATCGGCGGGCTTACTTTGAGTGTTGGTGAAAATTACACAAATATCAATGACGGGGATAATATCAACGTTTCGAAAAATTTTCCCCTTACGGTTACAATTTTCGACAAGGGAGAAAAGAGTGGCCAGAGAAGGGGGGTTCAATACATAGGTTTTAAGTTCAATGGAGTGAAAATCAAAGAAAGCAAATTCAATGAAATCTCCCTGAAAAATGGAAAATGGACGAATGACGACCATTTGAGTTTTGACGATTTGTTTTTCAATGGAAACTATTACGTGGGGGATCTTGCCTTGAAGTCAGGCGAAAATACAATCGAAGTAAATGTTTCCGATTTTCACGGAAACAAGAATACAAAATCGTTTAGTTTTTATGTGAACCGGATTACCGGGAGGTAAACTAGTCTCCCTTTCCTGCAAAAAGACGGATGATGTTTATCCCGTCCATTAGCATCAATGCACAAGCCATTCCTCCCATCATCGCTCCCGTGACTCCGGGGGAAGATGCGTCAGCGCCAACAAGATAAAGCCCGTCTATCGGAGTTCGAACGCTGCACCAAGGAGCTTTGCCTTTCTGAAATCTTTCCGGAACACAAGGAAGTCCGTAAATATTTCCATTGTGGTGGCCTGTGAAATATTCGTTCGAGAGAGGGGTGGATAGTTCCGTGTATTCGATGAGATTTTTAAATCCTGGGAATCTTTTTTCCACGTAATCAATCAGTGAAGCGGAAATTTTTTCTTTCAGTTTTTTGTAGTCATCGTCTCTTTTTTTCCAGGGCTGGTCTTTCCACTTTGCAAAAGGTTCATAATCGCTAAATGCGATGATTTCCGCAGTGTGTGCCTTTGCTTCCGGGTCTTTGAGCGAAGGAAAAGAGAGATATAGTCCGCTGACTTCTCCGGATTCCATCCAGGTTTTTCGATTTTCAAAATTTCTATCGTGGTCGTAGTCGGAATACATCCAGTAATTCTCGCCTTTGAATCCCAGCTTTCTCGGATCGTCTGAAAATCCGATGTACAGAGTAACACAACTGAGAGTGGGTTGAGCTTGCATAATTTTTTCCAGGTCGCTGCGAAAACTTATCGGAACAGATTTCGGAATGAGTTTCATATAAGTATTGTAGGCTCCGGCATCGCTGATGACAACAGGAGAGTAAAATTCTTTAGTATTGTTTTCTTCTCTGGTGTGGAGATTTTTTACTTTGACACCCACGGCTTTTCCGTCTTTGCAAAGAATTTCTGTGACCTCGTGCGATAGGAGAAATTCTCCCCCTTTTTCCGAAATTATTGGCTCGATTGATTCTGCAATTCTTCCTGCTCCACCAACAGGATAATATCCTCCACCCATATAGTGCTCCGCGATTAACGCATGAATTCCGAAGCTACTCATTGCAGGAGGGAGTCCGTAATCTCCCCATTGGGAAACGAGAAGGCTTTTTAGTTTTTCGTCCTTGAAATGAGCGTTCATATAGTCTTTTGTTGTCTGAATATTGTCTTTGGACTCGAAAAGATTTAAAAATGAGTCCAAAAAGGGAGGAGCTGATTTCAGCATCATATTTTTTCCAAAATGAGAAGCGACTTTTTTTACATCCTTGAAGTATTTTTCAATCGCAACTTTTTCGGAAGGGAACAATTGGATGAGGTCTGCCATATATTTTTCTTTTGTGCCGTAAACATCAAATGTGAAATCCGGATATACGAATCTCTCGAATGGGTCATCCATTTTCTGCCAGGTGACTTTTTTCTTGGTGATCACATCGAATAGTTTTTTAATGAAACTTCCCTCTTCGAGATTTCCGATATAATGAACTCCGACGTCCCATAGAAATTTCTGGTGTCTTTTGAAATCGTGGGTGAATCCCCCTGCCTTAAAATGTTTTTCGATTACGAGGATTTTTTTGTTTTTATATTGTGCGAGTAGGCTTGCGGCAGTGAGAGTTCCTATACCCGATCCGATAAAAATGCAATCATATTGTTCTGAATTTTCCATATTCACTTTCCTTTATAAATTTTTTCCGGGTCAAATTCCTTTTTTGAATACACCTCTACAAAAGAATCTCCTCTAAGTTTTCTGTAGTAACAAGAATAAAATCCAGTATGGCAAGAAGGAATTCTTTTTTGTATCTTAAAAATAATTGCAGGCGTTTTTTCCAGATACGAAATTTTTGAAATCTTCTGTAAATTACCGCTTTCTTCCCCCTTTTTCCACAACTTATTTCTCGATCTGCTGTAGTAATGAGCGAATCCGGATTGAATACTCAAGTCAAGAGCATTTGTATTTCCGAACGCCTGCATCAGAATCACTCCTTCAGGATCAATTGCGATAAAAGGTACGAGGCCTTTAATCTCTACCTCCGAAGTACTCGTGATTTCTTTCTCATTGCCGGTTAAATTGCACTTCATTTTTAATAGAAAAGAATCCTCGTCGCAATCTATAAAAATTTCCGAACCGACATTCTTTTTCTGTAAGTTTATGGCAAATTCCAGAGAGTCAGAAAATTCAAATGAATGTACTTCGGAAATTTCCTTCGAAATAAAATCCTGGGTGATCGTTATGCAAGTTTTTAGAATCGGCATTTTCAGTTACCATTTTCCAGTTTAGACTTTCGGTGTCCGTAATTTTTTTGACAAAGAGATTGCCGTGCCTCCTGCAATATCTATCTCTTGGATGGTTTTATTACGGAAGTTTCATCGCGATCTACTGGTCGCAATTCAAATTCCTTTCTGGGGAGCATTAGGTCGCCGCATGACGTCTCGTTGGCCACCGGCAATTTCTTCGGAGGTTTGTTCTTTCAGTTTCAGCTACTTTATCCAGAATTTTATCCAAAATTCTTTTATTGAATTCATCGCTTTGTTCCCAACGCTTCTGGTTATTGTCGAGAATTATTTCGAGTCTTCGATTCCCATCTTCGAGCGATCTTTGTAATCTTGCGTTGCCTTCATCTATCATTCGATTTGTTTCTTTGCTACTCGTATACGACAGATCACCTACTAAAAACGCCAAACGCCATAAGAGCAAAACCGGTTGAATTCATAAAATTTCAAAAAGTTTCCATATCAATATTTTACTATTTCCATATTCATTTGACAACGATTTTTTTAAGAACGTGTCCTAAAACCAACTTTTGAAAAAGTTTTAGGGCACTCCTCACCCAGCCTTTGCGCGCATAGGCTGGGTGAGGTATTAGAGCTAGTTTTAGGCCAAGCTCTTAATACTTTACCAGTCTCGGGATATTTGAATCCGACAAGACGTATTTTCTTAGGATATTCATCTTTGCGTAAAAATTTTTCGACCAATTGTTTTATAATACGTTTTCCAGCGTATTATTAGCTTCTTTCGGGCGCAAAAAGGCTACTTTGCAATTGTTTTTGGTGTTTTCTTGGAATATAATATTTTGCAGAAAAAAAAGTATTGTTTATCCGACCAATTCCAGCCTTTTGCAGGCGTGTCATTAATTTGAAGGGATTGTACTAAAGAAAAAAATTAACCTGGCAACGTCCTACTCTCCCATACAGCGAACCATACAGTACCATTGGCGATGAGGAGCTTGACTTCCGTGTTCGGGATGGGAACGGGTATTTCCCCCTCTCTATCGTCACCAGGATTTGATACCATGATTCTGTACCCATCTCGAATTGCAAGCACAAACAGAAAAAAAGGATAAAAAAATTTCAGATTATTCGATTTTTTTTTAGCTCAAAAATCTCTTCTTTTGAATACCCTAAATCCGAAAATACATCAAAGTTATGCTCTCCGTGTTCCGGGGCATAAGTTCTGTAGGTGCACGGAGTGTCTGAAAATCGAAATGGAGCAGCAAATTGCGGAATTTTTCCGTAGACCGGATGCTCAAAATGAAAGACCGTTTTTCTTGCAATCAGATGTGGATCATCAAAGACTTCGGAAATTTTTTTCACCGGCGACAGACAAGTATCTTTATTTTCGAAAAGTGATTTAAGAGAACCTTCGGTTTGACAGATAAAATAATTTTCTAATTTCTTCCGAATATGCTCGTAATTTTTTTCTTCGTAAGGAAATTCCTCCAGAATATTCTCCAAATTCGCCTGACGTATAAATGTGTTAAAAAATCTTTCTTCGAGAGCTCCCAAAAAAACGTAACGTCCGTCCTGTATTTCATACACGGAATAATTCGGAAGCTTCCCTGACAAAATTTCATTCCCTCTTTTGGGATCTTTTTTCTCAGAAAGAAACCCGCCTGTATAAAGAGATAAAAATTGTAAAGAGCCTTCCATCATGGAAACATCAATCCTCTGTCCTCTTCCTGTCTTTTCCCTTGAGTAAAGAGCCGCGAGTATACTGGACAAAGCTACGAGTGTGCCTCCACCGATATCCGCCACCTGAAAACCGGCAAGTGAGGGGGGAGAATCTTTTCTTCCCATCTGGTCCATAAGTCCCGAAAGAGCGAGATAATTTCCATCGTGACCGGCAATGTCTTTATATGGGCCGGAAATTCCGTATCCGGAAATGCCGCAGTATATAAGCCGCGGAAACTTTTCTTTCAGAACATCATACCCGAACCCCATTTCGTCTAACGCATCAGGCCGAAATCCCTCCAGAAGTATATCCGCACTCTCCAAAAGCCGGAACAAAACTTCTCTCGACCCTTCTTTTTTTAAATTCAGGGTAATGGCTTTTTTGTTTCTGTTCAAAAGCTGAAACGAACCGGCTAAACCTTCTTTGTTTTTCTGCATGGCTCTTGTTGCATCGTATGCTCTGGGATTTTCCACTTTTATCACTTCAGCGCCCATATCTCCGAGATACATAGAGCACAGAGGCCCTGGGAGAAGAAGGCTTAAATCAATTACCCTGATTCCGTCTAACGCACCTTTTATCATTTGACATACCCCTGTTTTCTAAGAATATTCATTGCATCATTTTCCAGAATGCCTTTCTCGCGGCCAAATGATAGATTATCTCCGTTCTTCCAGATTTGTATTCTGAAATTTTGAGGAATATCCGGCTGTCCATTCTTTGCGAGATATAGCCTGAAGCATGAAGAATTTGTGAGCCTGCAATCCCCCGGAAATACATCTCTCTCCCCCACGCCAAACTCTCCTCTTGCAATAGGCCTGTCATCCAGAGTGACCAAAATATCAGGAGGGCTTATATCCGGATAGACTTTGAAATCAAACTTCATCACATCGTCATCCTGAAATATCTTTTCGAGCTGAAATCCGTTTGCGGTCTCAAGAATCCTATTCGGGTTCAGGGAATTAGTCCCGGATATGTATATGGCTTTTCCCATTTTCGATTGAATAAAAACTTTTAGTTTCTTGCCTTTTTTTTCCAGGCCGCGAGCGATACGAAATTCGTAGAAGAAATCTTTTGATTTGAATGAATCGAGAGCCCGCCCAAAATTTTCCGTTATTTGAGAATTTTGAGTAGCAACATGTTCATTTGGATCACTCTTCAAGTCATAAAGAAAAAAAGGCTCTTCGCCTATTTTTCCATCCCAAGAAAATCCGGGCTTATGAAACCTGTAGGTTTTTTGCTTCAATTTAAATCCATTTTTTCTGAGCGCAACGACCCCACGGCTTTCTCCGTAATACTCCCTGTCAGCGGTTTCAGTTCCGTTTATCACCGGCAAGAGACTTTTACCGTCTGGAATATGGCTCGAATGTAGATGGAAAAATTCTGCAAGAGTCGGAAAAATATCTATCGATCTTACGGCAGTATTGATTTTTTTTCCACTTTTCTGGTTTGGAAATTTTATTATTAGAGGTGTTTGAATATCCTCCTCATACAATCCCTGCCCGTGACCAAACAAAGTGTAAAGCCCGGAAAACTTCGAAATTGAATGCGCTCTGTCCATAACTTCTCCGTGATCGGAGGTTATGATTATCATTGACTCATCATACAACCCCTGCTTTTTCAAGAAGGTAAAAAATCGACCGAGCTCTGAATCTACAAAGGCGACCTCGCCCAAGTAGGATTTTTTTCTTGCATCTTCACCTTCAGGAAAATTCACCTGAGACAAAAATCTTTCAGGAGGGGTATAGGGACGATGAGGGTCATTGTAATTCAGAAAAAGAAATAAAGGCCGATCACTATCTTTCGTTTTATTTTTCTCCAGAAATGAAATTGCCTTTTCGGTAATTGGGATCGTGTCATTCTCTACGGAAGCAAAATCGAAAACCTTTTCGAACCCAGTATCGACTCCGAGATATCTGTGATCTGTCACAAAAGGATTATTTCCAATCATGACAGACTCATAGCCTTTGACCGAAAAAAGAGCTGGCAGGGGGAATATATCCGAATTGTAGAAGGCTTTTTTTTCTTCCGGAAAAACAGGATAATCCCAAAAATTGATATGGGTCTTTGACGGATACATTCCGGTAAAAAATATCATTGTAGAAGGCCTCGTCCAGGATGAGTTGACCGAATGATTTCGGAAATAAACCGAATTCGCTGCAAATTCATCGATCATTGGAGATACTCCGTATTTAGCTCCATAAGCTCCTAACGCATCTGCCCGAAGGGAATCGATTACAATAAAAAATACGTTAGCCGACTTCGCAAATTTGTCTTTCTCTAAACGCATTCCTGAGATAAAAACATCGCTACCCGTATTCTCAAAGACCAGAGAATTTTCATTCAATTCGGATTGCATTCTTTCACCCATTGACACAGGATGATTATTCAAAAATATTTTCAGGTTTTTAAAATTACCATCCTTTTTATCAGCACGGACAAGCTCATACAAATTCTGCGAAGAATCGAATTTCAAAAAGTGATCTATGCGGGATTCGATTTTGAAAGTAATCCTGCCATTTCTCGGAAGGTGTAAAATTTTGAATGAGTTTTTTACACCGTTTACGGAAAACTCCTGGTTTACAAAAAAGTTATTTTCAAAGCGATTATGAAAATAGGTATTATTCGTTTGAGATTTAATTAAATGAATATCCGGAGAACTTTCCACAATCGAAACGTCAGGATTTTCATAGAGCAGATTTACGATTTCGGGGAGTAGCCCTCCCTCTGGAATGGTTTTAGCTTTTGGGAAGACAAATTTTTCTACGGAAAAAAATGCTGCGATAACAAATAATCCGAGAGGATAAACTACAAAACTTTGAAAAAATCCACGACGAAAAAAATTCATAGACTCTCCAGTCTTTTCTATTAGACGTCGGTAAACATCTTAGAGGCAGTCAGCCAAACTCCGGCAATAATGAAAGCAATTCCAATCCATTGGGTTGAGCTAAGTTTTTCCTTGAAGATAAACGAAGAGGCGATTAATACGATGATGAAACCGGTACTTGTAAACACAGGATACGCAAGCGACAATTTGAGCCCTTGCCCTAGAACATATCTGTATGCGATAAGCGCTATTCCAAAAGAAGCCAGGCCGGATATGAAAATCGGATTGAATAATGTGAAGATCAACCCTTGAATTTTTGAGTCAACCTGCTGCAACGATTCCTTGTCTTGAAAAGAGCTAGATTTTATCAGTATGTTTGCCATTGCATTAAATACGATTCCGGCCGAAAATATCAAGAGAACTTTGATTTGCAATTTTTTTTCCTGTAGGTGAACTGGTTCTGATAGTAAAAATTAGGCGATTGCAGGTCAAGAGGAAATTTAGGACGTAACTCTAAAAACAACTGCAATGCTTTTTAAATTTCAATTTTTTCTTCGAAAAGACTTCTGAGGGAGGGTTATTGATTGGAAAATATTTCATTAGATTCGCTCTTAGTTCAGCTAAAAAATATTTTCGGTTTGAATGGATTTCGAGAAGGTCAGCTTGAGGCAATCCGTTCAATCTTATCCGGTAAAGATACTCTTGTTCTTTTTCCTACCGGTGGAGGCAAATCGCTTACTTACCAACTTCCGGCCGTCATGTCTACCAATAAAACATGCATTGTGATTTCTCCGTTGATATCCCTGATGAAAGACCAAGTGGATGCGTTAGGCGCCACTGGAGTTTCGGCGACTTTCATCAACTCTTCCCAGGATGAGCTGGATCAGATGCGTTCCACGAGCCGTTTAATCACTGGAAAAATCCGGCTATTGTATATTTCACCAGAAAAGGCTCTTTCCGATTATTTTTTGAAAATATTTTCCCAAATCCAAATCAGCTTCATTGCAGTGGATGAGGCCCATTGTATCTCCCAGTGGGGACATGATTTTCGTCAAGAATACCGAAGCCTGACAAAAATACGAGACGCCTGTGGAAAAAATATTCCGGTTATTGCAGTCACTGCGACTGCAACCGAACGAGTAATTTCGGATATATGGGAAACTCTAAAAATGAATGATCCTGTAGTCATCAAAAGAAGTTTTTACCGAAAAAATCTTTCTTTCAAAGTAGAATTTCCGGACAATGAAGCAGAAAAAGAAAGTCTATTGGAAAAATATCTCGAAAAACACCGCATGAATAATAAAAATTCCGGCAAAGCGATAATTTACTGTTCAACAAGGGCACGGGTCGATGAGGTTTTTCAAAAATTGAAAAATTCGGGATTCAAAGCGGGAAAATACCATGCGGGACGATCCGCAACCGCAAGGGAGAATATGCAGAACTCCTATTTTTCCGGGAAGGTGAATATACTCGTTGCGACTAACGCATTCGGAATGGGTGTTGACCATCCGGACATCCGTCTCGTAGTTCATTATCAGACTCCATCGTCTCTTGAGCATTATTTTCAGGAAGCCGGAAGAGCAGGAAGAGACGGAGAAAATTCCGAATGCGTTTTGTTTTTCCGAAATGCAGACCTGTCCACCCAGAGATTCATACTGCAAAAAGGCAGCCATAATGAAAAAAATATGAAACTACTTTCGGTCATCAAAGAATATAGCCTGACTACTGAATGCAGGCAGAATTTTTTGTGCTCCTACTTTGGCGAATCGTTACAAGAATGCGGGCATTGTGATAACTGTCGCGACTCGCATTCCAATTCCAAAAGAGATTTTCTCTTCGGCAAAGAAGAAGCCCTCCGTAGCAAAAAATTGGAAAAAGCTTCTCACAAGTTCACAACCGATGAGTTAGAAGTTATCAAAAATCTTTTCAGTGATTATCGAGGTGTATTTGGAAAAAATATTCTCTCAGCGATTTTGAAAGGAAAAAAAACCAAAGACATTCTCAGGAGAAAACTGGAAAGGTCTCATCATCACGGGGCATTAAAAAATATTCCGGAAGAATCGATTTTATTTCTATTTGAAACTATGCTTGAAAAAAAAGAGCTACGAATCGCAGGAAAGAAATATCCTAAACTATTTCTAACGGAATTCCCTCCGGAAGAAAAAATTAAAAATCCGAGGTCGGAAAAAAAATCCTCTGTGGGAAAAGAGGCCTCACAAATTCTAAAAGAGCTGAAGAACTTCCGCGACCGGGAAGCACGCAGGTTAAAATGGAAAAAATATATGGTTTTTCAGAATGCAGTCCTGAAAAGAATTTCTGATTTAAAACCCGCGAATAAATCCGAATTATTGAATATAAAAGGAGTCGGAAGTTCAAAGACGGATAAATTCGGAGATGGAATTTTGAAAATTCTTGAAAAATTTTAGATGACCGGATTCGAGGTTTATCAGTTAATCCATATTTGTGGGTGAAGAAGAATCTAAAGACAGTCCGTCAAAATCTAAAAGCTGGTGGCAACTAGGAAAATTAAATAAATTCCCTAACTTCATAGAAATCCTGGAAAAAGGCCTGGACAGAGAATTATTCTTTGACCCGGAAAAAGAAAAAAAACCGATTCCGGTTGAAGACCTTCCGGTCGACTTGGCTCTAAGGCAATCCGGCATAGTCAGAAAAACCTACGAGAAAATCTTTCCGGTATCCCATGTATTTCGCATAACGCATCGATATAACCGAGAATTTCTGGACAACTTCATGCCGATAACGAACGAGGATTATATCGGACGCGGTTCTTACAAATTCGTTTACAAACTCCCCTGGAATCAAGTAGTAAAAATCGGAAAATCCAAATTCTTATCCGACCCGTTGTTTGGGTCTCTTTACAAAGAAGTCTCCAAAAACTTACCCAAGTATCTGAAACCTGAAGAAATGCAATTGAAGGAATTTCTGGAGAGGCGGGCATTTCTGGACTCGACAAAAGAAGAAATCGATTTTAAATTCAAAAGGCTGGGGCTGGAAAGGCTTCAATACTGGAAAATCAAATCGCTGATCCCTGATCTAGTCATGCCTACTCGTTTTTTTATGGGGCTTCGTTACCGGTCAAATCCTTTCCGTTATCCGATAGCAACTCTCACTCCATGCGACAATCAAAAATTAATTGCCGGAAAACATTTGAAAGAATTCGTCAAGCTGAATGAAAAAGTGAAACAGAATGTAATCGGAGAGATGCTTTTCCCGAAATGGAAACTGAATTTTGACACCCACAAGTTTGGAATTATCGGAAAAGGAAAATTGAAAAAGATCGCGTTCGATTTTCACAGAGTGATCGAAGCAACTCAATATCTGGCAGAAAAGGAAAAACTCATTTTTGACCTACATTCTGAAAATATAATTATTACAATTCCGGATTTTGAACTCAAAATATTCGACTATCACGTTTTCGACGATCACCTCTATGAACCGAGCCAGGAAAACCCTTCTCCGGAAATTGACCATATTGAAACTATCAGGGAGTTTATCAGATCTTTTGAGTTGTAGATTTCGATATATGGATTGACAATTTTGCAAATGATTAAGGCAATTGAGAGGTTGCACTGAGATGCGCCAATGTTTTTTTTGAAATAAAAAAGGAGTTAATTTGAAATCTTTTATAGTAGCTGCAATTCTCCTTTTTACTGGTTGCGATTTGGAGTTAAATAACTTCAATGATCCGAGAAGTAACTCATTTTTTAAAATGCAATATTTATTTTGTCTTTCGGGAATTGACAGTTCTTTATGCCCTAGAATTCCCATAAAAGGGAATATTTTTTCCAACAGTTCGAATACTCCAATTGGTGGGGCGGTTTTGAGCTTTTCGAAAGGCGACGGTTCAACTCCCATAACAGCATCGTCGGATACCTCCGGGAACTTTTCGAATTTTGCAGGTTCAGTCAATTTTAATGTAACTGTTAAATCTTTCAATAAAGTGATGCTAGGCTCTTTCGGGGTTTCGATTGAAAATGACTATCTTGTTAAAATCTCGAATGTTTCATCGGGACTTTCTGTAAACGCAACAAAAGATCTTTCAGGGGTGAGCTTCACTATTGGCGTTGAAGAAACTTCTTTTTTTAGTTTTCTCGGGAGTGCAACCGGAACCGATACTCCAAGTAGAATTTTACAAACCTCTGACAATGGATACCTTATCGTTGGTACATCCGATATAAATATTTCGTCTATAGGAAGCATTACTCCCATTATTTCAAATACAACCGGAACCAACGACTGTCTGGTTGTCAAATTGAACTCATCCGGTGCCGTAAGTTGGTATTCTTTTTATGGGGGTGCGGGCAATGATAATTGCTTTGCAGCTGATGAAACTATTGATGGCAACTTTGTCATCACCGGAACCGCTGCGACCGGATTTTCTAGCTTAGGAGGGGTCAGTACATTAAATTCATTTTCAGGAACTTCGACTTTCGATGGATTAGTGCTAAAGATTAGTTCCACCGGCAAAGTGCAATGGTATACTTTTCTCGGAAGTGGTGGAACAGGTGCAACGATGCCGGCTAGTATTTTACAAACGAACGATAATAGCGGATACATTCTGGGCGGGAGTTCTCACGCAGCTTTGACAACTTTCTCCGGTGTGACTCCAAAAAATTCCCACTCGGGTGGCGCGAGTGTATTTGACCAATTCATACTTAAATTAGATGATAGAGGTTCTTTTACTTGGATAACCTATATTGGAGGGTCCACATCATCGGATTCCTTGCTTAATCTATCCATAACGGCTGACGGTGGTTATATCGGAATCGGAAATGCAAGCGCGTTGACATCGTCTATTTCGGGATTAACTCCAAAGCTTTCCTTTTCTGGCGGATTAACCGACCAATTTATTACAAAAATTGATTCAAATGGAAATCTGCAATGGTTTACTTATTTGGGAAGTGGCGCCGCAGACGATGGAAGCGGAGTTTACGGCACCTCGGACGGGGGCGCTGTTGTTACCGGAAAGTTCGGCGCATCCGCAACAATAAACGGAAAAAGCCCACTTCTTACTTTTAGCGGCGCTACATCTGACTGTTTTAGTGCGAAACTGAATTCGTCTGGAGACTTAGAATGGTTTACGTTTATCGGAAGCTCCTCGGTTCAAAGTTCGTGTACTGCGGCTACTGAGACTTCGGATAGCAATATTGTTTTGTACGGATATACAACGGGCTCTATTAGTACGTTAGGCGGAACATCTCCTCAGTATCCATTTGCCGGTGGAACCTCTGATTTAATGCTCATTAAACTAAGCGCAAGTGGTTCTGTGAAATGGTATGAAATGATTGGGAGTTCATCGGGAGCAGAGCAGAGTAAATTTATCACTCCAACAAGCGACGGTGGTTTTATTTTTTCCGGAAGTGCAACGGGATCAATTGCCTCCATCGGGTCGAAAACGCCGATCATTTCTTATTCCGGATTAACAGATTGGCTGCTTGTCAAGGTTAAAGCGGATGGAAAATTATAACATTCGTTGCAATTACTTCTTTTTGTAAGTAAATAAGGCTTTTCCGAGACTTGCTCATAGAAATTGACAATAAAATAACACAACTGTTCTTTCTGCTAAATGAACTAATAACATCGACTTATTACAAAAAAAAATTTACTGTCCAAAAAGAAAGAAATCTATACTACAATTGTTATATGAGGCGAGAGGATTTTGTCCGTGATTGGTAAGTTTGGTAAAATAATTCAGATCGCATGGGAAACAATTATCAAATGGATCTTTATTTCTCTATTATTTGCGTTTGAATCATCTTGTGCTAGGATGGATTTGAACAACCCCTCCCGTGTCGGTGACAATTCGTTTCTCGCAATGCAGGGGCTTAGGTGTGTCTTCAAACAAGACAGCGTATTTTGCCCAGCCACAGGGACGGGAACCGCTACAGGTACTGCGACAGGGACAGTATCTGACACAACCCCACCAACTGTAGCCAGTATATCACCTGTAGATTCTACAACCGGTGTTTCGGTAACAAATTCCATCAGCGTCACTTTCAGCGAATCCATGAGCACCTCGACTCTTACGGCTCAAAGCGCAGACGGAGCTTGTAGCGGTTCGTTCCAAGTCAGCGCGGACAGTTTTTCAACCTGCATTGGTGGAACTCTAACAACCAGTGGAAATCCTACCTTCACTTTTTCCGCAAATCCAAATCTTTGTGTGGGAAATTCCTACAAGGTAAAAATTACTACCGGTGCAAAAGACTTGGCTGGAAATGCGCTTACATCTGACTCAACTTCGACCGGATTCTCCACACAAAATCCTACGGTGGGGACGGGGGCAAACAATGAAATTTATTCTATTGCAAAATATTGCAATACGCTTTATGTAGGTGGATCATTCACTACTCTTGGAGGACAAACTAGAAATTCCATCGGCTCCATAGATTTATTAACCGGATCAACAACCTCTTGGAATCCCGGAACGGATAGCGCTGTATATGCAATAGCTTTATCCGGAACAACTCTTTTCGTGGGCGGAAATTTTACAATAGCAGGAGGTTCTGCCAGATCAAAATTAGCGTCGTTTGATATTACTACCGGTTCGTTGAATGGATGGAATCCTGTAATAACTGGTAGTCAGATTAACACTATCGTCCCCGATAACAGCATTATTTATGTCGGAGGATTATTTTCAACAGTAGGCGCAACAACGAGAAATAATATTGCGGCCATTGATATGAATGGTATTGGAAACGCAACAAGCTGGTATCCGACAGGTGGTACAACAGGGGCATTTCCTGATGTCAACGTGATCGAATTTTCCGGATCGAACATCTACATTGGAGGAAGATTTTCCACTATCGGTGGACAGGCCGTTCAATACCTCGCAGTTGCAGACAAATCAACTGGAGTAGTCAATGGAAGTTGGTATCCGGCAAGTGGAGGAACATTGACCATGGTAAATTCACTAGCAATTTCTTCAACTGGGTCTATTTATGTCGGGGGACAATTTACGATTTTTTCTGCGGCTTGCACGCGAGTATTGTTGGCTGAAGTAAATGATTCGACAGGAGTATGCAACTCTTCCTTTACTGCAAATATGTCAGGAACCTATCTGAAAACCCTAGTTCTGAATTCGACATCATTATATCTTGGTGGTTTTTTCACGAATTCAGGGGGATCAATCAGAAACAACCTCTCGGTGCTATCCACTTCTACAGGAGTTGATTTGGGCTGGATTCCGGACCCGGGCAATTATGTTGATAAGATTTTAATTTCCGGAAATGTAATCTATGTTTCAGGAATTTTTGGTACAGCTTTCGGCCAAAGTAGGCTCAGAATTGCCGCATTCGATCTTGCAACGGGGAGCCTACTGCCATAGATGAAAAATTATTCATTTACATATCCATTTTTTATTTTCCTCTTACTCTCATGCAGTAAAGAAAAACTAGACAACCCCTCCCGTGTCGGTGACAATTCGTTTCTTGCAATGCAGGGGCTTAGGTGCGTCTTCGGACAGGACAGTGTATTTTGCCCTCAGTCTCCGTCGAATTCTGGAACGACTTCAAATGACACAAGTCCACCGACTATCAAGAGTATATCACCTGTAGATTCTACAACCGGTGTTTCGGTAACAAATTCCATCAGCGTCACTTTCAGCGAATCCATGAGCACCTCGACTCTTACGGCTCAAAGCGCAGACGGAGCTTGTAGCGGTTCGTTCCAAGTCAGCGCGGACAGTTTTTCAACCTGCATTGGTGGAACTCTAACAACCAGTGGAAATCCTACCTTCACTTTTTCCGCAAATCCAAATCTTTGTGTGGGAAATTCCTACAAGGTAAAAATTACTACCGGTGCAAAAGACTTGGCTGGAAATGCGCTTATATCTGACTCAACTTCGACCGGATTCTCCACACAAAATCCGATTGTGGGGACGGGGACATCCGGAAGCGTTTATGCTATGCAGGTTTCGTGCAATATTTTGTATATCGGTGGAAGCTTTGCAACCGTTGGAGGACAGGCCAGAACGAATATTGCGGCAATTGATCTCACAACCGGAATTACTACAAGCTGGAATCCAGGTGCAACTGGTGGACAGGTGCAAGCGCTTGCGATCTCCGGAAATACATTGTATGCTGGGGGTTATTTCATAAACTTGGGAGGATCCGCAAGAAATTACATCGGAGCCGTGGATAAGGATACAGGATCTGTGACGTCTTGGAATCCGAATATTACTACCGGTACAAATGTTAGTTCTATTCTTCCCGTTGGAGACAGTATTTATATTGGCGGTACATTCACCTTTATTAATGGTACGGCGAGAAATAATATTGCGTCTGTTAATGCAACATCAGCGGCTCTGAATTCTTGGGATCCAGGCGCAACCGGTGGTGGTGTTCTAACATTGGCCTATTCTAATGGATTAATTTATGCCGGGGGTACATTTACAGGGCTAAATGGGCCAAGGAATCGTATTGGTTCGGTTGATGCTTCAACAGGTAACGCCACTTCTTGGGATCCAAATGCTTCAGGAACCAATGTCGCTGCAATTCTCCCTATGACATCATCTGTTTTTCTAGGGGGACAGTTCACAAACGTTGGAGGTGCCGCACGAAATATGTTTGCTGAAGTTAGTGTACCGTCAGGATCCGCAACTTCTCTTGTTGCGAATATTCCAGTGAACAATGTAGCCGCTCTTATCAGCTATTCAAATAGTGTCTATGTTTTTGGCGGATTTGCATTAATTGGAGGTTATACTAGAAATAATATAGCATCAGTAGATGCAACAACCGGAACAGTATCCACATGGGATCCGAATGCAAATAATACAGTTTGGGCTGCGGTACGTTCAGGGTCCATCCTCTACGTTGGGGGACAATTTACGACAATGACACTCCAATCCCGCGGAGGTATTGCCGCATTCGACGTAAATACAGGAAGTTTACTTCCCTAGTGAAAAAATATTTACTCATAAAACCAGTCTTCATTTTTGTATTGCTTTATGCTTCTTGTAGTAAAGAAAAACTAGACAACCCTTCCCATATCGGAGACAATTCGTTTCTCGCAATGCAGGGGCTTAGGTGTGTCTTCGGACAGGACAGTGTATTTTGCCCTCAGTCTCCGTCGAATTCTGGAACGACTTCAAATGACACAAGTCCACCGACTATCAAGAGTATATCACCTGTAGATTCTACAACCGGTGTTTCGGTAACAAATTCCATCAGCGTCACTTTCAGCGAATCCATGAGCACCTCGACTCTTACGGCTCAAAGCGCAGACGGAGCTTGTAGCGGTTCGTTCCAAGTCAGCGCGGACAGTTTTTCAACCTGCATTGGTGGAACTCTAACAACCAGTGGAAATCCTACCTTCACTTTTTCCGCAAATCCAAATCTTTGTGTGGGAAATTCCTACAAGGTAAAAATTACTACCGGTGCAATAGATTTGGCTGGAAATGCGCTTACATCTGACTCTACTTCAACAGGTTTTTCTACGCAGAATCCGACTGTGGGGGTCGGATTAACCGCAAATAATGTAAATACATTGGCCAGATACTGCAACACACTGTACGTTGGGGGAGATTTTACAACTATCGGAGGACAATCCAGAAATAATTTAGCAGGAATTGATTTATTAACAGGCAATGTTACACCTTGGAATCCCAGTGTTGCCGGAGGGTCAGGCATTAATGCACTTTTAGTTGTAAATACGACACTTGTTGTTGGCGGATCTTTTACGACAATAAGCGGCAGTGCAAGAAATAATATTGCGTCATATGATGCGACAACTGGAAATTTAAACTCTTGGAATCCAAACGCGAATTTTGCCGTTAATGCTCTTTACTATTCAAATTCCAATCTTTTTGTGGGTGGAAATTTCTCGACTATTGGAGGGCAAGGAAGAACATATCTTGCCGTGTTTGACATAAATACTGGAAGCGTTAGTTCATTTAATCCTTCGATTACGGGTTCAAATGTTCTAAGTTTGACAGTAACCCCAACCACTGTTTACATAGGAGGAAATTTCACAAATATTAATGGCTCTACAAGAAATAATATTGCTGCGCTGGATTTGGCCGGGACGTTAGTTGCAACCTTTAACCCAAATGCAAATAGTCCGGTGAATTCAATTCATATTTCGGGCACGAGTGCTTATGTCGGGGGATCTTTTAGCACAATTGGAGGACAGACCCGAAACAATCTTGCGCGTCTAGACATAAACTCTGGATCGGCAGATGCGTGGAATCCGGATGTAGATTATCCATTATATAAAATTCTGGAATATTCAAATACGATATATGTCGGAGGCTCTTTCAATATGATTTCGGGCCAAACCAGGCTAAACCTTGCTTCATTTAATTCTTCAACCGGAGCGCTAAATTCCTGGATAATGGACACAGACGGAGGAGGATCCATTTTTACAATGCTTCAATCAGGAAATGCTCTATATGTTGCAGGGAATTTTCTGTCTATGAACGGTCAAACCCGTGGAAGAATTGCAGCATTCGACCTTGCAACGGGAAGTTTGTTGCCGTAAATTTTCCGCAGAACGGACGCTCTGACCTTCCCTCAAAATAATGGACACGGACGTTCGACATATAAAAGGATAAAAAA